>NZ_CM149665.1:0-10000 GCF_056173265.1 Paenibacillus sp. QJM3NY_38
TTGGAAAGCCATACTTCCGAATTATGGCAAGAAATTTTATCGATCATACAAACCAAGCTGAGTAAACCGAGTTTTGACACTTGGTTTAAAGCTACCAAGGCATTGACCATTACCGATCACTCCGTCGTCATTTCCGCACCGACAACGTTTGCTGTGGAATGGCTGGAGAGCCGATACACCAAGCTGGTTAGTGCAACCGTATTGGAGGTGGTGGGCAAGCAGGTGGATGTCCGCTTCGTCATTGAGGAGGCCAAAGGACACGAACCTGTGCCGCAGCAGATCTCGCCGCCGCTTGAAATATCCGGGGAAGAAATTCAGTCTCATATGCTGAATCCGAAGTATACGTTCGATACCTTTGTCATCGGTTCGGGCAACCGTTTCGCCCATGCTGCGTCGCTCGCTGTTGCCGAAGCTCCGGCTAAGGCGTATAATCCGTTATTCCTATATGGTGGAGTTGGGCTTGGAAAAACCCACTTGATGCATGCCATCGGCCACTATATTTTGGAGCACAATCCCAGCAGCAGAGTTGTGTATATTTCCTCCGAGAAATTCACCAACGAGTTCATCAACTCCATTCGGGACAACCGCGCTGAAAGCTTCCGCAACAAGTACCGTAGCGTCGATATTCTGCTCATTGACGATATTCAGTTTTTGGCAGGCAAGGAATCGACGCAGGAGGAATTTTTCCATACGTTTAACGCCCTGCACGAAGAGCGGAAGCAGATTATCATATCCAGTGACCGTCCGCCCAAGGAGATTCCGACGCTGGAAGAACGGCTCCGTTCCCGGTTCGAATGGGGATTGATCACCGATATTCAACCGCCGGATCTGGAGACGCGGATCGCCATTCTTCGCAAGAAAGCGAAGGCCGAGAATCTAGATATTCCGAACGAAGCTATGATGTATATCGCCAATCAGATCGATACGAACATTCGTGAACTCGAAGGTGCGCTGATCCGTGTCGTTGCTTATTCCTCCCTGACCAATCAGGACGTAACAACGCATCTGGCAGCCGAAGCCCTGAAGGATATTATCCCGTCCAGCCGGCCGCGAATGATTACGATTCAGGACATCCAGCAGAAGGTCGGCGAGTATTACAACCTCAGGCTGGAAGACTTCAAAGCCCGCAAGCGAACCAAAGCCGTCGCATTTCCGCGGCAAATTGCCATGTACCTGTCCCGCGAATTAACCGACTATTCCCTTCCCAAGATCGGAGAAGCATTCGGAGGCCGGGATCATACCACTGTCATCCATGCCCATGAGAAGATTACCCAATCTCTGAAAAACGACCAGGAGCTGTTTAAAGTGGTCAATAATATTACGGAGAAAATCAAAAATCCAACCTGAACAAGTTCAAAGCCTATGCACAATCTATACACATGTGGATAGGCTTAATTTTATGCCTTTTCTGGGGCTTATCCACATATTCAGTGCTCCTATTACTATTACTAATAATAATTAATAAATAATTTAACCATAAAGAGGGGGATCCTCTTGGCATTCGCCAAGGTGAAAAAACCCCTCTCATTTTTCCGTAAGGAGTGAAATTGATGAAAATCAGCATATTAAAAAATGTATTAAACGAATCCATTCAACACGTATCCAAGGCGATTTCCAGCCGAACTACGATTCCGATCCTCAGCGGCATTAAACTGGATGTCACGTATTCGGGTGTCACACTAACTGCTAGCGATACTGATATTTCCATTCAATCGTTTATTCCTGCGGAAGATGAGAAGCACACCATCGTCCAGGTAGAACAGCCTGGTAGCGTTGTGCTGCCGGCGAAATTTTTTGTTGAAATCATCAAGAAACTCCCTTCCCAAGAAATCCAGATGGAGGTAAAAGAGAACTTCCATACCTTTATTTCTTCGGGAGCTACGGAAATTCAGATGGTGGGCTTGGACCCCGAAGAATTCCCGGTACTGCCTAACATTGAAGACAGCCAAACCGTTTCTTTGCCTGGAGATCTGCTGAAAAACATGATCAAGCAAACGGTATTCTCCATCTCCACCCATGAAACAACGCCTATTTTGACCGGGGTATTGTGGAGTCTGAACGATAATGAATTGAAATTTACCGCCACAGACCGCCACAGATTGGCAACTCGCTCCGCACAGCTGGACAATGCACAGGACATTTCGTTCAACAATGTTGTCATTGCGGGTAAAACGCTGAATGAACTGAGCAAAATTATTCCGGACCAAAATACGCTGGTGGATATCGTTGTGGCCGATAATCAGGTATTATTTAAAATTGACCGTGTTCTGTTCTATTCCCGTATACTGGACGGCATTTATCCCGATACTTCTAGAATTATTCCAACATCGCATAAAACAGAACTCGTTTTGGACACAAAAAAATTAAGCGAGTCGATCGACCGCGCCTACCTGCTCTCCAAAGAGGAGAAAACGAACATTGTTCTCCTGCAAACGATGGAACAAGGCGGCATCGAGATCTCTTCCAGCTCCTCTGAGCTTGGTAAAGTGCGTGAAGAATTGGATCTGATCGATTTCAAAGGGGAGCCGCTGCGCATCTCGTTCAACTCCAAATACATGCTGGACGTGCTAAAGGTGGTTGAAAGCGAACAGCTGATGATCGCTTTCATGGGGGTTATGAGCCCGATCATTCTTAAACCGCTCGACGACAGCAAGAGCCAATATATTATTCTGCCGTACCGTACGGCCAATTAAAGTTATCCCCATGTTGATAGGGATGAAAGGACGAGGTCATGAAACAAATATTTATCCACAGTGAATATATCAAGCTGGATCAGTTCTTGAAGCTTTCAGATTGCGTATCCACAGGTGGGATGGCGAAGGCGCTGCTTGCGGAAGGAGCGGTTCTGGTCAACGACGAGAAGGAAGAGCGGCGCGGACGCAAACTGGTTCCCGGCGACATCGTCAAGGTAGAGGATTGCGGGACGTTTCAGGTGGCAGCACAATAGACAGCCTCCCGCAGCCGCTTTGGCGCTAAGCGCGGAAGACGAGGGAGAGGATAAGCTTGTTTGTCAAAAATGTCAGCCTGCAGCATTATTGAAATTACGAGAAGCTGCAGCTTGAGGCGTTTGGCGATGTCAATTTGATCATCGGACGCAATGCCCAAGGAAAGACGAATTTGATGGAGGCGCTCTTTGTGCTTGCTTTAACGAAGAGCCATCGTACCTCCAAGGATCGCGAATTGATTGGATTCGAGCAGTCCAGTGCACATATATCAGCCGAGATTGATCGCAAGTACGGCCCTTTGAGGCTGGAGCTGAGTTTGTCTCAGCAGGGGAAGAAGGCAAAAATCAACGGACTCGAGCAGCGGAAGCTTAGCGATTTCATCGGCTCGCTCAATGTCGTGATGTTTGCGCCCGAGGATCTGGAGATTGTCAAAGGCACGCCGGGGGTTCGCCGCCGGTTTCTTGACATGGAGATCGGGCAGGTCGCGCCAAGCTATCTGTTTCATCTGCAGCAATACCAGAAGGTGCTCGTGCAGCGCAACAATCTGCTGAAGCAATTATGGGGGAAGGGCAGCGCCGAACAAGCGATGCTGGACATTTGGAACAGCCAATTGGCAGAACATGGTGTTAAAATCGTCAAGAAGAGGAAACAATTTATAAAAAAGCTGCAAAAGTGGGCTGAGAGCATTCATCAGGGGATCACCAACGGCCTTGAAGATCTCTCTTTGCACTACCTTCCGTCCTTTGCTGACGCGGAGGAAGAAGATGAAGCTGTCTTATTTGAGACATTTATGATAAAATTATCACAAATGAAAGAGCAAGAAATACGGCGTGGTATGACATTGGCAGGTCCTCATCGAGATGATCTGGCTTTTTATATTAATGGCAAAGAAGTCCAAACGTATGGATCTCAAGGTCAGCAGCGGACGACGGCGCTATCTTTGAAACTGGCTGAAATCGAGCTGATACAGGAAGAGATCGGTGAATATCCGGTGCTGCTTCTGGATGATGTGCTTTCTGAATTGGATCCGTACCGGCAGACACAATTGATCGAGACATTCCAGAGCAAAGTGCAGACATTCATCACGGCGACGGGCATTGAGAGTTTGAATACCGACAAATTGAAGGGTGCCAGCATTTTTCATGTCCATGACGGACAGGTGGGCTCTTAAGGAGTGATTCCATATGTATATTCATTTGGGCGGAGAGAAGATCATCCGTTCGTCGGAGCTGGTTGGGATTTTTGATATCTCGATAGAGAAATCTTCAAAAATCTCCAAGCAGTTCGTCACGCATGCCCAGCAGCATAAAGTCGTGGAGATGATTGGCGAAGAGGATCCGAAATCCATTGTGGTGACGAAATCGATCGTTTATTACTCTCCGATCTCCTCTGCAACGCTTAAGAAACGAGCAAATCATTTTGTAGCTCAGGCATAACAGAATCTGTAGAAGTAGGTGAAGGCATGTCTATGAATCAACCGACATATGATGAGAATCAGATTCAGGTACTGGAAGGATTGGAAGCCGTTCGTAAACGTCCCGGGATGTATATCGGGTCTACCAGTGCCAAGGGTTTGCATCATTTGGTATGGGAAGTTGTGGACAATAGTATTGACGAAGCGATGGCGGGAATATGCGACCATATCGAAATCATTGTCCATGAGGATAACAGTGTTACCGTTGTCGATAACGGGCGCGGAATTCCGGTCGGCGAGAACGCCAAGCTGAAGAAGTCGACGCTGGAAGTCGTTATGACCGTCCTTCATGCCGGCGGTAAATTTGGCGGCGGCGGATATAAAGTATCCGGCGGTCTGCATGGTGTTGGTGTCTCGGTCGTGAATGCACTGTCTTCGAAAGTCGTGGTTCAAGTCAAACGTGACGGGCACATCTACCAACAGGAGTATCATCGCGGCGTACCTCAATATGATATCAAGGTCATCGGGGATTCCGACGATACGGGTACAACCGTAACCTTCCTGCCGGATCCGGAGATTTTCACGGAAACAACGGAATATGATTACAACACGCTG
Organism: Paenibacillus sp. QJM3NY_38; assembly: GCF_056173265.1. Lineage (NCBI taxonomy): Bacteria > Bacillati > Bacillota > Bacilli > Caryophanales > Paenibacillaceae > Paenibacillus > Paenibacillus sp. QJM3NY_38. The sequence continues at coordinate 4,975 of NZ_CM149665.1, forward strand.
CTTACACGGATTCGTGAGCTGGCGTTCCTGAATAAGGGCATTGCGCTTACGCTGACGGATGAACGTACAGGTGCCTCCGATTATTTCAAATACGAGGGCGGAATCATTGAATACGTCAAGTTCCTGAATGAGAAGAAGGAAGCACTGCACGAAGACCCTATCTATGTTGAGGGCTCACGGGATAATATTCAGGTCGAAGTATCGCTCCAGTATAACGACAGCTATACCGAGAATATTTATTCTTTTGCAAATAATATCAACACGCACGAAGGCGGAACGCATGAATCCGGCTTTAAGAGTGCGCTCACTCGGATTATCAATGACTATGCCCGCAAAACGGGATTGATCAAAGATAACACCAACAACCTGTCGGGTGACGATGTGCGTGAGGGATTGACGGCAATCATCTCGGTCAAGGTACCGGAGCCGCAGTTCGAAGGACAAACCAAAACCAAGCTCGGCAACAGTGAAGTGCGCGGTATTGTGGAATCCTTGTTCGCGGAGAAGCTGCAGGAGTTCCTGCAGGAGAATCCGTCGGTTTCCCGTCGGATCCTGGAGAAGGCGCTCCAGGCATCACGTGCTCGTGAAGCGGCGCGTAAAGCCCGCGAGATGACACGCCGGAAGAGTGCGCTTGAAGTCAGCGCATTGCCAGGTAAACTGGCAGACTGCTCTTCCAAGGATGCCTCCATCAGTGAGCTGTACATCGTCGAAGGTGACTCTGCCGGCGGATCCGCCAAGCAGGGACGCGACCGGCATTTCCAAGCCATTTTGCCGCTTCGGGGTAAAATTCTCAACGTGGAAAAGGCGCGACTTGACCGCATCCTCTCTAATGCGGAGATCCGGGCGATCATTACGGCGCTGGGTACGGGGATTGCGGAAGATTTCGATCTGTCCAAGGCCCGTTATCACAAAATCATTATTATGACCGATGCCGACGTTGACGGCGCGCATATTCGTACCTTGCTGCTGACGTTCTTCTACCGTTACATGCGTAAGCTGGTGGAAGCGGGTTATATCTATATCGCCCAACCGCCTCTCTTCAAGATCGAGCGCAATAAGGTGATTCGTTATGCCGGCAGCGAGAAAGAACGCGACGAGATCATTAAGGAATTCGGTGAGAACGTCAAAATTAACGTACAGCGTTACAAAGGTCTCGGCGAGATGAATGCCGGACAGCTGTGGGAGACGACGATGGATCCAGAGAGCCGTACCATGCTTCAGGTGACCATCGAAGATGCGATCATGGCTGATACGTTGTTTGATACCCTGATGGGCGATAACGTTGAACCGCGACGGGATTTCATTCAAGAGCATGCGAAGTCAGTCCGTAATCTGGACGTATAAAGTTAATAATCCAAAAAGGGGCATCCCAAGGTCTGTGAAGGCCTCAGGGACTGCCCCTTTATTTTTACGATTGATGCGATTTGGTGTGTTCGCCATATATCCTGAATTTAGGCATTAAATTATATATCGCATAGGCTAACCGGTCTTTTTGGCTTTTTTCTTGCCGGTTAAGTTACGCCCATAAGCGGTTGCATATTTTCTTACTTGATTGTAGATGCTGGGATCCTTGAAAAATTTCTTGAACGGGAACAGAGCAGGTTTGGTATTAACCTCCAAGATCCAGATGTTCCAGCGACCGTCGATGGCAATATCGAGGCCGATTTCTTTCAGCTTGGGATAGGATTTCTGCAGCTGCGATGCGACATTCACCCCAAGCACATTCAGCTCTTTACGGATGTTCTCTGCCTCTTCCGCCGTCATATGCTCGGTCATCAGCGGTTTATAGTGCTGGACTACCCCACCGCTATGGTGGTTGGTAATGATTTTATTCTTGGCCGCTACCCGCCCGATTATTCCTGTGCTCACCCACTGGCCAGAAGGACTCTTCTGAGTAAGTACACGTAGATCAAAGGGGCGGCCTTTATGGCGAAGCAGATGGATGCCTTGCTGAATGAGATATTCCTTCCCCTGAAACAAAGAGCTCAGTGTTTTATCGAGACTCTCCAGGGAGGTAAATATTTCGGTTTTCTGTTCATAACGAAGCTTGTAGGAAGTGGTCGTGGTTTCGTCGGCATCACCGATTTTGGATTGGAGCTGCTCGACTGACATGACGCCGACGCCATAGGTCCCCCGGTCAGGCTTGATATACACAAGCGTATGTGTGCCCAGCATGTCACCAAGCGCCTCCAATGAATACTGGCGGGTAGAGGGAACATAAGAGGCGAGACCTTTATTCTTCAAGAGTATTTTCGTTTTCGCCCACTTGCTTGCAACACGTTGGATAGTCAACCATCTTCATCCTTTCCAGCTGTATGATGGGAGTGACAGGAATTGGCCTGTCTCGTAAACAAACTCATGTCCATCCGGTTGATTTGAAAGAATCGGGGCATCTCCAGCAAGAGAGCTTAAACCCGGAAAACATAGGACAAGTATGACAAACAGTGGTATAATATAAAGATGTGATGCTACGAAAAGTCCTGTGCAATGCATTGTATGTGAAAAGGGGCACGGAGGACAGGGCGTATATCCCGGTTTCCGGGCAAAAATCATTCTTTCACTTGATCCATCCCGTGTTTAATTGTGCACGGTTTGTGAAAGTAATATAATAAAGGTTAGTGCGTTTTTAGGTTTCTGATCACTATTCTGCTTTTTTCACATAGATCAAGGCATGGTTGATAGGAAAATGAAGGAGGTCCAGCATGGCGGAAGAAAATTTCTCCCAAATCAAAGATCGTGACATTGGTACCGAGATGCGCGAGTCCTTTATGGACTACGCGATGAGTATCATTGTCAGCCGGGCTTTGCCGGATGTACGGGACGGAATGAAGCCAGTACACCGTCGTATTTTATATGCGATGTCTGAACTTGGAATGGCCCCGGATAAACCGCATAAGAAATCGGCAAGAATTGTTGGCGAGGTTATCGGTAAGTACCATCCTCATGGTGATTCCGCAGTTTATGAATCCATGGTTCGGATGGCGCAGGACTTCTCCATGCGTTATATGCTTGTTGATGGACACGGAAACTTCGGTTCCATTGACGGCGATATGGCAGCGGCTATGCGTTATACCGAGGCTCGTTTATCGAAGATTGCTATGGAAATGCTGCGTGATATTAATAAAGAGACAATAGACTTTGCTCCTAACTATGATGGTGAGGAACAGGAGCCGGTCGTTCTTCCTGCGCGTTATCCTAACTTGCTGGTAAACGGCGTGTCCGGGATCGCAGTAGGTATGGCTACCAATATTCCGCCTCATAATCTCGGTGAAGTTATCGATGGCGTTCAGGCGATGATTCGAAATCCTGATATCACGCCGATGGAGCTGATGGAATATATTCAAGGACCGGATTTCCCGACAGCGGGATATATTCTGGGACGTGAGGGGATTCGTCAAGCATATCGTACGGGCCGTGGATCCGTTACGATGCGGGCGAAAGCGACCATAGAAGAGAATAACAACAAGGCGCGCATTGTCGTTCACGAGATTCCGTATCAGGTGAACAAGGCTCGACTGGTTGAGAAGATCGCGGAATTGGTTCGCGATAAGCGGATTGACGGCATTACGGATCTCCGCGACGAGTCGGACCGTAACGGTATGCGGATTGTTATTGAGCTGCGCCGGGATGTTAACCCGAATGTCGTTTTGAATAACCTGTACAAGCATACGGCTATGCAGTCTAATTTCGGTATTAACATGCTGGCCATCGTAAACAATGAGCCGAAAATTTTGAACCTGCGCGACGTGCTGTTCTACTATTTGGAGCATCAGGTCATCGTTATCCGTCGCCGGACCGAGTTTGAACTGAAGAAGGCGGAAGCTCGCGCTCATATTCTCGAAGGTTTGCGGATTGCGCTGGATCATCTCGATGAGGTTATCGCCCTCATTCGCGCGTCGCAGACTACAGAGGCAGCTCGCGAAGGCTTGATGGAGCGTTTCGGTCTCAGTCATGAGCAGGCGCAGGCCATTCTGGATATGCGTTTGCAGCGCCTGACCGGACTCGAACGCGAGAAGATTGAGAACGAGTACCAAGAATTGCTTGCCAGAATCGCGGAATTGCGCGAGATCTTGGCTAATGAGCATCTTGTGCTTCAAATTATCAATGATGAGCTCCAAGAGATTAAAGAGCGCTTCTCGGATGAACGCCGTACCGAAATTACGGTCGGGGAAGACAGCATCCTGGATGAGGATCTGATTCCACGGGAAGAAGTGATCATCACCATTACGCATACCGGTTACATCAAGCGTCTGCCTGCGAACACCTATCGCAGCCAGAAGCGGGGCGGCCGCGGCGTTGTGGGGATGGATACGAAGAGCGAAGACTTTGTCGAGCATCTCTTCGTCACGAATTCCCACCACTACCTGATGTTCTTCACGGACAAAGGGAAGGCGTACCGGTTGAAAGCCTATGAGATTCCAGAGCTTAGCCGTACCGCCCGCGGAACGCCGATCATCAACCTGATTCAGATTGAACAGGGCGAGTCGATCAATGCCGTGATCCCGGTGGAGAACTTTGACAGCGATAATTTCTTGTTCTTTGCCACGCGCCAGGGTGTCGTTAAGAAAACTCCGCTTGAGGATTATGTCAATATCCGCAAGGGCGGTCTGATTGCGATCAACCTGCGCGATGATGATTCCCTGATCGAGGTTAAGCTGACAGATGGTCAGCAGGAGATCATCATGGGAACGGCACAAGGCATGTCCATCCGCTTCAAGGAGAGCGATGTTCGCTCGATGGGAAGAAGCGCGACTGGAGTTAAAGGGATTACGCTCGATGACGATGACGAAGTCATTGGCATGGACGTGGTGGACCAGGAGCTTGATATCCTTATTGTAACGACCAAAGGTTACGGCAAGCGGACGCCTGCAAGCGACTACCGCAGTCAGACCCGTGGCGGCAAAGGGATCAAGACCATCAATATTACGGAGAAAAATGGACCGGTTGTGGCACTTAAGGTCGTGAAATCGGAAGAGGATCTCATGATTATTACCGCTAGCGGCACCATCATCCGTACGAGCATGGA
>NZ_CM149665.1:15000-80000 GCF_056173265.1 Paenibacillus sp. QJM3NY_38
CCTGAGGAAGGCTCGTCCGCTCAGGGTAAGTCGGGACCTAAGGTGAGGCCGAAAGGCGTAATCGAAGGACAACAGGTTGAAATTCCTGCACCACCGTAAACCGTTATGAACGATGGGGTGACGCAGGAGGGTAGTGACGCGGACTGATGGATGTCCGTCCAAGCAGTGAGGCTGATGTGTAGGCAAATCCGCACATCGATAAGGCTGGGCTGTGATGGGGAGTGAAAATTATAGTAGCGAAGGTCATGATCTCACACTGCCAAGAAAAGCCTCTAGTCAGGTGAAGGTGCCCGTACCGCAAACCGACACAGGTAGGCGAGAAGAGAATTCTAAGGCGCGCGGAAGAACTCTCGTTAAGGAACTCGGCAAAATGACCCCGTAACTTCGGGAGAAGGGGTGCCTCGGTAGGGTGAATAGCCCGAGGGGGCCGCAGTGAAAAGGCCCAAGCGACTGTTTAGCAAAAACACAGGTCTGTGCGAAGCCGTAAGGCGAAGTATACGGGCTGACGCCTGCCCGGTGCTGGAAGGTTAAGGGGAGCGGTTAGGGGTTAAACCCGAAGCTGTGAACCGAAGCCCCAGTAAACGGCGGCCGTAACTATAACGGTCCTAAGGTAGCGAAATTCCTTGTCAGGTAAATTCTGACCCGCACGAATGGCGTAACGACTTGGGCGCTGTCTCAACGAGAGATCCGGTGAAATTTTAATACCTGTGAAGATGCAGGTTACCCGCGACAAGACGGAAAGACCCCATGGAGCTTTACTGCAGCTTGATATTGGATTTGGGTACGATCTGTACAGGATAGGTGGGAGCCTAAGAAGCATGAGCGCCAGCTTGTGTGGAGGCGACGTTGGGATACCACCCTGATCGTATCTAGGTTCTAACCTGGTACCGTAATCCGGTACGGGGACAGTGTCAGGCGGGCAGTTTGACTGGGGCGGTCGCCTCCTAAAGAGTAACGGAGGCGCCCCAAGGTTCCCTCAGAATGGTTGGAAATCATTCGAAGAGTGCAAAGGCATAAGGGAGCTTGACTGCGAGACCTACAAGTCGAGCAGGGACGAAAGTCGGGCTTAGTGATCCGGTGGTACCGCATGGAAGGGCCATCGCTCAACGGATAAAAGCTACCCTGGGGATAACAGGCTTATCTCCCCCAAGAGTCCACATCGACGGGGAGGTTTGGCACCTCGATGTCGGCTCATCGCATCCTGGGGCTGAAGTAGGTCCCAAGGGTTGGGCTGTTCGCCCATTAAAGCGGTACGCGAGCTGGGTTCAGAACGTCGTGAGACAGTTCGGTCCCTATCTGTCGTGGGCGTAGGAAATTTGAGAGGAGCTGTCCTTAGTACGAGAGGACCGGGATGGACGTACCGCTGGTGCACCAGTTGTTCCGCCAGGAGCATGGCTGGGTAGCTACGTACGGACGGGATAAGCGCTGAAAGCATCTAAGCGTGAAGCCCCCCTCAAGATGAGATTTCCCAATTAGTAAGACCCCTTGAAGACGACGAGGTAGATAGGTTGGAGGTGGAAGTGCAGCAATGCATGGAGCTGACCAATACTAATCGGTCGAGGGCTTATCCAAAATATTTCAATGTGCTGCAAATTTCGTTTCGTATCTAGTTTTCAGGTGATCAAGCATCTGAACCGTTTGGTGGCGATGGCGGAAGGGTTCCACGCGTTCCCATACCGAACACGACCGTTAAGCCTTCCAGCGCCGATGGTACTTGGACCGAAGGGTCCCGGGAGAGTAGGACGTCGCCAAGCGAAAAACCACTGTCGATGTAATCGATGGTGGTTTTTATTTGTTTTCATCGAAGTTTTGATGAAGTGCAGACTTAGAGATTGTCCGACTAATGATATATGCTGCAGCGTGATGTCAGCAGCTTCTCTGTTATATAACATGATCCTAAAATTGACGTAAACAGATGAAGATTTTGTTACCGATACCATGCCAAAAATCAGTATAATAGAATTAGGTATAATCGGTAATGTGTTTACCGATATGCGCAGGCTGTAGGAAATAAGGCCTGATTGGAAGGTTCTCCATTAACCAACCAACTATGAATACTCATCTGGAGACCGGTTATTGTGGGGGAAGGAGGACAATTACATGTTGTGTAAACGTGGTCTGCATGTGGCAGGGATGATCTGTGCGGTTACGATCGTGTTGATCGGATCCGGATGTGGGGCATCCACAAAACCAAGCTGGGAAACCTTTGACGGCGCGGCGAATGTGAAGTCATTCCCGGTTCCGAAGGAAGCAAATAAAACGGAGCAAACCACAGGCAATAGTGACTTGGATTATGTACGGTATGCGCTTCCGGGCTTAAAGGGAGACGATAGCATTCCTGAAGCCTACCTGGAAGAGATTGAGTCGTGGGGATGGAAGCAGAAGGAAGTTGAAGATAACGGTTCTTCGTTAGTATTTGAAAAAGGTAAAAGTATCGTCCACCTATCGGTGCATGACGATTTTCTTATAATCACGGTTCCGGCACAGCTTAAAAAACAAGCCATACAAGGATTGGAAAGCAATAAAGCAAATGAATAAAGACCTCGTTCCGACTTCGGAATGAGGTCTTTATTTAATTTTGAAACGGAAATAGGGTTTATAGCGCTATGTAGTGATGGATGCAGAAACTTCAACATTATTGCAGGTAGTAGGAGATGTCCTGTTCATTCATTTTCAACATGCCATCTTTACGCTGGCCGCTCAGACGCAGCATCGTATAACCGCGCGGGAGAAGGAGCCAAAGATGCCAGAACAGAAGCGTAATGGCAAAAGGCAACGGAGACCAGAAGGCCATGATAGCGCTTAAGACTATCCCCACCCAACAGGTATAGAACTGCACTAAATTAAATACGCGACGGCTGACGTGTTGATCCGGAATATAACCAAGCCAAGGCAACCTCAGACGGAAGCGCCAACGTTTACGGTAGCTTGCTCCCAATAGGACGAGCACGGTATGTCCGACGACATACTGGATCCATAACATAAGCGGAAAGGCGATTAGCAGATAGAGCAGGAAATACGGTGACACCCAAAATGTCCCTGCTGCCGCTGCTAGCCAAGGCAAACTTAAGTAGAGGATGAGCAAGCTTTTGGAAATTTGGATTTTCTTAATTAATCGATAGTGATAAAAGGTGGCTTGACCGTGTGGATCTGCCATTGGGCTATGCCGTCCCCCTTTAAGTAGAAGTGAATTTCGATAGACGAGAAGATTAAGTCTTTTATGTCTTTATCGGACAAAATCATATTTTTATTAAGCTGAAAAAAAGGTACAGACACAAGGCCACCAAGGGGTACATATACATAAAGCGTAGACCGATATCCTATGAAAAGGTTTAAAATAATAGAAACTGTGTCATACTAATAGGAAAAGGATCAAGGTGGGATGGTTATGGAAGAATTGACCGAACACGTGTGTATCATATGCAATCAGACGAAGACAGAGGGAATCACCATTGTCTCGCAATTCGTGTGCGAGGAATGTGAATCCGAAATCGTTCATACCAATGCGGAAGATGCCAAATATCATTTTTTCATTCGTCAATTAAAACAGATTGCCATGCCGAAAAATGCATAGATGCGGGTACACGCGTCAAATGGGCCTGAATGAAAGGCCTTTTTTTGTTTAGAGGGAATTTCCGTGATGGGAGACGTAGGCGTAGGTTTCAAATTGCGTTAAAATAGGTTAGAGAATGTAATCCGAAGGGATATGTCGATGACTACACATAGAGAGCGTGCCCCACTTGCAGAAGCTTTAATATGGTATCGAGATCGTGGGGCTTCATCTTTTCATGTACCTGGTCATAAAAATGGCAGGGCATATGCAGAAGAAGGTAACGCTGCGGAGATGCTGCAAGAGGCCATGCGCATTGACGTGACGGAAATTAGCGGAACCGATGATTTATTTCATCCGGAAGGCGTTATTCAGGAAGCACAGGAGCTGGCCGCAGATTGTTTTGGCGCAGAGGAAAGCTTTTTCCTGGTAGGGGGAAGTACAGCCGGCAATTTGGCACTAATCCTGACGGTTTGCCGTGAACCGGGCGATATCATGCTTGTACAGCGGAACGTACACAAGTCTGTGTTGAACGGATTGATGTTGGCGGGTGCAAGGGCGGTGTTTCTTCAGCCAGAGATGGACAAGCCAAGCGGATTAACCATTGCTCCATCTGCGGCTACGCTGTCAGCGGCTCTTGAGGCCTATCCTGAGGCACGGGGGGCGATCGTCACGATGCCGAACTACTACGGGATGGGGAGCGACTTAAGGCCGCTCACGGAAGCGTGCCATAAGCGCGACATTCCGCTCCTGGTGGACGAAGCGCATGGAGCTCATTACGGACAGCACCCCCAGCTGCCGATGAACGCTTTGTCATGCGGAGCGGATGGTGTGGTTCAATCCACACACAAGATGTTAGCCGCCATGACGATGGGAGCCATGCTGCATGTACAGGGCGGGCTGCTGGACCGAAGGCTGCTGCGCCAGCGGCTGGCCATGGTGCAGAGCTCCAGCCCCTCGTACCCGCTCATGGCTTCGCTGGATCTGGCGCGGCGCCTGCTGCACACGCAGGGCGCAGGCGCCTTCACGGCTGGCCTTGCCGCCGTGGAGACCTTCCGGCGAGGCCTCGCGAAGCTGCCGCGCTTCGGGCTGCTGCAGCCGCCGCAGCCCGGGGGGCACGCCGCGGGCACGGCCGCTGCGGCGTATACCCGCCAGGACCCGTTTAAGGCGGTCATTTATGACCGCACCGGGTCCCTGAGCGGGTATGCACTCCAGCGCGCACTAGAGGCGCGCGGCTGTGTGCCGGAGATGAGCGACGAGCAGCGCGTCGTCTTATTGTTTACGCTGGCATCGACTCGGGAAGATGCGAATCACGTCTTATGGGCTCTTGTGCATATTGTAGAGCAGGGGGAGAAGACAGAAGGGATCGGAACCGAACCAGGCGCTACGGCAGAGAGCACGGAATTACTGATCCGGACATTGCGGGATCAGGGGGATTTCATGAGCTATGAGCCGCGAGTGACCCACGAGAATAGGGACTCCAATCATTTCGATGACGATGCTGAATTGTTAACTGAAGCCAGACTAGTCTCCGATGTTTCCACGTGGAACAATTTGTCCGCGGAGATTCCTTATTCGGCCCCAATTTCTTTCTCACTCAAGCCGATTGACAGGGAGAGGTTGGAATCGGTGCCGTTAGCGAAGAGCGCTGGGCGAAAGGCGGCGGAGATGGTTATTCCCTACCCGCCAGGCATACCGATCTTATACCCAGGCGAAGACATCACAGCGGAAATGGAACAGAGGCTCCTGGCATTAAGGCATGCAGGGGCGAAGTGCCAGGGGATATCCGATCCAACGCTGCAAACCATTGTCGTTTATAAGGAAACGTGAAGGAAGGAACTCCACTCTACGCTGGTATATACCGGAGCGTATATCTTTGAGCTCCTCGATCAACAAATGATGAAAGCAGGATACGCTATGAATAATCGCAGACCACTATTTATTACCATCGAAGGCGGAGACGGATCCGGTAAAACGACCATGATGGGCAGACTCGCTGCCTTTATGCAGAACCATTCGATTCCGTATCTGATTACACGTGAGCCCGGCGGCATTGAGATTGCGGAGAAGATCCGCTCCATTATTCTCGATCCGGAGCATACCGCGATGGATGCACGCACCGAAGCATTGTTGTATGCGGCAGCCCGCCGCCAGCATCTTGTGGAGAAGGTGGAGCCGGCTTTGAGCCAGGGCTTGACGGTACTGTGTGACCGGTTCGTGGACAGCAGTCTGGTTTACCAGGGATATGCACGCGGACTGGGCATGGAGGAGGTATGGAACATCAATCAATTTGCGATTGATACCCGCATGCCGGATCTAACGCTGTTGTTTGATGTGGAGCCGAAGATTGGCATGTCCCGGATCACGGCAAATGCAGAACGGGAAATGAATCGGCTGGATATGGAGACCATGGCATTTCACGAGAAAGTTAGGGAAGGCTATCTATTGGTAGCAGAGCGTAATCCGGATCGAATTCGCATTGTGGATGCTTCCAAAACGCCGACTCAGGTGGAAAGAGAAATGATTCGTCACTTGGAAGACGCGATATTAAAGGATTTTTGAGGTTGTTTGTCAAATAAGTACTGTTAAGGACACGATGTCCAAATAAACAAGGAGGGTTTACCATGAAATTGATAGTTGCGATTGTCCAGGATAAAGATAGCAACCGTCTCTCCGCCGCATTGGTCAAAGCTAATTTTCGGGCAACAAAGCTTGCAAGTACAGGCGGCTTCCTGAAGGCGGGGAACACCACCTTTATGATCGGGGTAGACGATTCACAGGTTGAAAGTGTGCTCAGTGTCATTCGCACAAGCTGTAAAGTTCGTGAACAGCTGGTCACCCCGGTAACCCCTATGAGTGGTACAACCGATTCCTACTTGCCGCTTCCAGTCGAAGTGCAGGTTGGTGGCGCAACCGTGTTTGTTCTCCCTGTAGAACGATTCGAGCATTTCTAAATTCATTTTCTGGATCTGCGATAGATACGTAACGGATGTTTTTATTGGGATATTTGACGGCTGTGTTCTCCTGTAACCAAAGTCTTCTGAACCACTTCTGTATCATAATAAAAATAGTTACCGTAGATCGCCGCACTCGGGAGATGAACTTAATAGATGGATGATTTCAATGAATTCCGGATAATCGTCCCATTTATCGATAATTGTCAGTAAATCGCTTGACAAGCAATCCATTTCAAGGTACGTTCACGTGAGGCACAGGTTTGTTCGATATGAACGTACCGGATGCCTCCGTTTTATTAGATGCAAGAAATAACGCAATAGGCGGTGGATTCAGGTGAAGATCAATCCGGGCTTTCGGCCCATGAAAAGTGAACTCACGGTGCCGGATGGCAACGCCAGACCGATTCAGAAGCGATCGTTCTCGGATATGATGCAGCAGCAGGGAGAACGTGCGACCCATGAAGAGCTGAGTCGTCAAATGCGTGAAATTGCAATGCAAGGAGATCGATTGGCTAAGGCGATGACCGTTCGAGAGCTCAAAGCGTATAAATTGATGGTTCGCCGATTCCTGGAGGAAACGGTACGTCGCGGTGTAAAAATGAAGGAAACGCGCGGCTGGGACCGCCGGGGACGCGGAAAGCGTTATAATGTAATCGATGAAGTCGATTCTGCGCTGCTCGCGATGGCGGATGAACTGCTGGATACGGAGCAGGGGAGAATTGATCTGCTGAACCGAGTTGGTGAAATTCGAGGCATGCTGATCAATCTTGTATTCTAGCTGCAAAAAGCAAGGATGCGTATCGTAATTCATGACTGCCCCGACATGGAGGAGGATCATGAAGGATTGATAGAAAGTGAGGACTTATGTCTTTTAATGATATCGTAGGTCAAGAGACTGCGAAGCAACTGCTGCAAAATGCCTTGCGCCGTAATGCGGTCAGTCATGCCTATCTGTTTAGCGGCCCTCATGGTGCCGGACAGATGCAGACGGCGCTTACGTTTGCCAAGGCTTTGTTTTGTACGGAACTTGAAGACGATGCCTGCGGTCAATGTTTGGAATGCCGCAAGGTAGATCATGGCAACCATCCCGATCTTACGTTGGTTGAGCCTGATGGAGCCAGCATTAAGATCGATCAGATTCGCGATCTTCAGCGAATATTCTCCTATCGATCGGAGAATCGCAATCCTAAGGTTTATATTATTGACCGGGCGGAGAAGATGACCACGCAGGCAGCCAACAGCCTGCTGAAATTTCTGGAGGAACCCCAAGCGCCGGCTGTAGCGATTCTGATTGCCGAGAACGGACAGGCCCTTCTGCCCACCATTCAATCGAGATCCCAGCAGGTTCCATTCCGGGCTTTAGATCCGCAGATGATGGAGAAGGTTCTTGTAGGGGAAGGTTATCCTGCCGCACTTGTACGCTGCGCAGTTCACCTTTCATCAGGACTTGATGAGTGCAGGAAAATATTGAGTGAGAATTGGTTTGCAGAAATTAGAAACGTAGTGTTACAATTAGGGAAGGAGTCTTTGAACCGCAGCGGCTCAGCGATCATCACAGCGAGTCAAAAAGTGTTCAAAACCGAACTCTCAGATCATCTGGACCTATTGTTCAGTATGTTTCATTTATGGTTTAAGGACATGATCCATGTCCAGTATGGAAGGAAAGAGTCTCTCGTTTTCATAGATCAGGCAGAGTATATCTCTGGTCATGCATCAGCCCGCAGCACAGCACAGTGGGTGTCATACATGGATTTGGCCGCAGAGTGTCAGAAGAAGTTACGCTATAATGTCAATGGACAGCTCAGTTTAGAGCAGTTATTGATGGGTTTGGGCGGTAACACTCCGGCGTGAGAAGACCCCCAGGCCCGCAGAATGGCCATTATGTACAGGCACAAGGGGGTTTATTTTTGTACAGTGTAGTAGGTGTCCGCTTCAAGAAGGCGGGCAAAATATATTACTTTGATCCGCTCGACCTGCCCGTGGAGAAGGAACAATCCGTCATTGTGGAAACCGCGAGAGGTATTGAGTATGGTCAAGTTGTGATAGGAAAGAAGGAGGTCGGTGAATCAGACGTTGTCCTTCCGCTCAAGAAGGTCATTCGGATCGCTGGTGATTCTGATGCCCGTGTGGTTGAAGAGAACAAACAAGCGGCTAAGGATGCATTCACCACCTGTTTAAATAAAATTCGGGATCACGAACTGAAAATGAAGCTGGTTGACGTGGAATTCACCTTTGACCGCAACAAAATCATTTTCTACTTCACGGCGGAAGGCCGTGTGGATTTCCGTGAGCTGGTCAAGGATCTGGCCAGTATATTCCGTACAAGAATCGAACTTCGCCAGATTGGAGTTCGCGATGAAGCGAAAATGCTCGGCGGTCTTGGACCTTGCGGACGCGTACTGTGCTGTTCCTCATGGCTTGGTGATTTTGAGCCGGTATCGATCAAGATGGCAAAGGATCAAAGCCTATCGCTCAATCCGACTAAAATTTCCGGGCTATGTGGAAGATTGATGTGCTGCCTGAAGTTTGAGCATGATAATTATGAAAGCGTGAAAGAAGAGCTTCCATCCGCTGGGAAAATGGTCGTTACTTCGCTTGGAGAAGGCAAAGTAGTCGGACTGAATGCGGATAAGCGGACGGTTCATGTTCAGCTGTTTGAAATTGGTAAGGTTAAGGAACTTCCAATGGATGACGTTGTCATCAAATAGTCCAATAGAATGTTTATTTTCGGGGTGTAGACTTGGAGAAGAAAAACATTTTTGTGCTCATTCAAGAGTTGGAAACACAGATGGGACATATACACAGTGAACTGGGTGGACTTAAGCTGGTCATCAAGGAACTGCTGGAAGAGAACCATCGCCTCAGTCTTGAAAATGAACAGCTCCGGAAAATTTTAAAGCGGGAAGTCAATCCGGCAGAATTGGAAAACCCAGTGGCTTTACAACCTCAGCCTCATGTAAAGGATGAGGAACATGAAGATGTGGTCGGCGAGGGATATGATAACCTGGCTCGGCTGTATCATGAAGGCTTCCACATCTGCAATGTCTATTACGGACATCTGCGGACGGAAGGGGATTGCCTGTTCTGCTTATCTTTTTTGAATAAATAAGAAGCCGTAGGAGAAACTGCCTACGGTTTTTTTCTAGAATGGAAAGGTTATACTGTAAGGATCGCGATTGAAAAAATACTATACGGCTGCTTGTCATGCAATGTGAAGAGCAGCCTTTTATGTATTTCATTTTATCAGGGACTATGTAGAGAGCCGATACACCAGATGAACGTGTTTGGAATTATGGAGATAAAGGGTTGAAACTATGAAATTGAAAGAAGTGTTATTGCAACCATCCGAGCGGATTGATGATCTGCTTACCCATGAGCTTGGCATCATCCAGAGTGAGGAGGTATTCAGCTTTTCCATGGACGCCGTCCTGCTCGCCAGGTTTGCCAGCATTCCGCGCAGGGGCCGTATTTTGGATATGTGCACGGGAAACGGAGTTGTTCCGATCCTGTTGTCAACACGAACAGGAGCGCCGATCGAAGGGATTGAGATTCAGCCCAGACTTGCAGACATGGCCAGACGGAGCGTCGAGATGAATGATCTCCAGGATCAGATCACGATTCATGAGGGAGATCTGCGGGAACTGTACAAGGAAAAAGGGTATGGAGCGTACGACCTGATTACGGTCAACCCGCCTTATATGCCGATGAACGGCAGCGATTTGAAGCTGAATGAGCACCAGGCGATTGCCAGACATGAAATTCACTGTACGCTTGAGGAAGTAATTGAATCCTGTGCAAGGCTGCTTCGCCAAGGCGGGAAGATGAGCATGGTCCACAAGCCCCTGCGGCTGGCAGAAATCATTACGCTGATGAGCAAATACCGGATTGAGCCCAAAGTCATCCGCTTTGTCCATCCGCGCGTGAATATGGAAGCGAACATGGTGCTTATCGAGGGGATTCGGGACGGGAAGCCAGAGGTTCGGCTGAAGCCCCCGCTGATCGTGTATGATGAGCAAGGAAACTACGGACCGGATTTTATGGAAATTTACTACGGAACACATAAGGATGAGGCGAACGAATGAGAAATCTTGTACAGCAAAGTTATGCCGACCAGGGAGAGGGAAGCCCGGGTTCTCTGTATTTGGTGGCAACGCCGATCGGTAATTTGGAGGATATGACTTATCGCGCCGTGCGCATCCTTCAGGAATGCGATATTATCGCGGCAGAGGATACGAGGCAATCACGCAAGCTGCTGACCCATTTCGAGATTCCGGCTAAACCGCTGTTTAGTTATCACGAGCATAATAAGGCGGCCAGCGGGCCTGAAATCATACGTTATATAATAGAAGGAAAAAATGTGGCACTCGTCAGCGACGCCGGTCTGCCGGCGATTTCGGACCCTGGCAGCGATCTGGTTTCACTAGCGATTGAAGCGGGGATTTCGGTCATTCCGATCCCGGGGGCCAATGCCGCTCTTTCCGCCCTAATCGTTTCGGGTTTGCCGACCGAACGGTTTACGTTTATCGGCTTTTTGCCGCGGGAGCGCAAAGATATCGTCCAGCAGCTGCAAGCTTTGCAATCGGCGCAGGGAACGTTATTATTTTATGAATCTCCGCATCGCGTGAAAAAGACCTTGGAGATCTTGCAGGAGGTACTGGGAAATCGGAAGGTGACCTTGGCTCGCGAACTAACCAAGCGCTACGAGGAATTCTTGCGCGGAAGCATCTCCGAATGCCTGGACTGGCTCACGGAGCATCCGCCGCTGGGAGAATATTGTTTGGTGGTTGAGGCCGGCAGTGCAGAAGAGGAGCTTAAAGAGAAAAATGCCTGGTGGCAGGAGCTTTCGCTCCAGGAGCATGTGGAACATTATGAGCGGGGAGGACTAAACCGCAAGGATGCCATGAAAAAAACCGCGAGTGATCGCGGTGTATCGAAGCGGGATATTTATAACGCACTCCTGACGGAGTTGTGATCTATCGTAACTTGGCGTAGGGGATAACAAATAGCCCCACAAAGTGGGGCCTATGCTTCGATGTTTATTCAAATCCTTTACGGGGACCCCGATACATATAAACAATGTGTTTAAAGAATTCGCTGAAAACTTATAAATTCTTTAATATCAAAAAAAAGACCCTCCTGCGGCCGGGTTCATAGCCGAGGAAGGCACCAAGGAGATATGAAAAAGGTTAGAATTAACAAAATGTAATAATGCTATTATATACTAAAAATCTTAATTTGTCACAGGTGCAGGGATTTCCGAGATACATTCATGGCAAACAATTTTACCTTTGAAGTAAGTGACATTCTCAGCGTTACCACAGAAGATGCAGGCAGGCTCATATTTCTTAAGCATGATGCGTTCGCCGTCTACGTAAATCTCCAATGCATCTTTCTCACCAATTCCGAGCGTACGGCGTAACTCAATTGGAATGACGACCCGTCCAAGCTCATCGACTTTCCTTACAATTCCTGTTGATTTCATCATAACTTATAAAGCCCCTCTCGCCATAATTTAAAAAAGTCATAATTCGACATAGTTCTAGTTTTTATGTTATTTATAGTACCAACGATTCCCAAAACAGTCAACCTATATTTTTGAAGAATCGGAACCTATTTACGAAAGTATAGTGAACAAAACCCTTGTATAGCAACGTAATTACCATAATGGAACCAATTTTTGCTGCGGTTTTCTATTTGTCGATTTGGAAAGCGCAGTTTTACCTTATTCGACATGGTTCGACATTAGATGTCAAAAGAAGTGTTTATCGGCAAAAACCCAAATCAAAACGATAAGGAGTTGAGATGGAATGCATTCACCAATTTCGGAAGAAAAAGTGTTTAAGGATCCCGTCCACAATTATATTCATGTGCAAGACGATATCATATGGCGATTAATCGATACCCCGGAATTCCAGCGGCTTCGCCGGGTGAGACAGCTTGGGACTTCATTTCTGACCTTTCACGGGGCCGAGCACAGCCGATTCTCCCATTCACTGGGAGTCTATGAAATTACGAGAAGAATCATCTCTCAATTCGAACGGAGGGGGTACTCCGATTGGCCTGCCGAGGAAAGGCAAGTTGCCCTCTGCGCGGCCCTGCTGCATGATTTGGGGCATGGACCTTTTTCTCATTCTATAGAAGAAGCTTTTCATATGAATCACGAGGATTGGACATGCCGAATCCTGCTTGGGGATACTTGCGTCAATCAGGTACTGCGGGAGCTCGGAGCGGATTTCCCCGAGAAAGTGGCTTCGGTTATTAACAAAACCTACGACAAGCCGATTGTGATAAACCTGGTCACTAGTCCGCTGGATGCAGACCGGATGGATTATTTATTAAGGGACGCGTATTATACGGGAGTCAATTACGGAACGATTGATATTGACCGGATCTTGCGGATGCTGCGGCCGTATCGGGATCGGGTCGTGGTGAAGGAATCAGGTATGCATGCCGTAGAGGATTACCTGATGTCAAGGTATCAGATGTACTGGCAGGTGTATTTTCATCCCGTCACTCGAAGCTCCGAAATCATCCTGCGCCAAATCTTCCGCCGGGCCAAGGAACTGTATGACCGTGGATATGGTTTCCGGTTCATGATCGAACCGCTTCCTGCGTTGTTTTCGGGGGATATCGGGGTGAATCAATATCTGCGCCTTGATGAAGCTCTGATCCAAACGGCCTTTCTGCAATGGACGGAGGAGGAAGATCCGCTTCTTAGCGAATTATGCGGCCGTTTCATGCACCGAAAGCTCTACAAATATGTAGAAATCGACAACATCGATCTGGAGACCATCGACGGGATACGCCACGCATTCAATGCCGTGGGACTGCATCCGGAATATGACCTGGAGATTGATTTTCCAACGGATCTTCCTTATGATAAGGTACATTCCGATATGCCGCTTAACGAGAAGCAAATCCTGCTTCTGGATCGGCACGATGAGCTGAAGGAAATCTCGGAGGTATCCGATATTGTACGCTCGATCAGCGGCATTCATAAAGGACGGTACCATCTTTATTATCCGGAGGAGAAGGTAAGTCCGCTGCTGGCTCAAATGCCGGAGAAGATAGCCGGTGTTTTCAAACAACAACATTAACCCAGGTGGAATACAGAAACGTTGGGTTTATTTGCAATTTACCCAGCTAATGGAAGATATACGACACAGAAACGACAGGAAGGAGAGTGTGGATTTTATGTTGTTCGACACGCACACTCATATGGATGCTCCCCAATTCGACGAAGACCGGGAAGTGGCAATCCAGCGGGCGCTCGAAGCCGGTGTGACCCGGATGATCAATATTGGATTTAACCGGGAGACGATTCCGACTACGATGAAGCTGGCAGAAACTTATGATTTTATATATGCAGCGGTGGGCTGGCATCCTGTAGACGCCATTACCATGGAGGATCAGGACCTGGATTGGATCGCCTCTTTGTGCAGTCATGAGAAAGTGGTGGCTATAGGAGAGATCGGTTTGGATTATTATTGGGATACGTCTCCGAAAGAAGTTCAGCACCGAGTGCTTCGACGTCAGATCGGACTGGCCCGGGAATTGAACATGCCGATAGTCATTCATAATCGGGATGCGCATGAAGATATCGTGAGAATTTTGCGCGAGGAAAAAGCCTCCGAGGTGGGTGGTGTCATGCATTCCTTCTCCGGAAGCTGGGAAACGGCCAAAATGTGTCTCGATATGGGATTCCATATTTCGTTTGGCGGGCCGATTACCTTCAAAAATGCAAAGCAGCCCAAAGAGGTTTTGGCGCAGGTTCCGCTTGATCGATTATTGATCGAAACGGACTCCCCTTACCTGACACCTCATCCCTTCCGCGGGAAACGAAATGAGACCGCTTATGTAAAATTGGTGGCGGAGGCGGCAGCCGAAATTAGAGGGTTGTCCTATGAGGAATTGGCCCAAATTACCACCCAAAATGCGCTGGAACGATTTGGTATTTAACGAAAACGAGAGCAAAAGCAATGAAAAAGGGAGCATTTTCGATTAATTAAAGTTTTTTAATCAGAAAAGGCGTTGATATTACAATATTTTAACCTTTTACATGAGAAAATGTGGTTGAATGTTGCTTTACAACCTGCATACAAACAGGATATCATCTTTTCAGTGATAAGAAGCTGCGATGTGCAGATCGCGGCCGAATATTTCATGAACCGTCTCGCTTAATCTCCGAAATTCTGGGGAACGGGGGAACCGATACCGCCGTGCATACTGGTCTGAATGCGCGCAGCTGTATTTGATTTCTTTTTCGGGTCTTTGGGGTGAATTTGAAGGATCTCGCCATGAGCGGGTATCCGGATCTAGGGCGTCTCTCTTACGTCCGAACCCGACAGCTAACTCCGTAAGCGAAATAAGAGGGGAATTCTCGTGCATACCATTTCCATGATTCTAATCATCAGGAAGCCACGTTAGAGCCTCTAGTACTCTTTCAATGGCTTTCTTTTATTTTTGAATAATGGAGAGGGGATCATCATACTCTTGGTAAACAAGGGGTGGTGGTGAATGGACGAAAAGACGGGAATTGACGCAGGGTGTAGATAGATAGCAGGGCGCCTTGTGAGAAAAATTGCTATAGTCACGTCAAATGCATTCATGCGTTTACCTAGACGGCGGGACTATGAAGGAGGATGGAATAGTGGGCATTTTTCAACCTGAAGAAACCCATGAATCACAATCATCCAGCATGTCTTACGCATTGAGATGGAAGCATGACAATTTGCGTCAACTGATGTTGCTCGGTGCCATGGGTGCCGTTACGGTATCACTTCTCATATCGTTGGTCGTACATGATCAGGCAGGCAAGGAGGTTCAGCTTGTCGTCGATGGTCGTGTCACCACAGTTGAAACACGTGGATCATTGCTGCAGGAATTGCTGGATGAGCAAGCGATCACGTTGAGTCCCCAGGATCAGATTTCGATGCCTTTAAACGGCGCGATCCAGGATGGAGACCGGATCATCATTGACCGGGCAATTCCAGTCAAAGTTACAGTAGGCAGCACAACCAAAACCATATTTACATCCCAGGATACGGTTGATCATGTACTTAAAGAGGCTGGTATTACGATCCAGGGTGAAGATATAGTACAACCGGCACAGAACACGAAGCTGACCAGCAATATGAATATCGATGTCGTTCGCGTCACGAAACAAAAAGTTAAGGAGACGGAAGATCGGGATTTCCGCGTGATCAAAACAGCCGACCCATCGCTTGAGAGAGGGGATAACCGCGTTATTCAGCGGGGTGAGCCTGGTCTCATGGTGAACCATTATGAGAAGGTCTACCATAATGGCAAGCTGGTTTCCAAGACGAAGGTTTCTCAAGAAATTGAACGCAGAACGAAGGATAAAATCATTGCCGTTGGCACGAAAAAAGTGGAGAAGCCTGTCATCGTTCAGGCGGCAGCCACCGATGTAAAGGCGAAACCGGCTAAATTGTCCGGCACGAAAAAAGTAACGACCGCCAAGGCTGTCGAGAACAACGTGGTTTCTCGGGCAGGCGTTGATTTTAAATACAGCAAGGTATTGAACAACGTGTCGATGACGGCGTATTCCGCTGAGCAGCAGGGAATCGGTACACGCACTGCATCCGGCACACGCGTTACAGAAGGACGCACCATCGCCGTTGATCCTAACATCATCCCGATCGGCTGGTGGGTCTATATCGAAGGCATTGGCTTCCGTCGTGCAGAAGATACGGGCGGTGCCATCAAAGGCAACAAAATCGATGTGTATTATGATTCACTGAAATCGGCCATAAATTTCGGCCGGAAGAGCGGCCGCACCGTTTACGTGATCGGTCCGGTTAAACCTGAATTGAACTAGACGCATGAATTCCAATTTACAATACCATTCTAATGCTATACTATTTAGCTTATAATATATAATGATGAAGAAGAGGGAATATTTCCTCTTCTTTTGTTTTGTTAAGAACGGAGTATATAGGGCTAAGATGGTAGAACCTAGAGGTTGTACAAGCCTGTTTTCTTGGGAAGGAAGAGAACAAACGCATGATTAAAGAAGTGATTGTTGTGGAAGGCAGAGACGATACCGTTGCCATTAAACGGGCCGTAGAAGCGGATACGATCGAAACGGGCGGCTCAGCGATCAATAAACAAATCCTGAAACGCATAGCGCTTGCTCAGGAGCGCAGAGGCGTTATTATATTAACGGATCCTGACCATGCAGGGGAGCGGATCCGCAAAATTGTGGATCAGGGTGTCCCTGGCTGCAAGCATGCCTTTATTCCGGAAGCGGATGCTACCCGCAAAGGGGATATCGGCGTGGAGAATGCCTCGCCAGAAGCGATACGGCGTGCGCTGGAGCGGGTCCATACCTCCTTTGAGGGAGGAGAGAGCCTGATCAGTCTGGAGGACATGCTGGAGGCTGGATTATCAGCCCATCCGGAGGCGGCTGCAAGGCGTATGACGATGGGGAACCTGCTCGGGATCGGATATTGCAACAGCAAGCAATTCCATAAACGATTGGCCATGTTTCAAATATCGCGGGAAGAATTTCTGGCCGCACTTGCACAGCTCGAAGAAGGGGGCGTAAGCCAATGAATCGGATCGAGGATATATCAACACCAAGACGGACGAAGGAGATCATCTCACGGCATGGATTCTCCTTCAAGAAGAGTCTGGGTCAAAACTTTCTCATCGATCAGAATATATTGTATAAAATCGTGGAGGCTGCAGGACTGGATGAAGATAAGGGAGCGCTTGAGATCGGGCCCGGGATCGGTGCGTTAACCGAGAAGCTGGCACAGACGGCAGGAACCGTCACCGCGGTCGAAATTGATCAGCGCCTGATTCCCATCCTGCGGGAGGTCCTGGAGCCCTATGAGAATGTGAAGGTGCATCATGGGGATGTCCTGAAGGTGGATCTTCATGAACTGTTCCGTCAGGATTTTGCGGGCGTATCGAAGGTAAGTGTGGTTGCAAATCTGCCGTATTACGTGACGACGCCGATTCTCATGAAGCTGCTGGAGGAGAAGCTGCCGCTGGAGAATATCGTGGTGATGATTCAGAAAGAAGTGGCAGAGCGGATGGCGGCCGCACCGGGAAGTAAGGATTACGGCAGTCTTAGCATTGCCGTTCAATATTACAGTGAGCCTAAGCTGGTCTGTATTGTGCCGCATACGGTGTTTATCCCGCAGCCGAATGTCGCTTCGGCCGTTATTCGCTTGGCGGTACGGGAACAGCCTCCTGTCAGCGTAGAAGATGAAGGCTTCTTCTTCGAGGTGGTCCAGGCCTCTTTCGCTCAGCGGAGGAAGACGATTGCCAACAATCTGAAGAGCCGGTTCTTTCCGGGAGAAGGCCGTGAACGGCTGGAGCAGCTGCTGCAGGAGGCGGGCATCGAGCCTTCACGGCGCGGTGAGACCCTTAGTATTGAAGAGTATGCCCGGCTTAGCAACATATTGTACAACGCGGATATTCGTTAACACAGCCATTAGAGCGCCCATAGACCCGCGGAAAGCCTCGACGCGATAAATTGATGTTTCCAAGAACCAATAGTCACAGTGGCCCATACCATAGGGTAGGGGTGATGTTGTGATGAACTTGGGAGACTTGGTCGTTCGTAAATCCTACGGCGGCGATGTAACGTTCCGGGTAGAAGGCATGCGGCAAAATAACAATATCGTCATCAAAGGGACGGAATTCCGGTTACTGGCCGATGCTCCCGTTGATGATCTGGTCACGGTCCCGCATCCCACCTTAAGCGAACGAACAAAGCAGGCACAGATCAAAGCCAATGAGTCGCTGGACCGCCTGCAAAAGCACAGACAGGAGCAGAGCGAGCGTCAACTGGCCAGCCTGCGCAATATCGAAGGCGGCCAGCTTGCGGATAAGGGATATTTTGACGTGCCGGGGAAAGTGCTGCATTTGGATGGGGATCCCCAATACCTGAAGAAGAGTTTGACCTTGTACAATCAGCTTCGGGTCCCAGCGGAAGGCCATTATATCAATGAGTCGGGGATGGCCGATTCATTATATCGTCTTCTTCCGCGGGTAAGACCTGATATCGTGGTAATTACAGGTCATGATGGAGTTCTGAAGAGACGACAGCCATACGATTTATATAGCCTGGACAGCTATAAGAATTCACACAACTTTGTCACGGCCATTCAGGTAGCACGTCAATATGAGCGGAATTTGGATTCCCTGGTCATTGTGGCCGGGGCGTGCCAATCGCATTTTGAAGCGCTGCTGCAGGCAGGAGCCAATTTTGCCAGCTCGCCGGGGCGAATCCTCATTCATGCGCTGGATCCCGTCTACGTTGCCGCCAAGGCAGCCTATACGTCGGTCAGGGATACCGTGAACATTCATGATGTCGTTCATCATACGATCAGCGGGAGCCAGGGCGTGGGCGGAATCGAGACGAGAGGCAGCTACCGGATCGGTCTGCCCAAGCTGCAGGATTTGTCCACATTGAAGGTTACGCCTTCGGTCAGTTAGGCTCATACTGTGTTCTGAAAGAGGCTTATCGGCCGTTGAAGAAAGACCCGAGAAGAACCCCACAAGCTGGGGTTTTTTATTTTTTGTTTCAATTCTTTAAGAAAGTTGTCAAAAAAAATACATAAAGCTTGTCAATTTAGCACATATTAAAGCAAATCCACACGAGAAATACAGGGTCAAAAAAAATACGTTGACAATATATTTTTGATGCTGATATAATTAATGTTTTTGAATTGACAAATGACTGAATCTTTTGTATAATGGACAAGGAAAGAGGTGGTCGTCGACAATGGCTAAAAACGCGCTGTTGGAAATCAAACGCAGTCTCGATGCCCATTTAGGGCAAAAAATTACGCTTCGGGCTAACGGTGGCCGTCGGAAGACCGTCGAGCGTACTGGTGTTTTGGAAGAAACGTACCCTTCTGTTTTCATTGTGAAGCTGGATCAAGACCAGCAAACTTTTAAACGTGTGTCCTACAGTTATGCTGATATTCTGACCGAAACCGTGGAAATCATGGTAACCGGTGATGACAACGAGATGCGAATCACCTATATCAAGTCATAACGATATGTCATGAGAGAGCAGTCTCCACTTACAGGGAGGCTGTTTTTTGTTGCCATCGAACCGGGGAGAATGACAAGCGGGAGTTGAACACATACTAAGGCTGCGCGAGGCTTTCTTTATCCGTTCCATATGCGGTGATGGAGGTTAAGCTTGCAGGGGTCGTAAAAGGTCACTGCATCGCGCCGGATGCTGTTCATGCCATACTCAATACATTTTCCAAGGAGGCGGGATTGATGAGCAGGAGAAGACGAAGCATTATGTCCGATCAATTGAAGACCGAATTGGCTAAGGAATTGGGATTCTACGATACCGTGGAAAAAGAAGGCTGGGGAGGCATTAAGGCCAAGGATGCCGGCAACATGGTAAAACGGGCGATTGAGCTCGCCGAGCGGGCAGCCCGCAAATCCGATCTGTAAGAGAAAGACCATAACGCGGCAGGGGCTTCCGGTTAAGCGGAAGCCCTGTTTGTTTACCTCCATCAAAGGGTCCCATGACTTCAAAGCCTGAGTTTGTTAATATAGAGGCATTAGATGTTTTTCCTCGAATATGTTAAGTTCAAGCATATGGGAAAAGCTAAGGATAGGTGAACGTTCTTGAAAATATACGAAAAAGCACCGGCCAAAATCAATTTGATGCTGGATGTACTTCATAAACGTCCTGACGGCTTTCATGAGGTAGAGATGGTCATGACGATGATCGACCTCGCCGATCGGCTCGAAATGTCCGAACAGAAGCGGGACACCATCATCATCACCTCACAGGCAGGGTACATACCGCTCGACGAGAAGAATTTGGCCTTTCAGGCAGCAAGACTAATTAAAGAGCGCTACGACGTGAAACAGGGTGTACATATTCACCTGGACAAAAAAATTCCCGTTGCCGCGGGGCTCGCAGGAGGCAGCAGTGATGCAGCGGCAACGCTGCGCGGCTTGAACCGCCTCTGGGGACTGGGTATCCCCCAGGAGGAGCTGCTCGCGCTGGGCGCAGAGCTCGGCTCAGATGTGCCGTTCTGCGTAACGGGCGGCACCGCACTGGCTACAGGGCGCGGTGAGGTACTCACGCCGATCCCGAATCCGCCGCAGTGCTGGGTGATCGTGGCAAAGCCGCCGATCAACGTGTCGACGGCGGAAGTGT
Source organism: Paenibacillus sp. QJM3NY_38 (assembly GCF_056173265.1). Lineage (NCBI taxonomy): Bacteria > Bacillati > Bacillota > Bacilli > Caryophanales > Paenibacillaceae > Paenibacillus > Paenibacillus sp. QJM3NY_38. Next base: position 35,678 of record NZ_CM149665.1, read on the forward strand.
ACGGTCGTTTGCGCAGCGAGCAGATTCAGCGCCATCCATCGGCAGAGCGCATGGTAGAGGCGCTAACGCAAGGCAGCTTCCAGCAGATGTGCCAATCGCTGGGTAACGTTCTGGAGGAGGTTACCTTGAAGATGCACCCGGAAGTTCAGCAGCTGAAGGAAGGAATGCTGAAGTTGGGAGCTGATGGCGCGCTCATGTCCGGAAGCGGTCCTACGGTCTTCGGCTTGGTCTCCAAGGAATCCAAGGTAGCCCGGATTTACAATGGCCTGCGGGGATTCTGCAAGGAAGTGTATGCCGTTCGCCTGCTGACTTAGAAACGGTTATGTTTGACAATTCGGGGTCGAATTTCAAACAAAGTTGTATAAATACGTACAAAGGTGTTATATTTAACATATAATATTCGGATTTAGCGAGGAACCCTAGGTGAAAAAATTAAAACGAAGCGAACGATTGGTCGATATGACCCAATATTTACTATCTAAACCGCATACGCTGATTCCGCTGACGACGTTCGCCGAGCGATATGGAGCAGCCAAGTCATCCATCAGTGAGGATTTGGCGATTATTAAGGACGTGTTCGAGAGCGAGGGACTCGGAGAGCTTCAGACCCTGGCCGGCGCAGCGGGAGGAGTCAGATACATTCCGAAGCTGCGCATAGACCATGCCTTGCGGTTTGCGGAGGAGCTGTGCCAGCAGCTTCAGCAATCGGATCGGATTTTGCCGGGCGGATATTTGTACATGTCTGATCTGCTCGGACAACCTTCGCTGATGAACGAGGCGGGCAAGATCATTGCCACGGCGTTCGCCGACCGGGATATCGATGTGGTCATGACCGTGGAAACCAAAGGGATTCCGTTGGCCTATGCGACAGCGGCACAACTGAACCTGCCGGTCGTACTAGTTCGCCGGGACCATCAAGTGACGGAAGGGTCGGCCGTAAGCATCAATTATGTGTCGGGCTCGCACAAGAGCATCCATACCATGTCATTATCCCGCCGGGCGCTCAAGGAACGCTCCCGCGTGCTGATCGTGGATGATTTTATGAAGGCAGGCGGGACCATTCAGGGAATGGTTGATCTGCTGGGTGAATTTAATGCTGAAGTCGCAGGTGTCGGTGTGCTGGTAGAGTCGGGAGCGGTGGAAACCGAAGAAAGACTTCTGGAGGACTATATTTCACTGGCCATCTTAAGCGATGTGGACTCCAAAACGAAGAGAATTACCGTCAACCCTGGTAATTATTTCGAAAAATAGAGTTGCGATATTTGTCGATATAATAGCGTTTTCATTCGAATTAGCCCGAAGTCTGTCGAAAATATCACATTCTAAAAAAAATTCCTGTTTTTAGGACATTTTGTATTAGAAAAAAGAAGGATTTCTGGTTTGCTGTGTGGAATTATACACCAAGTCTCTGATGGAAAAAGGTGGTGAACACATATGCAAATTACGGATGTCAGACTCCGCCGTGTTAACTCTGAGGGGAGAATGAAGGCAATCGCATCCATTACCATCGATAATGAATTTGTCGTTCACGACATTCGCGTCATCGACGGAAACAATGGAATGTTTGTTGCAATGCCGAGCAAACGCACTCCTGATGGAGAATTCCGCGACATTGCCCATCCCATTTCTTCCGGTACTCGCGAGAAAATTCAATCGGCTGTATTGGCCGAGTATGAGCGAGCGGCTACTGAAGAAGAAGTGATTGAAGAAGGCGCTTAAGATTTACAATTGGGGTTCAAGGAAAAGAGAGCCATGCCTGTGGCTCTCTTTTCTTTTTTTGTAGAATGATATATATTCAGTAGTGAGTTCAAGAGGAGGAGGCATGGCCCTTGAAAAGATTTGCTATTGTGCTCGCCGCTGGGCAGGGCAAACGTATGAAATCCAAACTATATAAAGTGCTGCATCCTGTTTGTGGCAAGCCGATGGTCGGACATGTATTGCAAACCGTACAACAGGTAAACTGTGAACGCAGTGTTGTGGTCGTAGGCCACGGCGCGGAAGCGGTTCGCACCTATCTGCAAGATGCAGCCGAGTATGTACTGCAGGAGCAGCAGCTCGGAACGGGTCACGCTGTGAAGCAAGCCAAGGAATTACTTGGTGGCGAAGAAGGATCCACGATTGTCATTTGCGGGGATACTCCTCTGGTGACGTCCGAGACACTGGAGAATCTTTTGAAGCTGCACGAGAGCAACAATGCGGCGGCTACGGTGCTTACCGCGCATATGGATAACCCGAAAGGCTACGGCCGGGTCATTCGAGGCGAGGATGGCAGCGCACTTCGGATTGTTGAGCAGAAAGATTGCAGTCCGGAAGAGGACGCCGTCACTGAAATTAATACCGGTACCTATTGTTTTGACAATAAAAAGCTATTTGCTGCACTGGACAATGTAACCAACCAGAATGCGCAGCAGGAATATTACCTGACCGATTGCATCGGTATTCTGAAACAAGCCGGCGAGACCGTGCTTGCTTATCAGACCGATGATTACGCGGAATCGATTGGCGTTAACGACCGTCTGGCGCTGTCGGAAGCCGAAGGCTTCATGAGAGAACGCATCAACCGTACGCACATGTTGAACGGTGTTACGATCATTGACCCGTCTTCAACCTATATCGGAGCTGACGTTAAGATTGGTTCAGATACCGTGCTCTACCCCGGCACCGTCCTGAAAGGGAATACGGTGATCGGTGAAGATTGCGTCATTGGCCCGGATACCGATATCGAGGATTCCGTTATTGCGGATGGTGCCAGCGTCAAACATTCGGTGCTCAGCAGTGCTGAAGTCGGCTCTCGGACCTCCGTAGGACCGTATGCTTATCTTCGTCCAGGCGCCAAGCTGGGGGACGATGTAAAGGTGGGGGACTTCGTTGAAGTGAAGAACGCCACGATTGATAACGGCTCTAAAGTATCTCATCTCAGTTATGTTGGTGATGCCAAAGTCGGCAAAAACGTTAATATCGGCTGCGGTGCGATTACAGTCAACTATGATGGTTATAATAAGTCCATTACCGAAATTGAAGATGATGCATTTATCGGCAGTAATGTGAATTTGATTGCACCGGTGAAGGTGGGCAAGGGCGCATTCGTTGTTGCAGGCTCTACCATTACGCATTCCGTTTCGGATAACGATCTGGCCATCGCCAGACAGCGTCAGGAGAACAAGCCAGGGTACGCAGAGAAGATCCGGGCACGCGCCATCGCCAAGAAGAACAAGAAATCGTAATTATCCCTGCTTCCTTTACCAAGATATGAAGCGGTGATCGGATACCTAATTCAACGAACCAGCACGGAGGGTTTTTATTCTATGACTTATCTTGATTCTAAATTAAAAATATTCACGTGTAATTCCAATCCTAAACTTGCCCATCAAATCGCCGATTATATCGGCATTCCGATGGGGGAATCGCATACAACCAGCTTTAGCGACGGCGAGATTCAAGTAAAGCTCTCCGAGAGCGTGCGGGGCTGCCATGTATATATTGTGCAGTCCACCTGCTTGCCGGTGAATGATAACCTGATGGAACTGCTGGTTATGGTGGATGCGCTCAAGCGGGCATCCGCGAAGAGCATTAACGTGGTTATTCCGTATTACGGATATGCCCGTCAAGACCGCAAAGCGCGTTCGCGGGATCCGATCACCGCTAAGCTGGTTGCGAATCTGATCGAAAAAGCAGGAGCTCATCGCGTCATTACGATGGACCTGCATGCGATGCAGATTCAGGGATTTTTCGATATTCCGGTGGATCATCTGCTCGGGGTGCCGATTCTTGCCCAATATTTTCGTTCAAAGCAGATCGAGAACCCTGTCGTTGTATCTCCGGATCACGGCGGTGTCGTTCGCGCGAGAAAGCTTGCTGATTTCCTGAATGCGCCGCTGGCGATTATCGATAAACGCCGTCCTGAGCCGAATGTCAGTGAAGTCATGAACATTATCGGGAATATCGAAGGCAAGACCGCCATTCTGATTGATGACATTATCGATACCGCCGGTACGATTGTGCTGGGTGCCAATGCGTTGATGGAAGGCGGCGTTAAGGAAGTCTACGCGTGCTGTACACATCCGGTTCTCTCGGGCCCTGCCCATGAGCGCCTGGAAAACTCCCCGCTGAAGGAAGTTGTTGTAACAGACACCATTCCGATCACAAATCCGAACCCAAGCAGCAAGCTGACGGTATTGTCGGTTGCTCCGTTGATGGGTGAAGCCATCATCCGGGTTCATGAGGAATTGTCGATTAGTAAATTGTTTGAAATAGAATAATAAACCGTGTAAAGGCAGGGTTACATCTCCTCATGAGGAGATGTAACCCTTGTCGGCTATGGCGACTTTGCGGCTTGGGTATAGCAAGAGCAGGTGGACAGCTCGCAAGAAAACGTTTTCATAATTTCGGCCTGATACGTGCGGCGCAGGCTATCAATATCCGGGCCTGGAGATGAAAGTGAACGTATTCCGGTTGTATAGCGTCCCCTCAAGCTCGACAAAGTAGGCGTCGACTGCAGTGATCAGACCCACGTCGATGTGACAACCCAGTTCATAGACTTGAACAGGGATGCCATGCTTCATATGGTATTGAAAATGACTGTGGTGCGTTAATTTCTGTTCGAAAGCTTTCAATGCCGATTCACCTTCTTATGAGGGCATAACGCCGATAGGTTTTGTTCATATTGTACTCAGAAATGCGCAAAGAAGAAAGTATAAATCGTGAAAGGAATCAACCTGTGATGAAATGGATTGTCGGACTGGGCAACCCCGGTTCAAATTATGAGAAGACACGCCATAATGTTGGGTTCATGGCGCTGGATGCTCTGGCAGAGCGACACGGCATGAAGTTCAATCAGAATAAATGCAAATCGGTCATCGCGGAAGGGATGATTGGCGGCGCTAAAACGGTCCTGATCAAACCAATGACGTTCATGAATCTTTCAGGCGAGGCCGTGCGTGCTTATATGGATTATTATAAAGTGAGTCTTGAGGACATGATTGTAGTCTATGATGATTTGGATACCGTCGTCGGTAAGATCCGCCTGCGATATCAAGGCAGCGCCGGAGGACATAATGGCATTAAATCCATTATTCAGCATACCGGGACGCAAAGCTTCAACCGCGTCCGAATGGGCATATCGAGGCCTGAGCCGGGTTATGCCATTGTGGATTATGTGCTGGGTACGTTTCCGAAGAAGGAACGCGAACAGCTGCAGAGCATGGTAGAGGAGACCTGTGACGCGCTGGAATTCAGTCTGGATCATACCTTTGAGCAGACGATGGCGAAGTTCAACAAGTCCTAGAGAAGCATCATAGGATGGAAGCAACCGAGAGATGATTCCAAGGGCATAAGGCAGCGGGAAGATCGAAGTCTTAAACGAGGGAATTCCGGGCATACTGAAGGTATATACGACCTTCAGGAGGCATATGATGGCGATAACCTATGTTTGCAGACACTGTCGGGCGTTTCAGGGCCGCATCGATTCCAATCACGTATCCGAAGCCCGTCTTGGATTTGATTCCTTGACCCCTGAGGAACGCAAGGATATAATAGCCTATGATTTTAACGGAGAAGTGATGGTCCGGGTAACCTGCGATCATTGCAGAGAAGCCCTAGAAGCCCATCCGGAATTAAGCCTTTTGGCAAATCCCCTGCAATGAGAGTATAATGGGGTACACGACGTTTTTTGGTAGAAGACATACAGCGGCAGGTCCTGCCGCTGCTCTAGCCTTGGCAGTTTTGCTCAAGGCTTCTTTTCGGTTATAATTTTTTGGCAATCGTCTAAAATTCCATGAGAAATAGAGTCTAGGAAATTCATTTCTTCTGCATAAGAGAGGTGCCCCCTTTTGTTACAAGCACTTATTGATGTATTTTCGAAGGATTCGGACTTCAAATCCATAACCGCTGGCGTCCAAGCCGGCATGAGGGAGCAATTGATCTCCGGTCTTTCCGGGTCGTCCAGACAGATCTTAATGGCCGCATTGCACCAGGACCAGCAGCGCCCGCTGCTCGTGGTCACTCATAATATGTTTTCAGCCCAGAAAATTGCGGATGATTTACAGGAAGCGCTCTCACCGGATCAAGTGTTATTATACCCGGCGAATGAGCTGGTAGCGGCCGAGTCGGCCGTTTCAAGCCCCGAGACTCTGGCGCAGCGGATTGATGTTCTCGTCCGTTGTGCAAGAGGCTTCCGGGGTATTGTCGTTGCGCCATTTTCCGGCGTGCGTCGCCTGCTCCCCGCTCCCGAAGTGATGTCCGATGCCCGAATCGTGCTCCATGACGGCGGGACACTCGTGCTGGAATCCTTTTTGAACCAGATGATCGAGATGGGATATGAACGGGTGGAGCGCGTCGAGAGCCGCGGCGAGATGAGTGTCCGCGGCGGTATCATCGATTTTTACCCGATGACAACGACCATGGCGTACCGCGTAGAACTGTTTGATGAGGATATCGACTCGATTCGTACCTTCGACCCGGCGGATCAGCGCTCGATTGACAAGGTCCGGGAAGTCACCATTACACCATGCAAGGAAATTATTGCCGATTCGGAGCGGCTTAGTCGCACAGCGGATACGGTGGCCCGTCTGCTGGAGACGCAGCTCGAACGCATGAGTGATCGTCAGGCCAAGCTCCGTTTGCGGGACGAAATACACCGGGAAGTTGAGATGCTGCGCGAGCGGATGTATTTCCCTGAAATCTATAAATATATCTCCCTGTTGTATCCGGAGAAGACCAATTTATATGATTACTTGCCGAAGGATACCATTCTGATTATGGATGAGCCTGCTCGGCTGTTAGAAACAGCCAAGCAGCTGGAGCGGGATGAAGCGGAATGGAATTTGCATCTGATGCAAAATGGCAAATCGCTGCCGGATCTGCCGCTGTCGCTGGATACGGAAGAACTGATCTACCAGCATCCCTATCAGAGTCTGTTGATCTCCATTTTCCTGCGTCAGGTGCCAAGAATGCAGCCGCAAAATATCGTCAATATGATTACGCGCGGCATGCAGGATTTCCATGGACAGATGAACGTGCTCAAGGCCGAGATGGAACGCTGGAAGAAGTCGGGCGTTCAGGTCATGATGCTGGCAGGCGATGCAGAGCGGATGGACCGCATGCGGCGGGTGTTGCTGGACTATGGTATCGAAGAACCGGTGATGTATGAAGGGCATTTGCAAAATGGCTTCGAGATGCCTTCGGTTCATGCTGCAATTATTACAGAGAGTGAGATGTTCTCCTCAAAGCAGCGTAAAACACGCAAAACCACGAAGAATATGGACAACGCCGAGCGCATCAAGAGTTATACGGAGCTCAAAGTTGGCGACTATGTGGTGCATCAAAACCACGGTATCGGGAAATATATGGGGATCGGGACGCTCGAAATCAACGGAATCCATAAGGATTACATGCATATTTTGTATGCCGGGGGCGATAAGCTGTCCGTTCCGATTGAGCAGATCGATCTCATTCAGAAATATGTCGGTTCCGAAGATAAGGAGCCGAAGGTTTACAAGCTGGGTGGAAATGAATGGACACGGGTTAAGAACAAGGTTCGTTCTTCCGTTCAGGATATCGCCGACGATCTGATTAAGCTGTATGCCGAGCGTCAGTCTGCGCCTGGGTACGGTTTTGAGAAGGATACGTCGGAGCAGCAGGAATTCGAGGACATGTTCCCATATGATGAAACACCCGATCAGCTTCGGGCCATTACCGAAATCAAGAAGGACATGGAACAAAACCGACCGATGGACCGGCTCCTGTGCGGTGATGTCGGTTACGGGAAAACGGAAGTGGCGGTTCGAGCTGCCTTTAAAGCGGCGATCGAAGGGAAGCAGGTTGCGGTGCTGGTACCGACGACGATTTTGGCTCAGCAGCATTACGAGACGTTCCGGGAGCGCTTCGCCAATTATCCGATCAACATTCAGGTGCTGAGTCGTTTCCGGAGCCGTAAGGAGCAGAATGAGACGATCAAGAAAGTAAAGCAGGGCTCCGTCGATATTCTGATCGGCACGCACCGACTCCTGTCCCAGGATATTGTGTTCAAGGATCTGGGGCTGCTGATCGTGGATGAGGAGCAGCGCTTTGGCGTTACGCATAAGGAAAAATTGAAAAAGCTGAAGACCAATGTCGACGTGCTGACGCTGACGGCAACGCCGATTCCGCGCACGCTGCATATGTCGATGCTCGGCGTTCGGGACTTGTCCGTGATCGAGACGCCGCCGGAGAACCGTTTTCCGGTGCAGACGTATGTCGTGGAGCATAGCCAGACCCTGGTGCGGGAAGCCATTGAACGGGAGCTGGCCCGAGGTGGCCAGGTATACTATCTCTACAATCGGGTTCAAGGGATCCAGGAGATGGCAGCCCAAATATCGATGCTGGTTCCGGAGGCCCGCGTAGGCGTCGGGCATGGCCAAATGTCGGAAACGGAGCTGGAGAAGACCATTCTCGACTTCCTGGACGGCGAATACGACGTATTGGTGAGCACAAGCATTATTGAGACGGGCGTGGATATCCCGAATGTCAATACGCTTATCGTGCATGATGCGGACAAAATGGGCCTCTCCCAGCTGTATCAGCTGCGTGGACGCGTCGGACGTTCCAACCGAATCGCATATGCTTATTTCACATACCAACGGGATAAGGTGTTGACCGAAGTGGCCGAGAAGCGGCTGCAGTCCATTAAAGAATTTACGGAGCTTGGCTCCGGATTCAAGATTGCGATGCGGGACCTGTCGATTCGCGGAGCGGGCAACCTGCTCGGAGCGGAGCAGCATGGCTTTATTGCTTCCGTCGGGTTCGATTTGTATTCACAAATGCTGGCGGAGGAGATTCAAAAGCGCAAAGTCAGCATGCTGGGTGAGCCGCCATTGCCATCGAAGGACTGGAACACGTCCATCGATCTGGGGATCGACGCTTACTTGCCGTCTGATTACATCTATGACAGCATTCAGAAGATCGAAATTTATAAAAAAGTGGCTGTCGTTTCGTCTATCGACGAATCGGCTGAGCTTGAGGACGAGCTGCTTGACCGCTTTGGCGAGCTGCCGCTTGCGGTAAGTAACCTGCTTGCTGTATCCCGCTTGAAGGTATATGGTCGTACGTACGGGATTGACTCCATTATCCAGCGCGGCGATGATGTGCTGCTGCAGTTTTATGAAGGGCAGGACAAAGCGGTTGATACAACAGCGCTTGCGCAAATTGGAAATATGTTCGAAAGACGTGTACAATTTGAACAAGGGCCGACGATGGCCATTCGAATCAAAGGCAAGGGACTTTCCGATCAACAACTGTTAGAATTGCTGGAGCAATTCCTGGAGGCCGCAAAAGGGCCATTCAACCTGAAGGGAGAACTACAAAATGCCGTCAAGAAATAACAAGGCATGGAAGACGTTTATTGTATCCATCACAGCAGTGCTATCCATGTCGATGATCGCTGCGTGCGGAAACGACAAGACTAAGGGAACCGAAGATGATAATAGCAAAGTTATCGTCAAATATAAGGGTGGAGAAATTACCGAGAAGGAATTTGATCTGGAACAGCGCATGATTCAGTTCATGTCCCCGGAATACGCCCAATTTTTACAAATGGATGAATTTAAGGAGTATTTGGCGAAACAGGGGGTAGCCTATGAATACCTGTACGCCAAAGCTGACGATAAAGCGAAGGAAGCTGCCGGGAAGCAAGCGGATGATTTATTAAAGCAGCAGAAGAGCGGAATGGGCGAGGAGCAGTTTAAAGCTGCTCTGGAATCGCAGAAATTGACGGAAGACGACCTCAAAAATTATATGCTTCGCGTCATGAGCGTTATGGAGCACGAGAAGAATCAGGTAACCGAAGAGGATATCAAGAAGGAATTCGATGCGAACAAGAAGGATTATACCAACATTAGCGTTCGTCATGTCCTGATTGGTTTTCAAGATACCGAAGGCAAGGAGAGACCGGAGGGCGAGGCGCTCAAAATTGCCAAGGAAGTACAGTCCAAGCTGAATAAAGGGGAGGATTTTGCTGCTTTGGCGAAGGAATACTCCCAGGACCCGGGCTCCAAGGACAGCGGGGGTCTGTACGAGAACAAACCCGCAGGCAGCTGGGTGCCTCAATTCAAGGAAAAGGCCTTAACGCTGGAACTGAACAAAATCAGCGATCCGGTAGAAACCGATTACGGCTACCATGTCATGAAAGTGGAGAAGCGCGAGGAAGTGTCTTACGACAAGCTGCCTGCCGATCAGAAGGAAGGCATTCGAAATGAGCTGGCTTCGGCGAAGATCGACAACTTCATGCAGAATGAGCTTAACGACCTGATTGAGAGCATGAATCTTCCGAAAAGCGAGAATGCGGACAAGCCTGCCGAGGGCACGGGAGACCAGAAGACAGACGGTACAACCGACAAACCGGCGGAAGGTGATCAAACACCGGATGCAGGCAAGGACGACACAGGTAAATAAGCCCGCAGACAAGCGGTCGAGCAATGATATTGTAATGCGTTGGGGCAATGCCGGATGTATGGCCAGCGCACGCAAGAAATGGTGGGATCTTCGAATCCATAACGTGCGAAATCGCGCGTTATGGATTTTTTCTCCCCTGACGTCAGTCTCTTTCGAATGATATTTATTTTTGGATTTCGCAACCAACAGAGGGTAGATGATGTATAAGGAATTGGGAATGGATGAATACTATGGTCAGACATTAACTCTTATATACCTGGGGACATCCTCTTCCCGAATGGAACAGTAGTTGAAAAATCTTCTTATGAAAGTGGGGCAACAAGTGACATGAAAGCTACTGGTATCGTCCGCCGTATTGATGACCTCGGGCGCGTGGTCATTCCAAAAGAAATTAGACGCACACTGCGGATTCGCGAAGGCGACCCGCTGGAAATTTTCGTTGACCGGGATGGAGAAGTCATTCTGAAGAAATATTCACCGATCGGTGAGTTGGGTGATTTTGCGAAGGAATATGCAGAGTCCCTTTATGAGAGCACAGGTCACATCACGATCATATCGGACCGTGATACATTTATCGCCGTAGCAGGCGGATCCAAGAAGGAGTATTTGGACAAGCCGATCGGCAACCTTCTGGAAAACTGCATGGAAAATCGCAAGACGGTGCTGGAAAGCAACAGCGGCACGTATGAGATCAGCAAAGACAATCCGGAAACTCTGTCCGCATTTGTTGCTGCGCCTATCATTGCTGGTGGAGACCCGATTGGCAGTGTTGTGCTGCTGAACAAGGACGAATCCGTGAACATGGGTGAGATGGAAGTGAAGATGTCTGAAACTGCTGCAGGCTTCCTCGGCAAGCAAATGGAACAGTAAGACGAGGACATGAATCCTTGGATGGAGACTCCCGCTGAACGTTGATCACAGGTCAATCGGCAGCTGGGAGTTTTTGTTGTCCGGTTTCTTTTTTTGTACCACGCTCACACCCTTGGTTATAATGGATGTACATATGGCAGCATCTGAATGATGATGGGTCTATGATACGGAAAAAGTAACTAGGGGATTGGAAGAGGATATGAAACCAGATCAAACAGGGGCAAGGCTTCTACAGGGAGCGTTTATTCTCAGTGCGGCCGCGCTTTTGTCCAAATTGATTGGCACACTGCAAAAAATACCGCTGCAAAATATGGGCGGGGATGCCGTCTTTGGCATCTACAATACGGTTTATCCGTTCTATATGATGATCATTACGATAGCGGCGGTCGGTTTCCCTGCAGCGGTCTCCAAATATGTGGCAGAATATGAGGCTGAAGGGCGCACCGAGGACGGTCATCGCCTGCTCCGCCTTTCTTCCGCTTCGTTGGTGCTGTTCGGTCTGATTCTCGGCTTGCTGATGTATGTCTGTGCTCCGTGGATCGGGATGTGGATCGGAAGCAGTCAGGTAGTACCCGCCCTCCGCGCAGGCGCGTTGGCGCTGGCATTCGTGCCTTGGATGTCGGTCCTCCGTGGTTATTTTCAAGGGCTGCACAATATGGTGCCGACGGCGATCTCCCAGATTACGGAGCAGGTTGTCCGTGTCGGGGTTATGATTGTGCTGCTCCTTTACATGATACGGGCCGGCGCCGATTCCGACGTGATTGCCGCCGGGGCACTGCTTGGATCTGCTGCCGGTGGTGCTGCCGGTCTGGTGGTGATGGGACTCTACTGGCGCAAGCATATTCGGGCAACTCGGAGTAAAGCACAAGGAAAAGTCGGCCACGGAATCAGAGCAGCGGGTATGAACGAAACGAGGCTGCGTGCCGATGTATCTAGAGAGGGAGCAGGTGTTCTACTTGGCCGCCTGCTTGCTTATGGAGTTCCGGTCTGTCTTAGTCTGCTCGCTGTTCCGTTGATTGGACTGGTGGATACCTTCACGGTGCCCCGGTTATTGACATCCGGCGCACTGGGCGAAGCAATGGCTATGGCAGAGTTTGGGGTCTATAACCGCGGACTGCCGCTTGTCCAGCTGGTTACGATGCTGGCTACTTCGTTGTCGGTTCTGTTTATCCCTGCCCTGGCAGAGGCCAAGTTCAAGGGAGAGTCCAGCCGGGTTGCAAGCCAAACCCGCATGGCCCTCCGCTGGTTTTGGCTGATCGGGATGACGGCCTCCGTAGGCTTGGCAGTGCTGGCTGAGCCGATTAACGTCATGCTGTACGAGGATGCCGCAGGGACGGTGACGATGCAGGTGATTGCCTTTACAGCCGCCGGGGGTACGCTGAGCACGATTACAGCCGCGCTGCTTCAAGGCATTGGCATTGTAAAGGCCCCGGCGGTTCATCTGCTGGCTGCGGCAGCGCTCAAGTTGCTGCTCAACTTGCTGCTGGTGCCGCAGTTTGGCATTACCGGGGCAGCTATCGCCGGCGTGGCCGCGCATCTAACAGCGGCCGCGCTCAACCTCGCGCTGCTCTCGCGAAGCGCCGGCGCCCGCCTTGACGCCGGAGGCATGCTCGCGAGGACGCTGCCGGTCCTCGCCGGGGTGGCGCTGGCCGCCTGGGGCGCAGGTGAGGCCGCCGGCGGCATCCTGGCGGCGGCCGGCTTCGCCCCAGGCCGCCTCACCCACGCGGCAGCGAGCCTGAGCGGCGTCGCGGCCGGATGCGGCGCCTTCCTTATCGGCGCCGCGCTCACGAAGCTCCTCACCGAGGAGGAGCTTCGGATGCTGCCGAAGGTCGGAAGACCGCTGGCAGCCTTCTTGCGGGCCCTGCGTGTGCTGCGCTGAAGCGGGCCGATTGTGAGATGTTTGATCTTCTGTGCTATAGTAGTGTACGATAATGACGTCGACAAGGCGGACGAAGACGAAAGGAAGTAGCGTATGAGTGCATCCATTACGGTGGTCGGCTTGGGTTCTGGGAATCCGGATCGATTGACGATAGGTATCATAAAAACCATGCAACGGGCATCGAAGGTGTATGTGCGTACATTATCTCATCCCGTCATTGCTGCGTTGAATGAATTCCAGATTGAACCGGAATCGTTTGACCATGTGTATGAAGCGCATGACACATTTCCCGAGGTGTACGAATCCATTGCATCCGCGCTAATCAACTTGGCCAAAGCTGCTGAGGAGGATCGCGAGATTGTCTACGCGGTGCCCGGGCATCCCATGGTAGCGGAGGCAACGGTTCGGTTATTGCGGGAACGCTGCCCGGGAGAGGATGTGACCCTTACGGTGCTCGGCGGTGAGAGTTTTCTGGACGAGGCCTTCGTTCGCCTTGGTTTCGATCCCATTGAGGGCTTCCAGCTTCTCGATGCGGCTGAGCTTCGGGCAAGCGTCATCCAGCCGCAGCTGCATACCCTGATCGGCCAGGTGTATGACATGTTTACGGCTTCGGAAGTTAAACTGGCGCTCATGGAGCTGTATCCGGACGATTATCCAGTCATTGTCGGCCATGCGCTGGGCGTTGAGGGCGAGGAATCGATACAGCAAGTACCGCTCTTTGAACTCGATCGCATCGACGGCTACGGGAATTTGTCGCTGATCTACGTACCCCGAAGCGATGACAGCAAGCTAAGGCAGCGAACGTTTGCCCGGCTCCATGAGATCGTTGGCATTCTCCGCAGTCCTGAAGGCTGTCCGTGGGACCGCGAGCAGACCCACGAATCCATCCGCAAAAATCTCATCGAAGAAACCTACGAGGTGTTGGAGACGATTGACGAGGATGACCCCGAGCATATGCAGGAGGAACTCGGCGACCTGCTCCTGCAGATTATGCTGCATTCCCAGATGGAAGAAGAGCTGGGTACTTTCACGGTATATGACGTCATTCAAGCGCTGAATGACAAGCTGATCTTCCGGCACCCGCATGTCTTTGGCGAGAGCAGCGCCAAAGACGCGGAATCTGCCCTGCAGAACTGGGAGCAGATGAAAGCGGAAGAGAAGCGTCGCAAGGGGCTCTCACCAGAGAAAGCCTCGGCGCTGGATGGCATCCCGCGGGATCTTCCCGCCTTGATGAAGGCGTACAAGCTCCAGAAGAAGGCATCCAAGGTTGGTTTCGATTGGGATAATATCGAAGGCGTGTTCCAGAAGATTGAAGAGGAACTCGGTGAACTGAGGCAGGCGGTGACCGAGGGCCAGTCTGATGAGGATACAACACTGGAGCTCGGCGATCTGCTGTTCGCGGTCTCCAATGCGGCAAGATTTATCGGTGCGGATCCGGAAGAAGCGCTTTCGAGAACGAACCGGAAGTTTGTCAGTCGCTTCAGCTACATAGAGGAGCAGCTTGCCGCCCAGGGGAAAACCTTGCAGGAAAGTACTCTGGACGAGATGGAAGCCCTATGGCAGGCAGCTAAATCGGGATCGGCACAAAACGGCGGCATCGACGTGTGAAAAGGGCAACTTTTCACGTAAAAAATAAAAAAATAGGGATTTGCGGCAGGAATTCCGCAAGGCATCCAGAATAATCATTAATGGTGAAATCTTGCAGATTGCAAGGCGGTTTAACCGAATAACCGTAAAATCTTATATTTTTCTGATAATTGGGAGGATTTAATTCATGAACAAAACAGATCTGATCAACAACATTTCCGGTAAAAGTGGTTTGACAAAAAAAGACGTAGAGAACGTCCTGAACGGCTTCCTTGGCGAAATCACTGAAGCTTTGGCTAATGGCGATAAAGTTCAATTGATCGGCTTCGGTACATTCGAAACTCGCAAGCGCGCTGGACGCACAGGCCGCAACCCGCAAACAGGTAACACGATCGAAATTCCAGAATCCAACGTTCCTGCGTTCAAGGCAGGTAACAAGCTTAAAGAAGCCGTAAAATAATGCGCGTCGATAAATTCCTGAAAGTATCGAGGTTAATCAAGCGGCGTACCGTAGCGAAAGATGTATCGGATCAAGGTCGGGTGCTGATCAATGGCCGCGAGGCCAAGCCGAGCAGCACGGTTAAATTGGGCGATGAGATCACCGTCCAGTTTGGCCAGAAGCTGGTGACCGTCCGGGTCGAGCGTCTTACCGAGACAACCCGTAAAGATGAGGCGACCAGCCTCTACACCTTGGTCAAGGAAGAACCGATCGTTAAAGATCGCGGATTGGACTGGTAAGCAGCCCAAAGCCGTTCCATCAAACGTCCCTCTCACCATATGGTGTGGGGGCGTTTTTATGTTTATCATGGATGGTATAAACCATTGGAGCTCCTGCTCTCTTTCTGTCCCCTGGCTTTCGTCGCAGCGTCACGATCATTCCTGAAGCGGTTGTTCTTCTTCCGGTTCTAAAGACAGGCACCTTCCCATAAGCTATTGTTAAAAGGAGGGGTACATGCCATGATCGACCAAGGGAAGGGTAAGTTTCATGACCTGCGGATGCAGAACCGGAAGCTGCTGGACATTACGGGTGTCCAAAATGTGGAGAGCTTTGACAGTGAAGAATTTCTGCTTCAAACCGAGCTTGGGCATCTCACCATTCGGGGGCAAAATTTACATATTAAAAATCTCAGCCTGGAAGAGGGGCTTTTGTCGATTGAAGGTCAGGTGCATTCACTGATTTATTTGAATCCCGGTTCGCAGACCAAGAACAAGAGTCTGCTGGGTAAGCTGTTTAAATGAACCCCAGCGTACAATGGATCACGCTGCTCTGGATGCTCTTCTCCGGAGCAGCGATGGGAGTCGCCTTCGACAGCTACCGGGTGCTGGCAGGGCAGCTCCGTTTCCCGCAATGGTCCAAGCATACCCTGGACTTCCTTTACTGGATTGCGGCAGCCTTCTTCATATTTCGCATGTTGTACGTGACCAATGACGGTCAACTGCGTTTTTATGTGTTTGTGGGCCTGTTTATAGGGGTTTGGATCTATTTTTTATTATGGAGTGTCATAACCCAGCGTTTTGTGGTAATGTTAATTCAAGTGACAAAAGGCTTATTGTCCTTTTTGTACAAGCTGTTCCGTATGTTAGTGTGGAATCCCATCAAAGGAATCCTGATGCTCATCTTGGGATTGTTAAGGTTTCTATGGAAGTTTCTCCTGTCGCTGTTGCGTTTAGTCCTTAAATGCCTCATGCCTTTTTGGCGACTCTTGAAATGGATGCTGAGACCGATCACATCCAGAGTCAGGCTGCCGGCATGGAGCAAGCAATTCGCGGACAAGGTTATTAAGGCGTGGAAGCGCTGGTTTTAGGAGGTATGGTCATGGGAAGATTTGCTGATCCGTCGAAGCAGGCTCCCCAACAAACCAAGACAAAGAACAAGGGCGCACGCCGGCGTAAAAGAATGTTTGTGGCGATGATGGCGCTGTTTTTGATCTGGGCAGGTTCAACGCTCTGGTCCCAGAATGACCGCATCCGTAATCAGAACGAAGCGCTTGCTCAAAAGCAAGAGGATTATAAGTCCGTTGAACAGTCGCTAATCCAGATTACTCATGAAGTGGAGCGATTGAAGGACCCTGAATATATCGGGCAGATTGCCCGCAAGAAGTTTGGACTGTATCTGCCAAATGAGACGCCGATCATTCAGCCCCAAAATTCGGGCGAAAAGCCGTAATTAGGCATGACAGACGTCTGTTGACCTTGTTTAGGTCATTATCGTATAATCAAATCACCGCAGCGCGATTTCTAAATCGGACTGTATATTTTTAAGGGAGGATCATTTTATTCTATGGCAATTGAAGTGGGCACCAAGTTAGAGGGCAAGGTGACAGGCATAACGCATTTTGGAGCATTTGTGGATCTGTCAGGAGGTGTCACGGGTCTCGTTCACATCTCGGAGATCGCCGACAATTACGTTAAGGATGTCAACGATCATTTGAAAATCAACGACGTCGTAACCGTGAAGGTGATTAATGTCGACAAGGACGGCAAGATCGGTCTTTCGATCAAGCAGGCTGTCGACAAGCCGGCTTCCGAAAGTCGTCCACCCCGCGCACCGAGACCGGAACGCAGTGGAGGCGGCGGAGAACGATTCGGAGGTGGCGGTGGTGGAGGATTCAACCGTGAACGCGGCGGACGCCCGTTTAAGCCTGCGGCCAACAAGCCTTCATTTGAGGATAAAATGTCACGCTTCCTAAAAGACAGTGAAGAACGGATCTCTTCGCTTAAGAAGAATACGGAAGGCAAACGCGGTGGACGCGGAGCCAAACGTATGTAATTCGATAAAATATAAACTGACCGCAGAGGGAAATCGCCTTCTGCGGTTTTTTTGTCGTTGCATCCAAGGGTACGACAGGTTCCTACGCAATTTACGGCGCTGTCGTATGAAATGAGCACGGGATGTCCGCCTCAATTCGGGAAATGATCCGCAAGAATGCTGCAGGCTTGACCCGTGGAAACACCGCTGGGCGCGGGGGATGAACGCTCTTTTCCCGAACGTTCGCAAGACACGTTGATTTTGTCGGAAATTTCTTTAGGGCTTGTCCGGTGTTCTGACAAACTTTCCTGAACAGGGGTTTTATAATGGGACCAACAAATTCGTGAAGAATGGGGTGCCAGCGTAATGGATAAAAGAAATCTGGTGATGTTTCCGGGTACTGAGGCGGTTAAAGGGGGAGCGGGTTCCATTCGTGCCCGTGTAACAGAACGGTTAGGGCAGCTGCCTTTCCTGCAGCGTCCCATCCACTTCCTGGCCGCTAAGAAGTGGATGATTCTGCTAACCTTCATGGGTTTTTTGCTCGGACGAGCTATGATTCTGGGGGAGCTGTCTCCATTTGCAGTCGCTTATTTTGCGGTTATTGCCTTTATGCGTCGTGATGTTTTGCTGCCGGTAGGCGCAGCGATCGTTGCAGGTAGTTTATTTGCGTCCTTTCCGGTGGCATGGATGGTACCGGCAGAAATTTTGATCTTTTACTTTATGATGCGGGGATTGGAGACTTATGATCGGGCAGAATTGTTGTATGCGCCGCTGATGGTATTTGTCTCCACCTTCTTCGTGAATCTGTTCAGTGTTCTCATCGGACCCAGCATTACCTGGTATTCCATGATGATGCTCACCCTGAACGCCGTACTCAGCTTTGTACTGACACTGGTCTTTATTCAGGCGATCCCGGTGCTGACACTTCGTAAAAAAACACATGCTCTTCGAAATGAAGAAATTCTATGTATCATCATTTTGCTGGCGTCGGTTATGACAGGAGCCGTTGGCTGGACGATCCAATCCCTGTCGGTAGAGCATGTCCTATCCCGATACTTAATTCTGTTGTTTGCTCTAGTCGGGGGAGCTCCGCTAGGCGCCTCGGTTGGTGTAGTAACAGGCCTCATCCTCAGTCTTGCCAACATTTCGGCATTCTCCCAGATGAGTCTGCTCGCCTTCTCCGGGATGCTCGCCGGTATGCTGAAGGAAGGGAAGAAAGGCGGTGTTTCGCTGGGAATGCTGCTTGGGGCTACCATTCTCTCTATCTATTTCAGCAATCCTGGAGAAGTGATGATCTCCACTTGGGAAACCTGCGCGGCTATCGTGTTATTCCTCATTACGCCTAAGAGCGTGATGCAGGCTATAGGCAAATATGTACCGGGCACGCAGGATCATACCCGTTCACAGCATGAATACGCCAAGCGGGTCCGGGATCTTACGGCGGATCGTGTGACCCAATTTTCCCGGGTGTTCCGGCAGCTCTCGCAAAGCTTCGGACAAACGTCCGGGGTTATACAGCCTCCGGGCAAACAAACGGAGGAGATGAATCATTTCATGAATGCCGTGGCGGAGGGCAGCTGTGCCACATGCTTTAAACGGAATCAGTGCTGGGACATGAAATTTTACCAGACTTATAAATACATGACCGATATGATGACCTCGATCGAGGAGAATCCTGAGATGGAAGCAGACGATCTGCCGCCGGAATGGAGCCGGATCTGTGCCAAGAAGGAGGAGGTGCTTGGCATCCTCAAGCAGCAGTATCATCTTTACCAACATGATATGCAGTGGAAACGCCAAATATACGATAGCCGACATCTGGTGGCGGAACAATTATCCGGGGTTTCGCAGGTTATGGAAGACTTGGCACGAGAGATTAAGCGGGAAAGCCAGACGATGCACATTCAGGAAGAACAGATTCGGGAAGCGCTTCAGCAGCTGGGTTTATCGATTCAAGGCATCGATATCATCAGTTTGGACTCCGGGCAGGTCGAGATTGAGATCGTTCATGCGTATACCCGGGGTTATGACGAATGCAGGAAGATTATCGGACCGCTGTTGTCCGACATTCTCGGGGAGCATATCGCCGTGATGGAAGAGACCTTGACCCATCCAAGGGATGGATTGGCCACCGTGCGATTCGGCTCAGCGAAAACATATGAAATTATGACGGGCGTAGCCGCAGCGGCCAAGGGAGGAGATATTTTATCGGGTGACAGCTTCAGTACGGTCGAGTTGGGGAACGGGACGTTTGCGGTAGCGCTTAGTGATGGTATGGGCAACGGGGAAAGGGCTCGGCTTGAGAGCAGCTCGGCCCTGAATATATTAGAACAGCTGCTTCAATCCGGGATGGATGAGAAGCTGGCGATCAAATCGGTGAACTCCATTCTTATGCTGCGTTCGCCGGATGAAATCTATGCTACGGTCGATATGGCCCTAATCGATCAATATACGGCTCAAACCACTTTTATGAAGATCGGTTCGACGCCAAGCTTTATCAAGCGGGGGAATGATGTCATACCGGTCTCGGCCAGCAATCTCCCCATTGGGATTATTAAGGATATCGAAGTGGATCTGGTGTCGTTACAGCTGCAGGCCGGTGATGTTCTTATCATGATGACGGATGGCATATATGATGCGCCGGGTTATGCGGTGAACAAGGAGCTATGGATGAAACGAATGATTCAGGAGGTGAACAGCGAGGATCCGCAGGAAATAGCCGATTGTTTGCTGGAGAAGGTGATTCGCTATCAACAGAATCAAATACATGATGATATGACGGTGGTGGTCGGGCGTGTGGATCACTTCCATCCGGAATGGTCGAATGTGCATGTTCCGGGCTTCGCCCGAATGGAGCGGCCGCGAACGGTTAGCTGATGCGATAGATAAAATAGATAAACTAAGTGATTACCCGGGAAATGGAGGACCCCGGAGATGGTAAATCTTTTCCGTCGATTCTTCTATGTATCGTTTGAACTCTCTTGAATGTGGAAATGATAGAGACAGAAGTCAAATCGATAGGATGAGACGGAGGCGATCATTTATTATGAAGCAAATTCTACTGATTACGGACGGATGCTCGAACGTGGGGGCCAGTCCGGTTCTGGCCGCAGCCCATGCGCTCCAGGACGGTATTGTCGTGAATGTGGTGGGGGTCCTTGATTACGGAACGATCGGTGAACTAGGGGGATTGGAAATTCAGGAGATAGCCAAAGCGGGAGGGGGTATACACCGGATCGTAGGCACACCGCAGCTGGCGCAGACGATACAGATGATGACTCGGAAAACGGTGGTTCAGACGATCCAACAAGCGGTAAATAAGGAGATACAGCATATTTTGGGGGGCGGGTCGCTGGAGGAGCTTCCGCCGGACAAGCGATCGCAGGTCGTTGAAGTGGTGGATGAGCTGGCTGAGACGTCATCTCTGCAGGTCGCGCTGTTAATCGATGCAAGTGCTAGCATGAAACCCAAGCTGGCTGCCGTTGAGGAAGCGATACGTGATTTAATGCTGAGTTTGAAAGCGCGCGCAGGCTCAAGCGAATTGTCCGTATTCCATTTTCCTGGAAAACACAGCGGCGAGGATATCGTGATGGACGTGAATTGGACCTCGGATCTGGACGGTGCCCGGGGAATGTTCAGCCGCCTGCAGATGAAGGGGGCAACGCCGACGGGACCTGCCTTGTTAAAGGTGATTGAATTTTACCGATATGGTACACTAGAGGTTAATCAATCATGGCAGGGTCATTCCAGCCAAGAGGAAGGGATGCTCGGTGACTACGTTGTCTAACCCGGGTTATCCGCCAGGAACCATAATTAAAGGCAAGTGGCGGAACAGCCGGTACATCGTGGAGCGTATGCTCGGCAAAGGGGCTAACGGCAAGGTGTATCTGGTCCATCGGGCAGGAGTACGCGAGCGTTATGCTCTAAAAGTTGGGTATGACGCTCTGGATCTTCAATCCGAAATTAATGTCCTGAATGCGTTGAAAGAACAGATGCCGAACCCCTACCTTGTAGAGGCGGACGATCATCATGACGGCAGTGGCGAAGTGTCCTTCTATGTCATGCGTTACATTGAAGGGAGTCCGTTGCATCATTTTATTCGCAAACGAGGTGCCGATTGGATCGGATTGATCGGACTGAAGCTGCTCGAGAAGCTGTCCGTTCTGCATGCATCCGGTTATGCATTCGGTGATTTGAAGCCGGATAATGTGATGGTCTCGGCATACGGAAGCGTGGAACTGATCGACTATGGAGGCGTCAGCCCTTTCGGACGCAGCGTCAAGCAGTTTACGGAATGGTATGATCGGGGATACTGGAATGCCGGAAGCCGGACTGGCGACATATCCTATGATTTGTTCTCGTTTGCCGTGATGTGTATCGGCTTGCTGGATGAGAAATCATTACGGGAGGCGTCTTGTCAGCTTCCCCAGACCCGTAGTGTTGCCGATCTGCAGCTGGTGCTGCGAAGAAACCTCGTGTTCAAGCCATACGCTGTGTGGCTGAACAAGGCTTTGTCGGGAGATTTCGCGGATTCACGGGAAGCGTTGAACGAGTGGAGAAAACGAATATATGAAGGTTCGGGCCGGAGTGTGCGTCCTAAACCGGGGCGAACTCCGCGTTGGCTGAAGAACGCGTTTGGTTTGTCATTAGTCATCATGGCTCTTACTGTTTATTTTTTCTTCCGCTCATGAAGCTGAGTTGTTACCTTGTTACTGGGAGTTCATAAAGGGGACCTGGAAGTGAAACAGGATTATTTACGGACATTCGTCAACCATGTCGAGCGTACAGCCGCAGAGTTTGATCTGTGGTCAGAAGGCGATAGCATCGTGGTCGCCGTTTCCGGCGGGCCTGATTCCGTTGCGCTCCTGCACGTATTGCATGAAATTTCTATGCACCGGACGCCGCTCCAATTGATCTGCGCCCATGTGCATCATGGGTTTCGGAAAGAATCAGACCAAGAGGCAGAAATGGTGCGTGAACTGGCGGAGCGGCTCGGACTTCCATTAGAAACGGCGTTTATCGATATTCCTGCTTATATGGAAGAGAGCGGTAAGGGTGGACAGGAGGCAGCAAGAGAGAAGCGTTATGAATTTCTGCTGCAAACAGCCCATAAATACAATGCGCGCTCCGTAGCGCTGGCTCATCATGCTGACGATCAAGCCGAGACGGTGCTCATGCGGCTTCTGCGCGGGAGCGGCCTGTCAGGACTTGCCGGAATAAAATTTAAGCGAACGGAAAAAAAAGTGGAACTTATCCGTCCGTTCCTTCGTATGTACAAGGCGGATATCGTGGAGCTGTGCCGTATATGCGGATTCCAGTATGCGGTCGATAACAGCAATCTGCAGACGAAGTACCGCCGTAATGCGATTCGCCTGGAAGTATTGCCTTTTCTGGAACGATACAATGGGCAGTTCTCCTCCTCACTCAATCAGCTGGCCGAGATTGTCCAGCAGGAGGATGATTTTGTGGAGCTTGAAGCTGCGAAACAATTTCGGAGTATGGTACAGGAGAACGATGGGAGGCTCGCTTTCGACGCGCCTTCCTTTTTGGGCTTACATGTCGCTTTACAACGGCGTTTGATTAAACTAATATTAAATTACCTGCCCTCAGACCAGGAAAACACCGATTTTGTCAAGATTGAAACGGTGCGCCATGGCATTCTTAACGATCAGCGAAGCAACTGGCGTCTGGATCTGGGTGACGGCATTACCTGTGTTCGTGAGTACGGAGTGATCCAGTTTTGGCCTAAGCCTCCGGAAGAACAGGGACAGTACATATACATTCTTGATTCTCCTGATGTTTCGCAGCAGTATGTTAAGGAAATCGGAAAGATGCTGAAATTGTCGTTAAAGACAGGAAGCGAAAGCCGGAGCGGCTCCAGACCATCGGCCTTTGTGGCGGATTTTGATGCGGATGAGCTTAGGTTTCCTTTAACCTTGCGTAACAGACAGCCGGGGGACAAGATGAAGATCATGGGATTAAACGGAAGCAAAAAGGTGAAAGATATTCTCATTGATGAGAAAATCCCACCGTCTGTCCGTGCCCGGATTCCTATTCTTTGTGACGGTTCCGGCAGCATTGTGTGGATTCCAGGTGTACGACGTTCCGTTCACGCCGCTTGCGGGCGGCACACATCACGAGTTCTCCGGATGGAGCTATCGGATGCTTAAGGCAAGTGTAAAACGAAGAATGGCCCGTTTCACGCTTTCATAGTATAAACGTAGGAGGTCCACTTAAGTTGCAGAATGACATTCAGGAAATACTCATCAGTGAAGAAGAGATTCACGCAAAGATTAAGGAACTTGGTTCCAAACTCAGCGCCGAATATGTGGGACGCAATCCACTCGTTATTTGCGTTCTTAAAGGTGCGTTTATTTTTATGGCCGACTTGGTTAAATCCATAACAGTACCTCTTGAGTTGGATTTCATGGCTGTATCCAGCTATGGAGCATCAACCAAATCCTCCGGCGTGGTGAAGATCATTAAAGATCTGGACGCATCCGTTGAAGGCAGGGATGTGCTGATTGTGGAGGATATTATCGACAGCGGTCTTACGCTGAGTCATTTGATTGAGCTTCTGAAGAGCCGCAAGGCAAACTCGGTGTGCGTTGTCACCTTGTTTGACAAGCCGGCACGCCGTACGGTGGATTTACAGGCCGATTATACCGGATTCGTGCTGCCGGATGCTTTTGTTGTCGGATACGGACTTGATTATGCCGAGCATTACCGGAACCTCCCCTACATCGGGATTTTGAAGCCGGAAATCTACAGCAGTTAAACCGCGCCAATGGGCTGCTATCTCAGTTCAGGGCCCTTTGTTGAGATGGCCAGACAGGCTGTGGTAAAATATCTTATGTGTCTTGAGAGGAGGTAGGGGATGAGTCGGTTCATCCGGAATTCTGGTTTTTATTTGATTCTATTTTTAGTCGTGGTGGGCATAGTACAATTCGTCACTAATGGCGGCGAGCAAGCCGATGCCCCTAGTTATAATCAACTGCGGCAGGAAGTCAAAGCTAACAACATAGAGGAAATGACGGTACAATTTGACGGTTACGCTTATCTGGTGACCGGTAAGTATAGGGAGATTTCCGAAGAGAAAAAATCAGAGAATTTCTCAACCTATATTCCTGCCACGGATGCAGCGATGCAAGAGCTGACTGCAGCCAGTGAGAGCAACAATGTCAAACTGTCCGTGGTGCCAATGGAAGGCCAAAGCATTTGGCTGACATTGCTTTCATCCTTTATTCCGCTCATCATTATGTTTGTTCTGTTCTTCTTCCTGTTTAATCAGGCTCAGGGCGGCGGCGGCAAAGTGATGAACTTTGGTAAGAGCAAAGCCCGCTTATATAATGAAGAGAAGAAACGGATTACATTTGAAGATGTAGCCGGAGCAGATGAAGAGAAGCAGGAGCTCGTTGAAGTTGTTGACTTCTTGAAGGATCCGCGTAAGTTCAACACAGTTGGCGCTCGCATTCCGAAGGGCGTTCTGCTTGTCGGCCCTCCGGGAACAGGTAAGACGCTCCTGGCTCGTGCCGTTGCTGGTGAAGCAGGAGTGCCGTTCTTCAGTATTTCCGGTTCCGACTTCGTTGAGATGTTTGTCGGTGTCGGTGCTTCTCGTGTACGTGACTTGTTCGAGAACGCGAAGAAGAATGCACCATGTATCATCTTCATCGATGAGATTGATGCAGTAGGTCGTCAGCGTGGCGCTGGTCTTGGCGGCGGTCATGACGAGCGTGAACAGACACTCAACCAGTTGCTGGTTGAAATGGACGGTTTCGGAGCGAACGAAGGCATTATCATCGTTGCTGCGACCAACCGCCCGGATATTTTGGACCCGGCGCTTCTTCGTCCGGGACGTTTTGACCGTCAGATTACCGTAGATCGCCCGGATGTGAAGGGCCGTGAAGCGGTACTGAAGGTTCATGCACGCAACAAACCATTGACGAAGGATGTTAAACTCGACATCATCGCCAAACGTACAACCGGTTTTACAGGCGCCGATCTGGAGAATCTCCTGAATGAGGCTGCCTTGCTTGCGGCTCGCCGCAACCGTAAAGATATTTCCATGCGAGAAGTGGATGAGGCGATTGACCGCGTTATCGTTGGTACGGAGAAACGCAGCCGCGTGATCAGTGACCGCGAGAAACGCATCGTGGCTTACCATGAAGCAGGTCATACTATTGTGGGTTACTTCCTCGAGCATGCGGATACGGTGCATAAGGTAACGATTATCCCTCGTGGCCGTGCCGGCGGATATGTCATTATGATGCCGAAGGAAGATCGGATGCTCGTGACGAAGCAGGAATTGCTGGATCGCGTAACCGGTTTGCTTGGCGGACGTGTCGCTGAGGAGCTGTTCATCGGTGAAATCGGGACCGGAGCATACAGTGACTTCCAGCAAGCAACAGGCATTATCCGCAGCATGGTTGTGGAATACGGTATGAGTGAGAAGCTCGGACCAATGCAGTTCGGTACATCCCAAGGACAAGTGTTCCTTGGACGTGATATCGGACATGAGCAGAACTATAGTGATGCAATCGCTTATGAGATCGATCAGGAAATGCAGCGATTCATTAATGATTGCTATGAGAAATGTAAAGAGATCCTGAATAAGCATGCTAAAGAGGTTCACCTGATTGCGAACACGCTCCTCGAGATGGAAACGCTGGAGCTTGAGCAAATCAAGAATCTCATTGAGACCGGATCAGCTGAAGGCAACGGCAGTGGCGACGGTGAAGGAGAAGGAGAAGGTTCTTCTGAGAATGGTGAACCGATCATCGACAACATTGGCGACGTGAAGGTTCGCATCCAAGGGAAAGAAGACGGCGAGCAGCCGACTTCCACGGAAGAAATTCCGAACAACCCGATGGATTCGAATGATCCAGGGCCAGAGCGCAAAGATTCGGAGCGCAAGGATCCTCCAGGCGGATCGGACAACGGTAACAGCAGCTTAACGTAATATTTGCTGATAAAACCTCGAATACCGAATAAAATTGAAGAACCGGAGAACGATAATTCGTTTTCCGGTTCTTTTTGTGCTTTCTATCACATTGACAGGGGGCAGAATGAACGTGTACATTAGTTGTTAAATAAGGATGCGAATCCTTTCACAAAGGTGGAAACCATCCTGAAAGTCACATGGTCATCAGCGGCGAACTGCCGGAATATATAAGGGGAGAGGGTCGATCATGGAAGCGTTGGCACTGGAGCGTAAGGCAGAACAGAACCGTGAACTGCGCGAGCGGTTAATGCAATTGAAGAAGGAACGTAACGCAATCATTTTGGCACATTATTATCAACGGGATGAAATACAAGAGGTTGCTGATTTCCGGGGGGATTCCTTCCTGCTCGCGCAGAAGGCAGCACAAACGGATGCCGAGGTTATCGTATTTTGCGGTGTGCATTTTATGGGCGAAAGCGCTAAAATTCTGGCACCGGGCAAGACGGTTCTTATACCGGATGAGCGGGCCGGCTGCCCTATGGCGGACATGGTGAACGTTGACGGACTGCGGAAGCTGAAAGCGCAGCATCCGAAAGCCAAAGTGGTCACGTACATCAATTCATCGGCTGAGATCAAAGCTGAGACGGATATCTGCTGTACTTCATCCAATGCCGTGAAGGTGATTCAGTCGGTGGATTCGGATGAAATTATATGGGTGCCTGACAAAAATCTGGGTCATTATGTTCAGCAGCATACCGACAAGAAGCTCATTATCTGGGAAGGGTATTGCAACACGCATGACATGCTGACGGTGAAGGATGTCGTCGAGATGAAGGCCAAATATCCTCATGCTGAATTTGTGGTGCATCCGGAATGCCGCCCGGAGGTTGTTGAAATGGGGGATTTTGTAGGGAGTACCACCGCCATCCTGGAGTATTGCAAAAATTCATCGGCCAAGGAGTTTATCGTGGGTACTGAGGACGGAACCGGTTATCAGCTTCGACTGGATAGCCCGGATAAATCGTTCCATTTCGCTACGAAATTCCTGGTGTGTCCGAATATGAAAGTGAATAACCTCAAAAAGCTGGTTAAAGCGTTGGAAACGATGAAGCCGCAAATTTATGTGCCGCCGGTCGTTGCAGAGAAAGCCAGAACTTCATTAGAGCGCATGTTACAGGTTAAGTAGCATGCGCTACTCTTTCGTGAAAAGACAGGTGAGGCATCGTGATACCGCAGTATTTAATTGATTTTGAGCTGAACGATCTTCCTGTAGTTGAGACGGACGTCATCGTGATCGGTTCAGGCATTGCGGGTTTATATACGGCGATCATGGCAAGTGCGACTCAGAATGTGCTGCTGATTACGAAGAAATCGCTGCTCGAAAGCAACACGCGTTATGCGCAGGGAGGAATTGCAGCCGTAACAGCTGAGGATGACTCCCCGGCCTATCATCGGCAGGATACCCTCTTGGCAGGGGCGGGCCTATGTTCATCTGCCGCGGTGGATGTCCTTGTAAACGAGGGGCCGGTTGGCGTTCAAGAGTTGATTCGGCTCGGCACGATGTTTGATGTGGAGAATGGCGAGCTCGCGCTGACCCAAGAAGGCGCACACAGTCACCGCCGGATCCTTCATGCCAACGGGGATGCTACCGGATATGAAATTGTGCGTGCCCTTTCCATTCAGGTTGAAATGCTTCACAATATAGAGGTGTGGGACGATCATTTTGTCATTGACCTGGTTACCGAGCAGGGAGTATGTCATGGCGCCTTGGTACAAATGCCGGATGGAAAACGGGTATTCGTTCGTGGACGGGCGACGGTTATGTGTTCCGGCGGCGCCGGTCAATTGTACCGGTATACAACCAAT
The DNA here is from genome assembly GCF_056173265.1 of Paenibacillus sp. QJM3NY_38. Lineage (NCBI taxonomy): Bacteria > Bacillati > Bacillota > Bacilli > Caryophanales > Paenibacillaceae > Paenibacillus > Paenibacillus sp. QJM3NY_38. The sequence goes on from NZ_CM149665.1 coordinate 63,995, forward strand.
CCGGAGGTTGCCACAGCCGATGGCGTTGCCATGGCTTATCGGGCAGGCGCAGAAATTCGGGATATGGAATTTATACAATTTCACCCGACGGCGCTTAGCTATCCAGGGGCACCCCGATTCCTAATATCAGAGGCGGTTCGGGGTGAAGGCGCTGTTCTTCGGAATATACGAGGGGAACGGTTCATGCCCAGATACCATGATTTACTGGAGCTGGCACCGCGGGATATCGTAGCGCGGGCTATTGTCAGTGAGATGGAAGCAACGGGGTCTACCTTTGTTTATCTGGATATTACCCATGAGTCGCCGGAAATGGTCAGACATCGATTCCCAACGATTTATGAAACCTGCATGCAGTATGGACTCGATTTATCGTCAGATTGGATTCCGGTCTCCCCGGCTGCGCATTATATGATGGGGGGCATCAAAACCAATCTGCACGGCGAGAGCAGCGTGAAACGTTTATTTGCTTGCGGGGAGGTATCGTCTACCGGTGTCCACGGGGCGAACCGTTTGGCCAGCAATTCGCTGTCGGAGGCGATTGTGTATGGTAGTCGTATTGTCGAGCGCATTAAGAGCCTGCCGGAACCTTCAGGCGATCCGCTTCATGTATCATTCCACCTCGGTCGCAAGGACGCTCCGTCCCAAGCGATGGTGGAAAAACGCTTGAAGCTACAGAAGGTGATGGTGCGTTATGCAGGACTTCGGAGAAATCGGGATACTCTATTAAGAGCAGCGGAAGAGCTCGGCCGTCAGCTGCCATTGTTCCAATCCGTGCTCTTCAAGCGTGAGGAGTACGAGTTTGCCAACATGCTCACAGCATCCCTGCTCGTGGTTCAGGGTGCGCTGGGTCGTGAAGAAAGCCGGGGAGCCCACTATCGTGAGGATTTCCCGGAGCGGAATGACAGCGTATGGCAGAAACATATTGTCCATACACGGGATCAAGAAATGACGGAGGAATTAAGCGATGATGTTTAACGGATACAACGATGGCCTTCTCCAGAGTATACGGACTTGGCTGCAGGAGGATATCGGGTCGGGAGACATTACGACCCTCACCACCATTGAGCCTGGTCATGAATCCAAGGGCGTTATTCATGCCAAGGAGGCAGGAATCGTAGCAGGCATGCCGGTTGCAGAGCTGGTATTCGAAACGGTTGATCCGTCGCTGACGTTTACGGCATTGGTCCGTGATGGGGACGAGGTTGAAAAGGGAACGGTTCTCGCCGAAGTGGAAGGAAGCACTCACCGTATTTTGACAGGCGAGCGTCTTGCTTTGAATTTGCTTCAGCGTCTGTCGGGTATTGCAACAAGAACGCGTTCTTTTGTTGATGTGCTTGAGGGGTTGCCAACGAGGCTGGTGGATACCCGCAAAACGACGCCAGGCCACCGAATGCTTGAGAAATATGCTGTTCGGGTTGGCGGCGGCGCGAACCATCGTTTCGGCCTGTACGATGCCGTCATGATTAAGGATAATCACATTAAGGGTGCAGGCGGAATCGTGCAAGCGGTCAGCCGTGCAAGAGCCCATATTCCACATACCATGACTATAGAAGTTGAAACCGAGAGCTTGGCGCAGGTAGAGGAAGCACTGGCTGCAGGCGCAGATATTATTATGCTGGATAACATGAGTCATGACATGATGGCGGAGTCTGTTCGAAGAATCAAGGCCAAGGCCCCTCATGTTCGCGTTGAAGCATCGGGGAACGTGACGCTGGAGACCGTGCGCGGGATTGCCGAAACCGGGGTCGACGTCATATCCGTTGGACGGCTGACTTATTCTTTCCATAGTCTCGATATCAGTTTGGATCTAAATGCGAAGAAAGGAGGGACAGAGAGTTGATTCTGGTTGTGGATGTAGGGAATACCAATATTGTACTGGGTGTGTATCAGGGAAAGAAGCTGCTGCATGATTTTCGAATCAGTACATCGCGTCAGTCCACCGTGGATGAATACGGTGTATTGATTCACAATTTGTTTCAAATGTCCAATATACTGGTAAGCCAAATCGAAGGCGTTATTGTTTCTTCCGTAGTTCCTCCCCTTGTGCGTGTGGTCGAGGAGATGTGCAATAAATATATTGGCAAGGCGCCCTTGATCGTAGGACCAGGCATCAAAACCGGACTTAATCTGCGGTATGAAAACCCGCGCGAGGTTGGCGCTGATCGGATTGTGAATGCAGTAGCAGCCGTCGAGCAGTACGGGGGCCCGCTGATTGTGGTGGATTTCGGTACGGCGACGACGTTTGATTGCATCGATGAGGCAGGCAATTATCTTGGCGGAGTGATTGTGCCTGGTATTGGCATTGCCACGGAGGCTCTTGTACAGCGCGCTTCCAAGCTTCCTCGCGTAGAGCTTGAAAAGCCGAAAAAGGTAATCGGGCGCAATACCGTACATGCCATGCAGGCCGGTATCGTTTTTGGTTATGCGGGACAGGTCGATGGCCTGGTCAAGCGTATAAAAGCCGAGATGGGTACGGACAATGTTAAGGTTATCGCTACGGGGGGACTGGCCGAGCTGATTGCCGGCGAAACGGAGTCCATTGAAGAGATTTCTCCCCTTCTGACTTTGGAAGGCTTGCGTATTATTTATGAGCGTAACTAGAACCGATATAAAACCGTTAGATATTACAAACAACTAGAAAGACAAGGAGGCCTCAAGATGGGTAATCAAAAAGACCGTTTGCTGCGGGGAACTGCATTAAACGGGAAAGTACGGACATTTGCCGTGCGGACAACCGCTTTGGTCGAAGAGCTTCGCCAAAGACATGATACGTTCCCTGTCGTCACAGCCGCTTTGGGCCGCACCGTGTCAGCAGCAGCGATGATGGGAGCTATGCTGAAAGGAGACGAGCGTCTTAGCATTCAAGTGCGCGGCGACGGACCGATCGGTTTGATTGCAGCGGAGAGTAATGCTAACGGCGAGGTGCGCGGATATGTCAAAAATCCGCATGTGGAGCTGACGAATATCCGCCCTGGCAAGATGGATGTGGCCGCTGCTGTAGGTACCACCGGCCATATTGATGTGATCAAGGATTTCGGCTTGAAGGAGCCTTACCGTGGCAGCGTGCCGATTATTTCGGGCGAGCTCGCTGAAGACTTCACATACTATTTTGCCGTATCCGAACAGACCAACTCGGCGGTAAGTCTGGGAGTGCTGGTTTCCCCGGATTATTCCGTGGCGAATGCCGGGGGCTTCATCATCCAGCTTCTCCCCGGGGTTACGGAGGATGAGATTACGGAGCTTGAGCTTGCGCTAAGCAAGATTCCTCCGATCACCGAGATGCTGGAAGAAGGGCTGGAACTGGAAGACATTCTGAAGCGAGTCGTTCCGGATGTAACCATCTTGGAAGAAATGGAAGTGTACTTCAGCTGTGACTGCTCGCATGAGCGGGTGGAGCGCGCTTTGATCAGCTTGGGACAGGTAGAGCTTGAGCAGATGATCGAAGAGGATGGCAAAGCCGAAGTTTCCTGTCATTTTTGCAATGAAAAATATACGTTCGATAAAGAACAGCTGAAATCCGTGCTAGAGCGGGCCAAATCTTAACGTTGGGATGAGCGACCGTGATGACGAGACAAGAGAAGGGATTGTGGGCGACCGTCATTGTCTTGACAGCATGCGTATTGGGTATGGGCGGCTGGATGCTGTTTTCCGGGAATTTTTCGCAAGAGGACTCACCACCGTGGAAAGAGGGCTCCCAACCAGTTGCATCCATCCAGGACAGGGCGATTACCGAAGACGAGTGGGTTGACGAGCTAAAGAAGCGTTATGGCCGCGAAATGCTGATGACCATGCTGAATCGGCACGCCGTGGCCCTGGAATCCAAAGCGAAGGATATTGATGTTACGGCGGCTGAGGTCGATGCAGAAATCGAAGTCATGAGCCGCAGCTATGGTTCTATGGAGCGTTTCTTATCGGAAATGGAAAATCAGCTAGGCATTACGGAGAGTGAATTAAAGACAGAGACGACGTATCGGCTGCTGCTTGAGAAAATTGCGACTTCCGACGTGCACATCGAGGAGCAGCAGATCGATTCGTATCTGGAACAGTATCCTGACCAATTTCGTCCCAAGAAGCAGCTGAATTTATCCATGATCGAAGTCGCTTCGAAAGATGAGGCGGAACGGGTCATGGATCGGCTGGAGGATGGAGAAGCTTTTGCGGATCTCGCAGCCCAGGTATCACTCGATGAGTATACTCGCGAAGACGGCGGGCAGATCGGACTGGTCGAGGAGGATGATCCCTTTTTGCCGCCGGCACTGCTGGATGCAGCTTTAACGCTGGAGCCCGGGGATATTGCGGGGCCCATCTCGCTCACAGACACCTATGCCATTGTTTATGTGAAGGACATTATCGAGCCTCAGGCCCCTAGTGAGGAAAGCGTCCGCGAGGCGGTTCGCAAGCAGCTGGCTCTGGAGCAGGCGGTGTCTTTATCCGAACTGGAGCGTCAGCTTCGTGAGAAATACGAGGCACGGATTAGTGCTGGTACGGTCACGTTGTAAAAAGAGGAAGAACAGGGAAAGCTCGCTGTGGCGGAGTAAGATGTGGCCGCAGGAGCTTTTTTTGCGTTAGAGGGTGCAAAAGGTTACCTTCGTTGAAGGATGATAGCTTTTAGAGCGCATGCATGCCTAGGAGGCGAGTCCCTCGTTTTCTCGTTCGGGAGGCGCAGGAAAATCCACCTAGAAATGTTGATTTTCGAGGTGTGGGATATTGACAATGACTCGTAACGTTGTTAAGATGAAGGTATAAAAACCTACCTTTTTACTCGGATATCAGAGACCTCAATAATCAAGAATTTGAGTCTATAAGCTGGCTCCGCTTTTCTTTCAACATCCAGACACTACAAATTTAATGATTCAACATTGAATGTATAACACCATTATGGACTTACTAGTTTATCTAAGATTCATATTTAGAGGAGGGCTTCATTCATGGCAAAAGTCGTAAATAATGTGACAGAATTAATCGGTGGAACTCCACTCGTCCGTTTGAACCGGATCGTACCGGAGGATAGCGCAGAGATCTATCTGAAGCTGGAATACCAGAACCCGGGCGCAAGCGTTAAAGACCGGATCGCGATCAGCATTGTGGAAGAAGCGGAGAAGGACGGACGTTTGAAGCCGGGCGATACCATTATTGAAGCAACCAGCGGTAATACCGGTATTGGTTTAGCTATGGTGGCAGCTGCCAAAGGCTACAAAGCCGTTATCGTTATGCCTGAAACCATGAGCTTGGAGCGCCGCAACCTGCTGCGTGCCTATGGCGCGGAATTGGTACTGACACCGGGATCGGAAGGAATGAACGGTGCGGTTAAGAAAGCAGAGGAAATTTTGAAGGAAAATGCCGGATTCTTTATGGCCGAGCAATTCAAGAACCAAGCCAACGTGAAGATTCACCGTGAAACAACAGGTCCGGAAATCGTTGAAGCGATCGAATCCATCGGTGGTTCCCTGGATGCGTTCGTCGCTGGGATCGGAACAGGCGGAACGATTACAGGTGCTGGCGAAGTGCTGAAGGAGCAGTTCCCTGACATCAAGGTTATCGCGGTTGAGCCAGCTGCATCGCCAATCCTTGCCGGAGGCAAACCGGGCCCTCACAAAATCCAGGGCATCGGCGCAAACTTCATTCCTGAAATTTTGAACCAAGAAGTCTACGATGAAATCATTCATGTTGAGAATGACGATGCCTTTGAAACTTCCCGCCGCGTGGCGAAGGAAGAAGGCGTTCTTGGAGGTATTTCCTCCGGTGCGGCTGTATATGCGGCATTGAAGATTGCCAAAGAGCTTGGTAAAGGCAAGCGGGTAGTAGCCGTGATCCCAAGTAACGGAGAACGTTACCTGAGCACGCCGCTTTACAACTTCGAGTAAGATGATATCGTAATATGCACCTATCTCCTTACCTCATCTGGTTGGGGTAACAGGTGGCAAGGAAGGAGCTCTCAATGTGTTTTTATAGCATTGAGGGCTTTTTGCGTATACTACTCCCTAAGATAACGCTTTATTAGAATCCGCCTGATGACCGCTCCAAAAATTATTGTTGGACGAGCTTCTATTTAGGGTTTTCAAGAGAAGCGGGATACAGTATACTGACAGGCAACAGTAAGGCTTTTGATGACTAAGGGAGGATCGGCATGGAGAGAAGAGTGGAGCTGGCCCAGTGGCAGGCATGGGCTGAAGAGGGCTGGTCCGTCGTTCCCTATCTGGTTCAATATAAAGGAGCAACAAGAGGGTTACCCCTGTCATGGAGACATGCATGGAAAGCCGCATCACCATATGCCTTTGTGCTGGAGAGCGGTAAGGGCGGACGCCAGACGTATCTTGGATTGCGGCCGGTGTCCATTCTGCAGGGGAAGGGATGCCATGGTGAGATCATCGAGCTGTCTGACGGTCTGCGAACGCAGGTAACGGGAGAGCCGCTGCACCTGTTAGAGCAGTGGATGAACAAATGGAAGGCGCCCCGTGTAACGGGGTGGCCGGACTTCCGCGGAGGCTGCGCCGGATTCCTGAGTTATGATGTGATTCGGTCGATTGAGAAATTGCCCACGATGGCCAAGGATGAGCCGGGGTTCCTGGATTATATGTGGATGCGTATGGAAGAGATTTGGATCTATGATCATACAGATGACAGCATCTACTGTTCGGTGCATGTCCCTCTGCCTTGGGCATTCGGGACCGGAGAAGTTTCGAAAGAAAAGAAAGCGCCCGGTGCTTCTGGTGATGAATCCAGTGGTTCGGTGCTTTCAACCGACCAAGAGAAGTTATTGCAGGAGTTATATGATCAGGCTGTCATAAGGGCTGAATCGATGCTGTCCCAATGGAATCAAATGTTCGGAACGGGCTCAGGGAACGACTCGAGTTCCGAAGATGAGCGCGTGCGGCAGGAACGATGGAAGAAAGCGCAGGAGCTGTCGGGGCCGAATGTCGAAATCTGGGATCGGCTGGAGATTGATTTTACGCAGGAAGCGTTCGAGCAGGCGGTGCTCTCGATTCAAGAATATATTCGGCAGGGCGACGTATTTCAAGTCAATTTGTCTCTTCGCCGGCACTTGCAGCTGCATGCGAACCCTGCCGATATTTATGAGTGGCTGCGCATCCTGAATCCGTCACCATATATGGGGTATATCTCTTCACCGGGCTTCAGCTTGGCCAGTGGCTCGCCGGAATTGCTGGTGAAGCTGGATGGCGATGTCGTGTCTGCACGGCCGATCGCGGGAACGCGGCGCCGTGGAAGCAGTCCGGAAGAGGACGAGGCAATGGAAGCGGAGCTGCTTGGCAGCGAGAAAGAACGGGCGGAGCATATTATGCTGGTCGATCTGGAGCGTAATGACATTGGCCGCATTGCCGCATACGGGACCGTGCATGTTCCGGAGCTGATGACGGTTGAGAGGTACTCGCACGTGATGCATCTGGTGTCGCAAGTGGAAGGGCGGATTGCAGAGGGCAACGATGCGTATGATGTCGTTGCGGCAGCGTTCCCCGGCGGCACCATTACAGGCGCACCCAAAATCCGGACGATGGAGATCATCGAGGAGCTGGAGCCTGTGACGCGAGGGCCCTATACCGGCTCCATGGGCTGGATCGATTATAATGGTGATATGGAGCTTAACATTATTATTCGGACCCTCGCCGTGAAGGATGGGGTTGGTTACATTCAGACGGGTGCAGGGATTGTTATTGACTCCGATCCGTACCGGGAATACAGGGAGTGTCATAACAAAGCAAAGGCTTTGATTGCCGCACTGATATGCAGTGAAGAGGAAGCGGCAGCAGTGGCTGCGAATATAGGGGGGAAATAGCATGATACTTGTCATCGACAATTATGATTCGTTTACGTATAACCTGGTTCAATATTTGGGTGAGCTCGGCGAGGAAGTGAAGGTTTACCGGAATGATGAGATCGACATCGCCGGCATCGAGGCGTTGGCTCCGGACCATATCCTGATATCGCCGGGACCGTGCACGCCGAATGAAGCAGGCGTCAGTCTGGATGTGATTTCGCATTTCAAGGGTGTCATTCCGATCTTCGGCGTCTGCCTCGGCCATCAGGCGATCGGGCAAGCCTTTGGCGGCAACGTGATTCGTGCGGAGCGCCTCATGCATGGGAAAACATCTGCGATCCAACATACGGGTGGCTCGGTCTTCGAAGGCTTGCCAGTTCCGTTCACCGCAACGCGCTATCACTCGCTGATCGTTGAGAAGGAGACTTTGCCGGATGAGCTGGAGATTACCGCATGGACCGAGGAGGGCGAAATCATGGGACTGCGGCATAAACAATATCCCGTAGAAGGGGTGCAGTTTCATCCGGAGTCCATCATTACGGACCATGGCCATCAGATGCTGCGCAATTTCCTGAAGCGTACGGCCGGCGCCAAAGCATGAAATATATTGGCATGAACGGCGGCATCGTTGAAGCTGCCGAGGCTGTCATACCTGTAATGGATCACGGCCTTCTGTACGGAATGGGGTTATTCGAGACCTTCCGCACTTATGAGGGGAAGCCTTTTTTAATAGAGCGGCACTTGAACCGGCTCATGGACAGCTGCAGGGAGCTCGGGATCGTTCACAGGACGGATGCTGAGAGGATCAACCGCTGGATAACGGAACTGATGGAGGCCAATGGTCTTCAGGATGCTTATATCCGGTATACCGTAACGGCAGGAGAGGGATTGCTCGGTTTGCCTGCTGGCGATTATTTGAAGCCTTCCGAGATTTTATTCGCCAAAGAGCTGCCGGCCGCAAACGAAATGCTCTACGAGAAAGGCAGAGCCTTGCGGAGATTGTCCCTTCCGCGTAACACACCGGAATCATCGGTTCGGTTTAAATCTCTGCATTATATGAACAATATTCTCGCAAAGCGGGAAGTGGCCGGATACCCCGGCCACTCGAATGGTTCAATAGAGGGGCTGATGCTAACGGCGGCCGGGGAAGTGGCAGAGAGCATTGTCAGCAATGTCTTTTTTGTCAAATCGGGTCGATTATATACGCCTGACGTTGGCACGGGCATTTTGCCAGGGATTACCCGGGCTGTGGTGCTGGAGTTGGCTGCCGATCTTGGTATTGAAGCCGAAGAAGGCCGATACAGTTGGGAGTTCTTTACCGGAGCGGATGAAATATTTACGACAGGCTCTGTGCAGGAGATTGTTCCGGTCACGACGTTGATTGGAGCTGAAGGCGAGCCTCTAGTTATTGGACAAGGATTGGCCGGTCCGATAACCCGTACATTACTGAGCGCATATAGAAGGAAAGCAGGGCAAAAGGCATGAAAACAACGATTTACGAACGTGAATTTCATCTGAGCAAGGATGCTGTGTTAAAGCTCGGTCAGTCCACGCTCATTATGGGTATATTGAATGTGACCCCGGATTCCTTCTCGGACGGAGGTCGATACAACGATACGGAGCGGGCGGTCGAGCACGCGCTTCAGCTGGTGGAAGAGGGAGCCGACATCATCGATATCGGCGGAGAATCGACGCGTCCGGGCCACGAGCCGGTTGAAGCCGCAGAGGAGCTTGCCCGGGTAATCCCGGTTATAGAAGCCATTCACCGGCACGCGCCGCATATTCCATTGTCGATTGACACGTATAAAGCGGAAGTTGCGCGTCAGGCTATTGGAGCGGGTGCTCATATCATTAATGATATTTGGGGCTTTAAAGACGACGCGGATATGCCCAAGGCAGCCGCAGAGCTCGGATGTCCCGTGATCCTGATGCACAATCGCCGCGATCGAAATTACACCAATCTTATCGAGGACGTAAAGCGTGATTTGCTGGAGAGTGTCGAGATTGCGCGGGCTGCAGGCGTGCAGGATCATCATATTTTGCTTGATCCGGGTATCGGGTTTGCCAAGGACTATGATGAGAACATGAAAGTGATGGCATCCCTCGATCAGCTCGTGGGGCTTGGGTTTCCGGTGCTGCTGGCTACCTCCCGCAAACGGTTTATCCAGACCGCGCTTGGCGCTCCGGCACAGGATGTGCTGGAAGGAACGGCTGCCACGGTGGCTTACGGGATTGCCCAAGGCTGCCAGATCGTTCGTGTGCATGACGTGCTGCATATGAAACGGACAGCGAAGATGTGTGATGCCATGACCTACGCTTCGACGGAGCTTAGACGCATATAATTTTTCCTTGGGACAAAGGATGGAAGGACGGAGTACGAGATGGATAAAATGATACTGAGCCGCATGGAATACTACGGCTACCATGGTGTGTTTGAGGAAGAGCGTAAGCTGGGACAACGATTCTATGTGGATCTGGAGCTGGAGATGGATCTGAGCAAAGCCGCCAGGACGGACGATCTGACGCTCACGGTAAATTATGCCGAGATTCATGATCTTTTGCTGGATATTATGCGGACGGAGTCGTTCCGCCTGATTGAAGCTTTAGCGGAGCATATTGCATCTAAGGTATTGGACACTTATACTATTATCGATGCTTTAACGGTCCGATTGACGAAGCCGCACCCGCCTTTTGACATTCATTTTGAAGGTGTGACCATTGAGCTGCACCGGACCAGGAAGTGAGACAATCATGAATTCACACGCCACCTCTGAGTGTTCAGAGGCTTATATTGCTTTAGGGGCCAATTTGGGTGACCGCGAGGATAACCTGATGGAGGCTTTGGAACGGCTTCATGAAGTACCCGGCATTATGGTAGAGCGCGTATCCAACTTGTATGAGACCGAGCCGGTCGGATACGTGGACCAACCGATGTTTCTCAATATGGCAGCAGCCGTGTTGACATCGCTGAGTCCTCATGAACTGCTTGCCGAAATGCAGCGAATTGAAAAGCAGCTCGGCCGGGTCCGTCATATTCATTGGGGGCCGCGGACGGTGGACTTGGACCTGCTATGGATGGAAGGGCGCCGTCTGGATACGCCGGACCTTGTACTGCCGCATCCCCGTATGCAGGAGCGGGCTTTTGTGCTCAGACCGCTGGCCGATATCGTATATGAGTTCGAACCTTCAGGTCTGTACAATATGGTGAAGACAGCACTTGAGAACCTGGAAGGAAAGGAAGGAATACAGCTTTGGAAAACAAGCAACTGGCGCAGCGTATCCGCGCTTTCCGAAAATTGAAGGGTTTGACCCAGCAAGAGCTCGCTGAGCGAACCGGTATTTCACTAGCCGTCCTTGGTGCGATTGAGCGGGGGAACCGCCGTGCCGAGGAGCAAATGTTGGCTCAGATTGCGGATGTGCTGGAGATTTCATTGCAGGAGCTTAAGGAACGGAGCTAGATCATCTAAATAGGAAGCCGGTGCAGGTTTGTTTTTCATCAAACTCTGCCATTCATATAGGATGATGTTTCTGGATGCAATCTACAAGAACATGTAATTTTTGCGGACTGGACGATAACGCGATGAATGAGTATGATGGTTTGGTTTGAAACTCTGGGATCCCTTGCACGATAACCGGGATCTTTCGACTATAAATATCTGAACACAAAGGGGTGACACATAAAATGGATAATTTGAAAATCGGAAACATCGAGATGAAAAATCAAGTGGTTCTGGCGCCGATGGCTGGCGTATGCAACCCGGCGTTCCGATTGATTGCTAAGGAATTCGGCACCGGATTGGTTTGCGCCGAAATGGTGAGCGGCAAGGCCATTGTTCACGGAAACAAGCGCACCCAGGAGATGTTGTTTGTCGACGAGCGGGAGAAGCCGCTGAGCCTGCAAATTTTTGGTGGTGACCGCGAATCTTTGGTGCAAGCGGCCAAAGTGGTCGATCAGCAAACCAATGCCGACATCATCGACATTAACATGGGCTGCCCTGCACCGAAGGTAACCAAGATGGATGCGGGTGCACGCTGGCTTCTGGATTCGAACAAAATCTATGAGATGGTGGCGGCGGTTGTCGATGCCGTGAACAAACCGGTCACGGTGAAGATGCGTACAGGCTGGGATAGTGATCACATCTATGCTGTCGAAAATGCACAGGCTGTCGAACGCGCGGGCGGTCAGGCGGTCAGCGTTCACGGACGTACGCGCGAGCAGCTCTACACCGGATACGCGGATTGGGACATCATTCGCCAAGTGAAAGAAGCCGTCTCCATTCCGGTTATCGGTAACGGCGATGTGGTGACACCGGAGGATGCTCGCCGGATGTTGGATACGACAGGATGCGATGGCGTCATGATCGGCCGCGGGGCGCTGGGCAACCCATGGATGCTGTATCGGACCGTGGAATATCTGAAGACAGGCAAGCTGCTGCCGGATCCGGCTCCGCAGGAGAAAATTCGAATTGCCATTCTGCATATGGACCGTCTGATTGCTCTGCGCGGCGAAGCGGTAGCGGTACGGGAAATGCGTAAGCATCTTGCGTGGTATCTGAAAGGTCTGAAAGGCTCCGCCCGCATTAAAGATATCATTATGGAAGAAACGAAGCGCGACGAAATGGTGAACCTTCTGAACAACTTTGTGAACAATCTGGAGGACCAAGAAGAATCGACAAAAAGTGTATATCCTCAAGCCGTTGCGGCGATGGGATAATTAGGGGTGCAGGCTGTTAACGGGTGCGTGTATGCGACATTCGTGACAGCCTTTGCGCGCATTGACTTTTTGAAATGGTTCCCATATAATCTTTCAGTATAAATTCAAGAAATTGAGCAGGCATCAGAGGGAAGTTCTGATCCCCAAGAATTCGCATATAGTATGTTGATACCGTGGTTTAAATTATTTACATGACAGGAGAATCGGTTAATGAGCGATAAAGAAGTCATTCTTACCCAGGACGGTCTGAAGAAACTGGAGGACGAACTTGAGAATCTGAAGTCTGTAAAACGCCGTGAAGTGGCTGAGCGGATTAAAGTTGCCATCGGTTATGGTGATATTAGTGAAAACTCCGAATATGAAGACGCCAAGAACGAGCAAGCCTTTATCGAAGGCCGGATTATAACGCTGGAGAAAATGCTCCGTAATGCGCGCATCATCAACAACGATGATATCAATACGGATGTAGTCGGCGTGGGCAACACGGTGATCGTGGAGGATTTGGAATTCGGCGACACAATGGAATATACCATTGTCGGTACGGCTGAATCGGATCCGCTTAACAACAAGATCTCTAACGAGAGTCCTGTCGGCAAAGCGATTATTGGCAAGCAAAAAGGTTCGGTTGTAGATGTTAACGTTCCTGCGGGCGTTATTCAATATAAAATTGTAGACATTAAGAAGTAAGTCGGAATGTGTATAGAAAGCTTCCTTCGGGGGGCTTTTTTAACATATTAGAATTTATAATTTTTTTGGGGTCCCCGCAAAGTATTTGGAATAAGCATCGTAGCATAGGCTCCACTTTGTGGGGTTATTTTGAATAGGCAAGCTGTGTTGAGGGCTTAATGGGTTAGTGGCATGTCTTGAAATGGCTGCCCTACCGTTAAGTCCTAGCCGAATGTGTACAAGTTGTTTAAGGGCTGTCCGGATGTTATAGGTGGCGGCGTTTGTGCTGTTGGGGATTACGATGGAAGTGAAATGAAGGAGATGATTGACGATGACGGAAGAAATGAATAACCAGGAACAAGAACAGGAGTTAAGTGAGCTTTTGCAAATCCGCCGCAACAAATTGGACGAGCTTCGGAAGCTGGGCATCGATCCGTTTGGCGGAAAATATGAAAGAGAACATCACGCAGGTGATATTCTGAAGCAGTATGACGAGCTCTCCAAGGAAGAACTTGAAGAGAAGCAGGTGGAAGTGAACCTGGCCGGCCGGATTATGGCTAAGCGCGGCATGGGCAAGGCTTCTTTTGCTCATATTCAGGATCTGAGCGGCCGAATTCAGATTTATGTTCGCCAGGATTCGATTGCAGAAGCGCAATATGAAGCATTCAGCATCCTTGATCTGGGTGACATCATCGGGGTAAAAGGGGTCTTGTTCAAGACCAAAACCGGTGAAACCACCATTAAGGTAAAGGAGCTGGAGGTTCTTTCGAAGTCGTTGTATCCGCTCCCTGAGAAATTCCATGGTTTGAAGGATGTGGAACTCCGTTACCGTCAGCGTTATGTCGACCTGATTATTAACCCAGAAGTGCAGAAGACCTTCATTGCCCGTTCCCGTATTATCCAATCGATGCGTCGTTACCTGGATTCACAAGGGTATCTTGAAGTGGAGACCCCGACTTTGCATTCGATCGCTGGTGGTGCGGCGGCACGCCCGTTCATTACGCATCATAATGCGCTGGATATGGAGCTGTATATGCGAATCGCGATTGAGCTTCACCTGAAGCGTCTGATCGTGGGCGGTCTGGAAAAAGTGTACGAGATTGGCCGCGTGTACCGGAATGAAGGGATCTCTACCCGTCATAATCCGGAGTTCACCATGATTGAGCTCTATGAAGCTTATGCGGACTATAAGGATATTATGGCATTGACCGAGAATATGATCGCACATATTGCCCAAGAGGTGCTGGGTACACAAGTGATTTCCTATCAAGGGCACGAAGTAGATCTGACGCCACAATGGCGTCGTGTATCCATGGTGGATGCGGTAAAAGAAGTTGTAGGTGTAGACTTCAGTGTGCAAATGTCTAATGAGGAAGCGCATCGCCTTGCAAAAGAACATAAAGTTCCGGTAGAGCCGCATATGACATTCGGCCACATCTTGAATGCATTCTTTGAGCAGTTCGTTGAAGAGACGCTGATTCAGCCGACGTTCGTAACCGGCCATCCGGTTGAGATTTCGCCGCTTGCGAAGAAGAACGACGTGGATCCGCGGTTCACGGATCGCTTTGAGCTGTTTATCGTGGCGCGTGAGCACGCGAACGCCTTCTCGGAGCTCAATGACCCAATCGACCAGCGTCAGCGTTTTGAAGCGCAGATGAAGGAAAAAGAACAGGGCAATGATGAAGCGCACGAGATGGATGAGGATTTCTTGCGTGCACTGGAGTACGGTATGCCGCCAACAGGCGGGCTTGGTATCGGGATCGATCGTTTGATCATGCTTCTTACGAATTCCCCGTCCATTCGTGATGTCTTGCTGTTCCCGCATATGCGTAATAAGGAATAGAATTTGCTCCATTCATCGATGGTTGAAGAGGCAGTTGACTATAGATTTCTATAGTCGGCTGCCTTTTTTTGTTTGGACTTCTCGATTGTACTTGTTCAGAGAAGGAAGCTGTGTTAAATTTATTTGGTACAATTGTATTAAAAAAGGAGGTTGGCGGAATGATTGGGGCTTTTATTATTGGATGTGAGATTTTATTCTGGGTATTTGTTCTAGCCGGATTAAGCGCAAGATATCTGCTCGGGCTGAAAAGAACGGGCGGAATACTGCTGCTGTGTACGCCGGTCATCGACTTATTGTTGATAGCCGTAACCATTATAGATCTGCGTGGCGGGGCGGAAGCCGGATTCATGCATGGGCTGGCGGCTGTATATATCGGGGTGACGATTGCTTTTGGGCATCGGATGATCCAATGGGCGGACGCCCGGTTTGCTCACCGATTTGCAGGTGGCAAGAAACCGGAGCCTGCCCCGAAATATGGATCGGCTCGCGCGAAGCGTGAGCGTCAGGGTTGGTATCGCCATGTGTTGGCGTGGATGATAGGAGTTATGCTGCTTGGCGTTATGATTCTTGTGGTTGGGGAGCCAGCGCGAACAGAGCAGCTAAAGGCTATGGCCTTGCAATGGGCGGTGATCTTGGGAATTGACTTCATATATAGCTTCAGTTATACCTTCTGGCCTAAGAAGCAGGCGGGGTAAGTTGAGATAATGAATCTCTAGTATATAGTAAGTAAGTGAATGTATTATTTTACCTTAATATTAATTTACTCAAAAAGGTTGCATATCGGCGAATGCCATGGTATATTATATTTCCGGCCAAGAAATACGGTCGAAACAAACGCTTGGGACAACAAGCCAAAATGAATTTGAAAAATTAAATTCAAAAAAAGCTTGCAATGATCGAGCGGATGTGATAAGATATAAGAGTTGCTAACGAGATAAACTGTTGGCGACAAACGTAGAAGTTGATCTTTGAAAACTGAACAACGAGTGAGTAAAACGAACCACTTTGG
>NZ_CM149665.1:85000-157500 GCF_056173265.1 Paenibacillus sp. QJM3NY_38
GCAACGCCGAATACTTTCCGGGGACCCCGATACCACATCGGGTAATGCTACGGATTCTAATCAACGCAAATTTCGTTTCGTATCTAGTTTTCAGGTGATCAAACATCTGAACCGTTTGGTGGCGATGGCGGAAGGGTTCCACGCGTTCCCATACCGAACACGACCGTTAAGCCTTCCAGCGCCGATGGTACTTGGACCGAAGGGTCCCGGGAGAGTAGGACGTCGCCAAGCGAACAACCATAAAGACCGTTATCGAGTCATCGATAGCGGTCTTTTCCTATATTCAATAACATGTGTTTACGAAATCGAGGACTATCCCGTACCGGGTTGGGTGATACTAAACGACAGCGATTCATTGTCCCTAGGATGGTGCCCCAACGGTTGGCATATTGGCAGACAGGGCTTTAACCTGGGTAAGTCTCCATTTAATAGAAGAAACCCGGTCTGTTTGTCCATTCCAAAGAGACAGGATAACGCGCTGGATGGATACTTGCGAACTTCGAGCAAAGGGCGAATTTCAATCCTTGACAGCCTATGGGCCCTTTGCTAAGATGGCAATAATATATTTCTGAAAATACTTGAAAATGCCGTCCGGTCCAGCTCTGACAGTAGTTGTAGTCCGCAGGAAGACGACAAAAAGGAGGAATAACCCAGGTGTGGGAAGATAAGTTTAGCAAGGAAGGCTTCACTTTTGACGATGTATTGTTGGTTCCTAGAAAATCCGAGGTGCTTCCAAAAGAAGTAGATGTTAGCACCAAATTGAGCGAGCATGTAAAATTGAATATCCCGCTCATCAGTGCAGGAATGGACACCGTAACGGAAGCTCCTTTGGCAATTGCCATTGCTAGAGAAGGCGGAATTGGCATTATTCATAAAAATATGACCGTTGAACAACAAGCAGAAGAGGTAGATCGGGTTAAGCGTTCGGAAAGTGGTGTTATTACGAATCCGTTCTCACTCCATGCTGATCATCTTGTATCCGATGCAGAGAAACTCATGAGTAAGTTCCGGATTTCCGGCGTACCGATCGTAGATAAGAACAATAAGCTGATCGGTATTTTGACGAATCGTGACCTTCGTTTTGTTCATGACTACAATACGGTAATTAGTGAAGTAATGACCAGCGAGAATCTGGTGACAGCTCCGGTCGGAACGACTCTTCAAGATGCCGAAATGATTCTGCAGAAGCATAAGATTGAGAAGTTGCCTTTGGTAGACGAAGATAATGTTCTTAAAGGACTTATCACGATTAAAGATATTGAGAAAGCGATTCAGTTCCCTAGAGCTGCCAAGGATGCTCAAGGCCGCCTGCTTGTAGGTGCAGCGATCGGAATTTCCAAAGATACCTTCGAAAGAGCAGAAGCGCTTGTGAAAGCTGGCGTAGACGTCATTACCGTTGACTCTGCCCACGGTCACCACATCAATATCATTGATTCCGTTCGCAAATTGCGCGAAGTATATCCGGATCTGACGATTATCGCTGGTAACGTGGCTACAGGCGAGGGTACAAGAGAGCTTATCGAAGCCGGGGCATCCGTCGTTAAAGTCGGAATTGGGCCTGGATCGATCTGTACGACGCGTGTCATTGCCGGGATTGGCGTACCGCAAATTACAGCGATCTATGATTGTGCAACGGTTGCTAAGGAATACGGAGTGCCGATTATTGCAGATGGCGGTATCAAATACTCCGGCGAAATTACAAAAGCGATCGCAGCCGGAGCAAGTGCAGTTATGCTGGGCAGCATGTTTGCCGGTACGGAGGAGAGTCCGGGCGAAGCTGAGATCTATCAAGGACGCCGTTTCAAGGCTTACCGCGGTATGGGTTCCCTTGCTGCCATGAAACAAGGCAGTAAAGACCGTTACTTCCAAGATGACGATAAGAAACTGGTACCGGAAGGCATCGAGGGCCGTGTTGCTTACAAAGGGCCTTTGGCAGATACCATCCATCAACTGATCGGTGGATTGCGCTCTGGTATGGGCTATTGCGGTACACAAAACCTGGAGGAACTGCGGAATGACACCCAGTTCATCCGGATCTCTGGTGCAGGACTCCGCGAGAGCCATCCGCATGATATCCAAATTACCAAAGAAGCACCTAACTATTCCTTGTAATTCACTCGAAAGAACAAGGATAAACAATATATATGTCATTTATTTCCTGGACAAGCTGGATGAAATTCATCTAGCTTGTCTTTTTTTGATACCCCCCCTATGATAGAATAGAACAAGTTAATGACTTATTGAGAATTAGAGGGGAGTAATTCCATTGATAGACAAGTCTGTAAAGAAGAATAAGCGACAACGCATTCAAAGAACGCTGGCATCCTTGATGCTGTTTAATATACTGTGTTTCTCTGCTGCGCCTGCGGTTTCGCTTGCGGCGCCTCATATGCTGGCAACAGCGGATACGACGAAAGCGACAGAAGACAAGGCGTCAACGAATAATGCGAAGCCGGATAAAGTGCCATCGATTGATCAACTAAATTTGGATGTAAGCTCTGCCGTATTGATAGAGCCATCTACAGGCCAAGTGTTGTTATCTATTAATGCTGATGAAGCATTACCACCGGCGAGCATGACGAAGATGATGACGGAATATATCGTTGCGGAGAAAGTAAAACAAGGCGAGTTAGCTTGGGATGATGTTGTTACCGTGGGGGAAAATGCAGCAAAAACCGTGGGGTCACGGATATTTTTGGCCGAAGGCGATCAACATACAGTGGAAGAGCTCTACATAGCGATGGCTGTCGGTTCGGCGAATGATGCGACGGTAGCATTGGCTGAGCATGTGGCTGGTTCCGAAGCGGAGTTTGTTACCATGATGAATGATACGGCGAAAAAGATGGGGCTGAAGACAGCGTTCTTCATAAACTCCACAGGTCTTAGCCGTGCCGATATGCCAGAAAAGTATCGCCCTGCGGAGGATAAGGAAACGGTAATGTCGGCAATGGATACCGCTCTGCTTGCCAAATATATCGTTGAGGATCATCCTGATTTTTCGAGATTTACGGCCATTCAGTCCCATAAATTCCGGCCGCGCGACACGAATCCGATTATCAACTACAACTGGATGCTTGAGGCTAATAAAAGTATTACCAACTTTAAGTCCTATGCGTATGAAGGTTTGGACGGCTTAAAAACCGGTCATACCAATGCGGCGGGTTATTGCTTTGCTGGTACCGCTGAACGCGATGGTATGCGTCTGATTAGTGTTGTTATGGGTACGAAATCTGAAGGTGCCCGTTTTAAAGAGACCAAAAAAGTCCTGGATTACGGCTTTGACAACTTTGAAGTGAAGGAAGTGCAAGCTGCCGGGGCAACCGTGCAAGGCTTTGAAACGGTCGAAGTGAAGAAGGGCAAAGGCAAAGAAGCTGCGCTCGTAACCGACAAGGCTCTCACTTTTGTTGTTCCAAAAGGTTCAAGCGGCAAGAACATTACTTTCGAAGCCAAGGTGGACTCGTCCAGCATGACGGCGCCTGTTGCTAAAGATACGAAGGTGGGCACGGTAACCTATACCTATAAAATAGAAGGCATGAAGGAAGCTCAGACCGAAACGGTGAATTTAATCACAGCGGAGGAAGTTGAGAAGGCCGGCTGGTTCAAGCTGTTCCTGCGGGCGATTGGAGACTTTTTTGCCGATTTGTTTGATTCCATCAAAAATCTTTTCTAACAGCCGATAAATTCCGAGTAAATGGGTTGTGTATTTGATTTTGATGCGGTAAAATATCGAGTTAGATTCATTGCAAGTATGCACCTATACGGGTACAGTCCATATCGCCAGGGAATGCTGTAAAGGCGATGAGATACAACATATAATCGGGGGGCTAGGGGACATGGAAACAGGAACATCAACTGTAAAAAGAGGTATGGCGGAAATGCAAAAAGGCGGCGTCATTATGGACGTCATGAATGCGGAACAAGCAAAGATCGCTGAAGCTGCCGGTGCAACGGCAGTTATGGCGCTGGAGCGCGTTCCTTCTGATATTCGCGCTGCTGGGGGCGTAGCACGGATGGCTGACCCAACCATCGTTGAGGAAGTCATGAAAGTTGTATCCATTCCAGTTATGGCCAAAGCTCGCATCGGTCATTATGTCGAGGCGAAAGTGCTTGAATCTCTGGGCGTGGATTATCTCGACGAGAGCGAAGTGCTGACACCGGCGGATGAAGTGTTCCATATCGATAAATGGGATTTCACGGTACCGTTCGTATGCGGCGCAAAGGACCTTGGTGAAGCGCTGCGACGTATTGGTGAGGGTGCATCCATGCTCCGTACGAAAGGCGAGCCGGGAACAGGTAATATCGTGGAAGCCGTTCGGCATATGCGCCTCATCAACAGCCAAATCCGTAAAGTTCGCAACATGTCGAAGGACGAGCTGTATGCCGAAGCGAAGAACCTTGGTGTTTCCTATGACCTCCTGAAGGGCATTCATGAGACAGGCAAGCTCCCTGTCGTTAACTTTGCAGCTGGCGGCGTGGCAACACCTGCAGATGCCGCATTGATGATGCATTTGGGCGCTGACGGCGTCTTTGTTGGATCCGGTATTTTCAAATCGGACAGCCCTGAGAAATTCGCTCGTGCGATCGTTGAAGCGACTACGCATTATGATGATTATAAATTGATTGCTGAAGTATCCAAGAACCTGGGTACTCCGATGAAAGGCATCGAGATATCCAAGCTTAGTCCGGCTGAGCGCATGCAGGATCGCGGCTGGTAAGAGAGAAGGGGTAACATGAAGGTCGGCGTACTGGCACTTCAGGGTGCCGTTGCAGAGCATATTCGAAGCATCACGCTTGCTGGTGCCGAGGGAGTGCCGATCAAGAAGGTCGAGCAGTTGGGCGGCATTGACGGCTTGATTATACCTGGCGGTGAGAGCACTACCATCAGCAAGCTGATGCGCAAGTATGATTTTATGGATGCGATACGTCAGTTCTCAGCCCAGGGTAAACCGATATTCGGAACATGCGCCGGACTGATCGTGCTGGCTGAACGAATTCAAGGCGACGAAGAGGCCCATCTGAAGCTGATGGACATCACGGTGGCGCGGAACGCATTTGGACGTCAGCGTGAAAGCTTCGAGACCGATTTGCCTGTAAAAGGAATCGAGGAAACGGTACGCGCAGTCTTTATTCGTGCGCCGCTCATTCTCGAGGTGGGTGCTGGCGTTGAGGTTTTGTCCACCTATAAGGATGAGATCGTTACAGCCAGACAGGGGCATCTGCTTGCAGCTTCCTATCATCCGGAGCTGACGGACGATTACCGACTTCATCAATATTTTGTGGAGATGGTTCGATCCCGGTCTGCGGCACCACAGACGTAATAGTTACAGTAGAAGACATCTTGACTCTTTGGCAGTATGTGGGAGTCAAGTTGTCTTTTTCGCTGAAATACAATAAGATGTATCGTATGTAATAATGTACACTGCAGCCTTGTCCCAAGGCTTTTTATCAACATATAGGGCAGCTGCTTCGATATACTTGATGGATGTTTTACTTTAGGAGGGTTTCCCGTGTTAGACGTAAAAATATTGCGCAGCGAGTACAGTCGTGTAGAAGAAGCGCTGAAGAATCGAGGCAAATCGCTCGATCTGATTGCGGATTTTCCTAAGCTTGACGCCCGGCGCCGGGAATTGCTGCAGGAAAGCGAAAGTTTGAAGAATCGCCGCAACACCGTGTCGGCTGAAGTAGCCAAGCTGAAGAAGAATCGTGAGAATGCAGATGATCTGATACTGGAAATGCGACAAGTGTCGGACCAGATTAAAGCGATGGATGAGGAAGTTCGTGAGCTGGAAGCCAGCATATCCGAGCTTACTTTGGCGATTCCGAATATTCCTCATGAGAGTGTGCCGGTAGGCGCCTCGGAGGAGGAGAACGTTGAAATCCGCCGCTGGGCTGAGCCAAAAACTTTCGATTTCGAGCCTAAGGCCCACTGGGAGCTTGCTCAGAATCTGAGTATTTTGGATTTTGAAGCAGGTGCGAAGGTAACGGGTTCGCGGTTTACGTTCTATAAAGGTTTAGGTGCTCGCCTTGAGCGTGCCTTGATCAGTTTCATGATGGATCTGCACAGCGACAAACACGGCTATGAGGAGATGCTGCCTCCATATATCGTCAACCGGGACAGCTTGTACGGAACAGGACAGCTGCCTAAATTCGAAGAGGATTTATTCAAGATTAGCGATACCGACTATTACCTGATTCCAACCGCTGAGGTTCCTGTAACGAACTACCATCGCGAGGAAATCTTAAATAGCGAGGATCTGCCTAAATATTACGTGGCGTACAGCTCCTGTTTCCGTTCGGAAGCCGGCGCGGCAGGGCGCGATACACGGGGACTTATTCGTCAGCATCAGTTCAACAAAGTTGAGATGGTGAAAATTGTACACCCGGAAACATCGTTTGATGAGCTTGAGAAGATGACGGCGGATGCGGAACGCGTGCTTCAGCTGCTGAATCTTCCTTATCGTGTTATGGCTCTCTGTACTGGGGATATGGGCTTTGGATCCATGAAGACATACGATCTGGAAGTTTGGCTTCCGGAGAGCGGTGTATATCGCGAAATCTCCTCATGTTCGAACATCGGGGACTTCCAGGCACGCCGTGCCAACATTCGCTTCCGTCCGGAACCGAAGAGCAAGCCTGAATTTGTCCACACCTTGAATGGTTCCGGGCTTGCGGTAGGACGTACCGTTGCTGCGATTCTGGAGAATTATCAACAGGCTGACGGATCCGTGGTTATTCCTGAAGTACTTCGCCCGTACATGGGGAACGTTAGTATCATCGAACAGAAAAAATGAGTTGATAAAACAGTTTGTCTTGTGGTATAATGATTTTTGCACGTGATTCATTTGCATGGATCATTACCACACGGAGAGGT
Organism: Paenibacillus sp. QJM3NY_38; assembly: GCF_056173265.1. Lineage (NCBI taxonomy): Bacteria > Bacillati > Bacillota > Bacilli > Caryophanales > Paenibacillaceae > Paenibacillus > Paenibacillus sp. QJM3NY_38. The sequence goes on from NZ_CM149665.1 coordinate 91,872, forward strand.
ACCGAAGCGGTCATAACGGGGCGGTCTTGAAAACCGTTAGGGGGCAACTCCACATGGGTTCGAATCCCATCCTCTCCGCCATACATATCAAACGCAAACCGTTTCCTTAGGGAAACGGTTTTTTTGCTCTTTTTTTATTAGGAATCATTGCGTGGTCTTCCAATCAGTTGGATTCTGCTTTATGGAGGGGGCTGTATAAAACATCACCTGTTATCGCAATTTATAGAGAAGGGGAGGTGTGAACATGAACTCAGAACTGAATGTGGATCAGTCGACGCTGGTCAATGCCTGGCAGGAAAGGCTGCCCACCATATTAAAGCCGGGAGATCGCGCAGAAGTGGCTGCAGACGAAGGGGATCCGAACGCCATCCGCATTCACATTGATGCAGCAGGTCGCCAGGAGTATTCATTTGATTTTCAATGCACGTATGTGGATTCACGGGAAGTAAAAGTCGATTTGGTCGATGTAGAGCGTGATGGCGCAACGACGGATGAGCGTAATGAGAACATTCAGGGCATGGTCGGCGACTATACGCGCCATATTCATGAGTGTGCCCAAACGCTGCAACAAATCACGCATCACTAGTTCCATAAATGATGGAGACAGTTTCCATACTGTCCATCATGGTATGGACATCAAAGGCAGGATAGCGTAAGACATCGTTGTGATCCATGAAATGGAGGGCTATCAGATGAGCAAACCAAAAGCGATTCCGGTACCGGAAGCACAGGAGCAGCCGAAGCAGCGCAAGGACCATGACCGTGGCGGCCAGGAGCCGCTGTCAGGCTCGCATAGAGCGAAGATCCGTAATCAGGATGGACATTTCAATCCGGAGGGCTAGAAGCCTGTAGGAATGAATGCTGAGAGCTAGAAAGCAAGAATCGAGGGAACTTTCTGTCATTCGACAGGAAGTTCTTTTTTTCGTTCTGAAACCTTTTGCGTCCAACTTCCGTATTAGTTTTCAAGTGTAATATTTTGGGGCCCCACCTTATTCGCATGTTAAGAAGTTTGAAATTAAGATGGATGGAAAAAGAAAGGAAATAAAATTTCAGTAAATATTCCAGAAAGTGTTTCTCATTTTGGTTAAATGGTTTATGATTAGAAGGTCTGTTATTTTTTTGACTGTTAGAGGGGAGAGAAATTTTAATGAACAAGAAGTTTGCAGCTATCATGCTGACACTGCTGCTCACAGTGACAGTTGTACTTTCTGGCTGCGCCAAAAAAGAAGAGCCTAAGGCAGCGATGACGAATGCTGCTACGAACGCGATGAAGATGACATCCTACGAAATGAAGAGTAAATTTGTCATTGAAGACCTTCAAGTTAACATACCTGCAGTTGAAGGCGATCCAAGTGTAACACAGGCGATGACGATGTTGAAGAATGCTGAGGTTACGCTTGATGGTATCTACCAAGCTGATCCAATGCAAACCGAGATGAACATGGGTATCAATCTGAAGGGTGACATGGCGATGTCCTTCAATATTGATATGGTGATGACGAAAGAGAAAATCTACGTTAAAGTTCCAAGCATTCCAATGCTGCCATTCCCAGAGGACGTTGTTGGTAAGTTCCTCATGATGGACATGAAAGAGCTTGCTGAGCAATCCGGTGAAACGTTTAGCCCAGAAAGCCTGGATACCGAGAAGTCCCAGAAATTCGTTAACGAAATTCTTGAAGCCTTGCTGAGCGAGTATGACCAAGCGAAATACTTCAAAGAGATCAATGTTAAAGATGCTGGCCTTCCAGAAGGCGTAGACGCTAAACAAGTGGTTCAATTCTTTGTAACCAATGATAACCTGAATGAAGCACTGGATATTATGGTTAACAAGGTTGCACCTAAGGTTGTTGACATTGCAGCTAAAGACGAGTACCGCGAATTGCTGGGTCTGACCCAAGAAGATATTGACGCTGCTAAAGCTGAAGTATCTAACGTTAACCAAGACGAATTCAAAGCGGGCTTGGAAGAGATGCAGAAGTATCTGAAGATCAACACATTCAACATCAACACGGCTATCGATAAAAAGGATTTCCCTGTGTACCAGGATGTTGTGTTGAACGTTGATTTCAACGATCCAGAAACCAATGAGAACGTGAAGTTGGCTGTGAAGGGTAGCACCCAATACAACAACATCAACGCTAAACAAGAGTTCAAAATCGGTATTCCAAAAGATGCTGATGTCATCACGATGGAGCAATTTGAGGAATCCATGAGCCAAATGGGCACTTATTAATATTATTCATCACAGACAACAAAACCCGGCCTTCATGGCCGGGTTTTTACGTTGTTATACTTATACTCTACATAAGGATCATAGTTTCCCGCGCAAACGTCGGAAGAACTGAGTGAGCAGTGATGCGCATTCTTCCTGCAGCACGCCCTCAACCACGTTAGTTCGGTGATTAAAACGCGGCTCTTGAAGCAAATTCATCAGTGTTCCGGCACAACCGGCTTTGGGATCACCAGTGCCATAGATCAGCTGTGGGACCCGGGATTGGACGATAGCTCCTGCACACATGGGACAGGGCTCCAACGTCACGTATAATCGGCAGTCCAGCAGCCGCCATGCTCCAAGATGCTGGCTTGCCTCCCGAATAGCTACCATCTCGGCATGGGCCGTACCATCATAAGTCGTTTCACGCAAATTGTATCCACGGCCAATAATCTCATCGCCCCGAACGATGACAGCACCAATCGGAACTTCACCGAGCTCTTCAGCTTTCCGTGCTTCTGCAATGGCTTCTCTCATCCAGTGTTCATGATTATCGTTATCCACAGCCAGTGGGTCTATTGAATTTGATATCAAACTAAAGTCTCCTTTCACAGCCCGTTAAAACCCTGTATTTATACCCAATGTTCAACGAACATTTATTCGTTTGTTAACATGTTGTGGACAGAATTGTGGATAAGTAAAATATTATACACAAAGTTATGCACATTATCCCCAGATAAGTTGTGTATTTGTGCGCAATCTGTGGATACGTTGTTTATTTTACCGGGATTGACCTCTTATATTGTAAGGATTCCTTATTTCAATAGCAATGCGATTGTGGAAAAAACCATATAGCCATAACGCCGCTTGTCTTTTCAAACGTTCGTGATCAAGGTATCATGAGGGTATTAGATTCGCAAGTCGTCTATGTGACAGCAGAAAGGTGAAGATGCCACTTGTCGATTAAGACGAAGTTATCGATGATCATGTCCATATCGGTATTATTTATACTTCTGCTCAACATTACGCTGAACTATTACACGACCCAGGAAAATTTGCAGCAGGATAGTGAAACTAAGATGGTGATGGCCGCTACTCAGATCGCCATTACGGTCCAGCAAACCGGCTTTAGTTCTGCATATGTGGATAACATATTCGGTGATATGCTGAAAGTGGCTGCGGTCAACGCGGCAAAAGCTTTGGATCCGGATATTAACAATATAACCAATCAGCAATTGGTGGAATTGAGTAAGGAGATTGGCGTCACTCACATTTCATTAATGGTTCGGACGAATGATGATATCGTTGTTGCCCGATCCTCCTCGCAAGATGAAATCGGCCTTTCAACAAAGAACTGGGGGTATTGGCATACGGCTTTTCTGGAATTGTTCCAGTATGGTAAAGTCGTCTCAGTTACCGAGGGCCAGCGCGCCGATCATTTTTGGTCGGGACCGTTTGAGTTCTCTACTTCCAATCCGGAATTCATTGATAAATGGGGATACTATTACGATAGCAAACGCAATTATATTATTGATCCCTACATAAGGAATTCCAATATCAAGGACTTTGTGAAGATTACAAGTCCGGACACCGTTGTGAAAGAGACCTTGAAGTCGAATCCGCGGATATTGGAAGTAACAGGCATCAACCCTGAAACGTTTGGCAATGAATATATGAGGGAAGATGGAACGGATGACGTTCACCACAAGCTTCGCAATCGACCGATTACATTCGGCACCTATGACTATGGGAGCCTGGACCAAGATGCAGAAGCTGTGCAGAAAGCTGTTTCTACCAGCGATAATGTGGTATTTGTCAGCACCATCAATAATAAGAAGGTGCTGAAAAGCTTCATCCCTATCGTATCCGAAAATAAGCCGACCAGTGTCATTAGTGTCGTTATGGACTATGAAGCCATCTCCTCTGTGATGAGGGAGCAAATGATCAGTCTTGTGGCGATCTCATTGGTTTTATTGGAAATTGTGATATTCGGCAGTTATATTGTTGCAGGGTATTTTACCAAGCCGATCCAGGCTATCCTTGGAACTGTAAATGATGTGTCGGATGGTCACTTTGATCGAAGGCTGGAGGTAAGCAGCCGGGACGAGCTGGGTCAGCTTGCAGGTCGAATCAATGCGATGACACGTAATCTGGGCAACTATACGAGCCAGTTGAAGCAAATGGTCGATGAGAATCAGTCCGTTAAGGAATATCTGGAGTCTGTCATTAATCAGACAGCCGACGCCATTCATACAACCGATACCTATGAACGGGTTATTAGTGTAAATAAAGCGTTTGAGCAATTGTATGGTTGGAAGGCGCACGAAGTGGTTGGACGGAAGCCTGCACTTGTCCCTCCGGCTAAAGAGGAAGAAGAAAAGGAACGCATCCGCCGCCTGCGGGCCGGAGAACGGCTTCCTCCAGTGGAGACGGTCCGCCTTCACAAAGATGGAAGCGCTATTGAGGTCAGCATCAGCACCTCGCTGGTGCGCGATGAGAACGGTGAGGTTACCTCCATGATTAGCGTGTCTCGGGATGTGACGGAACGCAATCGCATCGAGGAGCTGCTGCGACGTTCGGAGAAGCTCAATACTGTTGGCCAGCTGGCCGCCGGCGTTGCCCATGAGATCCGGAATCCGCTGACGACCCTCCGTGGATTTCTGCAGCTTCAGCAGCAGACCCACAAGGTCAATCCGGACCATATTGATCTGATGCTGTCGGAGCTGGATCGAATTAATCTGATTGTCAGTGAATTTCTGATATTAGCGAAGCCGCAGGCGATTCATTTCCAAGAGAGGGATGTACGAATCATTTTGAGAGATGTCATTTCTTTCCTCGACAGCCAAGCCCATTTGTACAGCATCGAGTTCAAATTGAAGTTTACTGAAGCACTAACCTACGTACACTGTGAGGAGAACCAGCTCAAGCAGGTGTTCATCAATCTGCTCAAGAATGCGATTGAAGCGATGCCGGATGGCGGCAGGATCTGGATTGAGCTTTCAAGGCCGAAGGGTGAATGGGTCCAAATCGACATTCGGGATGAAGGGCAAGGCATTCCGGAGGATCTGATGCCGCATCTTGGCGAACCGTTTATTACGAATAAGGAAACGGGCACAGGGCTGGGATTGATGGTAAGCCAGCGTATTATTCAGGGCCACCGGGGTATGATGGAAATCGAGAGTGAAGTGGGAGCGGGAACGAAGGTGAGTATAGTTCTGCCTGCGGTTCAGCGGAATGCGATTGAGGGATAAGCAAGAAGTAGTTACAGATAAGGGGATGGCATCTTGAGAATCAATAAATTTATCAGTGAAACGGGATATTGCTCACGGCGAGAAGCGGACAAACTGGTGGAGAGCGGGAAGGTTACCATTAATGGCGTGGTTGCAGTCCTTGGGAGCCAGGCAGAAGAAGGAGACGATGTCCGGATTCAGGGAAAGCCGCTTCAAGATAAGAAGAAGCATGTGTATATTGCTCTTAATAAGCCGGTCGGGATTACAAGCACCACCGAACCGCATATTAAGGGCAATATTGTAGACTTCGTAGGCCATAAGGAGCGTATTTTTCCTATCGGACGATTAGATAAGGACTCCGAGGGGCTGATTCTGCTGACGAATGATGGGGATATCGTCAATAAGATCCTTCGCTCCGAGGGGAAACATGAGAAAGAATACATTGTGACGGTGGATCGCCCGGTAACGGAATCCTTCCTTAGCGGGATGTCCAGCGGCGTCAAGATTTTAGGTGAGATGACGCTGCCCTGTGAGGTCACTCGAATGTCCGACCGAGTGTTCCGAATCATTCTGACAGAGGGAAAAAATCGTCAAATCCGCAGAATGTGCAGCGCTTTTGGTTATGAGGTCCGAAAATTACAGCGAATACGGATTATGAATATCCGTCTCGGCAGTCAACGCATTGGCGCTTGGCGTGATCTTAACGAGAAGGAAAAGGAAGAGCTTGGTCGGCTGCTGAACTATAGGCTCGAGTAGCAGGCTGAAATACATCTATAACCCTACACAAAAACAACCGATGGATCTGGAGACCAGATGCATCGGTTGTTTATTGTGTGTTATAGTCTGTAGGGACCGTTCCCTTTTGAGTTATTCATTCACGCTGGTAAAGGTCGCACTATCCTGGTATTTACGTATAATGGAAACCTCGACTCTGCGGTTCTTCGCTCGTCCAGCAGCGGTGTTGTTATCGGCAATCGGATGGTATTCACCATAACCGATCGGCATGAACCGTTTAGGATCCAACTCCGAGTTGGTGAGCAGAATCTTCATGAACTGCAAGGCACGATCCGAGCTTAAATCCCAATTCGACGGATATCGGCTGTTAGAGATTGGCACATTGTCCGTATGTCCGGATACAATAATTTCATAGTCCGGGAACTTATGAAGCATTTGTGAGATTGCCTTGGCCAATTTGCGGGCCTCCGGTTTCACAACAGCTTCGCCGGAAGGGAACAAGGCGTTATCCCGTATCGTAATGACAAGCTGGGAGTGGTTCAACTTGGTGCTGAGCTCCGAGGTTAAACCGTTATTTTTAATATAATTATCGAGCTGCTTCTTTAGCTTCTCCAGATCCTGTTGTTCCTGACGCATCAGCTCTGCACGTCTTTGGTCAGGTGTTGTTGCGGGAACGGAAGGGGATGTCGCTTTATGATCTTTAATATTGGGCGGATCATCACTGGATTCCGTTTTACTGTAATCCAGCACGCCGGTCCCGCCAGTGAGAGCAACGCTGAAGGCTTCGCTCATTTCTTGAAATTTGCGTGCGTCTGTCGCGCTCATGGCGTATAGCACCAGGAACAGGGCCAGAAGCAAGGTCAGTAGGTCTGCGTAAGGAAGAAGCCAGGATTCGTCGGCATGCTCCTCATGCGGCTCGTGCCTAGTCTTTTTGCTCACTAGCACCAGCCTCCCTCTCGCTGAGCTCAGCCCGTTCGGACGGTGTCAGGAACACGGAGAGCTTTTGATTGATTGCAATGGTGGATACACCGGATTGAATAGACAGCAGGCCTTCTACCATCATCAGGCGGATTTCAACCTCGCGTTTGGATAGACGCTTGAGTTTATTCGCAATCGGGTGACAGATAACATAACCGGTGAAGATACCGAGCAGGGTAGCAATAAACGCAGCCCCGATAGCATGAGCGAGTTCGCCCATATCTTCCATGTGGGACAGTGCAGCGATCAAACCGATAACGGCTCCGAGTACCCCGAGGGAAGGTGCATACATGCCGGCCTGCGAGAAGATCAATGAACCGGAACGATGGCGCTCCTCGGTGGCATTAATATCTTCCATTAAAACGTCACGTACGAATTCCTGATCGTTGCCGTCGATGATCATGCGCATCCCATTACGCAGGAAGCTGTCATCGATTTCATCAACTTTGGTTTCCAGAGCCAGAAGTCCTTCACGGCGTGTGATCGAAGCCCATTCCATAAACAGCTTGATCATGTCCGTCTTGTCCATCAAATTCTGTTTCATGAAGGTCATTTTGACCAGCTTCGGAACCTTTTTCAGCTCGGATAGCGGAAATCCGATGAATAAAGTTGCTGCCGTACCGCCAAGAATGATTAGATAGGCTGCCGGGTTATACAAAGCGAGAAGGGAGGCACCTTTAAGAATCATGCCCACCAGTACCGCGACGATACCGAGGATTAAGCCTATAATTGTTGAAATTTCCATACCACACCTCATCCGTGAGAAATAAAATAACGAATCCATTCGTCAGAACGGCTCTCATGGAGAACCGGGCCCCTTATGTGGGGCGTTATCCTATTTATCGTCAGGTCGGGCTTTTTTTTTTAGTTGTAATTTCCGGTATAATGGAAGGAAGGGAAATGAAGCTAAGTACGGCAAGGAAAGGAGTGATTAAGATGGGCGTTAAACACGGAAGGGATTATGGCGAAATTCTGGCAGAACTGACCGAGGCGGTTGGGCGAATTTCTGACAGCTATGTCTTCTTTGAAATGGAAGCTGAGGATTGGGGCAATTTGGGCGAAGCCGAGCAAAATGAGGTTCATGAGGCGCTGGCAGAGGATTTGTTCTATGCGCTGGGCACAGAGCCGGTGATTAATGTTGGCAGCGGCGTGGTCATGCATGATCAGACGAACCATCGAATACATATTTTGATTGGTGAAGAAGAGTTGGCTTTTGTGGCCCTTGTGTAATCACTCCAGTTATCAACAGATACAGGGCAGAATAGAATAGATGACAGATAGCCCATATTACGGTTAGTCGGCTTTAAGATAGGTTTTTTTCGGGGAGGAAGATAAAAGATGCTTTATACGCAGCAAGAAGTAGAGGCTCATCTGGAAAAGCTTGAGGGTTGGGAATTTGAACAAGGGAGATGGATTGTACGAAAGTATACCTTCTCCTCCTTCATGAAGGGAATCGCTTTTGTTGATGAAGTGGCAGCTATTTCGGAAGCTTTCGGACATCACCCCTACATCACCATAGATTATAAAGTCGTTACACTTCGTCTCACTTCTTGGGACGACGGTGGCATTACGGCTGTGGATATTAAGGAAGCGCAGCAGTTTAACGAAGCCTATGAGAAGAGTCGTTCGAAGGATGGCAAGGCGGGACAATAGAAGGGGAGACCATTAGTCCCTTTAGAGGTCCCGAATATGTAAAAAACACGCTTGCAACGGGAACAACTCCAGGTGCAAGCGTGTTTTGCGTATAAGCTGATTTATTTTTTCTCAGCAAGGTACAGCGCGATGTTTGCGATTTCTTCAGGTTTAAGTTGGTCTTTAAAGGAAGGCATTCCCTTACGACCTTTGGTTACAACGTTGAAGATCGCGTCCGCATCCATGTGTCCGCCTACTTGATTCAAAGCCGGCCCAGCGCCGCCTTGAAGTTGGTCGCCGTGACAGCTAATGCAGCTTGCTTTCAGTGTGGCTTCCGCTGCGGCTGCATCGAGAGTCACTTCCGGCATGGTCGGCTTCTCTTCCTGAGCTACCTGTTCCTTACCTGGGAGCGTAAACATCAGCGCGATAGCTAACGCACATGCGACGAAGAACAATCCGCTCATGATCCATTTTTGCATCGTCATATCGTCCCTTCTATGTATACTGCACTTTTGCACTTGTCTCCATTATAAACCAACATCCATAGACAGCATAGCCAGTTGTGACAAAAAAAGCAACTATACGGCGCAGCTTCATAAAAAGTACACAAAATTGTGCTTTTTCATATAGACAAAGATTACTATTCCTCATTTGTCGGGGGCTCATACACCATACAGTGGAAAAGGGCGTTGCCCGTTGGCGTAAGCCGCTCATACGTATCGGTGATGTGAAAGCCTGCCCTTTGATAAGCGCGGATTGCTCGCTCATTCCAGGTCATTACCTCAAGGTCAATTTCGTCGGCAGGCCGCCTCCGTCTGGCTTCCCGGACAATCGTCTGCATAAATCGTTTACCCATTCCACGCCCGCACCAATCAGGACGCATGCCAAGTCCGATTCGTGTAACCTCATGCATCGGAAACAGCTGGGCAAATCCCCAGAGGGCCTCCCGCTCATCCAGAACCGAGATGTACTGTCTCTGGCGAATGTCCGGATCGCCAAACTCCACCTCAAGCCCTTTCATCTGCTCCCAGGGAAGAAAGCCATAGATATTATAGGGAGGAGGGTAGGCCCAAGCGCATATTTCTTCGGCGTGCTCTTCACGCATGACTACGGTGTGAAATGTAATCGGTGTGGCATCCATTTGCGAAGTCCTCCTATCGTCTGCATAAAATAATAATCATATTACGAACATCCAAGTCGCATCAAAAAAGCCCGCAAAAGAGAGGTAAGGGCTCCTTTAACGGGCAAGCATTATGTATAGGGAAGATTAGCCTCTACAGCTTAGGATGATTCACCGACCGACTCTTCATACTTATCATCGCTCATGATACGCTTTGCACCGACGTATCGCTGGTCGTAGTAATCCTCTGCCAGGCGGTTGATAACCACGCCGCGGTTGGAGGAAGCATGGGCGAATTTGCCATCGCCGACATAAATGCCGACGTGGGAGATGCCCTGGCCCGATGTGTTAAAGAACACCAAATCGCCAGCGCGCAGCTCCTTACGGGACACGCTTGTCCCCATGTCGAATTGAGAGCCGGATTGATGCGGGAGCTTTAGACCGAGTTTAGCGTAAACGTACATGGTGAAGCCGGAACAGTCAAATCCGCTCGTGGTTGTACCACCGTAGCTGTATCTTGTACCTAGAACCTTATCGATTTCCTGATCCAGCGCACCATCAGCAAACACGCTGCCAACGCCCAAAGTGAACAACAGCGTGATACTTAGGGCTGCTGTCGATAATGTTTTCTTCAGCATGGAAAGCTCCTTTTCGTTGCCGGGAGGCATAGCAATCTATATATTAAAGCACTTACATTAATGACAAAGTTGTTACTGCGTCCATTCTATCAGACAGCAAGCGAGATTGGCAATTATTTCTTGATGGATTTTGCTATTTTTCAATAGCATTAACTGTCGAAGCACCAAGGAAAATCAATATTTTTCCAAAATGGGTGTTTAATGACGAGAGAGAAGGGTAAATAAAGGATAGATGATGTGAAGACACGGCGAAGTGAAGTGGAACTGAAGTGAACTTGTATAATAAATTTCATTTTTTTTCGAAAAAGCGGGAACTTTTTTGCTGTGCTGAACGTTATAAAGGTATACGCACAATCAACAAAAGAAAAAAGCCGCTGGATGAGATCGGCACAATCTCATAAACCCAGGGCTTTCTTGTAAGAGTAAATCAATTAAGTTCCAACATTAATTGTAGTTCACAGCTACAGATTTGTACGTATTCTGACTCATAATTCTCTTAGCGCCTACATATCGGTTGGCGTAATAGCTCTGGCTCAGCGGACTGATAATGACACCGCGCGAAGATGAAGAATGAGCGAATTTGCCGCTCCCGACATAAATACCCACATGAGATACACCTCTACCGGATGTGTTGAAGAACACGAGATCGCCAGCTTTCAGTTTGCTCTTGGATACGGCCGTACCTACTTTGTATTGAGCTGCAGACGTACGGGGCAGGCTAAGACCAAGCTTCTTGTAAACATAGCTGGTGAATCCGGAGCAGTCAAATCCATTCGTTGTAGTTCCACCTGTTTTGTAAGAAACACCAATGGCTGGTTTGATTGCAGTATTTAATTTGGAATCGGCGAAAGCGCTTCCGGTCCCTAATGTGAGTGCGAGTGCGAGGCCTAGAGAAACAGCCGTTAACTTCTTTTTCAAAACAAAAGCTCCTTCCATTGCCTGCGAGGTTAGCTTAAGGGTTCGGTTGAAGGTCCCCTATGATCCCTCTCTTGCGAGATCAATTCACCCAAAACGGATCCCCCGCTTCCCATATCGTTATGGGAATTCGGCTCCTTAAAATGTTGATGAACCCATTCATTGACGTTTGACGTTCCAACATAGTTAGCGAATTACAACGTTCCTAACATAAAAGTTACAGTAAAGATGACAAAGTTGTTACTAACATATTCGTTATTTTAGCAGAGTATTAACAATTTGGCAAACGAGGAAACATTATTTTTAAACAAAAAAACCTGTCCCCATCTTAAGGGAACAGGTTTTTTTGTAATATGGCGTTCAGAAATTTGTAATATTAAGGATAAATGAACTCTTATTCTCTGTAAAATCTAGCGCGGGATAGAAACGTGTCGCTTCTGATTACAGCTTATTCGCGAGCGTGTTTCATTATTTTAGGTGCCAAATTGTAACCATTAAGGATGCTGTGAGGAGGAATCTCTCCACAAATGATATTGAGCGGACATTGCCCAAATTTGGAAAAGTCCATTCAGGAAATAAGAGGCCTGCTGAATAATTAAGCCGATCAACCCGGCCCAGAAGAGCGAGGCCGAGCTCAGGAGCAGCAGAATGACACAGGCGGATCCGCCGATGGTGATGGATAACAGCATTGCTGTGCCCAAGCGGCGGAAGAGCGCATGGATAGAGCTGATCATGCTGGATTCGCCGGTACGGCCAAATTGCATATAGAGCAATAACAGGCGGATCAGATAGGCGTACAAGAACCAGCCAGCTGCATAGGGCAGTGCATGAAGCAGCAGCACAGGCTCCTGAATTCCATTCAGCAGAATCGGGAGGATTTTGGGCAGAATCCAGTAACCGGGCGCGAAGGTGAGAATAAGCTCAACCAGATAGAATAGCGTTACGGGTTTCCACAGTTTCCGCATGCCAGTGAAGAAGAATAAACCGCGCTCGCCCTTGGCTTCCTGGTGAAGGTTGTAGAAGATGCCGGCCCGAATGAGCGGGGTGAGGATCATCCGGATCAGGAGCAAACCGGCCAGAAGCCATCCGTAGGTGTGTACTGTGCTGCTCAAGGACAGGCTCATCTCGCCCTCGTAGAAGAATAAAAGACGGCTGAGCTCGTTAGGGGCGGAATCCGGATATCGCATCAGAAGGGGGACTACCGCCGATTTTACGAGTCGGTACAGGCAATATCCCCACAGCAAACGGTATAAGAAGAGCAGAATCGAGACGTATAGCTGGTCTTTAACACTGATCCACCCTTGGCCTGCGTAACTTTTCATGTGCTCCCCCCTCACCATGATAGGCTGCCGAACAGCGTCTCCACAAGCTTGGTAATACTGAGATTCCAGCGTGTAACCACCTTCGGATCCATTCCTGCCTTCATATAGTTATTAATGTGTTTATTCTCTAGGACGATGGAGTACTTCGGATCAACCATGGCCCAGGCGAGCGGAGAGCTGTACTCCAGGGTGTAAGCAACTTTGCCGTTTTTGCCGCTCCAGGTTCGTTCCACCGTTTTGCCGTCCTCAAAGGCGAACACGATCGGCACATCGGTGATATCCCCGTCCTTGCTCGTAATCTGGACCGTGGACTCATACCGAGGATTTTCAGCCTTGCCTTTATTTTTGGTTTTGATCACGTCGATGGCGACATCCGCCATCTGGCTTCCATATACATATTGGTCAAAATACGACTGCCAGGACGTTTTGCTTACTTGCTCGACGACTTTCTGAAAGTCAGATGTGGTTGGATGCTTGAAGCGGTATTTCTGGGCATAGGTATGCATAATCTTACCCATCATCTGTGGACCGACCTGCCGTTCGATGCCTTGCAGCACCAGCTTGCCTCTCGTATAAACATTCAGTGCGTAGTTTTCGTGAGAGCTGTATTTCCAGGATTCCATCTTCAGCGGTGCAGGGGAAGTAATGGATGCTCCCTGAGCCGCCGTATTGGAGGTAATCTCGTATTCTTTTTCCATTACTCGTTCTTCTGCATAGGTTGCAAAGGCCTCGTCCAGCCACGCTTCCTCAAATTCGTTACTTGCGATCATTCCGTAAAAATATTGATGGGCGATCTCATGAATAACGGTCCGCTCCAGTTCATATCCCGGCGAATCGTTCTTGGCACCGAAGGCGGTGACCAGCGTCGGGTATTCCATGCCGCCTGCACCGTTGCCCGATTCCGGCGGAACGACGATGGACAACGTGGAATACGGATAGGTTCCGTACCATTTTCCAAACGAAGCGAGTGCCGACTTGGCGGCATCAAAGTAACGCTCCTTTAAGTCTTTATGGGCTGGATCGAGATACACCTTGATGCGGACGCCAGGTACGCCTGGTGCGGAGAATGCTTCTTCTGCCGTGACAAAGTTCGGCGATGCCGACCAGGCAAAATCATGTACGTCATCCGCGTAAAACTGATAAATTTTTTCCCCGTTTGATTTTTGGGCAGGCTTGGTAGGGAAACCGGTCGCGGCGACAATGTAATTTTCGGGCACTCGGATGCGAACGCTGTAAATGCCGAAGTTGGAATAGAATTCGGAGTTGCCGTGGTATTGATGAAGATTCCAGCCTTCCTCTGCTCTTCCGCGAAGACCGGCCGGTTCATAGACCGAAATTTTCGGAAACCATTGGCCAGCCATAATAAAATTTTCGGTGGTTCCCATGCGGGCAAATATTTTGGGAAGCTCGACCTCGAACTCCAAGTGAATGGTAACACTCTCTCCGCTCTTGATGGGTTTAGGCAACCTTAGCTTGGCAAGGCTGTGATCCTTGATGTTGCCGTCATCGGGTTGAACAAATTGAAGGCGATGGGTCAGGGCCAGTCCTTCGGTTGTTTTCACGCTGGTAATGGTCATGGAGCCGTATCCGTCATCTGGCATGGGATCGGAACGAAGCCTGCCGCCTGATTCCTTCATAAAAGTCGTGTCATTGGAAGCAAATGCATTGGGATACAGATGAAAGTACAGCTCGTTTACGCTTTTTTTGCCTGGATGAGTCCAAGTGAGTGTCTGTTTGCCCTTAAGCTTGTTCTCCTCAGGCTCGTACCGAACATCCATATGATATTCCACCAGCCGGTCGCTTAAGGCCGGAGCGGGAATATTAGGCTGCACCTTAGGCGGTGAGAGCGGGGCCTTCTCCACGGCGGAGGCGGAGGGCTTGCCAGCATTTGGGGCAAGAGCAGACGCTGAGGACCCTGGATTCAGAAATATCGGCATCGATCCTGCAAGCAAACCTAGGGCAAGCAGGGATGATAGAAAGACTTTGGCACGTGGTGGGACCATATCGAACAACCTCCCGTTGACAAGCATCTAGTGCATGTATATGTTTGCTTTTGGGGGATTATTAGTTAAAATAAAATTATTGGGACATGGTTATCAATTTAGCAGCTGATACGTAAGAATCGGCTCTGATATAGGAGGTCGGCAGCAGTGGAGAATGAAGAGCAGAAGCAGGGTGCGAAGAAACCGATTGCTTTGAATATTATTAATAGCAAGAGTAAGCATAAAGGGTTTGGATCAGGCTCCATCGATCTGAACAGTCTGTCACCCGTCATTATCGATAATGGCGAGGCCCGAGTGGATATTGGGGCCATGCATGCCAAGAGTAAGGTGGAGAAGGGTATCCGTTTCAGCATGAACCGGGATGAAGTGCCCAATGGACGCCAGGTATGGATCGTGTGGGTGGCTGTTGATCGTACCGCGGAAGGACAGCATTATGCAGGCATGACCGCCTGTGAAATGTGGATCGACCACGAGGCCCGTCGCGGTTGGAAGATCCTCGCCGATCATGTGAATAAAATGGATGCGGCGATGAAGCGCAAGATCATTCTGGATGGTCTTGGCGACGTCGAGAAGAAGGCACTGCGCGAGCTGCTGATTTCGCGTAACGAGGAATGGTGGAATGCATCGCCGGAAGAATTCAGGGAAGCTCTTCAGACAGCGGAATGATACAATAAATTAAAGCAGCCTTTCCAAAAAGCGACGAACATGAAGAAGACCGGTTGGATTCGTGAATGAATCCGGCCGGTCTTCTATTATTTGCATAACGATTAGAATGGAAGGGTGTAGGTCAGCTTTTCTTTTTGATCGAGAAACGGATTGTTGTATTGGAACGTCAGCTTGCCGCCGGCATATCCGAGATACGTAAGGCCGTCACCAATGAAGCCCACCTCATTCGGCGGCATTTCCTCAATGACCTTGATGGTTTCCTCGTCCAGAAGCTCAGGATAGATAAGCTCGGCTGCCTTGCCTGTCGGATGGACGATATACAGGGTCGCCTTCGTGTAAGGTCGGACGAGCAGGAAGTCCTGTTCAATCGCTTCTACGATAAAACTATCCTTTACTCCCGTGAGCGCGGCCAGGTCATAAGTTTTGACCGTTTTGCCCATCGGATGAACCAGCTCAAGCGTACTGCCGTTCATCATGGCAATATTGCCTTTGTAGCTGAGTTGGTCCGGATGGTAGTTGATCCCGGCAAAATTGGAATGATTGGTTTTGGATAGCTTCAGGATTTTCTTGTCCTGTATAAGCACCCGGTATCTTCCCTCATGAATATGAGGTTCGCCGTAATAATTGGACAAGTCGACCACATAGGTATTGCTATTGATGCGATGTGCGCTTAAGCTGACTTGATCGATCTCCTCAACCGGAATTATACCAACCTGGGCTGGCGTGGATCCGGCTTTACCCATCGACAGCATACCATTCTCGCGATTTACCCAGAACAGCATATTGGCCTTGGAAGCATAGGCGTATTTTGACCAAGCATCAAAGGTCGTTCTAAGCCCGGATTTGCTGTCATATTTCAGAGGGATGCCGAAAGCTTTGGTAATCAGACTGGCTGGAACATAAGTCACGCCTTTCTTTACGACCGGAGCCGCCTCAAGCTTAAGAGGGGTCCCCTTGGCATTGACTGCGCGCGACTGACCGATGATAATGCGAACAGACTGTGTCGGGCTGTTAATATACAGCTCTTTTTTCCCGGGGATCATCAACTGCAGCTGCAGTTGTTCGGAAACTTCCTTCAATGGAATGAATACGACGCCCTTATTCGTATATGGTTTATGTTTCACATCCAGCGTGCTCCAGTTTGCCTTGCTCTGTGATGTGGAAGCTGCTGCCGCATGGGCTGGGATCGTTGCGAGCGATGACGACGTCAGCAATAAAGACATGGCTATGGATGCGGTACCTGCTAATTTGATGAGTTGCACGGATTTCATATCAGTTCCTCCTTAAGGTTTACACTCCCGCCTATATAAACGACTAAATAATGGGAAATGTTTCACCCTATCGCAAAATCATGTAAAAAATGATATATGCGATGGCGTAAGATGAGAGCTAGTGGCCAAAGGACGAACTAAAAAACCGGAGCTGCCCTGAAAGGGGCGAAGCTCCGGTTATGTTAATATCCTGATTTCAGCTCCCGATCCTTGCCGAGCAGGATGGTGAGACCAAGCAAGGTAACGATAATGGTGGCGCCCATGTCCGATATGATTGCAATCCAAAGGGTCAGCCATCCCGGGATCGTAAGCAGCAAAGCAATAGCCTTCAGCGACAAGGAAAGTCCGATATTCCACTTGATAATCTGATTGACCCGTCTTGCCGTCTTGATGGCCCCCGGCAGCTTGCCAAGGTGATCCTGCATCAATACAACGTCGGCGGTTTCTATGGCACTGTCAGTCCCTTTCCCCATTGCGATACCCAGATCGGCAGCGGCCAATGCAGGGGCGTCGTTAATGCCATCGCCAACCATGCCGGTTTTTTTGCGGTAAGAAAGCTCCTTGATCTTGGCAACCTTCTGTTCCGGCAGGAGGCTTGCGAATACCCGAGCTACACCGGATTGTTTCGCGATGGCCTGTGCGGACTGCTCATGGTCGCCTGTCAGCATGACCGTATCCGTGATACCGGCCTCGTGAAGCTTGCGGACGACGGTTGCCGTCTCCGGTCTGATCTCGTCGGCAAGGCCGAACTGGCCTAATACGCGATCCTCGCTTACAGCAGCAACAATCGTATAACCTTGGGCCTTCATGCGCCGAATGTCATCCTCCACGGCACGGATATGATCTTGCTGGCCGTTCACATGCTTCAGCACTTCCTCGCTTCCGACCCAGAACAATTTCCCTCCAACTTCAGCCCGAATGCCTTCGCCTGGCAGTACCGTTATCTGTTGAGGTTCATTGAACATGCACTGCGGATTCTTGATCTCCAGATGTTTCATGACGGCTTTAGCCAACGGATGGAGTGACGATTGCTCCAGTGCGCCTACAACGGCATAAAATTTGGTTTCATCATATACCGTCTCTGCATAGACGGCAGGCTCGCCTTTGGTCAAGGTTCCCGTCTTGTCAAAAGCGATGGCTTCCAACCGGCCAAGCTGCTCCAGGTGGACCCCGCCTTTGATCAGAATACCGTTGCGTGCCGCGCGGGTCATCCCGCTGACCAATGCAATCGGAGAGGAAAGGACAAGCGAACAAGGGCATCCGACAATGAGGATGGACAGCCCTTGATAGATCCAGGTCATCCAGGGCTGATTCAGCAGCAGCGGAGGAATCAGCGTAACCGCCAGTGCGATGATCATAATAGCGGGAGTATAGTATTTAGCAAATTTATCGATGAAGAGCTCTGTCGGTGTCTTGCTGTCCTGTGCCTCCTGTACAAGATGCATGATCTTGGCCAGGGAGGAATCCTCATAGGCCTTCGATATGGCGATATAGAGCACACCATCGGTGCTGACACTGCCGCCAAACACAGCATCGCCTTCCCGTTTCGTAACAGGTACCGACTCCCCGGTAATGGCGGCTTCGTTCACCGCCCCGGTTCCTTGGGTTATGGCTCCATCGGAAGGGATCTTCTCCCCAGGTCTTACCCGGACAACGTCTCCGGGAGTGAGACTCTCGATCGGCACGCGCTGGGTTTGACCGTCTTTCCATAGTTCCGCTTCTTTGGGGGCTGCGGCCAGCAGCGCTTCCATCGATTGCCGAGCCCGATTCATGCCGTATCCTTCCAGCAGCTCGTTAAGACCAAACAGAATGGCAACCAGCGTGGCTTCCCGCCACTCCCCGATAATGACGGCACCTATGAGGGCAACGGTCATCAGGGTATCCATATTGAATTTGAAGCGGGTCAGGTTGCGCAGTCCACGTAAAAATGTCGTATAACCGCTCAATATCATGGCACCTGCATATAATGCGATCACGACCGGTTCGGCGGCTTTCCCTTCCAATAGAAAAGTTAGCAGATAAAACGCAGCCGAGATGGACAGCAGCCACTTCATTTTTCGTTCGTTGCCATGACTGTGTTCATGTCCATGTTCGTGGTCGTGTTCTTCTGACGCACCATGAGCGTGCGAGGAAGAGGCGGACTGAACATCTGCGCCGGCAGCCGAAAGGGCTGTTTGGGGAGCGTGAACGATACGGGCTCCATCACTTTTCAAAATGGTTTCTACCCGGCTTAGGTTCACCTGGGGGGAAAGGGTCAGTTTCCCGCTGTTATAACTCAGCCGCGCGTCGCCTCCATGGTCAAGCTTCTGGATCTCCTCTTGCATTTCACGGGTGCAGTTCGGGCACGAGAGGCCCTGAACCTTGTATTCAACAAGTTTGCTGCCACCTGCGTTAGGAGATGTTTTGGGTTGCTGATGGTTGTCCGTGCTCATCTACACCCTCTCCTTCTGGTGCTCCAGCGTCATATGAAGCAATGTCCGGATATGGTCGTCTTTTAGCGAATAGTATACATTCTTGCCAGCCTTGCGCGATTTGGCGATATTCTTGTTCTTTAGCGTGCGCAGATGATGGGAGGCTGTAGCCGTGGAGCTTCCGAGAACTTCAGCCACATCGCAAACGCATAACTCGCCGCCGCGGTCCAGCATATAGGCTACCTTGACCCGCGTCGGGTCGGCCAGCGCCTTGAAGATCTCGGCCATGCCGAGCATATCATCATCCGAAACCGTTTCTTTTAACAAAGCAACCCTCTCGGTTGAAGGGCATTCCGTTTCACACAGCTCCAGAGCCACGTCCTCGTTCATCGTTCGGGCATTCATAAGAACAACCTCCTTGAAATAGGAGCAATAAGTGCTCTTTATTCTATATATTCAAACGTTGATTTGATTGTTAGTCATAATATACCCGATTTACATATGATATTCAAACGAATATTTGATTGTTCACAAGCTTTTCACAGCGCAGCTTATGATTCGGCAAGTCATATCATATGAACCAATTCCGGCGGTTAGGCGCAGCGGCCCTCTCAGAAAATCCTTCCATTTCATTTCACGCCAACTTATACTATTAGCAAAAAGATGTAAAATCTGCACAGGAAGAGTCTGCGCCCAAGTGCCAACATCACATCCTGTACGGGCCATCGTTTCGACTCGAATGTGTACATTATCTAATACCTATCCTTCGATTTGCGGATGTGTATAAACAGGGGAGGCCGGAGTATGTCTTGTCCAATATGTCGATATGAAACGGGAGATGGGAAGTATTGCAAGAAGTGTGGGGCCAGGTTGATTATCGAGGATTCTCCCGTCTTTGCTGCCATGAAGGAGCAAGCCGCTGCGTCGGAAGTTTACGGCGTCGCCAGGCAAGGCGGCAGCATAAATAGGGAGATTCCTCATGTGCGCCAAGGGGAAGCTGCTCTGCCGGTGTATACTCCGCCGGATATTTCATTTCCTACAGCGGGCCGCCAGCAGGGCGAAGAGGAAGAGGGGCCGAATCCTTATTGGACCAGCATAAAATTGTATGGGCAGCTCTATGGGGACCATTTCCTGAAAGGACTAAGGCATCCATTCAGCGCAGCTGCCGTAACGGACAACAGCCAGTTCTTAAACGCAATCGTGTCCATGCTGCTCTATATTGTGTTCTTACCGCTTGCGCTGTACGCAGCGCTTCATCACGAACTGCAGGGACTCCCGGAGGGGGCATTTGTAGATCTTGTCCTGAAGCCTATTGTGTGGATTGCGATTTTCTTGTTTTTGCTGAACGTCTTTACCTTTGCTGCAGTCAAGCTGTCATTTAACCCGGCTGCGAAGCTGAAAGAAGTCATGGCCAGATTCGGCACATTGCTGCCGCTATACCTTGTGTTGTATGCGATCAGTCTGCTGTTCCTGTTTTTGAATGGCGATATATCCAAGGTTATCATCCTTCTAGCGTTCATCAGCACCGTGATGACCGTGCCGTTATGCGTCATGACCGGCTACAAGAGAAGAGTGGCGGGCGGTCTGGATCCGCTGTATGCGATCCTGTTGGTCTACGTTGCAGTCATGCTTGTCATCGTGCTTCTGGGCAGCTCCATGATCGAATATATAAGCATTTTATAAGTAGCCATCTACATAATGAATCGCGAAAAACAAGAAAAACAGCACGCTCTTTATCGGCAACGTCCGGAAAAAGAGCGTGCTGTTTTTTTGACGTGACGGCTATCCGTTTATTCGACCCACCATCGTTTGAAATCCTTCCACCAGGAACGTTCCTCCTGTTTCTCGGCAGCATCTGAAGGGTTAGCCTTCTTGGCGGGCTCCCCGCCTTCATGCTCGTCGCAATACTCCGTAGGCTCCGTCCCTTTGACGAAAACCTCCAGCATTTTGTCCGGACAGCCGGCGCCTGCAAGCTTACCCGTCTTCGGATCTACATACGCGCTGACGACTTCATCGGGGATCGGAAAAATCTTGGGCGGCACGTTCTCCAGTGCCTTCTCCGTATATTGCGCGAAGATCGGCGCTGCGCGCCGTCCGTCGACTTTGCTGATTTCCCGTCCTTTGTCATATCCGACCCATACTGCCGTCGACAGCTCCGGGGTATATCCGACGAGCCAGGCGTCGGTGTCGGTCGTGCCCGTCTTCCCGGCCACCGGCCGTTTCATCAGGGTGGAGACGCGGTTACCCGTTCCGCCGGTCTCGAATACTCCCTCCATCATGCGCGTCATCACGTAAGCTGCAGAAGGCTCAACCACTTGTTCGCCTTCCTCTTCCGGAGCCGTATACAAACTGCGGCCGGCTGCGTCGGTGATGCTCAGCACGGCGACAGGGGAGACTCGCTTGCCGCTGTTAGCCATGACGGCATAAGCGGAGGCCATTTCCAGCGGGCTGACGGGCGAGGTGCCCAAGGCCAGCGAAGGGACAGGCTCCAGCGGACTCGTGATGCCCATTTTTTTCGCCATGTCGGCGACTTTATCCGGGCCGATCTTCATGATGGTATTCACGGCATAGATGTTATCCGAGGCGGCAATGGCTTCCCGCATGGGGATTTCGCCTAAATATTTATCGCCGAAGTTGCTGGGCTGGTACGTTTTGCGATTGTTATCGTAATGAAACAGGGTAGGCTGGCTGTTGAACACGCTGGTGCTCGTCATTTCTTTGGACGCGATGGCCGTTAAGTACATAATCGGCTTAAAGGAGGAGCCGGGCTGCCTGGTTTTGGCCAACGCGTGGTTGTATTGATTCTCGCGGTAATTCTTACCGCCGACCATAGCTTTGATGTGGCCGTTTCGCGGGTCGATGGATACGAGTGCCGTCTCCAGCTCGCTCTTGCTGTCCATGCCCTCGGATACGGCCTCTTCGGCTGCTTTCTGGGCCCGCGGATCCAGGGTGGTATAGATGTTCAAGCCTCCCTGTTCGAGCTGCTGGTCCGTGATGTTCAACTGCTTGGTGACGAGCCCCCGGACATAGTCCCGGAAGTAGGAGGCAATTATTTTATTCTCCTGCCGATCCTGCGGGAGCAGGGCAAGCTTGGCTGAAGCGGCTTTATCCGCCTCGGCCTCCGTGATGAATCCGGTCTCTGCCATGGCATTCAGGACGATCTGCTGTCTTTTGACCGCGTTGTCCATATGATTGTACGGCGAGTAATACGTCGGCCCCTTCGGAATGCCGGCCAGCATCGCGCTTTCGGCCAAGGTCAGGTTTTTTGCCGATTTGCCGAAATACAGCAGCGACGCCGACTCGATGCCGTAAGCGCCGTGGCCGTAATAAATTTCGTTCAGGTACATTTCGAGAATTTGATCTTTCGTATATTTCATCTCAAGCTGGGCGGTGAATTTGGCCTCCTTGAGTTTTCGTGTCCATGTTTTTTCATGAGATAGGTATAAGTTTCGTGCAAGCTGCTGGGTTAACGTGCTCGCTCCCTGTTTGCGATCCATATGCTGCAGGTTGACCAACACGGCCCTGGCCATGCCCTTCATATCGAACCCGGGATGATCATAGAATTTTCGGTCCTCCACCGCCAAGGTGGCCTGAATCAGGAGGGGGGATATGTCCGCCAGGTTCACTTGCTCGGATGTATGTCCCGTGCTTGAGAATGTGGCGATCAAATCTCCCTGGCTGTCGAGCAGACGGGAGTAGCGGGATGTTTCCGCGACCGGCAGCGGCGTTATAAATAAATAGGCGAGCAGAATGCCGCCGGCGATGATGGAAATGCCAAGGAGTACGAACAGAAATGTAGCAAGCCGGACGAAACGACGTTTGCGCTTGGGTGATTTTTTTTGCCCCGGCATCAGATGTTCTCCTTCCAGTCCTTTTGTAGAATCAAGGCCTTTGTGCCGCCAAAAATGGAGATGTGCTCAAATTCTCCTCGGCTGCCTTCTTTTTCTATATAGTATGGGGCTGGAGCGGGCAGGATATTCATGGGAATCCATGAGGATTTTGCTTCTGTCCGTGCGATCTGGAACTTTTGGTTGCAATTTGGGCTTGATTTAATATAATCTAATTTGTTTGGTACAATAGGAAAAGTGTGAAACTGTAAGCTAAAGGCATCTGCCCCGAATAAAGTTTTACGGCTTGGATCTGGACGGCTGAACATTATTCTAGCGGAAAGAAGGTAGTGACGATGGAATTATGGTACACAGAGAAGCAAACCCCGACTTTTGGCATCACGGCTAAAATCCGGGAGACTTTTGTACATGAGAAGACGGAGTTTCAACAACTGGATATGATCGATACCGAGGAATTCGGGCGCATGCTCGTGCTGGACGGTATGGTTATGACTACGATTAAGGATGAATTCGTCTATCATGAGATGGTCGCTCACCCCGCGCTGAACACGCATCCAAATCCGAAGAAGGTTCTTGTCGTCGGCGGAGGAGACGGTGGCGTCATTCGCGAAGTGATCAAGCATCCGGGCGTAGAGAAGGCCGTACTCGTTGAAATTGATGGAAAAGTTATTGAATATTCGAAGCAGTACTTGCCTGAGATCGCCGGCAAGCTGGACGATCCGAAGGTTGAAGTGCTGGTTAACGATGGATATATGCACATTATCGAGCATAAGAACGAATACGACGTCATTATGGTGGACTCCACCGAGCCTGTAGGCCCGGCTGCTCCGTTGTTTGAGCGCGGATTCTATCAAGGGATTTATGAGGCGCTGAAGGAAGACGGTATTTTCGTGGCGCAAACGGACAATCCGTGGTTCAAAGCGGACCTGATTCAGCAGGTCAACAAAGACGTGAAGGAAATCTTCCCGATCGTGCGTGTGTATGGAGCGAACATTCCAACCTACCCAAGCGGTCTGTGGACCTTTACGATGGGCAGCAAAACGTACGATCCGCTTGAAGTGGACGAGTCCACGATTGATGAGATGGATACGAAGTACTATTCGCCTCGTCTGCATAAAGCCGCCTTCGTGCTGCCGAAATTCGTAGAAGACCTGGTGAAATAAGGAGGCGCGCATAAACTGATGAAACTGGATCAAGGTTATTCCGGCAATGTGTTTATTCTGAGCTCCGAGGATTATGAAGGATCCAAGGCTGTCATCTACGGTATGCCGATGGACTTCACGGTTAGCTACCGTCCCGGCTCCCGTTTCGGCCCGGCCCGTATCCGCCAAGCCTCCGTTGGCTTGGAGGAGTACAGCCCGTACTTGGATAAGAGCATTGAAGATATGACGTATTTCGATGCAGGCGACCTGATGCTGCCCTTCGGCAATGCCGGCCGCAGTCTTGAAGTGATCGGCGATTATGTAGGCAAGCTGCTCGACGACGGGAAGTTCCCGATCGGACTCGGCGGAGAACACCTCGTATCGTGGCCGATTATTCAGAAGGTGTATGAGAAGTATCCGGATCTCATTCTGATCCATATCGATGCCCATGCCGACCTGCGCGAGCATTACGAGGGAGAGCCGTTGTCCCACTCCACGCCGGTCCGCAAGGCGGCGGGCATCATGGGCGGCAAGAACATTTATCAGTTCGGCATCCGTTCCGGCTCCCGCGAGGAGTTCCAATACGGACGCGAGAACATCAATTTCTACCCGTTCGAGGTAGCCGCTCCGCTGAAGGAAGCTTTGCCTTCCATGGGCAACCGTCCGGTCTACGTGACCATCGACATCGATGTGCTGGATCCGTCTGCCGCACCGGGCACCGGTACGGCAGAAGCCGGCGGCATCACGTCGAAAAGAGCTGCTGGAAGCCGTACATCTGATTGCAAACTCCGACGTGAACGTTGTTGGCTGCGATCTCGTGGAAGTGGCGCCGATCTACGATCCGACCGAGCAGACCCAGATCGTGGCTGCGAAGCTGATTCGCGAGATGCTGCTGGGATTCGTGAAATAGTCCACCCACCCAAACCCTCCCTGCCAGGGAGGGCCCCAAGGGCGCTGCCCTCTGGACACCCGGAACTTTGGTGTTCGGAGTGGGTATGAGGATATGGGCGGGGCTGGTGCTTGTGCCCGGCCACCACTCGGTCTCCCCTGCGGGGACGCCCTCGTGGCCTCTTGTCCGCCCATATATTAGCCGAGGCTATTCGCCCCTCGGCTGTTGAAGAAAAAGCAAGCCTCCCCTACCTAAGCCTTCGGCTATCGGGGTCGGCTTGCTTTTTCGCGTGGGCGTGTCCCCCTCGAATGGCTCCCCTACGGGAACGCCTTGCTGAGTAATTGAGAAGAAATCCTCGGCGATTCTATGATGTAAACTCAAGGTAGATTCAAATTCATTAAGGAGGGTTACATCATGACGAATGCTTCGAGCAAGAAGAGAACCGATACGGCATCAAGTGTTATTATGGCGTCGCCGTCTACGATTTATCAGGCATTCTTGAATCCGGAGGCGCTGGCTTCGTGGCTTCCGCCAAAAGGGATGACAGGCCATATCGACACGTTTGATGCCCGCGAGGGTGGGACTTATCGAATGATCCTCACCTATAACGATACCGATCACTCGGCACCCGGTAAGTCTTCGGACAATACGGACGTCATTGAAGGAAAGTTTCTGGAGTTTGTTCATGATGAGAAGGTTGTGCAGCTGGTCGAATTTGAGTCTGAGGATCCCAATTATGCGGGGTTTATGAAGATGACATGGGCATTGGAGCCGCTTACGGAAGGCACCCAAGTCACGATCGTGTGTGAGAATGTGCCCGAAGGCGTACGGAAGGAAGATCACGATGAAGGCTTGAGGTCCACCCTCGAGAATCTCGCTGAATCTACGGAGGGACAATAGACGGTGGCTCGGCTGTATAACGAAACAAACGATTTGTGATGAGGCAGTTCATGGACAAGCCGTTTTGTAGATTTTACCGAGTTTAAGCCCTGAATGTTAGACTAGTTGCAATGATATTGGAAACAGGAGAGAGCAGCATACAAATTCATCTATGGCTTACTTGCGGTCATGGTCGTCTTAACACTAATTTATATGTTTTTCATAACAACATCTGAATGAAGAACCAGCCACCTTCTCTATTGCTGCAGGTAGCTGGTTTTTTTCTTTCCGGATGCAACCAAACCCATCCTCCATCCCATCAACAAATCCTTTTTACCCTCCCTCCCTTTGCTTGCTCCTCTCCTAATTTAAAGTTCGACTTCAAGTCCATTCATGGGTACACGGTACGCGTAGTTGTGGGAAGAATCGGCGATCTGCTCATTGCGTGTCGGATTGAACGATTGTGCCGATATACCGGAAGCCGTTAATATTGGCGTTACATCGACCATATCGACGAAAAGGAGGTACGAATACGATGGCAGCCCAGTCACCCGAAATAAAGCGCGAGGATTTGACAACCGCCCGGCACCCAGGGACATCCCGCAACCGGTACATAGCCAACATCCGCAAGCATTGGATGCTGTATCTCATGATCATTCCCGGAATTCTCTATTATATTGTGTTTAAATATGTACCGCTGGCGGGCAGTGTCATCGCATTTCAGGACTATCAGATTTTCAAAGGCATCCTTGGCAGTCCGTGGGTGGGCCTGGACAACTTTGGGTTTATTTTTTCATATCAGGATTTCTACAACGTGCTGCGCAATACGGCGGTGATCGCTTTCTATCAGCTTGTTTTTGGTTTTCCGGCCCCGATCGTGCTGGCTCTGCTGTTCAATGAAATCCGCATCATGCTGGCGAAGCGGGTTGTGCAAAGCATGTTCTATCTCCCGCACTTTTTATCATGGGTCGTTGTCGGCGGGATCGTTTTCGAGCTGTTGTCCAACCAAGGCGTTGTGAATGCGGTGCGGGACTGGTTCGGCTACGAACCCATTCTGTTCATGCAGGAGGAGCGGTATTTCCGAGGGATTGTCGTCCTGTCCTCGATCTGGAAGGAAGTTGGCTGGGGCACGATTATTTATTTGGCTGCCATCGCCGGCATCAATCCGAATTTATATGAAGCAGCTGTCATGGATGGAGCGAGCCGGTGGAAACAAACGATCTATATTACGCTGCCCACCATGTTTCCGACGATTCTGGTGCTGTTCCTGCTGCAGATCGGTAACTTCCTGGAGCTCGGCTTCGATCAGATTTACAATTTACTGACACCGATGACGTACTCGGTTGGGGATATCATCGAGACATACGTCTATCGTGCGGGTGTGCTTCAGGGGCAATACAGCATGACGACGGCCATCGGGCTGTTCCAGTCTGTCATTGGGTTTATACTGCTGTGGATTTTTAACCGATTGGCCAGAAAAACGGATCAGGGGTTGTGGTGATGAAAGCGACATTCGGAGAAAAAATGTTTCAGATGCTGAATTATGTGTTTCTGTTCGCTGCTGCGGTGACGATGCTGTTCCCGCTTCTTCAACTGCTTGCCGTATCGCTCAGCTCCCCGGTAGCTGCCGATTCGAAGGAAGTATTCCTGCTGCCCGTGGAGTTTACAACCGCATCTTGGGAGCATGTATTAAAAAATAAAGGCTTGTGGACATCTTTTGGGATTACCGTATATATTACGATCGCCGGGACACTGCTCAGCATGCTGTTTTCGGTCATGACGGCATACCCGCTCTCACGACGGGAATTTCTGATCCGCAAACAGGTCATGTTCGGCATTGTGTTAACGATGATTTTCAATGCGCCGATGATTCCGTTTTTTTTGACCGTTCGCGAGCTTGGCATGATGAATTCCCTGTGGGCGCTCATTATTCCCGGCCTGGTTGGGACGTTTAACATGATCATTATCCGGACCTTTTTCATGGGCATTCCCAGTGAGCTGGATGATTCGGCTCGAATCGACGGATGCAGCGAGTTCGGCATATTGTTCCGCATGTATTTGCCTTTGTCCAAACCGGTCATGGCGACGGTCAGTCTGTTTTACGCAGTCGGATATTGGAACACCTTCTCCCGTGCCGTGCTGTTTATAAGGGACCCGGAGAAATGGCCGCTTCAAATGAAGCTGAGAGCATACCTCCAGTCTCCCGAGGAGCTGGCTGCGGTCAATCTGTTTCTTGGGGATTACGATTTCAACACGACAACATTGAAAGCGGCAACAATCCTGTTTGCTACCATTCCGATCATTCTGGTATACCCGTATCTGCAAAAATACTTTGTCAAAGGGCCATGCTGGGTTCGTTAAAGGAATAAAGCAAAGCGAGGCATGCGATATGAAATCGGTCTTACGGCCGGTTTGATATAACTACCAATCCGAAAAAGGGGAGGATTTACTCATGTCGAAATGGTTTTTCCAAAAAGGGGCATGGAAACCGGCGCTCACGGCGACACTTGCGGCAGTCATGCTGTTTGGCTGCGGCGGCAAGGGCGACGGCGAATCGCAATCGGGCCAGAGTGGGGAGGGAAATCAAGAACTTACACAGGTAAAGGTGTTCAAAAGCCACATGGGTGTCGGCACGATACCGGGTGCAGATAATCCGCATGTCCAATATGTGGCGGAACGGACCGGCGTGGAATATCAGCTGGTAACGACCCCGCCGGGCTCGGAGCCGACTGAATATCTCAATCTGATGATTGCATCCGACGACTTGCCGGATATTCTTCGCCCGATCGGCGGGATCGAGCAGACCCTGATCCGCCAAGGAGGTGCGCTGGCACTGGACGATTTGCTGCCCCAGTATGCCCCGAATGTCTGGAAGAATATCCCGCAGGAGGCATGGGATGTCGTTCGATCCGCTTCACCGGACGGCAAAATCTATTATGTGCCTAAAGTGTTCCTGGTTCCGGAAAGAGCACCGCTTATCCGTCAGGATTGGCTTGACAAGGTAGGCATGTCCATGCCGAAGACTACGGAGGAATACAAGGAGGTGCTGCGAGCCTTTCTTGACAAAGACCCGAACGGCAACGGCCTGAAGGACGAATTGCCCACAACAGGCCGCGAATTCGGCAAATGGATGGATCATTTGTTTGCCATGTTCGGTGTCGCGATGTGGGAGGGGAATCCGGAATGGGACGTCTACGACGATAAAATCCAGTATGCCGGCGTAACGGACAATATGAAGGCAGCCATTGCATTTGCCCGTGAGTTATATGACGAGAAGCTGCTGGACAATGAGACGTTTCTGAACAAGGGTGATGTATGGACGGCGAAAATCAATAACAATTTGGTTGGCAGCTGGTACCATCTTCCCGCGAACCTGCGCGACCGGTTTACAGCCATGCAGCAAAAAGCACCAGATGCTTATATCGTTGGCATGCCGCTTCCAAAGGCCGACGGGTTTGAGGGCTTTGTCACGCAGAAGAGCATGGGCGAGCCGGAGTGGATCATTCCGGCAAAGGCCCAGGATAAAGCCCCTGCAGCCTTGAAGCTGCTCGATTTCTTCTATGATCGGTCGAATGACGAGTTTATCCGCTTTGGCATCGAAGGACAGCAGCATGAAGTTGTCGACGGCAAAAAAGTGCTGCTTCCGGCAGAGGACAGCCGTCCGCTGGCGCTTGGCATGCGCAACCTGACAACGAAGGAGGACATGGACATTCGGATTCAGGAGACGATTCCGGAAGACATGCAGCAGATGGTGAAGGATATATTCGAGGTAAGTACCGCAGACGCGAAGCGGATCGCCGGAGACGGACTTCCGAGTACGGTGTATGAAGGCTTCCCGGATATCCAATCGCATAAGCTCTTTCAGGAGTATGTAACCAAGATCGTTATCGGCGAATGGCCGCTGGAGAAGTTCGATGAATTCGTCGACCGCTGGTATAAGGCAGGGGGAGACGAAGTGACGAAGAGGGTAGAGGAATGGTACTCAAGGATGTGATCATACAGTGAAAAAGAAATATGCCATATGCGGTGTAAGCGGTCGTGCGCTCGGCATGTTCGCCAAGCCGATTCTGACGACCCATGCCCGGCGCTGCGACCTGGTCGGCATGCTGGACTGTGATCCGGCCCGCTTCGAACTGTATCGCTCCCGCTTCCCCGAACATACCGCCGTTGCAACTTACGGTGAAGAGGAATTCGGGAAGATGATCGACGAGACTAAGCCGGATGTGGTCATCGTGGCGGGGCGCGACGATACGCATGCGCGTTATATTGTTGCCGCCCTGGAAAGGGATTTGGATGTCATCACGGAAAAACCGATGGTCACGACGGGTAAGGACGCCCGGCGTGTGCTGGATGTGGAGCGGGTGAGCAAAGGCTCGGTGACGGTCACGTTTAATTACCGCTACACCCCGATTCACACCAAAATCAAAGAGATGGTATGGGAAGGTAGGCTCGGTCGGATTACATCCGTCGATCTCAACTGGTATTTGGACACATATCACGGCTCCAGCTACTTCAAACGGTGGAACCGCCGGCGCGAAATGTCAGGAGGTCTCTCCATCCACAAAAGCACGCATCATTTCGACCTCGTGAACTGGTGGATCGGACAGAAGCCGGTAGAGGCCTTCGCCTACGGGGCGCTCCATTATTACGGCGCTGAAGGGGAGCTTAATCCCGGCAAAGAAGCCGGTCGTCATTGCGGAACCTGCCTCTCAGCCAGCCGCTGCGCCTATTACTCACGCTGGAACGCAAGTCATGTGCCGGATGACCATCTCGGTCTGCTGGAGAGCGGAGGGCCGCAGTTCCCTTATACAGGCTACCGCCCGGACCGGTGTATTTTTGATGATGAGATCGACATCGAGGATACGTATGCGGCCACCGTCAAATACGACGGAGGAGCACTGCTCAGTTATTCCGTCAACTTTTCGCTGCCGTATGAAGGGTATCGCCTGGCGATCAACGGTACGAAAGGCCGGCTGGAGACGATGGAGTACCATGCTCCGTCCAGAACCCCTTTTCCGACGCCGGTCCAGACGATCGACTACTTCCCGTTGTTCGGCTCCAAGGAAACCATCCATGTCGTTCATCGGGAAGGCGGCCACGGGGGAGGCGACCCGCTGCTGCTGAATGACCTGTTTCTCGGTGAGAACCGGGAAAGGCCGTTCCCGATTTTGTCCGGTGCTGTGGATGGCGCCTATTCTGTGGCAGCGGGGGAAGCCGTGTGGCGTTCCGTGAAGGAACACCGTCCGGTGGCGATAGCGGATGTTCTGGGCGGGTGGAAGGAGAGTGAGCCTATTGAACGATAAAGGATATTTTGACCCGGCGGAAAGCCTGGCTTCCCAAACAGAGGGCAGTAACATTGAGCATGCGCTTATGGTCATTGCCCAGCGTTATGTCGGTGACCATCCGCCTCATGCACCGGTTTACCGGGTGACGCGCAAGAGTCCGATCCGCAAGCGGGCCGACCACCGCTATCAGCTCCCCATCGCGGATATGTTCCCCGAAATGACGGAGAGCCAGGTGGTCTACGCCTGGACGAAGCTGTGGGCGGCTGAGCCGCAGAGCTTTCCCTTTCTGATGGAATGGACGGGGCATGTCCGGCTGTACCATAACGGCCGGAAGCGGTTCGGATCGGCGCCAGGGGAAGAAGCGACAGCGGACGGATTGCCCCTGAAGCTGGGGATTCAGCTTACCAAGGGGTGGAATCACTTCGTTCTGGAATTCCGCCGGGGCCCAAGCGGCTGCAGAGCGGTATTTGGCACAAGCAACCGCAAGAACAAGCCGTTTCACTTTCTGGCTCCTTCCATGGAGCGGGAAGGTGAGGAAGGATGGATTGTGACGGTGCCGCTGGACCGGGCGCTTGCCCGCATCCCCGATTCAATGGAACGCGAATCATGGACGGGGGCACAGTGGCTGCCCGTGCTTGCAAAACACGATAGGGAAGCAGATCGCGGCCCGATGTGGAGAATGTACGGGCGGAAGCCGGGGTATGCCGCTTACGCCTGGACTGCCGTTGTCAACCGGACCCTGGCGGCCAAGAAGGTGACTTTGTCGGGAACCTCCTATGGCCCGGTCCGGTTTGAATGGAACGGCAGGGAGGTTTACGCCAGCCGCGAGGCAGGCACGTTCAGTATCGTCATCGATGTGCCTCCGGGCCGCGGGGAGCTTACCGCACGCTGCGAATGCGGTGCAGAGGGCTGGGGGTTTGAGATCGGCGAAGCATCGCCTGAAGGGATGCTGATCGCTCCGCGAAGGGTGCACGGCTTGACCGGAGAGTGGCTTTATCTGGGTCCGTTCAGCGCAGAAGCCGATCTTGAGCTGTCCGACTATTTTGGTCTGGACACGGTCGCTGTTGACGGCGGAGAGAGACTGTTCTGGACAGGGAGCGAACCGGGAGCGTACGTGAGGCCGTTTTTGGAGAATGAGCTTTTTGGCCGCTGGAATTATCCGCTCGGCGTCACAATGTACGGCTTGCTGGAACGGGAAGGCTGCTTAATCGCCTGGACATCCAGGAATATGTACTCCGCCACGTCGAGTTTACCGCGGGCCATTACGAGTATTCCTTGTGGGACCGCGCGGAATTCGGTGCGGCAGGGCTGAACAACCAGCTGTCCGACATTGACAGTCTGGACGATTGCGGATCATTTGGCGCGCTAGCCATTCTTGCAGACCGAATTCGATCCTTGAAAGGGGTGCGCAAGGCAGCGGACGATATCGCCCGGTACATCATGGATACACAATCACGTCTTGCGGACGGGGCGCTTTATCGCGAGGTCGGCGTTTCCCCAAGCATGCACCTGACGATGTGGTGCGACGACATGTACATGAGCGTACCGTTCCTGTGCCGATACGCTGAGCTGTCCGGCGATTCCCGCTATCTGGACGAAGCGGCACGCCAGCTTCTGCTGTATAAGTCATACCTGTACATGCCGGACCTGCAGTTAATGTCGCACGTATACGATGTACGTCGTGGGCAGCCTTCCCGGACGGTATGGGGACGGGGCAACGGATGGGTGTTTTTCTCACTGTCAGAGCTGCTTGCCGTGCTTCCGGTCGGCCATCCCGACTATGTGGAACTGCTTCTTTTTTATCGCAGTCTGGCGGAGGGATACCTCTGCGTGCAGGGAATGCATGGGTTATGGCACCAAGTGCTGACGGACCCTGAATCCTATGAGGAAGCCTCCTGTACCGCAATGTTTATTTTTGGTTTGGCGCGGGGGGGACGCCATGGCTGGCTGGAGAATCCGGATCCGTACTTGAAATCTGCCATTGCGGGGTGGGACGGTTTAACCAGCAGAGCCATCGACCGCAGTGGAAATGTGTACGGTGTGTGCAAGGGCAGCAGCTGGTCAACCTCCCATGCTTATTACAAGCACGACTTATCGTGGAACTTGAATGATACGCACGGAATCGGCATCGTGCTGTTGGCCGGGGTCGAGCTTCTTGAATTCATGCGGTCAAACCATATTGTAAACGCTTAAGTTTACGTGACGGCAGGAGCGGATCGTGAGCTATAATGGAACCATTCTGGTAGTAAAGCGGGGGTTGATATGTTCCAATCGATCGGCAAGTGGCTAAAATACACGCTGGCCCATACGCAAGCGCGGCTGGTGCTCATTTTGACCGTTTCCGTTTTTATGATCATTTTGGCCGTCAGCCTGACCTCATATTACACCTCCAAATCGGTGCTTCAGGAAGAGCTCAGCGAGCCGCAGCACCAAATGCTGCAGATCAGTATGAAATATATTGACGATTTAATCCGGGAGAGCGACAAAATTGCGGTCCAGGTCGCGGTGAATGACTATATCTATGATTTTCTGACTAGCGAGAATCAGAACTCGGTGGCCAATATATCGACATTGTACCGACTGCTATCCACCTGGATCAGCAATTCGAAATACATTAACAGCATATACGTATACGATGTCGAGCGGGGAAGCTTTATTTCGCTTCCGCAGGGGTATAGCTCTAGCAGGCTCACCTTCGTGGATTCCGAATGGACCAGTATCGCTGACGAATTCGGGGACGACATGATGATCATCCGAAAAAGGCATGTCCCGGAGGGAGCAGGCAATAAAGGGTCGGAGCTGACGCTGTTCCGCAAAATCATGATCCAGGGCCGATTAAGAGGTGTCGTAGCGGTCAATTTGCGGGATGCGGAACTATTCGCAAAACTAAACCCGCCGGCGCTGTCGCAGCTCGACAGCATGAGGTACATCGTGGACCAGCATAACAACATTCTTTATTCGGTTTCGAACTCGGAATTCAAACCGGAAGCCGTGAGGCAGGCGCTGCACGAGCTGAAGGAGGACCGCTTCGGCGATTTTTTCCATGAGGGGCGGAAGCTGCTGGTCAACCAGATCGAATCGCCGCTGACCGGATGGAAATACGTATCCATCGTCTCCCAGGACAGCTTGCTTGCCCAGTCCAAAAAGGTGCGAGACACGGTGCTGTATGTATCGGTGGCGGCACTTGCACTCGGCTTGCTGACCATTCTATACGTAAACTCCGCGGCCTTTCGTCCGGTGCGCAGACTTAAGCAGCTGTTCAGTGCCTACGACGGGAAAGCGACCAGCCCGGATCGCATCGATCTGGAAAAGCTGGCCGGCGAACTGCTCAGCAATCATGCGCATCTGTCTCAGTTGATCCGCGAGACGATATCCGATGCGGCTTCCAAGTTTCTGTATGACATTCACTCGGGTCATATGAGCGGCAGACGCGAAATTCGCGAGAAGTGGAGACGATATTTCGCGGAATGGACGGATGCACCCGTCACGGTAGCGGTGCTGTCGATCGACCGCTACGATTCGTGGTCGCGCAGATTTCCGGCCAGTGACCACTCGCTGCTGAAGTTTGCGCTCGCCAATATTATGGCAGAGCTGCATGAGCCCGAATGGAGGGTGGCCTGCGCCGATTTTGGGGCGGATCGGATGGCTATCCTGCTGCAGCCGCGGAGCGGCGAAACGCGGCCTCCGCTGGTCGAGGCGATCGAAACGGTGTCCCGTTTGCTGAAATTCAGTGTATCCGCCGGCGTGAGCATGCCACAGAGTGAGGTTTGCCGGTTAAAGCAGGCCATGCTGGAAGCGGAGAATGCGTTAACCTACCGTTTATATAAAGGGTATGGTCAGCTCGTGCCGTTTCAGGATGTATCCAGTCACGAGGTGACGGATATACAGCCGCAGGAAGATGGCGTGCGGGAGTTGATGACGGCTGTGGAGACCGGTGATGGGGAGCGGGCTATAGAGCTGCTTGGGCGTATTATTGGCGATATCCGCAGCCATTACTGGTATCCTTCGGAGGCGCTTGCCTTGCTTCAGGCGCTGCTGGAACGTCTTAAAGGGATATGCCCCGGCGACGATGGTTCCGAGGGGGATCCGGCCGGTCGGCTGGGCACGCTGTACATCGAAGATATCGAGGCGGAGCTTTCCGGCCTGATTTCGGCCTTGGCCGACCGCTACCGCCGTTTAATCGGCAGTAAGGATTTTTTGATGTGCCAGCGGATGATTGAATTCATGGAGCAGCACCTCGGCGATCCGATCGGCATTCCGGAAATTGCGGAATCGACCGGCATCAGCAGCAGCTTGGCCAGCCAGCTTTTTAAGCAGGAAACAAACGAAACGATCTATAACTACTTAACCCGGCTGCGGATGGAGCGGGCTAGCGAGCTGCTGGTCAAAACCGACCGCAAAATATCCGATATCGCCCAAATGGTCGGTTACCAGCATGAAAACAGCTTCATTCGCAGCTTCCGCAAATTCAAGGATATCACCCCGGGCAAATACCGGGATATGATGAGAACCCGGATAGACGCCTTGTTTGAATGAAGGGCCGGGAAGGGAGGAGCTATGGAGATGGAGAGAGAGCAGATTGTTAGGCGGCATAATCCTGAATTCGACAGGCTAGATCCGCTTTCGCCACTGTCGGTAGGCAACGGGGAATTTGCGTTTACCGCAGATATTACCGGGCTGCAGACATTTCCAGAACAATACGAGGTGCCGCTTGGCACCCAGTCGAACTGGGGCTGGCATTTTACGGGGGGGCGCGAAAGGTTCTCCGCGAAGGATGCAGCGTTGCAGATGTTCGAGACCCACGGCCGGCAGGTCGGCTATCCGATGAAGCCGGGGGATAAGCCGGAAGCTTACCAATGGCTGCGGCAAAATCCCCACCGTCTTCACCTAGGCCGGCTGTCGTTCCGATTTCTGGACGAAGCGGGAGAAGAGCTCGATTACAGCGCTGCAGGCCAATTCCGTCAAAACCTCGATCTGTGGACGGGCATTCTATCGAGCAAGTTCGAAATTCGCGGCGTGCCGGTCGAAGTTACGACGGCGTGCCACCCGGATGCTGATATTATAGGCGTGCGGGTTGTCTCGCCCCTCATCCGGGAAGGGCGGCTTCAGGTATTTATCCGCTTCCCCGCACCGGATATGACGCATTCGTCTTGGTCGAAATCGGTGTTTCCCGATTGGGAAAACGATCAACGACATGATACCGTTCTCGTCCGGCAGGAGGAAGGAACGGCCTTGATTGAGCGGACGCTGGACGAAGAACGTTATTCGGTCCGCTGGCATTGGAGCTCTGGCCGGTTGGAGCAGACGGAAACCCATGAATTTACGCTGTTTCCCGGCGAATCTCCTGATCAATCTTCGGAGGAGCTGGCGTTTTCCGTCGGCTTTGCAGCTGGGTCGCCCGGTGCAGCTGACTTTGAGGCCATCGTTCCGGCCAGCGTCCGGCACTGGGCATCCTTTTGGCAGAGCGGCGGTGCAGTCAGCTTCGCTGGCAGCTCCGATCCGCGAGCCTTTGAGCTGGAGCGACGCGTTGTCTTGTCGCAATGGTTATGCGCCATTCACAGTGGGGGCTCTATGCCGCCCCAGGAGACCGGTCTTATGTATAACAGCTGGTTTGGCAAATCGCATTTGGAGATGCATTGGTGGCATGCCGCCCATTTCGCGCTATGGGGCCGGGCTCCCATCCTGCGGAGAAGTTTGGACTGGTACAACGCCATACTGCCGTTCGCCCGCGAACTGGCGCTATCCCAGGGATACGAGGGAGCGCGCTGGCCGAAAATGGTCGGTTTTGACGGCATCCCGTGCCCGTCGCCGGTCGCTCCGGGCTTGATCTGGCAGCAGCCGCATCCGATCGCCATGGCGGAGCTGTGCTATAAGGCCGACTCAGCACAAGAAACGCTGCGCCGGTTCCGTGACATCGTCTTTGAATCGGCTGACTTTATGGTTTCCTATGTTCACTGGAATGAGACAACAGGCGCTTTCGATCTTGGACCGCCGCTCATTCCGGCTCAAGAATGTCATCCGATGAATGCAAGCGCGAACCCGCCTTACGAGCTGGAGTATTGGAAATACGGCCTTGATATCGCTATAAAGTGGGCTGATCGGTTGGGAATTCAGCCGAATCCGCGTTGGGCCGAGGTAGCAAGCAATCTGGCGGCACCGCCCCGACTCGACGGCGTTTACCTGGCGCATGAGTTTGCGCCGGACACGTTTACGGAGAAGAATCATGACCACCCGTCCATGCTGTGCGCATTAGGTGTGCTTCCCGGCAAGCTGATCGACCGCGAAACCATGCGGCGTACACTGTGGAAGGTTAAGGATGCTTGGAAATGGGAGACGGCCTGGGGATGGGATTTTCCCGTATGCGCCATGACCGCTGCTCGGCTCGGCGAACGCGATCTGGCTGTCGATTTTCTGTTAATGGACGAAATGAAAAACACGTATTTGCCAAACGGGCATAACTATCAGCGCCCAGGCTTATCCGCTTACTTGCCGGGTAACGGCGGACTGCTTACGGCGGTCGCCATGATGGCCTGCGGCTGGGAAGGCGAGGAGGACCCGAACGGCCCGGGATTTCCGGCAAGCGGCTGGACGGTGCAGTGGGAGGGGCTGAAGCCGTGGCTATAGCTTTGGCGTATACAACTTGCGGACAGGAGGGCTGAATATGGCCAAGGGAACGGTGTGGAGGCCGGAACGTAAGTTATACCGCGACCGGTTGACGGGAGTCGAAGTGGTGCAGCTGACCGACTACAAAGCTCACAGTCATCATCTGTACTTTACGGAAAGCGGATGGTATGACGGCGGGAAGCGGCTGTTGTTCGTATCGGACAGGAACAACAGCTCGAACTTGTACAGCATGGATGTCAACAGCGGTGAGATGCTCCAGCTGACGGATTACCCGGACAATGATGCTGTGGATGCTTGTCTGTTACCGGATGGCCGGGCCGCCTTTGTCAAAACGGATCGGAGCGTACGCCGCCTCGATCTGGAAACATTGGAGGAAGAACAGATCTACGAAGCCCCGGAGGGGTACAACATCGGCAATCTGAGCTGTCCTGCGGATGGACGCTCAGTCGTCACCTGCATACAGGAGGATTTGTCCCATCGCATGCCGCTCGATCTGGGCAACGGCTATGTCGGCCATAGGGAGTTGATGGAGGCCGCTCCCCACAGTCGGATCGTGCGGATCGACTCGGAAGGGCAGGAGCAGCCGGAAACCCTATATGAAGCCCATCGTTTTATAACCCATATTAACGCGTCGCCCGTCGAACCATGGCTGATCACCTTCTGCCACGAAGGACCCTGGCATTTGGTCGATCACCGGATATGGGGGCTGGACCTTCGGAGCGGAGAGGCCTGGAGAATTCGCCAGCGCCTTGAACCCGGAGAAAAGGTCGGCCATGAATTTTTTTATCCTGACGGTGTGACCATCGGTTACCATGGCTTCCGTATGGATGGAACTAATTTCTTCGGAAGCATCCGGTATGACAATACGGCGATGGAAGAGACGGATTTCGGCTTTGATACGTGGCATGCGTATGCCGACGGCTTCGGTCAGACCGTTGTCGACGGCAAGGGGGCAATCAAAACCCTCTCCGTATGGCGTAAAGACGCCAAAGGAGTCTATCAAGGGCCAAGGATGCTGTGCGAGCTTCGATGTAGCTTTCATTCCCAGAAGGTGCACGCGCATCCGCGTTTTGATCCGGGCGGTAAACGACTCTTGTTTACAAGTGATAAAAATGGTTATGGCAATCTGTATCTGGTCGACATGCCGGAAGATTTCGATTCACTGCCGCTGCTGTCGGTCTAAAGCGAAGGAGAGGGGAGTGGTTAACCGTGACTGAAGTTACAGTCTTGGAACGAATACCGGTCCAGGTTGCAGAAACGATCCTGTCCGCTTGCGTGGACGGATACCATCCGAATATAGCCAACAAATGGGGCTACGTGGCCGGCATGGCTTTGACTGCACTGGGCCGCCTGGCCGATTGGACGGGTGAGGAGCGTTACAATGAAGTGGTCAAGCGTCATATGGACGTCTTCATACAGGAAGACGGGGCAATAGCCGGCTACACACTGGAGGATTATAATCTCGATCATATCAATAAAGGCAAAAATCTGCTGCCCTTGTGGCGCACGACAGGAGAGGAGAAATATCGCCGGGCTGCCGAGCTGCTGGCATCTCAGCTGGTTGGACAGCCGCGGACCGACGAAGGCGGATTTTGGCATAAGAAAATCTATCCGTATCAGATGTGGCTGGACGGCCTCTATATGTCGTCACCGTTTATGGCAGAATATGCAGAAACGTTTGATGAGCCGGCATGGTTCGACGAAGCTGCCCGGCAGCTGCTGCTCATCGAGCGGCGTACCCGGAATCCGCAGACGGGGCTGCTGCATCACGCCTATGATGAGAGCCGGGAGCAGCGCTGGTGCGACAAGGAAACGGGCCGCTCGCGCCATGTATGGGGCCGTGCCATGGGCTGGTATGCGATGGCGCTCGTGGACGCGCTGGAGTTTTTCCCCGTGAGCCATCCACAGCGCGGGCAGCTGATGGGCATTTTCGAACGGATGGCCAATGCGCTCGTACGCGTTCAGGATCAAGACAGCGGGCTGTGGTATCAGGTGATGGACTGCAATGGCCGGCAGGGCAATTATGTGGAAGCTTCGGGCTCCTGCATGTTGACCTATGCCTTGGCCAAAGGCATTCGGCTTCATTATTTG
Organism: Paenibacillus sp. QJM3NY_38; assembly: GCF_056173265.1. Classification (NCBI taxonomy): domain Bacteria; kingdom Bacillati; phylum Bacillota; class Bacilli; order Caryophanales; family Paenibacillaceae; genus Paenibacillus; species Paenibacillus sp. QJM3NY_38. Next base: position 131,763 of record NZ_CM149665.1, read on the forward strand.
GCTGAGATCGACATCGGGGTGGTCGAACGCGCCTATGACGGCATCCAGAAACATTTGATCACCGTCGACGGCGAAGGGCTGCACCTTCACGGCATCTGCCACGGCGCCGGATTGGGCGGGCGCAAATACCGCGACGGATCATACGATTATTATTTGAGTGAAAAGGTTGTCAGTGATTCGCTCATGGGCGTCGCTCCGCTTCTGCTGGTCAGCATCGAAATGGAGAGGCTGCAGGCGGGGGGCAAAGGCGGGCATCGGGGATGAGTCAAGAGAACCTGTTAACCATGAGGTATCCCGCCTCTTGGTGGCGTAATATGTGGCGTGAGGCGCTGCCCTCAGGCAATGGGATTGTCGGGGCCTCGGTATTCGGGGGCGTGCAGGAAGAGACGCTACTGCTGAATCACGAGGGGTTGTGGCATTGGGGCCGAAAGGATCCGCTGCCGGATGTGAGCATGACGCTCGCCGAAACACGAAGGCTGATGGATGAAGGACACTATACGGGGGGCCAGCTGGAACTTGGCGAACGCTTTACGTGAGCGGGGATACGGGACGAAGCTGGCCTCCCGCTTTCCGCTTGCGGCGATTAAGCTGTTCATGCCCACTACACGGTCATTCCGTCGTTACCGAAGATCCCTCAATATGGAGACCGGCGAAGTTTCGGTTGGACGGTTCGAACCGGTACGTAAGGCGGCTGTTCGTATCCCGTGCAGATGGGGCTGTCATCTATGAGATTGGCTCCGAAGAATGTGCCAATGAAGAAGTACACCCTGGAGACAGGAAAGGAACCGGTAAGCATATCGAGGATCAAGCCGGGGTGAGTCACTGTATTTCGGGAGAGATCGGACTGACGCTCTACCCAAGCGATCGATGGGGAGATACACCGGAATTCAAGGAATTGGCCGAATCCGTGGTCACTTCGGCGAAAGGCGCGTATATCCGGTACGCCGGCCGCAATGATGACGGTACAGATTTCGGTGCCGTGCTGCGGCTTATTTGTGAAGACGGAAGTTTGCAGGCAACTAAGGAAGGAACGATGTTGGAGTTTACTAGGGCCCGGCGGGCGCTTGTACTGGTGAAAGTATTTATCCGTGGCAAGCGTGAACAGGAATGGGAGCAGCTTGAGCGTGAACTCAAAACCTTCCCTGAAACGTGTGAATATGACCTGTTGCTCAAGCGCCACACCGAACTCCATGGTCCTTTGTTCCATTCCGCATCCCTGGAGCTGAACACTGCCAACAGGGACGTGCGTTCGAGCGAGGAGCTGCTGCTGGAGGCTTACGAGGGCGAGGCGCCCGTATCGCTTGTCCGTAAAATGTGGGCTTATGGAAGGTACTTGTTTATTAGCGGGACGGCAGCCGAATCGGGGCCGTTCGGACTGTACGGCTTGTGGGGCGGAGACTACCGGCTTATATGGTGCCACCATATGGCGAATGAGAATATTCAAATGATGTATTGGCACGCGCATGTCGGCGGTTTAGGAGAGCTCGTCCCTTCCCTGTTCCGCTACTATGGCAGCCTGATGGACGATTTCCGCGGCAATGCCCGCAAGCTGTACGGATGTCGCGGAATTTACATCCCGGCTGGGACCACACCGGGGATCGGAACGCCGAATCAAATCGTACCCGTCATTCTTAACTGGACGGGAGCAGCCGGGTGGCTCGCCCGGCATTATTACGAGCATTTTTTGTATACGGGCGATATCCGTTTTTTGCGGGAGGAAGCGCTGCCGTTCATGCGCAAAGCTCTTCAATTCTACGAGGATTTCGCAGTCGTTGGTGAAGACGGCTCCTATCGTCTGTATCCTTCGGTATCGCCGGAGAATACGCCGCTTAATTTTATGCCGGAGGACGGAAGGCAGCTGGCTCACCCGATGCCGACAACCGTTAATGCAACGATGGATATTGCAATTATGAAGGAACTGCTTACCCATCTGATCCAAGCGAATCGGCTAGTCGGCGGCCCAGGTTCGAAGGATGAGGAGGAGCGGTTGAAGCGAATGCTGGACCGCATGCCGCCTTACCGGACGAACGAGGACGGTGCTCTTGCGGAATGGCTGGATCCCGCGTTTAAGGACCGATACGATCACCGTCATCTCTCACATATCTACCCCTTGTTCCCGGGTGATGAAGTGACCCGTGAATCGGCACCGGAGCTGTATGTTGCCTTCGAGAAGGCGGTGCGTCTGCGCCGACTCGGCGCCCAAAGCGGTTGGTCGCTGGCTCATATGGCGTCCATCTACGCGCGGCTGGGGGAAGGCGATAGTGCACTGGAGTGTCTTGATACACTGGCGCAAGCATGCCTGCTACCGAATCTGTTTACCCTCCATAACGATTGGAGGGGGATGGGGATATGCATGGATATGCCGGCAGCGCCGATACAGCTCGATGCGAACATGGGTTGGGTGAATGCCGTACAGGAGATGCTGCTGCAGGTGTCGCCGGATATGGTGAAGCTCCTGCCGGCGCTGCCGGAGCGCTGGCGTAGTGGCCGGCTCTCAGACTGGAGGTTCCATACCGGTCGGATCACCGTGGAATGGGACCGGGATGCCGGTATGTTCCACGCCAAGCTTGAGGCTGAACGGGAGACGAACATCCTCGTTTCCCTGCCGCCTTGGGCAGGGGAATGTAGCATGGCCGGCCAGGGAGCCTCCATCCAGCCATCAACGCTAGGGCCCCTTTTTTATGCGGTTCGTCTGGGCCCGGGAACACAGCTGTCGATCCATGGCAGCCCGCAGGTCGACGGGGACGTAAGCGGACCTCGAAACTGAATTGGCCAAAGACCGGTTCATCGCAAAAAGCACCTCAACTATAGGCATGAGCCGTTGGTTGAGGTGCTTCTATTTTTAGGTTATCTTGGCTTGACAGGGAATCATGTAACCCCGCTGCCCACCCTCATTACGGCTGCAGGGTGATACCGAATGCCGAACCTGGGGCACCGGCAAATACGACAGCTCCATTGGCTGGGAGCTTCACTTCGTTACTACCGCTGACGAGGCTGTAGTTCACAACGGCCCCTTTTTCGTCATACACGGCGAATGCGCCTTGTGCCGGCAGGGTTACGGTCATGGTTTTGCCTTCAGCTTGTTTAGGGACGGTGTACCATTTGGCATAACCATCAGCTTGCAGGGTGACGGTTGATTTTTTTCCTTTATAAAGCGGCTTTACGTTCTTACCGCTCACAAACAGGGAGCCTGCGCCTTCGAGATACTCTACGCCTTTTTCCTTATAGAAGCGGAATTCGGACGTATCCCGGCTGCCAATAGCCGGAACCTGATGCTGGCTTACTGCGGTATCCTGGTCTATGATCTTTTTGTCGATCATATAACCTTCCAGACCGCTCTCGCTGTTAATCGCAACCGTCGGTTTCGTAATGAAGTACATCAGCGATGTGAATTTCTCGTTCAATGGATAGAACGTTTCGCCTTCCCGCTTGGCCCAAGCGGCAGCGGTTTCCTTGGATAACGGGTTCGCTTCCATTTTCTCGGCGGTATAATGCGATAAAGCCATTTGCCCAAGTCCAGGAATCGAAACATATTGTCTTACCCATACATAGATGCGATCATTCTTTTCTTTGACGAAGCTGACCTTCGTGCTGCCATCCGCGCTGACAAAGGTTCCATCCGCAGTGTATACATATTTCTCCGCAGGATAATCCGGCACCATCGGTACGGTAATAGACAGTTCGCCGTCCTTGATGTCGACTTTCATCTGCTGATTCGTCACGCCATAGTAACCGGCATATTTCGCGATGTCGCTAGGCATGTCGGCCTTGACCGGTTTGCCGAAGGATTTTTCCGGCTTGATTTCCTTGATGGTGCCTTTCTCCTTGAGCGCTTGCAGCAGAATGTCGTTGGCCAACAGTTGGTTGGTTGAGCTGGAACCGCCGGACGATAATACAGCGGCAGCCATGTTCTGCTCCGGAAGAACAACGAGCGAAGCGTGATACAGGATGGTGTCTCCACCTTTGGTTACGGCTTTCATGTCATATTGGTTAAACGGGAACAGTCTTACGCTGTCCCAGCCAAGTCCGTAATCGAACGAGTTATCAGCATCTTCGGGCCACAGACCCTTTTTATATTCTTCCTGCTCCATGGCTTTAACGGATTTGTCGGAAAGAATGCCTTCGGCTTCTCCGGTGAAGATCTGCGCGAACTGTACCAAGTTTTCAGCCGTAGAATAGATGCCGCCGGTTCCGATCACATTGACCGTCTCGTTAGGAAGCTGTCCTTGGTGAGTAGGATAATACAGACCCGCCATTTGGCTTAAATCCAATGTATCTTGGGATGTCTTCGTGTGGTCCAAATCTAACGGCTCGGTAAAATATTGATGAATGAAGGCAGTAAAATCCTTGCCGCTCACTTTCTCTACCAGTATCTCAGCTAACGTGAATCCATCATTACAATAAACGGAGAACGCACCCGGATCCGCTTTCAGGTTTTGGGTGGACAGCTGCTTCAGCAGCGTGTCATGTGCATGAGGGTCATTATCCTCGAACAAAAATGCATTATTCAGGCTTGAGCCTTGCAGTCCGGAGGAATGGTTAAGCAGCATGCGCGGCGTGATTTTTTTGTAACGTTCGTCTTTCATCGTGAATTCGGGTATGTACTGAACCACAGGCGTATCCAGGTTGATTTTCCCCTCATCCACCAATTTCATTACCGCAGCGGCGGTGAACACTTTACTCGTGGAACCGATGGCATACATCGTATCTTTAGTCAGCGGTTTCTTTCCTTCCATATCATTGATGCCCTCTTGCCCGGACACGGTAATCACTCCGTTGTCGATAAGGGCATATTGAACGCTTGTCGTTCCATACGTTCCGGTGAGCAGCTTGGCTTTCTCTGCGGCGGTTTTCTCAAGGCTTCCTTCAGCGGCAGCTTGGCTGTTATCTACTGCCATTACCCCAGCCGGAAGAATCATCGTAACGGCGAGTAGGGTAACCAGCATCCGTGATAGTCTTTTCTTCAATGAATAAATACCTCCTTATTAAGAATGTACTATTAGTACGATTTACCAGCCGGAATGGTTCAATCTTTTTTCAAATTTCTGCGAAATTATAATGTATACGTGTGGGAAAGATGTGAAAATTCCTATGTAGCAGCCTGGATAGAGGGTCAGCAAACACAAGTGAGGGAAGCACAAAAAAAGGCATTCCATCCATAGCCGTAAAGCCATGAGGGAGATGCCTGTATTTTAACTGAGTACGATAAGCAGCGCCGAGGTCGTTCCGACGAAACAGCCGGCCAAACAATCCGAAGGATAGTGAAAGCCAAGATAAATGCGTGACAGGCTGACCGTAAGAGCCAGCAGGATCAAGAGCAATGACAGCCACGGCGTTATGAACAGAAACGGCGTGATAATGGAAAAGATCGCCGTCGAGTGCCCCGAAGGAAACGAGTGATCCTTCATCGGTTTTTTTTCGAACCGCACCTTTTCCAGTGCCAGATAAGGCCTGATGCGCCGCATCTTCCTTTTGATGAGGGCCGTAATCAGGAAGCTGAGGGAAAGCGCAATAAAGCTCTGCCACCCCATCGTATTCCACGGCTCGGGTGCAAAAAACGCTATCGAAAGTGTCAGCACAATGGTAAAGATAGCACCCCCCATATGGGTGACCAGCGCGAGCATCGAATCCACCGTTTTGTTGCTGATCTTGCGGTTTAACCAGCGGAAGATAAGGTGGTCATGTTGCTGAAGCCAATCCATCGAACGAGTAATCATTGTGAACAGAACACCTCACATTATAATTTTGTAAGCTGTCAGCCCAAAGTTCAACCGGGCTGCAATATATGCTTGTAAGGGCTAAAGATTCATAGTGTAGACAAGAGGCTTACATACGACAGTATACAGGAGAATTGTAAAGCGTGGGTATGAATGACGTGTATTTTTTCATAAATTGAGCTTTCTTTGTCGCACGGCGAGTTGATGATATCCGTTTGAGCGTGTTGGAAGCTTGCTTCACAAGATTATGGTTTCCAAGGGAGGATGACTTCATGTTCCCATGTTCTCGAAGCTCGGAATCCGATATAATGAAAGCATCTAACTATGCCTAAGGAGGAGAAGCATGAAATTTCGCGTTTCTGCCGTGCAATATCATCTGCACACCATTCAATCCTTTGACGATTTTGCCCATCAGTCGGAGCATTATATCCGGACGGCGGAGGAATTTGAAGCCGACTTTGTGCTGTTTCCGGAATTTTTTACGACCCAGCTGATGTCCATCGGGGATGATCAAGGCAAGGCATTGACGATCAATGATCTTCCGGATTTCACAGACCGTTACCGCGAGCTGTTTCAAGGCTTTGCGAAGCAATATAATCTGCATATCATTGGCGGGACGCACGTCATTCGCCGGCAAGGGAAGCTGTACAATGTAGCGCATCTGTTCTATCCGGACGGCCGCATTGCGGAGCAGGCCAAGATTCATATCACACCTTCGGAGATTAGCGGATGGAATATGGGTGCGGGCGAAGGGCTCGAAGTGTTCGAGACAGAAAAAGGCACCGTTGCGATGCTGACCTGTTATGACATCGAATTTCCTGAGATTGTGCGCATGGCCAAGGCTAAAGGGGCCGACGTCATTTTCTGTCCGTCCTGTACGGATGATCGTCACGGATTCCACCGCGTTCGTTACACCAGCCATGCCCGGGCCATTGAGAATCAAATCTATGTGGTGCTGACCGGTACCGTTGGTTCGCTGCCAACCGTGGATCTGATGCGTGCCAACTTCGGACAGGCGGCCATCATTACCCCGAACGATATCCCTTTTCCTCCACAGGGCCTGCTGGCAGAGGGAGAGCTGAACAACGACATGATCATTACCGCCGATCTCGATCTGGATTTATTGTATCAAGTGCGCGAGAAGGGCTCCGTCACGACATGGCGTGACCGGCGTACTGATTTGTATCCGGATTGGGAGTAAGCCGTTTATCATGATTTGAGGAAAATAGGACAAAGGCGGTGCAGAGGAAATGGCCCGGTTTCATCAACAGTTTTATGTATTTGACGATGCCCGGCCGGTGCCGGTTATCATTCGAAGCTACACGGAAGCGGATTTTGACGAGCTGATCGTCATTCAATCCGAGACGTTTCCGCCCCCGTATCCGCCGGAGCAGTGGTGGAACAAGGAGCAGCTGAAGCAGCATGTCACCCTGTTCCCTGAGGGGGCTCTGTGCGTTGAAGTGGAAGGCATGCTCGCAGGGTCCATCACTTCGCTCATCGTGGATTACGGTCCGATGGAGCTTGCCCACTCCTGGGCGGAGGCCACGGATAACGGGTATATCCGGACGCATAAGCCGGGCGGGAATACGCTATACATTGCCGACATTTGCGTCAGGCCGCGCTTTCGCAAGCTTGGACTCGGCAAATGGCTGATTCAGTCGCTGTATCACGTGACCGTCGAACAGGGATTGGACCGGCTCCTTGGGGGCGGACGGATGCCCGGCTATCATCGGCATGCCCATCAAATGTCGGCTGCGGAGTATCTGGACGCTGTTGTCCGGGGTGATCTCAAGGATCCGGTGATTACCTTCCTGCTTCGTTGCGGCCGGACGCCCGTTGGGGTAGCGGCAGATTATTTGGAGGATGAAGAGTCCTGCAACTACGGGGCTCTGATGGAATGGAAAAACCCTTTCACTGGATAAGTAGTTTCGCTAGAACGATAATGAATTGGCTTCATATATAAAATGGATTTTTTGATTACATATATAAGGAGGCTTTTATCTAATGGAATATATCCGTATTACAAGCATCGACGATCCCTTGTTCCGAAAAATGCACAATCTAATGAAGGAAGTGTTCCCTCCCGAAGAGGTGCTGGAATTCAGTCTATGGAAAGAACCGTTGGAGGATCCGGGTATTCGGGTGTTTGTTGCCCTACATGAGGACGAAGTGGTGGGGACAACGGAATACCGCTATTATGAGGACTGGAATGTAGCGATGACCGATTTTACCATCATCGGGCGCGAAGGGCTCGGCATCGGCCGATTCTTGGCACAGCATCGTTTGAAGGATCTGAATCAGCTGGCGGCCGCGAACGGCAAAGAGCTGTTCGGCATGTTTGCCGAGATTTACGATCCGTACCGGGTGCAGGACCATGCATTTGGCGGCGTGAAGCCGATGGATCCTTTTGTTCGCCGCGAAGTCCTCTCGCATCTTGGCTACAAACGCACAGATATCGCCTACGTGCATCCTTCCTGGAATAATGATGGCGAAGCGGTGAGCGGGCTCGATTTGTGCTTCATGCCTGGCGATGATGCCGTTGATGAGCTGCCTGCAGAGCTGATCGTCAACTTCCTGAGACGTTACTATTCGGTACTGCCTGAGAAACCACAGGCCTGGAACGACATGGTGTCCAAGCTGGAATTGCGGGAGAAGGTAGTCTTGCTTCCGTTGTAACTTATAGATGGTTCATGCCTGATTCGTTACGGATCAGGCATATTCTTTTCCGGTTATGCCTACAGCATGCGGTATTTGGCATTCTAGTCGTAGGATGGCAGAGGGCAAGGTTATCGGGGGAACCTTGTTTCCTTGATCAGGGAAATTTAGCCCGTGCCCCCTACTCCATCGGCGAGAAGACTCTGGAGGAAAACACAGGTGTACATTATCGTGAGTGGCACAAGCAATGGGCCGATAAATTCGGAGATTGAGGATGCACCCGATCTTTCGTGTAAGCACGTGGATAGACGTTTACTTCACATTTGCTAAAATCCTCATTTGAATTGCAGGGCTATACTGGATATAGTAATACAATAGGTAAGGAAAAGAGGAACGAACATGAACGACCGAAAACAAGTGAGCATCCGTCTTCAAAGCCTTCACGAAGGGGAGAATACGATACAGGAGCTTCCGGCAGAGGCGTTTATCAAAGGGAATGTCCTGTATGTTCGCTATACCGAACCAGCGCTTGGACCGCATCAAGGGGAAACCCGGGCCATGCTCAAGCTGACGGAGGACGAGCTGAAGCTGATCCGTCACGGCGAGGTGGAGTCCGAGCAGGCATTTAAGCTGGGTCAGCGATTGCCTGGGTATTACCGCTCCCCGTTCACTTCATTTAATCTGTCTACGCACACCCAGCGTCTGGAGCTTGCGCTTGAAGGCGTGTCCGGACGAGCGGCTTGGGCGTATGATTTATATGTGTTTGACGAGTTTTCGGGACACTTTTCTATCAGTTTGACTATTCAGGAGGCACATGAATCATGACAATGAATCCATTAGATCACATTAACGGGCTGGTTGCTGAGGCGGTGGCGGACGCTGCCGTAGCTGCAGGACTGGTTTCCCGTGAGGAATTGCCAGGCATTACGCTTGAAGTTCCCAAGGATAAGTCGCATGGCGACTTGGCTACGAACGTAGCGATGCAGTTGACACGAATCGCCAAGAAGAATCCGCGACAAATTGCTGAGGCTATCTTGGAACATCTGGACATGGCGAAGGCTTCCATTCAAAAAGCAGAAATAGCCGGGCCAGGATTCATCAACTTTACCTTGGACAAGGGGTATCTCTATCCGATCGTTGCGTTGGTAGAAGAACAGGGCGACAACTACGGGCGAATTGCTACCGGAGAGGGGCAAAAGGTTCAGATGGAGTTTGTCAGCGCCAATCCCACCGGAAGTTTGCACCTGGGACATGCCCGCGGAGCGGCGGTAGGCGATGCCCTTTGCAATGTGCTTGATTTTGCTGGATACGAAGTGACGCGCGAATACTACATTAATGATGCAGGCAACCAAGTCGTGAACCTGATAAAATCCCTCGAAGCCCGTTATCTGCAGGAGCTCGGTCAGAATGCCGAAATGCCGGAAGATGGATACCACGGCGAAGATATCAAAGGGTTTGCTAAAGAGCTTGTAGCTGAGAAGGGCGACTCTTTGCTGTCCATGGATCCAAGCGAGAGAGCGGCATTCCTTCGTCAGTTCGGGCTTGAGAAGGAACTGGATAAAATCAAACGCGATTTGAATCGATTCCGCGTTCATTTTGACGAATGGTTTAGTGAGACATCCCTGTACGAGAACGGACTCGTGGAGAAATCCCTGGAAGAGCTGAAATCGAAGGGCGAAGCTTATGAGAAGGATGGGGCAACCTGGCTTCGTACCACCGACTATGGGGATGACAAAGACCGCGTCCTCGTGAAGAATGACGGAACCTATACTTACCTAACGCCGGATATTGCGTACCACCGCAATAAATACGAGCGCGGCTACGACAAGATCCTCAATATTTGGGGAGCCGATCACCATGGTTACATTCCGCGGATGAAGGCAGCTATGGAGGCGCTGGGCAATGATCCGGACAAACTCATCGTATTGATCGCCCAGATGGTCAGCCTGTTCCAGGATGGCGAGAAAGTGAAAATGTCCAAGCGTACCGGTAAAGCGGTCACGATGGAAGATTTGATGGATGAAGTCGGCGTAGACGCAATCCGCTATTTCTTCACTATGCGCAGCATGGATTCGCATCTGGATTTCGATATGGATCTGGCGGTGTCAACGTCCAATGAGAATCCGGTTTTCTATGTGCAGTATGCTCACGCACGTATCTGCAGCGTATTCCGCCAAGCGGAGGAGCAGGGCGTTAATCTCCTGCCGCTTTCGGAAGTTAACCTGAGCGTTCTGACAACCGAGCACGAATACGACATTTTGCGCAAAATAGGAGAGCTCCCGCAGGAAGTGTCGCTTGCTGCAGAGAACTATGCTCCGCACCGACTTATCCGGTATGTATACGAGCTGGCCTCCTTGTTCCACAGCTACTATCGAGCTGAGCGCGTGATTACGGAGGATGCGGATCAAACGCAGGCTCGCCTGACTTTGCTTCGAGCTGTTCGTACGGTTATTGCTAACGTGCTTCGCCTGATGGGCGTATCGGCGCCGGAACGGATGTAAGGAGCCTTAATTTGAATATGTGACAGCAGCCGTCTTTCCGTGGAAAGGCGGCTGTTTTTAATTTGTAAACGGACTTTCTTTTGTAGGTGCTGAAGAATCAGTCTATAATTTCATGCCCTCGCGCAAAAATTTCAAGGCATTTACCTCTCCATCGGAGACGCTGTATCCTTTTTTAAGCTTAAGGGGAGAGGACGTGCGTCGCAGCAGGGCCTTAATGGTAGCCGTTTTTTTTAGGTCAGGCTTTTGCGCAAGCAGCAGGGCGATCGCTCCGCTGACGTGCGAAGTCGCCATAGAGGTGCCACTCATCTCGTGGTATTTTCCTTGCAGCCAAGCGGACACGATTTTATCTCCAGGTGCATAAATATCGACAAATTGCCCGCGATTGCTAAAGGCAGGGATCTTCCGGTTACGGTCGGTAGCTCCGACGGATATGGTTTGAGGATAACGGGCAGGATAGTCAGCAGTACGGCGTTTGCCGTCATTGCCGGAGGAGGCTACAATAATGACGCCTGCTTGGTTGGCCTTGCCTACAACATCCAGCAACGCGCGGCTTCGGGTCTGCATACCGAAACTCATATTAATGATATCGATCTCGGCCCGCACGCACCAGTCGATGGCCAGAATGATATCCGACACAAAGGCGGATCCGTTGTGATCAAAGGCTTTGACTGGATACACCACAGATCTTGGAGCAACGCCAATCATGCCCTGCGTGCTGTTCGCAGCAGCGATGGTACCCGAAATATGTGTTCCGTGTCCATTGTCATCATATGGCGGTATGTTCCGGTGGACGAGATTAATCCCTCGAGTCAGCGAATACTTCAGATCGGGGTGAGCGAAATCCACCCCGGTGTCGATAACCGCAATCTTCATGCGGTGTCCTGTCGAGATCGACCAGGCTTGAGGGGCTTTGATCTGCTTGATACCCCATGGGATCCCGGTTAGCGTTCCAATTGTCCCTTGTATGGCTTGGATATGAACCTGGTCATCCTCTTCTACCATCAGTTCATTCCGAAACTCCGCTTCAAACTTCGCGGTTTGGGGAGCTGGAGCGATGATGGTTTGGGTAAGCGGCGAATAGCTGACTGAGCTCGGGAAACGCCTTTTCCCGACAAGTCTTATCCATTCGCGGATACATTCCTGGTACAGCTGAGGGTCATGAAACGTGAGGAGCCGCCGGTTCATTTCCCGGACGTTCCGCATAGGGTTCGTCTCTGTAAGTAGTGATTGCATGATCCGGGTGTAATCCATATGTGGCAATCTCCCTTCTCGATGAACCGTTGCTTCAGTATTGTATGAACCGGGGAGAGTGCCCGAATGGGATGTTGCCCTTTTTCCGGGAAATAGGCCCTGTTTACCGTGTCAAAGCAGCAGGGCTAACATAAGATACATGGAGGGAACATCAAGGTTCTCTTATCTAATCCCGTAAGGAGTCGATCCTTGGGGCGGATACAGTCAGAAGACGGAGACAATTGTCTCCGTCTTTTTCCTTTTGGTACCTGATGGGTAATGTAGCGCAGAAAAACTTGATTTTTATTTCCAAATAGGTTTTACTTAGTTTTGATAATGGATATGTTGAGGGTATAACGTGAAGATTGTGTGAGAGGAAGTGTGCGTTAGTGAGTAATCCGCTCAATTTAAAGATCGATCCGGAGAAGATTCAGGAAATCCCAATGGTTGACCTGGCTTTTATGGTTCTGAAGGCGGCGAATACGCCGTATTATTACCGTGACCTTATGAATGAGGTGGCCAAGCTTCGCGGCTTTACGGAACAGGAAATTAACGAAACGATTGCCCAGTTATATACCGAGATCAATATAGACGGACGTTTCGCATGTGTAGGAACGAATCTGTGGGGACTAAAGCGCTGGTATCCGCTGGAGAAGTCCGAGGATCCGATTGCGAACGCCAAGCGTCCGCGGATCATCAACGATGAAGATGATGATGACGATGACTTCACCGATGAAGAAGATACTTATAGCGGTGACGATGTCGAGGAGGATTTCGACAGCATCGATGAAGAAGATGGTGATCACGACGATCTCTTCCCGGATGATGACGATGCTGACGATGAAGTAGACGAAGAGGTTGTTCTGGATGATGACGAATTGGAAGACGAGGATTCCGAATCCGATGAGGAAGATGATCTGGAAGATGAAGCATTTGAGGAAGACGATAAGGATTAATCCCTCATGCAGCAGGGACTTTAGCACTTGTCTGAGCTGATTATGACTGTGTTTTACATTGTCAGCCGATTGGGGAATTTTGAGGTTGCTTCTTCTCTTGACAAGCAGACAAGGCACAGAGTAAACTATTGCTTGGGCTTATGATTGTGGATTAAATATGTTTAATATAAAAGTGCCCCGTTATTTATTCGGGGTCACTTTTTTTGTTTTTAAGGCTCAGAAAGTGTAAACGACGCTAGCTTCTGGACCTAATAACGCAAGAGAAACACCTTATCAAAAGCGGTCTGTCTTCTGGAAGTTTGTCGATAGACATTTTTTCTTTGGACTGTGGAGGCATCCTTCCTGTATGGACTGGACTTTCATGGTCTCTTGCAGTGAGTATTCCGCCGGTAGGGGACATCTTCTGCTAAACCTTATGTCAACTAAGATTCAAGTTTGCAGTTGTTTAAGATGAGGTATGGAAACCGCTCGTCTTGATGCCTCATAACGCATGCCGTGTTAAGCAGCTCGACATGATATGAGGATCATTTAAGCGTCAATATATGCGGTTTGTAATAGGTCGGAGGTCAGCTCGCTCACCATTTTTGGAAGCGAGCGATGCTTTTTTGTTGGTCCCTCTGATGAATCAGGGGAAAACGGGTTAGGATAAACATCATATGTCGCCTGAAGTTATGGAGATTATATAGGAGGGTTTTTACAGTGACAAAGTATATTTTTGTAACAGGCGGGGTCGTGTCATCTCTTGGTAAGGGAATTACCGCCGCTTCGCTCGGTAGATTGCTTAAGAACAGAGGGCTCAAGGTAACGATTCAGAAATTCGATCCGTACATTAATATAGATCCGGGCACCATGAGTCCTTACCAGCATGGCGAAGTATTCGTTACGGACGACGGTGCGGAAACCGACCTGGACCTGGGACACTATGAGCGCTTCATCGATATTAACCTGTCGAAGAACAGCAATGTGACAACAGGGAAAGTATACTCTTCTGTTATCAGCAAGGAACGTCGGGGAGAATATTTGGGCGGTACCGTGCAGGTAATCCCTCATATTACGAACGAAATCAAGGAGCGCGTGTTCCGTGCAGGCCGTGAAGCGGGTTCGGATGTGGTTATTACCGAAATCGGCGGAACGGTCGGCGATATCGAAAGCCTTCCTTTCCTTGAGGCGATCCGTCAAATTAAGAGCGACGTTGGCCGTGAGAACGTGATGTATATTCATGTAACCCTCATTCCATATATTAAGGCAGCCGGTGAAGTAAAAACGAAGCCGACCCAGCACAGTGTAAAAGAACTCCGCAGTATCGGCATTCAGCCGAATGTTATCGTGTGCCGTACGGAGCATGAGCTTTCAACCGAGATGAAAGCAAAAATCGCGCTCTTCTGCGATATCGATCCTAACGCGGTTGTAGAATGTCGCGATGCCTCCTCGCTGTATGAGGTGCCTCTGAATTTGCGTGAAGAAGGTCTTGATGAAATTGTAGTCAATCATTTGAAATTGACTACCCCTGCGCCGGATATGAGCGAGTGGGAAGATCTGGTGGAGCGTGTATCCAAACTGGAGAAGACCGTTGAGATTGCGATCGTTGGTAAATATGTCGCACTGCACGATGCATACCTCAGTGTTGTTGAATCCCTGTCTCATGCAGGCTTTGATGCTAATGCTGACGTGAAGATCCGCTGGGTGAATGCCGAAGAGATTACGGCAGACAACGTGGAAGAGGCGTTGAGTGGCATTGGTGGTATCCTTGTACCAGGTGGATTTGGAGATCGGGGTATCGAAGGTAAGATCAGCGCGATTCGTTATGCCCGTGAGCGCAACATTCCATTCTTCGGTATTTGTCTTGGGATGCAAGTGTCTGTTATTGAATATGCCCGTTCGATTGTCGGTCTGAACGGCGCGAACAGCTCGGAAATTGATCCGGCTACCGAATATCCAGTCATCGACCTGCTGCCGGAGCAGAAGGATATCGAGGATCTTGGCGGAACGATGCGTTTGGGTCTGTATCCATGTAAGCTGGTTCCAGGATCGCTTGCAGAGTCCTGCTACCAGGACGAGCTCGTTTATGAAAGACATCGCCACCGGTATGAGTTCAACAACCAGTACCGCGAAGATATTGAAAAAGCAGGTCTGCGCATATCCGGTACTTCTCCGGATGGACGTCTGGTTGAAATTGTAGAGCTGCCAGGACACCCTTGGTTCCTCGCCGTGCAATTCCATCCGGAATTCACTTCCCGACCGAACCGTCCGCAGCCGCTGTTCCGTGAATTTGTAAAAGCCTCGATCCAGCATCAGGCATAATTGAGAAGAGCCTCTTTTGAAGAGGCTCTTTTTTGCGTAGAAATCCTTTGTCATAATGACGGAGAGGGTAAGCTAAACGTTCAGAGCGGATGTCCGGGGCTGTCGATTTCGTATACAACAAATTCGTACATCTTTTTTTCTTACTTTTTTTAGGATTGGAAGGAATTCGACATCTACAGGCGAATACAAATAATGGTCGGTTTATGGGAAAGTTAGGAACTTTCGAGTTTGCATATACTCATTGTACGATTTAAGTATCGGGGAGGTTGAAGGGATGAGCAAGGAAAGCAAACACAAAGTGCTGATTGTGGATGACCAGAATGGTATCCGCATCCTGCTTGTGGAAGTGTTCAGCAGTGAAGGATATGAGACGTTTCAAGCGGCAAACGGCAAGGCTGCACTTGAAATTGTGAAGATGCATGCCCCGGATTTGGTGCTGCTGGATATGAAAATTCCTGGAATGGACGGGCTTGAGATTTTGAAGCATATAAAACAGATGAATCCGGACATTAAGGTGATCATGATGACAGCCTATGGAGAGCTTGACATGATCAAGGAAGCAACCGATCTTGGTGCGTTGATGCATTTTACCAAACCCTTTGATATTGACGAGATGCGTCAAGCCGTCAATATGCAGCTGAAAGGGACCGCCAGTAATATCGGTTGAATGATGAATTCTGCTCAAAGGGCGGAATTCTTTTTTTTGCCAGAATGTGAGGTCCTTCGCAGCATTTTAGGAAATGCTTGTTTAGTATTTATGACGCGATGTGGTATAATAAGTCCGTATGTTATATCGGCTAAAAACCATAGACAAACTAAGCATCTATAGGAGGATGAAACCATGCCATTAGTATCAATGACAGACATGCTGAACAAAGCACTCGAAGGTAAATATGCTGTTGGTCAATACAACATCAACAACCTGGAGTGGACATATGCGATTCTTGAAGCGGCTGAGCAAGAGAAATCACCGGTAATTCTTGGTGTTTCCGAAGGGGCAGCTCGTTATATGGGTGGATTCAGCACCGTCGTACACATGGTAAAAGGCTTGATGGAGGACCTGAAAGTTACAGTTCCTGTTGCCATTCACCTTGACCACGGTTCAAGTGTTGAGAAATGTAAAGAAGCAATCGACGCAGGATTCACATCGGTTATGATCGATGATTCCCACAGCCCGATTGATACGAATATTGCAACAACGAAACAAGTCGTTGAGTATGCTCATGCTAAAGGCGTTTCCGTTGAAGCTGAAGTCGGCATGGTCGGCGGACAAGAAGATGATGTTATCGGTGACGTAATGTACGCGAAGCTGGACGATTGCGTTCGCATCGTGAACGAAACTGGCATCGACACATTGGCACCTGCGCTTGGTTCTGTTCATGGTCCTTACAAAGGCGAACCAAACCTTGGTTTCAAGGAGATGGAAGAGATTCGCAATGCTGTGAAACTTCCGTTGGTGCTTCATGGTGGTACAGGCATTCCGACGCATGACATCAAGAAAGCGATCTCCTTGGGTACTTCCAAAATCAACGTGAACACTGAGAACCAAATCTCGTTCTCTAAAGTTGTTCGTGAAGTGCTTGCTGCTAAACCGGAAGCTTACGATCCACGCACATTCTTGAAACCAGGCCGTGAGGCAATCAAGGAAACCGTTGTTGGCAAAATCCGTGAGTTTGGTTCCAACAATCAAGCTTAATTATTCATAGTTAAGTCGCTTGTAGTTCTAGTGGCTACGACATGACGATTGGAATCACTTAAGATATTTAGGCTGTCTTATGCTGCATACATTGAAATGGAAAGCACACCGCGTAGCCGGTGTTTTTCCATTTCATTTATTAAGATATCAAAGTACAAGCGGGTTGTGAGCTTCACAACCGGATCATCTAGAACAAAAAGAAACGCTAAAT
This sequence comes from Paenibacillus sp. QJM3NY_38, assembly GCF_056173265.1. Lineage (NCBI taxonomy): Bacteria > Bacillati > Bacillota > Bacilli > Caryophanales > Paenibacillaceae > Paenibacillus > Paenibacillus sp. QJM3NY_38. Next base: position 149,030 of record NZ_CM149665.1, read on the forward strand.
GCGGTCTGTCATCCTTAAGGAACGTCGATAAGACGTTTTTCTTGTATGACGGCCATCAGAACCATTTCCGGCTGCGAAGTGATGTAGGGGGACCCGAAAGCTTATGGAAAAATTGATGATCAGCGGTGGACGCCCACTGCGAGGTACTGTAACAATCAGTGGTGCCAAGAACAGCGCGATTGCGTTAATTCCCGCCGCAATTCTGGCGGAATCGGAAGTCGTACTTGATAATTTGCCGCTTCTCAGCGATGTGGCTGTTTATGCTGAGATCTTGGAAGAATTGGGCGGGCAAGTTTCATGGGAAGGCAATCAGATGAGAATTGACCCTTCTGATATCAAATCTATTCCGATGCCTAACGGACCCGTTAAGAAACTGCGCGCGTCCTACTATATGATGGGCGCCATGCTTGGAAGATTTAAAGAAGCCGTGATCGGCCTGCCGGGCGGTTGTAATTTTGAACCTCGTCCCATCGACCAGCACATTAAGGGTTTTGAAGCGCTTGGCGCAACCGTCACCAATGAACACGGTTCGATTCATCTGCATGCTAAAGAGCTGCGAGGCGCGAAGATCTATCTGGATGTGAGCAGTGTTGGTGCAACGATTAATATTATGCTGGCGGCTGCTAAGGCCAAAGGCTCCACAATTATTGAAAATGCGGCGAAAGAGCCTGAAATTATAGATGTTGCTACACTTTTGAATTCCATGGGAGCTGTCATTAAGGGCGCCGGAACGGAAACGATCCGGATTGAAGGCGTAACCGAGATGCATGGCTGCCGCCATTCCATTATTCCAGACCGGATTCAGGCTGGTACATATATGATTGCTGCCGCAGCTACTCGCGGTGATGTTCTGATTGACAACGTCATCCCGAAACACCTTGAAGCCCTCACGGCCAAGTTGATCGAGATGGGTGTTGGTATTGAGGAGCTGGACGAAAGCATCCGCGTAATCGGTAAGGACCGATACCAGCATGTGGACGTGAAGGCGCTTATATATCCTGGATTTGCAACGGATTTGCAATCACCAATGACCAGTCTGCTTACCCAAGCGGAAGGCGTCAGTGTCCTTAGTGATTTTGTATATAGCAACCGATTTAAACATGTTCCGGAGTTAGTTCGCATGGGTGCCAAGATCCGTGTGGAGGGACGCTCGGCCATTATAGAAGGTGGTCCGCTGAACGCAGCCAAGGTCAAAGCGACCGACCTGCGCGCAGGTGCGGCTCTTGTGATTGCGGGACTAACCGTACCTGAAGGGGTGACGGAGGTCAGCGGCGTAGAATTCATTGATCGCGGCTATGACCATCTGGTATCCAATCTGCGCATGCTGGGTGCCGACGTATGGCGTGAGACCGAGGAAGAATGATTTTTTACCAAAATGAGGGAAATGTGTGGTTGAAACTGCATATCTCCCTCAGATTTGGGTAATGCTCCTAGTAAAGCTCTCATAGAATAATAGACTACATGACAGCAGGATCTGCTGTGACAGAAACAAATAATTGAATAGGTGGTTATTGAATGGATTTACAAATAGCCGATTTGGAAGGCATGAAGCTGACGGATCTGTATAAGCTGGCCAAAAAGTATCAGATTCCTTATTATGGCCAGTTGAAGAAAAAAGAATTGATATTTGCCATTCTCCGGGCGCAGGCCGAACAGAGCGGCTTGATGTTCATGGAGGGCGTACTCGAGATTTTGCCGGAAGGTTACGGTTTTCTTAGACCGATCAACTATCTGCCGAGCACGGAGGACATCTACATTTCGGCCTCCCAGATTCGTAAATTTGATTTACGGACCGGAGATTTGGTTTCGGGTAAATGCCGGACACCTAAAGAGAACGAACGTTACTTCGGGCTGCTGCAGGTCAACGCCGTGAATGGTGAGAATCCTGCCGTCGCAGCGGAACGATTGCACTTCCCAGCCTTGACTCCTCTATATCCGCAAGAAAAGCTTGTTCTTGAAACATCCCCTAATCAGTTGTCAACCCGAATTATGGATCTGCTTGCACCTGTAGGTTTAGGACAACGCGGTTTGATCGTGGCACCGCCAAAAGCAGGGAAAACGCTCCTCTTAAAAGAAATCGCCAACAGCATCTCAACCAACAATCCAGAGATTGAACTGTTTGTTTTACTCATCGATGAACGGCCTGAAGAAGTGACGGATATGCAGCGTTCCGTTAAGGGCGAGGTGGTTGCTTCTACTTTTGACGAGCTTCCGGAGAACCATATTAAAGTGGCGGAACTGGTATTGTCCCGTGCCTTGCGGCTGGTGGAGCATAAGAAGGACGTTGTTATATTGCTGGACAGCATCACCCGTCTTGCGCGTGCATATAACCTGGTTATCCCTCCGTCCGGAAGAACCCTGAGCGGCGGTATTGATCCTGCGGCATTCCATCGTCCGAAACGCTTCTTCGGTTCGGCGCGTAACGTGGAGGAAGGCGGAAGCCTGACGATTCTGGCTACAGCCTTGGTTGAAACCGGATCGCGGATGGATGATATTATTTATGAGGAATTTAAAGGAACGGGCAATATGGAACTGCACTTGGATCGCCGCTTCGCGGAACGCCGTATTTTCCCGGCGATCGACATCCGTCGCTCCGGTACCCGGCGTGAAGAGGTGCTCTTGAACAAGGATGAACTGGATACCATTTGGGCGATCCGTAAAAATATGAACGACTCTGCTGACTTTGTGGAAGGATTCCTCAAAAAAATGCGTGACAGCAAGAATAACGCGGAGTTCTTGGCATCATTTGATGTGAATGCCAATAACGGCAGCGGAACCGGGACTCAGAGCCAGACAGCCAGACGTCCATCGCGTGCATCTGCAGCGACGGCACCTCAGAGCTAAGCCTGAATCAACCCGGAGAATAGGAGATCAACATGTATTTGGTTTATGCAGATGAGCAAGGGAACGTTTATGATCATTCCGAGCTGTTCGGGCTTGCCCGAAGCGGTGATATGATCGTTGAAATATTGGATGATGAATTGATACCTTTGCCAGAGGGAGCTACCCTGGTCGGGCTGCCGAGCACCCGAGCGATCGGGATGGATCCGGAGACCGGTGAAATGATGCCGCTTGAGGATGGGTATACCGCTGTCGGAGCGCTTTTGCCGCAAGGATACACCCGCTTGTGCTTGCCAGGGTACGTGAAGACGGACAAGGAATATAAGCTGCCGCTATTCGGTTACTCGGCGGTGGTATGGAAGGATGGCGCCTTCTATACGACGGCGCGTTTATCCGATGACCCCGAGAAGTGGAATCCTGTGAACTGCGATCTGAACGATCTTGAGCTTGGGGTTAAGACGCTGAAGGAGAAATACCCGGAGAATCGGCTCTATGAGCATCTGTCTAACTGTGCCTTAGGATATGAATGCCTGACGGCATCCAACACCTTCCTGAATCGCTGGGAAGGCGCTGTTCCCGTATCTTACTCCTGCAATGCCGGCTGCTTCGGTTGTATATCGGAACAGCCGGATGACAGCGGCTTTGTCGCGCCTCAGACCCGCATGAACTTCCGTCCGAGAGTGGATGAGCTGGTGCAGGTTATGCTGGAGCATTTGAAGACACCGGAATCGATCATCAGCTTTGGCCAAGGTTGTGAGGGAGAGCCCTCCACGCAGGCGAAGATCATTATAGAAGCCATGAGAGAAGTTCGGGCGCAGACTGATATGGGCTACATCAATATTAATACCAATGCGGGCCTGACCGATTTTATCCGCGGCATCGTGGATGCGGGTCTTGATCTGATGAGAGTCAGCACCATCAGTGCATTGGATGATCATTATAACGCATACTACAAGCCAAGGGGCTATACGCTGGCCAATGTGGAGAAATCCCTTCGCTATGCAACCGATCAAGGCGTGTATACATCCATCAACTATCTGATCTTCCCGGGCGTGACCGATCGCGAGGAAGAGCTGGAGGCCATGATTGAGTTTGCCCGCCGCACGGGCCTCAAGTTAATCCAGCTCCGTAATCTCAATATTGACCCTGAGAGCTATCTCGAGCTTATTCCGCCTGCACAAGGCGAGATTCTGGGGATGAAGCAGGCTATTGAGATTATGCAGGAGGAGCTGCCGGATGTCGTGATTGGCTCCTATACGCATGTGCCGCCTGCGGGACAGGCAAGACCGAAGAAGAGACCTTCGATTATCTAGCAGAATCGTACTGGCATTGCATATGTTAAAATCAGGTTAAAATTCCAGTTGTGGACTTGTCTGATGATTTGTGTATGGGCTATTGCGCATTCAATATGCTCGTGATATACTCCATTTATGTGTCCATATAACTCTGGGTCCGCATGAGGCTCAGGGCGGAAAGAGGTGAAAGCTACAATGAAACAAGATATTCAACCGAAATATCACGTTACTACAGTTACTTGTGCTTGCGGTAATACGTTTGAGACAGGTTCTGTAAAACCAGATCTTCGTGTAGAGATTTGCTCGAACTGTCATCCGTTCTTCACAGGTAAACAGAAATTCCTGGATGCTGGCGGTCGTGTTGATAGATTCAAGAAGAAATACGGTATCTAATAAACAAACCCTTCGCCCTTGTGGTCGAAGGGTTTTTGTCTGTTTACAGGGCTGGTGGAGTATGCAACTTCTTCCGTCGGTTGCTTTTTTGATAGCCATGCGATATACTAAAGTTCGCCGTGCTAGACGGGGAGGTAGCGGTGCCCTGTAACTCGCAATCCGCTGTAGCGAGGTTGAATTCCTGTTAGAGGTATTGTCGATGTGAGGCTGGTCCCTGCGCTCAACGTTGACGGTTGGGTCCTCCGCAATGAGCACTTGTGAACCTGGTCAGGTCCGGAAGGAAGCAGCCATAAGCAAGATCGCTTTTGTGCCGGAGGGGTGCCTAGCCCGAGTTGTTGCTCAGGATTGCCGCTCGGATCGCAATTATCAATAACAGGTGCACGGTATACATATCTGCACATAACACCTTTGCCATATTGGCAAGGGTGTTTTTTGTCGAGACGGCTATTGATTCAAGCTGATCCTTCATATGCACTTTGGATAAAGATTTCCAAGTAAACGTTTTGCTAAGGCAGGGGAAAGTAGTATAGAATGTAGTATAATATAACCGTTAAACTCACGCCTTTTGGGCTGGGATTGACCATGAATGCAACAGTAAAGCACGCGAGGATCGGGCTTAGTATAAACCTTAGGGTTCTCGATCTCGTGAAGTGGAAGTTGAAAGAGGGTAAAGCACAGTGGAACATATCGCGTTATATCGTGCTTGGCGACCACAGTCGTTCGGCGACATGGTGGGCCAGCAGCATATTATCCAGACCCTGCAGAATGCCATTCGCGAGCAGCGGGTTTCCCATGCCTACCTGTTCAGCGGTCCACGGGGTACAGGCAAGACCAGTGCCGCTAAAATTTTGGCCAAAGCCGTGAACTGCGAGCATGGTCCGGCTGAGGAACCCTGCAATGAATGCGAGGCCTGCCGGCGTATAACGTCCGGAGCCGTCATGGACGTTCAGGAGATCGATGCTGCATCCAACCGCGGCGTCGAGGAAATCCGTGATTTGCGGGAGAAAGTCAAATACGCACCGACCGAGGTGCGGCGCAAGGTTTATATTATCGATGAAGTACACATGCTGACGACGGAAGCGTTCAATGCCTTATTGAAAACGCTGGAGGAACCGCCGGCACACGTGATGTTTATACTAGCGACAACAGAGCCGCACAGGCTTCCGGCAACGATTATTTCACGCTGTCAACGGTTTGACTTCCGTAGAGTTTCCTTGGACGAACAAACCGGGCGTCTGGAGCAGATTTGCGGAGAAGAAGGCATTACGGCAGAGCATGAAGCGCTGCAGTATATCGCACGTCTGTCGGATGGCGGTATGCGGGATGCACTGAGCATTCTGGATCAGATTGCTTCTTTTACCGGAGGTACGGTATCTTACCAGCAGGTCATGGACATGACGGGCGGCATTGCCTCGGAGCAGTTTGGCCGTCTGGCCAGTGCCGTGAAACAGGGGGATGCCGGACTTGTGCTGCAGATTGTGGAGCAATTCATGCAGGAGGGGAAAAGTGCAGATAAATGCATGGAGAATCTCTTGTATTATTTCCGCGATTTGCTCATGATCAAGATGGTTCCAGGTGCTGACAAGCTGACCGATCGGGTCTTGAATCCGGCAGAGTTTCAGGAGATGGCAAATGCCTTCAGCCGAGAGGAACTATTTCAAATGATTGATACGCTGAACCGGTATCAGAGTGAGATGAAATACGCCTCGCAGCCGCAAACTTTGTTTGAGGTAGCGTTGCTCAAGCTCTCCGGTATAACCCAATCTGCGGGTGGGGCCGCAGCTGCCCATAGTACGGCCGATGCAGGTGAACTCGCTCAGCTGAAGCAGCACGTAGCCGCACTTGAGAAAAAGCTGGAGCGACTGATACAAAATGGTGTTCCTGCATCAGGTCAACGCGAACCGGCCAAGTCTACCCGTACACCGGCACCGAAAGCAGCTTCATCAGCCAAGATTCCGCAGCATATGGATCAGTATGTATCTTGCCGAACCGGGGAGGATTTTACCTCTGTTCAACGGCAGTGGGCCCAAATTCTGCAGAATGTGAAAGAGGAGAAGGTCACGGTCCACGCATGGCTGATGGATGGTGAGCCCGTTTCCGTATGGGAAGACAAGGTTCTTGTCGCTTTTAAAAACAACATCCACCGCGAAACCACGGAGAAACCTGCCAATAAACAGGTGATTGAAGGGGTTCTTGAGTCAACGCTTGGCAAGCCGTATCATCTGGTTACCATGATGCTTCGTGATTGGAGTGACGCGGTAGAAGGAGTGGGCAAGCCTCAGGCCGAAGAACTTAAGCTTGAGCACGAAGAAGCGGAGGCCGGTGGGGAAAAACCATGGATTGATGAGGCCATCCAGTTGTTTGGAGAAGACCTCGTTGTCATAAAAGACTAGCACGTCCCTACGTGCACCCTATTATAAGGAGAGATGAATCATGAATAATATGAACCAAATGATGAAGCAAGTGAAAAAGATGCAGGAGCAAATGCTCAAGGCTCAGGAAGAGCTCGCTACGAAAACCGTTGAAGGAACTTCCGGCGGTGGCGTGGTTACCGTGGAAGCGAATGGCCATAAACAAATTTTGTCCATCAACATCAAACCTGAGGCGGTTGATCCGGATGACGTGGAAATGCTGCAGGATCTGGTATTGACTGCGGTTAACGATGCTCTTGCCAAGGCTGAAGAAATCGCAAATGCTGATATGGGCAAATTCACAGGCGGCATGAAAATTCCGGGCTTGTTCTAATCTAACCTAGAAGGAGTAGTTACATTTGTACTATCCTGAACCGATCGCGAAGCTCATCGACGCCTTTACGCGACTGCCGGGTGTGGGGCCGAAGACGGCCGCCCGCCTGGCTTTTCATGTTCTGAACATGAAGGAAGATGACGTTATAGATTTTGCCAAAGCGCTAGTCAGTGTCAAAAGGAATCTGCACTACTGCTCCGTCTGCTGCAACATCACCGATACGGATCCATGCCGGGTATGTCAGGACAAAACCCGGGATGCTTCGACTATCTGTGTGGTACAGGATGCGAAGGATCTCGTGGCAATGGAGCGTACGAAGGAATTCGATGGCTACTATCATGTCCTCCATGGGGCCATATCTCCAATGGAGGGGATCGGGCCGGATGAGATCCGTCTGAAGGAGCTTCTTACGCGTTTGAGTGACGAACGTGTAAAAGAACTCATTTTGGCGACAAACGCTAATATCGAGGGGGAGGCAACAGCGATGTACATATCGCGTCTGGTCCGCCCTTTTGATATTAAGGTGACCCGAATTGCCCATGGACTGCCTGTTGGCGGTGACTTGGAGTATGCAGATGAAGTGACTTTATCTAAGGCACTCGAGGGCCGAAGAGAACTGAACTGATATTTTGTGATTCTTTGCAAGTTTCGTTTGAGATGTCAAAGCTAATAAGCTATAAGAGAACGAGCATCGGAAGCAATTCCGTTGGCTCGTTTTTTGTTTGCTAACTTTAAGGTGTAGAATGCAGAAATTGAAAGAGTTCTTTTGGTTCTAAGTTTGTCCTTCTCTCGATATGAATGTTACAGACGGTCTAATTAAGAGCAGTTTTTTAACATTCATATTTATAGGGAGTGAACGGAATGAAGATATGGTGGAAGCAGTCGAGGAAAAAAGTAGAGGAAACGTATATCACTGCAGAGGATCAGGAACGGATGTGGCATGTCTTCCTGGACGTCCAGAGATCCCAAATGGAGTGGGAGCGGGCGCACTTGCTGTTTCAAGAGGCAACGGGACAGGATCAGATCGATTATGCGATCTATATGCTGGAAGCGGCGGAGCGCAAATACCAGATGAATCTCAAACAGGCCAAGCAGCTCAACCTGGATGGGGCAAGGATGCAATACATCGAGCAAAAAAGGGAGAATGGTTAAGCCAAGGCTGAGAGGGATGTCTAATGACCATTGAAGGAGGAGTAT
>NZ_CM149665.1:160000-1040000 GCF_056173265.1 Paenibacillus sp. QJM3NY_38
AAGTGACGAGGTCTCCGGTATTTGATCGGGATGAACCTCGAAGCCATACTTCACTTTTGGAGTGAAATTATGGGGCTATAGCTCAGCTGGGAGAGCGCCTGCCTTGCACGCAGGAGGTCAGGGGTTCGATCCCCCTTGGCTCCACCATAAACTTTCATGTCACTTCCATAAATTGCAGGTTGAACTGCAAGATATCATGTGGTATGATAATCTTCCGGTCGAAAGACTGGGTTGATCCTTGAAAACTAGATAACGAAACGAATTTGCGCAATTAGAAATATCCTTTTAGCTGAACTTGTGTCAAGTGATTGATCAAGTTTAATAAAAAAGTAGCGCGAAGGTTTTGGGATCATCGATCCTTTGGAAGTTTCGTTTCCACCTATTAACTCGTTTAGTAGATCAGGAAACAAACGGACAACAGAGCGATGAGCACAATAACCGGAGCAATTGGTTAAGCTACTAAGAGCACACGGAGGATGCCTAGGCGCTAGGAGCCGAAGAAGGACGTGGCGAACAACGATACTGCCTCGGGGAGCTGTAAGCAAGCTTCGATCCGGGGATGTCCGAATGGGGAAACCCAGCTGATGTAATAGTCAGTTACCCGTATCTGAATACATAGGATACGAGGAGGCATACCCAGGGAACTGAAACATCTAAGTACCTGGAGGAAGAGAAAACAAGAGTGATTCCGTCAGTAGCGGCGAGCGAACGCGGAACAGCCTAAACCAGAGAGCTTGCTCTCTGGGGTTGTGGGACGTCTCACATGGAGTTACAAAGGAACATATTAGGTGAAGAGGTCTGGAAAGGCCCGCTATAAGAGGTAAAAGCCCTGTAGCCGAAAGTATATTCCCTCCGAGACGGATCCCGAGTAGTGCGGGGCACGTGAAACCCCGTATGAATCCAGCAGGACCATCTGCTAAGGCTAAATACTCCCTAGCGACCGATAGTGAAACAGTACCGTGAGGGAAAGGTGAAAAGCACCCCGGAAGGGGAGTGAAATAGATCCTGAAACCGTGTGCTTACAAGAAGTCAGAGCCCGATCTATGGGTGATGGCGTGCCTTTTGTAGAATGAACCGGCGAGTTACGTTCCCATGCAAGGTTAAGGCGAGAAGCCGTAGCCGCAGCGAAAGCGAGTCTGAATAGGGCGACTGAGTATGTGGGCGTAGACCCGAAACCGTGTGATCTACCCCTGTCCAGGGTGAAGGTGCGGTAACACGCACTGGAGGCCCGAACCCACGTATGTTGAAAAATGCGGGGATGAGGTGGGGGTAGCGGAGAAATTCCAATCGAACTCGGAGATAGCTGGTTCTCCCCGAAATAGCTTTAGGGCTAGCCTCGGAATGAAGAGTCGTGGAGGTAGAGCACTGATTGGGTGCGGGGCCCGCAAGGGTTACCAAGCTCAGTCAAACTCCGAATGCCATAGACTTATATCCGGGAGTCAGACAGTGAGTGCTAAGATCCATTGTCAAAAGGGAAACAGCCCAGACCATCAGCTAAGGTCCCCAAGTGTGTGTTAAGTGGGAAAGGATGTGGAGTTGCACAGACAACCAGGATGTTGGCTTAGAAGCAGCCACCATTTAAAGAGTGCGTAATAGCTCACTGGTCGAGTGACTCTGCGCCGAAAATGTAACGGGGCTAAACACACCACCGAAGCTATGGCTTGATGCGTATGCATCAGGGGTAGGGGAGCGTTGTGTATGCGTTGAAGGTGTACCGTAAGGAGCGCTGGAGAGTACACAAGTGAGAATGCCGGTATGAGTAACGAAAAGATCAGTGAGAATCTGATCCGCCGAAAGCCCAAGGTTTCCTGAGGAAGGCTCGTCCGCTCAGGGTAAGTCGGGACCTAAGGTGAGGCCGAAAGGCGTAATCGAAGGACAACAGGTTGAAATTCCTGTACCACCGTAAACCGTTATGAACGATGGGGTGACGCAGGAGGGTAGTGACGCGGACTGATGGATGTCCGTCCAAGCAGTGAGGCTGATGTGTAGGCAAATCCGCACATCGATAAGGCTAGGCTGTGATGGGGAGTGAAAATTATAGTAGCGAAGGTCATGATCTCACACTGCCAAGAAAAGCCTCTAGTCAGGTGAAGGTGCCCGTACCGCAAACCGACACAGGTAGGCGAGAAGAGAATTCTAAGGCGCGCGGAAGAACTCTCGTTAAGGAACTCGGCAAAATGACCCCGTAACTTCGGGAGAAGGGGTGCCTCGGTAGGGTGAATAGCCCGAGGGGGCCGCAGTGAAAAGGCCCAAGCGACTGTTTAGCAAAAACACAGGTCTGTGCGAAGCCGTAAGGCGAAGTATACGGGCTGACGCCTGCCCGGTGCTGGAAGGTTAAGGGGAGCGGTTAGGAGCAATCCGAAGCTGTGAACCGAAGCCCCAGTAAACGGCGGCCGTAACTATAACGGTCCTAAGGTAGCGAAATTCCTTGTCAGGTAAATTCTGACCCGCACGAATGGCGTAACGACTTGGGCGCTGTCTCAACGAGAGATCCGGTGAAATTTTAATACCTGTGAAGATGCAGGTTACCCGCGACAAGACGGAAAGACCCCATGGAGCTTTACTACAGCTTGATATTGGATTTGGGTACGATCTGTACAGGATAGGTGGGAGCCTAAGAAGCATGAGCGCCAGCTTGTGTGGAGGCGACGTTGGGATACCACCCTGATCGTATCTAGGTTCTAACCTGGTACCGTAATCCGGTACGGGGACAGTGTCAGGCGGGCAGTTTGACTGGGGCGGTCGCCTCCTAAAGAGTAACGGAGGCGCCCCAAGGTTCCCTCAGAATGGTTGGAAATCATTCGAAGAGTGCAAAGGCATAAGGGAGCTTGACTGCGAGACCTACAAGTCGAGCAGGGACGAAAGTCGGGCTTAGTGATCCGGTGGTACCGCATGGAAGGGCCATCGCTCAACGGATAAAAGCTACCCTGGGGATAACAGGCTTATCTCCCCCAAGAGTCCACATCGACGGGGAGGTTTGGCACCTCGATGTCGGCTCATCGCATCCTGGGGCTGAAGTAGGTCCCAAGGGTTGGGCTGTTCGCCCATTAAAGCGGTACGCGAGCTGGGTTCAGAACGTCGTGAGACAGTTCGGTCCCTATCTGTCGTGGGCGTAGGAAATTTGAGAGGAGCTGTCCTTAGTACGAGAGGACCGGGATGGACGTACCGCTGGTGCACCAGTTGTTCCGCCAGGAGCATGGCTGGGTAGCTACGTACGGACGGGATAAGCGCTGAAAGCATCTAAGCGTGAAGCCCCCCTCAAGATGAGATTTCCCAACTAGTAAGACCCCTTGAAGACGACGAGGTAGATAGGTTGGAGGTGGAAGTGCAGCAATGCATGGAGCTGACCAATACTAATCGGTCGAGGGCTTATCCAAAAAAAATATTTCAATGTGCTGCAAAGATCGTTTCGTATCTAGTTTTCAGGGAATCAATCTCTGTAACTGCATACAAGTTATGATGGAGAGATACCCAAGTGGCTATAAGGGGACCCTCTGCTAAGGGGTTAGACTGCGTAAGCGGTGCGAGGGTTCGAATCCCTCTCTCTCCGCCATTTGAATAACTTGAACGCAAATAGGTTTATATGGCGGTGTAGCTCAGCTGGCTAGAGCGTACGGTTCATACCCGTGAGGTCGGGGGTTCGATCCCCTCCGCCGCTACCATACATACCTGGAGGCTTAGCTCAGCTGGGAGAGCATCTGCCTTACAAGCAGAGGGTCGGGGGTTCGAACCCCTCAGCCTCCACCATGTACTATTTTTATCACCTTACCATGCCGGTGTAGCTCAATTGGTAGAGCAACTGACTTGTAATCAGTAGGTTGGGGGTTCAAGTCCTCTCGCCGGCACCATCTTTAATAATGTGGAACTGTGGTGTAGAGGCCTAACATGCCTGCCTGTCACGCAGGAGATCGCGGGTTCGAATCCCGTCAGTTCCGCCATTATTAATTTTAAGGAATAAAAATAGTCGGTTTTCCACAGATTAAAGTGGGATGCCGAACTTTATTTTTATGTCATTTATGTAAGGCTCGGTAGCTCAGTCGGTAGAGCAGAGGACTGAAAATCCTCGTGTCGGCGGTTCGATTCCGTCCCGAGCCACCTTTATATCCTGGAGGATTAGCGAAGTGGCCAAACGCAGCAGACTGTAAATCTGTTCTCGTCCGAGTTCGGTGGTTCGAATCCATCATCCTCCACCAGTAATAAGAGCCATTAGCTCAGTTGGTAGAGCACCTGACTTTTAATCAGGGTGTCGAAGGTTCGAGTCCTTCATGGCTCATCCGAAGAGTCGTCAACGTTGTTGACGACTCTTTTTGTGTTGTTTTAAGCTGTTTTTGTCCAATGTAAATAGGCTTAGAGAGAAGGCATTGTCGCTTGTACTGGGTCTTATGCTAAAATAAGAAAAAACGATAAAGTGGTGGAGTCATCAATGGTGGAGATGGAGCACATCGTTCAGAAACTGGAGCAGACCTTGGGTACCTCACTCGGTTTAAAAACATTGAATGATCAGGAAGCGGCATGGTTAACAAAATCAATGGCGACCTCACCGCCATTCGGTGATCGGATTGGTCATGAGGTAAGAGCCCAGGGGTCTGATAACCGTGTAGAAAACGGAACCTCGCACAAATCACAAAGGGTTAACGGCGCCTATGCTCGCAAGGACCTGGGTGAGATTTGGATTCCAGTGAATCCACAGGATCCTAGCCGGGTAATCGTAGCGGATCAGGGTGCTCTGACGGAGTCGGAGATTGGGCTTATAACTCTACTATTGTCGAGCCTGCAGGATACGATGTCAGGGGGAGTACCCAAGAATACCGGTAAAGTTGAAGAAGAACGACGCGCCCAACAGTTGGGTGGTTGGTTAAAGGAACGCCTGCAAGCCGGTGAACTGCTTGCTGAATTACCAGAGGAAATGTGGATTCGGACAAGTTTGACAGAGGACATGGTTCCCTTTCTTCTAATTCATGAGAGCGAGCATGCCCCCACTCCAAGCTATAAGGCGCTGCATCGATTACTGCGCAGCTATTTTGGCGGGGACATCATTCTGGTGCCGCTGCTTGATAAGGAATGGATTATCCTAGCGAACCAAGAATTGCTGGATGGTATAACGACGGATGATAAAGAGGATGCTTCGGTGGAAGGCGACCAGGATTTGCTCTCTTTATTCTGTATGGGGCTCTACGAGCTGATTTCAACGGAATGGGTGGGGGATTTCCATATCTCTGCGATACCAGCGGTTAATGCGCTGCACGCTCTGCCACAGACCGTTAGCATGTTAAGAGAGACAATGACCATTGGCCGTACATTCCAGGTCAAGGAACATATCCATTTATCGACCGGGCTTCATCTGGAGCGTCTGGTTTATAGCATTCCCGAGTACCAGCGCAATCAATTTCTGCGCGAGTACGCTGCCGGCCATACCGATTTGTTCGAGGATAGCGAGACATTGTCAACGCTCGAGTCTTTTTTCGAATTGGATTGTAACGTGAGTGAGACGGCCAAGCACCTGTATATCCACCGTAACACGCTGCTGTACCGCCTGGATAAGATTAAACAGGAGACGGGGCTAGATGTTCGCAGCTTCAGTGATGCGGTTTTAGTGAAAATAACGCTTCTATTGTATAAAGTGACGAAAAGGAAATAGGTTTTTTGTGCAGATTGTGTATAGCAAGTCAGGTGCCTATGGGGTAATATAAGATTATAAATTAATTGTATTCGATTTCATAACATTCATATGAGGGGGCAAATGCACATGGCTGGTGTACGCTTAGAGCATATTTACAAAAAGTATGCAGGTTCGGATAAAGCAACTGTAATTGACGTTAATTTGGATATTAAAGATAAAGAATTTTTGGTTTTGGTAGGTCCTTCCGGTTGCGGTAAGTCCACGACACTGCGTATGATCGCAGGTCTTGAGGAAATTTCTGAGGGTAAACTTTACATTGGCGACCGTGTTGTTAACGATGTAGCACCTAAAGATCGTGACATCGCGATGGTATTCCAATCCTACGCCTTGTATCCACATATGAACGTATACCAGAACATGGCATTCGGTTTGAAACTCCGTAAAGTGAAGAAAGACGAAATCGATAAGCGTGTACGTGAAGCAGCAAAAATCCTGGATATCGAGCATTTGCTTGAGCGTAAGCCAAAAGCTCTGTCCGGTGGTCAGCGTCAGCGTGTTGCCTTGGGTCGTGCGATTGTCCGTGATCCACAAGTCTTCTTGATGGATGAGCCGCTTTCCAACTTGGATGCGAAACTCCGCGGTCAGATGCGTGCCGAAATCACCAAGCTGGTTAAGCGTCTTGAAACCACTTGTATCTACGTAACGCATGACCAAACAGAAGCTATGACAATGGGTGACCGTATCGTTGTTATGCAGGACGGCATCATTCAACAAGCGGATTCCCCAGAGCAACTGTACAACAATCCGAACAACCTGTTCGTTGCTGGTTTCATCGGTTCCCCAACCATGAACTTCATCAACGGTAAATTGTCCGAGCAAAACGGTGGCGTATACTTCACTTCCCAGGGCTTGAACGTTCAAGTACCAGGTGGTAAAGCACAATTGCTCAAAAATAAATCCATGATTGGCAAAGAAGTGATCATGGGTGTTCGTCCGGAAGATATTCATGAAGAGCCAGTCTTCCTGGAAGCTTCCCCGAACACAATCTTCTCTGCAAAAGTCGATGTAACCGAGAACCTTGGTCACGAAATGCTCTTGTACCTGAGCGGCTTGGGCACCGATACGGTTATCGGCCGTGTAGACGGACGTTCGACTACTCGCGAAGGCGACAATGTGAAATTGGCACTCGACATGAACAAAGTTCATATCTTTGATAAAGAGTCTGAATTGAACGTATTGCTCGAAGACTAATCTTCAGCAATCGGGATCTCTTGAAAACCGCCCCCTCAAGGGGCGGTTTTTTTAGGAGAAAAAGACAATATCACGCTAGGATTCCCGCCCTGGGACAAGGTTTGGATCTCCTTTGCCGATGCCAGTTGAGGTTTCCCATGGGCAGCAATCTATTTAAAGCACACCTCTATATAAGCCTAATGTCGCAATGGAGTAGTCGGTTAGAATTGCATTCATTGGCTTTTTTCGATAAGATAAGCACAAAGCAAGGCATACATAAGTATTGAACATATGGGATGTTGAGCATATTTCATGATAATTTCCAGGTCGCAGATAAGTGTGCAGAAGTCTCTTTAGGAATAACTGAATGAGGGAATATATCATCCAAGACGGGCCGTGCCATATGGCGGTTCCGTTGTGATGTCAACATACAATGGAAGAAGAGGGGTAAGACCATGGCCAAGAAAGTGAAGGTATCCGAGCTGGTCCAGCAGTTTCAGCTGGAGGTCATCGCAGGTGAGGAGGGCTTGAAACGTCAGATTACAACGGACGATCTGAATCGCCCGGGATTGGAAATGGCCGGTTATTTTGAATACCATCCGCGGGAACGGGTTCAGCTTATGGGGCGCACGGAGTTGGCTTTCTTCGGAATGCTGAAGCCGGAAGAGCGTAAAGAGCGGATGCGCAGCCTGTGCACGGAAGAAACACCCTGTATCGTCGTAACACGTTCCTTGGAGGTGCCGGAGGAACTTGTGGAACTCGGGAATGAGAGAGGTTTGCCTGTACTGCGCAGCAGCATGGCAACAACCATTCTGACAAGCCGATTCACAAGCTTTCTGGAACGCAAACTTGCACCAACTACAACCATCCACGGGGTATTGTGCGATGTTTATGGCGTAGGGATGCTGATAACAGGCTCAAGCGGTATCGGGAAAAGCGAGACGGCACTGGAGCTCGTCAAACGCGGACACCGATTAATTGCGGACGATGCGGTGGAGATACGTCAGACATCGGATTTTCAGCTGCACGGTACGGCGCCGGAGCTCATTCGCCATCTTCTGGAGATTCGCGGAGTCGGTATTATTAATGTAATGACGTTATTCGGTGCAGGAGCCGTTCGAAACAATAAACGGATTACCCTTGTTGTGCGATTGGAAGCCTGGCAGCAGGATAAACAGTATGATCGTCTGGGGCTAGATGAAGAAACAACACGAATTATTGAGACGGACATCCCTCTGGTCACCATTCCGGTTCGTCCAGGACGTAACCTTGCGGTTATTATTGAAGTGGCAGCTATGAACTACAGATTGAAACAAATGGGACTGAATGCTGCGCTGCAGTTTACAAACAAACTGACAGCTACGATCGCTGAAGATATGGACGATTTGGACTAGGACTAGGGAGGTTATAAAAGATGCAAACATTGCTCATCGATCCGGTGGCGTTCTCCATCGGATCGCTGCGTGTTCATTGGTATGGCTTGATTTTGGGTTTGGGTGCTTTGGCGGGGCTGTTACTGGCCATTCGCGAGGGGAAGCGTTTTGGTATTCCACAAGAATTTTTCATGGATTTGCTCTTGCTTGGCGTGCCTTCCGCAATCATTGGTGCTCGTATTTATTATGTAGCTTTTAAATGGGAAGACTATAAAGACAACTTCCTGGACGTGTTCAAAATATGGAACGGCGGGATTGCCATATTCGGTGCCCTGATTGGTGCCATTATCTGTGCGTTGATCTATGTTCGCAGAAAAGGCTACTCCTTCTGGCGGATTGCCGATATCTGTGCTCCGTCCCTGTTGGCCGGCCAGATCATTGGTCGCTGGGGGAACTTCGTGAACCAGGAGGCCTATGGCGGTCCTGTAAGCGAGTCCTTTTTACGCGGGGAGCTCCATTTGCCTGATTTCATCGTCAATCAAATGAATGTACAAGGCGTATTCCATCATCCTACCTTCCTATATGAATCCTTATGGAACTTGGTGGGTATTGTCATTCTCCTTATTCTTCGCAGGCAGAAATTCCTGCGCGCAGGCGAGCTCTTCATCGGATATTTCATCTGGTATTCCATCGGTCGATTCTTCATTGAAGCCGTACGCACGGACAGTTTGGCGTTCCAAGGCGCAGCCGGCCTTGCCGACTTCATTAACAATGCGTTATGGGCACCGATGACTTGGATGGGCTTTGAACTGGGCCATCTGGACCCGGCTTACGGCAATATTAGGATCTCCCAGCTGCTGTCCGTATTGATTGTCATTGGAGGCATCGTACTGATCATTGTGCGCCGTGTAACGGGTCGCGCCAATGTGCGCTATTTGGACCCTATCGTGTCAACGAAAACCGGAGCAGGTCCTACACCTGAAGCGGACCTTCAGACCAATAAAGCCGCGAAGTCGTCTGCGCAGGCACCTGTTAAGCAGGACAAACCGGCAGCAGAGCCAGCAGAGACGGCTGACAAAAGCTCTCTAACCCAAGTCCAGGAGCCGGAAGTTAAACCGTCCCCAGTAGAAGATACTCCGGCAATAAACCCAGATACGGAGGACAAAAAGGAGTAGTTGCAGCATGATCGAAACCGTACTGTTTGATTTGGACGGAACCATTATTGATACGAATGAATTGATTATCTCGTCGTTTCTGCATGTCTTCGAGGCTCAGACCCCAGGACCGCTAACCAGGGAGCAGATCATTCCACATATGGGAACCACCCTGGAGCAGCAGCTGCGGGCTTTCTCGGGGGGCGTTGAGGACGTTAGTCCGCTTATCAAAGCATACCGCTCCTTCAACACGCTTCATCATGATGAGATGGTTAGACCGTTCCCCCATGTAAATGAAGTCGTGGAGCGCCTTCATCGTCACGGGCTTTCATTGGGGATCGTAACCACGAAGATTCGTCCCTCCACGATGATGACTTTAGAGAAGTACGATCTGGAGCGTTTCATGTCGGCGATTGTGACGGTGAACGACGTTGAGCATCCGAAACCGCATCCTGAGCCTGTTCTGACGGCGATCGAGCGGCTGGGCGCCAATCCGGCTACGACGTTGATGATCGGGGATAGCCCGGTCGATATTCAATCTGCCAAGTCGGCGGGCGTGAAGGCCGCAGCTGTAGCTTGGTCCCTGAAGGGTGAGCAGAAGCTGATGGAGTATGGTCCGGATTATGTTTTAAAGGATATGAAAGACCTGTATGAGATCGTAGGACTTCAAGAGGAATAGGAGTTTTGGCAGCATGGCCAGAAAGATTACCCGTTATCCTGTAGAAGGGCCCAACGCGTTATGGCAAATCTACCGCACCGTGAGCCCGTTCAAGGGCGTCAAGAACTTCATCTTTATCCAGTTGGCCCGCTATTGTCCTATCCTGCCCTTGAAGAACTGGATATACCGTCATATGCTCGGGATGAAGGTGGGGAGGCATACCGCGTTTGGATTGATGGTCATGGTGGATGTGTTTTTTCCGGAGAAAATATCCATCGGCGAGAATTCGGTGATCGGCTACAATACAACGATTCTTGCCCATGAGTATTTAATAAAGGAATATCGTCTGGGTGAAGTGCGGATCGGGGAGAACGTGCTCATCGGCGCGAACACCACGATTTTGCCTGGTGTAACGATCGGAGATGGCGCGGTTGTTGCAGCAGGGTCTGTCGTACATAAAGATGTGGCACCGGGTGTTTTTGTAGGCGGCAATCCATTGCAAGAGCTGAAGAGGACATCAACGGAAAGTGAGTCAATTTGAGGTAATGTGACAAGTTAGGTTCTCAAGCTACCTGAATTATTGTAGAATGAGTAGAGGATAACATGACACAAAGCGATTCAATAGTCCCCTGGGTATGATAGCCTTGAGGGACTTTTTTGCCCGCCTATCCTTATACAATGACTCTATGAAAATACTTGAAAACAAGGAGGCGACGCCTGACATGAGTGCAACGCTGAACAAAAAGGAAAGGCTCCCGCAGCTCGATATTTATCGTGCGCTGGCCATCCTGGGCGTGCTTCACGTTCATGCGACTTCATTTGCAACGGTCGATGCGATTGATTCGCGATTCTATTATATTATTAATTTTTTGAATATATTTTTTAAATACGGTACACCCTCGTTTATATTCCTAAGCAGCTTTGTGCTGTTCTATAACTATGCGGACCGGCCGCTGACCAAGGATCTGATCAAAAACTTCTACAAACGGCGGCTCTTGTACATTCTGCTGCCTTATGTGTTGTTCTCGATCATCTATTTCTTTGTGCGGATGTATCAGAACGGGTTGCTCAACAGCTCATTTGATCTATGGGCGCAGATGCCGGTTTTCTTTGAACGCTTGATTCGGGGGCAGAACTATACGCACTTATACTTTGTGTTTATTAGCTTGCAGTTCTATATTCTGTTTCCGATATTCCTCAAGCTGTTCAAATCGTCCCGGTTTCTCGTACGGTGGGCGGTTCCCATCGGGTTCCTGCTTCAATGGGGCTTTATCATATGGAATAAATATGAGCTGCACTACACGTTTAAAGGAAGCTTGGCGATCTCGTATTTAGCCTACTATATGCTGGGTGCTTATCTGGCGATGAATTACGACAAATTCAAGGGCTGGCTTACGTCATCTTGGAAAAAGCAGACGTCAGGTCAAAGAGCAGGTACAGTCGTGTTATGGGCGGGCTGGCTCGCGATGGCGCTGACGCACGTGCAGATTTGGTACAATCAGAGATTGCACGGTGCCAAATACGACTCCCTGTTGTACGAGCTGTTATGGAATCTGCACACGGTTTTCTCCGCCATTGTGCTGATGCAGCTGGCCAGCTGGCTGTATAACAGCGGTTGGAGACTCATCGTGAAGGTGCTGACGCGGATTGGCGAGTTGTCCTTCGCGATCTATCTGGTGCATCCTCTCTGGCTGTTCCTGTATCGGGAGTACGATCTCAAGCTGAATCCGGTAACCGATGATTATCTCATCTGGATTTATGGCGGCATGGTAACTGCGCTGATTGTTAGTGCGCTGGTCGTACAAACGGTGTTCCGGTGGATTCCAGGCTCCTGGGTGCTGCTTGGCAGCGTTCCACGATCATTGAAGCCATCATCCAAAGCGCCAAAATCGCCATCGCAGAGAAAAGACACCGTTGCAGGCGACAGCAAGAAATCAGTTGATCTATAATCATAGCAGGCATATTCTTTATTCTTACCAAACATGATGAAGCAAAGCCGTCCGGCAATCGGGCGGCTTTTTTGTATGAATGGGTCATTCAGAGATTACGGGGGGCCTAATCATACGATACCAGCTAATGTATTTGTATTTATGCCGCAAAAGACATGGGAGGTTTAACCCATAGACAAGCAAGCCACTCCAGCTTGTTCTTGTGTTACAATTATACCCAGAAGTTAAGCGAATTCTTTGGCGGCTAAGGTGAAGAACAACAGAGAACGATACATAGCAGGAAGCGTCCATGATGCATTGACGATCGGGCAGAGTTCATGGTAATATAGCCAATATCCTTTAATTTATTAGCAAGGTACCACTTTACCATATTAAAGACTTTTCTGAATTTGAGGTGGAGCGTCATGTCTAAACCGAAAGGCTTCGAGAAACCGGCAGGTGTTCGTGATTATCTCCCTCATGCGGTCACGAAGCTGCGCCGGATTGAACGTGAAGTGCTGGCATGTATGGACCGCTGGGGATACCGGCAGATTATGACACCAACGATGGAATATTACGATACGGTAGGCGTGGCTAGCTCTACGTCGGACCAAAAACTGTTTAAATTATTGAATAAGCGCGGAACGACAATGGTGCTGCGGTCCGATCTGACTGCTCCCATAGCAAGGGTCATGTCGTCGCTGCTGAAGGATGAGCCGTTACCGGTGCGTTTGTCTTATCATGCGAATGTATTTCGCGCAATCGAAGAGGAGGCGGGCCGGGAGGCTGAATTCTTCCAGACGGGTGTAGAGCTTGTAGGCGACGATACACCGGAGGCCGATGCCGAAGTGATTGCACTGGCTATCGAATCCCTGAAGGCGGCAGGCGTGGAGAAATTCAAAATCGCGATGGGGCATATGGGTTACCTTAATGGCCTGCTCCAGGAATTGCTGCCTGAGCGGACGGAGGATCAAGAGAGCCTGAAGCAGGACCTGTTGAACCGCGACTATGTCGGATACCGTAACACCATTGCCAGTCTGCTCCTTACGGAGACACAGCAGGACCAGCTGGAGGGAATCCTGAAGCTGCGCGGGGGCCGGGAGATTGCCGGGCAGGCACTTGAGATTAGCAGCAACAATCTCGCAAGAGCTTCTATTGAGCATCTGTGCAGAGTATGGGAGGTGCTGGAGGCATACGATGTCTCCAGGCATGTTCTGTTTGATCTGACGATGCTCGGGGACTTCTCCTATTACACCGGAATGACATTCGAGGGATATGCCGCTGAACTTGGCTCACCGGTCGCAAGCGGCGGTCGTTATGACAAGCTGCTGCAGCAGTTTGGCCGTGCAGTCCCGGCAACAGGCTTTGCACTCAAAACTAATCGTATTCTGGATGGGGTGCAGGGCGAAGAGATTGCGGAGGAGCTGCCCATTCTGATCCGTTACACGGCTTCTTGTCGCAAAGAAGGTTTGGCGAAAGCGTCAGAACTGCGGGCGCAGGGCCATACCGTCATCACTTCGATCATTCCGGATTCGGCGAATATTCGCGATGAAGGCGTGCCCGTCGTATCCGGCAGTCTGCTTAACAGAGGCTACCAGGAGATCATTACCCTTCGATAGAACGTTGATATATCACCCTATTTTATATAGGTCAAGGTCAGGAGGATTTGAACGTGGCGGAAACGTTGAAAGTAGCGATGCCCAAAGGGCGTATATATAAAAAAGCATCCGCGCTGTTCCGTTCAGCCGGACTTCCGATTCCCCTTGATGTGGATGAGACGCGCAAGCTGGTCATTCCCTTGCCGGAGGCAGGAATGGAATTTATTCTGGCAAAGCCGGTGGATGTGCCGACTTATGTGGAATACGGTGTCGCGGATATCGGAATCGTTGGCAAGGATGTGCTGATGGAAGAGAACAAGGACGTCTATGAGCTGCTCGATCTCGGCATCGCAAGGTGCCGGATGTCGGTTATCGGCTTGCCGGACTGGAAGCCGGGCATTCGGCAGCGGGTTGCCACCAAATATCCGAATGTCGCTTCGCAGTATTTCCGTGAACAAGGCCAGCAGGTTGAGGTGGTTAAGCTGAACGGTTCGATTGAGCTTGCACCCCTTATCGGGTTGGCGGACCGGATCGTGGATATGGTGGAAACAGGCCAAACGCTCAAGGAGAACGGACTGATAGAAATGACCAGCATCTTTGAGATCACAAGTCGCCTGATTGCCAATCGCGTCAGCTATCGGATGAAGAATGATGAAATTCAGGCATTATGCGATCGCCTGCAAACGGTCATTATGTCTGAGGGAGCGAATATACAGCGCTAAGAAACACAGCTACAAACAGGATGAGTATGGTGATCGGACAGATTGATTATCGATTGAGTCAGAAACGATATGCGTGTATCGAAAACAGAATGTGATGCAAGCAGCGGGATTGGGGGAGATTAAGGTGAAGGTTGTATCAGCACGGGACTTTCAGCTGAAACGGGAAAATGATTACGGCACACCAGAGCAGAATGAAGTCGTGAAGGCGATTGTGCGGGATATTCGGTCTGAAGGAGATGCTGCCTTGCTGCGGCATACCGAGCAATTGGACCGTGTCCGTCTGACCGCAGATCAGCTTCGAGTTACAGAAGAAGAGCTCAAAGCGGCTTATGATCATGTGGAGCCCTCGTTCGTGAAGGCAATTCAGGCTGCCGCGGAAAACATACGCGCTTTTCATGTGAAGCAGAAGCGGAATTCCTGGATGGATCTTCAAGCCGACGGCAGCATCTTGGGGCAGATCATTCGCCCGTTGAAACGCGTGGGTGTATATGTGCCCGGAGGAAAGGCAGCCTATCCTTCGTCCGTGCTGATGAACGTAATCCCGGCACAAGTGGCAGGCGTGCCCGAGATTGTCATGGTTACTCCCCCGGCAACCGGCGGGAAGGATGGGATTAATCCCTATATCCTGGTAGCAGCGGCCGAGGCCGGCGTTACGGAGATCTACCGCGTTGGAGGAGCTCAGGCGATTGCGGCGTTGGCCTACGGTACGGAGACCATTTCCCCGGTTGATAAAATTTGCGGTCCCGGCAATATTTACGTTGCGCTGGCCAAGCGAGAAGTATATGGTGCGGTCAATATTGACAGCCTGGCCGGTCCTAGCGAGATTGCGGTATTGGCCGATGACAGCGGGGATGCTTCGTATATTGCGGCGGATTTACTCTCCCAAGCAGAGCATGACGAGATGGCCTCGGCCATTCTCGTAACGCCTTCACGCAAGCTGGGTGAGGCCGTTGCCGCCGAAGTAGAGCGGCAGCTTGAGCTGCTGCCGCGGCGCGACATTGCCCGGGCCTCCGTGGACACTTATGGCGCGGTGATCATCACGGAATCCCTTAGAGAAGGGATAGAAGTTATTAACCGTTTGGCGCCAGAGCATCTGGAGATCGTAACGGAGGAGCCGATGGCCATCGTGGGGCAGATCGAGAATGCAGGTGCAATCTTCCTCGGGCCATATAGCTCGGAGCCGGTAGGTGATTATTTTGCAGGGCCGAATCATATTATCCCGACGAATGGGACGGCACGGTTTGCCTCGCCAGTGGATCTGGACGATTTCATTAAGAAATCGAGCTTGATCTACTACAGCAAGGAAGCGCTGCTGCGTAACGGCGAGCAAATTATGGAGCTGGCCCGGCGCGAAGGGCTTGAAGGCCATGCCCGGGCGATCGAGCTTCGGCTGGAGCAGGAGCGTTAATCAATAAAGAGGAGCATCAATGATTCGTTATATTAGATACGTATAGAGGAGGCAGTCAACGTGAGCAGTTTGGATGCAGCAGCAAGATCAGCCGGCGTGAGCCGCAAAACCAATGAAACCGATATTGCCTTGGATTTCAATGTCGATGGAACCGGGATCTCGGAACTGGAGACCGATGTACCGTTTCTGAATCATATGCTTGATTTGTTTACGAAGCATGGCCAATTTGATCTTCGCGTGAAAGCGAAGGGAGATATTGAGATCGATGACCATCACACGGTGGAGGATATCGGGATTTGCCTGGGGCAGACGTTCCAAGAGGCGCTGGGCGATAAAAAGGGTATTAAGCGATATGCCAGCGTGTTTGTACCGATGGATGAGGCGCTTGCTCAAGTCATTGTAGATATAAGCAATCGCCCGCATTTTGAGTACCGAGCGGAATATCCTTCGCAGCAGGTAGGCTCTTTCCATACCGAGCTTGTTCATGAATTTCTGTGGAAGTTGGCGCTGGAAGCCCGTATCACGCTGCATGTCATCGTTCATTACGGACACAATACCCACCATATGATTGAAGCGGTATTTAAGGCGCTTGGCCGTGCATTGGATGAGGCGACTACCGTGGATCCGCGGGTGACGGGCGTCCCATCCACGAAGGGAGTGCTCTAATCGATGGCGATTGCAATCGTGGATTATGGCATGGGCAATCTGCACAGTGTGAGCAAAGCAGTGGAGCGGCTTGGGTATGAGCCGCTCGTCACGGGGAAGCGGGAGGAGATTCTGGCTGCGGATGGCATCATTCTGCCGGGCGTCGGCGCGTTCGGCGATGCCATGGAGCAACTGCGCGAAACCTCGCTGGACTCGGTCATGAAGGATGCTGCGGAATCAGGGAAGCCGCTGCTGGGAATTTGCCTCGGCATGCAGCTCCTGTTCAGCCGGAGTGAGGAGCATGGCCAGTTTGAAGGGCTGGATATTTTGCCCGGATCGGTTGTACGGTTTACGGGTGGTGACTACAAGGTGCCGCATATGGGCTGGAATTCTTTGCAGTTCGAGAAGCGGGAGCATCCGCTGTTTGCGGGACTTGAGGAAGGTCATGTGTATTTTGTCCATTCGTATCATGTTCTTCCTGAGGTTCAGGCTGATTTGCTGGCGGTAACCGATTACGGTCAGCCAGTGACAGCCATCGTGGGGCGCGGTTCGGTGTACGGCATGCAGTTCCATCCCGAGAAGAGCGGGGAGCTTGGGATGAGCCTGCTTCGCAATTTCTTGGCTTTGACATTAACGTAATGTAAGGCGATCAAATAGACCAGAAGGAAAGTGGGAATGGGGATGTCCTCTTTTATCATATATCCGGCAATCGATATACGTGGCGGCAAATGCGTCAGACTCGTGCAAGGCGATTATAATCAAGAAACGGTATACAATGATAATCCGCTGGAGGTAGCCAAATCGTGGGAAGAGCAGGGCGGCACGTTTATTCATCTCGTGGATTTGGACGGAGCCAAGGCTGGCCATCCGGTAAATGACGATATCATCGGGAAGATCGCAGCCAGCGTCCAGGTTCCGGTTCAGGTAGGCGGAGGCCTGCGCACGCTGGCGGATGTGGAGAGGCTGTTGTCGCTTGGCGTCAGCCGGGTGATCATCGGTACGGCGGCGATTGAAGACCGTGTCTTCACGGAAGAGGTGCTGGGCAAGTACGGGGATAAGGTGGCCATCGGGATCGATGCGCGCAACGGATATGTGGCAACTAGAGGCTGGCTGGAAACGTCCGAGGTTCAAGCCGAAGTGTTGGCTAAGGAGCTGGCAGCCAAAGGAGCGGAAACCTTCATCTTTACCGATATTTCCCGTGACGGGATGATGCAGGGGCCTAACGTGGAGGGGATTGTCTCGCTTGCCAAAGCCAGCGGCCGCTCGGTCATCGCTTCGGGCGGCGTGACGAAGCTGGACGATTTGCTGGCGCTCAGCGCGCACAGCGGTGACGGTGTAGGCGGAGCAATCGTAGGCAAGGCACTGTATACAGGCAATATTGACTTGAACGAGGCTATTACGCGAATCAAGTGAGGCTGACCTAGGTTCCGTTCAAATAAGCGATTGATCGACAGAGTTCATAGGGGAAGAGGGGAAAGGCATGCTGGCAAAACGGATCATACCTTGCCTGGACGTGAAGGACGGCCGGGTGGTGAAGGGCGTAAATTTTGTGAATCTCCGCGATGCGGGCGATCCCGTGGAACTGGCGGCGCTCTATGACCGGGAAGGCGCAGACGAGCTAGTCTTTCTGGATATTTCGGCATCGGTCGAAGGCCGGGCGACGATGGAGGAAGTCGTGCGGAGAACGGCAGGAGAAATTGCCATCCCTTTTACCGTGGGTGGAGGCATCTCGTCCGTCGAGGATATGAAGCGGATTCTGCGGGCGGGCGCGGATAAGATCGGGATCAATACGGCAGCGGTCAAGCAGCCGGAGCTTATCTCGGCCGGAGCGCGCAAATTCGGCTCCCAATGCATCGTTGTAGCCATCGATGCCAAGTACAACGAAGCGTGGGGAGAATGGGAAGTGTACACGCACGGCGGACGTACGCCCTCCGGCATCAAAGCGCTGGATTGGGTAAAGCAGGCGGAAAGCCTGGGTGCGGGCGAAATTTTGTTGACCAGCATGGATGCGGACGGAACGAAGGATGGGTTCGATCTGTCGCTAACCTCTGCCGTATCTTCGACAGTGCAGATCCCGGTTATCGCGTCCGGCGGCGCAGGCAAAGAGGATCACTTCTATGACGTGTTTACCAAGGGCAAGGCGGATGCGGGTCTTGCCGCAACGATTTTCCATTATAAAGAGATCTCGATTCCTCATCTGAAGTTGCAGCTTAGTCAAAAAGGAGTGGATATACGGTGAGCGAAGATATGTTGAAGGATTTATCCCTGGAGCAGGTCAGCGAGCATATCCGTTGGGATGCCTCGGGCTTGGTGCCGGCGATTGTACAGGATGCACAGAGCAAGCAGGTGCTGATGATGGCTTATATGAATCGGGAGTCTCTTCGCTTGACGCTGGAAAGCGGGGAAACTTGGTTCTGGAGCCGTTCGCGCGAGGAGCTGTGGCATAAGGGAGCAACTTCCGGGAACGTCCAGACCGTGGTTGCCATGACGTACGATTGCGATGGAGACACCCTCTTGCTGCAGGTGAATCCGAAGGGACCGGCTTGTCATACCGGACAAACGACCTGCTTCTTCAATGAGATTACGGTTCAGGGGCAGAAGAGCGGGCTTGTGAACAACCGTGCAGCTGCAGAGAGCGGGCGATTTGCGGTTCTTGCCGAGCTGGAAGAGGTCATTGCCCAGCGTGAAGTGGAGCGGCCTGAAGGGGCTTATACGACTTACCTTTTTGATAAAGGGGTAGACAAAATCCTTAAGAAGGTGGGCGAAGAAGCTTCGGAAACGATCATCGCCGCCAAAAATAAAGACAATGCCGAGCTTAAGCTTGAAATCAGCGATCTGATCTACCATCTGCTGGTACTTCTCCAGGAGCGGAAGCTCCCGCTGGATGAGATCATGGATGAGCTAAGCCGCCGCCATGAACGGCCGCGCCGCGATTAGGAGGCTTACCGATGCATATTGATTACCATACCCACCATGCCCGGTGCGGACATGCCGAGGGGCAGCTGGAGGAGTATGTACGGCGCGCTATTGAACTCGGGATGGATCAATTGGGCTTGTCGGATCATATGCCTTTGATACACGTGGATCCGGAGGCGTACTATCCGGAGATGGCCATGCCAATGGACGAACTGCCGCGTTATGTGGAAGAGTGCCTGCAGTTGAAGGAACGCTACCAAGGGCAGATTGACATCCGGATCGGACTCGAAGGCGATTATATCGAGGGTTATGAAGAACAGATTGAGCGAATTGTGAATGACTATCCATGGGATTATGTCATTGGCTCCGTTCATTTTCTTGGTGAATGGGATATTACGGATTACCGTCAGACCCAAGGCTGGGAGGGCAAGGATCCGCTTGAGGTTTATAGACGATATTATGATGCGGTGCAGAAAGCTGCTGCCACCGGCTTCTACGATATCATGGGGCATCTGGACGTGATCAAGCGGTTCGGTTATGGGCCGGGTCCCGAGCAGAAGCCGGAAGTGATCGCATTGGAGCAAGCAGCGCTTGCGGCCGTGGCCCAAAGCGGAAAAGCCATGGAGCTGAACGCCTCCGGCTTATCGAAGGCCTGTGAGGAAATGTTTCCAAGCCGCCGCATGCTGGAGGAAGCGATGAAGCTTGGCATTCCGTTGACTTTAGGGTCGGATGCCCACCAGCCGATGAAGCTGGGCGAGCATCTGGATCAGGCCCGGGCACTGCTATCGGAGCTTGGCGTTCGGGAGGTTGCGACCTTCCGTAACCGGAAGCGGGAGATGGTGCTTTTGAATGTTGAGGGAAACCATGTATAATAAAAGAAAAGCACTAATTGCAAACAGGTTTATTGCAGACGGCTGTTTTCCACTCCTAGAGACCCTTCTTCGAAGAGGTTGACGGAGGCGGGAACGGCCTGATTTGACGATAGCGCTTTCAACGAGATCCCTGCATCAGCCGACATTATCAACCACTCTCGTCAGGAGGTCCTCATGTATCGTTCATTACGATTGTTCGCCGGCACTTCAAATCCGACGCTTGCCGCAAATATCAGTCAGCAGTTGGGAGTTGAACCGGGAAAGATCAAGATTTCCCGCTTTCAGAGTGGCGAAGTTTATGTGCACTTTGAAGAGAGCATCCGCAATTGCGATGTTTTTCTGCTGCAGTCCTTTTCTCACCCTATCAATGAAATGTTCGTGGAGCTATTGGTGATGATTGATGCCGCGAAGCGCGCTTCCGCCAGAACGATCAATATCATTGTGCCTTATTACGGTTATGCCAGACAGGAACGAAAGTCAGCGCCGCGTGAACCGATATCGGCCAAAATGGTAGCCGACGTGCTGACCACAGCCGGTGCCAACCGCGTGATAACCATCGATCTGCATGCGCCAGCCATTCAGGGCTTCTTCAATATACCGGTGGATCATCTGACTGCGCTGGATTTGATTACGGAGTATCTGAAGTCCAAGAACATCGAGAATCCGGTTATCGTTTCTCCCGATGCCGGACGGGCGAAGACGGCAGAGAAGCTTTCGAGCCGCCTGGGGTCGCCGTTTGCCATGATGGTCAAGCAGCGTCCTGCCCATAACGAAGCGGTAATTACCCATGTCATTGGGGACGTGGCGGGTCGCACGCCGATTATTATCGAAGACTTGATTGATACGGGAACCACCATCGTGCAAGTGGTGGAAAGCTTAAAGGAACGGGGAGCCAATGATGCCATTGTGTGCGCGACCCATGGCCTTTTCTCCGGTGAAGCACTTGACCGTCTCGACCATGCACATATCGAGGAAATCGTGGTCACAGACTCTATTGTGCTCCCGGATCATCACTGCAAGATGCGGCTTAAGGTGCTGTCCGTAGCGCCAATGTTAGCCCAGGCAACCCATATTATTATCGAGGGCGGATCGATCGCCACTTTGTTCAAAGACGCCGGTGTGTAAACTGGTGTCTTTTTTCTGCAAATGACGTTGAAACTTGTGTTATACTGTTGTGGATAGAGGAGCAAGTTAAAGGAGGTGCCTTGCTTTTCGTGAATGGTCATCCATATGGGTACAGTGACCCCCACAATGTTATATCTATCGAGATGAATGCCAATTTCTTCTTCGATCGCGCGGTTCGTTCGCTTGATCGTTTCCAATATGACAAGGCTCTGAAATATTTCCGCAAAGCTGTTGAATATGAACCGGATAATCCGGTGAATCATTGCAATATGGCGGGTATATTATCAGAGACGGGAGATTATAAAGCTTCCAACGATGTGCTGGCTCACATTCTGGAGCAGGTTGACCCGTTGATGACGGAGTGCTACTTCTATATGGCGAACAATTACGCCAATATGGAGCAATTCGAGAAAGCGGAAGAAGCGCTTGTTACCTATCTGGAGGAAGACCCGAGCGGTCAGTTTTTGGATGAGGCTGAGGAGATGATGGAGCTGCTTCATTACGAGCTGAATCGTCCAGCCAAGCTGAACCGGATCAAGAGTCGTGAAGGCGTGGTCGAGCATGAGCATGCGCGGGCACTGCTGGAGGAAGGGAAATTCGCACAAGCGGTCAAGCTGTTGGAGGAAATCGTCAAGGATAATCCGGATTTTCTGGCTGCGCGCAACAATCTGGCTCTAGCCTATTATTATATGGGACGCTTTGATACCGCGAAGCGCACCATTGGCGAGGTGTTGGATCAGGAGCCGGGCAATCTGCACGGTCTATGCAATCTGGCTATCTTCTTTCAGCATGAAGGAAATCAGGAGCAGCGTGACCGATTGATGGACATGCTAACGGTGACGGTTCCTTTCCATCAGGAGCATGTGTTTAAGCTGGCGACAACGATGGGAATACTGGGGCAGCACGAAATTGCCTACGGTCATTTTCGCCGTTTGTTGAAGGATGAGGAGTTTAGCGGAGATCCTAGCCTGTATCATTACACGGCCGTTGCGGCATGCAATAGCGGTTATTATGACAGGGCCGAGAAATATTGGCGGCAAGCATTGAAGCTGGATGGGGATTCGGTGATTCCGGATTTCTATCTGGCACAGCTGCAGAAGCGTAAAGAGACCGGTACGAAACAGATGAAGGTGAGTTATCACTATCATCTTCCGTTCGAAGAGCAGTTCAAACGCTGGGAGCATGACGGCGACAAATTGACGGAGGAAGCGAAGCAAAATCCGCTGATTCGTTCTTCGTTCTTCTGGGCGCTCCGACATGGCGACCCCCATACCAAGCTGCAGGTGATCCGGACGCTGGAATTGATTGCCGATGAAGAGGTGCAGCATGCGCTGCAATCGTTCCTGCAGGAACCGGGAGAGGATGCGGAGCTGAAGGATGCCGCCCGCCTGGTGCTCCAGCAGATGGAGGCCGCAAGCAATCGGCTGAAGGAACGCCGCGACGATCGCGATATATCCAGCAGCAAGACCCGCGAGGTGCTGCCGGATTGGCTGCCTTCCTGGAAGGCGGTGCTGGAGAAGGCAGAGCAGACCATGGACATGCGGGTAGACGCTTTTTGGAAAAAAGAGATGGAGAATCTCTGGTCCGAGTTCCTGAGCCGGCTGTACCCTGATATTCCGAACATTCGGAATGTGGAGGGCTGGGCAGCGGCATTGGAATATTTGACGGCCAAGAAGCGGGGAAGAACCCTGACCTATGAACAGGTAGCTGTCCGTTACGGCATTTCGCCATCCACGGTGAGCCGTTACGCACGTCAAATGGATAGCGTATGTGAAACGAAAGCACAGCCGGATGATAATTTCCGGCCATTTACGGAAAACATTTAAGTAAGAACCCATATTCGGATACTTAGGAGACCTTGGTACATGAAGATTCCATAAGTCCTGAATAGGATGTAGCACGTAACAGAAATCGACACCTTAAAGGAGGCCGTATCTATGTACAAATCAATCGTAATCGGAACAGGACCTGCCGGATTGACGGCAGCCATCTACTTGGCACGCGCGAACTTGAAGCCGCTCGTTATCGAAGGAATGCAGCCGGGCGGTCAGCTTACGACAACGACCGAGGTTGAGAATTTCCCCGGATTTCCGCAAGGAATCATGGGCCCCGAGCTGATGGATAATATGCGTCAACAAGCGGAGCGCTTCGGTGCGGAGTTCAAGAGCGCCTGGGTCGAGTCCGTTGATTTCTCCGAGCGTCCGTTCAAGGTGAATGTCGAGGGCATGGGCGAGCTTCTGGCTGAGTCCGTGATTATCTCGACGGGAGCTTCCGCGAAGTATCTCGGAATTCCGGGAGAGCAGGAGAACGTTGGTCGCGGCGTAAGCACATGCGCCACTTGCGACGGGTTCTTCTTCCGCGGGAAAAAGATCATTGTTATCGGCGGCGGCGATTCCGCGATGGAGGAAGCCAGCTTCCTGACGCGTTTTGCTTCCAGCGTAACGGTAGTGAACCGCCGCACCGAGCTGCGTGCATCCAAGATCATGCAGGATCGCGCGCGTGAGAACGAGAAGATCCAGTGGGCTCTGGACCGTACGCCGGTTGAGGTGGTTACCAGCGAAACCGGCGTTAAAGGGTTGAAGGTCCGCAACAATGAAACGGGAGAAGAAGAACTGATTGAAGCGGAAGGTGTATTCGTGGCGATCGGCCATACGCCGAATACGGGCTTCCTTGGCAATCAGATTACAACCGACCCGACAGGCTATATCCTGGTTAAACCGGGAACGACGGAGACGAACATCCCGGGCGTGTTCGCTTGCGGCGATGTCCAGGACACACGTTACCGCCAAGCGATTACGGCTGCAGGCACAGGCTGTATGGCCGCTATGGACTGCGAGAAATATCTCGAAGGCCATATGGTGCATGACTGGAGCGAAACACTGAATAAATAATCCCTGACTTTTAGGGGATGATATGTGAAATAGAAAAAGCCTCTGAGCTATACAGCTGACGGTTTTGGCGATACTAACATCTCGTACCTAACCTGTCTTGTGTAGCCCGGGGCTTTTTTTGCTGATGTTACAGGCTTAATGCCTTGTTGGCATTCTTCACGTCATTCTCCAGCAGCTGCTTCAAATTGTAGGAAGGATACAGACCGCGCGCATACATGAAATAGAAGACCTTGCCGTGCAGTTCAATGGCTTTGTTCAATTGTTTCTGCAGGGTTTCTCTTACGCTTGGCGTTGCGGCTTCGGTAATGGCAATGGCGTAGCTGCGGACAGAGGTTTTGGCGAAACCCAGCAGATGGCCTGCGTAATACGCCGTCAAATCGGCACCGGAA
Organism: Paenibacillus sp. QJM3NY_38; assembly: GCF_056173265.1. Taxonomy (NCBI): domain Bacteria; kingdom Bacillati; phylum Bacillota; class Bacilli; order Caryophanales; family Paenibacillaceae; genus Paenibacillus; species Paenibacillus sp. QJM3NY_38. The sequence continues at coordinate 184,530 of NZ_CM149665.1, forward strand.
AGACTGCGGGTTCCTGTGGGCGCTTGTGAAAAATAAGGCAGGAGCTCCCTCAGGTTTTGTTCTACTCCATTTATCGCTTCTGTATACAGCCCATGGAGCTCCGGGTCCTTGATATCATGTAATGACATCTTGAACCCCATCAGGTTATTTGCCTGAAAGGCGGTTAATTCATGAATCTCCAGCGTTTCATGCCAAGCGAGATGCCTCGGATTTTGACTCATGCTCAAGTAGATTCTCCTCCATAATCAATATGCGATAGCCTATTCATCGGATGGAGGAATGGTGCAACTGCCCAGCCACAAAACTTACAAATCTAGCGACAACCGCACCATATCGCGCAGCCGCATGCCATTTTCGTAGATTTCTTCATCATAATGACGGACAAAAAAGTCCCGGTCGATGCCTGTCATCCGAAACCCGCATTTCTGATACAGCGCCAGCTGCGCCACGCCCGTACTCCCTGTTCCGACTTCAATGGTTGCATATCCAAGCTCTCGGGCCTGCCCGATGGCATGATTCACAAGCTGTTTGCCATATCCCTGGCCGTGCAGATTCTCGCTTATGGCAACGTTAACGAGTTCGATCGTATCAGGCCTTGTAGGCAGCAGGACGTAGACCCCGATGGGATGCGTGTCCTCCTCAGCGACATAACAATGACCGCGCTTTACATAGTCCTCAACGAGCCTTATCGATGGATCTGCAAGCAGCAGCAGGTCCATTGGGGGTTTTTCATGAGTATTCAGCTTTCTAATGTTCACGAGTTTCTCCCTCATTATCATCTATAGTGATTATAAAAACAGGTTTATTGTAACATGCCTGGCCATCGATTTCCTGGATTTGGATGATTTCAACTGGCGGTTGAATTCTCTCGGGATTCAATAACCAGGTTATTGTATGCCTTACGCAGCGCCCCTACAATGTGGTTATATAGGAGCGTGATACATATGAGAGACATGTTAGCCAAAAATATTCATCGATACCGCAAAGAACGGGGGCTCACCCAGGAGGGGTTGGCCCATAAGCTGGGCGTTACGTTCCAGGCGGTGTCCAAGTGGGAAACGGGACAGACCATGCCTGATACGGCGCTGCTTCCGGAGCTGTCACAGCTGCTTGATGTCAGCATCGATAAGTTGTTTGGTTATTCTGCGACGGGCAAGCCAATCAGCATATATGAAGAGGAGTACAAAACACCGGAGTACTATTGGGGCACGGAGCCGAATGCGGCCTGTTATCAGGTGCTTGAAATGATTCCTCCCACAAGAAGGGTGAAGCTGCTGGATATCGGGTGCGGGGAAGGGAAGGATGCCGTGTTTTTTGCGCGTAACGGCTATGATGTCACAGCATTCGACATTTCGGATGCGGGGATTGAGAAAACGAAGAAATTGGCCGATCATATTGGGGTTCACGTGAACGTATTTAAGGCGGATATTTCGGATTACCGTTTGGATTCGGAGTTTGACGTGCTGTATTCCAGCGGCGTTCTGCATTATATCAGACCCGAGTATCGTGAAGAGATCTTTGCTAATTATAAAAAATTCACGTCGGCAGAGGGGCTTCATTGCCTTAATGTGTTCGTACAAAAGCCCTTCATTGCGCCTCCTCCCGAGGATGAACCGTACGCTTACGACTGGAAATCCGGGGAGCTTATGATGCATTATCACGACTGGTTGATTCACAGCTGCCCGGAGGTGATTTTTGATTGTAACTCATCGGGTATCCCGCACCGGCATGCGATGAGTAAGTTGATTGCACAGAAGGTGTAAATGGAAGGGAGGTTGGGCGGTTTTCTTGCTTTTACACATAAATATGAGGATTGTTAACATAGCGGCCCCTTCTCGGACATACATAAGGGTGTAGGAATAATATTGGCATGGGAGGTCTTTCATGAACAACCATAACCATTTTGGTTATCCAGCCCCGCCTGCGGGTTATGCACCGGGTTACTATGCCTATCCCCCGCCCCACCCTATACCGCCGAATTACGCGCCGCGTACCCCGGCAATTCCGCAGCCAGCCCACTACGCCACGCTGGTTGAACCGGCATTTATTGAACATCTGCTCCGGCATAAAGGAGCCAAGGTAGTCATTATGACCACCGCGGGGAAAGTCGATGGGATCTTATCCGGCGTTGCGGTGGACCATCTTCAATTGACGGTCGGGGATCATAAAGCGCTGCACATTCGTCTGGCCGAGGTGGTGTACTTCGAGGGAGTTCCGTTCTAACAGGGATCAAAAATAGTTTAAACGAAAAATTACCGGCTGGTAGGGAAGGATTAGGCCGGCAAAGCGCCAATTCATACAGTACAGATCCGAAGGCGTTCCGATGGGGACGTCTTTATTCTATTGAACTGAGGCCGACCGATTGGGGTCGGTGTGGAGGAACGATGAAAAAAGTACGTATTCCATTCGACATCAAGACGCTGCCTGCCAGCTTGCAGTCATATATCCAGACCGCTGCCGTCTATGACAGCAGCTCATCGGAACAGGCCAAAACCCTGTACATCGAGGGAGCGAACCAACCGATGTTTTTGAAGATAGCGAAACGGAGTGAACTTAAGAGAGAAGGGATGATGTCGGAATATCTGCACGGAAAGGGCCTGGCTCCCAAGGTGCTGGCTTATGAACAGCATGGCGAGAACGATTACCTGCTGACCGTCGCTCTGCAGGGTGAAGATGGGGTGTCCGGGGGACACCTTGATGATCCGAAGAGGCTGGCTGCCGTGTTCGGGGAGAGTTTGCGTTATCTCCATTCTGTATCAGCTGCGGATTGTCCCTTTCCGAATCGAACGGCTGAACTTCTCCAGGAATATCAGGAAAGTTTCATGAACAAAACGGAAGATAACGAAGGGTTTCCGGGCGGAAGAGAACAGGTTCTACTAAGCCTTGAGAAGCTGCAGGGGACAGCGGGCTATGATGTGCTGCTCCACGGCGATTATTGTCTGCCGAATCTGATAATGAGGGATTTCCAGTTTGAAGGTTTCATCGATCTGGGTTATGGCGGGATCGGGGACCTTCACTACGACCTCTATTGGGGGATATGGACGCTGCGATATAACCTGGGGAACGATGACTACAAGGATATTTTTCTCGACCATTACGGCCGGAGCGATTTCGATCCGGAGAGATTGGCGTTATGGACTGTACTGACGGATCGTATCTAGGAGGAAAGGGAGATGCACATGAAATCATATCATATTCGAGTCGCTGGCCGGGAGGATGTATCCTTTCTACGGGAAATGCTGTATGAGTCCCTGTATGTGCCCGAGGGAGAGGAGCCTTTTAGCAGGGATATCCTCGAGGAACCGTTTATGAAAAAATATGTGGAGAACTGGGGGAGAGAGGGCGATTTAGGCTATATTGCCGTGAATGCCACAGGAAAGCCGACAGGCTCGATTACGATCCGTTATTTTGATGAAGGGAACAAGGGATTCGGTTACGTGAGCGATGACATTCCGGAACTGGGCATGGCGCTGCTGCCGGAATCCCGCGGGCAAGGGCTCGGAACGGCCCTGATGAAGGAATTGTTCAGAGGAATGAAGGAGCAGGGAATTCAAAAGGTATCGTTAAGCGTCGCTCCGGAGAATACGGCCGCTATGAAATTATATGAGCGGTTCGGATTCCAGGAGGTGGGCATGAGCGGAACCTCTATTACGATGCTTGCGGATGTAATCTGAAGAATGAGAATTGGGGATCTAATAAGGGAAGATGGGGGGATCGCGATGCTGGTGTACGAGGCTGGACCGATTACGGTTCGCGAGCTGGAGGAGAAGGATGAAATATCCTTAGCTTCTTGGCTGTCCAATCCGGATGTGCTGCAGTATTATGAGGGACGGGACAATCCTCACGACGTGGAGCGGGTGCGGGAGCATTTTTACGTGGATGATGATGAGACTCGCTGCATCATTGAGCATGAGGGGAAACCGATCGGATATATTCAGTTTTATCTTCTGGATGAAGAGACGTTAGGCGAGTATGGATATAACGAGAGTGATGCAGACTGCAGAACCTTCGCCACGGATCAATTCATCGGGGAGCCGGATTATTGGAATCGAGGCATCGGTACGAAGCTCATGACTTCCATGGTGGAGTATCTCGTGTTTCAGAGGCAGGCTGATCGGATCGTAATGGACCCGCAGGCATGGAATGAACGGGCGATTGCTTGTTACGAAAAGTGCGGCTTCCGGAAGGTCAGACTGCTGGAGAAGCATGAACAGCATGAAGGTGAACTGCGGGACTGCTGGATTATGGAGTATCGGGCAGAGCGAAAGTAAATCGATTGGGCAATGAAGGGATGGGCCGGAGCGGCTAAGATTATACGTGCTGCGTTTTCAGTGTAGGTAGGAAGCAAAAGAGTACGGGTCCTAGAGGAAACCGTACTCTTTTGCTCTTTTTCTTTAAATACTCATATCTTAAGATGGGTCGCTCTATAGATCTTAGGGATCAATCCTCTTTCAGCTGCAGCTGGTGCTTGACGAATCCTCCCCGTTTCATGGAATCGTAACCGTTAGCGGTATTCCCTTGGAATACGGCGCGCGACCCCGGTTCGGATGGCTGCCTGGATGACAAGGTCCCGGATACCGCTGACAACTTGCTGGTTGAATACGCTCGGGATGATGTAATGCCTGCTCCGTTCCTTGTCCGTGACCGCCGATGCGATCGCTTCGGCCGCGGCGAGTTTCATCTCCTCGTTGATGGCAGAGGCTCGGCAGTCCAGGGCGCCGCGAAAAATACCGGGAAAACATAACACGTTGTTAATCTGGTTCGGGTAATCCGAGCGGCCTGTTGCAATGACGCCCGCGATATCCTCTGCCTCCTCCGGCAGAATCTCCGGGATCGGATTGGCCATCGCGAAGACGATCGGACGCTCTGCCATCGCTTGAACATCCTTTCTCTTCAGGATTCCACCGGCAGACAAGCCGATGAATACGTCGGCGCCCTGGATGACGTCTTGAAGTGAACCGGAACGCCGTTCGGGGTTGGTGTTGCTGGCGTACCATTGCCACATTGGATGGTCATACGTCTGATCGGAGGTCAGCGCGCCGAGGCGATCGACGCCGATGATGTTCTTCACGCCCGCCGATATAAGTATTTTGCTGCAGGCAACGCCGGCGGCGCCAATGCCGCAGACAACAACCTTCAGATTCTCTACGGATTTACCGACGACCTTCAGCGCATTGATCAAGGCTGCATACAGGACGACGGCGGTTCCATGCCGGTCGTCATGGAACACCGGGATGTCCAATTCCTCGCGCAGACGCTGCTCAATCTCAAAGCATCGCGGCGAGGAGATATCCTCCAGATTGATACCGCCAAACGCGGGAGCGATCGCTTTGATCGCCGTAATGATCCCTTCGGTATCCTGTGTATCCAGACAGATTGGGAAGGAGTCCACATCCGCCAGCTGCTTGAAGAGCATCGACTTGCCCTCCATCACCGGCATGGCCGCATAGGGGCCAATATTGCCAAGTCCCAGGACGGCGCTGCCGTCGGAGATGACGGCTACGGTGTTGCGCTTGACGGTGAGCGTAAAGGCTTTACGCGGTTCTTCGTGGATTGCCATGCATACGCGAGCAACATCCGGCGTATACACGCGGGAGAGGTCGTCGCGGTTCTGGATCGGCGCTTTCAGCTTGGTTTCAATCTTTCCTCCAAGATGGAGCAGGAAGGTCCGGTCAGATAGATGCAGCAGCTGAACGCCGGACATGGCGCGAATGCGCTCGGCAATAATGTCGATGTCGATGGTGTCGATCACCGTGATGGTGACGTCGCGAATCGTCGTATGCTTGCTCGTCTGAATGACGTCAATGGCCACGATATCGCCTCCCGCCTCGAAGATGGCGGCCGTTACTTGGCCAAAGCTTGCTTCTTCCGTATGCATTTCGATTCTTGCGATGACACTTTTGCCGCCTAGTTTGCTGGTATTCATGACTGCCTCCTTGGCTTATCGATATTCGTATGATGGGTTAGCCTTCTTCGTTCACGATAACTTCCTTGCCTTTTCGTTTGAGTAGAATCGGAACGATAATCCAAAGCAAGGCGATGATGAGGAATGCCAGCGACATCGGCTTCTGCAGGAAGATCATAAAGTCGCCGTTGGATGTGGTCAGCGCCCGGCGCATATTGTTCTCGATCATGGGACCCAGCACGAGTCCGAGCACCAGCGGCGCGAGCGGAAAGTCATTGCGGGCCAGCAGGAAGCCGGCAATGCCGCAGATGAGCAGCAGGACCAGGTCAAAGATCTGTGCTTGAACGGCGTAAACGCCGAAGATGGAGATGGCAATGATGATCGGTATGAGATATTTGGCCGGTGTCTGAATGACCTTGGCGAATACCTTGACCAGCGGCATGTTCAGTACTAGCAGAAGCAGGTTACCGATGAGCATGCTGGCGATCAGTCCCCATGCAACTTGTGGGTGCTCCTCGAACAGCAGCGGGCCTGGCTGGATGTTGTACATGATGAGTGCCCCCATCAGGATGGCAGTTGTTCCGGAACCCGGAATACCCAGTGTCAGCAGAGGGATCATAGCGCCTCCGGATGCCGCATTGTTGGCCGACTCGGGTGCAGCAACGCCAGCGATGTTGCCTTTGCCGAAGGATTCGGGATGCTTGCTAACCTTTTTCTCAACGATATAACTGAAGAAGGAAGCAAGCGTTGCGCCGGCACCCGGCAGGATGCCGGTAAAGAAGCCGAGGATCGAGCCGCGGGCAATCGGTCCCGCGCTATCCTTCAAGTCTTGGCGTGTCGGCAGGATGCGGCCGATTTTGGAAGTTGGACCCGCTGCGTAGTCCCTCTCCAGGATGGATTTAAACACTTCGCCAAGGGCAAACAAACCGACGGCAATCGTTAGAAATTCCAGTCCGGAGTACAGGATGGGGATATCGAAGGTGAATCGGGCGACGCCGGATACGGTATCCATGCCGATGGTAGCGAGCAGCAGACCGAATACGGTCATAATGAGTGCCTTGGTGATCGATTTGCCAGCAAGCCCGCTTACTGCACAGAGTCCCAGCAGCATGAGCGAGAAATAATCAGCTGGGCCGAATTTAATCGCTACATTGGATAAAGGCTCCGCCAGTGCGATCAGCGCCACAAGTGCGAAGAGCCCGGCTGCGAACGAGCCGATTGCAGCGATGGACAAGGCGGGGCCTGCCCTGCCTTGCTTCGCCATCTGGTAGCCGTCCAGCGTCGTAACGACGGAAGAGGACTCTCCGGGCGTGTTCAGCAGAATCGAAGTTGTAGATCCGCCATACATGGCTCCGTAATAAACGCCTGCCAGCAGAATGATTGAGCTGGTTGCTGCCGCTTCCGCCGGCAAGCCGCTAGTCATGGAGGCGGTGACGGGGATCAGAAGCGCGACGCCGCTCATCGGACCGATGCCGGGAAGCACCCCGACCGAAGTGCCGATCAGCACGCCTAAAAAGGCGAAGAGCAGGTTATGCCACTGCAAGGCGGTCATAAAGCCGTCCGCCAGATAATCCAGAACATTCATTGTAGATTCCTCCCATGCTCATGATAGCCAAGACGGGAAGCCCGGCATGGAGCCTTCCAGCAAGACGACAAAGATGACGTACACGCCGCCGGAGAACAGCGCGGAGATTAGAATGGATTTCAGCCACTTGCCTCGTTCCAGCGTCTGAAACGCAAACAGGAGGAACAGGAAGGTACCGATGATATATCCGATGAATTCCAGGAAATAGGCATAGAGAAAGGCTGCCGCAAAAATCATGAAGAACCGTTTGTAGTCCAGTTTCTCTGTACGATTCTCCGTCGGCTTGGCTTTCAGGGCTTCATAAAACAAACGAATGCTCAGCAGCACAAGCGCCAGCCCGAGGCCGAACGGGAATATGTTAGGGCCAACGGTGCTTCCGTACGCGGATGAGCTGATCTTGGCGCTCTGCCACATAAAGCCGATGCCAAGGAGCAGAAATACGATGCTGGCGTAGCGGTCAAACGTTCTGTTCAAGGTGGACACCTCCTCAAGGATGAAACGGGAGAGGGGAGGGGAGCGCACCGCTCCCTCAACTCCAAGGCTTACTTCTGCATACCCAGCGCTGTGAGCAGCTCCTGCACGTCTCGCTCCTGTTCTTCAAGGAATGCCTTGAAGTCAGCAGCGTTTCGGTATTCGCTTGCCCAGTCGTTGGCAACCAGCTCTTTCTGCCATGCTTCGTTCTCGGAGAGGTCCTTCAGCGTTTTATCCCAGAAGGCCAGCTGTTCTTCCGTCAGTCCCTTCGGACCGAATACGCCGCGCCAGATCGTAAATTCGGCATCCAGACCGAGCTCCTTCAGGGTCGGTACATCCGCGAAGTCTCCGCCCAGGCGTTCACTTGAAGTAACGGCCAGGATTTTGATCTTGCCGGCTTTCAAGTAACTGCCGAGCGAAGAGATATCCGTGCCGATCGCATCGGCATTGTTGCCGAGGAGGGCCGCGATGGCTTCGCCGCCGCCATCATAAGATAAGTACTTAACGGTTCTCGGATCCACGCCGGATTTGAATGCAGGCAGAACGCTGATCAAGTGGTCCATCGAGCCCGGAGCGGAGCCACCAGCTAGCGTGACTGAAGTGGGATCGGCTTTGACCGCGTCGATCAGCGATTGCAGATCGGTAAATTTGGAGTTTGCCGGTACGGCAATCGCTCCAAAGTCTTTGGTCATTTGGGCGAGCGGTGTCACGTCTTTGTAGCCAAATGGACTGTTCCCTTCTTTTTTCAGATTGTTAATGAGAATGGGCGGAGAACTCACGAACAGCTTGTAGGGATCTTCGTTGTCTTTTGCCACGTATTCCGCGAGAAATACGGTCCCGCCGCCGCCGGGTTTATTCTCAACGGTCATGGTCTGTTCGATGATCTTCGTCTCCGTTAATACTTTGGTGAGGGAACGGGCCGTTTTGTCCCATCCACCGCCGGCACCTGAAGGCGCGGTCACGATAAATGGTTTTTTCGGATAATCGCCGGTGCTGCTTCCGGAAGTACTGCAGGCTGTCAGGCTCATCGCCAGGACAAGTGCAGAAGCTATGATTGTGAAGCCGGTTCGTTTTAGCATGAATGAGTTCCTCCTTTATGGATAACCAATGCTCGTAATTGCTGTAAGCGCTTACTTTATGATTCCTCTATACTACCATCGTGAATCTAGCTTGAATAGAATTGCGACATAAGTTGAAAAAGCTTCATTTCGCTAATTTTGTTCATAAAATTCACGGCCGATTTTTGTCAGAGACTATTGTTACAGGTGTGATCTAGAATACAATAGGGAAATCAGAGCCGCGTTTATGGCGATAATCCTTATGGAGGAATATGAATGCGTTTACAGACGAGATTGATTCTGCTTATAGGCACCCTTTTGTTTTCTGTTATTGTCGCCTTGACCTTCAGTTTTGAGCGGCTGCTCGTCACAACGCTGGAGAAGAGCATTGGCGCTTCGGCGTTAAAGCTGGCGAAGGCCGTGGCGGAGATGGACGTCATTCAGGACGCGTTCGAGGAAGAGAACCCGTCTGCCATCATTCAGCCTGTGGTCGAGGAAATTCGGCTGGAGACGGACGCGGAGTATATCGTCATCGGTAACCGAGAAGGGATCCGTTATGCGCATCCGCTCACCGATCGGATCGGCAAAGAGATGGTCGGTGGCGACAACGGCCCGGTACTGCAGGGCATGAGCATCATATCGAAGGCGATTGGCTCCATGGGACCCTCGCTTCGGGGGAAGACGCCGATCTACAATGATAAGAATGAAATCATCGGTATCGTATCGGTCGGCATTTTAATGAAAGATATCGAGATGTCGGCACAATCGTATCGCAATCGTGTCCTGTTCTTTGCAGGACTTGCATTAATCCTGGGATGTTGCGGCGCTATATGGATATCGTCCAGCGTCAAGCGATCCATTCACGGGCTGGAGCCCAAGGAAATCGGCTTATTATATCAAGAGAAACGGGCGATTCTGGAAACGATTCATGAAGGCATTATCGCTGTCAATCGGGAGGGCATCGTAACCTTGGCCAACCATACAGCCATGATGCTGATCGATCCGGAGGAGCGCAGGGTGATCGCCGGGCAGTATATTCAGGACGTTATCCCGGGCACCAGGCTGCTGGAGGTGATGCAAACCGGGGTAGCAGAGAAAGACCAAGAGATGGTCATTAACGATCATGCGGTTGTGGTGAACCGGCTGCCTATCTATGATCATGAGCATCGGATTGTAGGGGCGGTCTCCAGCTTTCGAAACAAGTCCGAGCTGCTTCACTTGACCGAAGAGCTCACGCAGGTGAAGAAATATACGGAAGCGCTGCGCGCGCAGACGCACGAATATTCCAACAAGCTGTATACGATATACGGCCTGATTCAGCTGGAATCGTACCAAGAGGCGATGGATCTGATTACGCATGAGACCGATGTGCACCAGAACCTGATTCAATTCCTGCTGCAGGAGATTCCCGATCCCATCATCGGCGGCATTCTTATTGGGAAGTTTAATCGCGGAAGCGAGTTGAAGGTGAAGGTTGAGATCGACCGGAGCAGTTCCTTTAAAGACATTCCCGGTCATATTAGCCGAAACCAGCTCGTTACTATTATCGGTAATTTGATCGACAACGCCATGGAGGCAGCAATGGGATCCAAATCGGACAATAGATGGGTAAGGATAGAGTTACACGATCAGGCCAATGAATTAATGATCGAAGTATCCGACAGCGGGACCGGTATTGCCGAGGCTGGAACGGATCGACTGTTTGAGCTGGGTTACTCCACCAAGGGGGAGCGCAATCGAGGTTTTGGCCTATCAATCGTCAACGGGACCATACAGCAACTGCAGGGTACCATTGCTTTCCGCAACGCACCTGAAGGCGGGGCCGTGTTCACGGTCAAGATACCAAAAACAAGGGGAGATGTTCATGATTCGGGTAGCAATCATTGAGGATGATGTGCGTATTGCCAGCATTAATCAGCGGTTCGTTGAGAAGGTGGAGGGCTTCGAGGTGATAGGCATTGCAACGGATCGGGCCCAGGCGCATGAGCAGCTGGATATTCTGGCACCTGATCTGGTGCTGTTGGATTTGTATTTTCCCGATATGTCGGGATTGGATCTGCTGCAGCACATTCAACGGGGATATCCGAATACCGATGTTATTATTATAACGGCAGCCAAGGAATTCGATACGGTGCGGGAGGCGATTCGCGGCGGAGTGTACGATTTTATGATCAAGCCGGTGGTCTTCGACCGTTTCCAGGAGAAGCTGAAAGCCTATCGAAAATATTATGAGCAGATGAAGCAGCTCGGCGGCGCGAACAAGCAGATCGATCAACAGGGCATCGACCAGCTGTTATGGCGTGCCGGTGAACGGATGGACAGGGAAGTGTATTTTCCAAAAGGCATCGATAAACTGACGAGCGAGAAAATCCTGTCCTACATCGAGGAGTCCGGGGACGTGTGGACCGCGGAGGAATTGGGCAAGCGTGGAGGCTTCAGCCGAACGACAGCAAGAAGATATCTGGAGTACTTCGTGGAGAAGGGCGTCCTCGTGGCGGATATTTCCTATGGCACGGTAGGCAGGCCGGAACGGGTATACCGGAAAGCGGAGGATTAAAAAACAGGATGATGGTGCGGCAACTCTCCTAAGCTTGCAGGGTTATCGCTTAAGCTATTACCTGTATTCTCAGAGAAAGGACGGACGCTATGATTACTACCGTTGTTTTTGATCTGGACGGGACCCTGCTTGACCGCGATACATCACTGATTCGCTTCGTACAAGACCAGTATGATCGTTTATTGCTCCATGATGCGGCAGTGGACAGAGAGGTGTATGTGAGACGGTTTGTTGAGCTGGATCGCAGAGGATATGTATGGAAGGACCAAGTGTATCGTCAGTTAATCGAGGAGTTTGCTCTTCCTCTGCCATGGGATACCCTCCTGACCGATTACATATCCGAGTTTCATCAACATTGCGTCGGTTTCCCCAATCTGTATGCAGCGTTGGACAGCTTGAAAGGTAAGGGAATAAAACTCGGACTGATCTCCAATGGTTACGGCGAATTTCAATATAACAATATCAAGGGACTCGGCATCGAGCCTTATTTTGATATTATTGCGATTTCGGAGTGGGAGGGCTTACGCAAGCCCGATCCAAGGATTTTTGCCAATACATTAAGCCGTCTTAAATCAAAGGCTGAAGAATCGATCTATGTCGGCGACCATCCGGACAACGACGTAACCGCAAGCCGGCGTATCGGCATGAAGGGCATCTGGAAGCGGGATCCCTACTATGATCCGGACTTCGCCAAGGATGGGGAGATTACCGAATTGCTTGAGATTATGAATTATTTGCAAAATTGAAGAACCATTCCCTATGCCTCCTCGTTATTATGATATGAGCCTAATCGGGATAACCATGTTATCAAATGCTTCTTGCATATGGTGATCCTGCCCACACTGTTGGTGTGGGTTATTCGGTTTTGGGGTATAACCGGAAACCCCCGGGTTAACAGCAGGGCCGATTATGACGCGGGTGTGCGTTTTTTTAAACGCATTTTAAACGTAGGAATCCCCGTCATTTAAACATGATCCTGTAACTTATAAGTAGAACATCACAGAGGGAGTGAACGAAGAGCATGCTGGAAGCCTATCTGTTTCCTATATCTTATGCATTTTTAACCTTTCCCATAGCGGCTTTGCTGTGCGCAGTTCCCTTTCTGATTGTGCAGTATCGCAAATATGGTTATTTTAATAAATTCCGGGGATTTCTGCTGTATCTATTTCTGCTCTACATGATGAACGCGGTGTATCTGGTGCTCCTTCCTTTGCCTGCCTCGCGGCACAATCCCCCGATGAATGTAGCCTCGGTCATGCAGTGGATTCCGCTGAATTTTATCCAGGATATATTGAAGGAGACCAAGGTGGTATGGGGCGTGCCCTCGACTTACCTGCATTTGTTGAAGGAAAGAGCCTTCTTGCAGGTCGTGTTTAACGTATTTCTCGTGGTTCCGTTCGGTATGTTCCTGCGTTATTACGCTCGGGCATCCTGGCTTACGTGCTTGGTGGCCTCATTCGGACTATCGCTGTTCTTCGAGGTGACCCAGGTGACCGGCATTTACGGCATCTATGATCACCCTTACCGGTTGTTTGATGTGGATGATCTGCTGTTGAATACCATGGGTGGGATGATGGGATTCGTGCTCGCGGATTGGATGAAAAATCACCTGCCACGCCTTGATCGACTGGACGAGACGGTGGATCTGTCGCAGAAACGGGTCAGTTATACGCGCCGGGCGATCGCTTTTGGCATTGATGCAGGGGTCGTGCTGCCGATCATCGGCGTGTTGACCGTACTGAACGTGAGGGGTGCGTATTTTATTGTCGTCATTTTATATCATATCGTGCTGCCTTATATGATGCAGGGACAGACGCTGGGCAAGTGGATTGTCCGGGTCCAGATTCGAGGTGCAGAGGAACACCTGAAGTTGAAGGAAGTGATTACCCGTAACGGTCTGTTATATGTGGTATGGGGTGGACTTCATGCCCTGCTTATTACCGTTAATGTCTTGGGTTCACAAGTCCTGGCTGCCATGTATGCACTAGGGGTATTGCTTCTGGATGGCGTTGTGTGTATCCATGTGCTGTTATGTCTCATCCATCGTGACCGGAAGCTGCTGCATGAAGCCAAGAGCGGAACGAGGCTGGGTATTGTAGAGAATAAACCATTAACCAAGACGGTTTAATTAAGGTTACCACAGGGTCTCTTATTTGTTATAATGTGGAAAATGGGTTCGCCGAGGAGGAGATATAACTGAAGGGTAAAATCCTCTCCATTTCCGCAATCATTGTGGGGTTGCTGTTTATTTCCAATCAGCATCTGGGCTATTCGTTCGGGGATGATCTGTTTCGCTGGGCAGGGATCTCGCCATGGACTAAGCAAGGCAATTATGGCTTTCATCTTCCTGTAATTACCGGTCTAGTTTTGTTGATGGTCGGTATCCTGTGGGTGGTCCGCAGATATCGCCCCCGTTATCCGAAGATCATGAGCCGGGTGATGATCGGCTGTGTTGCATGGATCGTTATTTTTCCATTTATATCAGAGTTTGTTATGTATGTGGTGAATTATAATTCGAGCGGAATATCCACCGTGTCCTACTCCAGAAAAGACAGCAAGTGTGATTATCGCTCAGAGAATGATGCTATTCGGGCACACTGCCAGATTCATATTTACAGTTATGGCACCGAGCAGCAGGTTATGGTACGACCGCTAAGCGTTAATATTGGAGGGAAGATGGTTAATTTCGAGCCTAAGGCAGTTACGGTTCGGCCTCGAGGGGTGTTGCAGGTCGAAGAAACCTTTGAGGGTTCGACAGAGCAAATCGATGCTTCATACGGTGTTTCAGGCGGAATAAACGAGCCAGGCATCGAGTTGATCGTCGATGGCAGGAGCAAGCAGATAAAATAGCCTCCCGTTACGTATGAAGGTACATGACTCTTATATCCGAGGTGGACCATGGTGAATTTCCATCGTACGGAATGGTATATGAAATTACCGGTCACCTACCATACGGATCGGGAAGGGACCTACGGCGGCAACTTTTCTAATATTTACCCAAAGGGAACAAAATACTATGCCATCCAAGGAATTACTCCGGAATCCGTGATCGCGGTTGAGACGCTGGAAGGCTATGTCATGGCTCGTTATGAGGGTGAGTCTGGCGGGGCCCGTGTTCCGTGGGAGATCATTAAGGATTGGAATGTGGCAGGGTTCATCCTTCTGATCGTTGTGTGGGTGGCGGCCGTTGTTTGCAAGAAGCGGGCGAGTGGCTCATATAGGCGCTAGATGGCTTCGGGAGTTAGGCATTTATTCGCGATGTGTTTATAACACAGCCGGTATTCTTTGAGCATGCTCATAGGACACCGGCTTATTACATTCATGTATTTGTACGAATTGCAGGCTGACTCATGGAGGATTTATATTTGCTACAATAGAATACAGAACTAGAAACCGATACAAAGGAGACAGCTCATGAAACCGATACGAAACTCGGCCAAGGCCGTTATTATGCGGAATCATCAAATTCTTCTAACGAAAAACGTAGATCATTTGGGGGATTTCTATCTGTTCCCTGGCGGCGGACAAGAGAAAGCGGAAACCTTGGTGCAGGCGGTGATCAGAGAGTGTCAGGAGGAAATCGGGCGTAAGGTGGAAGTTCGCGATCTGCTGCATGTCCGTGAATACATAGGGTCCAACCACGAGTTTGCGGAATGGGATTCCGATGTGCACCAAGTGGAGTTTTATTTTGAGTGCAACTTGGCGGATGCAGGGGATACCTTTCTTGGCCATAACCCGGATGAATACCAGGTGGGTGTGGAATGGATCGATCTGTCCGCATTGGATGACATTCGGGTATACCCTCGCTCCCTGGTTAAGCCGCTTCAGGATAAGGCTGCGCGCCCCGTGGTTTGCTATGTTGGCGATACGAACTGATTTTATCTACAGAAAATGTTCAAGTTTGTGATCTAAATTCAAATGAGATGATGGAGGATGCCGCGTATGGATCAATGGGAATACAAAACGCTGAAATACAAAACCGGAGGATTTCTCGGAGGCAAGGTGAATGAGGAGGAATTCGAGGATTTATTGAACAGCTACGGTATTGACGGCTGGGAATTGATCTCGTGCTTTGATACGAGCGTGCATCAAGGCCAGTCCAGAGACATCATTGCCGTGATGAAGCGAAGGGCATATCTGGGGTAGAGAATGAATAGAGGGGAGACGATCTGATGATCATTCGCGAGACAGAGGATGCTTTTGTGATGACCACCCAGGACGACCATGGCCGATTCTCGGGCGATGTTGCCCGGGGCTTCCGGCGAGAGCTGTTTATGGATGAGTCTGTATTGGAAGAAGTACTGCTGGCTATTACCGAGCATGACCGCGCTTGGCTTCGGATGGATGACACGCCGATTTGGAATGACGAGAGCCGGACTCCGTATACTTTTATCGATTATCCGGTCCAGCCGAAAATGTTAATGTATACCAAGGGTGTTGATGAGATCGAAGCGATGAGTCCTTATGCAGGGTATCTCTGCAGCCTTCATTTTGCGTCGTTTATGAAAAATGCGGCGGAAGCCCCCCTGGTTGAATTCTACCGTTCGGAGACGGAACGGCAAAAAAGACTGCGTGAACAGTTTTCATTTCCCGATGAAGATGTGGTTAACAGGCAGTTTGGCCTGCTGCAGCTGTGCGATGATATCTCGCTCTATGTAAACATGAATGCACCCGGTGTTCCCAAGGATCAGGAGCATCCTTGGTTCAAAGAGGGCTTCGATATGTCAATCGATGGGGAAAAGGTTATGGCGTCCTGGGCAAGCGAGCATGAGATTCGACTGCGTCCATTTCTATTCGAACAGGCATGGTCGGCTTCAGTGAAGTGGAAATATGTACTGAAGGCGAAGATTGATCAGCAGGGAGTGGCCAAGGCATTTGATGGAGCAGCGTGGACGGATCAGACGGTTACTTTTGTACCGTAAGTTTATATAACGGTCATCCTTCATCGGCAAAAATATGATATGATCACCACAGTGGGTTATAGACTGGACGATTTGATTCTGTAGGAATGTAGAGGATGAATAATGAAGAAAAAGGAATTTTTGATCGTTGCGCTGCTTAATTTTTTGGCTGCGATAGCGTTCTTGGTGGTTGTTTTCATTACGGATCGAAGCTCTTGGCAGTGGGGATTTGGAGTCGTTTCACTGTTGTTTGCGATTGGTGGAGTAGGAAACTTGGTTTTGCATGCCAAGAACAAGTAAAACCTCCTTCGCAGGGCTATCACGATAAGATTCACTTTGTAAGGCAGGAGGATTATGATTTTGATAGAATGGAAGAACCTTTATCGGGGTGTGCTGATGGGAGTCAGTGACCTGATACCAGGTATAAGCGGCGGCACCATTGCTGTCGTGCTCGGTATCTATGATCGTTTGTTGGCGGCTATCAGCGGATTTTTCAGCAGGGAATGGAAGAAGCAGCTGGGCTTTTTGATTCCGCTTGGCGTTGGAATTGGAGCAGCTCTATTGCTGCTGAGTCGCTTGATTGAATACCTGCTGGCAAGCTATTATGAGCCCACCCAGTTTTTCTTTACCGGATTGATTTTAGGGGTGTTGCCTCTTATTCTACGTAAAGCGGAGGCAAGAACCAAATTCAAAGCCGTGCATGTGGTCGTGTTGATTGCAGCAGCCGGTTTATTGGCTTCGACGGCCTTTCTCAGAACGGATGCCACATCCGATCCGATAACGGTCCTGACCTGGTCCAACGGGATCGGACTGTTCTTATCCGGCTGGTTAGCCAGCATGGCGATGCTGCTGCCTGGCATTAGCGGGTCATTTGTACTTCTCCTTCTAGGCGTATATTCTACTGCCATTTCAGCTCTTTCCTCATTAAATATAGGAATTATAGCTGTCATTGGTGCGGGAGTGGTGGTTGGCTTTGTAGTTAGCAGCCGGTTGATTCGGTACCTGCTTGACCGTTTCCCATATATGACGTATGCCGTGATTATTGGATTGATATTAGGATCTATTGTTATCGTATTTCCGGGTATTCCATCCGGAACGGGGATGATGGCTACCAGTGTAGGCACCTTGCTGCTGGGGCTTATCGTAGCGGTATTCATGGGTAGAAAAGAATAAGCTTGAAAATGTAAAACAGGGAGCCGCGTGCTTCCTGTTTTTAGGTTGACACGGAGTAACTTGACTATGGCGGAGCGAAGGGTTGAGGTGGAATATGAATCATTTATGCCTTTACTTGTCATCGCATTTATGTGATAATATTCACAAACAGTAGCGATGTTTAGATGTCGATGTTGTCTTTCCAAGTAAAGGAGCGTTATTCATGAGGAATAATGGGAATTGTGTCAGCTGCGGCGGCGAGGTATACCCTGCCTCTAACAGATGCGCTCAATGCGGAATGCTGCAGACGTCCGGTCCAACCAAGCACACATTCATGCTGCAGGTCGCTTCGATGATTGGTGCCGGGTTGCTTATTTTTGCAGTCCCGGTGATCCTGCTGATGATGTGGAGATATTAGGATCGAAGCGAATCATTTGTATAAATCCCCCACTGGAAGACTGTGATTGAAGCGTTCATCAAGTGATGAGGGGGTTTATTTCATTATATTGATCTTGTACCGAGACTCTCATTCAGGATGCATGGTAAAATACCCCTAACTAGAAAAAGGATGGGGTTCGCGATGATACATATAATAGAAGAATTTGCTGCCAGCATTCGTTTTTCGGGTGCTGTGCTCGTAACCGACGAAAATGACAACATCGTATGGAACGGTGCCTTCGGTTATTCAAACCGGGCCGATCAGATCCCGAATCAAGCAGACACCCGGTTTGGCATTGCCTCAGGCTGTAAGCTGTTCACCGCGATTGCGGTTTGTCAGCTTATCGAACAGGGCAAGCTGTCGCTGGACAGCAAGCTAAGCGATTGTCTGGATATTCCGCTGCCTAATTTTAGCCCGGAGATTACCGTTTTTCATTTGTTGAGTCACAGCTCGGGTATCCCGGATTACTTTGATGAAGAGGTTATGGACGACTTTGAGGATCTGTGGAAGACAATTCCCATGTATACACTCCGTAACGGAAGGGATTTCCTTCCTCTGTTCCAGGATGAGCGTATGAAATTTCAGCCCGGTGAAAGATTCCATTACAACAACGCAGGATTTGTGGTGCTTGGCCTGATCGTTGAACAGCACGCCGGAATGCCGTTTCGCGACTATGTCCAGCAGTTTGTATTGGAGCCGTGCGGCATGCAGCATTCGGGATATTTTCCGCTGGATCGTCTGCCCGCGAATACGGCTTACGGGTATATTGATGAGGAGGACGGCACGTGGAGAACGAACCAGTATGCCATTCCGATTCAAGGTTATGCCGATGGCGGGGCCTATGTGACGGCACCGGACATGATCAAGTTATGGAGATCGCTGATGAACAACACGATGCTCACCGCACCCCTGACCGAGAAGCTGCTGGCATCACATATACAAGTCCCGGGCAGTGATCTGCATTATGGGCTTGGCGTGTGGATTACCAAGAAAAATGAGAATGTGTTTAAATACCACGTCATGGGCTATGATCCGGGGGTGAATTTTCGGTCTGCTTATTATCCGGCCACCGGTCATACCCTTGTAGTGGCTTCCAATGCCGCTGGTGGCGCTTTTGAAATGATGCAGTTCATCGAGGAAGAATGGTTGAAGTGATCTGATCTATATGAAACAGCCCCGGGCCTTGAATAGGTCAGGGGCTGTTGCTTTGTTGATTCCAAGATCAAGCGGGTGCTGAGACTTACGATTCAGCTTTGAAGTACCGATTCGCCGCGGGTCGGAACATAAACATCAAGGCTGCAACAACGGCGATTATATGAAGGATACGGCTGGAGGCAAACAGGATGGAAATATTGTCTGTAGTAGCAAATGCCTCCCAAAGGGAACCGCCATTTATTAGCCATTTGATGGGGTCAATGATAAGGGAGAGAATGCCAAACCCGCCTAAAAACAAAGCGAGTGTGATTCGCGCCCAATTCTTACCCCGAAGCATTCTGACCATGATGTAGACAAGGACTGCGAACATCATGGTTCGTGCTGCCACTTGAGTGAGAATACCGACAATTCCAGCACCCGTTTGGCTGGATATCGAATCGATGACCGCCAGAATCATCTCGAATACCCCTGCACCGATGGCAATGATCCATAACAGAAAGGACTGGAACACCTCAGAGGGGACAGCATCCTTTTTCAAGATTCATCATTCCTTTCGTGCTAGAGTGATACAATAACACGTTGTTAGGAGAAACAGGTTTAAACGATGGTGCGTCTGGCCGTGAACCACCAGCCTCCTGCAAGCAGAACGAGGGAGATAATCAGCGTGAGCCCAAGCCCTTGTAGCAGCGAATCGTTGAAGAGAAGGGCCAGCAAGCCATCAGCCAGCGTATGCCGGAGTGAAGGAATGGAGGTAAAGATCGGGATTGCCGCAATAAATACCACCCAGATCACCCAGCCCATGACTTGACGCAGACCGGAAAACAACAGATTCAGTAATTAAATAAGAAGCAGGTAAGCGCTGAATTGATAGAAGAACATGCCAACGATTCCAAATTGATTCCACCCAAAGATTTCAAGGATGTTGAAGGTATTCTCATATTGTCGTATAAAGCTGATCTCCACCTGAAACCAGACGATATTGAGGACAGCAAAGATGGCGGACCATATGGAGTAAACCAGAAGCATGCCAATATAATATTCTTTTCGTGTAGCTCCTAAATTCATTACCCGCCGGAACAAGCCTGCGGGGAGCACACTGCCTACAAATATAAGGAACACGGTGAGGAGGTTGGCCGCAGACACCTGCGTATTCTCCGTGCTGTCTCCAAGAGACAGGCTTACGATAATATTTGCAATCATACTTATTGCAACGGTGCCTAGCATTACCAGGAGATAAGACCGAAGCTGAAGAAATGAAGCCCTCATAAGCGCAGTGGTTTTATTCAATGGATTGACCTCCTTCGATCAAATAGGAGAAAAACTTTTGCAGCGGTAAACCGTCAATAGCGATACCAAGCTTGTTGGCTTGTGCACGGTCTGCCTCATGGATGGCTCCATATATCGCGGTTAAGGAACCTTTACCGTAAGATTCTTTATAGGTCACGTGGCGATCCTTCGTAAACAGTTCGACTTGCTCCTGGTTCCCGGTCAACAGATGAGAATTGGCACGTATATGGTCAACATCGTCATGCAATAACATAGCGCCGGAATCCATGATGTAAACTTTCTCAACAACGGTTGCGATCTCATCAATCAGATGGGTCGAGAGCAGGATGGTCCGTGGATGATTGGCATAATCCTCAACCAGAACGCGATAAAATCTCTCTCGCATGAGCACATCCAATCCCAGCACCGGTTCATCAAATACGGTAATCGGGGCCCGGCTGGCCAGACCGATAATGTTTCCGACCAAAGACTCCATTCCCCGTGACAGCTGGCGGATTTTTTTGTCCGGGTTCAGCTTGAATGTCTTCAGCAGGCTCTGGGCATAATCCCAGTCCCAGTTCTCGTGAAAGGCCGATGCCAAGCGCAGCACTTCAATCACCTTGGCACCGCCAAAGAACAAATTCTTCTCTCTTACGTAACAGATCCCTTTCGGGGTTTCCCCATGCTTAAGCTTGACACCCGAGACCTGGATGCTGCCATGGTCGGGAAAAGATCCCCCGGTCATCATATTAAGCAGCGTGGTCTTTCCGGCGCCATTGCGGCCCAACAGGCCATAGATCGTATTCTCTTCAAGCTGGAGCTCCAGATTTCGGACCGCTTCCGTACGCCCGTAACTCTTGCTCAGGTTGGAACAGGTAAGTATTGCGTTCATCGCGCTCATCTCCGATCTCTCTGTTTGATCATTTCTATAACGTCGTCGGTGGTCAATTCAAGCTTTTCCGCTTCATCAAGCAGCTTCAATACGAGTTCGTTGTAAAACCGGTCCTGCCGCTTGGTCAATATGATCTGTTTGGCACCTGCTGCAACAAACATGCCGAGCCCCCTTTTCTTGTACAAGATCCCTTCATTGACAAGCAGGGCAATGCCTTTTACAGCTGTAGCGGGATTGACCTGAAAAGTACTCGCGAACTGCGACATCGAGATAATCTGATCATCCGCTTGGTATGTCCCGTTCAATATGTCATCCTCAATCATATCTGCGATTTGCTGAAAAATCGGCTGTCCTTCGTCAAACCTGGAATTCATGATATCACCCTGTCGGTATGTTAGTCTTGTAACATACTATAATGCCGAGTGGAAAGACGTGTCAACTAAAAAATAAAAAACAGGCCAACGTAGGCCTGTTTTCGATGTGAAGTACAAAAAGCCCCCGTCTTGAAGAGACGGGGGAGGTGTGTGAGCAAGCTGTGAGGGGCTTATATCCAGCCCTTCTCCTCCGCCATCGAGATGGCCTCGATCCGGTTCTTGGCACTCAGTTTGCTTAAGATCTCGGACATATAGTTGCGGACAGTCCCGTAGGATAAGTGGAGCTTCGATGCAATTTCATTAGAACTGTTACCGTCGGCAGCCAATCGCAGCACTTCCCGTTCGCGTTCGGTCAGCGGATTGGCACCCGCACCTGACAGCGTACCGAATACGAGCTCAGGGGAGACCTCCCGCCGTCCATCCATGACTCGGCGGATGGCTTCTGCCAGCCGTTCACTGGGCTCATCCTTAAGCAGGTATCCCTGAACGCCCGCCTGCACGGCCCGCTCGAAATAACCAGGCCTAGCGAAAGTGGTCAGGATGATGACCCGGCTGGGATAACCGCGCAGCTTTACTTCCTCCGCCACTTCGAGACCGCTGCGCGCAGGCATTTCAATATCGAGCAGGCATACATCAGGTTGATGCAAGGCAATCAGGGACAGCGCTTCATCGCCGTCGCCGGCTTGACCAATCACATCAATATCGTCTTCAAAATCAAGCAAGGAAGCCAGAGCGCCGCGCAGCATTCTCTGGTCCTCGGCGATCAGCACTTTGATGCTCATGGGAAGTGTCCTCCTTCCGGTTCTTGATGATGATCGGAACACGAATTACTAATATCGTGCCTTGTTGCTCGGAGCTGGCCTCAACGGTGCCCCCGATAAGGGACAGCCGCTCAGCCATGCCTTTCAGGCCATTACTGTTGGATGAAGCTGATGGATCTTCTTCCTTGCTATGAAGACCAACGCCATCATCGGCCACCTCTAGCCGCCACTCATTGCCCATCGACTCGATGGCAATCCGGCACTGGCTCGCCTGACTGTGCTTCACCACATTGGTTACGGCTTCCCGCAAGCAGAGGCTCAGAATATTGTGGGCCAGGTCGGAAATTCCCTCCAGCTTCGGATTGCCGGCACAGCTGAACTGGATATCGGCGCTCTCCAGAATGATCTGGGCCTCGACCAGTTCCTCGGGCAAGGTGGCGGTCCGCATGTCGGATACCAGCTCGCGCACTTGGCGGAGCGCGGCCCGCGAGGTGTTCTGAATCTCCCGGGCCTCGATTTGGGCTTTCTCGGGATCCTTTACCGCCAGCTTCTCCACAAGCTGGCTCTTCAACGTGATGAGAGACAGGGTATGACCCAAGGTGTCGTGAAGATCTCTGGCGATACGCATCCGCTCTTCGCCTTTAATCAGATTGCGGATCTGCTCGTTAGCCTGCGCGAGCTCCTTCTCCAGCTGCTGCCGCCGGTTTAGAGAGCGGATGCCGAAGGGTGAGAACAGCATGATGAGAAAGAAAGGAGTCATAAAGACCAGATCCTTCCATCCCAGCATGCTTGCGTTTTTGATTAAGGGAACAACCTCTATGATGGCAAACAGCACAAGGGATATCGTGAATTTGCGACGGTCGGTATACCAGCCGATGAAATTGGCAGTGAAGAACCCCATATACATATAGGTTGGGTGGTACCACATGCAGAGAATGAAAATGATGGACATCTGAATGCCGAGCCACCAGAAAAAACGAGGCGTGCCAGCAGCGAAGTAAAGCTGGCGGTACGTGAGGAGAAACAAGGCAATCAGTGTATATCCCATCCCCATCTTCCAACCTTCTTCGCTCATCATGTTGATTACGGGCAGAGATATATAAATGAGCCACAGATAGGGGAAAAACCCCAATTGCGTTGGAAAAACCTCAAACCCTGCGGATTTTGCGTCTTTCAATTTTTTCATGAAGCCATCATCCTATCCCCTTAATCGGCTTGTTGTTTTTTCCGAATATAGGTGGATAGTAACATAAATACTGCCAAATATCCTGCTAAAACCATGAAATTATCCAGTCCCGGCGCTTCTCCGCGAACGATTGACCAGGCACCTCCGCCAAAATGATAGGAGGGCATCCATTTGCCGATGGCTTGCATGATGGAAGGCATCGCTTCGATCGGGAACCACATCCCGCCCGTAACGGCCAGCCCTAAGTAGATGCCGTTGCT
Organism: Paenibacillus sp. QJM3NY_38; assembly: GCF_056173265.1. Taxonomy (NCBI): domain Bacteria; kingdom Bacillati; phylum Bacillota; class Bacilli; order Caryophanales; family Paenibacillaceae; genus Paenibacillus; species Paenibacillus sp. QJM3NY_38. Next base: position 208,492 of record NZ_CM149665.1, read on the forward strand.
GACGCCGCTTGCCGTGTCGACCCGTTTCATGGATCCAATCAAGGTACCGATGGCAAGAAACGGGACGGATGCGATCAGAATCCAAAGTCCGCTGAGCAGCCATTGTCCGTAGGTGAGGGAGACTCCGTTAATCAGGTAGCCGGCTACAAAAATGACGAGGATGCAGAGCAGATGCATAACCGTCTGCACAAACATTTTGCCAAAGAAATACACGCTGCCAGGAAGCGGCGTTACCCGCATATATACAGCCCAGCCCTGGACTCTCTCTTGCACGAGGCGAATGCCGAGCGACATGATGGCGGTGCCCATGACACTGAAGGACGCCATCGACATGAGATAGTGGGCCTGCCATTGTCCGGTATCGTCGGCCCCCGTATTCACGACCCGCGTAAAGATGAAATAGAACAGAATTGGCATGGCCAAAGACCAGAAAATATAATACGGATTGCGTACCATCCGGAGTAATTCCATTTTGCACTGCAAGGTGATCAGTTTCCAGGTTGTCATCGTTATACAGCCTCCCCTTGATCCATCGTTAATTGGTCGAATGCTTCGTCCAGGCTTCCTTGATCGATGCGAATGTCGCGTACAGCCAGCCCGGCCCGGAACAGAGCCGCCAGCACCGTGTCCGTATCATCGGTAACGGCGTTTAGCCGGCCGTTGTGTTCATACACATCGGTTACGCCGGGTACTTCCTGAAGCAGCTCCTTGACCTGCTGGTGGTCCGCATCCACGATAAAGGAAACCGACCTTCGTGTCAGCTTGGCTTTGATCGCTTCCGGCGTGCCATCGGCGGCAACCTGACCTTGATGGAACAGCAGAATGCGGTCGGCCATATCGTCCGCCTCTTGCAGATAATGCGTGGTAAACAGAATCGTTTTGCCCTGGTCGGCAAGCTTGCGTACCGTCTGCCAAAATAACCGGCGGGCCGATGTATCCAGGCCGACCGTTGGTTCATCGAAGAACAGCAACTCGGGGTTGCCCGCAATCGCCAGCGCAAAGCTGAGCTTGCGTTTCTGGCCGCCGGACATTTTGACAGCCCATTTATTCAGTTCTTCAGCGGTAAGTCCGCTCAAGCTCGCGATTTCATCCAGTGTTAGCGGGTTCGGATAATAGCCTCGGATGAGATTGATAATTTCGCGCGTCCGCAATCCGTCCATAACACTGACCTCTTGAAGCATGGCGCCGATCTTCTCACGTACCTTCAAGTCCTTCGGACTGCGCCCGAACAAAAGAACTTCACCTTGGCTGGCGACTTTAAGGCCGAGCATCATGGAGATGGCGGTTGATTTCCCTGCTCCGTTGGGTCCGAGAATGGCTGTGATCGACCCTTTCTCTATCGTAAACGACACTTGGTTGACGGCTTTTTTGCTTCCGAACATTTTAGTTACCTGCCGCAGCTCTGCGATAGGTTCTTGGATTGGGTTTGTCATGGAATCGCTCCTCCGTAATCGAAATGATCTGAATTCATCATACGAAAGCAGAGGAATGCCTGTTAGTAAAGGATGTCACCACTTCAGAGTGACAATTGTCATGTCGGATCTGCCATAGGGAGAGGGGAGTTAGATGATGAACAAACAAGGGAGGTTTCGCGGATGTTTGGATACGCTTACATAATCGGAATTAAAGGACTGCTTACCGTTTTCCGTCACGTGGTGTTCTCTTGACCGCAGAAGTGCCTTCAATTATAGTGGGTACAGTAGGAGCAATCTATAATATAGAAGGAAAAAGGTGGCTTGAAACATGTCTGAGAACATCTACGTCGGTGTCGATCTGGGCGGAACAGCAATTAAAGTTGGAATTTGCAATGAAGAGGGGCATCTTCTGCATAAGTATGAGGGGCCGACGGAAACAGCCAAAGGCGTTGACACGGTTATTGACAACATTGAGAAATATGTGCGTCACATTGTGGAAGAATCGCCATTCAGCTGGGATCAACTTGCTGGTGTGGGAGCTGGATTCGCCGGCTTTACGAATATTCGTGAAGGCATCATTATTCTGGCACCGAATGTAGGATTTAAAGATGTACCGATTCGCGCACTGCTTGAAGAGCGTCTCGGCAAGCCCGTCAAAATAGACAACGACGCCAATGTAGCTGCATTGGGTGAAGCCTGGAGCGGCTCAGGGCGCGGCGTTGAGAACTGCGTATGCTACACGCTGGGTACCGGTGTTGGCGGAGGCATTATTATTAACGGCAAGATTTATCAAGGCTTCGGCGGCATGGCTGGCGAGCTTGGACATATCTCGGTTGTGCCGGACTTGGAAGCGATTCAATGCGGATGCGGTGAAATGGGCTGTCTGGAGACGGTTTCGTCGGCAACCGGCATTATCCGTATGGCCAAGGATGCCGTAGAACGTGGGGACCGTACTTCCCTTGCCCATGTAGAGAGCATTGCGGCGAAGGAAGTGTTTGATGCTGCAAAGGCTGGCGATGAAGTTGCCATTCGGATCGTGAATCGCGCAGCTTATTACCTGGGCAAATCTATGGCTGCCGTTGCGGCCGTGTTGAATCCGGAAGCCTTTATTATCGGCGGCGGCGTATCCAAAGCCGGCGACATTCTGTTTGATGAAGTCCGCGCTGTATTTGCGAAGTTGACACCAGAGCCGCTTCAGCGAGGTGTGCGCATCGTTCCGGCTGAGCTCGGCAATGATGCCGGCGTTGTAGGCGCTGCCGGACTGCATTTGCGTTCGTAATCATTATTCACCATACATCGTCTGATCTAAACTTATAAGGGAGGGAAAGCTGATGCTGGAAGCAGCCAACCGAGGCAGCAACACATCATCCATGGCCACCCTGATCATCATCACCGGGATGTCGGGAGCAGGTAAGACCTTGGCCGTACAAAGTCTGGAGGATCTTGGATTCTTTTGCGTCGATAACCTGCCTCCGGTGCTCATTCCCAAATTCGCGGAGCTGATCGATCAATCCAAGGGTAAGATCGGCAAGGTTGCATTGGTCATCGACCTGCGTGGCCGCGAATTTTTTACGGCTCTATCAGAGTCTCTGAGTTACATCAAGGATCACTTTACCATCCACTGCGAGATTCTATTCCTGGATGCAACGGATTCCGTGCTTGTACAACGTTATAAGGAAAGCCGCCGTCGCCATCCGCTCGCTCCGGAAGGCATGCCGCTTGACGGTATAAGGTTGGAGCGCAAAATGCTGGATGAGCTGAAGAATTCGGCTACCCAGGTGATCGATACGAGCAATATGAAGCCTGTGCGATTGAAGGAGAAGATTATCTCACGTTTCACACATCTGGAGAGCAGCACGTTATCGGTAAATATCACATCCTTTGGGTTTAAATACGGGATTCCGATTGACGCTGATCTGGTGTTTGATGTGCGCTTTCTGCCCAACCCGCACTATGTGGAGCAGCTGCGCCCAAATACCGGCCAGAACAGTGATGTATATGAATACGTGATGAAATGGCCGGAGACGCAGGCGTTTCTAACCAAACTGCTCGATATGCTGCATTTCTTGATCCCGCAGTATCGGAAGGAAGGCAAAAGCCAGGTTATTATCGGCATTGGCTGTACCGGCGGGAAGCATCGCTCCGTTGCGATAGCGGAATACCTTGGCAAAATGCTGGGCGTTAGCGAAACGGAGACGGTATCGGTGAGTCACCGTGATTCCGATCGGGATCGGCATTAATTAAGGGAAGTGATAAATGTGGCTGTGCAAGCTAGAAAGCGTCCCCGCATCGTCGTGATGGGTGGAGGAACCGGGCTGTCCGTTATGCTCCGGGGACTCAAGGAGAAGCCGCTTGATATTACGGCTATCGTTACCGTCGCTGATGATGGGGGAAGCTCCGGCATACTGCGTAGCGAATTGCAGATGCCGCCCCCGGGAGATATTCGAAATGTACTTACAGCGCTCGCCGATGTGGAGCCGCTGTTATCCGATATATTGAAATACCGCTTTAAGAATGGCTCGGGACTGGCCGGGCACAGCCTCGGCAATTTAATCTTGGCTGCCATGACGGATTTGCACGGTGATTTTGTCACGGCAGTCAAGGAGATGAGCCGGGTTTTTGTTGTTCGAGGACAGGTGCTGCCCGCGGCGGGTGAAGCCGTTATTTTGCATGCAGAGATGGAAGACGGTTCTATTGTGACCGGTGAATCCAAAATCCCGGAGGCTGGGCGCCGCATTAAACGGATCTTTCTGGAGCCGGAGCATGTTGAGCCACTGCCGGAAGCGCTGGAGGCGATTCAGCAGGCCGATGCAATTCTGATCGGTCCGGGAAGCCTATATACCAGTATTTTGCCCAATTTACTTGTTCCCAAGCTTGCTGAAGCCATCGTATCCTCTGAGGCGATCAAAATGTTCGTGTGCAATGTGATGACGCAGCCTGGAGAAACCGATAATTATACGGTGAGCGATCATTTGCAGGCCGTTTACGATCATATTGGTCTTCATCTGTTCGATTATGTTATTGTAAATGATGGCGAAATCCCGCCGCAGGTTCAGGATAAGTATGCTCAGAAGGGTGCAAAGCCCGTGTTCCTGGATCGTGATGAGGTGACCAGCAGAGGGTACAAACTCATTGCAGATAAGCTTGTGCTATTTAGAACATACTTAAGACATGACGCTGACAAGCTGAGCAATCATATATTTCAGCTGGTACAGGATTGGATTACACGAAAGGGGTGAGTACCTTGTCCTTTGCGGCACAGACGAAGAAAGAACTGACAATGATCGAAAGCCAGAACTGCTGTGAAAAAGCCGAGCTGTCCGCGCTCATTCGGATGAACGGTTCTGTTCAGCTTTCGAACAAAAAGGTAATCCTGGATATTTCAACGGAAAATGCCGCGATTGCAAGACGTATTTATTCCTTAATTAAGAGGCATTTCCAGGCACATACCGAACTTTTGGTGCGTAAAAAAATGCGTTTGAAGAAGAATAACGTATATATCGTTCGTATTCCCGCCCAGGTTCAGGAGATACTTAAAGAACTGCGCATCGTTTCCGAGGGCTTTCTGTTTCAATCGCGGATTGATGAACAAATCGTTCGCAAAAATTGCTGTAAACGCGCCTATTTGCGCGGTGCCTTTATGGCTGGCGGATCCGTGAACAATCCGGAGGGGTCTTCATACCATCTGGAAATTGCCTCAATGTATGAAGAGCACTGCCAGTCCCTGGTGGATCTGGCGAATGAGTTTCATCTGAACGCACGCTGCATCGAGCGGAAGAAAGGCTTTATCTTCTACATTAAGGAAGGCGAGAAAATCATCGAGTTCCTTAATCTGATCGGTGCCCACCAGGCATTATTCAAGTTCGAGGATGTCCGGATTATGCGGGATATGCGGAATTCGGTGAACCGGATCGTAAACTGCGAGACCGCCAACCTGAACAAAACGATCGGCGCTGCCGTCCGTCAGATTGAGAACATTAAGCTGCTCCAAAAGGAAATGGGTCTTGAGAATTTGCCCGATAAACTGCGGGAAGTGGCTGAAATTCGACTGGCTCATCCGGACATGAATCTGAAGGAAGTCGGCGAGCTTCTTAAAGGAACCGTCAGCAAATCCGGCGTTAATCACCGCCTGCGCAAAATCGACGAATTGGCCGAAAAGATTCGGAATGGGTAAGAATTTTTTCTTCTAGTGTCCTGTATGGTAAAATGGTATAATATTATAAAATGTCAATCGCGCTTTCAATGCAGCAGATTTATTAGATAGGGGGTAATTTTCATGACAAAGCACCCGGTAGTCGTTCGGTTAAAGACGGGTCTTCACGCCAGACCGGCCGCGCTGTTCGTTCAGGAAGCGAATAAATACTCATCTGAAATCTTCGTTGAAAAAGATGATAAAAAAGTTAATGCCAAAAGTATCATGGGAATTATGAGCCTTGCGATCAGCTCTGGTACGGAAGTTTACATTAGTGCTGAGGGAGCCGACGCGGAGCAAGCGGTTACTTCACTCGTGAACTTGGTGAGCAAAGAGGAACTCGAGAACCAATAAGGGTCACCGTGATTGAAGTTTAAGAAAAGTCTTGTTACTGCAAGGCTTTTTTTGCTATCAAGGCCTTCTGTTGCTGGATTCTCGCTTGGTTTTCGTGCGTACATATGGATAGATTTCGAGAAGGGGCGGAGAAATCCGCTCTTTTTGTACATCGTGCGCACTGCTGCTGCGTGGTCCGGGGCATGCTTAGATGGCTTATTACTATATTGGAATATTGGGGGTCCCCGCAAAGTAGTTGGAATAAGATCGTAGCTTAGGCTCCATTTGGTGGGGTCATTTTAGGTTGTTTCTCTAGAAATAAGCCTTCGTTTAACTTCAGTTTAACTTGTTGAACTATTCTTTCCTTACAGACAATAAACAAGGATGGAAGGGAAGAGAAAACGATGAGAGAAACGGACCATACTTCGATACAGGAAATAGCTCAGGAAAGGCAGGCCGGCAGCAGCAAAGCGGGTTCGCAGGCCTTCTTCCGGCTGTTAAAAGAAACGAAACCGCCGATGCTGCTGCTGATTGGAGCCATCTTGCTGAATGTGGTATCAACCCTGGTCGGGCTAGTCATTCCGATGTTTACAAAGAGCCTGGTGGATGGCTTCTCCTTAACGGATATGAACCGCTCCCATATCATCGGACTTGGGATCGCATTTGTGGTGCAGACGATAGCCTCAGGGGTTTCGATCTTTTTGCTGAGTTATACGGGACAGAAGATGGTGGCCGCCCTTAGGGAACGGCTGTGGAAAAAGCTCCTGGTGCTGCCGATCCGCTACTTCGATCATAATCGTTCAGGGGAATCGGTCAGCCGGATGACGAATGATACAGGAGTGATCAAAAGTCTCATATCGGACCATGTGGCCGGATTTTTTAGCGGGATTATTTCTATCGTCGGTTCCATTGGGGTGCTCCTCTATCTAAACTGGAAGATGACACTGACGATGTTTATCGTCATTCCGATTGCAGCGCTGATTCTTGTGCCTCTTGGCAAGAAAATGTATAAAATCTCGCTTGGCATGCAGGATGAGACGGCTACGTTTACGGCGAATATCAGTCAGGTGCTGTCGGAGATTCGTTTGGTGAAAGCATCAAACGCTGAGGACAGAGAGTATGAGAATGGGCATAAAGGGATCACCAATCTGCTGAATTTCGGGATCAAGGAAGGCGTAGTATCCGCCTGGATTGCACCGCTGATGTCTTTCGTGCTGATGATGCTGCTGGTGGTGGTCATCGGGTATGGCGGACTTCAGGTATCCACAGGGGCATTGACCGCCGGCGAGCTGGTTGCGTTTATCCTGTATCTGATTCAGATCGTGATGCCGATGACGCAGTTAACGACGTTTTTTACCCAGTTTCAGAAGGCCAAAGGAGCAACCGAGCGAATATTGGAAACACTGGATGCAGAGGAAGAGTCCATTTCGGAAGGTAGCGATGTGGTGAACGCGAATCAGCGGGTGTCTATCGAGAATCTGTCGTTTGGTTACAAACCGGATGAGCTGGTACTGCATGATATCAGCTTTCAGATGGAGCCGGGCACGGTCACGGCAGTGGTTGGACCGAGTGGCGGAGGCAAAACGACGCTGTTCTCCATGCTTGAGCGTTTTTACCTACCGCAAAAAGGACAGATCCGATTGGGTAAGACGGCGATTGATACGTTCTCTCTACGCTCATGGCGCGGGTTGATTGGTTATGTCTCACAGGATAGTCCAATGATCGCGGGAACCATTCGCGACAACTTATGTTATGGGATGGACCGGGAAGTGAGCGATGGGGAGATCCGAAGAGCGGCAGAAATGGCCTATGCAGATGGATTTATCGACGAGCTGCCGCATGGTTTTGATACGGATGTGGGCGAACGGGGCGTGAAGCTCTCCGGCGGTCAGCGGCAGCGGATTGCCATAGCCAGAGCCTTGCTGCGGGATCCGAAGATTCTGATGCTGGACGAAGCCACCTCCAGTCTGGACAGCCGTTCCGAGATTGAAGTGCAGAAGGCCCTCAAGAACCTGATGGCTGGCCGGACGACGATTATTATTGCGCACCGGTTATCCACGGTTGTAGGAGCGAATCAGATTATTTTCATTGAAAAAGGAACGGTAACCGGACGGGGAACGCATGATGAATTGATTGAGCAGCATGACATGTACAGAGAGTTTGCCGTGCAGCAGCTGCAGATGAATGAAACGATTGAGGCCTAAGGGTGCCTTGAAATGCTGGGGAAGAAGGGATGGCCACCATGGCAAAAATATTGGTAGTGGACGACGACCCGAATATCCGCGAACTCATAAAGGTGTTTCTGGAGGAAGCGGGGATGGAAGGGGTATTCGAAGCCTCGGATGGCGTCGAGGCCTTGTCCGTCATGGAACAGACATCCGTCGATCTGGTCGTGATGGATATCATGATGCCGAATATGGACGGATGGGAGCTGTGCCGGGAGATCCGGAGGAACACCGGTATTCCGGTGCTGATGCTGACGGCAAAAGGGGAAACGAGGCAGATCGTGAAGGGTTTTGAGCTGGGTACCGACGATTATCTGGTGAAGCCCTTCGAACCAGCGGAGCTTGTTGTGCGCGTCAAAGCGCTGCTGAAGCGGTATCAGGTAGCCGCATCGCAGACGGTGACCATCGGCAAGCTGCAGATGAACCGCAGAACCTATGAGGTCAAGGCGGGTGATGAGGCTTTTACCCTGCCGCTGAAGGAGTTTGAGCTGCTCTTCAAGCTGGCCAGTTATCCGGGGAGCACGTTGCCGCGCGACAGGCTGATCGAAGATATATGGGGATATGACTTTGAAGGGAACGAACGGACGCTGGATGTCCACGTGAATCGGCTGCGGGAGCGGTTCCCGGAGGAGAAATACCGGTTCAGGATTCGAACGGTGCGCGGTCTGGGTTACCGCCTGGAGGCAGGTGAAGGTTAATGAAGAAAACGCGCAAAATATTGTGGAAGATCGTTCGGGAAACGCTTCAGACCATCTTGGTCTTTGCGGTATTAGGTGCGTCATGGACGGCGGCGACCTATGTGACGCGGTTTATTTACACCTGGACGGGAACGCCGCGTTGGGATTATGTCATCCAGCTGATCAACTTGTTTGTTGGCGTCATCATCTTCTTCCTATGCATGCTGGTCGTGGGCATGTTCTTCAAGCATCGGCAAATGGCCATGCTGAATTCCATTACGGATGCCATGCGCCGGATATCGCAGGGAGACTTCAAGGTAAAGATGAACGAAAATGAATGGCGCGGGGAGTTCAAGATGATCGCCAGCAGCATTAACGACATGGCCGGCGAATTGGGGCGGATGGAGACCATGCGTCAGGATTTCATCTCCAATGTGTCCCATGAAATTCAATCCCCGCTTACTTCGATTCGGGGGTTTGCAAGGGCGCTCCGAAATCCCCGCCTCACGGAGGAGAAGAGAGCCCGTTACCTGGAGATCATCGAAGGAGAGAGCCGCCGCTTGTCGCAGCTGAGTGACAATCTGTTAAAGCTGTCATCCCTGGAAGGAGAGCAACCGGCATTCGAAAGGGCTCGTTACCGGCTCGACGGGCAGCTGCGTGCGGTCGTCTTGGCGCATGAGCCGCAGTGGCTGGCGAAACGGATTCAGGTGGATCTGGATCTCGCAAAGGTAGAGATTGAGGCCACAGAGGATCTGCTGAGTCAAGTGTGGACCAACTTGCTGCACAACAGCATCAAATTCACGCCGGAAGGCGGTATGATCACCATCGTGCTGAAAGCAGGGGAGGACGGAGCCGAGGTTACGATGACGGATACGGGGGTCGGGATGTCGGAGTCGGACCAGCTGCATATATTCGAACGCTTTTACAAAGCGGACAAATCGCGTAACCGCGCTGCGGGGGGCAGCGGGCTTGGATTATCGATCGTGAAGCGGATCGTCGATATTCATCAAGGGAATATTACGGTCCAATCCGAGCTTGGGAAAGGCTCGGCATTTACCGTGAAGGTGCCGTATAAGCGATCACTGGATACGAAGTAGTGATCGTGCGGTGAAGGTTGGACATAAGACATAAAGCATTTCCTCGGTAATCTTGCGAATGTAACGGACACCAAGGACCTTATTTGCCGAATGAAGCACCTTCCCCGCGCGGTGTAATAATGGTTGCTGCAAGATGATCGGCGTCGACGCACCTCGGCCACGCACCGTGCGCATAGGAAGCAGTGCGCACAGGGAGCAACCCGCAAGGTACGTGCATCCATACGGCAACGGTTGCTACAGGTAGGTTAGCTGCACCATTACAGCACCTTCTCCAAAAAGCTGATCGTACGCTCATGCTTCGGTCTGCCGAACACTTCCTCCGGCGGGCCTTCCTCTACGATATACCCGCCATCCATGAAAATCACCCGGTCCGCAACCTCGCGGGCAAAGCCCATCTCATGCGTGACGATCATCATCGTCATGCCTTCGCGCGCGAGATCCTTCATCACGCCGAGCACTTCGCCGACCATCTCGGGGTCCAGCGCCGATGTCGGCTCGTCAAACAGCATGATGTCCGGATTCATCGCCAAGGCCCGGGCGATCGCGACACGCTGTTTCTGCCCGCCCGACAGCTGGCTGGGGAAGGCTTCCGCCTTATCCGAGAGGCCTACTTGCTCCAGCAGCTTCAGCCCCGTGGCACGCGCCTCGGAGGCGCTCTGCTTGCCCAGTTCGACCGGGGCAAATGTGATGTTCTTCAGCACATTGAAGTGGGGGAACAGATTAAAGTGCTGGAACACCATGCCGATGTTCTCACGCGCCTTGTTGATGTCCGTTTTAGGGTCATTGATATCCTTGTCATGTACGAACACCCTGCCTGCCGTAATGTCCTCCAGTCGGTTGATGCAGCGCAGGAAGGTGCTTTTGCCGGAGCCCGAGGGCCCGATGACACAGACAACCTCGCCTTCCTGAACCTGCATGTCAATGCCCTTCAGCACCTCGTTCGTTCCAAAATTCTTCTTCAGTCCTTCTACGCGGATTTTATCCATGACGCACCTTCCCTTCCAGACGGCCCGAAATTTTAGTCAGAATAGTAATCACGACCAGATACATGATGGCGACCACGAGCCAAATATCAAACGAAGCGAATGTTCTTGCGATGATGATTTTCCCGGATTGGGTCAGCTCGACCAGGCCGATTACCGACAGGATCGACGTATCCTTGAGCGTGATCACCAGTTGGTTAATAAAGGTCGGAATCATGACTTTGATTGCCTGGGGAATGATGATTTTCATCATGGCTTTACGGTATGGCAGACCGAGCGAGCGGGCAGCCTCCAGTTGTCCAGGGTCAATGGATTGGATACCGCCCCGGATAATTTCCGTGACATAGGCACCGGCATTCAGGCTAAGTGTCAGGACAGCTGCCACGATCGGCGACATCGTGAACCCGAGCGCTTGCGGAATACCGAAATAGATGAAGAAGGCAAGGACCAGCAGCGGTATGCCGCGGAAAATATCCACGAATACTGTTGCGATGCCTCGGAGCCATTTATTGCGTCCGACCTTCATAAAACCGAATATCAACCCTAGGAAAAACGCAAAGAACAGCGATACGATGGTCAACAGCAGCGTATTGCCAAGGCCCTTCAGCAACGAAGGCAGCGACTCCACGATTAGCTCCCAGCGGCTTTGATTCGCCGCGCCCACGGCATTTTCGCCAATGTATTTTGCTTTAATGCGATCGTACTCTCCGCTTGCCTTCAGGTTGATCAAGCCGGCATTGAATTTCTCCAGAAGCTCCTGGTTCCGTCCCTTGCCGACGGCAAATCCGTAGGAGGCACCTGGCTCCATATCCGTAACGATCTTCAGTCCATTGTTCTGCTCGACTCCGTATGCCAGCACGGGGAAGTCGTCAAAACAGGCAACGGAATTGCCGGTCCTTACATCGTCATACATCTGGGCCGAATCGTCAAAAGGCACGATGGTGAATCCGTATTTGGAGGATATGGATTCGGCAAAGCTGTAGCCCTCCGTACCGGTTTTGACAGCGACTTTTTTTCCTTTTAAATCCTCGTACCCTTTAATAGACTCCTGATCCTGGCGAATGGCCATGACCACACCTGATTCAAAATAAGGATCGGAAAAATCGAATTTCTGCTTCCGCTCTTCCGTGATGCTCATGCCGGCAATGACTCCATCGACCTGATTGGCTTCCAGCGCCTGAACCGCCGCATTGAAGCCGAGCGGCTTGATCTCATATTTGAAATTCTGATCTTTTGCGATCGCATCCAGCAGATCCATGTCGATACCGACAAATTTGCCGCTTGCATCCTGGAATTCAAACGGGGCAAACGTAATGTCCGTTCCGATCTGATAGGTTTTACCGGAGGCTGGCTCTGCCGCGGCGCTTGCCGCCCCGTATGGCATGCCCGCTGCCATGAGTATCAGCAGTGACATGAACGCGTATAACATCCGGAATGATTTCATAGTGACCTCCTCTTTTTAAACACCGATGTAAGTTAGTTACCCATTAAGGCTTCCTTATTAAACAGCTGCCGTCTTCTTCATTGGGTATCTTATTTTGCTAATCAACCAATCATGCCTAGATATACCAATTAAATGGAGCGTATCAACATAAGTTGAAGAAAAATTCAAAACGCTTCAATTCGGATGCAACATTTACCAATGCCCTCACGTTAGAAGGGTAAGGCAAGCATGGCAGCGATGCCAATATTGAAGGAGGCTGACAATAATGAAAAGATGGGTCAAACAAGTAGGTTCCATCATGATTGCAGGTGCACTGTTGACTGGAAGTACGGCTGTAGTAGGATTGAGCGGGGCAACCGAGGTGCATGCGGCGGAGGCAGCACAGCAAAACCTTCTAACCGTACTCGGTAAAGGCGAGATCTCGGTGAAGCCAGATATCGTATATCTTTCCATCGGGGCTGAATCATATGCGGAAACCGCAAAATCCGCACAGAAGAGCAACGCACAGAAAATGGATAAAATTACGAAGCTGTTGAAAGAAACCTGGAAGATCGATGACAAGGATATCAAAACCGAGCAGTTCTATGTACAGCCTAACTATACGTACTCTGATGATAATGGACGTAAAGTGAAAAACTATTCGGCGTATCATTCCCTGGAAGTCACGCTTCGCGACTTGAACAAAGTCGGCGATTTGCTTGATGCAGCGTCCGATGCCGGCGCCAATTCCATTGGAAACGCACGTTTCTCAGTGGAGAACCGCGATGCGTTCGAGGCCCAAGTGATTGATAAGGCGATGGCGAATGCAGACCTGAAAGCTCAGGCGATGGCAAAAGCCTCCAAGCGTCAGTTGGGCATCGTGCTGAACATTGTGGAAGGTTCTGTTGGTGTAGATACCATCTATGGCCTCGAAAAAATGGCGATGGAAGCACAATCCACAGCAGCGGACGCGGGTGCAAACACATCCGTGAAGCCGGGCGAAATCAAAATCTCAACGCAGCTGTACGTGCAATATGAGCTGAAGTAGTTGTTGTTTTCGACTCAGCATGCAGAGAACCGTTCATCCGGATCTTACCGGGTGGACGGTTTTTTGTGTATCCTTATTTGAAAAATGAAATACCATAATCAGGGCCCACATCCGTCCCTTCCCCTGTCGAAATACACAGAAAAGTGTTGTGTATAGGGGGAAAACAAGGTATAGTGAATATGCGAAAAACTGAACTTTGATCTGAACGTTACAGCCATACCCATGGATATGGCTTTTTTTTCTTAGTCGAGACTTCTAGCATCCTCCACCTTTAAGAAACGGATTCTGCCAACCTGAGCACAACAGGCAGTAGGACCGTTTCTTCTTAGTGGGGAACGTTTTTGTGCATACTGTTAGCAGGAATGTACACATGGAACAGGTCACATTTTGAAGAAGGGGTTGATGCATGTGATTGAACTTGTCCAGATCGAGAAGCATTTTCAGGGACAAGCGGTCGTGCATCCGCTGTCGCTCTCCATTAAAGAAGGGGAATTCCTGACTTTGCTGGGCCCCAGCGGCTGCGGCAAAACGACGATTCTCCGAATGATAGCAGGATTCGAACAGCCAACCAAAGGACAGGTCTGGCTGGCGGGTCAGAATGTGACGGAAATACCTGCGAACAAGCGGGATTTGAATCTGGTATTCCAACACTATGCTCTGTTTCCGCATATGACCGTAGAAGATAATATCGCTTTTGGGCTGAAAATGAAAAAAATGCCGCGCCAACTCATCAAGGAGCGGGTGGACGAGGCCGTTGCCATGACGCAGCTCACCGCCCTGCGGGAACGCTTCCCGCACCAGCTGTCCGGCGGACAGCAGCAGCGCGTGGCCATCGCCCGCGCCATTGCCAACAAACCGAAGGTGCTGCTGCTGGATGAACCGCTTGGCGCACTGGATCTGCAGCTGCGGAAGAATCTGCAGTCCGAGCTCAAGCATTTGCAGCGAACGCTCGGGATAACGTTTGTATATGTAACGCACGACCAAGAGGAAGCCATGATGCTCTCCGACCGGATCGTCATCATGAACCATGGACGGGTAGAGCAAATCGGTACGCCGCGCGAGATCTATGCAAGACCGCAAACGCTGTTTGCCGCTACGTTTGTAGGGGAGAATAACGTTTTTTCTTCGCCAGAGGGTCTCTTTGCCGTACGGCCAGAGAAACTCATTCCCCAGCGGGAATCGGGTGCCAAGAAGAACGGCGTGATTGAGGATGTGCAGTACCTCGGCAGTGTTCATAAACTGCTGGTCCAATTGGATGATGAACCGATGAAGGTCATGATTGCCCTCGATATCTCGGATGATCAGCCATGGGAGGTTGGCGAACGGGTTGGGGTGAACTGGAACGCCAAAGATGAGGTGATCATCGGATCATGAGGAAATCAAGGTTCCTGTTGACTCCGGTCCTGCTGTGGTTATCCCTGTTTCTGATCGTTCCGATGCTAATCGTGGTCGGCATCTCCTTTCTCTCGCGGGATTCGCTGGGGAATATCGTGTTTTCCTTCAGTTTGGAAGGATACAAGACCTTCTTCGATCCATTATATTTAGGGATCTACTGGGATACCTTGGTACTGTCGCTGCTGACTACGGTAATCTGCTTGTTAGTCAGCTATCCTTTGGCCTATTATATAGCCAACGCTTCCCCGCGTATCCAAACCTGGGGATTAATTCTGATCACGGTCCCGTTCTGGATCAACTTTTTGATCCGCACCTATGCCTGGGTCCTGCTGCTTCGGACCCAAGGCGTGGTGAACAGCCTGCTGCTGTGGATGGGATGGATCGACGAGCCGATTCAGATGCTGTATACGTACGGCGCCGTGCTGCTCGGAATGGTGTATAACTTCATTCCATTCATGGTGCTGCCGATCTACGTGGCTCTGGAACAGATGGATAGGCGTCTGCTGGATGCGGCCAGCGATCTGGGCGCTTCCAGGTGGAAAGCATTCCGGCACATTACCTTGCCGCAGAGCAAATCCGGCATCATGACGGGAGCGGTTCTGGTCTATGTCTCGACATCCGGAATGTTTGTAGTTACGGATATTTTGGGAGGCGCGAAGTCCTCCATGATCAGTAATATCATTCAGCAGCAGTTCCTGGGTGCGCGCAACTGGCCCTTTGGAGCGGCGTTATCGGTGATCTTCGTGATTACGTCCCTGGTGCTGATCCTGCTCTTTAACCGGGCGATGCAAGCCCGCCATCAACGCGTAGGGGAGGGGAGATAAGTGAAGAAGAAGAATCACCCGCTGCTTGGGATTCACTCTTTCCTTATGATGGCTTTCATCTATGTACCGATCATCATGATCATCATCTATTCCTTTAATAACACGCGGCTTAGCGGCAACTGGGAAGGATTTACATTGGATTGGTATGTGTCGCTATTCGAGAACCGGCACGTGATGGAAGCGCTGATGAACAGTTTAACGGTGGCGGTCATATCGACGATCATTTCTACCCTGCTCGGAACTGCGGCGGCGCTCTCGCTTCGGAATCTGGGACGCCGAGGTCGCAGCGGCATGAACGGGCTGCTGTATCTGCCGGTCATTATCCCGGATATTATTATGGGGCTGTCACTGCTGGTATTGTTCAGTCAACTGAATATGCCGCTTGGCAAGACGACGGTGATCATCGCCCATATTACGTTCAGCCTGTCGTATGTGTATGTCGTAGTGACGGCCAGACTGTCGGGCATGGGCAAACAGCTGGATGAGGCGGCCCAGGATTTGGGCGCTACGCCTTGGCAGACGTTCCGGCATGTTACATTGCCGCAGATTGCACCGGGCATTATCTCCGGCGCCTTGATTGCTTTTACGCTGTCATTGGATGACTTTATGGTCAGCTTTTTTGTTGCCGGCCCCAGCTCAACGACGCTGCCGATCTATATTTACGCTCAAGTGAAGCGCGGCATCTCGCCAGAGATTAACGCGCTGTGTACGCTGCTCGTTCTGGTCAGCATCACGCTGATTCTGTTAGCGCAATATATTCTTAACCGCGGCAACGGGGAAAAGAAACATAAAACATTACCGATCTAAGCATAGGTACTGCTTTTTTCGAAATAAAACATGGAAGTGGAAAGAGAGGAGATATTGAATTGAAAAAATCAAGATGGACCCGCCTGCTGACGGCAGGCATGGTTGCGGTATTGTCTGTAGGACTCTTGGCCGGTTGCGGCTCGGATAAAGAGACGCTTCACATTTACAGTTGGGCGGATAACTTTGATCCCGAGGTGCTGAAGGACTTCGAAGAGAAGTTCGACGTAAAGGTAACCTACGACAATTACGCAAACAATGAAGATCTGCTGGCTAAAATCAAGGCTGGCGGCAGTGGGTATGACCTCATTCAGCCGTCCGATTATATGGTCAAAACGATGATTGAATCGGAGCTGCTTGAGCCGCTTGACATGAATAATATCCCGAACTTCGCCAATCTAACAGATACTTTCAAAGATCCTTCTTATGACCCGGGCAATAAATATTCGATTGTCTACACGTCCGGTGTAACGGGAATTGCATATAACAAGAAGTATGTGAAGGATGAGATCAACAGCTGGGAAGATCTCTGGAACCCGGAATACAAGGGTAAAGTCCTGCTTCTGGACGACAACCGTGAAATGATCGGCATGGCGCTTAAGAAGCAAGGGAAGTCCAACAGCAGCACAGATGAAGCGGAAATCATCGCAGCTGCGGATGAGCTGAAGACCCTGCTGCCGAATGTGCTAGCGTTTGATACGGATAACATCAAGCAGAAGATGATCCAAGAAGAAGGCTGGATTGCTACGGTATGGTCCGGAGATGCCGCCTTTATTGCTGCGGAGAATCCGGATGTGGCGTATGTCGTGCCAGAAGAAGGGGCTACCATCTTCTCTGATAACTACGCGATTCCTAAGGGTGCCAAGAATAAAGAGCTGGCCGAGAAATTCATCAATTTCATGATGGAGCCTGAGGTCAGCGCCAAAAACTATGAATTTATCGGATACAGCAATCCGAACACCAAAGCGATGGAATTCCATAGCGAGGAATACCGCGCCAATACGATGATCAACCTGACAGATGAAGAGCTGGGCCGTACCGAATGGCTAGATAATGTCGGTGACTCGCTCTCGATCTATGATCGTTTATGGACTGAACTGAAGAGCGGTCGTTAATTATAGGGCTTGCATTTTCATATTTTTGTAATAAAAAGAGTCTGTCCCATTGGGGGCAGGCTCTTTTTTGTTTGTAAAGAATAGGCCCTTAGTCCCGGAATAGGAAGAAATAGCCGATTTATATGAATCAAACCACAACTTCGTGGCCCGTTTCGTTGTTATATATAAAGGAGGACGCAAATAACTAAAACCAGGTTTCGATACGTTTAATCAGGAAAAGGAGAAAGCGGCTTGAGCGATGTGATGGGCTTGTTGGTTATTGCAGGAATCGTTGCCGTCGCAGCAGCGGTGTTGTTTCTGAACATCTTCAGGAAAAGCGCGCTGTATCTGCTGTTATTGAGTATTCACAGCCCTCGTTGCCATCGGTTTGATTCTTCTAGCTTACGTTGTTCAAGGCAGTGAATTGCTGCTGCTTGCGGGTACATGCGCTCTCTTGTTCGGTGTATTTCTAAGCGTAAAAGCATTCATGCAGAAGGATTAAACGAACGTATAGGTCCCGAGGCATGGAATCAAAATTGTCATTGACTTTGTTACCAATACATTGAAAGCTTTCCTTATAATGATTAAGGGTAATAGATTAACAACTAACGGAAACTTAATTTAACAAAGGTGGAATTCTGATATGAATCCTAAATTACGTGTATGTGCATCATTAATTGCAACTAGCGTCCTGCTTGGCGGTCTGGGTTTGAGCGGACAGGTCATCGATGCAAGCGCCGCTAAGGCACCCGTTTCCGCCAGCCAAAAATCGTCGAAGAATGAAGTCGTACTGAAATGGAATGGCAAGACCCTGTCACAGAAAGGTCTCGTGCTGCACGGGGTAACTTATGTGCCGGCAACCGCTTTGCGGGACGGCCTGGGAATGCCTCTTAAATATGATGCAAAAAAACGTACGTATACACTGGGCAACGGTTATAACAAACTGAGTGCCATCGTATATGATTCAACTGAAATCGGTATTCTGGTGAACGGTTCGTATGCCGGCGAGCCTGGGGGACAGATCATTAATGGTCGTCTGTATGTGCCATTCAAAACGGTCAGCGAATACATGGGTGTTCAGGGACAATGGAACTCTTCCGTGAAAACACTCAGCATGACGCAGAAGAAACAGAACGACATTACGATCAAATCGGCTACGCTGAAGAAAAAGATTCAGGGCGTGGATGCCGTTGTGAACTATCCTGTAATCAGTGGACTTGCAAATGCGGAGGCGCAAGCCGAGATCAATAAAGTACTGAAGGAAAATGCGTCCGGCGTAATCACCGGTGCCGAAGGGAATGCTGAGGAATTCCCGCCATCGGAATCCAGTTTCCCTTACGAGTTCAGTGGGGATTTCGTGGTCCATTATAACCAGAATGATATCCTGAGCATTACAGCATACGATTATTCCTACACGGGTGGCGCCCATGGCATGACCTTCCGTAAAAGCTTCACGTTCTCCTTGAAGGATGGCAAGCAGATGAAGCTGGGCGATTTCATAAACATGCAGGGCAAGAACAAACAGAAGCTGAACAACCTTGTGCTGAACAAGCTGAAAAAAGAAGGAGGCTACCTCGGCGGATTTGAAGGCGTGCCTGCCGATGCTGATTTTTATGTGAAGGATAATGCTGCGGTGCTGTACTTCCAGCTTTATGAGTACACCGCGTATGCCTATGGATTTCCGGAGTTTGAGTTGAAGCTGAAAGAGTGGAAGTAAGAGCATACGGTAGCGGTTTGTGTAAACTGCAATCATTTATTTTCATACTATAGCTTGTTAGAAACATGATGTTGTCCTAATGTAACACTGTACTGGAACGAGTTACGAAAATCCCTTGATCATTTGAGTGTGGAGCGTGTATTCTCCTTACCTGCGATCAGGGGGTTTTTCGTTTACCTAGAGGTTCGCCTCCGTGCATTATTAGGCTTTACGCAATCCGATTGCCCGTGCAAAGGAACCCTGCCCGGGCTTTCCTCTATTCCCCTCCCCACAAGTTAGAGGCAGGCCTTTTAGGAGGGGGATGGTCTTGAGCTAGTCTTTAAGTTTTTATAGGTAAGGTCGTACCAAAGTGAGAGTATCCTTGAAGGAGCAAAGCGTTCGCCTTTGAACTCGGGAAACCTCAGTTATCCATATTCATTCCAGTTTCCCGATTTCAACAGCGACCGGAGGGGATACTCTCACTATTTAGTACTCAAAGTTTTCAATGATCCAGAGGATAAGAAAGGGCAGGCACCGGATAACGGCGCCTGCCCTTTACTTCATTTTTTTTATAAGCCTTGCGGTGGTGTATTCTCTAATACTTGATCAATCAGACCGTATTCTTTGGCTTCGTCAGCCGTCATGAAGTAGTCGCGATCGGTATCCTTCTCAATGCGCTCCAGCGGTTGGCCAGTGCGATCGGACAGGATGCGGTTCAGCTTATCGCGCATTTTGAGGATGCGGCGAGCACGGATCTCAATATCCGTGGCTTGACCTTGTGCGCCGCCGAGCGGCTGGTGAATCATAATCTCGCTGTTAGGCAGACCGTAACGTTTGCCTTTAGCGCCTGCGTTGAGCAGGAATGCGCCCATGGAAGCAGCCATGCCGACACAGATCGTCGAAACGTCCGGCTTAATGAACTGCATCGTATCGAATATCGCCATACCTGCGGTAATGGAACCGCCAGGACTGTTGATGTAAAGATGAATATCCTTCTCAGGATCCTCAGCCGACAAGAACAGCATTTGGGCAATGATGGAATTGGCGACCACGTCATTTACGTCGGAGCCGAGGAAGATAATGCGGTCTTTCAGCAATCTGGAATAGATGTCGTACGCCCGCTCACCGCGGTTGCTTTGTTCAACGACCATAGGTATAAAACTCACGTGGAAAACCTCCTCTTAAGTACCTCATATAAATACTGTTACCGTATTACCCACATGATAAACAATTTAAATCAAAAAGTCAAAGATAGTCAAACTATTGGGTAAAAAAAAGAGCCGTCATGGGCGCTTTAGGGTAATCAGTATAGAGAATAAAAGTTATAATGGCGCGCCCGCGAGGAATCGAACCTCGATCTCAGGCTCCGGAGGCCTACGTCATATCCATTGGACCACGGGCGCAAAAAAAATTAGCAACGAAGTTGATTATACCGCATCTATTTAAAAAATACAATAGCAGACAAAACTTTGTTCCTATTATATAGACGAGCCAGTACTTGGCCATAATGTATAAGAATGCCCGGGGCAGAGAAATATACTTTCGGACACTTGCAACCGGCATAATTATTGGTTAGAATAAAGGTGGGACTTAAAAAGTTCAACTGGGACATTTTACGACCAGCTAGAGAAGAGCCGAGACGAAGTTTGCAGGAGTGGAATGCATGCGTAACCTATTAGAAATACAAGAGCAGCTTCTGCCGGATCTGATGGACACTCTTAAACGAAGGTATACCATCCTTCATCAGATCAAGTTGTCCGGAATTGTTGGCCGAAGAACATTGGCTTCATCACTCTCGATGACCGAGCGTGTTCTCAGAGCAGAGACTGATCTTCTGAAAGCGCAAGGGCTGATCGAGATTGAAACGCTTGGCATGCGTATCAGCAGCTCAGGGATATGCTTGCTGGAGGAGCTGGAGCCGGTCATGAATGAGTTATTCGGACTGGTTGAACTGGAAGAGAAGATTCGTCAGGCTTACGGGCTTCGTAAAGTGGTCATTATTCCCGGTGACAGCGAGTCATCTCCGGAAGTCAAACGTGAGCTTGGCCGGGCCGGAGCAAGAACGCTGCTAAGTTTTGTCCAAGATGGAGATACGATTGCCGTAACCGGCGGCTCCACGCTCGCCGAAGTGGCCGAGCAGATGTCCTCTTTGCCAGGCGGCGAACCGCTGACAAGCACTTGGTTTGTGCCAGCGCGGGGCGGTCTTGGGGAGAGCGTGGAGATTCAAGCGAACACCATTGCTTCCAAGATGGCAAAGCGCGTTGGAGCTGAGTACCGATTGCTTCACGTACCGGATCTGCTAAGCGAGGATGCCTATCAGTCTCTGGTGCAGGATCAGCATATCCAGGAGATCGTGGATGTGATCAGGCGCTGCCGAGTCATTATTCACGGCATCGGAGATGCCATGGAGATGGCAAGAAGACGCAAGCTGGATGAAAACTCTATTCAGAACTTGCAGGCAGATGGCGCGATTGCGGAATCCTTCGGCTACTACTTCAGTGAAGATGGTGAAGTTGTCCACAAAATGCTTACTCTCGGGCTGCGGCTTGAGGATATTATGCGGACAGAGACGATCATCGGCATTGCTGGGGGTCAAGGCAAGGGTAAGGCGATTCACGCGGTGTTGAAATTCGGACATGAGGATATTCTCGTTACCGATGAAGCCGCGGCACTGGAAGTCGAGAAGGAGATTGACGCCGGGATTTGAACCCACGGGCGTGCACACTGATTTTTCCTTATTGTTGTCTTGATTGGCTTAACGGCCAATCTTGAATATATAAATTTTACAAATATGGAGGGAACTACTCATGGTTAAAGTAGGTATTAACGGTTTTGGACGTATTGGACGTAACGTGTTCCGCGCTGCGCTGAACAACAGCGAAGTTGAAATCGTGGCAATCAACGATTTGACGGACGTAAGCACGCTGGCACACCTTTTGAAATATGACACAACTCACGGAAGACTTAATGCAACGGTTGAAGCTAAAGAAGGCGCACTCGTTGTAAACGGCCGTGAAGTGAAAGTATTCGCTGAGCGTAACCCTGAAGCATTGCCTTGGGCTGAGCACGGCGTTGAAATCGTTGTAGAATCCACTGGTATTTTCACAGCGAAAGACAAAGCTTCCGCTCACTTGAAAGGCGGCGCTAAGAAAGTTATCATCTCCGCTCCAGCAACTGACGAAGATATCACCATCGTTATGGGCGTTAACGAAGACAAATACGATGCAGCTAACCATACTGTAATCTCCAACGCTTCTTGTACAACAAACTGCTTGGCTCCTTTCGCTAAAGTTCTTGACGAGAAATTCGGTATCGTTAAGGGTATGATGACTACGGTTCACTCCTACACGAATGACCAGCAAGTGCTTGATCTTCCGCACAAAGATCTGCGTCGTGCTCGTGCAGCTGCTGAAAACATCATTCCATCCACAACTGGTGCTGCTAAAGCGGTTAGCCTCGTTCTGCCACAATTGAAAGGCAAATTGAACGGTATGGCAATGCGTGTACCTACGAAGAACGTTTCTGTAACGGATCTCGTAGTTGAGCTGTCCCAGAATGTAACCCTTGAAGATGTTAACGGAGCTCTGAAAGCAGCTGCTGAAGGCCCGCTGAAAGGCATCTTGAACTACTCCGAAGAGCCGCTTGTATCCAGCGACTACAATGGCGACCCAGCTTCTTCCACTATCGATTCGCTCTCCACTATGGTAGTTGGCGACAACATGGTGAAAGTTGTTTCTTGGTATGACAACGAGTGGGGCTACTCCAACCGTGTCGTTGACCTCGCTGCTTACATCGCAAGCAAAGGTCTGTAATTGATCTAGCCATACAATCGAAGAGGAGTTCCGTTTCACGGGTCTCCTCTTTGGTTCATGGTTTTTCCTTGTTTTCATGCCAGAGCACTGGGAAGAATAGACAAGATCCGGGCGCTGGTTAGCGATAGAGAGAAACGAGAGCAACTGCATGCTGTCGGTGAGGAGAATAGTTTTCTTAGGAGGAACGTGGAGATGAACAAGAAAAGTGTACGTGATGTAGAAGTAAGCGGCAAACGGGTGTTTGTCCGCGTCGATTTCAATGTACCGCTCGAAGATGGTAAAATTACAGACGACACTCGTATTCGCGAGACTTTGCCGACCATTAAATATCTGGTAGAGCAAGGAGCGAAAGTCATCCTGGCCAGCCACATGGGTCGTCCAAAAGGAGAGGTCGTTGAATCTTTGCGCCTGACTCCGGCAAGTCAGCGTCTGTCCGAGCTGCTCGGCAAACCGGTAGCCAAAGCGGATGAAGCAGTAGGAGAAGCCGTTAAAGCTCAAGTCGAGAAGCTGCAAAACGGCGATGTGCTCGTGCTTGAAAATGTTCGTTTTTACGCTGGTGAAGAGAAGAACGATCCGGAACTTGCGAAGCAATTCGCCGAACTGGCCGATCTGTTCGTGAATGACGCGTTTGGTGCTGCTCACCGTGCGCACGCTTCGACAGAAGGTATCGCTCATCATCTTCCGGCTGTATCGGGATTGTTGATGGAGAAAGAGCTGTCCGTTCTTGGCAAAGCCCTTTCGAATCCGGACCGTCCTTTTACCGCCATCATCGGTGGATCGAAGGTTAAGGACAAAATCGACGTGATCGACAACCTGCTTACGCTTGCTGACAATGTCATCATCGGCGGTGGACTTGCTTACACGTTCTTCAAAGCTCAAGGCCATGAAATCGGCCAATCTCTGCTTGATAAAGAGAAGCTTGATGTTGCACTCGGTTTCATCGAGAAAGCTAAAGAGCTGGGCAAAAACTTCTACCTGCCGGAAGATATCGTCGTTACGGACGAGTTCAGCGCAGACGCGAATACCAAGGTCGTTGATATCGACGGCATTCCTGCCGATTGGGAAGGCGTTGACATCGGACCTAAGACTCGCGCCAAGTATGCAGAAGTGATCAAGAACTCCAAGCTTGTCGTGTGGAACGGTCCTATGGGCGTATTTGAAATCGCTCCGTTCAGCAACGGTACTCGTGAAGTGGCACAAGCTTGTGCGGATACGGAAGCTTACACGATTATCGGCGGCGGCAACTCGGCTGCAGCTGCAGAGAAATTCGGTCTTGCCGACAAGATGAATCACATCTCGACAGGCGGCGGTGCATCTCTTGAGTTTATGGAAGGCAAAGCACTTCCTGGTGTTGTGGCACTGAACGACAAATAGAAATAGGCACTATATTGGATAGCAAGTGGATGAAGTTTGGACCCCGATTCTTCGGGGGAATAAAGGAGTGAATCGTGTGAGAACACCTATCATAGCTGGTAACTGGAAAATGTTCAAAACCGTTCCGGAAGCAGCTTCATTTATTGAAGATGTGAAAGGCAAAGCGGAAGTAGAAGGCGTGGAAAGCGTGGTTTGCGCGCCATTTACCAATCTTCCTGCATTGGTTGAAGCGGTCAAGGGCACGAACATCAAAATCGGTGCACAAAATCTTCATTTTGAAGACAATGGCGCCTTTACGGGTGAAATCAGCGGTTTGATGCTGAAGGATCTGGGCGTGGACTATGTCATTATTGGACACTCCGAGCGCCGTCAGTATTTTGCTGAAACCGATGAGATCGTGAACAAGAAGGTACATGCGGCATTCCGCCATGGTCTTCTTCCGATCGTATGCGTCGGCGAGAAGCTGGAAGAACGCGAAGCCGGCCAAACCAAAGACGTGTGCAAAGTACAAACGGAAGCAGCGTTCGCAGGTGTTCCTGCTGATCAAGCGGTTCATGTTGTTATTGCTTATGAGCCAATCTGGGCGATCGGAACGGGCAAATCCTCTACGGCAGAGGATGCGAACGAAGTCATCGCTTATATTCGTGAACTCGTTAAAGGCCTTTACGGCGAAACCGTTGCAGAGCAAGTTCGCATTCAATACGGCGGCAGCGTGAAGCCTGAAAATGTAGCGGAGTATATGGGACAAAGCGACATCGACGGCGCGCTCGTTGGTGGTGCAAGTCTACAACCGGCTTCCTACATCGCACTCGTTGAGGGGGCGAAGTAAATGTCTGCTCCAAAACCCGTAGCTCTGATTATCATGGACGGTTTCGGGCTTCGCAACACCGAGGTGGGCAATGCGGTCGCTCAAGCGAACAAGCCTAACTACGACCGGTATTTGAAGCAATACCCGAACACCACGTTGACTGCTTGCGGTGAAGCCGTAGGCTTGCCGGAAGGTCAAATGGGGAACTCCGAAGTGGGTCACTTGAACATCGGCGCAGGCCGGATCGTGTATCAGGACTTGACCCGCATCACGAAGTCGATTCGTGAAGGAGAATTCTTCGAGAACGAAACGCTGGTGGAAGCCGTTCGCGCTGCTAAGAACAACAACAAGAAGCTGCATCTGTACGGGCTGGTATCCGACGGCGGCGTTCACAGTCATATTGAGCATATGTTTGCCATGCTGGATCTTTGCAAGAAGGAAGATTTTCATGACGTATACATCCATGGCTTCATGGATGGACGCGACGTGGCACCGGACAGCGGCAAGCAGTTCGTTAAGGATCTGATTGCGAAGATCGAAGAAGTGGGCGTTGGCCAAATCGCTACGCTTTCCGGTCGTTATTATGCGATGGACCGCGACAAGCGTTGGGATCGTGTCGAGAAGGCTTACCGTGCCATGGTGTATGGCGAAGGACCGAAATATACGGATCCGCTGAAAGCCATCATCGAATCTTACGAGAAATCGGTTTACGATGAATTCGTAGAACCGACCGTGATTGTGAATGGTGAAGGCGAGCCGGTTAGTCTGGTGGAGAGCGGAGATTCCGTTATCTTCCTGAACTACCGCCCTGACCGTGCGATTCAGCTGTCCCAGGTGTTTACGAATAATGATTTCCGTGGTTTTGAACGAGGACCGAAGTTCCCGCAAAACCTGCATTTTGTATGCTTGACGCTGTTCAGCGAGACGGTGGAAGGCTTTGTTGCCTACAAACCGAAGAATCTCGATAACACGCTCGGCGAAGTGCTGGTTCAGCACAACAAGAAACAGCTTCGGATTGCGGAAACCGAAAAGTACCCGCACGTGACATTCTTCTTCAGCGGTGGACGCGATGTTGAGCTTCCTGGTGAAACGCGCGTACTGATCAACTCGCCGAAAGTGGCGACCTACGATCTGAAACCGGAGATGAGCGCTTATGAAGTGGCGGATGCTTGCGTGAGAGAAATCGAAGCGGATAAGCATGATGCGATCATCTTGAACTTCGCCAACCCGGATATGGTAGGTCATTCCGGTATGCTGGAGCCGACGATTAAAGCCGTTGAGACTACGGATGAGTGTGTTGGCAAGGTTGTTGAGGCTGTTTTGGCAAAAGGCGGGGTAGTTCTGATTACCGCTGACCACGGGAACGCGGACATGGTATTTGACGAGAATGGACGTCCATTCACCGCACATACTACAAACCCGGTTCCGTTCATCGTAACGGATGAGAATGTAACGCTGCGTGAAGGCGGTATTCTTGCCGACATCGCGCCAACCATTCTCGACCTGATGGGTCTGCCGAAGCCGGATGAAATGACGGGAACTTCCATGATTGCAGCACGTAAATAAGTGGTTCATAATGGAACATAAACATAACATTAAAAGGAGACTATACACATGACTATTATTTCTGATGTATATGCACGCGAAGTCCTTGACTCCCGTGGCAATCCAACCGTAGAGGTTGAAGTATACCTGGAATCCGGTGCAATCGGTCGCGCGATCGTTCCATCCGGTGCTTCCACTGGCGTTCACGAAGCCGTTGAGCTTCGCGACGACGACAAATCCCGTTACCTGGGCAAAGGCGTTCTGAAAGCCGTTGAGAACGTGAACGAAATCATCGCGCCTGAAGTGATTGGCATGGACGCTCTGGACCAGCTTGGCATCGACAAACTGATGATCGCTTTGGACGGTACGCCGAACAAAGGCAAATTGGGTGCGAACGCAATTCTGGCCGTATCCATGGCTGTAGCTCGCGCTGCTGCTGATGCATTGGATCTTCCACTGTATGTTTACCTTGGCGGATTCAACGCAAAACAACTTCCAGTACCTATGATGAACATCGTTAACGGTGGCGCTCACGCGGACAACAACGTTGACGTTCAAGAGTTCATGGTATTGCCTGTTGGTGCACCTAGCTTCAAAGAAGCGCTTCGCATGGGCGCGGAAATCTTCCACAACCTGAAATCCGTTCTGAAGGGCAAAGGCCTGAACACAGCGGTTGGTGACGAGGGCGGCTTCGCTCCTAACTTCACGTCTAACGAAGATGCACTGTCTTCCATCATCGAAGCGATCGAAAAAGCCGGCTACAAGCCAGGTGAAGATGTATTACTGGGTATGGACGTTGCTTCCACCGAGTTCTTCAAAGATGGCAAGTATGTTCTGGAAGGCGAAGGCAAATCCTTCACGCCGGCAGAATTCGTGGACTTGCTCGCTTCTTGGGTAGACAAATATCCAATCGTAACCATCGAAGACGGATGCTCCGAGGACGATTGGGAAGGTTGGAAATTGCTCACCGAGAAATTGGGTAACAAAATTCAACTCGTGGGTGACGACCTGTTCGTTACCAACACCGAGCGTCTGGAAAAAGGTATCAACGAAGGCATCGGTAACTCCATCCTGATCAAAGTAAACCAAATCGGTACATTGACTGAAACGTTCGATGCGATCGAAATGGCAAAACGCGCAGGATATACGGCTGTTATCTCCCACCGTTCCGGTGAGTCCGAGGACAGCACCATCGCTGATATCGCGGTGGCTACTAACGCAGGTCAGATCAAAACGGGTGCTCCTTCCCGTACCGACCGTGTGGCGAAATACAACCAATTGCTTCGCATCGAAGACCAATTGGGCGAGCTTGCTCAATACAACGGCTTGAAGTCGTTCTACAACTTGAAGCGCAAATAATTGAAATAAGAGAAAGCCCGACTCCTGCTTTTGAGGGAGCTGGGCTTTTTTGCATTAATTTGAGGGGCTGCAGGGTTGTGGGGCTGCACACTTTGTTATCATGCCGAGGGGCGGTACGTATATCGTCTCCGGTCGCTGTTAAAATCGGGAAGCTGGAATGGAATAAGCTGAGGAATCTTCCCGATTTTAAAGGCGAACGCGTTGCTCCTCCACCGATATACGCACCTGGGCAGGGGAGTAGGTGTGCAGCCTCTTGTGGGCATCTCATAGGAGCGCAAAGAAGAAAGCCCAGCTCTGTGAAGTCACATGTGTCGGGCTTTTGGGTGTGGGAGGGGGAGAGAGTGAATGGCAGGACATGCTCAGCTATGCTCC
Organism: Paenibacillus sp. QJM3NY_38; assembly: GCF_056173265.1. NCBI lineage: Bacteria > Bacillati > Bacillota > Bacilli > Caryophanales > Paenibacillaceae > Paenibacillus > Paenibacillus sp. QJM3NY_38. Next base: position 236,968 of record NZ_CM149665.1, read on the forward strand.
GTTTGGATGAGGAAGGAATTCCATTTTTTATAATATACAGGCGTATTCTTCGGCCGTATAATGGATCCTAGTATGTTGAATCTAGGGGGAACGTAATGAGAAAAGTCATTTCAGGATGGTTGATCGTGTGTTTGATCAGCCTGATCTTTTCCGAAGCAAATGCTGCAGCCGCAACAAATGTTAAGACATGCATTCATTTTTACCACGGCCAGCAATATATGCAAATTAGCGGAGAAAATAAAAAAGTGGTCAGTAAAATCAATAAGATACTTAAAGCGCATGCCATTCTTTCGGCTGCCTGGAATATGGAATATAAAAAGAGTAGTGAAAATGCCTCCTTTCGATCTAAAGCCAGTACCCAATTCAATAAAAACGGAAAGTTATCGATTCTTTTTAACGACAGCTTAACCCAAGAGGGCAGCCAACTCACCTTCGCAACAATCTATAATTTCGATCTAAAAACAGGCGAACGGTTGTGGTTAGAGGATGTAATTGATACAGAGAGTAAAATGCTTAATTTGGTAGAGGCTGTAACAGCGCAACTTGTAGACAGAGAGTCTAAAGGAGATCCAATATTCACGGAAAATATTCATTTTTACCTTACTCAATCGAACCCTTCATACTACTATTATGATCATGGCATCATTATCCGCTTCGATCCGGACCAAGTTGCACCTCTTTCCGAGGGGTACGTGGATGTTAAAGTGACTTATACAAAAATTAACAAGAAGAGGAATGACCTAACGTCGCCTGCCCCATCAATTCCGGGTCATGACTATGTCACGAAGTCGCATATCGAAAATGAATTTACTGGATACGACTACGGAAATATTTATGAATTGGCTAACGGGCAAATGTGGAAGCAAGTGGAGTATACTTTTTATTTCAATTATGCCTCAAGTCCGGAAGCGATCATTTATCAAAAAGGATCCCAGTATTACTTGCAAGCTGAATACATTGATTCGGCCGTACAGGTTGAACTTGTCGGTACGCATTAACCGGCCCATGGTTTCCATCATGGCGGGATTAACGGTTATACGGCTTTCTATCTGAAGCTGCTGGATCAGGGAACCGCGGTTTTCGTGTTAAGCAATGTGTCGACGATGCTGACCTCGATGTTAGCGGACGTGATCGTTAACGCGCTTGAGCACGAAATGGGTTGAAACAGTAGATGAGGACCAAGCTCTCTTACGGAGAGTTTGGTCTTTTTTTGTCTGATAAAAATAGAACAAATCTACACATCCACTGCGCCTTACCCCACCAACGACCGCACATATCCATGCAATTTCAGGCATTGCCATTCTCAAGCGAACCGGTGCTGATATAATTGAAGAACAAGCGAGCGAAAAGGAGAGTGCGGGAGGGTGCTGAACCGAATACGATCCCTGTTTCCACACAAGCTGAAATACCGTCTGTTTGCCGCGTTCGTTTTGGTCATCCTGCTGCCTTTCGGCATTTTGAATTTGTACAACTATCAGCGGATCGAGACCTTGGTCCAGGAGAAAATCAGCCAGCAGAGCCACAGCCAGCTGGAGCAAATGTACCGAACGCTGGAGGATCAGTTGAGCGTAGCCTTCAAAACGCTGATATTTCTGGAGCAGGATTCAACGGTGGCCTCCGTGCTGACCCATCCCGGGCAGCGGCAGGGACTCGAGAACAAAAACCTGATGGAGGAAAAGTTCAAAAATTTGAACAACAGCTTTTTCCTGTACAATCCGTCGGTCTACTTCACGATTCTCGATTTTCATGGTAACGCTTACACCTCATATTCTCCCAGGGAGGCCCTCGATTACAGAAAGCTGCGGGACAACCCTGGCTTTGATCGGGAACAGATGGAGGGCGTGTCGTATCATTGGGTTTCGAGCGATTCGAACTACGTGCTGCGGGATATCTCGACGAGTCCTTACCTGCTGTCACTGTACGCATACATGGAAACTCCCCGCAACAAGCCGTACGGCATGGCCCGGATCAGCATCGATTACTCCTTCTGGTTTCAATCGGTATTGAAGCAGTCGACGCTGCGGCAGGAATATTTCTTGATTACGAGCGCTGGCGAGAACGTATCCCAATCGATCTTGAACAGCAGTCTGACCGGCGAGGTAAAAGCCAGGATTGCGGCCGAGCCCAGGCAGAAGTATTTTATCGACAAAGCCTCCAATACCCTGGTGAATTACATTTACGTGGAATCGCTGGATTGGTATATCGTGAACCGGATTCCACTGACGGTGCTCTTTAACGAGATCGAGGAGCTGAAGCGCCAATATTTTATGACCTTTTTCCTGCTGACCGGCGCGTTTCTCATCATGACCTTCATTATTGCCGCCACGATTACCCGGCCCCTATCCCATTTGCAGAATAAGATGAAGGCGGTTGTCCGAAACAATCTGAAAATCCGGCTGCCGGAGCACAAGTTTCGAGGCGAGATTCTGGAGCTGACGCAGACGTTCAATTCCATGCTCAACGACATGGATGTGCTGATTCAGCGATTGAAGGCCGAGGAAAGGCAGAAGGAAGCGGTGCATTTTCATATGCTGCTGGCTCAGATGAATCCGCATTTTCTGCTCAACACGCTAAATACGGTCAAGTGGAGTGCCATTCGCCACGGGAATGAGGATATCACCAATATCACCCTGTCTCTCGGCAAGCTGCTGGAGGCAAGCCTGAATACGGAGAAGGATCTGGTGCATCTGAAGGATGAAATCGAGCTGGTGCAGGCCTACGTCCATATTCAGCAGGTGCGTTACAATCACCGTTTTGACGTGACCTTTGCGTGTGATGAGGACATCCTCTATGCGCTTGTGCCCAAGCTCAGTCTGCAGCCGCTCGTAGAGAATGCCATCATACACGGAATCGCGCCTCTGCCGGAGCAGGAAGGGCTCATTGAAATTACGGTTACCCGGGAAGGGCCGAACCGATTGGCGGTGGAAATCAAGGACAATGGCGTCGGCATGGAGCAGTCCCGACAGGTGGACGGGATGCGTAAACGTCCGGGCATCGGACTCAGCAATGTGCAAGAGCTGCTGCGGCTGCTATTTAAAGAAGAGGGCCGCATAGAGATTATATCCTCGGAGCGGGGAACGCGGATTCGATTTTCGATCCCGTTGTTAATCTCAACGCCTTATCAGAACGATCACTTGATTTCATCATAACGGGCAGATGATTCGTCTCTGGCCTGTATAGGCTTTGAACCGGATTTAAAAAGCTTCGAGGAGGGGAGACCTATGTGGAAGGTGCTGCTGGTGGAGGATGAGGTGTTTGTGCGAGAGTCCGTGCGAGAGATCATCGCGTGGGAGGAGCTTGGATTCAAGGTTGCGGGGGAGGCAGGCAACGGCGCCGAGGCGCTGGAGATGATCCGGAGCAATCCGCCCGATCTCGTGCTGACCGATATCGTGATGCCGGAGATGGACGGCGTGGAGCTCCTCCGCAGAACACGGGTAGAAGGGTACGCCTCGAAGTTCGTGATGCTGACCTGCATGAGTGAATTCGAGTATGTCCGGCAAGCGATGGAATACGGGGCATCCAACTATATCCTGAAGCTGTCGATGAGCGTGAATACGCTGCGGGAAACGCTGCACAAAATGAATGCTGAGCTGATGAAGAATAACCCGCATCCGAGCCCGAGCCAACCTGTTTCGCAGGTCGCGTCCACGGAGACGATGCCGTCGCAGCCGGCGCATCATGCCTCCCCCAGGGAAATCACGTCGCACCCGGAGGTACAGAAAATATTGCAGTACATCCATGAGCACTACGAGCAGGACATTACGGTTAAATCGATGTCGGGCTACGTGATGATGGGCGAGAATTACGTCAGTGCGCTCTTCAAGAAAAAGACCGGACGCACCTTGATTCATTATTTGCACCAGGTCCGGGTGGATAAAGCCATCGCGTATTTGCTTCAAACCAACCTCCCTGTTCACGAGATCGGCCTCCGGGTGGGGTTCGTGAACGACAATTATTTTATTAAAATCTTCAAACGGTTGACCGGCTTCACCCCGAGTAAATACAGACAACACAGCAAAGACCTCAAATAGAACGATTCGATGCAGGACATAGGATTCGCCGAATCAGGAATTCCATCGTTTTGTTCCATCATCTGAATGGATATGTAGCTTAAAAGCGGCTCCCGTTTCCTGCTACGATGAGAGGGCATCACACCAATATAATTCTCGGGGAGGTCTCTAATGTGAGAAATAAAAAAGGATGGACGATGCTTCTCATCGGCATATTGCTTCTAGGTCTTCTTGCGGGCTGCGGCGGCAAAGCAGCCTCATCAGTAACTGAGGGACAAGGAACGGATAATTCGAAAGCGCCTTCATCCGGCGAGCCGGTCAAACTAACCATGTGGGGCGGTGTGCCGCCAGAGGCGGGACCGCAAGAGGTCATCGATGCGTGGAACGCCGAGCATCCTGATATTCAAGTCGAGTATGTCCGCTACGTCAATGACGATGACGGGAACCTGAAGCTTGATACGGCGATGATTACCGGTCAGGATGTCGACCTGTACGTGAATTACACGCTTTCCCAGACGTCCAAACGGGTGGAATCCAACTTGGCTCTGGATCTGAGCCAATTCGATGATTACAATATCGACGAGAAGATGGGTCCTAACGCCGAAGGCTGGAAAATCAACGGGAAGTATTACGGAATGCCGACCACGAAAAGCGCCTTCTTCGTCGCGCTGAACAAGGATGCCCTTGATGCAGCGGGCCTGCCCGTTCCGAAGGACTGGACGTGGGATGAGCTGCGCGAATATGCCAAGAAGCTCAAAGTCGGCAATAACTACGGGTTTATTCAAAATATGGAGCCGTTCGTCGATCCGATTGATTCGGTGTTATCGCAAGAGGGATACACGAAGGCGGATGGAACTTCGAATCTGGACCACCCGCTGGTCAAAAAATGGCTGGAAACCCTGAATGTCATGATGAAGGAAGACAAGACCACGCCGCCGCTCGGAGAGCAGCTGACTTCCAAAATGCCGGTGGAGCAAGTGTTCCTTAGCGGGGAAGTGCCCATGCTGAATATCGGAGCTTGGCTGCTGCGAAGCTCGAATAACTTTACCGATTTTCCCCGCGACTTCACCATCGCGTTCGCCCAGGTGCCGAGACTAACGGATAGTGCGGACAGCTATGTAACAAGGGGCGGCCTTGGGGATTACATCTCCATTAATGCCAAATCCAAAAAACAAGCGGAAGCTTGGGAATTCCTGAAGTGGTATGCGGACGGGGGTATGGCTCCTATGGCTGCGGGCGGAAGATTGCCGGCTTCGAAGGACGCCGATCAGGATGAGGCGTTAAAGAACCTGCTCGGTGATAAGAAAGACACGTATGACCTGGATTCCTTGATGCACGTCATGTTCGAAGACAAAACGCCTACGTACGTAAGAAGCTTGCCGCAAGAGGTGATGGATATGCGCGCCCAGGAGTATGAGAAGTATTTCCTTGACGCCCAATCGCTCGATCAAACGCTGGAGGCCATGGTGAACCGGCATAATACGTTTTTAAAAGAAGGCAAATAAGGGGCTGTCGGCACCAATAGAAGGGGACTATCGCTTCGGCGGCGAGTCCCCTTTTTGATCGGCTTCGTCGACACGGCTATCCCGGCAATTGCGGCCATCTTGAAGCGGGATAGCCGCTTTTTTGCACGTACTGATAGAACAAATCTACGAAGTCGCCGAAATTCGCGGCCCTGTAATTGCATACTTCTGTAGCATAAAGTCGAAGGTTTTGTTCCTTATCCCCGCTTGGTCCCGACTGCTATGCTTGAGATGAAAAAGACCAAGAGGAGTGGGGCTATGTGAAAACATCCTGGATGAAACGGCAACAGTATCTCGGCTATCTGTTTATCGGTCCGAACATGGTCGGCGTGATGCTGTTTTTTATTGTGCCAGCCTTGTATTCGTTCTATCTCATGTTTACGGACTACAAATTTATGAGCTCGGACACGAAGTTCGTGGGACTGGCCAATATTCAAAAAATGCTGGGCGACGAGGTTTTCTATATTTCGATCAAAAATACGCTGTTCTTTCTGTTATCGGTGCCTGTATCGATCGGACTGGCTTTCATCGTCGCCGTGGTTCTGAACCGCTCGGTGTATTTAAAAAAGCTGCTCCGCGCCTTATATTTCATGCCTTACATCACCAGTGGCGTCGCCGTCGCCTTCGTATGGATGCTGCTGTTCCATCCGAATAACGGCCCGATCAACGGAATCCTCAAGTCGTTCGGCATAACCAATCCCCCGGGATGGCTGTCCACCATGGATTCCTCCATGTATGCCATCGACATCATCTGGATCTGGTTTATGCTCGGCTATAACATGATCATCTACCTGGCCGCGCTGCAAGAGGTCTCAACGGAACTGCTGGAGGCTGCCACAATCGACGGGGCCCGCGCCTGGCAAACGGTTCGCAGCATCCTGTGGCCGCTCGTCAGCCCCACGACCTTCCTGCTGCTTATTACCGGACTCATTATGACCATCAAGCAGTTCGGGATCATTCAAGCCATTACGCAGGGAGGCCCAGGCAACAGCACCACCGTGTTGTCCCTGTTCATTTATCAGAACGCTTTCCGCTACTACGAAATGGGTTATGCATCCGCGATCTCCTGGGCGCTGTTCTTCATCATTATGATCTTCACTGTCATTCAATGGATCGGTCAGAAGCGCTGGGTTCACTATTAAGGAGGAAGGAAAATGACCAAAGCCTTATATACTAAAATAATCATCACGCTTATTATGCTGTTCTTCAGCGTGGTTATGATCGTTCCCTTCCTCTGGATGATTAGTACCTCGTTCAAGATGCCGGCGGAAGTGTTCCAATACCCGATTAAGTGGATTCCTGCCCAATTCATATGGGAACATCATGTGAAAGTGTGGACCGGCGTGAACAGCTTCGGCCACTATTATCTCAACTCGCTTAAAGTTGCCTTGGTCAGCACTGTCGGTGCTGTATTGCTGTCCGCTTTAGCCGCTTACGGTTTTGCCCGGATCGAGTTCAAGGGGCGGAATGCCATGTTCATGATCTATCTGTCGATGATGATGGTCCCTCCCCAGGTTCTGTTTGTGCCGAAGTTCATCATGTTTGACTGGGTCGGTATTTACAATACACATTGGGCTCTTATACTGCCGGGCGTATTCACGATTTTCGGGGTGTTCATGATGCGGCAGTTTTTTCTCTCCGTACCGTATGAAATTTCGGAGGCTGCCTTTATCGACGGAGCGGGCCATTTCCGCATTTTTTCGCGGATCATTCTGCCAATGGCGAAGCCTTCGCTAGCCACGCTGGCCATTATCGATTTCTCTTGGCACTGGAACGACTACGAGAATGCCTTGGTATTCTTGATCGATCAGGATCTGTATACCGTTCCGCTGGGGCTGCAAAATTTCATTCTGGAAAATACCGTGGATTATAACGGCATGATGGCGGCGGCGACCGCAGGCATTATTCCGATGATTCTCGTGTTCCTGATCGGTCAGAAATATATCATTCAGGGCGTGGCAAGCTCGGCCGTAAAAGGATAGCCCATAATCCAGGTTCATACATGAACTGGATTAACATGAAAGGAGTCGGATCATTCATGAGAAATGAAACGGTAATAAGTGACATTACGGTGATTGGCGGCGGTTTGGCAGGGGTATGCGCGGCGGTGGCGGCCGCGAGGCTCGGACAAAAGATAGCACTTGTGCAGAACCGCCCCATGCTGGGAGGTAACTCCAGCAGCGAGGTGCGCGTTTGGGTATGCGGCGCGACGGCTCACGGGATCAACCGCTATGCCCGGGAAACCGGCATTATGGGCGAGATGTTCGTGGAGAACCAGTACCGGAATCCGGACGGCAACCCGTATTTATGGGATTTGATCGTATTGGAAACCGTGCGGGCCGAGTCGAATATAACTCTGTTCTTGAACACGGACGTGCATGAGGTTGAAGCAGATGGCGACCCTGACGCTCGGCAGATTCGATCGGTCACCGGTTGGATGATGGGCTCGGAGCGACGCATCCGGTTTGAGAGTCCCGTGTTCCTGGATTGCACGGGGGACGGGCTGGTCGGATTCCTGGCGGGAGCGAAATACCGGCTTGGGCGGGAAGCCCGGGATGAATACGGGGAAGAATGGGCGCCGGAGACGGCGGACGATGTGACGCTCGGCAGCACGCTGCTGTTCTATACGAAGGATGCCGGACATCCGGTAAAATTCGTGCCGCCCTCTTTTGCCAAGGATATTACGCAGACGCCGATCCCGATCAAGCGGGTCATCCGCAGCGGCGATTCCGGCTGCCATTACTGGTGGATCGAATGGGGCGGGGAGCTCGACACCGTGCATGACAACGAGAGGATCCGCGACGAGCTGTGGTCGGTCATCTACGGCATTTGGGACTATATCAAAAACTCCGGCAATTTCGATGCGGCCAATATGACGCTGGAGTGGGTCGGCGCCCAGCCGGGCAAGCGGGAGTACCGGCGCTTTGTCGGCGATTATGTGCTGACGCAGAACGACATTATGGCTCAGGAGCCGTTCGAGGACCGGGTTGCCTTCGGCGGCTGGTCGATCGATTTGCATCCGCCGCAGGGCATGTACGCCGAAGAGAGCGGCTCGAAGCATATGCATGCGGACGGGAACTACCATATTCCGTACCGCAGCCTGTATTCGGCGAACGTGACCAATCTGTTGTTCGCCGGGCGCAACATCAGCGCCACCCACGTGGCCTTCGGCACCACGCGGGTGATGGCGACCTGCGCCGTCCTGGGCGAAGCGGCCGGCACGGCTGCGGCGCTGTGCGTCCAGCACGGCCTCACGCCGCGCGAGCTGTCCCGCAGCCGGAGCGGGGAGCTTCAGCAAACGCTGCTGAAGCAGGATGCCTCCGTGATCGGGGTGGTAAACCGTGATCCGCTGGATCTGGCCCGAAGCGCCAAGGTCAGCGCATCGTCCCACCTGTCCAGGATCGCGATCAAGGAGGCGGAGGCGCCATATCCGCTGGAGCGGGACATCGCTGTGCTGATGCCGGCCGATCCGGGGCTGAGCGGGGAACTGGAATGGCTGATCGATGCGAAGCGGGAGACCGATATGACGGTGGAGGTTTGGAGCACGGGACGTCCGGAGAATTACGTTCCGGCCGTGTTGGAATTTCGCACCTCTGTCCGCATCATGCCGGGGCAGGGACAGTGGGTCCCCGTCCAACTGGATTGGCAGCCGGCGGAGCCGCAAAACGCATATATCATCGTGCGCAAAAATCCGGATATGACGCTGTATCTGTCATCCAAGCCGATGAGTGGGCTGCTTGCCTTCGAACGGGGGACGGCGGCTCGCGTCTCCAAGGAGCTGGAAGACCATGATGACAGCCAGCCGGTGGTGGAGTGGAGCATGAAGGGACTGGTCCGGAGGCTGTTCTGCCTGCGGTCGGCGATCGGTTCGAACGCTTATCACCCCGAGCATGTCATTGACGGTTATAAGCGTCCGTTCGGCGGTCCGCATATGTGGGTATCGGAGCGAATCGCAGACGGGGAGACGCCGTGGTTAAAGCTGGAATGGGAAGAGGCTCGAGCGATTCGTGAGATTCATCTTATTTTCAACGATGACGTTAATGAAGATCTGATCAATCTGCACCATCATCGTACGCCGTTCGATATCATCCCTGAGCTGGCCTGTACCTACAGAGTAGAGGCGCTGGATTCGGAAGGGAATTGGGTTATGCTTGCCTCGGAGGCGTTTAACCGCCGCCGCAAAAGAGTCCACCGTTTAGAGGAGCCTATTCAGAGCACGGCGCTCCGGTTGGTGGTCGAGAGCACGAACGGCTCGGACTATGCCGAGGTTATTGAAGTGAGGGCTTACGGGTAGTTTTTCAAAGCTAAAAGCTGCTTATGTATTCAACAGGTGCCAGTCTGGACAGGAATTAATGAGGTTCTAACGTATATCTGCTGAACCGATAGTCGATCAAAAACGAAGCAAAGGCAGCCGTTCATCCGGCTGCCTTGTTCAGTTGGGTAATGTAGGGCGAAGATCATCAATTCTGCTGCAGCATCTCCAAAAATGCCCCTGCCGCCAGCGAGGGCGACACCTGCTTCCGAACGGCGACGCCGATATATCGATCGGGTAATGGCGTTTCGGTTCGAAGCTCCAGCAAGGAACCGTCCGAGATGCGGGACGCGACAAAGGCTCGTGGTAAGAATGCTGTTCCATAACCGCGCTCGGCAAATTCCGCTAACATGTCCAGGCTGTTCAACTCGAAGTCGGCTTCCGCTTCCACTCCCTGTGATCGGAACCACCCTTCGATGAAGGAGCGCGTCGAGCTGCCAGGGGATAGCAACAAGAGGGGGAGCTCCGTCAATTCTTCCGTCCGTAGAGGCCTGCGTGCCCAATCTGCGAAGGCCGTTCCGACTACGGCGCAATAAGGCGAGGTACGGGAGTCGATGATATGGATTTCCTCGTCCGATACGGGAAGGTGAACAAAGCCAAGATCCAACGAGCCTTTCTTTAAGCGCTCCACGATGCTGCTGGTTCGTTCCTGTGACAGCTGAATGCGGATGTCGGGATAGCGAGCATGGAATCGGTCGAGCAGGGAGAGGAGAAAGTCCTTAACGATGGCCCCGTTCGCGCCAATCCTCAGCCTGCCTTCGCCGAACTGCTTCAGATTCTTCAAGCGGCGCTCGGCTGAATCGAGTTCATCAAAGGCTTGCCGGACATGCTGATACAAGGCGTGGCCTTCCTGCGTCAGGCGGACGCCCTTGGATAACCGGTCGAACAGGCCCACGCCGAGCGCTTCTTCCAGCTGTTTGATGGCATAACTCACAGAAGGCTGCGTCATATGGAGGTTTTGTGCGGCTTTCGTCAAATTGGACGTCTCGGCGGCATGCAGAAACACCCGATACCATTCGGTGTTGGCGATCATTTGTCATCAATCCTCTCTATGGCATCTCTACAATATTACGATTTCATTTATTTCAACTATACCTTTAAACTAAATGAAAAGGAATCGAAAGTATTCGGGAGGTAGGGACATGGCAGGAAGCACGTTTGGAGAACGATTGAAAATGACTACGTTCGGGGAATCGCACGGAGAAGCAGTCGGCGTCATTTTGGAGGGCGTCACGCCTGGCGTTGAGCTGGACGAGGCCTACATCCAGATTCAGATGGATCGCAGAAGGCCGGGGCAATCCTCCGTTACGACTCCCCGCAAGGAATACGATAAGATCCGCATTGTATCCGGGCTATTCGAGGGGAAAACCACGGGCACGCCACTGTGCATCATGCTGAACAACACCGACATGCGGCCGTCGGCATACGACACCATCAAATCGGCCTATCGGCCCGGGCATGCGGATTTCACATATGAGAAAAAATACGGGATTCGCGACTATCGAGGAAGCGGAAGAGCTTCGGGAAGGGAGACGGCTGCGCGAGTGGCTGCAGGAGCCGTGGCGCGGAAGCTTCTGGAACGTCGGGGTGTCTCCATCCTGGCGTATACGACCGAGATCGGAGGTATCCGATGCGAGCAATTTGACGCCGATGCTATCGAACGGAATGCAGTTCGTGCGTGTGATCCGGAAGCAGCCGTTCGCATGATTGAGAGGATAGAACGACTGGCCGAAGAGGGGGACAGCTGCGGGGGGATTGTCGAATGCCGAATTAGCGGCATTGCCGCGGGACTGGGGGAACCCGTATTCGACAAGCTTGACGCTGAGTTAGCGAAGGCTATGTTGTCCGTCGGCGCGATTAAGGGCATTGAATTCGGGGCAGGCTTTCAAGCAGCCTCTATGCGGGGAAGCGAACACAACGATCAGATGGACGCGGGAGGGTTCCGGACGAACCATGCCGGCGGAATCATCGGTGGTATCAGCACCGGGGCGGATATCGTGTTCCGAGTCGTCGTAAAGCCGACTTCATCCATTTCTACTCCTCAACAGACTGTCGATATAGACGGCAATGAACGGGAGATTGCGACGATCGGCAGGCACGATCCATGCATCTGTCCCCGCGTCGTACCGGTGATCGAAGCGATGGCTTGCATGGTAATCGAGGATCATTACAAGCGTCAAGCCGCCTTGCAGGACGAATAGCAGGGAACAATCTGGATGAAGCCGACCCGAGAGTGGCAGCTGTGTCACATTTCAGCCATCAGGTATTTCTGGAAGTATGCTTCGCCGCGTCAATTCTTCGGGAAACAATCCGTTGAATGGAGCTGGAAGCGGGTGTGCCATTGACGGCCGGCTGTCCAGGTGAGCGATAAGAGCAAGCAAGTTCATATACAGCAAAAAAACCGGAAGGAGACTGAAGTCTTTCTTCCGGTTTTTGATTTATTTAAAGATTTAATGCGGCTTTAAGTCCAGGGGGGAGGACTGAAATCGCATTAAACCAGAGTTTTCAAGGAATCCGGCTTGAATGGTGCCAGCTCGTCGAAACGTCCGTCTCGAACCTTAGCGGCCCATTGCGGATCAGCCAACAGGGCACGGCCGACAGCAACCAGGTCAAATTCATTTTCCTCTAGACGATTCAGCAGCTCTTCGAGGTCTCTTTGGCCGGCACCCTTACCTTGTGTGAAGAGGCTGGTGAATACTTCATCGAGACCGACGGAACCGACGGTGATGACTGTTTTTCCTGTCAGTTTCTTGGCCCATCCAGCAAAGTTCAGGTCAGAACCTTCGAATTCAGGCTCCCAGAAGCGACGGGTCGAGCAGTGGAATATATCGACCCCGGCGTCAGACAGCGCGTTTAACAACTGACCCAGCTTTTCAGGCGTATCCGCCAGCTTGGCCTCATATTGGGTCGTCTTCCATTGGGATAGGCGGATGGCAACTGGGAAGTCTGGACCCACCGCCTCACGTACGGCTTTGACCACTTCGACCGCAAAGCGGGCACGCTTCAGCATGTCACCTCCGTATTCATCGGTACGCTGGTTCGTTCTCTCCCAGAGGAATTGGTCGATCAGGTATCCGTGGGCACCATGGATTTCTACGCCGTCAAAGCCAAGGCGTTTGGCATTCGCGGCTGCATCGGCATAAGCTTGAATAACCTGCTCGATTTCATCCTTGGTCATAGGTTTTGTGACGACGTTGCCGTCAAGGTCAAGTCCGGATGGTCCGATCGGAAGTGCTTCCGGGTTAGGCTCGGCACCTATTGGTCTAGTCATGCCGATGTGCCAAATTTGCGGCATGATCTTACCGCCGGCTTCGTGGACCTGACGGACCACCTCGGCCCAGCCGTTCAATGCGGCTTCACCATGGAAGTTAGGTACATTGGGGTTATCGGTTGCAGCCGGGTGATTAATCAGTGTTCCCTCGGTAATGATCAATCCGACGCCATTCTCCGCACGCCGACGGTAGTAAGCGGCCACATCCGGGCCTGGAACGCCGTTTGGAGAGAACCCGCGCGTCATAGGGGCCATCACCACGCGGGATGGAAGAGTAAGGTTGCCGATGGTATATGGCTCGAATAGGGATGCTGTAGATCGGACACTTTGATTTTGATTGCTCATGTATGGAATCCTCCAATATGTTTAATATGCTTTTCTGTATTTTCATAAAAATAGATATATATGATAAAAAGAAAGAGCTTTTAAGCTTAATCTTCAATCTGAATTTGCTTTTTAAGCCTAAAGCTCTTCCTTGAGTTGTTCGATAAAACGCTTAATGCCCTCCTCATTGCGTCTGTAATATGTCCACTGGCCCGCTCGATGGGATTCCAGTAAACCGGCCTTTTGCAATTTTACCAGATAACCAGAAACGACCGACTGAGCGAGTCCTGTTTTTTCTGAAATGGAGCCCACGCAGATACCGCCATGAAAATCACATTTGGAAGGCATGTGATCCTGCGGGTCAAAATGTTCCTCCGGATGCTTCAGCCACTCCAGAATTTTAAACCGGGACTCGTTTGATAGTGCTTTGATGGTTTGTAAGGTATCCATGTGTTTCATTATATCTATTTTTATAGAAATGTAAATATGGAATTTGAAAATATGGGAAAAAATAAACACGATAGATCCCTGGTCCTTATGGCTTCAGGAGACCTATCTTGTTTATTTATTCTTTGAAGGCTAGTCCCTTCTCGGCGAGAGCTTCACGTAGTATTCTGACCGCTTTGGGTCCTACCCCGTGAAGCGCCAGCAGTTCTTTCTCGGATGCTTGGGTGAGGTCGGCAAGCTGATGATAGCCTGCAACGATAAGGGCTTGACGTGCAGGTTTGCCGGCCTTAACAGGAAAGTCGCTTTCTGCAGCCGGAGTGGGGGGTTTGTCACGCATGGAGATCCCTCTCTTTTCGATTGTTTTGTTTAATGGATACAAGGCACAAGAATAGTGGTAGAGGTTAAGTTTGTAGGAATAATCAGTAAGATTATGTTATACATCTAATGTTCTGTAAAGAACGAATCCTATACTCATGGAAGAAGGATTCATGGATCGTTTAGACAATCTTCATAAATTCTATTGACAATCTTAATGAGAATAATTATCATTGTGCTGAGTGTTGATAATGATAATTGTTCTCAATAATTATTATTAATAAACAATATCTACAATACATAGAGGGTATGAGGGGGAGAAATTCGATGCGCAGTATGAAGGGTCTCGTGTTTATCGTATTGATATTTGCTTTGGCTTTAGCCGGTTGCGGCGGGGGTGCGGCATCCAATGAAGGAGGCAGCTCCACGGCAGCGAAGAATTCGGATCAAGGGGCCGCACAGGGCGGGGATAACACTGAAAGCACGCCGGAGACCCGAACCATCAAGCACGCTCTGGGCGAGACGAAAATTACGGGCGTTCCGAAGCGTATTGTCGCGCTGGAATGGCTTTACGCAGAGGATGTCCTTGCACTTGGTGTTCAGCCTGTGGGCATTGCAGACATTGAAGGGATGAACCAATGGGTGAACATCCCCGTAGAGATTGGGGCGGACGTTACCGATGTCGGCACCCGTCAAGAGCCGAATCTGGAGCTGATCGCTTCCTTGAAGCCGGACCTGATCATCGGTTTGAAATCGAATCTTGAAGCCGGCTATGATACGTACAACAGCATCGCGCCTACCTTGGTGTTTGATCCTTATCCGACTGAGGGACAAGGGGATCAATATGAAGAGATGGTTAATACCTTCAATACGATTGCCGACGTGCTTGGCAAGAAAGACGAAGCCGCAAAAGTGCTGAGCGATCTGGATCAAACCTATGCGAATGCCAAATCCAAGCTTGAAGCAGCCGGCATGACGGAAAAACCGTTTGCGCTCGCCATGGGATACAGTAACCAGAATGCGGTGACGTTCCGGATTTCAACGGATAATTCCTTGGCCGTCAAAATTCTGGAGCACATCGGGCTGACTAATGCCCACAAACCTGATCAATTTGAGGTTTATGGCTTTACCACCACAGACGTAGAGGCATTGCCTGCCCTTCAGGATGCGAATTTCCTGCATATTATCCAGGAGAGCGATAACATCATCGAGAACCAATTGAAGGACAATCCGGTGTGGAAAGGTCTGAACTTTGTTAAAGAAGACCGCGTGTACGCACTTGGCGGTGACATGTGGCCATACGGCGGCCCATTGTCTGCCCAAACCATGGCCCAGAAGACAGCTGATCTGCTCACAAAATGAGTCTCGGCAACAAACTGGCACAAGGCTCCGCGCCGGTGAGCATCCATCCAGCCCCACCCGTTTCCTCAGGTAGGGGCTGGAAGCCGTTATGGATGCTGGTTGGAGGCCTGGTGGCTCTGTTATTTCTCACGTTTATCAGCTTAACGCAAGGGCTAGCCGATATATCCGTCAATACGGTCGTGCAGGCCCTGGTGTCTCCGCAGGATATCGCGGATCACCATCTCATCCGCAGCGTGCGCCTTCCGCGTACGGTCATGGGCCTGTTGGCTGGCGCCGCCTTGGCGGTGTCGGGCGTGCTTATGCAGACCGTCACGCGCAACCCGCTGGCCTCGGAGACGACGCTTGGCGTAAATGCCGGCGCTTATTTGGCCGTCGTGGCGGGGATGATCTTCTGGCCGGGACTGCTGCATCAGTATGCCCTTCCACTGGCAGTGGCAGGCGGAACGCTGGCGGCTGTCGCCGTCTATGCGCTGGCGGGAAAAACGCAGGGCTCTCCTCTGCGGATTGCATTATCCGGGATGATTGTTACCCTGGTTTTATCCTCCGTTACGAGTGCGCTGGTGCTGCTGAACCAGCAAACGACGCAGGGGATTTTTCTGTGGGGCTCCGGCTCGCTTATTCAGAATGACTGGGATGGCGTAGCTTTTTCATGGCCGTGGATCATTGGCGGGCTGATCGTGCTGTGTTTGGCGGTACGCCAGTGGGACATTCTCACCCTCAATGAGGAGTCGGCACGTTCCCTTGGCCAAAAAGTCGGCACCACCCGCTTGCTTGCGATGGGAGCAGCGATTGTGCTGGCCTGCGTGACCGTGAGCGTGGTCGGCCCGATCGGCTTTATCGGGCTTGTCGCTCCCCATCTGGTCCGCCTGTCCGGCGTGGTCCGGCATGCGGGGTTAATTCCGCTGGCTGCCTTATGGGGCTCGGCACTCCTTGTCGGGGCCGATACGGTGGCCAGGATGTTCATAAACGCCTACGGTGAGCTTCCGGTCGGGGCCATTACGGCCATGATCGGAGCCCCGTGCCTCATCTGGCTTGCAATGCGGGTATCCCGCTCGTTGATCGGAGGGCGCGGGTCTTCCGGCGGATCGATCATGGCGGGCACGAGCCTGCGCCGGATACCTTATCCGGCCTTGGTAACACTGTTTAGCGTGCTGCTGGTGCTGGTATGGGTATTCAGCCTGATGAGCGGCAGTCTGCGCATTCCCTTCACGGAAGTGCTGGCCGTGCTTACGGGAGGCGGCGAGTCGATGTATCGCCAGATTCTGCTGGAGTTCCGCCTGCCGAGGCTGTTAACTGCCGGATTGTCCGGCATGGCGCTGGCCGTCAGCGGCAGTCTTCTGCAGAATGCGGTCCGCAATCCGCTGGGGGATCCCCAGGTGATTGGAGTGACCAGCGGAGCCGGTGCTGGCGCACTGCTCCTGATGATCGGTTTTCCGCAATTGTCGGCAGGCTGGGTCCCGGTCGGCGCGGTGCTTGGGGGGATGGCTGCAGCCGCTTTGGTATATGCGGTGTCCTGGAAAAGAGGGCTTCATCCGACGATTCTTACACTTGTCGGCATTGCCGTTGCCGCGCTTGGTTCCGCCATCATCAATCTGATGATCATTCATGCCAAGGTCGACGTAGCCCCCGCATTGTCCTGGATGGCGGGAAGCACATATAACCGGGGCTGGACGGAGGTGCAGCGGATTGTTCCCGCTATTCTGATCCTGCTTCCTCTGGCTGCGTGGCTCGGGCGGAAGGTGGATCTGCTGACGTTCAGTGAAGAAAGCTCAACTGGCCTCGGTCTTCATGTGCGGAATACCCGGATGTATGTCGCCATCATTGCGGTGCTGTTGGCTTCGATCGCCGCAGCCAATGTCGGCTCGGTCGGCTTTATCGGACTGCTTGCGCCGCATGCCGCCAGGATGCTGGTTGGGGCTCGCCATCGGCAATCGATGGTCATCGCGGCGCTGCTCGGCGGAATTTTGCTGGCTGGGGCAGACTGGATCGGGCGGGTGGTCATGATTCCGAAGGAATTGCCATCGGGTATCGTTACCGCGCTTCTCGGTGCGCCGTACCTGTTATATTTGATGGGAAAAACCAATAAGCTGAAGAAGAAATAACCGTCGTGAGGATTAAATATTCAAAAAGGCTATTCCATAGTCGCCAAGAGAGGTGGCATGGGATAGCCTTTTTTGTCTTCATTCGGTTGATTATTAGATTTGCCTTTTTTTCTTCTTCTGACTGCGGTCGGCTGTTAGGCTTCCGTGTACCGTACAAAAGACAGGATGATATCCTGCGGATGATCTCCGAAACCCGAACCATATAGATTCAGGCCGTTCGGGTGCTCGGCGTCTTTCTTCACTTCGAAGCGGACGCGGATGGGCCGGTTAAAGGCAAGCTCCAGCGAATCGATGGTCGTGGCGCTGGACTCGTGGCCATTGACCTGGCTGCCTTGTTTGGTTACGCGCCATTCCGTCAGCAAACCGTACTCACTGCCGCTTCTCCATTTATCCGGGGTGAGTTTCCCCTTGCGATCACCAAAATCACCGGGACTCCTCCAAGTGCCTACAGGTTGGTCGTTGATGGTAACCGTGATGTCGGATGGCCAATCCTGCTGGAAGGAAGGCGCTTCGGAGCTAAGCTCCGCGCGGATGCGCAGCTCATCAAGGGCCGCTCCGGGCGGCATAGGGTTCGCAAAATAATATTCGATATATCCTGATCCCGAGAACCAGAGCAGCGCAGCCTCCGTTCGTTCCGGCATGTAAAAGGCGCGCGGATCGTCAGGGGATCCGATCAGAGATCCGTCCCGAGCTGCCATCCCGCAGGTTGGCTCGATATAGCAGTGGGAGAACATGCCGATCGGCATGTGGATTTCTTCCGTGCGCTGCAGCCCCTCGCCCGGCTTCGATGGCAGCTCGAGAAAAATGGAACGGCAGGTGACGGCGCAGATTTTTTCCCGGTTCGCTCCTTGCGAAGAGACGATCAGATCCGCTTGCTCCAGCATCTGGACATTAATGGACACCGTAGGCTGCGCAATCCCCAGCGCCTCTGCTAACTGACCGACACTCATCGGTTTATCGCCAAGCGCTTCAAGGATGCGGACACGGACATCACTGGATAGGGCCTTGGCCACTTCCACGATCCGGGATGCCGGATAACGGTTGGTTTCCAGCTTCGATTCGTTCATAATCCCCTTCCTTTACTGAAGAGTTGTAGTTGCTCCAAGTGTACAATACATTTGATGTATTGTAAAAGCATAATGTACATTGCATTTATTATATACAGGTGCTAGAATAGGGGCAAATTCAGAAAAAGGAAAGGTTGTGTACGCTTCATGAAGACTCCTGTAGCACCCTCTATTCACACGGAAATTCCGCGCGCGGAGTACCCCAGACCGGATTTTGAGCGAAAAGACTGGTTGAATTTGAACGGCCAGTGGTCGTTCCGGCTCGACACGCAAGGATCAGATGATGTACAACAACAAGCGGGTACGGGCGCCGATGGATACGCTGCTGCCCTGGAGGGTGGAGACGCCAGCCTTTTTACTTCAGAGATTACGGTGCCCTTCTCTTGGGTTAGTCCCCTGTCCGGTATTGAGCGTAACGAGAAGGGGGTAGGCTGGTATCGTCGATCCGTGAAGTGGGAGCCGAACGGGAGCCAGTCCCGGATCTTTCTGCGGTTTGGTGCCGTCGATTATCTGTGTGATGTATGGGTTAACGGCAAGCATGTCGGCTCGCATCAAGGCGGCTACGGAACCTTCGAGTTTGACGTGACAACGGTGTGGGATTCGGTAAAAGACAATACAATCGTTGTGCGTGCAGAGGACTTGGACCACAATTACCAGGCCCGGGGGAAGCAAGGGTACGGCGAGATCCGGGGCATTTGGCAGCCGGTTTGGCTGGAGGCCCGGCCGCAAACCTACTTGGAGCAAGCCATCTTTACGACCTCCATTGACGGTCGGATCGAATTGAAATCCAAGATCCAGGCTCAAGAAGCAGGGACAGTGACACTCCAACTCTCGTTTGCGGAGGGCTCGGTTACGCATCAGGAGGAGTGGGAACTGCAAGAAGGCGCAAATGAACGGACAACGGTGTTCCAAGTCCACGACCCGCGGCTGTGGAGTCCCGAAACCCCTCACTTATATGAAGGGGAGCTGCGTCTCACGAGTTCTTCCGGCGAAGATGTCGTCCATACTTATTTTGGCATACGGGAGATCGGAACGGCGAAGTTTGACGGACGGGATTACCGCTGGATTACGCTGAACGGAAAGCCGGTCTATTTAAATGGAACGCTGGACCAGTCCTATCACCAGACGGGATTCTTCACTTACCCGACGGATACGGAGATGCGGGACGAGATCTATCTGATGAAACGGCTTGGACTGAACTTCGTGCGGATTCATATCAAGCCGGAGGAGCCCCGCAAGCTGTATTGGGCGGATAAACTCGGGATTCTGGTGATGGAGGATATGCCGTGCTTCTGGGGCAATCCGGATGAGACCGCGCGTGCCGCCTATGAGCGCGAGGCGCTGGAAGTGATTGAGCGGGACCGGAATCATCCGTCGATCTTTTCATGGGTCATGTTTAACGAAACTTGGGGACTCCGCACGGATAGTGAGTCTGCCGGCCTTACGGGCGGCGAAGGACAGCATCGGTATTATCTTCCGGAGACCCAGGAGTGGGTAAGGGAGAAATACAGATGGGCCAAGGAGCTGGACCCGACCCGGATTGTGGAAGACAATTCTCCATGCGCTTACGATCATGTGGAGACGGATATCAATACCTGGCATTTTTACATCAACGGTTATGAACCGCTGCGGAATCATATCGAGGAGATTGTCCAGAAGACCTATCCAGGGTCCGAACACAACTATATCGGCGGCAATCAGCAAGGCGACGCTCCGCTCATGAACAGTGAATGCGGGAACGTGTGGGGAATTGACGGAGGAGCCGGGGATAGCGATCTCGCGTGGCATTACCGTTACATGCTGAACGAATTCCGGCGCCATGATAAGCTGTGCGGCTTCGTATTTACGGAGTTCCGCGACGTAACAAACGAATTCAACGGCTACTACCGTCTGGATGGGACGGACAAAAAATTTGGGTACGAGGATTTTGTGCCGGGCATGACGATCGCCGATCTGCACACGCCGGACTTCATCGTTATTGACGCACCGCCTTGTCAGACGCTGGACCAAGGGGCAGAGAAGACCGTACCGTTGCTGCGTTCCAGTTATTCGGATCAATATCATGGGCAGAAGCTTACCCTTGCCTGGGAATTATCCTATGATCAGCTCGGAACGAAGGTTGTGGCAGATCAAGGTACTCTGGAAGTAGCATGGGACGGCTATGGTGTAGCACCAATAACTGAACTGAAGCTTCGCATGCCGGAGACGGATGCGGTTGCCATCCTCGGTGTTCGTCTCTTGAATGAAGGAAGCGGTGTAGTGACGCGTAACTTTACAACGTTTGACGTGCGTGGCGGCAAGGAGCATGGGAACCGGAACTCTGTAGATGGAGTGGAAGGCAGAACCGTAAGCATCCCGGTTAACACTTTCCGTGAGCAGAGCTTCGCTTACATGTGGGAGGCGCTTCTAGGCTCCAAAGTGAACGGCGGCGGAGAGGGACGATTCGTTTATGACGTGCAGCTGCCGGATCATGACGAACAGCCGCTGATCCGCGATATCGAGATATTCTTCGAGGCTGGCGCGAAACGTTTATTGTCACGAAATATCGAGGGTGCGCGTCATCGCACGCACGGAATCGATTTTATGCACGGGGCATCGGCAGACGTGGAGTATAACCCGAGCACGTATTATATGACGGATGAAGAGCTGCATGAATCCCGTATCTCCGTGTGGGTGGACGATGTCCAAATCGGCGAAGTTGTGCTCGCGGATGACCCTGCCGATAGTCGAGGGGTGCTGTCGTGGCACTATCAGCCGGTCCATAACCTTCTGGAAGAGGCTGGTTCGTACGGGTACCTGTGCCAGGCGCAGGTACCGGGAAGACTCGCGGCAGAGCTTGACCGCAAGCGCAGCTTCCGACTGGAGCTGCGGGCCGAGGAAGGCGGCATCAGTCTGTATGGACGGAATGCAGGCCGCTATCCGATCGATTTGCTGGTGCGGTGTCGGTGATCATGGCAAATACAAACCATTAATGTAAGGTTTATTAGTAATTGGGCTGTCTATTCGTAGTGAAAAACGACTTGCCGGGCAGCCCATTTTTTTATGATGATTTTTCGTTTCGATTTTCTTTGAAAAGCCTCGAGCAGACCATGGGCAATGCCCCAGCGCGGATACGTTGTTATGTGATGGAGCTGCTGCCATTTTCGTTTACCTTCAACTTAATTCTTCTTGTTTCAATGTTCATCCTACACTTTGATACATTTTTTTCATTATGTTATTATATATGTAATAAAGACCAAGTGCAGCGAACACTTGGTCAGTACAATTGGCTTGGATGGTTATCCCTTCTAAGTCGATAGGAACAAAACCCACCTCTGGCCTCAACCTTTGGGTGGGTTTTTACTTTCTCTTGTTGTTATTATTAATGTATGTTAAAAGAGCAAGAATGAACGTTCCAAAAAGGAACATGATCGTTAATGCATCTTTCACTTCCATGGCTTCACCTCCTTTCGAAGGGAAACCATGCCTGAGGTCATTCTAAGCTGCCAACGGGTCCTTATAAAAAAAGCCAGCGTCATCCCAAAGATTGGATAACGCTGGCTTCTTTTGCCTGTCTTGCAATTAACCTGTTTCACCGCTTCTTCCAGAACAGCTGGAGCGCCATCCTCGCGCACCACAGGGAGAACAGCAGGAACAGCAGCGCCCAGACGAAGGCCGGGAGCACGGTCATGTTGGCCAGGTTGGAGGCGTCGCCTGCTTGCTTGGGCTGGGTCAGCGCCATGGTCAGGAGGGTTAGCGGACCGACCACGGACTCTTCCAGCACGAGAAAGGCAAGCAGCAGGTAGTAGAAATTACGTATTTTTTCGCCGAGGAAATAGAAGATCAAATTCACGATCATAAAAATAATGAGCCACCATAATCCATAGCCGGCGCGAACGAAGAAAATGATCATAATGAGAGCAAGCACGGTAATGGTGATCAGGCCGGTGGCCTGCTTTTTCTTGGCATAGCCGTAGAACATCAGAATGGCGAACAGGGACGCCGACATATAACCTGCTAGCGAGACCACAATCGGACTCCAGCCGCCGGAAGCCAGCATGGAATAGGTCACGCCGCTGTGATCGGGATTCAGCTCGATGCTGAGCACCCGCCCCGACATGAGTAGGGTCATGACGGCATGCCCCAGCTCATGGATCATCGTATCCAGGATACGGAACCAGGAGGAGAAGGGGATCAGCCTTGTCAGAATAGCCGCGCCCACTAGAAATAACAATGCTTTCAGCCATTTATTCATTCGAAGGTCCTTTCAGCATAAAGTCATTCGCTAGACTATCATTCCGTCCATTATAATACAGATGAGAAACATGTGAAAACCGGGTAGTCCCTATCGGTTAAATGGTATAATTGAAGTTGTGACGGAGGTTCATGTTCGATGACAAACGATAAGCCTAACAACGACAATCACATAAAACATATAAGACAAACTACGCACGTGAGCGACCAAGGGATTCGTTTTGCCGAATTCGAGCTGGCCGGTGATGAGCAGGACGTTTCGCTGCCGGACAAGCACTCAGATATGCTGCATCAGGAGCAGGAACCCATGAATCCTGTGGCACCAACGAAGAAATCCTTGATTGTGAAGCCGCAGCAGCCGCTGGATATGAATTGGGGCGAGGACTTCCGCTACGTGACCAAGGAGCAGCAATTCGTGCAGAAAGCAAGGGAGCTCGCATGGCATGTGGAGGGAGAGGCCCCTTTTGTGGCTTTCAAAAGCTATTGGCCGACCTACGACCAGATGGCCAGCGACCAGTTCAAGTGGTATTTTTACTGGCGGGAGGAAGTCAGGTCCGGGCGGTACCCGGATACGGACTTATCCTATTTGTTTGTCTATTTTTACGAGCTGATCCATGGCGTGGGCTGGAGCGATCCCCTGCAGGGCTATGAATTGATGGAGCAGGCGTGGCATGCCTACCGTAAGCGTTATGCCAAGCTGGATACGTACCTGCGGGAGTGGTTATATGATTTTATGATCGTGCATGGCCTGGATATGCCGATCCGCGAAACGTACCAGCGCTTTCCGCGCGTTCTATCCAGTGAGCTGAAGGAGAAGGAATGGAAGCGCCGGTTTACTCTCCAGCCCGTGGAGCTGACGTGGGAGCTGCTGCTCGATTTGCTGGATTATGAGGTGGAGAAGAGCCGTTTTTACCAGGAGAATGGCCGCAAGGACTTGGAACGGTATGCCCCGAAGGTGATTGCGCTCGTGGACAGTTACTTAGCCAAAATGAAGGGGCAGCGCTTCATCGATCGCTTTCAGCCACGGCCCCGGCAGGTGAAGCGGCATTTATTCCGCAGCGCGGTGTACGATCATGGGTTATACGGGCGAAACGTCGTGCTGACCGTGGTGTCGTTAAGCGAGTATGCTCCTCTGCGTTCCTATATAACGGGACTGGTTCGCTTGACCGAGAATAAGCTGCGGGAGCTGAGGGGCTTTAAGGGACGGCTGCGCGGCGCGGATGCAGTTGAGCCCGAAGTGGAAGAGGTCATCACCCGTTATCTGAAAAAAGAGATTCAGGAGCAGCTCGAGGCGCAGCGCAGACAGGCGATACCTGAGGTTCAGATCGACACCGGGAAGCTGCGCCGATTACAGCAGGAGTCGGACCAGGTCCGCGACATGCTGCTTACGGAGGAAGCGGGGCAGCAGCAGGCTGAAGCAATCAACAGCCAGCCGGCACCGGAGTCTGCTCCATCTGTTGGTGCTTCTTCATGTCACTCCCAAGATACGGGAGCAAGCAGTAACATGGCTGTAGCTTCCAAGGGCCGATCTTCCCGAAAATCGGCGGCGAAGAAACCGGATGTGTTCCAGGCGGTGATGGATTTTGATGCGGATCCTTATGAGCCGGGCGCCATAGAGGTGCGTGATCAGCTTGATGAAGCAAATGTCATCGTTCGTTCCATGAACACGGAAGAATCGGAATCAGAAGCGGCGAACAGTAGGTCTATGGAGCCGTCAGGGAGTGCTGAGGATCGCTTGATGCAGTCCATGGGCTCTCAAGAAGAGCATTCATCTGAAGCTGGGGGCATCCACATTATAGACCCGCACGTCGTAGATGAAGAGGCTCTTATAGGGATGCCTACAATAGGAGAGCAGTCGTGGCAATGGGAGGTGGAGGATGAGGAATGGCAGGAGCTTGCAGAGCGTCTCAATCCCACCCACCTGGAAGTTCTCCACGCCCTCAAGGCGGGACCGAACCGCTCGGAGCTGCAGCAAATTGCGGAGAAGGCCGGTTCCATGCCGGCGTTATTGCTCGATGAGATCAATGATGCCGCGATGGATACCATCGGTGATCTTTTGATTGATGGAGAAGCCATTGCGGATGATTATATAGATATGCTGGAAACATTAAAGTCCGTATAACCGGACGTGTGGAAATAGACTGGCTCTTTATGTTTTGAGAGATGTTTGTAAGATGCTTGAAAGAGGTGGAACTATGACGGAATTAAAAATACCGAAACGGCTCACAACGGCCCTCGTAAACTCTTTAACGGCAGGGGTCGTGCCGCGGGTAGGGCTTGAGTTCATCGCCGTCGGCCGGAAGCCGGAGGTGGAGTCGATCCTGCGCGATATGGATAATATCGCCGAGGGCGGCGCCGCCTTCCGCCTGATTACGGGCCGCTACGGAAGCGGCAAAAGCTTCCTGCTACAGATCATCCGCAACTACGCGATGGACCGCGATTTCGTGGTGGCGGATGCGGATCTGTCGCCGGAGCGGCGGCTGGTGGGCACGAAAGGGCAAGGGCTTGCCACATACCGCGAGCTGATGACCCATCTGTCCACAAGGACGCGTCCGGACGGGGGGGCGCTGGAGGCCATTTTGCAGAAATGGATTGCCGCTATCCAGCAGGACATCATGCAGGAGACGGGCATGCGGCCAGATGACCCTGCCCTGAATGATCGGGTGGAGCTGCAGATTTATGCGGTGACAAACGGCATGCAGAATCTGGTGCACGGGTTTGATTTTGCGAAGGTGCTGGCTGCTTACTGGAACGGCTATAAGCTTGGCGACGATGACCGCAAGGGAGCGGCGCTGCGCTGGCTCCGCGGGGAAGTCCCGATGAAGACGGAGGCCCGCAAGGACCTTGGCGTCGGGGTCATTATCGATGATGACAATTGGTACGATTACATGAAGCTGTGGTCGGAATTTACGGCGGCCATCGGGTATAAGGGATTGCTGCTGTTCATTGACGAAGGGGTGAACCTCTACAAAATCACCAACAGCGTGTCCCGCCAGAGTAACTACGAGAAGCTGCTGACCATGTTCAACGACACGATGCAGGGCAAAGCGGAGCATCTGGGTATCTACATGGGCGGTACGCCGCAGTTTGTCGAGGATGAGCGCCGGGGGCTGTTCAGTTATGATGCGCTGCGCTCCCGCCTGATCGACGGACGCTACGGCAGCAGTTCGCTGAGAACGTACACGTCGCCCATCCTGAAGCTGGACATGCTGTCGTATGAGGAGATTCTGATCCTTCTGCAAAAGCTGCGCGATATCCATGCCCTGCACTTCAAATATGAAGCGCAGTTAGCGGATGATCAGCTCATCGCGTTCATGCAGACGGCCGTGAATCGGCTGGGGGCTGAGGAGCTGCTGACCACCCGCGAGGTGGTGCGGGATTTCATGGATCTGCTGCATACGCTGCATCAGCATCCGGAGGCCACGTTTGAAGAGCTGCTAGGCGAGCGTGCCGCAGCGCAGCCGCAGGGCAAAGGGCCGAATGATGCCGCTTCGGACGATCTGGACGATCTGCTGGCGGAGTTTGAATTATGAGTGCGAGCCCTTTTTCCAGACTGGCCCCGTTTATTCAGGAGTTTATCTATAAAAAAAGATGGGATACACTCCGTGAGGCGCAGGTGGAAGCCTGTCGGGTCCTGTTCGACACGCCCCATCATCTGCTGATCGCTTCCGGCACGGCGTCGGGCAAGACCGAAGCTGCATTCTTCCCGGCGCTGACGGAGCTGTACAACGTGCCTTCCAGCTCAGTAGGGATCCTCTATATCGGCCCGCTTAAGGCACTGATAAACGACCAATTCGAACGCATCTCCGATCTGTTGAAAGAGGGTCAGGTGCCGGTATGGCATTGGCATGGCGATGTTTCTCAAGCCGAGAAAACGAAGCTGATGCAGAAGCCGTCGGGCGTGCTGCAGATTACGCCGGAATCGCTTGAAGGGCTGCTCATGAACCGGCCGAACGCCATCCCGGCGCTGTTTCAGGATTTGCGGTATGTCATCATTGACGAGGTGCATGCCTTTATGGGAGCGGATCGGGGCATTCAGGTGCTGAGCCAGCTGACCCGGATCGAGCGGATGGCTTCCTGTTCGCCTCGCCGTATCGGGCTGTCGGCTACGCTTAGCGATTACGAGACCGCAGCGGGCTGGCTGGGCGCAGGAACGAAGAACGCGGTCGAAGTCGTCTCGCCGCAAGGGGGGCGGAAGCTCCGGCTGTCGGTCGAGCATTTCTCCTTCCCGGATGCGCGGGATGAGAAGCAGGCGGAGCAGCTGGAGCTTGCTCGTAAAGCCTATTACGATTTCGTATACGACAACACGCATCTGAAAAAAGCGCTGGTCTTCACGAACAGCCGCTCGGATGCCGAGCTGACCACGCTCGAGCTGCGCCGGATTGCCGCCAAGCGCGAGCAGCGGGACGTCTTCCATGTGCACCATGGAAGCATCTCCGCGATGCTGCGCGAGGAAGCCGAGGCCGCGCTCCGCGAAGGGCCGGGGCCAGCGGTTGCGGCAGCCACCCTGACGCTGGAGCTCGGCATCGATCTCGGCGAGCTGGAGCGGGTGATTCAGCTGGGCGCGCCGTACAGCTGCTCCAGCTTCGTTCAGCGGCTCGGCCGCTCCGGCCGGCGCGGGGATCAGGCCTCCGAGATGATGTTCCTCTGTCCGGAGGACGAGGATGAGGAGGCCATGCTGCCTGCGCGCATGCCATGGATGCTGCTCCGGGCCATTGCGGTCATCGAGCTGTATATTCGCGAGAAGTGGGTCGAACCGCTGGCCTTGCGAAAGAAACCCGTTGGCGTGCTGTATCATCAGACGATGAGCACGCTCAAGAGCATGGGCGAGGCAGAGCCGCCGGATCTGGCGAGAGCGGTACTGACGCTGCCGGCTTTCCGCGGCATCGAGCCGGAGGAATACAAGGAGTTCTTGCAGTATTTGCTCCAGACAGACCATATCCAGCGAACGGAAGAAGGAAGCTTGATCATCGGCCTTGGCGGGGAGAAAATCGTGAACAACTACCGCTTCTACGCGGTGTTTAAGGACGATGAAGAGCATGTCGTATATAACGGGTCCGAAGAAATCGGATCGATTACGACCGTGCCGCCGCCAGGCTACTGCTTCTCGCTCGCGGGCAAGGTGTGGAAGGTGGAGGAAGTCGATACGAAGCATAAGGCCCTGTATGTGAAGTCGGCCAAGGGCAAGGTCGATACCTTGTGGCTTGGCGCAGGCGGCGATGTGCATACTCGCGTGGTGCAGAAGATGCGGGAGGTGCTGGCGGACAGCGCCATTTATCCGTATCTGGCGCCGGGCGCGGTGAATCGTCTGGAACGGGCCCGTCGTCTCGCCCGGGAAAGCGGACTGCTGAAGCAGGTGGTCCTACCGGCGGGGGGCGACTCCCTGTTCATCCTGCCTTGGGCGGGCAGCAAGCAGTTCCGCACGCTGGAACGACTGCTGAAGCATAATCTGTCGGAGCGGCTGGCGCTTCGCTCTATCATGCCGATGGAGCCATATTATATGGTGGTCGCGGGTAAGGTCGATAATAAGACGCTGATGGAGGAAATCAAGCAGG
Source organism: Paenibacillus sp. QJM3NY_38 (assembly GCF_056173265.1). Taxonomy (NCBI): domain Bacteria; kingdom Bacillati; phylum Bacillota; class Bacilli; order Caryophanales; family Paenibacillaceae; genus Paenibacillus; species Paenibacillus sp. QJM3NY_38. The sequence continues at coordinate 265,489 of NZ_CM149665.1, forward strand.
AACTGATGGATTGCGAAGACGCAAGCGCGCTCCTGGATCCGGACGAAGCGCCGTATCTCGGCAAATATGACGAGTTCGTTCCGCCGAAGCTCGTTCGCACCGCTTTTGCCGCCGACGGACTTGATCTGGAAGGACTGGCCGAGGTGCTGGGAATGGCACATGGAGCAGCGGGAAGGGGAGCTACGGATGTGTGACAAGGAAGAAATACTTCCTGGTGGCAATGTTAACGAAGTCGTACGTATCGGTAATACCGTTCATCGTACGACTGAATGGAGTTCTTTCGTGCATGACTTGCTTCGATACTTGGATAAGCAGGGTTTTGAAGGCGCCCCCAAGTTCATAGGCATTGATCACAGCGGTCGTGAGATCTTGTCTTACATTCCTGGCGAAGTGCCGGGAAACCAATATCCTGATTTTAAACCCTATATATGGTCGGATCATACCCTTATCCAGTGTGCTGCGTTGTTACGGCGTTATCATGACGCCGTACAGGGCTTTGCTGCAACTTCAATCCAACCGGAGATTGGACATAACTCTCAGGTTTCGGGTGAATGGGACGATGAAGTGATCTGTCACAATGATGCCGCGCCATACAATATCGTTTTTCAAGACGAAGTGCCGGTTGCACTGATTGATTTTGATTTGGCTGCGCCAGGTCCAAGAATCTGGGACATCGTTTATATGCTGTACACATCAGTCCCGCTGGCAAGCTTTGCAATAGATTACACTACAGGGACATCGATACCTTATCAATCGGAAATACATGCTGCGGATCGCGCGCACAGAATATCGCTGTTCTTTAAATCCTATGGCATATCACCGCCTCCCAACTTGAAAGAATGGACTATAAGACGCATCAAGGCATTATGCGATACACTTACAACCGGTGCGGCACAAGGCAACAAGGCTTATCAGAACATGATCGAAGAGGGGCATGTGGCCCATTACGAGCGAGAGATTCAATTTCTGCAGGCACAGTTTGAAGAGTGGTACCGATGAAGGGTACCGATTTGAAGAGTGTCTGCTTTTTTTCATATCTATCCCCCAGGGGCGTTGAGCATAACTGAAAAAATATTTGTAACCCCTTACAAAAAAGCATTGTGTTCACCTCACGTATGTGGTAACTTATGTACATAAAAACGTTTTTATCGCAAAGGAAGAATGGAATGGTTATATGGGTAAAGTAACAATCAAGGATGTGGCAAGAGAGGCCGGGGTTTCCATTTCTACGGTTTCGAATGCATTGAATGACGTAGATGTATTGAACCCGGAGACCAAATCCCATGTGCTGAAGGTGGCGGAACGGCTCAATTATGTACCTAACCTGAACGGGAAGCTGTTGAAGTCGGGGAAGACCAAGATGCTGGGCTTCTTTACGACAAGCGTGTCAGGGCCTTACTTCTACACATTGGTGGAGTCGATGTCACGGGAATGTGACCGTCTGGGTTATGGATTGAACGTGTTTGTGACAAAGGACAAGCAGATAATCATGAGCAATATTATGGGCGGCCGGGTGGATGGCGTCATTATCTTTGAAGAGCTGAAGATCGACGATAGAGACATCGCCGCTATGGAGAAGGACAAGATTAAAGCCGTTTTTCTGGATCGCGAGGTTCAGAGTGAGACGATGGGCAGCATCATATTCGACTCTTACGTAGCCGGTTATGAAGCAACCAAGTACCTGATCAGCCTGGGACATAAGAAAATCGCCTACATTTCCGGCGTGGATACGATGTTTGACAGCGTGCAGCGGAAGGAAGGATATCTGGCCGCGCTTCGGGAGTGTGGGTTCCCGATCGACGGAGACTACATACTGCAAGGCTATTTTGAGGAAGAGGGTTCCTATAACGCCGTCAAATCGTTTCTTCACTTACACCCTGGCAAAGTGCCGGACGCGTTTCTTGCCGGTAATGATGTGAGTGCCATCGGTTGTATTCGGGCGTTGAAGTCCCATGGATACGAGGTTCCGCAGGACGTCAGCGTCGTAGGCTTCGACGATATCGATATCGCGCAGTATTTTACGCCGCCTTTATCGACCGTACGCAATCAGATTGCCAGACAGGGGATTCTGGTCGTGGACCATCTGGTGCGCATGATTCAGAAGAAAGAGAAGGGCAAGATCCAGAAACTTCCAGGGGAACTAGTCGTTCGCGGCTCCAGTCATGTGAAGATGAATCGGAATGAATTGGGTTAAGCCAAGAGACGAGACTTACCAAGTCATTTTTTTAAAATGATTCCATAAAATCAGGGCATTTTTTCGCCCAAAAATAAAAACGTTTTTATGACGGTTTTGTATCAAAGGAGGCTAAGCAGGTGAGCAAAACAGCTGCAGTTCAGTCAACCGGCACTGGCCCGGTTCAACCTACCGGGAAAAAGCCGATGGGGCAGAGGATCAAGGAATTCTTTATTGATTACAAGCGGCAATGGGAGCTTCAATCGATGATCATTCCCGGCGTCATCTTCATGTTCATCTTCTGCTACATACCGATTTACGGTTTGACGATTGCGTTTAAAAATTACACCGTTATCGATACGCTGGATTCCGCGCCGTGGGTTGGCCTGGACAATTTCAAAATTATTTTGTCGGACAAGTATTTTTGGGATTCCGTTGTCAACACGCTGGGCATCAGCTTCTTGAAATTGGCGATCGGCTTTGTCATTCCGATCATTCTGGCCATCATGATTTACGAGGTTGGCATGGGGCGCTTCAAAAAATTCGTCCAAACCGTCTCCTACCTGCCCCACTTCTTGTCTTGGATCGTATTGGGCGGCATGCTCATTACCTGGTTCTCGACATCCGGCCTGTTCAACGAAATATTGCTTGCTTTGGGGCTGATCTCGCAGCCGCAAAACATTTTGCTTGATCCAAGCAAGTATTGGTGGATAGCAACGCTGTCGGATATTTGGAAAGAGGCCGGATGGGGAACGATTCTGTACCTGGCGATCATGGCGAAGATCGATCCTACCTACTACGAGGCTGCAAGAATCGACGGGGCCAGCCGACTGAGACAGATCTGGAACATCACCCTGCCGAACATGAAGATGATTATCAGCTTGAATCTGATCCTGACTGTAAGCGGTTTATTGGGATCGAATCTGGATCAAACCTTGGTGCTCATGAATTCGCAGAACCGGGAAAAAGCCGAGGTCATTAACTCGTACGTGTACCGGATGGGTATGACGCAGGGCGATTTCTCCTATGCCACAGCCGTTGGTTTAGGCGTATCCATTATCTCCGTCATTCTGCTCGTTACGGCGAATAAGGTGACCAGTAAATTAAACGATAATCAATCTGTTCTATAGGTCATGCAGAAGGGGGTATAACGGTGAATTTCAAAGCAGCAAAAGGGGATCTCGACAGCCGGATCTTTGATACGATCAACATCATTTTACTGGTTACGTTTACGATCATCATTGTCGTTCCGTTGTGGAACGTCGTTGTTTCATCCTTCAGCTCGGGCAGATCCCTTGCCGAGGGCGGGTTCATCTTCTGGCCTACGGAATTCTCGCTTGAGAATTATCAGGCTGTGTTCCGGGATGCGAATATATGGAACGCCTTCTTCATCTCGGTAGCCAAAACCGTGATCGGGGTTATCACGCACGTGTTCTTCTGTGCCATGGTGGGTTACGGCTTGAGCAAAAAATACGTACGCGGCCGCAAGTTCTACGTCGCGATGGGTGTCGTCACCATGTTTTTCTCGGGCGGCATGATTCCAACGTACCTGTTGATTAAGGACTTGGGGATGTTAAACAGCTTCTGGGTTTATATTATCCCAGCCCTGTTAAGCTTTTATGACGTCATCATTCTGATGAATTTCTTCCGCAACGTACCGGATTCGCTGGAAGAGTCGGCGAAGATCGACGGCGGGGGCGACTGGAGAATTTTCCTGAGCATCTTCATTCCGCTTTCCATGCCGGCTATGGCGACAATTGCCCTGTTTAACGGGGTGGGGCAGTGGAATGATTTTATGACCACCAAATTGTATATCACCGATCAGTCGCTGTATCCGTTACAGATGATGCTGTATGAGATTATTGTGCAGTCTCAGACCCAATCGATGCAAAATATCGGTTCGGTTGCGATTCAGACGACCACCAAAGGGGTCCAACTAGCAACAATTGTCGTGACGACGCTGCCGATTGTTGTGATGTATCCAATATTACAGAAATATTTTATCTCCGGCATGATGCTCGGAGCTGTTAAAGAGTAGAGTAACTGCTCTTTAAAGGGGTGGAACAGAAGCAAGTCAGGGTCTGAAAAGTAAGCGCTTTTATTCAAAGGGAGGGTTACAGGATGTTGATGAACAAAGCTTTTGGCAAGAAAGGACTTACGCTGATTACGGCACTGATGGCGGTTGTGCTGGTTGTGAGCGGCTGCGGCGGGTCGGGCGGGAATTCCGGCTCCAAGAAGGAAAATTGGGTTTCGATCGAGGATCGTTATACACCGAATGCCGAGACGCCGGCTTGGCAGCTGGATAAAAAAGAAGAGACAACCGAGCTTACGTGGTACGTGAATGCGGATTGGTGGAATACGGATTTTGGCAAGGACGTTGTAACTAAAAAGATTAAGGAAGACCTGAACATCAATATTAAATTTATCACGGGTGACGACACCAAGCTGAATACGTTTTTTGCCGGCGGGGACATGCCGGATCTGATTACGACGTTTGACTCCAATTCTCCGGTTGTGCAGAAGGCGGCGACATGGGCGCTGCCGCTGAACGATCTGGCCGAGAAATACGACCCTTACTTCAATAAAGTAGCGGCGCAGGATACCCTCAACTGGTTCCAATTGAAGGATGGCAAGACGTACGGATATCCGAACTACTCCAATACCCAGGAGGATTATGACAGCGGTAACATTCCAGCCAAAACGGCATTTATCATCCGCAAGGATGTTTACGAAGCGTTAGGTAAGCCTGCTATGGGAACGCCGGAGGAATTCCGGACCGTTCTTGCTGATATCAAGAAGCAATTCCCTGCTCTGATTCCACTTGGATTCAACTCCATCGGCGAAGGAACGGGCTCGCTTGGCGACGTGCTGCAGGATTTCATCGGCGTACCGCTGGAGGAGAATGGCGGTTTCTATAACCGTAATCTGGATGAAGATTATCTGACTTGGGTGAAGGCGTTCAATACCGTATATCGGGACGGCGCGATCAGCGATGACAGCTTTGCCGATGACGGAACGGCTTTTGAAGAGAAGGTGAAGGCGGGCAAATACGCAACGATCATGCTGGACGGCACGCCGCAGCAGGGCGGAAACCTGCAGAGCTTCTACAGCAACAACAAAGGCAAAGAATACATCGCAATTGACGGACCGCAAAGCACGGCAGGACGCAAGCCGACGCTGAATCAATCCGGTATCACGGGCTGGATGATCAGCTTCATTACGAAAAATAATGCAGATCCTGCCAAGTCGATTCAGCTCTTCACATACCTGTTAAGCGAAGAAGGACAAATGCTGATGAATTACGGCATCGAAGGTGAGACCTACCAGGTGAATGCAGATGGAACGGTGGAGTTCCTCCCTGCTGTAAAGGATCTTCAGATGAACAATCCTGATACCTTTAAGAAGGATTACCGCATGGGCGAATTTATGTTTTTCGGGCATGACCGCCATAAAGCGCTGAGCGGGGATGCCTTCCCGGATGCGATCAAGCAAATGCAGGAATGGGGCAAAGGCAAGCTGACGCCGCACTTTATTTTGGAGAACATCAACCCGGATCAGGGCACACCGGAAGCACGCTCCCTGACGGCCATCAATACGAAATGGAACTCCACGCTCGTCAGCATGATTCGCTCGAAGGACGACGCAGCCTTCGACAGTCTCTTGAACGAATATAAAAAGTTCCTGGACGATAACAACTGGGATAAGATCGTCGAAGTCCGCAACGAGAAGATGAAGGCGAACAAAGAGAAGCTGGGGCTGAAATAAGTTTGCGTTAACGGATGGGAGGGCCCCTTTCTTGACAGGAGAGGGGCTCTTTCCAAGTTATCTTTTGGCAGGCCGTGGGTAGGAAGACATAAGAAACCTGGAGGGAAACAACATGATGAACATCACCATTTACCAGTCAAACGGGGCAGAAGAATTATTCGTGAAGAAAGACAAGGCGCAGCTGACGCCCGTAACTACGGGTGCAGAGAATCATACGGTTGTCATCGATGAGGAGCAGACGTTTCAGGAGATGGACGGCTTCGGCGCGTCCTTCACGGACTCCGCTGCTTATCTGATCCATCGGGTGCTGGATACGAGGCAGCGTTCGGAGCTCATGACGCGGCTCTTTGATCCGAGCGAAGGGATCGGATTATCCGTACTCCGCCAGCCGATGGGCGCATCCGATTATGCGCGTGACTTCTACAGCTATAACAATATGCCTGAGGGTGAGACGGATGTAGAGCTGGAGCAGTTCTCCATTGCGCATGACGAGGAAGACATCATTCCTCTCCTGCAGGAAGCCCTCCGCTTGAACCCGGATGTCAAGCTGATGGGCTCCCCGTGGAGCCCGCCTGGCTGGATGAAGACGAGCGGGTCGATGATCGGCGGAGAGCTGAAACCCGAATACTATTCGGTGTATGCTAATTATTTTGTGCGTTACATTCAGGGGTATGAAGCCAACGGGCTGCCAATCTATGCAATCACGCCGCAAAATGAGGCATTGTACTCGCCTGGTCATTATCCCGGCATGCTCATGCTGCCCGAGGCGCAAAGCGATTTCATCAAGAATCATCTGAAGCCGCAATTCGTGAAGAACGGTATCGATACGAAAATCCTTTGTTATGACCATAACTGGGACAAGCCGGACTACCCGCTGACCGTTTTTGAGCAAGCGGGGGACGCCGTGGATGGCGTCGCTTGGCACTGGTACGGCGGCAAGCCGTCGGCCCAATCCGAAGTGTTCGATGCATTCCCGGGGAAAGAGGTTCATTTCACGGAAGGATCGGGCGGGGAGTGGATCCCGCCGTTTGAGCAGGCCTTCTCCAATGTGATGCGAACCGGAATCGAAATACTTCGCAATCACAGTAAATCCTTCGTGCTGTGGAATATGGCGTTGGACGAGAAGAACGGCCCTACCGTTCCGGGCTTTGGAAAAAGCACTTGCCGCGGCATTGTCACGGTAAATCAGCAGACGAAGGAGCTTACCTACACGCTGGACTACTATGCGCTGGCGCATTTTAGCAAAGTGATCCGTCCAAAAGCGGTTCGCATTGCTTCTACCAGCGATGAGTCCATCCGTTCGGTAGCATTCAAGAACACGGACGGTTCGATTGCCGTCGTTTTGTTTAACGACAGCGAGCAGGAGGAGAATGCTGCACTGCATATACAGGGAACGGAGCAGCTTAACCTCCGCCTTGCACCGAAAAGCGCTGTGTCCGTTTTGATAGAGGAGTAATTCTGAGGTAACAATTCATAGGTTAGACAAGATAAGGCACCCTAGTCGGCGCCGTTAGCCCTTTCGGTTGATGGTTGCCTTGGCTGGGGTGCCTTTTCATATATAGAGTTGGTTATTTCATATAGAAACGGTAGAATAATAACAAGAATAAGGTTTACCAAAGAAAATACAGGTGACAATCATGACCATTAAAACGTTATTTATTGCTCCGTATCCCGCAATGAGCCATTTAATAGAAGAATGCCGGAAGGAAGAGCCGGAGCTGGAAGTGCGAGTCGAGGTCGGCAATTTGCTAGAAGCGGTTCCTCTGGCAAAGGAAGGCGAACGCCAAGGATATGACGTGATCATTAGCCGGGGCGGTACGGCCAAGCTGATCGAACCCGAGGTGCGCATTCCCGTTATCGATGTCCATGTTTCAGGCTATGACATGCTGCGCGTGCTCACCTTAGCCAATCATTTTCCAGGCAGGAAAGCCATTGTGGGCTTCTCCAATATTACGCTTGGAGCCAAAGCCATTACCGATGTGCTGGATATCGAGGTTGACGTGTTCACGGTAGAGAAGGCCGAAGAGGTAGATCGGCTGCTCGAGGATCTGAAGGCGAAGGGCTTCGAATTAATCATGGGCGATGTGGTAACGATAGAAGCAGCTGCCAAGCACCATTTGGAAGGGATTCTGATCCAATCCGGACGCGAGGCCATCTTCGATGCATTTCAAAAGGCCAAATCCGCGTTCCGGTTACATGAACGGACGCAGTGGGAAATATCTTTTCTGCAAGCACTGCTGGAGGAAACGGCTGCGAACCTTGCCGTATTGGATGCTGAGGGACAGGTTGTATATGAACAGTGGCCGGATTATGGTTCCTGTCCGCTCCCGGTGGAAGCCTTGCAAGCCGATCTGCGGCTAAACCGGGAGGGGAAATCCTCTGTCCTGATTCAGGATGACGGAACCCGGAAGCTTAAACAGAAAAGGACGCTGAAAGTAATACAGGGACAGCGGTACTACCTGTACACTTTTTCCGAGATGAAGCAAAATGGGGAGGCTGCAGGCTATCATGTCGAGGCCGTGACCCAATTGCCGATGTTGATATCGCAAAGCGAGGCGATGAGCGGGTGCCTGCAGCGGATCGAGAACCATCTGGACAGCCGTGCCTTGATTCTCATCGGTGAAGCCGGTACAGGCAAGCAGCTGCTCTCCCGGTATATTCATTACCGAAAGAACGAAGGTCGGGGCTTGTATGTCCGGCTTACCGGAAAGCAGGCTGTGGCATTATCGGAAAAACACGAAAACGAAGCTTGGGACAGCGATGTCCGCACACTCTACATTCATGGATTGGATGCGATCGATCCGCAAGAAATGTCGGATTTGAAGCAGTGGATTAACGAGATGAAAAACCGGGCATTCACGATTATCCTCTCGCTGGAAAAGGACGATTCGAATTATCATCCCCTCCTGCTGGATGAGGAGGCGGCAAGGATTGCCGTGCCGGCTCTGCGCGAGCGTAAGGACGACATCAAACCATTGGTGACTTATTATATTGCCTCCTACCATGGCACGCTTGGGACTTCACCGATCAAGATCAAGGAGGAAGCAATTCAGCTGCTGACCCAGTACGATTGGCCAGGCAACGTGTCGGAGCTGAAAATCCTGCTCCAGGACGCAGTGACGGAGGAGAAGGGCTACGTGATCGGCAAGCCGCTCATTTCCCGGCTTCTTGGCAAGAAGGAAGGTCATCCGTCAACTGCAATGAGCCCCGAGTTTCTTCATGGTACGCTGGATGAGATCGAGAAGAGGATCATCGACGCGATTATGGAGGAAGAACAATTTAATCAGACGAAGGTTGCGGAGCGGCTCGGTATCAACCGTTCGACCCTGTGGAGAAAGCTGAAACAATAGTTTCAGCTTTTTTTGTTTTGCGATCAATAGATCCCTCCGTTTCGGCAGATATTAGGATAAAGAGGGATTTATTTCAATAAACTAGCGGCAACGCAATTTTCGATTGTTTAAATTTGCAACAATTAATCTTTAATATGTTGCAAATTTAATTGTATGCACTTACAATAAACCCTGCAAGCGATTTCAATATGAAATCACTGTTTAATATTGAAACAATTATTAGAGGGGTGTTACAATAATGAAGATTAAAGCGACGTTGGATCGGATTCCTGGAGGTATGATGGTGGTGCCGTTGCTTATTGCAGCAGTCATCAACACCTTTGCTCCGGATTTACTCCGAATTGGGAATTTCACGGAGTCTTTATTTGTAAACGGTTCAAGTACATTAATTGCGCTGTTCCTCCTCTGTACGGGGGCACAGATTAACGTCAAGTCCTTTGGCGTATCCGTAGGAAAAGGAGCCACGCTGCTTGTCACGAAGTGGGTTGTTGGCGCAGCATTCGGACTGATCGCTTACCTGTTTGCCGGAGAGAACGGATTGTGGCTGGGTTTGGCGCCGATCGCCGTCATTGCGGCGATGACCAACAGTAACGGGGGATTGTTCGTAGCTTTGGTAGGCCAATACGGCAGCAAGGAAGACCGTGCCGCATATTCGCTTCTTGCCCTGAATGACGGACCCTTCCTCACGATGGTGGCCTTATCGATCTTCGGCGCCATGGGATTCGTGGACGGCATGTTCTCCTTCGTATCCTTCATCTCGGTTCTTCTTCCGATTATTGTAGGGATGGTGCTGGGTAATCTGGATGAAGAGATGCGCAAGTTTTTGGACAAAGGCAGCTCCATGCTGATTCCGTTCTTTGCATTTGCGCTCGGGATGGGCATTGACTTCGGAGCGATTGTGGATGGCGGCTTGTCGGGTATCATTCTTGGACTGCTGACGGTTTTTGTTACAGGTACCGCAGGATACTTTGTGTTTAAAGCGTTGAAATGGAATCCGATCGTGGGGGCGGCGGAAGGCTCAACAGCCGGTAATGCCGTGGCTACGCCTGCTGCAATCGGGGCGGCAAATGCTTCCTTTGCAGCATTTACCGATATCGCGACGGTGCAGGTTGCAGCGTCCGTGGTAACGACCGCCATCCTGCTTCCTCTATATGTCGGGTTTTTAGTGAAGCGTCTAGAGAAGAAAGGGCACTCATTTGATACAAATACAGCAGATGCCGAATCATAGAAGGTGTGATGAAATGTGATAAAACAAATTGGAATCATCGCGGACGATCTGACCGGTGCGAATGACTCGGGTGTACAATTGGCGAAGAAGGGGCTGGTTTCCACCGTCGTTTTCGATCATCGCCATTACCGTCAGGACACCCGTGCCGAAGTGTTGATCGTGGATACGGATAGCAGGGCGAAACGCAGTGTGGACGCCTATGAAGCGGCGTATGAAGCCGCTCAATTCCTTGAAGAGCAGGGCTGCCGCCACATCTACAAGAAGCTGGATTCGACCCTGCGCGGGAATGTTGCAGAGGAATTGCGGGCGGTGCAGAAGGTATTCCGGCCAGACTTGGTGCTGATCGCCCCGGCTTTTCCCAAAATGAACCGCACGACGGTACAGGGACATCACTATGTTCAAGGTGTACTGATTACCGAGACGGAGTTTGCCAAGGATCCCAAAACGCCCGTCATGGAAAGCTATATCCCCAAACTGCTGCAGAAGGAGGGAGAGCCTGAGGCGGTGCTGATTTCAACAAGTCAAACGCGGCAGTCCGCCGCGCAATTTCTGCCATGGCTCCAATCCAAGCTCTCGGAAGGTCAAACCTGGTTTGTATGCGATAGTGAGACGGAAGAGGATTTACAGGCGATAGCGGGATTATTCTCACAACTTGATAAGAAGATCCTGTGGGCCGGTTCCGCTGGATTAATCGAATACTTGCCGGAGGCCCTGTCCCTGACCTCCTTGGAGGAGGGGAGCCAAGATTGGGCCCAGGCGGATAAAGCGCTGATCGTATCAGGAAGCTTGTCCCAAACGACCCGGCGGCAGCTTCGTGCCGTCGAGGACATGCCCGACTCGTTGATGCTGGAGATTGATCCGGCCGCGCTGATTCGTGAAACTTACGACACAGAAGACGTCCTGCAGCAAATCGCTCAGGATATGGACAAGCGCTGCTTGGTCCTGTACGTCGACGCTTCGGAAGAAAACCGCAGACTTGCAAAAGAAGCAGGGGATGAGCGGGGATTATCTCCAACCGAGGTAAGCGAAGCGATCTCGCTGGGACTCGGAAGAATGACAAAGGCCATTTTACAGGCATACGCTGAGATCCAAGGGTTGGTATTAACTGGCGGGGATACGGCTAAGGCTATCTGTATGGAACTTGGCATGGGAGAAATGCAGTTGTATTCGGAAGTAGAGCCCGGCCTGCCGTTCGGAAGGCTTCAGGGCATGGGAAAAGGCTACTGGACCGTCACCAAAGCCGGGGGCTTCGGAAATGATCAATCCCTGGCAGATTCCCTGCACTATATAACAAATAAGAAAAAGGTGAGAATATGAGCCAGCATAAACCGGTTATCGGGATTACCATGGGAGACGCCGCAGGCGTAGGTCCTGAAATTATACTCAAAAGCCTCATGAATGAGGAGATGTATCATATCAGTCACCCGGTTGTGATCGGGGACGTGAAGATATTGGAGCGGGCAAAGACCTTCGTGGGCAGTGACTTGACTATCGAAGCGATTACTGCCGATGAGCTCGGGCAGGTTGACTACCGTTTTGGCACGGTTCATGTGCTTGATCTGGATCTGCTGCCGGCGGACTTGCCGATTGGACGAGTTGCCCCGGAAGCCGGACACGCCGCGTTCAAATTTTTGGAGACGGCCATCGAATTGGCGAAGGACCATAAAATCCAGGCCATATGCACCGCTCCGCTGAATAAGGAAGCCCTGCATAAAGGGGGTCACAAATATCCGGGCCATACGGAAATTCTGGCGGATTTGACCGGAACTACGGATTACTCCATGATGCTGTCCGCACCGAATTTGAAGGTTATTCACGTGACGACCCATGTCGGCATCCTCGATGCCGTCCGGTCGATTAATCCTGAGCGCGTATACCATGTCATCAAGCTTGCTCATGAGACGCTGCAGAAGTCCGGCATCGCCGCTCCGCGGATTGCCGTTTGCGGAATTAATCCTCATGCAGGCGAGAACGGACTGTTCGGATATGGCGAAGAGGAAGAGAAAGTCATACCGGGCGTCGAGAAGGCGCAGGCGGAAGGAATCCAGGTCGTAGGCCCGCTGCCGGCCGATACGCTGTTCTTCCGGACGGTTCGCGGTGACTTTGACATTGTAGTGGCCATGTATCACGATCAGGGACATGGTCCCGTCAAAGTGCTCGGCTTGGACGCAGGCGTCAACATTACCGTTGGCCTTCCAATTATCCGCACCAGTGTCGATCACGGTACGGCGTTCGACATTGCCGGCCAAGGCATCGCCGACGAGAAAAGCTTGATGGAAGCCATCCGTCAGGCGGCGGAGCTGGCGCCTAAAGCGTAATGATGTTGCTGCTTGGCGGTGCATAACGGCCGCCATTATCTTTTTATCGAAGTGACTGCAGAAGATTCCGCAGGAATCAGCTGTCACAACAAAAAGATGACTCCACCTGCGGGGTCATCTTTTTTATTCCTCAGGTTTCTTCGATGTAACGGGATTCGTACCTCTTGACCGGGATAATCCGAACACGAAACAGAGGAGAATGCTGGGGAAGAAACTGGGGGCGATACGAGATGGCCGAGAAAGAGCTCAAAAAGCTGCTTATTCGTCCCCTTGACTTCATCCGTGATGTTCGGGTATGATTTCCAGTAACTTGAATAACGTTAGACAAAAGCAATGAAGAGAAAGAGTACCTTGGCGACGTCTTTGAACAGAGAGCCCCGGCCGGTGAAAAGGGGTAAGGAAAGAACCAGGGGAATATGGTCTCTGAGCTGTGCACCGAAACCCTGTAAGGGTTGTAGGCTGTGCCGGATCCCGCACCCGTTAACGTGCTAGGGTATACACGCGATATATGCGTCGTACCCGAAGAGGTGAATGCCGCAAGGCATGAATGAAATTGGGTGGTACCACGTGAGCGGCAAGCTCTCGTCCCTTTTGGGATGAGGGCTTTTTTTGTTGTCTAAAAAAAGGAGGAAGATTGACATGACGAACATTTTTATCGGTGGTGCCTGGCCTTACGCTAACGGGTCCTTACATTTGGGGAGGCTTGCAAGCCTCTTGCCCGGCGACGTATTGGCACGTTATTTCCGCGCGAAAGGCGATCAAGTCCTGTACGTATCCGGTAGCGATTGTCATGGAACGCCTGTGGCGGTTCAAGCCATTCAGGAGGGCGTAGCTCCCGGGGATATTGCGGATCGGTATCATAGGGAGTTTGTGGATTGCTTCGAACGGCTGGGTTTCTCTTACGACTTATATACGCGAACCGATCAAGCGTTTCATCACGCGGTGGTGCAGGAGTTGTTTCTGAAGCTGCTGGACAACGGACATCTGTACCGTAAAATCGTGCTGCAAACGTATTGCGAAACCGATCGACGATTTCTGCCGGACCGCTATGTGGAAGGAGACTGCCCCGTATGCGGCAGTAGGGCCCGTGGCGATCAGTGCGATGCCTGCTCCACGATACTTGATCCGTCCGATCTGACGAACAGGGCCTGCAAAATTTGCGGGAACCCTCCGGTGGAGCGTCCTACCGAGCATTTTTACGTATCGCTGTCGCATTTTCAGGATGAGCTGACCGATGGTCTGAATAACGCTCAAGGCTGGCGGGACAATGCGGTGCAACTGACCCGCAGATATCTGGAGGAAGGTCTTCAGGATCGGGCGGCTACAAGGGATCTGACCTGGGGCGTAGATGTGCCTATTCCGGGATTTGAGGATAAGAAAATCTATGTCTGGATCGAAGCGGTAAGCGGCTACTTATCCGCCAGCAAGCAGTGGGCCGCAGAGACGGGCGGCGATTGGGAATCCTTTTGGCTCAAGGGGAGGGATGAGATTACGGCTTACTATGTTCATGGGAAGGATAATATTCCGTTTCATACGCTGATCTGGCCAGCGCTGCTGAAGGGTGCCGGTGACCTGCATTTGCCGGACCGAATCATATCTTGCGAGTACATGACGCTGGAAGGGAAGAAGTTCTCGACCAGTCGGAATTGGGCGATATGGGTGCCGGATGTGTTGAGCCGCTATCAGCCGGATTCCATTCGTTACTTCCTCATTGCAAATGGCCCTGAGAAGCGGGATACCGATTTCTCCTGGAGGGAGTTCATTCACAGTCACAATGGCGAGCTGCTTGGCGCATTTGGGAATTTCGTCAACCGTACTTTGGTGTTTGTGAACAAATCGTTTGAGGGGAAAGTGCCCGAGGGCTGTATATCCGAAGAGTGGCAGAGCAGAGTTGAGGCACTATACCGCGAGGCTGGGGCGCTTATAGAGGGTGGGCGATTGAAGGAAGCGTTGGAACTCATTTTTAGCACAGTCCGCCTGGCGAACAAATATTTTGATGAACAGAAGCCTTGGATTCAGGTCAAGGAGGACCATGAAGCGTGCGGGACAACGCTGTTCATTTGTGTTCAGATCATAGCCAATTTGGCGAATCTGCTGCAGCCGTTTATTCCTTTCTCTTGTGATAGCGTAAGGGGCTTTCTCTCGCTGGAGTCGCCTGCGTGGAATTGGTGCCACGTTCCGGCGGGCAGGCCGATTCATGAGGTGAAGCTTTTGTTCGAACGGATCGATCCAAGCCGGATTGAGGAGGAGACGCACAGGCTGGGGAGGCTGTCCCTCTAATGATAGGGCTCTGCGTTTCTCAAACTCCAAAAGGCGAGTCAGATGGAGTTGGGAGGGCGCGAGGAGCTATTGTCGTTATGATGCAATTCGTACGATACCCTGCGAGGTAAAATAGGAGCTGCATCAAGGGATCTAGGGATCTGGAGATCAAGGGTGGAGGGTTGAAGTCGAGGAATTAAGGTATCAAGGTAACGAGAGTGTAGGATTAAGTAATTAAGGTATGGAGAATCGAGAATCGAGAATCGAGAATTGAGGATCAAGGAGTCAAGGACTCGAGAACTCGAGAACTGAGGATCAAGGGATCGGTAACCAAGGATCGAGGAATCAAGTGATTAAGTAATTAATGTATCGGGAACCGAGGATTGAGGAATTAAGTAATTAATGTGTCGAGAGCTGAGGATTGAGGAATCAAAGTATCAAGGCACCGAGAACCAGAATCAAGAATCAAGGAATTAAAGTATCAAGGTAACGAGAGTCGAAGTAAGGCATCAAGGGGCCGACGTCTCAAAGACTCAATGCATCTAGTTGATGGGTCTGGTTTGTGTTTTAAAGGACAGCCGTTCCGCTATTTCTGTGTTTTTGGCCATTTCGTAATGGTTTGAGGACATGAGATCCGCTATCTTGAGATAATCCGGGATGTATCCGTGATAATTGTTGTATTAGCGGATCCTGTGTCCGCTTAGACTCAAAATTAGACTGATTTTAGCAAAATAACGGATCCTCTGTCCATATGAAATCAAAGAAGATGAACATCAGTCAGTAATGGATCTTGTGTCCGTCTCTTGGACTCAAAATAGCTCGAAATCAGCAAATAACGGATCCAGTGTCCGCAAGGTCCTCCAGCAAGACGTAAGAAGAGCCTCCAGCAAGAACGCCAGAGGAGCCCCCAGCGGAATGCTGAGGGCTCCTCTTCATTACAGTAACGCATACGTTGTATCTTCACGGGTTAGTTGTCTGTTTCATGAATCCAATCCGTCAATAGGGCGTTAAACAGGTCGGGCTCTTCAAACATCGGATTATGGCCGCTTTTTTCAAAAATGACCTTCTTCACGTTGGCTTGCGAGCCGTTTATCGCATCCCAAAGCGATACGGGACTAACCAAATAGTCGTACCGTCCAAGACCAATGAGGACGGGCTTGGCAACCTCTTTCAGCGAATCGATTAGATTGAGCTGCGCGAAGGCTTCTCCCCATAAATGATCGGCGACGGGCATGTTGGTGAAGACGCCTTCCCACATCCAAGCTGCATCATAGGCATAGTCATAGAAGCTGTGCGCTCCCATTCGGATGCACATATGAGCAAACCGCCGTTCAGGCTCCCTCTGGATATCACCATCCTGCAGGGCGATATCCGCTTCAAACTGCCGTTTCCGCTCAGGACACGCCGTCTCATTGAAGTAAGCAATGCTCTGCTGCTGCCGCTCCGGGCTGTTAGTCGGGGCGGTGTTCAGCAGGACTACCTTCCGGACGTGTTCCGGGTATTTTTTGGCATACTCCAGTGCCATGAATGCGTGCCCCGAATGCCCCAATATTATAAAATCCTCCAGTTCCAGCGTTTGTCTTGCCGCTTCGATATCATCCAGAACCTTATCCAGCGTGTATTCTTCCGGCTCCAGTGTACGAGGGGGCTTAACAAATCCTCGATGGTCCAGGAAAATCAGTTGAAATGAAGTGTAGAGTTGTTCCGAAAACAAGCGGGGGTAGTAAATACTGCTTCCCACCACCAAAATGGGCCTGCCGTTTCCGCGAATGGAAACATTCAATGCAAATCCTTCGCTCATTACCGTACTCTGTATGTTCATGTTATCGTCCTCGTTTCATCTTTTAAATTAAACGCACCATCCCCTTTCCTGTTCAGATTCCATTACATTCTCCATAGAACGTTCCAGCATTCTATCTCACCTCGATTAGCGTTCGTTCAAGCTCAGTATAGCACCAGACATTCGCTCGGTCGACAGCCATTCAAGCATGCCCCGGACCACACACTGCGTCTCTACACCCGGACCGGTATTCGTTCCAGGGCCATTGGTTCAGCCACGGTTTGCATAGGGAGCAGTACCCTCGTTGCGGCATCTGCTCGTATCGCTGCTGTGAAAAACGCTGCTGTAAAAAGCATGGTGCAATAACTCCGAACTGCCTTTTCTCCAGCTCCCTTTATTCAGCCGTATCGCGGATCGTCAGGTTGATTCCAGGATAATCCGCGGCAATTGCGCTCTTACGCTCGATGATGCGGTTAAAATCAAAGGCAGAGCTGAATAATTCGGGCTCAGGCTTGAATGTCACGCTGGTGCCCGTCTCTTGAGTCATGCCGACAATCAGAAGCCCGGTCTGCGGAATGCCGTGCCTGTACTCCTGCCGGTATATGCTACCGTCACGGCGAATTTCAACGGTCAGATGCTTGGAGAGGGCATTGACTACTGCGATGCTGATGCCCTTCTCCGCGCCGGGGGCCAGAAAGTGTGCGCTGGTGTTCAACCGGTGGACATCGGTTAGTACCGATTGTACGACAGGGATGTTGGAATTCGGAAGGGCCTGCACGGGAATGCCTCTCCCGTTATCGGTAACCGTCACGCTGCCATCTTCATGCAGGTAAATGCCAATCTGATCACCATACCCGCTCGTGTGCTCCAATATCGAATTTTCCACGACGGCCCAGAGCAGCTGATGAATATCGAAGCCGTGCGAAGTCCCAAAATACATCCCTGCATTGTTGCGGGTTTCGGTCATCTCCAGGTAATCGCTTGTATCGAGCAGATCGCCTGCAGCAGAGAGCAGCAGTAGGAACGGCAGGCTCCGATGCTTAGGAAGAGCGTACCTTCCGCCTTGCTCCTGTACAAGGAGATCCGCGCCGAGCAGCGCCTTGAGATGGTGATACAGCTGACCCGTCGTTCCCATATTCAAACGTTCCACCAGCTCCGCGCCGGATAGGGGCTCTGCCATGACGGCCTTTAAAATATCCAGGCGCTGCTTGTTGCCCAGTGCTGCGAGGATTTTGGCGGCCTTCTCGGTGTTCATGTCCAGCAATTGATCCATTCGCCGTTCCTGCGGCTCCCAGCGGATGTTTTGTCCATTCAGATGCACTTGTCCGGAGTAGAAGACGGAGCCTTCCTCGGAGGCTGCTTCATATATCGCAGGTGTTGTGGCGATTTCTTGGCGGTGTTGGCTTTGGTTTGATGCGGAACCAGGTTTGCGTTCCATAAGGGCTTGATAGACAAGCTGCTGCAGCTCCGTCATTTGATTCTTTAAGACATCCATCTCATAAACCAGATCACGTGTCATGGGGAATCATCAACCTCGCTTTATCATCATTATGTTATTACGTAATTATTATATTACGTAATTTAAACATTGTAAACCCATAATAAGGAAAATGGTGCATGGTTAAGCGATTTGTTCGTTTATAGTTGTTTTTTATCTATTTTTATCATTCAGGGTCGTCTTACAATGAACGCAAAGGCTGGTGACATTCATTTGGGTGAAAGAATCATTCGGAATTTTAGGCAGGGCGATATGCCTCTGCTGGGGGAGCTGTATCAGGCGGTATCCGCAGCGGATTCGTTGTTTTGGTGGGTAGGTGACCAGGAGAATTGGGGCAATGTGTTCTGTGCTATTGAAGACGGGAAGATGGTGGCCAAGGGACAGGTGGGCATTATTAACGTGATCCCGCCGGGATGTGCGCCTAACTGCAAGCATCATATTTATGTGAATCTCAAGGCTGTACCTCAGCGGGAGCGGGATTATGATCTTCTAGGTGAAATGTATAAGATGCTCTATGAACATGCCCTTGTGTTAAAGAGGACGCTGCCGGAGACATACGGGACGTATTTGTGCGTGGGCAACTATGCCCATGAGACCGGCAACAACACTTTTTTTACAGAGGAAATCGGATTTCAGCCGCTGGAGAAGCTGTATTCCATGAAGCGGTCCCTTGAGGAGCCTTTACTTGCCTTGCCGTTAGATGATCGCTATCGCTATCGATTGTGGAAAATGGTGTCTGCGGAAGAGGAAAAGATGTATCTAAAGCTCGAGGCTGAGGTTTGGCCGGAAGCGCCGCTGGGGCTTGAACGCTTACGGGAATATAAAGAACATCCCGGCTGGATTGCGATGAATGTCCTGGAAGGGGACATGATTATAGGCAGTACCATGGCATGGCTGGAAGAGGGGGACGTCGGCGTGATTGAAGATGTGTTTGTGAGAGAGCCGTGGAGACAACGGGGAATCGCCAAACATCTGCTCTACCGTGCCATGTCCTATCTTCAGGCTCAGGGATCCGCCTCGGTAAAACTTGAAGTGAAGGCAGCCAATGAAACGGCGTTGTCACTCTATCAGTCGGTTGGCTTTGTCAAAGACCGAGAGGAGCACCGATTTTATCTGCCTCTGCAGGAGGAAGGCCACGGATAGGTCGTTCGACGGCCATGCGTGCGTCAAGCATGTAGGACGGTCATCCAAGCATGTTGGCTGACAGCCATCGAAGCATTCCCCCGTCCTCGTACACGTACGCACAGGATGTCATACGCACGATGGACCAAACAAAAACCACGCACGGATCAATCCTGGCGTGGTTTTTGTTATATGAAATTTAGAAGAGTTATGAGGTCGATTCCCGCTCGCCTGTCACATTCGGATTGGCATCCAAGATGCTTTCCGTGACGCTCCACAGTTTCGGCAGGAAATGGAGAACCTCGTCTGCCCGCTGCAGCAGGTCATCGGTGGAGGTTATGCCGAGATCCGCAAGGATCGCATCAAAAGCAGGGGTATACTGCTCCTGAAACTCAGGCGTCCCGTCGACCTCCAATATGTTGTGGCAGCGAGCGAAGGTAGCCACCATCCAGAAGACGGCTTCCCTATGGCTTCCGTTTAGGATCAGCTCGCGGCTGCCGTCAATGGCAATGGCTCTTGCATCCGGCGTAATGTCACTGCTGAAGAAGAAAGGGGTCTTCGCAATCGCAGACGCGGCATCGAAGGTTCTGGTCAATCCATTGAGATGAATCATGGCTTGTTCGGCACTCATGTCTTTACAGCCCAAAAGTCGTAATAGCTCCTCATATATCTCCTCTTGGTTATACTCCTTGAGCACATCGCGAACCGCTGCATAGCGGAGCCTGACCGTGGGGTTTCGAAGAGCGGCGACCAGGAGCATATGGGTAGTTACGCCGGTAGGGAACAGCCAGGAGGTAACCTGGCGATGCCAAGGGCCAGAAGGATCTATGGATCGGAGTCCGGTTATGATTCGTTCGCGCACGTTCTCACAGCGGCGGGTAACCCATATCCGGTCGGCAAAATGACGTGAAACCTCCGCCTGCAGCTTGCGCAGCTGCCCAGTCGGATCGGACATCAGGGTGTCTACACGGAAGCTGCCGGCAAGATGATAGGACGTTAATACCTGCTCGGGCGAGGCGAGTTCCCGCCAGGACAGATAGGTGGCTTCGATCAAGGCGTCCTGGTAGATAAACTTTCCCAGCTTAAGAGGGGGTTCCGCATCCTGGGTAACGATAACAACGTCAATGTCCGAGGACGGAGCCATCTCTGCCCCATCCGACTTTCCGACCGTGGAGCCGCTAAAATAGGCACCCATGAATCCAGGCTCCCTGCTGGCATGCTGCAAGACCCAGTCCGTTGCCGCCGCTCGTGCTGATCCAACGTTCATAACCTTTTTTCCTCCTCTACCTGCATGGTGTCTCACATGATTAGAAAAAATATCCTGTTTCTCACTATATTATATTGACCTCAATTCGAATGTACAACTAAACTAGAATTGATTGATCAATCGTTCATTATGAAAGGATCTTGGTAAATGCCTATCTCAAAGAAACAATTACGCACGATGAAGGAGAAGCGGGAAACTATTTTATCCCAGGCGCTGATCCTTTTTTCGCAGCATGGTTACGATGAGACTACGATTCAAAAAGTTGCCAAGGCGTCGAATGTGAGCTTCGGCAGTGTATTTACCTATTTCGAGAACAAGGAAGCATTGTTTCATGCCGTTATCGCTGAGCCGCTGCGGGATTTTGCCATAAGCTTGTTAGAGTTTGATGCGCAGACAGATCAGCCGATGGATGAGCTTACGCGGATGGTTCAGAATCACATGGAACAATTTTCCCAAATGGGTGATTATTTGCGGGTAACGCAGCAGGTCATCGGACAGAGAGCCCGGTTTTCGAAACCATTTGCCGTATTGAGGAGAGCGAATCAGAAGCTGATTCATAAAGTCTCCCGGTTGATTGAGAAAGGGCAGGAGCAGGGACAACTGCAGCCATCCGATCCGCTAAAAACAGCCATCACCTACACCAGCTTCCTCATTGGCCTACGGCTAAATATTACGGAAGAGCCGGATAGTCCCGTATGGGCCGAGTTCTTGCCATGCGCAATCCAAATCTTCGGTCCGGTGAGAATGTTATCTTAATGGAGGAGATCATATGATTGCTAATCTTGGGAAAAAAATTGCGGAAGGTGCCTGCTCTGAGGTATTCGAATGGGAAGATGGCTCCAAGATCATGAAATGGGGAAAGCCTAACACAAACGACGATGCGATGAAGCGCGAATATGAGATGAACTGTATCCTGTGGGATCACGGTCTCCCGGTTGCCCAGCCCTATGAACTTCTGAAGATCGATGGTCGTACCGGCATTGTGTTTGAACGCGTCTACGGGGAAACCGTGATGGAGAGGTTCATTCGCAAGAGCTTGGCATTGTCCGAGTTCGGAGGAATGGTTGGGGAAGGCGAAGATATCCGGATGATGGCCAGGGAACTAGCCCGCATCCACCAATCTTCAGCAGTTCAGCTGCCAACCTCGCAAAGAGATAGGCTCGTCTATTCCATCAACGGCGCCCCTTATTTAACGACTGGAGAGAAAGAAGCAATCATTGAGCTACTGAACGACTTGCCAGTTAAATATGTACCCTGCCATGGGGATCCGAATCCTTATAATATGCTGGTCCGATTAGATGGAAGCGTGGTTGTCATCGATTGGATGAGCGCCTCGATGGGGAACCCTGAGGCAGATCTGGCCGAGTTTATCCTCATGATGCGATATGCGATTTTACCGCCTGGCATTCCGGATTCGATAAGGGAATTTTTTGATAGGATTAGACAACGCATCATCGAGGTGTTTATGGAGGAATATGAGTTGCACAGGGAAGTCACTTACGAAGATGTTCGTCCATGGATTCTTCCCGTGGCGGCCAGGAAGCTGAGCGCGGACGGGATTACAGAAGAAGAGAAAATGATACTGCTGCAAGTGATTCGAAAGGGCTTGGCACATATCAATTAAAAGTTAATAAGGGTGTGTAGCTGCGTGAAACCGAAACGGACATTCTCTCATCGCTAAACATTCAGCGAGGGGGAACGTCCGTTTTTTTGGTCTTTTATTCTATTCATCCGCAATGACTAGCGTTGTATTGGTTTTTTTGAATTTTGGAATGAAGCCTGCATGGACGTTCGCATCGGTCACGATCGTATCAATCTTGTCGAGCGATGCGATGGAAATGGTGACGTCTTTGCCGAACTTGGTGCTGTCCGCCATGACAACCACCTCTTTGGACAGCTCGATCATTTTTTTGCGCGTAATGGCTTCTTCCAGATTGTAGTCGGAAATGCCTTTTTCGATGGTGATGCCGCTGCAGCAGATAAAGGCTTTCAACACATTCAGCTCATGAAAGTTGAAGATGTATTCATACGCGACGACGGATTGTTCCTCCCGCCGGATCTTGCCGCCGATCATAATCAGTTCTACATCGCTGTCCATAAGCTCAATCGCAACCGGCAGCGAATTCGTAACCACCGTCAGCTTCTTCTTATGCTTCACGTATTTGGCGATCTGGTATGTTGTCGAGCCGCTGTCGATATAGATGCAATCGCCGTCATGAACGAATTCGCCGCATTTGCGGGCAATGCGGTCCTTCTCTTCCAACTGGCTGACCATGCGCTCGTCCATGGACGATTCGCCGAACCGGGACTCCACGAGCTTAACCCCGCCATATATTTTTTCGATCCGCCCCTGCTTGGTCAAGGTGTTCAAATCCCGGCGCAGCGTATCCACCGAGATGTTCAGCTCTTCCGTTAGCTCCGTGATCTTCAGCACTTTTCGAATCGTAAGCAGCTCAAGTATTTTCTTTTGCCTCTCCAGTGGAAACATTCGCTCACCCATTCAATCCGCATTAGTAGTTGATGCCCGTATTCATGTCTAGTTTACCGATTCGTCCAGCCATGTTCAATAGATTTACCTATTTTATTCATAAGTTAGGCATCCAATATGGATGAATATGGTCAACAGTTGGTATTGATTTATGAATGATATATGCATAATTTACTTACATTTAACAGTTCTCATGATTCTTGTTTACATATGGTTTCTATACTGAGGATGTGTTTAAGGGAGGTGAGCCGTTTGCTGAAGCTAGAGCATATTAGCAAACAATTCGACGATAAAGTGGTTTTGGATGACATCAACGTAGAAATCGGTTCGGGCGAGATCGTGTCGCTGCTCGGTCCGAGCGGCAGCGGGAAGACCACATTACTGAATATTATTTTGGGACTCACCCGGATGGATCAGGGAAAAATCGTGTTCCAAGATCAAGATCTGAGCAACGTGCCAATGAAGAAGCGGGGGTTTAATATCGTTTTTCAGGACTATGCCTTATTCCCTAATCTGAATGCCTACGACAATATCGTATACGGCCTGCGCAACAAGAAGGGGAGCGTGAGTCAGCAGGAGGTACAGGAATATATCGAGTTTCTGGAGCTTCAGCCCCACTTGAACAAGCGGATCGGCGAACTGTCGGGCGGGCAGAAGCAGAGAGTGGCCCTGGCCAGAACGCTGGTTACGAAACCGAAGATCCTGCTGCTCGACGAGCCGCTCAGCGCGTTGGACGGCGTGATCAAGGAGTCGATCAAGCAGCGGATTCAATCGATTGCCAGAGAATTCAAACTGACCACGATCATTGTAACGCATGACCCGGAGGAGGCGCTGACGCTCTCGGACAAAATCCTGATTATCCATCAGGGACAGATTGCCCAATTCGGCACACCCCAGGAGATTGTCCATCATCCGAACAATGACTTTGTGAAGCAGTTTATTATCAAGCAGCTGCACATTAAAAGGCAGAACATCTACAACCTGTTCGGTGAGCAGTATGCATAACGTGAAACCAGAAATGCGGATTATCTTTACCGTCATCCTGTTATTGTTCGCCGTGTTTCTGTTCTTGCCGCTGCTCATTCTGCTCATCCGTTCCTTCGAATCC
Source organism: Paenibacillus sp. QJM3NY_38 (assembly GCF_056173265.1). Lineage (NCBI taxonomy): Bacteria > Bacillati > Bacillota > Bacilli > Caryophanales > Paenibacillaceae > Paenibacillus > Paenibacillus sp. QJM3NY_38. The sequence goes on from NZ_CM149665.1 coordinate 289,845, forward strand.
GATCAGGGGTTTACCCTCGGGCATTATGTATCCATAGGGTCGAGCAGGGAATTCATCACAGCGATTGGCAACAGTGTGAAGATTTCGGGCATCACGGCGGTGATCACAACCGTCCTGGGGTTTATACTCGCGTATTCCATTCATTGCACCAAAATATACCGGCCTGTTAAAGGCCTGCTGAAAACCGTCATCATCATCCCCATGCTGCTCCCGACCATTACATATGGGTTCGCCATTATGTATTCGTTCGGTAATCAGGGATTGATCACTCGGCTTGCCGGGCGCAATTTGTTTGAAATCTACGGATGGAACGGACTGCTCATAGGCTACGTCATTTACACGCTGCCTCCAGTATTCCTACTGATCCATAACGCGTTTAAGTATATTGATAAAAAGTTCATCATCGTCTCCAAGTTAATGGGTGACGGTACGATGAGAAGTTTCCTGAATACGATTTTGCGCCCCCTCGCCGGAGCGCTTGGCGGAGCCTTTGTGCTTTCCTTTATCTTAAGCTTTACGGATTTTGGCATTCCGGCTTCGGTTGGCGGTACCTATCCGGTCGTAGCAACGCAGCTGTATCAGGTGATGCTGGGCTCCATTCCGGACTTCAACCAAGGCGCTGTCATTGCGGTGATGATGCTGATCCCCGCCGTGTTCGGCATCTGGCTGTTGAACTATCTGGAAAAGTGGAATTTCCACTATGACAAGCTGTCGGATATCGAGCTGCCGCGGCAGCGCATTCGGGATATCGCCTTCGGCATAATGTCATCGGTCATCGTGCTGGGCATGCTATCGGTTTTTGTCGTGATGTTCATTGCGCCATGGCTGAGCAGCTATCCCTATGACCTGACGTTTACGCTTAAGCATGTACGGGACGTCTTTCAATCGAGTGATTTGACAGGGGTATACCGCAATTCGCTCTGGGTCGCCTTGCTGACAGCGCTGTTTGGCACCTTGATGGCATACGGATCAGCGCTGCTGAATGTGCGTACGTCGTTAAAAGCCCGATCCACGGTGGATATGGTATCGATGATCACGAATACGGTGCCCGGCATGGTACTGGGGATATCCTACCTGCTCTTCTTTAATGGAAGCAGCCTAAAGGGAACCTTCATCATTATCGTTCTGTGCAATATCGTTCATTTCTTTACGACGCCGTATCTGATGGCCAAGAACTCCCTGTCCAAGATGAATCCATCATGGGAAACCACGGGAGAACTGCTGGGGGACAGCTGGTTCAAGACCGTTTATCGGGTGATCCTGCCAAACTCGGCTTCAACCGTCATAGAGATGTTCAGCTACTATTTCATCAACGCTATGGTGACGATCAGCGGCATTATTTTTCTTGTATCTGCCCAGACGTCGCTCGTAGCCAGCAAAATCAAAGAGCTGCAGCATTTCGCCAAGTTTAATGAGATTTTTGTGCTGTCGATGCTGATCTTCTTCACGAATCTGATCATCAAGCTGGTGTGCGACGCATTGCAGAGGAGAACGGCGCAGCGCTAAAGCCGGCATTACGTTCATGCCCGCTGCGATGCCGGATATGCAGCTGGCAAAAAACATACTTGAACACCGAGCGGAGAGGACGAATCGTATTGGAGAAGCGTATGCGTTCGCCTTTGTCTGAGGGTTTCTACAGTGGATTCATTCCAATCAGAGAAATCTGAAGACAACAGCGATCGGAGGTACGATACGGTATCGCAGCGGACATCAAGCACTGAACCTGTTTTTTAATACCAATACAAATTCAAGGAGTGGAGTTAATCATGATGAAGACGCTTAAGGGAATGCTGCTGTCATTGATCGCAATCAGTATGGTGTTTGCTCTGGCTGCCTGCGGAAGCGGAAGCGCAGGGGAAGCAAAGAAGGTGGTCATCTACACCAACGGGGATGAAGAGGCCGTCGCCGCAATGGAAACATCGTTGAAGAATGCCGGTTACGAAGGGCAGTATCTCGTGCAATCCATGGGTACATCCGAACTTGGCGGGAAACTGATGGCTGAGGGGAACAAAATCGAGGCGGATCTCGTCACGATGAGTTCGTACTTTATCGAAAGCTCGCAGACCAAGCACTCCATGTTTAAGGATTTGGCTTTTGACGCAGGCGCTGTCGGAACTTATCCGAAATACTACACGCCGATTCTGGCGAATACCGGCGCCATCTTCGTGAATACGCAGGTGCTGAAAGACAAAGGTTTGCCGATGCCAACCTCCATCACGGATCTGACCAAGCCGGAATTCAGCGGGCTCGTATCGATTCCGAACATTATGGATTCCTCCACCGGCTGGCTGCTCGTCCAGGCGATCATCACGCAATACGGCGAAAATGCGGGACGCCAAGTGCTCCATGATCTGATTGCCAATGTGGGACCGCATTTGGAGAGCTCGGGCTCGGGTCCGATCAAAAAAGTACAGGCTGGAGAAGTGGCTGCGGGCTTCGGACTCCGCCATCAGGCGGTAGCGGCCAAAGCTGACGGTGCACCGATTGATTACGTGGATCCGGTCGAAGGAAACTTCTCGCTCACCGAGTCGGTTGCGGTGGTGGACAAGAAGAATGCAACGACGGATTTAGCGATGAAAATGGCCGAGACCATCGTGAAGGATGCCAGAAAAGACCTGATCGTGAACTATCCGGTGGCCCTGTACGAAGGCGAGACCGTGGATGAAGTCAACAAACCTGCGTACTCGATGACCTTTGAGAAGCCGCTGACCGTAGAGCTGCTGGAAGAGCATCAGCAATTCTTCAACGGATCCAAAGAATAAGCCAGCATAGGAGCGATGTGAAATGAATACCTACAAGCTTTTGACACCAGGACCTTTGACGACAACCAAGACGGTGAAAGAGGAGATGCTCTTTGACCGATGTACATGGGATGATGAATATAAATCGATTACGCAAAAGATCAGATCACAGCTCCTGGCACTCGCCGGGGCGGATCAAGAGCGGTACACCGCCGTGTTGATGCAGGGAAGCGGCACCTTTGCCGTCGAAGCCGTCATGACGTCAACCATCTCAAAAGATGATAAAGTGCTGATCGTAACAAACGGCGCATATGGTGAGCGGATCGTGAAAATGGCGGAGTATATCGGACTGAATTATGTGGAGTACAGAGTGAATTATGACGAACATCCAAGCGAGGATGAACTTCGAGCCATACTGCACAAGGACGTGAGTATTACGCATATCGCGATGGTACATTGCGAGACGACAACCGGGATTCTGAATCCGCTGGAGATGGTTTCGTCGTTGTCCAGAGAATACGGCAAAACCCTCATCATCGATGCGATGAGCAGTTTTGGCGGCATGGAAATCGATGTTCAGGGACTTGGCGTCGACTACCTGATCAGCAGTGCGAATAAATGCATCCAGGGCGTTCCGGGGTTTGGCTTCGTGATCGCCAAGCTGGAGAAGCTTGCAGCCTGCGAAGGGATTGCGCGCAGCCTGTCGCTCGACCTGTATGACCAATGGAAGGGCATGGACAAGGACGGCAAATGGCGTTATACTTCGCCGACCCATGTTGTGGCCGCCTTCTCCAAAGCGTTGGATGAGCTGAACGAAGAAGGCGGTGTATCGGCGAGATTCAGTCGTTACCGGAATAACAATCGCCTGCTGCGGGAGAGATTGGCGCAAATCGGTATCCAGGCTTACATTACCGATGACAAGCAATCCCCGATCATCACCACGTTCTTATGCCCGAGTGAAGGGTTTAGCTTCGAGCATTTTTACGCTTACATTAAAGAAAGAGGCTATGTGATCTACCCGGGCAAGCTGACCGACGTGGATACCTTCCGCATTGGGAATATCGGAGAAATTTATGAGCGGGATATCGAACAGTTATGTCATATTATTGAAGAATATATGGGGGTGACGGCACAATGAGCCGAATCGAAGGCGTTATATTGGACTGGGCCGGAACGGCTGTGGATTTTGGATGCTTTGCACCGGTGAACGTGTTTGTCGATATTTTTAAGAATGCGGGCATTGAAGTGACGATGGATGAGGCGAGAGCGCCGATGGGGATGCTGAAGATCGATCATATTCGTGCCATGCTGTCCATGCCAAGAGTGTCGGCGTTGTGGGAAGCGAAGTACGGAAGAGCTTTCGATGAGCAGGACGTAGAGCGGTTGTATGCGGAATTCGAGCCGGCCTTGATGGCATCCTTATCCGAGTACACGGACCCGATCCCGGGTGTCATCGAAACGGTTGAAGTTTTGAAGAGTCAAGGCTTGAAGATCGGTTCCACGACGGGCTATACAAGCAGCATGATGGAAGTCGTGGTCGCCAATGCCCGGCAAAAGGGCTACAGCCCGGATGTCTATTTCACGCCGGATGACACGAATTCCCAAGGAAGACCTTATCCTTACATGATTTATCGGAATATGGAGTCTCTCCGGTTATCGGCATCCTGGAAAGTCGTTAAGGTAGGGGATACCGTCTCGGACGTGAAAGAAGGCGTGAACGCAGGCGTATGGTCGGTTGGCGTTATCATCGGCAGTTCGGAAATGGGCTTGAGTGCAGAAGAGTTCCATGCCCTGTCAGAATCGGACCGGGAAGCCGCGATTTTGAAAACCGAACAGACGTTTATCCGTAGCGGTGCGGATTTTACGCTTCGGACGATGAACGAGCTGACGGAATTAATCGAGAGAATTAACGGTATGCTGGCTGAGGGGAAAAGACCGGGCATTCAGTGCTAGGAAGCCATTGAGGCCTATCGATATGCCGGTAAAGTATTGCGGGAACATATAACCCGAGAGCTGAAGGAAAGGGGATGGTGCTATAGGTTACCCCTCACCTGCTAAAAAAGAGCAGTCCACATGGACTGCTCAGACTGTCGGGAAAAAAGAACTCAACAGCCATCGTATGCGTGTGAAACGAAACGAATGGTGAATCGCCCCAGTAATGATAGAAGAACCAAGTATACGATCCCATACTTGGTTCTTTGTGATATCAACGTATACCCACCTCGTAATTCACTTTATTATTCCGACTGCAAAAACTCCAGCACAGTACTCAGGAACTCGGATTGATATTCCACATTCGTTAAGTGTACGGATGGGAACAAGACGAACGTGGAATTCGGCACCGTTTTAGCGATCAATTCACCGTGGCTCGGAAGCGTCACGGTATCATACTGCCCGCTAATGACGAGTGTTGGGCTGCTGATCAGGGAAGCCGTCCGGCGCATATCCATATCACGGATAGCAGCCCAGCTTCCTGCGATTCCATGTGGGCGGGTCGTCAGCACCATCTCCCGAAAAGAAGCAACGATCGCGTTTTCTGACTCCACCATATGTGAAGGAAACCAGTTCTTAATGAATGTATCGGCAAACTCTGGAAGGTTCTCAGGTTGCAGCACAGATGTGATTAAACCTTGCCATTGCTCAGCCGGTCCCAGATAAGAGGACGTATTGCTTAGGACGAGCCGGTCGATCCGCTCAGGAGCGTGGATCGCAAGCCATTGTGCGACCGCACCGCCTAACGATAGCCCAAGGAAATGCACGCGGTCAATGTGAAGCGAGTCAAGCAGTTCAATGACATCCCGTCCCAGTCGGTCGAACGAATAGGGAGCCTCAGGTGTATCCGATTCGCCATGTCCCCGATAGTCGTAGCGAAGCACGAGGAAATGCTCCGAAAGATCAGCTATTTGGCCGTCCCACATGTGCATTGAGGTTGCAATTGAGTTCGCCAGCATCAGTACCGGTTTACCGGTTGGACCATCCATTCGATAAGCAATTCTAACTCCATCAATGGTCGTGAAAAAGTTTAACCCATTTATCATTGTGCTCTCATGTAATTTCGTAGTCATATTCTCCATCTCCCTTGTCGGTTTATAATGAAATTATATTTGAATTATTTTACAATCGAAATGGAGTTATAAAGGAATTTGGGGTCAAAAAACTTAATAATTACGTTGCTTACGCCATTAACTTTAAAAAATGAGGTGCATGGATTATGGATCACATAGACAATAAAATCTTATCGATCCTTCACGAAAATGCTCGAATTACGATCTCCGAGATGAGCCGATTAATCGTGATGTCCCAGCCGGCCGTGACAGAACGGCTTCGAAAACTGGAGGAGCAGGGAGTTATAACGGGGTATCGTGCAGTGCTTGCCCCATCGAAACTCGGCAAGTATACCACTGCGTTCGTACTGTTTAAATCGAATAACTGCGGGGAGTTCGAGGCATACGCAGAGTCGGCTCCGGAGATCGTCGATTTCTACAGGACGAGTGGGGAGTACAATTATTTATTGAAGGTCGTCACCGCGACGAGTGAAAGCTTGGAAACCTTCCTTGAAACGTGCAACACGTTTGGCCATTCATCGACGCTTGTCGTTCTGTCCACACGATTTGAGGATAAAAGTCTGGTCTCAAGCCAGGATGCATCGAACACCATTCCACGCATTAATCCGCCGGGTATTTGAGCTGCATCGTTGGAGCAGCAAGATCTCTAGTAATAGAGCAAGAATTACCAAGTAAATGATATTTTTCCGGCACTGCTTGTACACTATCACCTAACACAATTCCGCTAAAAAAGAGCAGTCCACATGGACTGCTCTTTTCCTCTTATTGCACATACGCACCAATAAACTCCGTCACTTCGCGGTCATACCCCTCGGGATCGAACTGGCGCGCCATGCCGTGACCTGCTTCGGGGACGATGAACAGCTTCTTTTGCTCCGGACCATTCTCGTACAGCTCATACACCATCTCGGTAGGTACGAACAAATCGCCGCCGCCGTGAATGAACAGTGTCGGTGTTTTGGATTTCTTCACCTGCTCGAGTGCGGATGCTTCGCCGAAGGAGTATCCGGCGCGGATCTTGGTCAACAGGCTCGTGGATTGAACCAGCGGGAAGGACGGCAGCTTATACATGCGCTTCAGCTGATATTTCAGTTCATCCGTGACCGAGGTATATCCGCAGTCCTCAACAATGGCTTTTACTTGGGGAGGAAGCTCTTCGCCGCTGGTCATCATGACCGTTGCACCGCCCATGGATACTCCATGAAGGACAACTTGCGTGCTTTCACCCGTATGCTCGATGACTTGATCGATCCATTTCAGATAATCCTTGCGCTCCGGCCAGCCGAAGCCGATGTAATCACCTTCGCTTCGTCCATGACCTCGCGCGTCGGGCAGAAGCACGTTGTAACCCAGGTCCTTATGGTACATTTGGGCGAATCCGCTCATCTGCTCCGAATGCCCGGAGTAGCCATGAGCAATGATGACGGTTTTATCCGTCGATACCTCGGCAGGTAAATAGTAAGCATGCAGCTTCAGACCGTCGTCTGAAGTAAGGTTCCATTCCTCGAAGCTCTGCTGGGTCCACCAATCCTTGCTGTCCGCAAAGGGATTGTCGATATTCGAATTGGCTTCCAGGTCCGGGTTGCCGTTTAGAAAGCCCTTGTCGGCACGGGCAATAGCGACATTATAGAAGTAGAAGCTTGCTCCGACAATAATGAGAACTAGAAATGCGATGATAGCTGCTGACATGATCATAATCCTTTTTTTCATGTTGATGGTTATCCTCCCTGTGTATCCATGGGACAAGCACGATGAATGTGATAAGGAAGGCATAGCTGATACGATATCGTTCCTTCCACCTATCATATCGCACGTCCCCTGATTAATCTATATCGCGGATCACGTTCGTTTCATGGGTGTTACATCAATTGTATCGGTTGGGGTAGCCTAAAGATAAAGAGCTGCAGCAGGAGGCGAGGGAGAATATGAACAAACGCTTCATCAGCCTAATTCTTGCCGTCGTTATGGTTATGGGTTTAACGCTGCCGTCCTATGCCGAGGAGACCTATTCTTCACCGAAGAAGGATAGTGCGCAGCTGCAATATCAGGATATGCTGATGCTATTTCTGCTTCCTCATATCGATGAGGCGGTTCGCGGGCATTATATCCACACGTTGAAGGAGCAGCCGCTTGTTTATCCATACTTTGTGGATGTGACCGAAGTGAAGAGGGTTAATGGATTCCGCGGTTTTCATTTCATCATCACGCTTGAGGCCAATCCATCGGTTGGTCCCCATATTTCGGTTGGAAAGGATCGGCTTGTGTTTGAAGTGGCTCCGACGATTCCCGGCGGTATGGTCAAGCTGGTGGAATACAAACATTTGAAGACGTATGAACTACCTCCGCATTGGCAAAATATCGTGAAGTAACGGCGGCGAAATTGATCCAATGACAAAAAACAAGCAAACGCAATTCGCGCGTTTGCTTGTTTGGCATGGAGATCATGGTGCGTTTATCGGGTCTCACACCCTCAAGCATTGAAGCAGCAGGTAGTGTACCTGCAATGCTTACCAGCTCTCGTAAACCGGCCGATCCGGTCCCGGTTCGGCCTGGATCCAGCCGATGGCGAGCAGAACGATGATGGCGATGAAGGCAGCCGGCAGTACCCATTTCCAGGCATATGCGAGCATTCGCACAGCAGGGGACATTAGGGCTAGAATGAGCCCGATCAGCACCACGCTGAATAGGTGTATTCCTGGCGGCAGCATAAGGAACACAATATGAAAGACCGAAGTGAACATCAGAACAGGGATCAGGGACGTTCCCAGTACGACAGCCGGATGGTTTAAGGATTCGATCGGGTCCCGGGTAAATGCCGCCCATGTCAGGGCTGCGTAATGGACCAGCAGCGGAATCGCAAATAAATAGCTTGCGCCCGGCAGGAACCCGGTTGAGCCGACAAGCAGCAGCAGGAACAGGAATGAGCCTCCCAGCAGCATCTCCAATTCATTCACTTTCCGCACGATCCAGCGGGTGAGCGCAACATGAACGATGAAGGTTACCAGGATGAAGCTGACACTGTACAGAAGCGAATCATAGGTTGCCCCTGTGGGCTGCGTCATTTTGCCGGCCCACAACGTATCAACCAGCGACCACAGGCCAAAGCTTAGCGCTGCCGAGAGCACGATGGCTGCAATCGGGGTTAGCAGGCCTAGCAAACTTCCCTTGAGGGAGAGTCTGGAGATACGGGCAAACAGTACCGCGAAAGCCATCCATATCGCCGCGAACACCACGGTGATCGGGATCGCCCATTTTGCAGGGTAATGAACCAGCAGGCCAAATAGATTGAAATAAATACGGTCGTCTGTTGAAGCCAGGTCAGTCAAATCAAGGTTGCCAAAATGCTTTGCCACGGCCAGCGCATTCTCGCCTTGATGCTGCATGGTTTCAAGGGAGACGTTCTCCGTGTTGTCCATCGGGGTATGATAAGCGACCCACCCATCGCCATAGGCAAAGTTTAGTCCCGGGAGACCATGCTCAAGCGCCACCGTCAAATCGGTATCGTTCGGCAGTTGTTTGTAGAGGTCCACCAAGAGCGAGTTGCTGACAGGATTGGATACGGCTTGTGCGTATTCTTCAATGATCCGACTATTGCTGTCGCTGGTCTGAAACATGAAGGAGGAACCCTTCGATCCCCGGGCTTCAAAATTCGCAATCATGCCAACCTCAAGGTGCTGCGGGTCACGGAAGAACACTTCCGCCCCCAGCAGACCCCTCTCTTCCCCATCTGTCAGCAGAATCCATATGTCATTCTGCGGCGGAGGTCCGGCTTGGATCGCTCTTGCCGTCTCCAGCAACGAAGCTACGCTTACCGAAGCATCATTGGCCCCGGGTCCGGTAGGGACCGAGTCATAATGGGACATAAGCAGGAGCGGTTTGCCCGATCCGGTGCCCTTAATGACGCCCAGAATGTTCGTAAGCTGAATGTCGGCGTCGATGTACTTGGTTGTCAGTCGGCCATTGAATTCTTGGACGTCCGGGTTCAATCCGAGCTGCTTCATCTGTTCCACCAAGTAAGCTCTGACTTCCGCATTGGCAGGCGAACCCATCGGATGGGGCTCTTGTGCGATGCGCTCGACATGTGCCATCGCGCGTTCGGCAGAGAACTCGGTTGCGGGCGCATCGATATTTCTGGCTTCTGGCGGCTTCTCGAACCACAGCATGAGAGAGATAACGAGTATGACGGTGAGGATGGTTGTAAGCGGCAGCCAATAAGGAGGTCTGTAATCCGGCGGTCTACTCAATTGAATTTGCATGGTAAGTACTCACTTCCTTTTTATGATCATTCAGGCGTTTCGTAAAGCGATCTTTCATCGTATGTAAGAAATCGGCTCTTACACAGCGTAGTTCCAGAATATGACATGTGTCAATATAAGATTGAGAATGATCAGCATTCCATGCATAACACAAAGCAAGAGCCTCCATTAGAATGGAAGCTCTTTTGATTTATATTCAATATTCATTTTTTCATACCATGCGTTCAGACCGGTCCAGAGCTGCTCGCAAAGCTCATACACATGATCGATCTGGAGAAGCTGACCCCGCATCACCAATTGTGCCAGCTCATCGTATCCCGAAGGCCTGGATTTCAGGGACAGTGATTCCTCCAATGTCTTGGCTCTTGTATTGTAAAACGTTCGGTTGGCAAGTCCAATCAGCTTCGCCGTCTGCCAGGTCAGGTCCTTGGCTCCAAGCGGGAGGTAGCCTAAGTTACCGGATTGGACGTTGTTTCGTATTTTGCCCATCGTTTCGTAGGGTTCCCAGATCATGAATTCCCGCATCGTTTCTTTGATGGCTTCGTCTGAAACCTGGAGGGGCAGCTTCCGAATTTCAGCAAGCAGGTTCGCCGGATCGTAAATTTCCTGTAGATGGACATAAGCGCCCGCTGTAATCGCCCAGGAGTCGTCCACTGACGCCGCATCCTTGAGTATATCCTGTTTTTGTTCCATGCCGATTTCGATTTTGAAAGGGGGGTATATGAATTCGTGTCCGGGCAGGGAGACGCCGTCCTGTGTAACAACCCGAAGTTCAATGTCCGAGTAAGGACCATCAATCTTTTGTGCAATCGAACCGTACAAGCCAATGGCCAAAATGCTATCGCCGTGCAACTGAAGCAGTCGGTCTTTGATTTGATGAATGATGTTCATTTTCTCTTCTCTAGTCGTAGCAGCAGGATAAGGCAGCATAAGGAAATCCCCTCCGAAGAAAGTTAGTTATCTATATTATAGTATAAATAGAACGGTTGTATTAGGGGGTGACGGGTTTTTGAAGTTTAGGAGAGTTCTAGCCTGGTTCGTCTTGGTGATAGTGATTGGTTGTTCTGGTTTGAGCAAGATAGCTGTGCCTGAGGAACTGCTCGCGGAGGGGGAAGATGAATTACGAATTCATTATTTCTATGAAGATGCCCATGCCGCGAATGAGCTGGATGAGCAAGCTCGGATTAGGCCGAAACTGTAGGACTAACCAGATTTCCGGTGGTTGTATTGGTGAATGATAAAGAAATCGTCTTGAAAACGGATGACTTGAATGAAGTTGTAGACTTCCTAAAGAAGAACAGGTAGACATCGTAAAATCCTTATCCCCTCATTCCATCTTATGGTAATATATCCTTGCGGAGGTGGGGAAGTAGCCATCATACCAGCTCCCGCAATAAATAGCTGAGGTGAGTAGAGATGAGTAGAGATGAGCAGAGTCAAGGCAAGACCAAGCAGGAACTGGACCGGGTTGTATTCATTGGCCGCACGTTTGAAGAATACACGCATATGTTTGATTTGGAAATGTCGGACCTAGCCGGCAAAAGCGTATTGGATTGCCCTTCCGGTGCGTGTTCGTTCACCGCTCACGGTGCGAAGCGTGGTCTCGATATAACGGCCAGTGATATTGCCTATGATCATAAGCCGGACGACCTGGAGGCCAAGGGACTGCAGGATATCAGGCATGCGATGGAAACGATGGAGCAGGCGAAGAGCAATTATGTCTGGGACTATTATGGAGATGTGGAGGGGCTTCGTCGGCATCGCGAGCAAGCGCTTCGTGACTGCGTTCAGGATATGAGGGAGTTTCCGGATCGCTATGTCGCTGCGGTACTGCCGGAGCTGCCTTTTAATAACGAACAGTTTCACCTGGTGCTGTCCGCCCATTTTCTGTTTATGTACAGTGACCGATTGGATTATGATTTTCATGTCCAGACGATTCGGGAACTGCTGCGAGTAGCCTCGGAAGAGGTGCGCATCTTCCCGTTGACCGATTTGTCGGGGAGTCGCTACGCTCATTTGGAGCGCCTGATTCATGAGCTGGAGGCAGACGGTTTTCGGGTGGAGGAAGTTAAAGTGCCTTATGAGTTTATGAAGAACGGCAATTCGCTGCTAAGCATTCGTAAGTTCTAGAAGAATGAAGGTAAGATGTGGGGAGCCGGCAATGTGCCGGCTTCCTTTATTTTTAGCTGGGTATGGTGTTTGTCGTCAGGGAACAGGGCGCGCCGTATTCACTGATCCAATGAATGCTCCTGTTTTACAGGAGCGCGGAGAATGGTTTTCATGGAGGAGGAGGCGGCTTTTCGTGGATCGGACAAATAAACCTCATGATGATGCCCGTCCTGTACGTAATGATGCTGTTTCATGTAAGCATACATTTTCGCCAGCGTATCAGGCTCTGTGCTGTAGGGGCCGATATGCATGATTTGGACGCATAGTCCCTCATGGATCGTTTCCAATACCACTTGCTGAATGGGCTCCAGATGATTTTTCTTGGAGAAGGCTTTGTCCCGTGCGGAATCCACGATCTCCGAGGTGACAAACGCCGGCATCCGAATGAGCAGCTTCCAATGCCATTCCTCTTTCGGAACCTCCAAACCATACCGATCCGAGTTAACCCACCATTGCCCTTCAAGTTTAGGAACGGTAAAATCCTGAATCTCCGCCTTGCAATATCCCTTAACGCCATAGGCAACGGTATACAGCGCCTCGGTTGCATTCTCGAAAAGGGAGCTTTCGGGCGCGCCTTGACCTTCGAACGACAGATAGGGCAAGGGATCAAACTGCACGAGCACGGGGGTGTTCCCGGCTGTGTAATAGGCTTTATCGCTTTTGGCCAGATCGAGTTTAGAAAGCGGCATACATGAATCTCTCCTTTTTGGACATGATTTACGCCTATCATAAACCAGCTTCACTGACAGCATAGGAGTCAGGGAAGTTGTTGAAGGATCAGTCCTCGTAATATGCGGCCAGGTCTCGGGCCGTCTCGGAGAGAACAGTTCGCAGTTGCTGCGGCTCAAGTACTTTGACTCCTTTGCCAAAGGAAAGTAGCAGATAAGGCATATATTGCAGCATCCAATCCGGATGCATACGGAATTCGGCCTCATCGTCAGTGCTTCTTGCGACAAGATAAGGCTGCAGGAACCACTGGTTGCATAACGCGTCCAGAACCTCGGAGCGACCTTGAAGGCGAACGGTTACCAACGTCGGTTCCTTCGCCTTCGCCTTCGTATTCTGATCCTGATACTCATGAATATGGCTCATATAATCATGTACCGAGAAATGTTCCGGCATTTCAAATGTACGGCCTGTTACCGACAGGCTGTTCATCCGGTCTACCCGGAATACGCGGAGGGCCTCCCGTTGATGGCAATAGGCAATCAAATACCATTTGCCGAGCCGGTAGATCAGCCCATAGGGATCAATATGGCGCTCCTCCACGGAGCCGCTGAAGGACTTCGCATATTGAAGGACCAGGGTTTCGCGTCTGGCAATGGCTTGCTCTAACTCTCGCAATCTGGGGTGAAGCAAGGCACTCTGGGATGGCAGTGGGATGTGAATGCTGCCAACATGACGCCTCAAGTCTTCCAATTGAGATTCCTGAAGCCGGTGCTCAATCTTGGTTAGTGCCTTTTCAAGAGCATCCGTAAACGGATAGTCCGCTTGCCGGGCAAGTAGCGCACTGTGTTCCATGGCTTTAAGCTCGGTTAGTTCGAAGAACAGCGGCACGCTTAAAAAAGAATCGGGCAGCCTGAATCCCCCGCCATGTCCGGATTCGGATATGATAGGGACCCCGCTCATATCCAGCGTGTCGATGTATCGGTAGACCGTTCGGACACTTAGCTCAAGCCTCTCCGCCAATTGCTCGGCCGTCATTTTTTTATGGGATCGAAGCAGCCATAGTATGGATAACAGATAGTCCAGCTTAGCCATGGACAGCACTCGCTTTCTTCATGTTATTTCGGTTATATCCGGCTTAATGAAGCTATTATAACAATCCATGAGGGGGTATGATCAAGCGAATAAAACGAGGACTCCTGGTATAACAAATAACAAAACTTCAATATTGATATTGAATGATGGTTTGTTATAATGTGTTCAACAGAGAGGGGGCGTGAAGATGGGCAGTCGGGCGGACAATGTAAGTCCCGTTTCGGTGCTCATTGAACCTATGTCACATGACCAACCACTAACGAAAGAAGCCATATTGGACGCGGCCGAGCAGACGCTTCGGCGCTATGGTCCTGACAAAACCTCGGTTGTCGATGTTGCCAAGGCGCTTCAAGTCAGCCATGGATCCCTGTATCGGCATTTTCCCAGCAAGGCCGCTCTGAGAGAAGCCGTAACGGAACGGTGGCTGCAGCGGATTGCGGATCCGTTACAGAAGATTGCAGACGGAACGGAGGGCAGCGCCACCGATCGCTTGCGGTTATGGACGGATACCCTCATCCGGGCCAAACGGGCTTATGTCCTCGAGGATCCCGAGATGTTTGCTATGTATACGACCGTGACGCTGGAAGCCGTCAAGGTAATTGATACGCATGTAAAGCTGTTAATCGGACAGGTTGCCCAGATCATCGATCGAGGGATGCTTACTGGTGAATTTAAGCCGGGCCAGTCGGAGTCGGTGGCAAAAGCCTTTTTCATGGCAACGTCCCTGTTTCATCATCCGGTGCATGCTTCTCAGTGGACCTCGCAGGAGATTGAAGCCGATTTTGACTCGGTGTGGGCCATATTGTTATCCGGAATCGCGAAACAGTAAACGGGCGAGAATCATAGTTAGAGGGAACTAAGCAGGGGTAGAGGCGGCAGTTATGCATTTCCGAACAGCACTTCGGGAGCTGGTGCAGCGAGATCACCCATTACGTTAAAAAGATGCTATTCTTGGCGATTTGCATGAGATAGCGTCTTTTTTGTATATATATCATTACAAATGACAAAAATATAAAACTGTCACTTGTAATTTGTAATGTGCAGACATATAATCAAATTACAAAAAATGACGTACAGATCAGAGGATCCGTCTGATGAGATATTCGTGCACCTAATTCATATGCGGGAGGTTGTATCATGACAAAGAGTTTATCGGGCAAGGTAGCTATCGTAACGGGAGCATCAAGAGGCATCGGGCGTGAAATTGCGGAGAGACTTGCGGAGAACGGGGCTAAAGTGGTTGTAAACTATGCAAGCAGCCCGGCTAAAGCCGAGGAAGTGGTGAGCGCCATTAAGCAAAGCGGCGGCGAAGCCCGGGCCATTCAAGCTGATATTCGTCAGGTAGCAGCGATTGAACGACTGTTTGGTGAAACGATCGAGGCTTATGGCGGTATCGATATTCTCGTGAACAATGCCGGCATCATGACAACCAAGCCGGTTGCTGCCATGACGGAGGAAGATTTCGATCAGCAGTTTGCGATTAATGTGAAGGGGACTTATTTCGCGATCCAGCAGGCTTTTCACCATATGAATTCGGGCGGCCGTATCATCAATTTCTCGACGTCGGTGGTTGGGCAGATGTTCCTGGCTTACAGCGTATATGCAGGCACGAAAGGCGCTGTAGAGCAGTTTACGCGTCAGTTGGCCAAAGAATTCGGACCGAAAGGAATTACAATTAATGCAGTGGCGCCCGGACCGATCAATACGGAGCTGTTTACGATTGGCAAATCGGAGGAGCAGATCACGGGAATTGCAAACATGAATGCTTTCGGGCGTCTGGGAGAACCGGATGATGTTGCAGGAGCCGTCCTCTTTCTGGCCGGCCAAGAATCGAAATGGATCACAGGCCAAACGATCCGCGTGAACGGCGGCTTTGTGTAATACTTACCCCATCAATAATGCAAGAACAAAAAGGCACCGGGAGTCCGGTGCCTTTCGTTACGGATACGGTCGATCTGTTGTAGAGGATCCTACAACATGGAGTACAAGACTTCCCCTGAATGTGGGGGAAAGATCGCTATTCTCCGCAAACGCTCCTTAATCCAAGTCCTTCCACTTTAAGTCCAGCGTCGGAGGGGTGTAGCTATCCATGAGCTCGAGCAGCTTGAGCGGGTCATCGGAGAGGTTGATCAGGTTTAGGTGGGAGGCATTGGAGAAACCTTCCGTGATACTGTACTGAATCAGCTTCATAAACGGTTCATAATACTCCCGGACATTCAGCAGCCCGATCGGTTTCTGATGAATTCCGATTTGCGACCAGCACAATACCTCGAACAATTCCTCAAAGGTTCCAAAACCGCCCGGCATGGCGATAAACCCGTCGGACAGCTTCGCCATCGTCGCTTTGCGCTCATGCATATCCGCTACTTCAATGAGCTGGGTCAGCTCGGTATGTACAATCTCGCCTTTAAACAGTCCTCTCGGCATCACCCCGATAACTTCACCGCCATGCTGCAAAACGGCGTTAGCCACTTCACCCATCAATCCGATTTTGGAGCCGCCGTATACGAGCTTGTATTGGTTGTGGGCAATGTGTCTGCCGAGATCGGCAGCTTTCGCTTTATAGTCTGGATGTTCCCCCATGTTCGATCCTGCAAATACACATATGGATTTCAATTCGCACACTCCTTGACAAGATGTTGATATTTCATTCGTGTAATTATACTATATATAGTGATTTGTGTCATGGCGTCGATGAACGATATTGTTAATGATCATCAGATGGCACCTCTTATCTTATGGCATACATGTTAGCATTATCATGAGTTTGTTCTTGAATTGTGTAAAAAGTAAAGGTTTAGTCATCCCAGGGAATCGCGGAGGTAGTAGAAGTATGGATATGAATGAAGCGCAGCAATGGATTAAACAATTTTATGGAGAGCGAGGCTGGACCGAGTACGGCCCCTTTATTCGCGTTGGGTTTTTGATGGAAGAGACAGGGGAAACAGCGCGTGCCGTTCGCGCTTATGAGATCGGCAGGGACCGCCCCGACGAGGAGGTTCAATCCAGGGAACAGCTCAAGCAGGATTTGGTGGAGGAGATCGGCGACGTACTTGGAAACATTTCACTGTTGGCGGATCTTTATGGCATTTCGCTGGAAGAGGCGTTTATGGCCCATCAGCAGAAGCTGCAGAAGCGGTTTGGTTCTTAAATGAACGAAAGTCGGGTCCTTCTTATCATCAGATGATGACATGGCGGAGTCATTGAATGGCTGAATGGCAGCATACATAACCGGCTTGATAGCGCATCGCAGGAATTATGGCAGTAGCCAGAAAGCCGAAAGGATACGTCCGGGTTTAGAACTGTAAAAAGGCTGCAACCCAGGGTCCAATGGACGTTGGGGTGCAGCCTTATCATATTATATCATCTAATGAGCTTGAATTATGCTAGGATACCAGTACTTTGCGGAATTCCTGCGTCAGCAGCGGAACGATGTCGAACAGATCGCCGACGATGCCGTAATCGGCGACCTTGAAGATCGGTGCCTCAGGGTCTTTGTTGATGGCGATAATGACCCGCGATTGGCTCATGCCGGCCAGATGCTGGATGGCGCCGCTAATGCCGCAGGCAATATAGATCTCGGGCGTAACGACTTTGCCGGTCTGCCCGATCTGGAGCGCGTAATCGCAGTAGCCGGCATCACAGGCGCCACGCGATGCGCCGACGGCACCGCCGAGCAGGTCCGCGAGCTCCTCCAGCGGCTGGAAGCCTTCCGCGCTCTTCACGCCGCGCCCGCCAGAAATGACGATTTTGGCTTCCGAAAGGTCGATTTTTCCCGTGGTTTTGCGGACAACGTCCTTTACCACGGAGCGAAGGGAAGGGGCAGGGTAAGGGATGTCCTCAATGCTGGCGCTCGCGCCTTCAATGGCTTCCGCGGCAGGAATATTGTTCGGACGCACCGTGACTACCCACGGTCCGTTCTGGAAGACACGCTTCTCAAAAGCTTTACCCGCATAGAGCGGACGAGTGAACACCGCTTCTCCACCTTCCGTCTCGATCGCGGTTACGTCGGAAATTTGTCCGGCATTCAGGGAAGCGGCGACGAGCGGTGCTAAATCGCGGCCGATAGCTGTATGTCCGAAGAGTACGGCATCCGGCTTGGCCTGACCGATAACCGCTTCAATGGCGGCCATATAAGCTTCAGGATTATAATTTTCCAGATCATCATGCTCAACCGTATAGATCGTATCGGCACCATAGGCGTTCAGGGCCGATACAGCCTCCGTAATGTTGGAGCCCGCAACCAGAATGCGGATGCTGTCACCGTCACCTGCAATCAAGCGAGCCGCGCCAAGCGTTTCGAGAGCAACCTGACGCAGCTTCCCATCCCGGTTCTCGGCATACACTAATATCGTTTTGCTCATATCATAACCTCCTAGGATCCATTTGGGATTGAAGAGAAGAGATTTGACGATTTAACCAACCTGAGCAACTTAAGCGAATTCAGGGGATTTCCTCAGAAGCGCTGCTGCTCGGATTCGCGGAACGTATCAAGCGAAAAGCGTGCATGACGGACATCCCGTAAACCATACAATCAGAATACATAGGGAATGATGGCGCGGCTCTATGCCGGGTCCGTGTAACCGCATTCACTAGTACGAGTCAAAGGGGGATATTCGTACATTCGTACATTCGAATACCCGTTCATCAGATCACTTTCGACTGGGTGCGGAGCAAGGATACCAGCTCATGCGCCACTTCGGCGGGCTCGCCCTTCAGAATGCGTCCGGCGCTTCGCTCCGGCGGCAAGGACAGCTCGCTTTGCTTCGTTGCCGGCTGGATATCGACTTCCGATAATCCGAGATCATCCAGGGTCAACGTCTGAAATGGCTTTTTCTTAGCCTTCATGATGCCAGGCAGCGATGGATAGCGTGGTTCGTTCAAACCTTGTTGTGCCGTAAAGATCGCCGGGAGCTGAACCTCCAATACTTCAAGATCACCTTCGGCATCCCGGTGCACTTCAGCCGTGGTACCGTTCAGCGTAAGCTTGGTAATGGAGCCGGCATGCGAAATGCCGAGGAGGCTCGCCAGGCGAATGGCCACCTGACCCGAACCGCGGTCTACGGAGAAGTTGCCGCCAAGGATCAGATCCGGTCTTTCCTTGGACAAATACGCGTGCAGCACCTTGGATACCGCATATTCATCGTCCGGAATCCGCTCGTCGGAGATCAGCACGGCATCATCTGCACCCATCGCGAGGGCAGTGCGCAGGGCCTCTGCCGTACGATCCGGCCCGACGGACAAGAGTGTCACGCTGCCGCCGTGGTCATCCCGAAGCTTCACGGCTTCTTCCACCGCATATTCGTCATACGGATTGATGACAAATTTCACCCCATCCTCGGCAATCGATCCGTTCTCAATCGTAATTTTTTCCTCCGTGTCAAAGGTCTGTTTAAGCAATACCACAATCTTCATCGGTTAAACGCTCCCTTCAATATGAATATCAGCGGGACTTATTGTCCGCCGGAAACACCGTTCAGGAAAAAGCTAAGCGTCTCATCCGCCTGATCGGACAGAGAATACTTGCGGCCGGAGATCAGCCAAGAGGTCACCGCTTCGTCCATCGCGCCAAAAATCAGGTTGCGCACCAGCTTGACGTTCAGATCGGAACGGAATTTCTGTTCTTTGATGCCCTGTTCCAGAATATTCTCGATCAGCACAATATATGGCTTCAATGCGCTGCCGATTTCCTTGCGCAGCTCCAGATCGCTCTGCCGCAGCTCAATCTGCGTGACATAAGCAAGCTCAGGATTGCTCTCCAGCTCCGAAAAATGGATGCTGCACACCGTCCGCAGCGCTTCCACGGCATCCGTGGTTCCTTCCACGCTTTCGTGGAATTTGCCGACCAGCTCGCCAAGCTTCTCCTGGAACAGGCGGATCAGGATATCCTCCTTCCTCTTAAAGTACAAATAGATGGTGCCGTCAGCCACGCCGGCAGCTTTGGCGATCTTGGAAACCTGGGACCGGTGGTAGCCGTTCTCGGCGAATACTTTCAGGGCGCCCTGGAGAATAAGGTGGTATTTTTCATTTTTTTTACTTGTCATATGCTCACCCCGGTGTTAGAATACAGTTAAAATTATGAATGAATACTCATTCATTTCTTGTATCCATCATAAAATACGTTCATGTCGTTGTCAACGATGGGTTACGAAGAAGCGCGAAATGGATGAAGCAGATGGATCAGAGCAGCAGAATAAGGCGTTCATATCAGAGCAATAGACGGCAGTTCAACCGAAAGAAACAAGTCACTGGGTATCCGCAGGCAAGTACAGATGAGAGCGATGTACGGATGAAGAGATGCAGCCAGAAACGATGAAGTTCGGTTTAGAGTGGTCGGCACGGCACGATGTGGAGGTCTATTTTTGTTCCTCTAATGAAAGCGCTTCATATATGTCCGGCATGAACACATGACAAGAGGTTTCGAAAGGAGTGACAGGAGCTTCGCAAAATGGGACGCTGCACCAGACTATGAGAAGAAAGAAGGATTTTTAACGCAAGGGGCTGAGAGAGATGATTCTGACATTAATCAACGCGCTGCTCTTTGTCTTGATCACCGGTTGGGCGGTGTATATGTTCGCCACCGTGGTGTATCGCCGGTACCTGTATATCCGTTTGGGCAAGCCAGCGAATCTGAGGAAGGATCTGAAGGAACGCCTGAGCCAATTCGCCATCCAGGTATTCGGACAGAGCAAGCTGTTTAAGGATCGCAAGAGCGGTATCATGCATTTTATTGTGTTTTACGGATTTATCATTTTGCAGTTCGGTGCGCTCGACATCATCTGGAAGGGATTGTCCGGCCACAGCCTGCCGATTCCGGGGCACGCCGGCTTTATCCTCATGCAGGAGATTACAGTTGCGCTGATCCTGCTCGCTATCGGTTACGCGGCCTATCGCCGCTATGGCGAGAAGCTGAAACGGCTCAAGCGGGGCTGGAAGCCAAGCATTGTCGTGTTTTTCATCACCACGCTGATGGCTTCGGTGCTGCTGACGATGGCTTTTGAACGGCTCATGGAAGGACTGGCGTGGTCGGCCATGGCACCGATCTCCTCCAGCATTGCGGTCGTGTTTACCTGGATGCCGCCGGTGGCGGTTACGGTTTGCTATTACGCGTTCTGGTGGCTGCATCTGTTGATTCTGTTGTCGTTCCTCATCTATGTGCCGCAATCGAAGCATTTTCACCTCATTACGGCACCCATCAACATTCTGGTCCGCCGTACCGATCCCCCGAGCAAGCTCAGCAAGCTGGATTTGGAGGATGAAGAGGCCGAGGCATTCGGGGTAGGCAAGATTGAGGATTTCACGCAGAAGCAGATGCTCGATTTCTATGCCTGCGTTGAATGTGGAAGATGCACCAACGTATGCCCGGCCTCGAATACAGGCAAGCTGCTGTCGCCGATGCACATGATTGTGAAGTTAAGGGATCATCTCACGGAAAAAGGGGCTGCGCTCACCTCCAAATCGGCATGGATGCCAGCCTCTGTGTTTGGATCGCCGGGCGTTCACTCCATGGGCGCAACGGATCTGGCCCTTGTCGGCTGGAAGGGCGAGGGAATCACCGATATTGGCCCGACGATGGAGGTGCAGAAGCGCTCCTGGCATCAGGTTGAGGGCGTCAACCCGAAGGACATTCAATTGATCGGCGGCGTCATGACGGAAGAAGAGATTTGGGCATGCACGACCTGCCGCAACTGCGAGGATCAATGTCCGGTCGCGAATGAGCACGTCGACAAAATCGTGGATCTCCGGCGTCATCTCGTTCTGATGGAGGGCAGTGTTCCGCAGGAAGGCCAGCGGGCGATGCAAAACATCGAGCGACAAGGCAACCCATGGGGAATCAGTCGCGCGGACCGGAGCAAGTGGGTGAAGGAGGTTGATCCGGAAGGGACTTTGGATCTGAAAATTCCAACCGTGAAGGAAAATCCGGATTTCGACGTGCTGTTCTTTGTCGGCTCCATGGGCTCTTACGACAATCGGAGCCGCAAGATCACCAAGGCCTTTGTCCGGCTTATGAATGAAGCGGGCGTCAACTTCGCCATTCTCGGCAACGAGGAGAAGAATTCGGGCGATACGCCGCGCCGGATGGGCAATGAATTTCTGTTCCAGCAGCTGTGCACGGAGAACATCGAGACATTCAAGAAGTACGATGTGAAACGAATCGTGACGGCTTGTCCGCATACCTTCAATATTTTGAAGAATGAGTATCCGGAATTTGGGCTTGAAGCCGAGGTGATTCATCATACGGAGCTGCTGGACCAGCTGGTGAAGGAAGGGCGTCTTAAGCCCAAATACCGGGTTCAGGAGAAAATCACCTATCATGACTCCTGCTACCTGGGACGGTATAACGACGTGTATGATCAGCCGCGCAGCGTGCTTCGCGCCATTCCTGGCGTCGAGCTCCTGGAGATGGAGCGAAATCGCGAGAACGGGATGTGCTGCGGCGCCGGCGGCGGGCAGATGTGGATGGAGGAGGATGCGGGCAAGCGCGTGAATCTGGCGCGTACCGAGCAGGCGCTGGCTGTATCTCCGACGATGATCAGTTCAGCCTGTCCGTTCTGCCTGACGATGCTGGAGGACGGCACGAAGCTGAAGGAAGTGGAAGAAAGCGTAAAAACGCGAGATATCGCGGAAATCCTGGAGTTATCCGTATTCGGTCTATCCGAAATCCATGAACAGGAGGTCGTTGTGCAATGAGCAATACCATTACCAAGGAATCCGTCAGCGGTTCCGGTGTCGCAAGTCGAAACATAACCAAAGCCGCCGTGATCGGCTCTGGCGTCATGGGGTCGGGGATCGCCGCCCATCTCGCCAATGCCGGCATTCCCTGCCTGCTGCTCGACATCGTACCAGAATCCTTAACCGCCGAAGAGGAAAAAGCCGGATTGTCGCTGGATCATCCGAAGGTACGAAACCGGCTTGCGGCCAAAGCCATTGCCGCTCTGCCCAAATCAAGCACTGCTCCGCTGTATAGCGCCGATTTTGTGGGCCGGATCACCCCGGGCAATACCGAGGATCATCTGAGCCAGCTGAAGGACGTGGATTGGATCATTGAGGTGGTCACGGAGCGCCTGGAAATCAAGAAAAGCATCTTCAAGCAGATTGAGGGCGTGCGCAAGGAAGGATCAATCGTCAGCACGAATACCTCTGGCATTTCCGTTAATGCGATGGTCGAGGACTGCAGCGAGGAATTCCGCAGCCACTTCCTGGGAACCCATTTCTTCAATCCGCCGCGTCATATGAAGCTGCTGGAGATTATCCCGGGCTTTGATACGGATCCGGACATTACAAAGTTTATGGTTGATTTCTGCACGAAGCGCCTTGGTAAAGGGGTTGTGCTTGCGAAGGATACGCCGAATTTCATCTCGAACCGGATCGGCACCTACGGTCTTCTGGTCACATTGCAGGAGATGGTGAAAAACAGCTATACCGTGGAGGAAGTGGATGCGGCCACGGGACCCGTTCTGGGGCGTCCGAAGAGCGCCACCTTCCGTACCCTGGATTTGGTCGGCATCGATACCTTTGTTCATGTGGCCAGAAACGTGTACGACTCCGTGCCGGACGGGAACGAGAAGGACGTGTTCACGGTTCCCGATGTCATGAATGAGCTTGTCACCCGCGGCTGGATCGGTGAGAAGGGCGGCCAGGGATTCTATAAAAAAGTAAAGAGCGAGCAAGGCAGCAAAATTTTATCGCTCAACCTGTCCACGATGGAGTACAATCCGAGCGCCAAAGTGAGCTCCGCTTCCATCGAAGCCGCCAAAGCGGTGAAGGGAGCCAAGCGGAAGATCAAGGCATTCCTCGGTACGCAGGACCGTTACTCTGAACTGGCTTGGAATGTATTGAAGCAAGTGCTTGTCTATGCGGCCGACAAGCTCGGAGAGATCGCCGATTCCATTCAGGACATCGACAACGCGATGAAATGGGGCTTCAACTGGGAGCTCGGTCCATTCGAGACCTGGGATCTGATCGGACTGCCGGAATCCGTGCAGCGCATGGAAGCAGAAGGCATGACTGTCCCGGCTTGGGTGAAGGATTGGATTGCCGCTGGGAACAAGTCCTTTTATCAGCAGAAGGACGGCGAGGTGTTCCATTATTTCAAAGGCGAGTATAAGGGCGTAGAGGTTCAGCCTGAGCTGATCTCGCTGCAAGCACTCAAATCGCAAAACCGGATCATCCGTTCGAACACGGGGGCGAATCTGATCGATATTGGGGATGGTGTTGCGTGCCTTGAATTCACTTCGCCGAACAACGCGATTGGCGCCGATATTCTGGTCATGATTCAGCAGAGCGTGGAAGAGGTCAGGGCCAATTACCGCGGGCTGGTGCTGGCGAACGAAGGCCGCAACTTCTGCGTCGGCGCCAACCTGATGCTTATGCTGATGGAAGCGCAGAGCGGCGATTGGGATGAGGTGGATGACATCATCCGTCTGTTCCAAGGCAGCATGATGAAGCTGAAGGGGCTAGAGAAGCCGGTTGTGGCTGCGCCTCACCGGATGACGCTGGGCGGCGGCGTGGAAGCGTGCCTGCCGGCCGACCGGATCATTTTCTCGGCGGAGACCTATTTCGGTCTCGTAGAAACGGGGGTCGGCCTCATTCCGGCAGGCGGCGGCTGCAAGGAGCTGGCGCTCATGACCAGCAACCGTCATCCCGACAAGGAGAGCGACCTCCAGCCGGAAATTAACAAAATCTTCGAGATGGTGGCGATGGCGAAGGCATCGACCAGCGGACATGAAGCGATCCGCATGGGTTATGGTCGAAGCGGGGATACGGTGGTCATGAATCAGGACTACCGGATCTATGAAGCAAAGCAGGCGGTACTTGCGATGGACCGGGCAGGCTATGTTCCGCCGCAGCCGGGCAAAGCCCGCGTTGTCGGCCGCGACGGCCGGGCCGTGCTCCAGATGGGCGCCATCGACATGAAGCGAAGCGGTTATATCAGCGATCACGATCTGTTGATCGCGAAGAAGCTGGCGCACATCCTGACGGGCGGCGATGTTCCCGCGGGAACGGTGGTTAGCGAGCAGCATCTGCTCGACCTGGAGCGCGAAGCGTTCCTCAGCCTGCTCGGCGAGGTCAAAACCCAGCAGCGCATGCAGCATATGCTGGCGAAAGGCAAGCCGCTGCGGAATTAGGGCGATGAGTGCTTTAGAGCCAAGAAGTTCGCTATCGATCGCAACGTTCGATTCGCCAAATAGACGCTGCATACAGTACATGGTGGCAGGTTGTCCATGCTGGCGAAGTTTGATGATGGCGGCTCTTTAATCAGTTCCACCTGTTACGAATTCATTTCACGGCCGATTAGCGGCCCGCGCTATTATAAACGGTATTGGATCCAACCATTTCAAGTTGATGAGGTGAATGGCATGAGAGAAGCAGTCATAGTATCCCTTGCCCGCACTCCGGTGGGGAAGGCGAAGAAGGGCAGTTTTGCCCAGACGCGCGTAGAGGATCTCGGCAAAGCTGTACTGGAAGCCGTCATTGAGCGTGCACCTGGTCTGAAAAAAGAGGACGTTGAGGACATTATCCTCGGCTGCGCGATGCCGGAAGGCGAGCAAGGCCTGAATGTCGCGCGGATTATCTCGCTATATGCAGGATATCCCGTGACGGTACCCGCGCTGACCGTTAATCGCTTTTGTTCCTCGGGGCTTCAGGCGATCGCTTTTGCGGCAGAACGCATCATGCTTGGTCATGCCGAGGTCATCGTCGCCGGCGGCGTTGAGAGCATGAGCCATGTGCCGATGACCGGCTTCAAGCCGGCGCCGCATCCGACGATCGTGGAAGAGATGTCGGAGGTGTACATTGGCATGGGCCATACCGCGGAAGAGGTGGCCCGCCGCTTCGGCATTACCCGCGAGGCGCAGGATGCCTTCGCGGCTAGCAGTCACCGCAAGGCCGCGGCGGCCATCGCGGAAGGGAAGTTCCGGGACGAGATCGTTCCGGTGAACGTAACGCTGGCTGCGGCCGATGAGCAGGGCAAGGTGCGCAGCAAAACCTTTGCCTTCGATACGGATGAAGGGGTCCGGCCGGACACGACACCGGATGTGCTGGCCAAGTTGAAGCCGGCCTTTGCCCTCGGCGGCTCGGTTACCGCGGGCAACGCGTCGCAGACGAGTGACGGCGCGGCGGCGGTAGCCGTCATGAGCCGCGAGAAAGCGGAGCAGCTGGGCCTTACCCCGCTGGCTACCTTCAAGTCGTTTGCTCTGGCAGGCGTAGAGCCGGAAATTATGGGCGTCGGCCCCGTTGAAGCGATCCCGAAGGCGCTCCGCATGGCGGGCATCGAGCTGGATCAGGTCGATGTGTTCGAGATTAACGAAGCGTTCGCTTCGCAATGCCTCCACATCATCCGCGCGCTGGGTATCGACGAGAGTAAAGTCAACGTCAATGGCGGCGCCATTGCGCTCGGCCATCCGCTCGGCTGCACCGGCGCCAAACTGACCGTCAGCCTCGTCTCCGAGCTGGCCCGCCGCGGCGGCGGCTACGGTGTCGTGAGCATGTGCATCGGCGGCGGCATGGGCGCCGCGGGGGTGTTCGAGGTGCACGCCGCTGGGGCGTAAGGAGTAGATGGTGCAGAGTTACGCTACCTTCCAAGCACCTGGAGGGATATGGGGCGGGATTCTCGCATTAGTCTCTGCAGGTGCTCATTGTGGTTCGATTCGCGTTTGTCTTCAAGGGGCTCTGCAGCTCCCAACAAGGTGTTAGGAAAAGTTAGTTCAATAACGTTTCTGATAATAATCGGTCAACCAAATCTAGGTTCTTCAGTATCAAGTCTACTGGTCCTCTACTGATCTATGACCAGTCTATTTACTCTGAAGTAGTCTTAGTGTGGTGTCCGCTCCGCACACGGACCGGACACCGCACCACTCACTCCACCCACAGGGGAGTGCAATAATAGCCGATCGTAGGAGTTTGAACTAGGGGATTCACTAGTGTGCTCTAGCCCAGCGGAGAGGGCGGAATTGTACTGGAGAAGCGGCAGCGGTCGCCTTTGAGTTTGGATTTCTACTATGGATAGATTCATTCCTGGAAATCCAAACTCAACAGCGATCGGAAGTACAATCCGCACGCGGAGCGGACATTTGTGCACCTCCCTTAAGCATTACTGTATCTAGGGGTCAATCCAACAGATACCAACATAACACCAAGGCAGTCCTTGCACTCCAATATTCCACATTCCGAAAGGGGAAACCAATCATGAGCGATAACCAAACCAAAGAACCGAAAATTAAAGGCGGCAGCTTTGTCATCGATAATCCCGATATGCAGCGCATCCTGACACCGGAGGATTTCACGGAAGAGCACCGCATGATCGGCGAGACGGTGCGCGATTTTATCGACGGCGAAGTCGTACCGCATGATGAAGAGCTGGAGAAGCTGAATTATGAGATGACTGTAGACCTGCTTCGCAAGGCAGGCGAGCTGGGCCTGCTCGGGGCCGATGTGCCGGAGCCGTTCGGCGGGATCGGGCTGGATAAGGTCAGTTCCACGATTATTAATGAAGCGTTGGCGAAGGGATCGTCCTTTGCGCTCTCCTTCGGGGCTCATGTCGGGATCGGTACACTGCCGATCGTGTTCTTCGGCACCACCGAGCAGAAACAGAAGTACCTGCCGGATCTATCGACCGGCGCTAAAATCGCCGCTTATTGCTTGACGGAACCGACCTCCGGCTCGGATGCGCTGGGTGCCAAAACGACGGCACGCCTGTCGGATGACGGAGACTATTATATTTTGAACGGATCGAAGCTATATATAACTAACGCCGGATTTGCGGATATCTTTATCGTCTACGCCAAGATTGACGGGGAGCACTTCACCGCGTTCATTGTCGAGAAGGAGATGGAGGGCTTCACGCTCGGTCCGGAGGAGAAGAAGATGGGCATTAAGGGCTCGTCGACGCGTCCGCTCTTTTTCGAAGATGTGAAGGTGCCGAAGGAGAACCTGCTCGGCGAGATCGGCAAAGGCCACCGGATTGCCTTTAACATCCTGAACATCGGCAGGTATAAATTGGCAGCCGGTACGGTCGGTGCGGCGAAGGAATCGATCGAGCTGAGCGCGAAATATGCTAACACCCGTAAACAGTTCGATACGCCTATCTCGCAGTTCCCGCTCATGCGCAAGAAGCTGGCCGAGATGAACATCACCACCTTCGTGATGGAGAGCATGGTGTACCGTACGGCAGGACTGCTGGACGAAGCGATGCAGGACATCGATTACAACAGCGAGGATGCCGGAATCCACTCGGCTGCGGCCATTTCCGACTATGCCATCGAATGCTCGATCAACAAGGTGTTCTGTTCGGAAGGACTCGATAACGTGGCAGACGAGGCGGTACAGATTCACGGGGGCTATGGGTATATCCAAGAGTACAAGGTGGAACGCATCTATCGGGACTCCCGCATCAACCGTATCTTTGAAGGCACGAACGAGATCAACCGGCTCCTGATTCCGGGCACGCTCGTGAAGAAGGCCATGAAGGGTGAGATCGCGCTCCTGCAAAAAGCACAAGGTCTCCAAGATGAGCTGCTGCAGCTGGTACCTGGTCAAACCTTTGAAGGCACACTGGAACAGGAAGCGCACTTCCTGGAGATGAGCAAGAAGATTTTCCTCCTTGCAGGCGGTATGGCGGTACAGAAGTTCGGCACGAAGCTGGAGAAAGAGCAGGAGGCCTTGTCCAATCTGGCGGATATGATGATTGATATTTATGCTCTCGAGAGTGCGCTGCTGCGTACCCGCAAGCAAATCGAACGCACATCCGAGGAAAAAGCAGCCAGCATGATCGAGATGACGCAGGTATTTGCATACGAGGCGTTCCAGCGCATTGAAGCACTCGCGAAAGAGACGCTGGCCTCAGTGGAAACCGGGGATATGCTGCGGATGCAGCTGTCGGTGCTCAAAAAACTGACGCGTTGCACGCCGGTCGATACGGTGGCCCTCAAGCGCAGCATCGCAGCCCGCGTGGTCAAGAACGAGCGGTACACGGTGTAACACGCGTCAACGCCAATAAGATGCGTAAGTAACCGCAAAAGAGAGAGATTTTTCTTGGAGTAGGAAAGAAGGAGCATTCCTTAGGAAAGGGTTGGTTTTGTATGGATACAAAGCCTTGGCTGCCGTTTTATCCGCCCGAAGTAGCCCCCGCTTTTGATTATCCGAAACAGAATTTGGCATCATTTCTCGTGACGTCGGCACAGAAGTTTCCGAATCGGCCGGCCATGTATTTCATGGGCAAGACGATCAACTATAGAAGTCTGCTGGAGTCGTCCTATCGTATGGCGAACGCACTCCGCAGCAAAGGAATTAAGAAGGGCGACCGGGTAGCGATCATGCTGCCCAATTGCCCGCAGGTGGTGATCTCGTATTATGGCGTGCTGCTGGCCGGAGCCGTTGCCGTCATGACCAACCCGCTCTATATGGAGCGGGAAATTGCGCATCAGATGAAGGATTCCGGTGCCAAGATCATCATTACCATGGATATGTTTGTGTCCCGCGTTGAAAAAGTCATCGAGGAGACGGAACTGGAGCATATGATCGTCACGTCCGTGGCGGATTATCTGCCATTCCCCAAGAATCTCCTCTACCCGATCAAAGCCAAGAAGGAGGGCCCTCTTCCGGTAGTCAATTACGGGAGCCGCGTCCATGCCTTCAAAAAGCTGCTTGCGAGCTCACCGAATGACCCGATCTGCGAACCCGTGAAGGCGGAGAGGGATCTGGCCCTGCTCCAGTACACAGGCGGCACGACCGGCGTTCCCAAAGGCGTCATGCTGACGCATATGAATCTGATCGCCAACACCTTGCAGTCCGCGAACTGGTGCTTTCAGGTGGAGGATGGGAAGGAGCGCTATTTAGCGGTTTTGCCCTGTTTTCACGTGTTCGGACTGACCGTGCTGCTGAACCAGGCCATCTACCGTGCCGGCATGCTGATATTGGTACCGAAATTCGAAGTGACGATGATCCTGAACCTGATCAAAAAAATGAAGCCGACGCTCTTCCCGGGCGCACCGACCATGTATATCGCACTGATTAATCATCCCAAGATCAGGGAATATGACCTCTCTTCGATTAATGCTTGCGTCAGCGGCTCTGCCGGGCTTCCGGTTGAGGTGCAGGATAAGTTCGAGGAGCTGACTAAGGGCCGACTGATCGAAGGCTATGGCCTGACTGAAGCTTCCCCGGTTACTCATGTGAATCCAATCTGGGGAAGGCGCAAAATCGGCACCATCGGCGTACCTGTTCCGGATACGGATGCTAAGGTAGTCGATCCCGACACGGGCGAAGAAATGCCCATCGGGGAGCCTGGCGAGCTGATTGTAAAAGGACCGCAGGTGATGATGGGATACTGGAACCGGCCGGAGGAGACGTTCGACACGCTTCGCAACGGCTGGCTGTTCACAGGCGATATGGCAACGATGGACGAAGAGGGGTATTTTACGATCATCGACCGCAAGAAGGATATGATCATTGCAAGCGGTTTCAATATTTACCCTCGGGAGATCGAGGAAGTGCTGTATGAGCATCCTTCCGTCAAGGAAGCCGTTGTTGTCGGAACGAAGGACGATTATCGCGGCGAAACCGTTAGAGCTTATATCGTGCTGAAGGATGGCGCGTCTCCGGACCCTTCGGGCCTTGAGAAGTTTTGCCGCAGTCAGCTGGCCGCCTATAAGGTGCCACGCGAATACGTGTTCCGCGATTCGCTGCCGAAGACGATGGTAGGCAAGGTGCTGCGCCGCAAGCTGCTGGAGGAGGAAGAGGAAGGCAGAACGGGCTGAAGCGCAGAATAGTGGAGTAGGCACGTTAAGTGATTCATGTTATCCCGCTGGAATGGATACAGTACTAACGACGTCAGAAGAAAAAAGGAGGCGGCCTGATGAATCATACCAATGTCAATCCGGATACGAAGGCCGGGCAGCCGGAATTCGACCGGGAGGCGTACATTGAGGCCATGACCCGAGCGGCGGAGCCCACCTTCTGGGGATATCTCGGCTGCAAGCTTGCGTCTGCCAGCTCGGAGGCGGTTGTTGTGACGCTGGATGCCCAGCCACATCATATGAATATGATGGGCATCGTGCATGGCGGCGTACTCTCCTCATTGATGGATAACGCGATGGGCATTGCCGTCATGCTGGAGCGCCCCGGCGAATCAACGGTGACGAGCAATCTGAACGTGCATTTTGTCATGCCGGCCAGAGCGGGTCTCCTTACCGTAACGGCAAGCATCGTGCATCAGACGCACCGTTCGGTCACAACAGAATGCCGAATTGCGAACGAGAAGGGCGAGCTTGTGGCAATCAGCACAGGATCCTTCCGAGTGAAATAAAGCAGCCTTGGCTGCTATGAAACAGGTGGTCTGCCAACGCTGGAGGGGCAGGCCATTTATTTTTGGGTGAGCTGCAGCTACTTCAAAGGGAATACAGAAGAAAAAGGTGAATCACTTTGAGAATAAAATTAATCATCTCATTATTGACCTTATTATTCGTGTTCGGTATCTTTCTTCCATTCATTATTTACGACAGCAAATCTATCGAAACAAAGATTGTTGAACAGCTTACTATTCAAGATAATACGTTTAAAGAATTGGTTCATTATGACATGAAAAACAATAATATGTATGCCTTTTATATAAATACAGTATATAACACTTACCCTGGACTTGGATTAGGTGTATTAGAGAACAATAGAAAAATGAAAACGCACATAGTAGGAGGTATACCGATTGCTTCAAATAAAGGTTTTACATATGAAGTTGCTGAGTCCAAACAATTTAGCGTTGTTTACGGGACAATTACGAACCATCAAATAACAACAATAGAGGTAAATGGGCAAAAAGGTAATTATGTAAGAGAAGGCGATTTTGCTTTATGGTATTATATCTGGGAAGATCCTCCACTAAGCCTGTCAATTCAAGCTAAGGATCAGGCCGGTAAGGTTCTGTCAGACGAAAAATTGTTCTAACGATCCGGAATGCGCACTGATTGATTATAGGTGCCGTGACTTATAACCGAGGGTTGGGGTGATTCACCCCTAATCCTTGTCAGGTCGATAAAGCTGTGGTACAATAAAAATGCTGTTTTTCATGTAGAATCTAGAATGTCTCTTCAGATCATAAATTTAGATGTTTACATACGTAGGAGGTGGAAGTCATGGTTGTATTTTTTGAAGTGTTGCTTGTTATTTTCTCCATCGGGTTGATTACTGTCGTTCTTCTCCAAAAAGGGAAAAGTGCAGGTCTTGCCGGTGCCATCTCCGGCGGTGCGGAACATCTTTTTGGTAAAACAAAGGCTCGCGGTATGGATCTCGTACTGCAGCGTACAACGGTAGGTCTTGCAGCAGGATTTATGATTTTGGCCATCGTTGTTGCTATGTTGAAATAACAATTAACGTTACCCTCGCTTTTTCACTCTTGGAAGAGCGGGGGTTTTTTATTGCCTGAATTTCGGAATACATAGGTTAAGACGGTGTTCGGAAGGATACCGAGGATTAAATTCGTGTATACTAGGGTATGAGTATATGAAGGTAAAGAATGGATAGCGGAACGATGAAATTGCAGGTTCCCCGAGGTGATAATGATGATAACTGAAGAAATATTACTGAATTTTATGCGGGAAACTGCATACAAGCCGATGACGTACCAGGAATTGGAGCAGCATTTTGCCATTAAGGATGCCCATGAATTCAGGGAATTCTTGAAGCTGCTGAATGAGCTTGAGCAATCCGGAAAAATCATTCTGACCAGCACCCAGCGATATGGCGTGCCGGAACGGATGAATTTGCTGCGCGGACGACTGCAGGCTCATGCGAAGGGTTTTGCCTTTCTGATTCCCGATGATCGCGAGCACCCGGATGTGTACATTCATGCCAATGACTTAAAGAGTGCGATGAATGGAGATATCGTGCTTATCCGGATCAGTTCCCAAAGCAGCGACGGCGGCAAAATGGAAGGCGAAGTGGTCCGTATCGTGACGCGCGCCGTCACCCAGGTCGTGGGTGTATTCCAGAACCATGAAGCCTATGGCTTTGTGCTGCCGGATGACAAGCGGATCAACCGGGATATTTTTATTCCGAAGCATGCGATTAACGGAGCCGTTGATGGCGTGAAGGTCGTGGTGAAGCTGGTCAGCTATCCGGAAGGAAGAGCGGCGGCAGAGGGCGAAGTGGTGGAGATTCTGGGTCACAAGGACGATCCGGGCGTCGATATCCTGTCCATTATCCGAAAGCATCAGCTGCCGGAAGGGTTTCCCGAGGAAGTCCTGGCCGAGGCGGATGCAGCGCCCGATGCCATTACGGAAGAAGAGATTGTGCAGCAGGGACGCCGTGACTTGCGCGGTTTAAACATTGTGACGATTGACGGCGAAGATGCCAAGGATCTGGATGATGCGGTGAATGTGGAACGTCTGCCGAACGGGAATTACCGTCTGGGCGTTCATATTGCCGATGTCAGTTATTACGTCCGTGACCGCTCCGAGCTGGATAAGGAAGCTTACAATCGCGGCTGCAGTGTGTATTTGGTGGATCGGGTTATT
Source organism: Paenibacillus sp. QJM3NY_38 (assembly GCF_056173265.1). Taxonomy (NCBI): domain Bacteria; kingdom Bacillati; phylum Bacillota; class Bacilli; order Caryophanales; family Paenibacillaceae; genus Paenibacillus; species Paenibacillus sp. QJM3NY_38. The sequence continues at coordinate 323,345 of NZ_CM149665.1, forward strand.
CCGATGCTGCCGCACCGCCTGTCCAACGGGATTTGCAGTTTGAATCCGCAGGTGGATCGTCTGACGATGTCCTGTGAGATGGAATTCAACGAGCAGATGAAAGTCGTGAAGCACGATATTTTCACGAGTGTTATTCGTACGAAAGAACGGATGACGTATAACAATGTGAGAAAAATCCTGGTGGATGAGGATCCGGAGCTGATCGAGCGTTATAGTGACCTCGTTGAGGATTTCCGCTTGATGCGCGAGCTGGCGCTGAAGCTGCGGAACCGCCGGATGCGCCGGGGTGCGGTGGATTTTGATTTTGTGGAATCCAAAGTCATCGTGGATGAGAACGGCAAGCCCGTGGATATCGTTAAAAGAGAACGTTCCATCGCGGAGCAGATCATTGAAGAATTCATGTTGGCGGCCAACGAAACCGTGGCTGAGCATTTCCACTGGCTGAAGGTACCGTTCATCTACCGGATCCATGAGGACCCGGATCAGGAGAAGCTGCAGAACTTTATGGCGTTCGCGGCCAATTTCGGGCATCAGGTGAAGGGACGGGGCAACTCGATCCATCCGCGTGCGCTGCAAAACCTGCTGGAAGCCATTCAAGGCACGAAGGAGCAAACGGTGCTCAGCACCATGATGCTCCGTTCGATGAAGCAGGCGAAATATGACGCGGAGAGCACGGGCCACTTCGGCCTTGCAGCGGAATATTACTCCCACTTCACGTCTCCGATTCGGCGTTATCCCGATCTGGTCATTCATCGGGTCATTCGGGAGGTGCTGGAGAACGGCGGTGCGCTGGATGAGAAGCGTCATGAGGTGCTGGCGGGCCGGATGGCTGACATCGCTCAGCAATCCTCGGAGCGCGAGCGTGTGGCCGTGGACGCGGAGCGCGATACGGAAGCACTCAAGAAAGCCGAGTTCATGCTGGATAAGGTCGGCGAAGAGTTCGAAGGCATTATCAGCAGTGTGACCAGCTTCGGGATGTTTATCGAGCTGGAGAACACGGTCGAAGGCTTAATTCGCCTCAGCGCGATGACCGACGATTATTATCATTTCGATGAGGGCCATATGGCGCTGATCGGGGAGCGGACCTCGAAGGTATACCGCATCGGTGATGATGTGAAGGTTCGCGTGGCGAAGGTGAACATGGACGATCACACCATCGATTTTGAGATGGTGGACATGAAGCCGCGCCGCCAAGGGCGCGGCGAAGGCGAACGCGGCGGCAATGGCGGCCGCGGGTTCGGTGCCCGCGATGGCGCAGCCCGCGGGGGTAAGGGCCGCGGCGGTAAGCGCGGCGCGGCCGAAGGCGGCGCGCCAGGCGGGCGCCGCAAGGACAGCGCCGGCGGCCAGGGTGGCCGCGGCGATGCCCCGCCGAGCGGGCGTGGTGCGCGCGGTGGCGGTGAAGCAGCTGCTGGAGCTGGCGAGCAGCAGGCGTCGAATTTCGCCTTTGGCTCCGGCAAAGGCGGATACAGCTCCGCCAGCGGCGGCGCCCTGGGATTTGACCGCAACGCGCGCTCCGGTGGTGCCGGCGGCAAGGGTCGACGCAAGAAGACGGCGGGCAGCGGCATTTTCATCGGCGAAGGTCCAACACCAGGCGGCAATGCTGGTGGCAACTCCGGCGGCGGCGGTGGCCGCAAACGGAAGAGCAAGGGCGGAAACGGCACGGCCGCTTTTGTCCGCAAGAAGAAAAAGTAACATTCTCCTCCTGATCTATCGCTGGAGGCGCTTGCCCCACCTTGCTTTTGGAGGCTGACGTTTGATACAATGGACTTCTGGTGAGATTGCATTGGCGGTCTGCCGGAAGTCCTTTTTCCATTATCATTGTTGATCAAGGGGTGAGACCATGGGTAAGAAAAGTGACGGGAAGGTTCTGGCCCAGAACAAAAAAGCTTCCCATGATTATTTCATCGAGGATACGTATGAAGCCGGGATGGTGTTGACCGGAACGGAGATCAAATCCATACGGAACGGCCGCGTCAATATCGGAGATGCATTCGCTACCATTCGGAATGGCGAGATTCATATCCATAACATGCATATCAGCCCGTTCGAGCAAGGAAACCGCAACAACCCAACGGATCCTACGCGGACACGGAAGCTGCTGCTGCACAAGGAGCAGATCCGCAAGCTGCTGGGCCTGTCCAAGCAGGACGGTTACGCGATCGTACCGCTGAAGATCTACGTTCGTAACGGCTATGCCAAGTTATTGCTGGGCCTCGGTAAAGGTAAGCGTCAGTACGACAAGCGTGCCGATGCCGCTAAGAAGGATGCACAACGCGATATCCAGCGTGCGCTGCGCGAGAAGCAGAAGATTGCAAGGTGATGGTAATGGGTAATTATCATATTGGTGATGAAAGCTAAGTTTGATCTCCGTATGAGATATTTGCCTAGAAATGATGGAGCAGCTTGCCCGATGGCAGCTTTTAGCTGTGTTACCTGCAATGTATATATCATTTTGATGTAAAATGTGATATACTAAGTGATGTAAGAGAGATCAACAAGATCTTTGACAATCAGCATACAGCCTGCGTATTCCTTTCTTGGAGGGAAAGAATGCGCAATAGATGGACTGCTATGACTGAATACATTCTTTGATTTAATCCGATAGCCCTTTTTGGCAGGAACGCCAAGGTGCGAAGCACCGGCATTTCTCCAACTTAAGGGGGCGTTTTTGGATTCGACGGGGATAGTTCGGGCATGAGTAGCGGGTAGTGGGGACGCGTCCACTTCATCAACGCTAAAGCCAATTAAACGGCAAACAACAAAACAACTACGCTTTCGCAGCTTAATAACCTGTGAGCGTGCTCTCGCTCTGTATCGCCCATGTACCGGGATGAGGGCTCAACTTTAGTGGGATACGCTGTCTAGTCTCCGCCTGGGGCTAGCTGAAGAAGATAATCAGGCTGACCTGAAGGGAATCCGGTGACAGGGAGTTCCTAGGGTGACATCAAATCTGTCACTACACCCGTAGAAGCTTGTGTTGTCGTTATCTTCGGACAGGGGTTCGACTCCCCTCGCCTCCATACATAAAACCCGCTCATTGAGCGGGTTTTTACTTTTTAAAAGTAAAAATGCAGACGAATTGTAGAGGCTTCCAAATAAAGAGAAACTTTAGGAGTTATTATCTCCTTTCCCTGCAGACGATATGTTTTCCTATCCAGTTTCTGCAGCTGTAGGAAATGTTAGGAATACCGGACCTATACAAAATCGCAATATCTATACAATAACAATAATCAAAAGGAGCCTGAATAACTCAGGCTCTTTTTGATAAAAAACTCTAATGTTTTTAAGTGTTTTCAACGAGAGCGTAAAATATTTTGTGTAAATAGATAAATAGAAACAGGAAGACCTTTCTTGTAGAATTAAGTCACCACAACCAACTCCCAAGAAAGAGGTCTTCCCATGAGTCATTTTACTACAGATTTGGTCCAAGCTCTAGTTACGAAGCAGGATGTGACAGAAGTATTCCGCGAGCACCTAGAGTCAGCTATGAATCACCTGCTTGAAACAGAATTAACTGCGTTCTTAGATTACGAAAAGTATGACCGTATTGGTGTGAACTCAGGAAACTCTCGAAACGGTGGCTATACACGCACGCTACACACCGAATACGGAGATCTAAAGATCACCGTTCCTAGAGATCGCAATGGAGAGTTTAAACAGCAAACCGTTGCTCCGTACAAACGATCCAATGACACGCTGGAATCCTTCGTCATTCACATGTTTCAGAAAGGTGTTACGATGACGGAGATTGCTGACCTTATTGAGAAAATGTATGGCCATCACTACACTCCGCAGACCGTATCCAACATGACAAAAACGATGATTGAACACGTCGATGCCTTCACTAAACGCTAGCTAAGCATTATGTTTGTGTGTACATCGATGCCACATATGTTGCTGTGAAACGTGAAACAGTCTCCAAAGAAGCCATCTATCTTGCTGTTGGTATTCGTGAAGATGGCTCAAAAGAGGTATTAGCGAGACGAATTGGTGAATCGAGGTCACCATGTGAATCATAAGAAGGTGCATCGTTTGATGAAAGTATTGGGATTAAAGAGCCTGGTACGCATGAAGAAATATCATTCATATAAAGGTTTGATTGGTAAGATTGCACCCAACATTTTAGAGCGAGACTTTCATGCTGAGAAGCCAAATGAGAAGTGGGTTACGGATATAACCGAATTTAAATTGCTTGGAGAAAAACTATATTTATCTCCCATGTTAGATCTTTATAATGGGGAGATCATCACGTATACAATCGGCTCAAGACCAGTCTATTCCCTTGTTTCAACGATGTTAAATCAAGCATTCCATCGACTAACAGATGAAGATACTCTTTTAATTCATTCCGATCAAGGCTGGCACTACCAGATGAAACAGTATCGTCATGCCCTCAAAGAACGCGGTGTCAAGCAAAGCATGTCCCGTAAAGGTAACTGTTACGACAACGCCGTCATAGAGAACTCTATATTTAAATGAATTTGAAAGTATTGAGCAGTTTAAACAAGAGCTCTCTACATATATCAATTATTACAATCACAAGCGAATTAAAGCAAAACTAAAAGGCATGAGTCCGGTGCAGTACCGAACTCATGCCCAACAAGTTGCCTAATAAAATAATATGTCTAACTTTATGGGGTCACTTCATTTAAGGTTGTGGATTTTTGCTATCTCTCTGAAAACTATTTATGCTACCAGTGCGACAACTCATATAAATATTAGATTTTTCTAAATGTTCTAAAGTTGTATATAAAGTTTGTTGTAAACCTGTGTAATCGTGCTCTGATAATTCTATTGGTTGAGCTAGTTCAATTAGTTTTCCTAACATGAATTTATACTTTTTATTATTGAGTACTTGAAAGCTTTCTATGGGAGCATAATGTGTAATTTGAAACAGGTTTGCCTCATAAACGCCTAAGTATTTGAGATTTTCTAATCTCCAGGAAGCCACTCTAACCTCGTACCCACTCATGATTTTTTAAAAAGACTTCGTTAAAACCCTCAATTCTAGATGCAACAATTAAAGTATTTGCATATAGCGGAGAGCTTTTGTCTTTTATTGTGTTGGCTTTAATGATTTTTCCTACATGAAATTCGAGTTCAGATTGTATAAACCGGCAAAGTAACCCTCGCAGTAGGTTTCAATAGCATAGGATAGAATATCTGGTTTCGTAGTAGGCAACCCTGAAAGACCATACTTCTCCTCTAGCAATTTATTACTTTTACTATTTCCCTCAATTTTTTGTATGGTGTCCTCTGATAAAGAAAAGGTTAGGTTCTTGGTGAGATCACCTTCTTCAGAGAATACTTTGCGTAGTTAATTTACAACTATCTGATCAACCAAGCGTTACCTTTTCCTGAAAATAATAGACTTTAATTTTGACTATGTATGGTATTAATTTTTACAATGCTTAAGCTTAATAACACCTCGGATGCTATCGCTTATCGCACATAGACCAGGATGAGGGCCAACACATACCCCTGGATCTAGCTGAAAGGGATCTTGTCAGAATAGGTACATCGTTGTTGAATGTTTGGAACCTTTGGCGAATGAGAGATTTCTGACGATATATTAAATTATAATTGTAATAAAGATGCTTACATGAGAGGAGGGCAGCATTTTGTATCAACCTCAATCCATGGAAACAACAATTGAAGACGTCATAGAAAGATATGCTAACAACGTAAAAAGAACAGTAAATAAATTTGTGAATGTTAGAATGTTATATGATAAATGGCTCTTAGAAGACCTGATACAACAAGGTTATTTAGGGCTTATTGAGGCATATCCAAAATATGATTTTAATAAAGGTAAGGAGTTTTTCTGGCGTTACGCCTATAAATTCGTAAAGGGTAGAATGATAGACTTTACGATACAACATTTTAATTACATACGACCAAGCAAAAAAATAAACAGTCTATTACTAGAGATAAAAAGAAGGGATCTCCTAGGGCAGTCGCCTTACCACATATCCCAAGTACTAGGTTGCTCCTATAGCATGGCTGTAAATGCACTGCATTTTATATCAATTCGCCGTATGGTTTATTTGTATGAACCAGCCACTACAAACCAAGAACAACATGATGAGCAACAAGTCATTGATAAAGTGGCGGCTGAGGGAAATGAGGACGAGCTATTTCTGATCGAAAGTCAAAGCGGATTTTCCGAAATAGAGCAAAAAATATCGTTGATGCTAATTAACGGATATAGCAGAGAAAATATAATCGAGCATTGCGATATGCGTGCTATTGAATTGAAAGAAATTATGGATGAGATACTAAAAAAATGCGGATTCGATAACCAGACAATCTTGGATAGAAACGAGGACTTACTGATGCAAATTTCAACGTTGGAAGAGGGTGGCCAGAAGTTGCAGGATGGTGAGAAGAAGAACTTTGAATGGGTGAAGGTCGAGTTAATTAGTTCCAGTCCCAGTAATCCAAGAAAGAATCTCGCAGTCAAAACAGAACAATTGCAAGAAACATTAACGTCAAAAGGATGGGAGGAACCGGTGACGTGTTATAAGAGGGGGGACTATTATATCTTATTGGCCGGTCATCGCAGATGGTATGCCTCAAAACAATTGGGATTTAAAAAGATACCTGTATTTATTGTAGATCCTCCAGCAAGTAAAGCAGAGGAGAAGGACCGGCTAGGGTCTTTGCAAAGTATTCAGGTCGATTGGACCCCATATGAATCAGCAAGGAATATTTATGACCGTTGGATCTATGCTGGAGGGATAACTTATACCGAATTCGCAAAAAAAATAGGCGTTCCCAAATCAAAGATCGCAGCTAAAATTCGTGTTTATAAATATTACCAACGTGTTGAGATAGAGGACAAGTTAACGAATGGAATGTATTCGATTTCGATGCTGGATTATATCCTCACATGGATCAAGCGTTTAGAAAAATATCAACCGGATTTTGTGAAATCAATAACTGAAGAGTTCATCAGAACACAGATGTTAACGAAATACGAAAATAAGTGTTTTAATAGCCGTATCGCCAACGACAGAGATTTTGTATGCAATGCTAGCCCTGAAGAGATATTTTCATTTCTTTCGGATACAACTAAAACATTGCGACAATCAGAAATTGAACTGACTATAGAAAAAGCGAAAAAAGAACGTAATGACAGTAAAATATATCAACTGTTAGACGAATCAGTAGAGGCCTTAAAAAAGATGGAATGGAACGATCTAAAAGAAGCTCAGCAAATAATGAGCGAGTTGGATAAGATATTGGGAGAAATCACTATAAAAAACCTTGAGTTAAAAGGGGGATTATAATATGAGGGGGTTCCCCGATTTTATTATGGCAGATATAAAGCAAGTTATCCCTAATCCACTAAATCCACGAACCAATAATTCGATTAAGACAGATGAAATACAGCGGGTATTAAAAGAAAAAGGGTGGGAAGTACCTATTACTTGCTATCAAAAAGGTGATCAATACGTCATTTTATCGGGCCATCGAAGATGGTACGCAGCCAAAAAATTATCCTATAAGAAGATACCCATATATCTGGTGGAAGCTCCTAAAACTAAAGAGGAAGAACAAGAAAGACTTGGTTCTGTACAAGGGGGGAAATCAGATTGGAGTGTTTATGAATGGGCTAAACATACTTATGATATGTGGATATATTGGGAAAAATGTTCGTTTAGAAAGCTTGCCCGTAAAATGAACAAAAGTTGCTCCTTTGTCTCTTTGAGAGTAAAGATATTTAGCTACTACCCACACTCTGAGATTCAAGAAAACTTAAAGAATGATAGATACTCCATCTCCATATTATCGTATCTAATCAAATGGTTAGATACCTTATCCAGAACAAAACCGGAGATAGTAGAACATTATACATTAGAGTTGATAAGAACAACAATGTTAGCTAAGATTGAAAAAAATTTAGTAGGGATACTGGATCTTAAAAATGATTCATTTATTCATAATGCCAGCAATGGGCAAATTAAGAACTTTTTATTGGATCCTAATAAGAAGTTGTCAGAGGCATTACTTGAAATAGATGGATACAAAAAGAGATATAGTGGAAAGACCAAAATGAAAGCGTATGTTAATGAAATCAACTACGTAAATGATATTATTAAAAGATTAGACCCTCCAGGGAATGTAGAAGAGCGAAAAAGGATGCAGAGCATATTAAATGACTACAATAGTCGAATATTAAAATTGAAAGCACATGTGCAAGCTTATATAAACGATAATTCATCTATATAAAATGTAATTAACAAATTCACATCACGCCAAACTTAAAGCCTAATGGGTATTGAGGTAGTATGAGAATCCAAATGTGGCAAGAGCCATGAATAATATTGAATTAGAACATACGATGAGTGTGCGTGGAATAAGTGCGATGCTCAAATGATGAATTCCGCTTCATTAAAACAACCTATACATTATCAAAAGCGGATAAAGAAACTCAGGCTCATTTTCGAAACGATTCCTTTGTCCGCGACTAAAGCGACAATGGAAGAAGATGAAATCGACCACCTGCTGTTTGAGGATGACTCGATGATTGCTCCCACCAAGCGCTGCAGTACAACTGGCTTTGACGTGGGAGATCGTGTAAAGTGCAGACCTAAGGGAAGCATGAAGAATCCAAGCTGTTGCGATCAACTATGAGACGGGGGGCGCGGTTTGGATTCGAGTTTTAAATTATCTGTTTATATGGTGGTTATCCGAGCCGGAAGCTTGCGTTAATCCTACAGTCAAATTTATATCATGCCGCGGATTTGCAATCTTTTTAAAAGGAGCATCCTCCGTGGGACTCCTGGCTGTTCACGGTTGTCTCATCCAGTTTTTCTGCCGTGTTGATTAATTTTTTGTCTGGTTGGTTTGTGCTCATTAAAAGATCCTCCTTGTTTATTGGAATAAGTTGTAGTAGGGATACGGGTCAATATGATCGTCAATTCATTTTTTCCTATGTAACAAATGTCGTCGAAAACATATCTATAATTTTAATAATAAAGATAACCACTGTGTTGTAGGAATTATTATATGAGAGGGTGTGAGACTTTGACAGCAACGATCCGTGAATTTCTGCTCGATAACCAATTCGTTTATGTACCGATCGTCCTCATCCTGGAATGAGCATGAACTTATTTCATCCACGCTTCTTCTTCATCAATCAGCGTCGCATAGGCATCTGGCCAAAACTTCCATCTTCAAGCGCAATCATTCCAGTTCTAGCGGCGCTGGTTGCTCGTTTCAGCTTCCTTCGTAAGCATGCGCTCACCCGACTTTGTTTTAACATTAGGGAAGCGATAACCAGACCTACGACTTAGCCGGTTTAGTTACGGCCTCCATGCCTTTCTTCTTTAGCAGCCCTATTAGAATGTCGTGCTATGCTTCCAAATAGGAGCCTTCCTCAGATTGCCGATTTGTACTAATCTGGATGTATAAAGATGCTCATGGTAAACCTCCCATATTGTACTTATAGGCAAAAGAAAAAGCCCCGAATATTGGAGCCTTAAACTGTTTTTAGTAAGGTTGACCATTTCTCTTTGAAACCCATTCTATTAATATCGACATCATCATACTGTTCAATCAATGCCTCTAGACGCGTGACCCAGGAATTCCAAAGGGTATGGTCCTTTATAAGGTACTTCATATTAAAAATTTGTGTGTATAGATGGTGTTCTTGTAAGTCTAAGTGTTTATCTGTACGGAGTATTTTTGGCTTTGTAATAATCAAACTATTAAATAGTCTGCTGTGATGTGCGCAACGATTTCTTAGTATTTTTAAAATGATAAGCCAATTTTTAAGTACTGTATTGTGTAAATTGTACTGACTGGATAACTTGATCTGATCATCAGTTTTTAAATTTTTGTAAAGCTCCACAAGGTTAGAGAATGTAGCCATCTCTAAAGCTACCCAAACTGGAAAAATCCCATTCCGATTTTCGCGATGGTGCTTTACAAACAACTCATTTGATTTGTTTAATTCATTATCCAAAATCTCCAGTAATCGCTGGTGTTTTTCTTCGTTCACAAAGTTGTTTGGATCTCTGTACCCCAAATCCGGATAGTCATGAGCAATCATGTAGGTTAGCTGTGTTCTAATAGAGATTTCGATGTATTCGATTAGTTCCATCAACATCAATCTAAGTGATTTATCGAACTCGTAGTGGCGATGGATTTTTTCGAAGGTCGTACCTTCAGCATATTTATTATCTTTTTTAAAAGTCAGATCGTATCCGGTGAAGCGATAATAGCTAACTCTTGTTAATACCTCGATCGCTTTTTCCTCATCTTCAATGATCATTCCACGATCTTTAAAAAGAGAAATCATTTCTTGATGTGTAAGAGCCGGCTTTATTCCAACTGATGAAGTCATAAAAAAGCCCCTAATAAAAAATTGGCTCGCCCTAAGCACCAATCAATTTAAACTGATTGGCGGGGCGAGATCTGTTACCATAATATTACTACTTGTGTACACTTTAGTCAACAAAGCGTTGAAAAAAATAGACATTCTGTAGGGAAATTATAAAACAGTGCAGTAAAAAATAGACCCACCTTTTTTTAGGTAAACGGTCTATCTCACGACTTTGTGTAAACACCTAAGGTTGGTGCCGGTGAGAAATACTTCTTTGCTTTAACTCTTGGAGGGAAATCGTCACTCAAATGTTGTGCTGGGGATGGGCTGCCAACCGTCCTTTATTTGGTTTTGTGTTCTCCGCTTAAAGACTCCGGATATACGCATAAACGTACCACATAGTAATTTACCTTATGGTACGCTAACTTTATCATTCAAAAGCCTTAAGCACAAAGAAGGGAGAATCCCATGCCAAGCTTCCTGGAATCCTTATATTACGGAGATTTGAATCCTGTAGAGAGTGTTGCTTCCAACGACCCTCAGTATCGACAATTGAGCCGGCAAATATCCGAGTCTATGGATGCCTGGAAGAAGAGGCTTTCCGACGATGATTTTCATGTGCTTGAGGAGTTATTAGATTTGTATCGACAAGTCCAAGGGCTGGAAATGGCGGCTTCTTTTACTGATGGCTTCAGACTGGGAGCGACGATGATCATCGAGGTATACTCTGAATAGTGTGATAGTAAGAACACTCATAGAACTGCCGTATAGACACGTACCACGTGTCTTTTTTTATACCGTAAAATATTGACTATCAGCCCCTACTTCGGACACCGCAAAATACGAATTTCACACGCATACAGCTCCCAATAAGGTATCTTCGCTCTAAATTCTTCCACGCGGCAGGAACATTCACCCAGTTTATAGAAATTTCTGTATATAACATCGACTATACATACAAAAGAGGCTGCTATGAACCAAGAGAGATTTATGATCATCGTTAAAGGTGATGACAAGACACAGGATGTATCCTCATATAAAATAGATCCTCCGATAGTAAGGATTATATATAAAGGTTCTTCCAAGGCTTATCCCTATCAACTCAATGATATACACTTACTGACTCCGACCGTTCAAGACATAACGGAGGATATGGCTGTTTTTTACGATGAGTATCCTTTTTATAATGTAAGACGGGTTCTGGATTTCGGTCCAAAGATTCGGGTGTGTTTCAACAATGGGAGTATTCGTACATACGATGGGGAGCGTATTCAAGTTAGAAGTAGTAGTACCCAAAACGCTGAAGGACGTCAAATTCTGGACTATTGGCGCGCGATTTCAAAACATGCGAAAAGTGAGGATGAGCAGGAGAACAAGGAAGCTTTTTTGGCAAAGCAATTTGCAAAACTACATTATGTAGATCTGGATAGAGCTTTGAGCCATTACCTTCTGAAAAAAACTATAAAGAGCGATATCCCGGTTACAAGCGGAGGTAATCATCACCAATTTCAATTTATTAGTTACAGTTTTCTCTTTTAACGTTCGACTCCCCTCGGTTCCATCATAATGAACACCATCCGCATGAGGATGGTGTTTTTGTTTTATATTAATACTATAGGTTAGAATATGTCGTACAGATGGAGTGAAATCGATGAATCATAGTCATGATGGAGAGGAACCATTGATAACGGTACTCAATATGGATGGTCAACAACTAACACCATGTTTACCCCATCGGGCTTGGCGGGAAGTTGAGCGATCTCGAGCTGTTTGGATTGATGAGCAGACGATCCAATTGCTTTATAATCCGTTCTTATTTCGGGACTATCGAAAAGCTGCACTGAAACGAGATCATCACACTTGTTTGTGGTGCGGACGACACGCCACGACAGTGGACCATATTATCCCCTCAAGCAAAGGCGGCTCGGATCTTCCACAAAACCTGATCGCTTCATGCAGCGAATGCAATACGAAACGAGGAAACCGTTCTGCATTGTCCTATCTCAAAGAAAACGCACACTCTGTTCCAAATCTTATGAAGCTTTGCTGGCGTATCTTTATAGCTAAATACAGATACAGAAATCATCAAATGAAAAAAGGGACACTTGAGTAAAGGCTTAGATTTATGATTTGGGAATCGTGGTGTAGTGAGCTTCGATGATCGAGCCGTTTGTTGACGATCGAATTGATGGTTAACCATATCCACTGTAAAATGTTCGGATTTCTTGCATCCATCTTGAAGTGCAGGCCATTAAAGCGCAGGTACAACCAGTGCTGTAAAAGCAGTCCAATTATTTGCGTTATGAAAAGGAGCTTGTGTTGTCGTTATCTTCGGACAGGGGTTCGACTCTCCTCGCCTCCATACATAAACCCCGCTCATTGAGCGGGGTTTTTACTTTTATATCTGAACAAAGCATTGAGTATTAGATCTCCGAATTAGATTGATGTATCAGTTCTCTGATTTCAAGAAATTGTGAATTCGTTATTTGTTGGGATTGATGGAGGGCGTTCAGCTTATCTTCTATTCTTTCCATTCGAAGTTGTGTTTCTTTTTGGAGTTTCTCGGTCTCCTTTTGTGTTTTAGAGTTATCCATGACGACTAAGATGGTCAGACCTGCACTAAAGATCGTTAACCCTCTAGCGATTTGATTTAAATCGATTGAATTCATGGCAATCAGGCAATCGGCAAATCCTGCTCCTATAAGTAGGCCGCCGATCGTGACAATCCCAGTTCTTTTCCATTGGTCTGGGATGATACTTAATGACTGTTTCATGTAGAGATCTCCTTCAGTTAGGTAGTAAACGTGAATAGGATAGCTTAATTCTATATTTAATAAAACACAGATTCTGGAATAATAAAAGGAAATACATGGAGGCCCATTGCGTGAACTTTACTTCAATAAGTTCATCAGAGCCAGGTCAGTCCCTAGTCTAAAGTCTAGGTTCAGATACCCCCTAAGACGGTTATGTCAGCCTAATAAGGCGGATATAATGGATTTATAACTCGGAGCGTGACGTATGAAGCTATAAGGGGTGTTTGAATATGAAGGCAACAGAAGCGACTGGAATGGCGCGGGCAGGCAAGGTGAATTGGGTGCTTTTTAATCCGAAAACCTATGCAACAATGCTCTATTTCTTGCTATCTCTCCCGTTAGGGATTATTTATTTTACAGTAGCGATAACGGGACTTGCACTATCCATCGGTTTGACTCCAATATTTATCGGAATACCGCTGTTTTTTGGAGTAGCCAAGCTGTTGAATGGGATTGTGAATTTTGAACAAAGCATGATTAGACAAATTTTAGGTTTACCTACTCCTTCTGTATCGTATCCCTACAATCAACAATCTGAAGCTGGGGAGAACTGGTTGAAGCGAATGGTGAGCGGTTTTGACGGAGCGCTATTTATTCGAAACCTGCTGCTCGTATTACTAAGATTTGTTACTGGCATCGTATTCTTTGTTATTATGGTAACGGTGATTTCACTGGGACTCGGGTTGATTGCTCTTCCGGTCGTGCATATCATTTTGATGAATGAACTGCAGCTTGATATTTTGGAGAATAGCTTGTTTAGTTATTTTCATATAGATTGGACCTATAATCAGCAATACCTGCTGTACGTAGGCGTTGGCCTTATCCTGTTCTGGGTCGCGCTGCGCATCGTGAATGGGCTCATGCAAATTCAGCGTAGAATCATGTATGTGGATGAGCCCTTTCAGCAGCCGTCAGTGCCGCCGATGGAAGCACAAATCCATGCGCCCGTTCAGCCGCAATATTACGAGTACTCAGATGATCACCCTAGTCAAGGGATGATGCAGCCAGCCCATAGAGAGCTTTAGAAGCTATCTATTTTTGAAAATCTACTACTTGGTCCGTATCGTCTACATTGCTTCAACAATCGAATTGGATAGACAAGTATGAAAGGTAACGAATGGAATACTCGGCGGTGTATAGTGGTTTTACACAGCCGTGGTTCGCCTCCATACACAGAACCCGCTCACTACAGCGGGTTTTCTTCATTTTTGAAAAGGCAAATGAACCCGTCGGTTGAAGGTTCATTTGCCTATTTATGTTGAATGGAATAAATGTTTCTTTACCCATCGTTTGTGCTCAGGTGATCACGGTGTTCGGTTTAAGCAAAAAGGGGTGCTCCATAGGTCCATAGATCGGAGTGGTACCTTTCTATATTTCGGACTCGACGCTTTGGCTTGGCGGCCTTCCCGTAATTTTCTTGAATACCTTGGAAAAATATTTGCTGTCCGAGAAGCCCAGTTGATAGGACAAACGCCCTGCTATTTGCTAAAATTCGCCCATTAAGAAGATCATGAGGACAGAGGATCCGTTATTTTACGGGAATCGGCCATTATGGAGTTTACGCGGACAGAGGATCCGCTATTGTATCATAATCACGGATTAATCCACGATAAATCCCGCAATAGCGGATCTCTTGTCCGCTTATTACTGCGAAATCGGTGAAAATAAGGAAATAGCGGAACCAGTGTCCTCAAATAACGCGAATCGATGGACTTCAACAATGCTGGATGGCGGTATCATAATGAGAGAATCTGTACGCTATTAATCGCTGCCGAACTGAATAACAGAGTAATACAAAAAGCTTACGCCGTTACATAACGGGTAAGCTTTAATGCGGCATGCCGTACATCCTGCCAAGCTACACGGTTCGCCTCCATAAAATCTATGCGATGCAGCCAGCCCATAGAGAGCTTTAGAAGCTCTCTCCAAAGCGACCTTAACCGGTCGCTTTTTTGTTTGCGTCCGGACGACAAGCCTGAAATATAGCCCAATCTACGTCTTGTATCTGCAGCTTTCAGCCGTTCAAGACCATCCCGGATGGATGTTGTCCAAGAGGAAGTGTCATTTCCCTGACTTATAATCATTAACTCAGAATATCGCGGAATGCGCAGGTTATAACAAAATGATTGTTTCGGAACTGCTTTCGCAGCTGATATGCTGTGGGTGAAATTCCAAAATTTGTAGATTTTAAATAAGGACATTGGTTCTGACAGACATGGTCCATAAGCGAGGGGGGTGATAAGAAAGTTCCAATTTATTGCAAGCGATTACAAAAGTGCAAGTAAAAAAAGGAGGAGATGAAATGAAGAACAACGTTGCAAAGGTAACCGGCATGGTGTTGTTGTTTTCTCTGGCGCTAGCTCTCATAGCGGGAGGATGGGTGAATAAGACAATGGTCCATGCTGCCGGTCTTTCGATTATCGGCGGCGGGGGCTGGAATGAAACGGCGTATATAGAATGGTCACCCGTGAGTAATGCGGAGGGATACAATGTCTACGTGAAACACGCCAATGCGCCGGATTCCAGCTATCAACCAATGGATAATGAGCTGATCCGACAATACCCTTCTTATTGGAGAGCGGATGCCGTAGGCCTAGCTGCCGGAAATTATGTCATGAAGGTTGAAGCCAGGCTGAGTGACGGTTCAACGGTAAGTGCCGTTTCGAATAACCTATCCGTAGCGCCGCATGATCGATCCGGATTTGCTTTTTCCTCAGACTCGCCATACGGGACAGGCTCGGGTGCCTACAATGATGACGGTACGCTTAAAGATGGTGCACAAGTTATTTATGTGACCTCCGAGACGGCGCGAACCGTAACCCTTGATGTGAAAATCAACAGCTCAGGCGGGGTTCAAACGGGCGTGGGGATCGGCGAGATTTTGACGCTAAGACAAAAAGGCTATGATACAACCCCTCTTGCGATCCGATTTATTGGAAAAGTTACCGATGACGACATGAGCGGACAACTGAATAGCAGCGGTTACCTTCAAGTAAAAGGCAAAAACGATGATTCGGAAATGAATATGACGATCGAAGGGATCGGAGACGACGCTTATGCTTATGGGTGGGGATTGCTCCTTAGATACGTAGGGAATGTAGAAGTAAGAAACCTCGGGCTCATGTTGTTTCCTGATGATGGAATTTCCATGGATACAGGAAACGTCAACGTGTGGGTGCATAATAACGATCTATTTTATGGAACCGCAGGAGGAGATGCCGACCAGGCCAAGGGCGATGGTTCAACGGATCTGAAAAAAGGATCGACCTATATTACAATCTCCTACAATCACTACTGGGATTCGGGAAAAGCGGCTTTGGTCGGTTTGAGTGAATCGGAGGAATTCTTTGTCACCTTCCACCATAACTGGTTTGATCACTCGGACTCCCGCCATCCGCGAATCCGATTGGCATCGGTTCACATCTATAATAATTTCTATGACGGAGTCTCAAAATATGGGGTCGGTGTGACAACGGGAGCTTCAGCCTTCGTGGAATCCAATTACTTTAGACATGCCAAATACCCGATGTTGAGCTCCTTGCAAGGTACCGATGCTTTAGGGGAAGGGACCTTTTCGGGCGAAGACGGAGGCGTGATTAAGGCTTATAACAATAGGATCGTAGATGCGGACAGCCTGATTTATGCAAATTCCAATACCGGAACAGCTCCGGCAAATGCAACCTCATTCGATGCATACTTGGCTTCGTCAAGAATTGAAACCGTACCAAGCTCATACAAAGCATTCGTGGGAGGAACGGCTTATAATAACTTCGATACAACCGTCGATACGGGAGTGAATAGCGCCGACATTGATAACGTGAGCGATGTAGAACAGATTGTCACCTCACAAGCCGGACGCCTGAATAACGGGGATTTCACCTGGGAATTCAATGATGCCGTTGACGACACATCCTATGCCCTCAATACAGCTCTAATGGCTAAAATAAGCAGCTACACCAGTGGGCTTGTATCCGTAGGCGGGAATTCAACCGGGCGGAGCCGGAACCAGAACCAGAACCAGAGCCGTCCACCGGAGAACAAGTTCACAACTTTACAACATCCGGATTGGCAAGCGATTTCTTCAATATTGTAGGGAATCTCTCCACAACCAAGGGAACTGCGGCGTATAACGGCTTAACGCTAACCCAATGTTTGAAAATCGAGAGTTCAACCCGCATTACCTTTACCTCTACGGAAACCGCTACATTAACATTAGTGTTTAATTCGGCAGACGGAACCAAGATCAAGATTGATGGAACGAGTTATCCCATGACGAATGGTATGGTCAGTGTGCCACTTGCTCCAGGAGCGCATACGATTACAAAAGATCATACGACGAATCTCTTTTATATGGAGTTGGAGTAGAGCAGGGCAGGGTTTGTGCTCCCGCGCGTCTCTCATACGAATATAAAAAGCGACCGTGATTTCGGTCGCTTTTTATATTTTATCTGTTGATGTTATCTTCGGGCAGGGGTTCGACTCCCCTCGCCTTTACCATGATGAACATCATCCGCATGAGGATGGTGTTTTTGTTTTATATTAATACTATAGGTTAAAGTATTATGTCGTACAGATGGAGTGAAATCGATGAGTCGTACCCGTGATGGAGAGGAACCATTGATAACGGTACTCAATATGGATGGTCAACAACTGACACCATGTTTGCCCCATCGGGCTTGGCGGGAAGTTGAGCGATCGCGAAGCTGTCTGGGTTGATGAGCAGACGATCCAATTGCTTTATAATCCGTTCTTATTTCGGGACTATCGCAAAGCTGCACTGAAACGAGATCATCACACTTGTTTGTGGTGCGGACAACACGCGACGACAGTGGACCATATGATCCCCTCAAGCAAAGGCGGCTCGGATCTTCCGCACAACCTGATCGCTTCATGCAGCGAATGCAATACGAAGCGAGGAAACCGTTCTGCATTGTCCTTTCTCAAAGAAAACGCACACGCTGTTCCAAATCTTATGAAGCTTAGCTTGCGTATCTTTATAGCTAAATACAGACATCGTCAATTGAAAAAAAGAGGCACTTAAGTAAAGGCTTAGAATTGTTGTTTTGACCGACCGAAGTTTATGCAGAAATCGTGACGTGCTCATTCATTTTGCCGACATTTCATGGTGGCCACTCGGATGAAAAGATGTGGTAATGTCCCGGTCAGAGTTAGGCTCCCTCAGTCTCTCATACCGTTATTGAAGCGGCCGTATTTCGGTCGCTTTTCTGTTAGGAAGCGAACAATTCGGACTCGACAGCGTGCAGAAACACCCAGAATACAAGGTGTGTGGGAAGAAGGAGAACTTTCGAAGAACCGGGATCATTCTTTTCATCCTTCCTTAGTCATTGAATGTTCATTCTCTTTGTGCTTTTAATCACAAGCCGTGGAGCATGAGGATGCTAGTTTAGAGATGTAAATAGAATCGAACTTCATCTTTATATATTGAAACAAAACAGAGGTGATGAACATGAGTGAACTCATTAATAACCGTGAGGAAGGAATTTCTGCTCATCGAACGGCCCGTATCCATTTGCTCAAGGAAATCATTAAAGAGCTGCACCATGGAAAAAGCGTGGAGGAAGTGAAGTCAAAATTCAATCAAGCTGTAGGCGAAATATCGGTTGATGAGATTTCGGAGCTGGAGCAAGTACTGATGCAGGAGGAAGGAATACCGGTAACCGAAGTACAGCGACTGTGCAGCGTGCATGCTGCGGTATTCAAAGGTTCCATCCAAGACATTCACAGAGCTCATCAATCCGAAGAGCAGCCTGGACATCCTGTGTTTACGTTTAAGAGGGAGAACCAGGAAATCGATCGACTGGCAAATTTCAAAATCGCGCTGCATCTGGATCAATTTCTGAAGGATCAAGGGGAGGCCAATCGCCTCAAATTGCTGGAGGATTTCAGTCTCCTCTATGATGTAGACAAACACTACAGCCGCAAAGAGAATTTGCTCTTTCCATTTCTCGAGAAATACGGAATTTATGGACCAACCAAGGTGATGTGGGCAGTCGATGACGGTATCCGAATGGGAATAAAAGAAGTGAAAGCCAAACTCACTGATTTTGAGGGCAATGCGCAGAGCGTAGTGGACCTTGCCAAACGCGTCTTAAATGAAGTAACAGAAATGATCTATAAAGAGGAACATATTTTATTGCCAATGGCTCTGGAGAAGTTGACGGAAGATGAATGGCTTCAAATTGCTGCCCAAAGCGAAGAAGTCGGTTATTGCTTGGTTGCGCCGGATCAACCATGGATTCCTGAAAGGGCAGCTGAACCTGGCGCAGATCAGGGATTGGGGTCTTCTCCGCTGCAAGAAGGATACATCCGGATGAGTACAGGCATTTTATCGGTCAAACAGATGGAATCCATCTTAAATCATTTACCGGTCGACCTAACCTTTATTGATGAACATGATATCGTTCGATATTTTTCACTGGGCAAAGAACGAATCTTCGTTCGTACCAAAGCGGTGATCGGCCGAAGTGTTCAGAACTGCCATCCTCCGCAAAGCGTTCATGTCGTCAATCAGCTGCTTGCTGATTTCAAAGCAGGTGTCAAAGATGCAGAGGATTTCTGGATCCCGGTTAAAGATAAATTTGTCTACATTCGTTATTTTGCCGTAAGGGATGAAGAAGGAAACTACTTAGGCACGCTGGAATTCACTCAAAACATTAAGCCGATCCAGGAGCTCACCGGTCAAAAAAGGATCCTCTCACCGTAAGTTTCGTATGTTCAATTCAGTCAAAATGGGATCCGGCGAACCGTGGTTTCTAACAGCCACGCTTTGCCATCATACATACTAAAAGGGGCTGTCTCAAAGGTCATCGTAAATGACGGAGACAAGGCCTCTTTTTCATCTAGCCAAACAAAAAGAAACGGCTCTTTGATACAATAGAGGTATCACCACGGCAAAGCTCAAGCGGTCGAAAGTGGAGTTAGCTGGATTAAAGGACTGTTCAAATCATTTTAAAAAGGCGCTAAATCATGAACGGGATATCGTATCGAAAATCCGTGGCATGGGGCAAAGCACTTGGTAGTTTATTGTTTGTGCTGGCCTGCCTGTTTCTGCTGTACGCGGCCTTTATTCTGGATACTTCCTTTATCCGTAAGTTTTTTTGTATCACATCAGCCATAATAGGGATTCCGTTTTTTGGAGGATATCTGGTTGTCAGCTTGCCAAGGGCCCTGAAATCAGACACGCAGCTCATCACCTACGATCAAAATTCAATTTCAGATGGAACGCGGACCATGGCCTGGACGGAGATTACAAGTGTCAGCTATAGCGGCCCTTCCATTCGGAAGTGGCTGCTTCCGAAATTTCCTGTGCTGATTTTTCATTTGAACAACAGAGAGATCTGGACTGTGAATACGTATTATTTGTTGACCGATACCGAAATTCAGTCTGTCATGAAGCGCCTGCGAGGGTTGATCAGCCGTAACGGAAAGGAAACGAAACGGATTTGATCGAATCAGACCAAGAGAGCACCCTTTCGGTGCTCTTTTTTTGTTTTTCAAACAGACCGTCTTACACCAAGCATCTTCCAAATCAACCCAGCGATGTCTGATTCTGAACTTTGCGCAGTACTAGAATCTCCTCTATAATAATAGGCTAATCTTAAACTGCGTCAGGAGGAAACAATGGACTTTATCAAAAATCAACTAGACGGATATGGCATGAGCGAACAAACCATTGGATATCTCTCGAATATGATCATGGTCGTTTTTATCGCGGTGATCTCCATACTGGCCAATTTTATTACCAAAAAAATCGTGCTGAAGACGATTATTCATATCGTCAACAACAATCGGTACACATGGGACAATATCATCGTGGAGAAAAAAGTGTTCCACAAGCTGTCGCATCTTGTGCCGGCAATCATTATTTATTTTTCGGCGTCCATCTTTCCGGCGTACCAAATTCTGATTGAAAAAGCGGCCATGACGTACATGATTATCGTCACCATCACGGTGTTGAATGCGCTGCTTAATGCTTTTGATGACATTTATCGTTCATTTGAAGTTTCCAAGATCCGACCGATTAAGGGATACATTCAGGTGGTGAAAATCGTTCTGTTCATCATCGGCGGCATTGTGGTGATCTCGAACCTCATCGGGCAGAATCCTTTGATCATTCTCAGCGGGCTTGGTGCTCTATCGGCCGTTCTGATGCTGGTGTTCAAGGACTCCATACTGGGCTTGGTGGCAGGCGTTCAATTATCATCCAATGATATGGTGCGTGTCGGCGATTGGATTGAAATGCCGAAATACAATGCGGACGGCGACGTCATCGACATTACGTTGAATACGGTAAAAGTGATGAATTTCGATAAAACGATCACGATGATTCCCAGCTATGCCCTCATCTCGGACTCGTTTAAGAACTGGAGAGGCATGCAGGTATCCGGCGGCCGAAGAATTAAGCGAAGCTTCTATGTCGATACGAGCAGCATCTGCTTTTGCACCAAGGAAATGATTGAGGAATTTCAGAAGATTCACTACCTTTCCGATTATGTCACGACCCGATTACACGAAATTAACGCATACAACATCGAGCATCAGATCAATACGGAAAGCAAAGTGAACGGCAGACAGCTTACGAATGTGGGCGTGTTCAGGGAGTATATCCATCAATACCTGCGGAATCATCCGAAAATCCATAAGGATATGACGCTGATTGTCAGGCAGTTAGCGCCGGGAGATAACGGACTGCCCTTGGAAATCTACGCGTTCAGCAATGATACCAACTGGGGTGTTTATGAATCGATTCAAGCGGATATCTTTGACCATATCTTTGCCGTTGCGCCGACCTTCGGGCTGCGTGCCTTCCAAAATCCAACCGGCCATGATATCGTTCATCTCAAAGAAAGCCCGGAATATTCCCGGGGTTATTGAGAGCGACTTGGCGTAAGCTGCTTTTTTCGATATTTGCCATGAAGAGAAGTGAACTGGGGGCGGATTTCACACGGGAGGAGATTGGCTATCCGTTGTAGAAGCAATGGTAGAACGAGGCTATCGCTCAATCGAGCGCCATTGGTCGGCGGGCGATGCCCTCTCGCTCGAACTCGACATGCCCAGCACAGGAAAGGAGTGTCTACCATTGAACATCAACAATCCGATCATACCCGGCTGGTATGCAGACCCCGAAGCCAGAACGTATGAGGGAAAGCACTGGATTTATGCCACGCGGTCCTTCACGGAATATACGATGCAGATGAATTTGGACGCATTCAGTTCCGACGATCTGATCCATTGGGAGAAACACGAAGGCATTATCGAGATGGCGGATTTTCCATGGATATGGAGGGCGGTTTGGGCACCGACCCATATCGAGCACCAAGGGAAATATTATCTCGTGTTTGCATCGAACGATATCCAATCGAACGAGGAAACCGGCGGTTTGGAAATCGCCGTTGCGGACCGTCCGGAGGGGCCGTACAGAGGCTACTTGGGGAAGCCGCTCGTGGATAAGTTCATTCATCAGGCACAGCCGATCGATGCGCATCTATTCAAGGACGAAGACGGAACGATCTATCTGTATTATGGCGGATGGGGGCACTGCAACGTTGCGCGGATGAACGAAGAGATGACGGGATTCGTTCCATCGGCCGACAACGGCAATGAAATTTTCCGTTCCATTACGCCGGAGGGATACGTGGAAGGTCCTTGTATGATTAAGAAGGACGGACTTTATTATCTGATGTGGTCCATGGGCGGATGGACGAATGGAACCTATCGCGTAGCCTATGGCGTAAGCGACAGCCCGCTCGGTCCATTCAAGAATGAAGGCACGATTCTGGAGCGTCAGGAGCCGATTGCCGAAGGACCCGGCCACCATGGCTACCTGCATTTGCAGGAGAGAGATGAATGGCTTATCGTGTACCACCGCCGAATCATTGGGGACACCGAGCCGGGCCATCGCCAGTTATGCATAGATCGGATGCGGATCGGCAACGGGAAGATTGAGCCGGTCATCATGACTTGATTATAAGGGAATCAATGGTGAAAAAGCGGCCGGTAATCGGTCGCTTTTTTTGCGTCTTCGCGAGGGTTAGGTGTTAGGAAAATACCAGAAATCCGTATGATATAATCTAGTTATATCTTTTGACCATAACAGGAGGAAAGCACCCGAAATGGCGATATTGAAGAATGACTGGGCGACATATTTAGATCAGGAGTTTACGAAGCCATATTACTTACAGCTGCGGGAGTTTCTCATTGAGGAATATCGGACGAGAACCATTTATCCCGATAAATACGATATTTTTAATGCGCTGCACTATACATCGCTGGCGGACACCAAGGTGGTCATTCTGGGCCAGGATCCTTATCATGGACCGGGACAGGCCCACGGCCTAAGCTTCTCTGTCAAAGAGGGCGTCAGCACGCCGCCTTCCTTGCAAAATATGTACAAGGAGCTTCAGGATGATCTGGGCTGCTTCATTCCAAATAACGGCCATCTGATAACATGGGCGAAGCAGGGAGTATTGCTTCTAAATACGGTGCTCACCGTAAGGGCCCATGAAGCGAATTCTCATAAAAACAGGGGATGGGAAAGCTTTACGGATAAGGTCATCGAGACGATCAACCGGAAAAATGAGCCTGTCGTGTTCCTGTTATGGGGAAGCCACGCCCAGAAGAAGGCGGAGCTCATTACGAACCGGCAGCATAAACTGCTTCGTTCGCCGCATCCGAGTCCGTTGTCTGCGCATCGAGGCTTTTTTGGCAGCAAGCCGTTTTCTCGCGCGAACGAATTTCTACGCAGTATGGGGCTTCAGGAAGTGGATTGGCAGATTCCGAACTTGTAAGCGGAAGGAGAGGGCATTCGCGAAACCTCTGCATTCCGCAAGCGATTGTATCTAGACCAAAAAACCACATTCGCATGAGGATGTGGTTTTTGCTTACCACCCGGATGGGCTTATGCCCGTTTGTACGGCTCGATCAGAAAGCAAAAGATGCTTTAACGGCCCGATTCGAAAGCGTAGGCCCACAGATATCCTTTCGATTCAGCGAATTGTGGCTGTAAATGGTCACGGTTCGCCTACTCGCAGCATACGATGTAGACCACCTTTTTAGGTGGTCTTTTTCCATTTGGACAATCGTTTTGGTCCTGCGAAACGATCAGCTCATAGGATGATTAGATGTTTATGCCAAATCAAAAAAACGACCGGAACTGGTCGTTTTTTTTAACGTGTACGTAGAAATATGTGCATTTATTGAAGCTTGCTATAGACGCTGCAGCATGGCTAGTGATAGTTCTTGGATTCATTCTCCTTGTATTTGCCGTCGCTGTTATGCAGCGCCTGCTTCCGGCGATCATTGCGGGCTTGCTGCTGTTGCTGGGCCTCATGGCTGTTCACGGGTGTCTCTGCCAGTTGTTCCACCGTGTTGATCAGGTTTTTGTCCGGATGGTTCGTGCTCAATGGAAGGGGCCTCCTTATTTGCTGGAATCGATTGTGATGATTATTATGTGCCGGCGGTCGTGAGGTTATTCTCGATTACTGCTTAGGTTGGATCGGGGCGTAGTCACGGATACTTTAGCGTTCATAGCAAAAGATCGCAAAAAGACCCGGCTTCTGCCGGGCCTTCTACATATGACATCTTCGATCGTCACACGATTACATTTGATCCTTCGGGGCAAGCTCAATGGCAGAACGAATCGCAGCGAGCATGCTTTTGTCATCGGCGATGTTCTTCCCTGCAATATCGAAGGCGGTGCCATGGTCGACCGAGGTGCGGATGATGCCGCCTTTCAGTCCGACCGTAATGTTCACGCCCTCTTCGATGCCCATGACCTTGATCGGCGCGTGTCCCTGGTCATGGTAGCAGGCCACGACGATATCGAAATCGCCTCGGCCGGCTCTGAAGAACAACGTATCCGCAGGGAGGGGGCCAACCACGTTAATGCCTTCCCGTTGGGCACGCTCGATGCCCGGGAGCAGCTTTTCTTCTTCTTCGCCGTTGCCGAACAATCCGTTTTCGCCCGCATGCGGGTTGATTCCACAGACCGCGACTCTTGGATTGTCGAAACCGGCCTTTTTCAAGGTATCGTGGGCCAGTTTGACGACGGTATACGTTCTTTCCGGGTTGATGCTCTGAATGGCCTCGATCAATCCCATATGCGTCGTCAGATGAATGACCCGGAGGTTCGGGGTCGTCAGCATCATCGAGAAATCCTTGGTATCCGTGAGATCAGCCAAAATTTCGGTGTGACCCGGATACATATGTCCACCTTGATGCAGAGCTTCCTTGTTCAGCGGAGCCGTACAGATGGAATGGATCTTCCGCTGCTTCGCCAGATCGATGGCTCTGGCCAGAAACTGAAAAGCGGCATCTCCCGCTACGGCCGATACCTCCCCGAATGCAAGGTCAGCCGGCACGAGGTCCAGATCGATGACGTCTACGGTGCCGAACTCGTATTTTGCCTCGGAGGGCTCTTGAATGGCGTTCACCTTCAGGCTTGAGCCGATAATCGGCAGCACGCGTTCCAATATTTTGGCGTCTCCGATCACTAGCGGGTTGCAGTTATCGTACATCTCCTGATGGGATAAGGCCTTCATAATGATTTCGGGTCCGATGCCTGCCGCATCGCCCATCGTAATTCCAACCGTCGGTTTCATGCTGGATTACCTCCTTTTATCGTTTGAATCGCATGGATAAATACGTCCGGCTTGCCGAATCCGCCTGCCTTGGTGACCACATACAGATCGTCAATCCCTATAAATTTCGAGATCGGCACGCCGATTTCCAGCTCGTCCAGCAATTCGAAGCCGCTAATGCTCCATTGCATGCAGATTTGTTTGGCCGTGTCTCCGCCTGTCATGGATACGCCCTTGAAATAACCTTGCTCCAGCAGCTGGGCACAGATTTCTCCCATGGCGCGGACAATCTCATTACTGACCTCGGTGTGATTGAGCCCGCGGGCTTCGCCTACGGCACGGGCCTGTTCGATGTCGGAAGACTCCGCCGTCGAATAGATTACGATATCTTTGCCTTCCAGTGCGTGCAGCTTGACTTCTTGATAGACGCGAGCCATTTCTTCCGTGCGCTCCGCTGAATCGGACACAGCCTTATAAGAAACGAATTGTACGGGAACCACGTCGGTATGCTCAAGCAAAAGCTTCAGCTGGGCACGGGAGTTCTTGTTCACGCTGCCGACCACGGTAAGAATGGGTCCCTGATTCTGCGCGATAGCAAGCTCCCTCGGTTTTGACGAAATATGGTAATGGGCGGGCAAATAATTGGCGATGCCTGCAGAGCCGGCCCATGCGAACGTGTATGGAAGCTGCCCGGTGATGTGCAGGATGAACTCCAGATGAGCTTCTTCGGTGGAATCGATCAGCACATACGGTATGTTTTGTTCTTGAAACTCTTTTAATTTGCCTTCAATGCGGCCTGCTCCAGCCTCCAGATCACGGACTGAGATCTCGCCGACGGCATACTTGGTTTGCAGCTTCAGCAAGTCGGGAAGATAGGAGTGGGTGACAGGCGTTTTGGGATCATGGGCAATTTCGGTTTCGGCTAACGGTACTCCATTCAAGTAATGGGTAGCGTTAAGAATGGTTCGATTGTTCTTGGGATAACCCGGAGCGATCATCATAAAGTCCGGCTTCACCACATTATACAACGCATCAATTTCGGTCCCAATATTGCCGCGCATGGTGGAGTCCATTTTTTTGAAAATCGTATCAAACCCGGCATCCGTTAAAAATCGAGCGGCCCGGCTTACTCGTTGATAAGCTTCTTCGGGTGTTATGGAACGGCTGTCCGTATCGAAAACAACGGCATCGTAATGACGAATGTTGTCTTTGTCCATATCGAACAGAACGCTTGTTTTAAGGCCATGACGAGCGAGTTGGACCCCGCTGTCATTGGCGCCAGTCAAATCATCTGCAATGATGGCTAATTTCATGCAGTTACCTCCTCCTTGAGAAAAACGATGCATTCGAGGGGTTAGGGATAACCTCTATGCTGCAGGGTTGTTGTATTTTTCGACGCCGCCTGATTTCTCCAGTCGCTTGGACAGGAATCCAATAAAGACAGGCAGCAGTATGGCGGTCGTCACGACGCTCGCGGCGATTTGCACGGTCGCGATTTCGGCAATCGGCGCGAAGGAAGCATTCGCGGCGACGATCGCAGCCGGCGTGCCTACCGCATTACCCGCTGTGGAGCCCTCGGAAGCACCGACAATCGGATTCCAGCCGATCGCCTTGAACAGAAGAAAACCAATACCGCCCGTGAGCAGGACCGTCAGCACGCCAAGCAGAATACCGCTCAGTCCGCCTTGAATGATGGATGAGAAATTGATGCCCATACCGAGCGAGAAGGCAAAGAACGGAACCAGCTTGTCACTGCCTTTATGCAGCCATTCCGCCATATTCCGGTCCAGGTTCCCGATGACGACGCCGACGAGCAGCGGAAGCAGTACGGCAACGAAAGACATCGGCGAGAACATGCCGTTGGCAAAACCCATGGCGCCGAAGATCGAGAGCGCGACCATCGTCAAGAACGGTCCGTCGCTTAATGCCAGGAAAGGATAGGCTGCTTTGTCATCCTCTTTTCCGTATTGTCCGGCTAACGCAATATATAGTCCGCCGTTTGAATTCGTCATGGCCGCGATGATGGCCAGAGGGGCAAGGCCCAGGAATAATCCGTTGGAATCCGCAAACAGGATGGCGACCAAACCTAATAGCGCGCCGATCGTCCACTTAAACACAAGCAGCGTGACGCCTTTTCCGACCAACGAACCTGCCGTTTTGAACGTGATCTGCGTGCCGGCAATCAATAAGAAAAGGGCGATGAGCGTACTCGAGCTATTCACGAATAAGGCTTCCGTAAACCCGCCGATCCGCAAAGCGTTTGGTGCGAATGTATTGATGCACGCTCCGATGAGGAGGGGAACAACCATCATACCGCCAGGGATACGATCTAATGTCGCTTTAATTTTCATAATGTTAGCTCCTTGTGTAATCGTTTTATTGAAGCGCTTGCAGTAATTATACTAGTTCAAATTGTTTATTTTAGCAACATATAATTTCTGTAAATATGATAAATCTAATAAATTGTTTAAAATTGCAACACTCGGAATAAAAAAAAGACGTAAACTTAAATTTATTCTTTAAGTTTACGCCAAAGCGTGGCCCGATTAATCCCTAACCGTTCGGCTGCTCTAGATTGGTTATTCTTTTCCTCGTGGAGTACGTATTGAATAATGTCTTTCTCGATCTCTTTCAGAGTCCCTTTTAACGGAATAGGGGTTGAGGCTGGAGGCTGATGATCGAGCAAGCGCGCTAGTGTATCGGCTGAAATCACATAGTCCGTTTCGTTCATCGCCGCCTGTTTAATGAGCTGCTTTAATTGGCCGATCGTCATGTGGGAAGCATTCTGCCGTATCAGCTGCAAGGCCTCTTCCTTTATTTTGACCGCTGCCGTCCCGTATTTTTGATGGTATCGGCTTAAAAAGAGCTGTATAAGCGAAGGCAGATCCTCCAACCGGTCCGAAAGCGAAGGCATGAGGATCGTATTCAGCTTCATGTTGGGGGTTCCCTTATGGTCAAGCGCCTGCTCGCTAAGCATGAATACGCCAATCTCCTTATGCAGGCAAGACTCCACAAAGGCTATCAAATTCGGATCCTGCATGCATTCTTCCACATGGATGAATTCCACGGTCCTCGCTTTGGACAGCGGCAGGGTTTCTAACTGATCCGGGGAAACCTGGGCTAGATCGATCTGAAGCAGTAATCCGCCGTCCGAGTACAATTGATGAATATACTTTACGATGAAGGACTTGCCCGTATCTTCCCGGCCAAGCAGATGTATGGGCTCATGATGTTGATACAGGGCTTGGATGCTTGCCAGCGTGGTGCGCATGGCAGCGGATTCGGCAATCATCGGTTCTGCTAAAGGCTCAGCGTAAGCTTTGATGCCTGACTGCGCAAATTCATAGGGCCGCCCTTTTTCCAAGGAGTATACTTTATAGCTTTTGTTTTCCAATGTGGTTTCATAGGCTGTGACCGAAAGCTGGTAATCGTCCATCGTAAAAACATTCTGCACTTGGGATTTGTGGAATTCCACATGGGTATTGATCAGATAGATATGGTTATCCGTCAAAGGGCTGTGCTCAAAATCGGCCAACTGCTCATATACGATTTCATTCTGATCGTTAAAAATCACGAGATTGGGGTGTTCTTTGGCAACCAGATCGTTCAGAATGGCTGAGACGGTATGGTTGTTGCTCAGGTAGCGGTAGATGAGCTGGGCATCGTCCAGGGCTCGCATGATGGATTCTTTGCCGGAATGGATGAGGAGGCCCTTTAACCCGTAAGCCTCGGCCGTATGGACGGTGATGACATCCCCGACAACCTGGCGGTATCCGGCAGCTTTCAGCTCCAGCAATAACCGTGCAACATCTTCGGAGCTGTGTATGGTGTACACCTTTAAAGGCAGATCCATTAAATCAATAATCGATTGGGCGCCCGATGTAATATTGGAAAAGCCGACAATGGCGGTTTTTCCGTTAAACTGGCTCGCCAGCGTCAAGGAACGGATCATGTCGTATCCGGACAGGTGGACGTCAATGACAGGGATCGATACCGCGGCTTTAATCAGCTGGGCCGTTCCGCCGCGGCTGATAATCACCTCGGCTCCGTTGTTTTGAGCCGAAGCTGCCAGTTCGGCCCCTTTTTGCAAATCGCCGACGGCGTATTGTATGTCTAACTGGGGGAACAGAGGAATGCACTCTTGTATGATGGGAACCATCGCTTCATAAGGAGCGATCATATGGACTCGTATACGCATAACTGATCCTGCCTTCATTCAAAATCATCCAATCGCATATCCCGTGTTCACGGAATATAGATGTTTACATTATTATAGCCAACTTCATCGCATCCTGCGAACATTGCACTGTATTCCCCTACGGAATTTGTTACTATGATAGTACGTAGATGCCTAATACCTTTTGTTGGAATTCGTCAGGCATTTACAATCTTTTCTTCATAAGGCTTGGTGATTTGGAGAAAATAAACAGGAGGGAACATATTGAATACACAGAGAGTGGGAGCTCCTTTGGAAGGCTTTGCCGAGTTCAGCCGAAAAGTCGCCGCCGAAGGTGCCGTACTGTTAAAGAATGAAGGACAGGCTCTGCCCCTGCAGCCGAACGAAACCGTTTCCGTTTTTGGCAGGACGTAGATCCATTATTACCGCAGCGGTACGGGGTCGGGAGGCAGCGTTCATGTTTCCCATACAACGAATCTTCTGGGCGGTCTTCGGGATCAGAAGGGCATCGCCGTCAATGAAGAATTGGCTGCTGTATATGAGCAGTGGATCGAGCAGAATCCTTTCGATAACGGCGGGGGCGGCTGGGCGGCTGAGCCGTGGCATCAGAAGGAAATGCCTTTGACCGATGAGCTGGTTTCCGCGGCAAGACGGGCATCCGACAAGGCAATCGTTGTCATCGGGCGGACGGCCGGAGAAGACCAGGACAATGCCAATGAGCCGGGCAGCTACCAGTTAACGTCCGAAGAAAAAGCCATGCTGCAGCAGGTGACCGCACACTTCGAGCAAACCGTTGTGGTGCTGAATGTGTCCAATATTCTCGATATGAGCTGGCTGCTCGATGAAGGTTATGTGCACCCGATTTCTTCAGTCATTTATGCTTGGCACGGCGGCATGGAGGGCGGCAACGCCATTGCAGACGTATTGGCGGGCGAGGTGACGCCCAGCGGCAAACTGACGGATACGATTGCTTATTCGATCGAGGATTATCCATCGACCCGCAATTATGGCAATGAGCTTAAGAACCTGTATCAAGAGGATATTTATGTGGGCTACCGTTTTTTCGAAACGTTTCGACCCGCAGACGTCCAGTATGAATTCGGTTTTGGATTGTCGTATACGCAGTTTCGAATCGAGCCGCAAGAAGCCAAGCTTGTGGTCAGAGAGGGAGCGCAAACCGTTGAGATCGGCGTGAAGGTGACCAATATCGGGACTGCCTATGCAGGCAAAGAGGTTGTGCAAGTGTATTACGAAGCACCGCAAGGATGGCTGGGCCAGCCTGCCAAAGTTCTGGCCGCATTCGGGAAGACGCAGGAGCTTCAGCCGGGGGAATCGCAGCAGCTAACGCTCCAGTTCCTGGTTCATGCTATGGCCTCTTATGACGATGCAGGTGTGACGGGTCACCGTTCAGCCTATGTATTGGAAGCCGGAACGTACCGTCTGTACGCGGGAACCAGCGTGAGAAATGTGCAGCCTATCGGCTTGGATGGCCAGGAAGGTTACGTTGTAGAAACGCTGCAAGTTGTCGAGCAGCTCCAGGAAGCCATGGCCCCATCGGAGAGCTTCACGCGAATGAAGCCGGGCGTTCGCAGGGAGGACGGCTCGTACGAGCTTACTTTTGCGGAGGTCCCGCAGCGCACGATTGCCATGGAGGAGCGGATTCACTTAAACCTGCCGCCGACCTTGGAGCAGACGGGCAATCGAGGCTATACCTTAAGGGACGTCCATGAGGGGAAAGTCAGCATGGAGGCTTTCATCGCCCAGCTCAGCGATCAAGATCTGGCGGTCATCGTCAGAGGGGAGGGCATGAGCAGTCCGCTGGTTACGGCGGGGACGGCATCGGCTTTTGGGGGCGTGAGCGACCGCCTGCTCGATTACGGCATTCCGGTGGCTTGCACCGCGGACGGGCCGTCCGGTATTCGGATGGACAGCGGGCAGCAGGCAACGCAGGTGGCGATTGGCACCCTGCTTGCAGCTACGTGGAATACGGAGCTGGTCGAAGAGCTCTATGTGATGGAAGGCCGAGAGCTGCTCAGCTACAACATCGATGCGTTGCTGGGTCCTGGTCTCAACATTCGGCGCAGCCCGCTGAACGGTCGCAATTTCGAGTATTTCTCGGAAGATCCGCTCATCTCCGGCGCCTTTGCTGCGGCGTGCACGCGCGGGATTATGAAGGGCGGCTCGAACGCCACGCTGAAGCATTTTGCTTGCAATAACCAGGAGAAGCATCGGAGCAAAGTCGACGCCGTCGTATCCGAACGGGCCCTTCGGGAAATTTATCTGAAAGGCTTTGAAATCGCGGTGAAGCAGGGCGGGGCGAACTCCATCATGACCTCGTACAACCCGATCAATGGACACTGGGCGGCATCCAATTATGATCTGAATACCACGATTCTGCGCGGAGAGTGGGGATTCCAGGGCATCGTCATGACGGATTGGTGGGCCATTATGAACGACGTGGTAAACGGAGGCCCGGCCGATCGGAAAAATACGAACTGGATGGTCCGTGCCCAAAACGATTTGTACATGGTGGTCATGAATTATGGAGCAGAAATCAACGCCTGGGAAGACAATACGCTGGCATCCTTGGAAAATGGCACGCTGACCCGAGGAGAGCTGCAGCGCAGCGCCATGAACATCTGCCAATTCCTGATGCATGCACCGGTCTTCTCCAGAAAGCAGGTGATCGAGGAAGCCGTAGGTTCGTTTAAAGCCGATCCTTCCCTCGAGTCGGTACCAGCGCAAGCCTTATCGGAGAGCACGCAAGTGAAGCCGGCTGCAGGGGGATCGACTTATGTGAAGGTGGAGCAGGCCGGTGAGTACCGGATCATTGTGCGCATTATGTCGCCGGAATCGGAACTGGCCCAAAGCGCCTGCAACGTCACGCTGAACGATCAGCCGGTAACCACGATTCAAACGAATGGTACCGACGGCAGATGGATTCGGCAGAAGCTTGTCAAAGTGGAATTGGAAGCGGGTTATTACGAGATGAAGCTGGACTTCGTCAAGCCGGGCTTGCAGATCGAGTGGATTGAATTTAAGCGGGTTTAGATGTAAACACGGGGGCATCCGGCAGATCTACGATCTTTGGATGCTCCCTTTTCCAATTTTACCGGTCATCATTTATATGATTCTCCTACTGCTGCATGCCACCATGTGTGACAAATGTCCTCGAAAACCTATTTGGAATTTGAATAATAAGAATGATGTATAAACATAAAAAGATGAAAGGGCGTGGAACGCTTGGCTTCAACGTTTCGTGATTGCGTGGAGCAAGATTATGTTATCGAGCACGTGAAACAACGATTTCAGTGCACGGTATTATGGTGTGAAGGGCGCGCATGCCTGGAATATAACGGCGAGGAAGAGCTGGGACGAATATCGGACTATGTCAAACAAACGTTTGACAAAGAGCTGCTGGACGTATTTTTCACAGCCGTTGAAAGCCTTCCGTCGGAGGAATGAATCGTGATGAAACCATGCCATTTCTTCGCTGTCTTCGGTCAGGGGAGACGGCTCCCTTCACCTCCATACATACTTATGGAGATTAAAGGTGCCTGTAGTAAAAAAGAGTAAAAGACGAGGATTCATCGCCTTTTACTCTTTTCATTTTGCGATTGCAGTTAATACCATATCCGTTAGTTGATGTACCGTCAATTGATCTTGGGGACGTTGCAACTGATAGGCGTCGATATGGCCGGCCATGCGCGAGGTAAAGTCAAAATGCCACTTGGTTAAACCGCTATCGGCGAGGAGTAAATTTCGGTAGGTATGGCGATATAGAAGCGGGAGCCGTTCTAATTTTTCAACGTTACGCATCTCGACATGACTGCAGTCGCACTTGATAAGCTCAAAGATACCGGCTAGGGGGAGAGTTCCATCAGAAAAGTGGGTGGTCACGGGAATGGCATACTTGGTTTCGCGGTCGAATAAGGGACGGAATCGATCGGAATTCATGCCAAAGACCTCCAAGCTTTCCTGCCAAAGCTTCTGTTGGGGATAGGCTGACGTCACATAGGGAACATTCAGGTGACCCAGCGTAACCGCGATGACATCATCCGTTAACAGCTGGTATCCTCGTTGCAAAAAGGCGGAGGCCAGCGTTGACTTACCGTGCCCGGAAAGGCCGACAAATGCGTAAGCCTTATCGTTAATGACGACTGCACTGCCGTGCAGGGGGAGAATTTGACGCTGCAATAAAATGGCTCCCATACAAGATCCGAGTATGTATAATCGCATTTTGTCATGAACGGCGCCTGGTTCGGGTGAGACACGGATGGTCTTTCCCTCTTCTATTGCAAAAACAGCAAGATCAGGGACTCTGAACATGACCATATCTTCTCGGCAAACCAGTGTTTTATGAGAAGAATCAGATCTCTCAATCCATGTATCACTCAAGTCAGCATAACGAATGACAATATCGGCGACATCATTAGGTAGTAGGGCGGGCTGTAACTCAGGAAGAGGAATCTCGCTGTAAATCGAAAATCCGAAGGCCTTATATGCGGTTCGTTTAAACGTTTGAAGCATGGTCCTCACTCCAATGATTAATATGCGAATAAAAAAGATAGCCCGTATACCCAATAAGGCGTATAAGGGCTGCACTTTCATGTATGAGAGCTTTATGTTAGCTGGTGTGAACCATTTCATCCGGATCCGGTTGTACACCGTCCGGAATTGCACTACCAGGACCGGCCATGGTCATTTTGATGTCAAGAATCTCCAAAGCAGGCACACTCCATTCCTTTTTCATTGGACTTCACCTCCTTTCAGAAGTTTTTTTGGAGAAATCGATATAAAATGACGCTGCGCATGAGCAGTTTAATTGAAGGATTGTAGGCTTGATTCGGGCTAATTCCCTGACGGGCTTCGGCTAAGGCGTCGTGTATGACAGGCATGTTAATGATCTGCTGCATTCGGGAATCTCGGTAGACATGATCCAGTTCATTTATAAACAGAGGCCAGTCATTTAACATGCGATAGATGGAATCCGCCGCTTGGATCCCTCTCGTTCGATGATTAAGACGAATAGAATCAGGAAGCCAGCCCTTTGTGGAACGGCGGATTAAAGCACGATCCATCCCGTTCTGAACGAATTGTTCCATTGGTGTTGATAGGCAGAAACGAATGACCCTTAGATCATTGGAGGGATCATGGCTCCATAGGGAGTAGTGAAGAGAGAGTTTACAATTACTTGTGCCGGTTGCGCTCCACATGTTGACTCTTTCGTAATGCACTCTTCGCGCTTCCAAGGGGTCGTCTGGGAGATCGTCCGTTGAGCCGATTCCAGTAAAGGTAAGGTCGTTGAGCTTCTCATAAATACCGACTCGCTTGGCATAATCTGAATTGATTAATTGCGGGAATTCACAGGAAGCGATTGAAGAGCTTCGCTGTTTCAATGAAGGGATGGTCTTACGGCTGATAATGGAATATAGCCGTTTGCGACTTACTCCAACATTCCTGCTATATCGTTTGATTTCCTTAGTTAGCTGAAGCCACTTCAGGTTTTTCAGAAGTTTGGTGTAATATTCGAGCGCAGGTCCCCAAGAGATACTGTAATTTCCTCTAGCGCCATTAAGCAGAATACCGATATCTTGTTGTTCCGCCTG
Organism: Paenibacillus sp. QJM3NY_38; assembly: GCF_056173265.1. Lineage (NCBI taxonomy): Bacteria > Bacillati > Bacillota > Bacilli > Caryophanales > Paenibacillaceae > Paenibacillus > Paenibacillus sp. QJM3NY_38. The sequence goes on from NZ_CM149665.1 coordinate 358,876, forward strand.
TTCGTAAATGCCTCGAAGCCAGAACGAATTATCAAAAAACTTATAGGGTGACTCCAGAATATCAAGCCAATCATCGATTTCCGTGAAAGCACTTCTTCCGGAGAAGTCCAAATAGTGGTCGTTAATGTTCCCCACGAATTGCACTGTTTGCTTAATGAGAGGTCTCTCGTCTGCAAGTCTGTGTTTCGGCGTCCAATCCACAAATCCGGCTTCTGGCACGTAACTGAAGGTTTGGAGCGTACGGTTCTCGTTGTGCAAAGCTCTTGCGGCAAAACTAACCACCGAACCTGAATCCAATCCTCCGCTAAGATGAGCTCCGACATTTCGTTTCGTTCGCCGAAGCCGTGCGGTTACGGCTTTGTTGAATACTTCCCGGAAAGCCTCCTCATACTCTTCTGATGATGCCAATTGCAAAGGAATGACATTCGAGAGGCTATGGTATCGACTAACCGATACTTTATCATTCTGGATGATGATTTTATGAGATGGCGGCAGTTGATGGATGTCCTTATAAATCGTAGTGGATACATCCGGAGGTTCAAAAACGCCATGAATGGCCAGAAACTCGGCCAACCATGTTTCATTGATCTCTTTATGTATAAAAGGTAATGAAAATAAGGGATTAATAGCCGTACAAAAACAAATCTGGTGTTCATCCCGATGGTAATAAATTGTCCTAGCACCCGAGAAGTCCCTAGCTCCAAAAAGAAGCTGCTTTCTCTCGTCCCAAATGATGAAAGTAAAGTCTCCGACCAACCGTTCCGGCATACGATCGGACCATTTCTCATAAGCAAGGAGCAGAATTTCACTGTCTGTCATATGAGGCCTCAGGTGATAAGGTACTTGCAATTGATCCATTAATTCATCTCGATTGTCGATTATGGCGTCAGCTGTTATGGCAAGCCCTCGGTTCGAATCATAGGAAGGTAACCATTCTTGGACGGATTGCTCTGTTATCCACTGTGCATGACAACCCAGCATGATGTTATTTTGGATCCATACCATGCTTTGGTTGGCCGGATATTGCCTCAATGCCTCCATGATAAGTCCGCCGTGCTCCGACTTGACCCTTTCCCCATTAAAACGATAAATACCGGCGATAGCACTCATAAGACGTTCCTCCAATTAGACCGAAACCAATCACTAATACTCGATACTTAGTGTATCGAAGTCATTATATAACACGATACAATATGTATCAATGTTTTTTTTCTTCATGTTTTACATGATTGGAATTGGTTGAAATAACAAGATTGAAGTTTCGTTTCTTCCTTGAGCTTTTACGGAACAGGATGAGACAGCAAAGATAAGCCAGGAGAATGCCGAAGGAGTCGTTCATCACATCATAGATGCGGCCACCTCGAAAGAAGAAGAGCTGGAGGATTTCTGTTAATGCAGCGTAGATGACAGACAAGTAAAATGCGGGTTTATATTTACCAAAATTCGATGCGAGCAAGGCAAGAATGAAAAAACCGATAAGATGGCCTATTTTTCGAAGAATCCAGTCATGGCTATACCATTGGAAATCCAGCTTGACCAGTTCCAACCAATCAGGACTTGGATTGAGCTGGAAATCAATAATGTGATATTGGACTAAAAGATTGAAGTTAACGGAGCAAGTGAATATAAATAGGACAATTGCCCAGATAACCGTGAGAACGATACGCATAGGACAGCCCCTTTTCTTGTTATCGCTTCAATTTAAAAATCCATTCTTGTTAAACACAGGAACATGAACGACTTCCGCTACATAATGTATCTAACTAAGGTTGTATAATATAGCAGCCACAAACTTATTTCAAGGTGAACGAACAGCTGGTTTTGTATAAGGGGAGAGTATTTTCTTCAAAGGTATCCTAGTTTTAGCGTTTTCGGAATGGATTCTACGATAGCAGCTAGGAGGAGTTCATCATGGCTAAACAGCGGACGGATTATATGAAGATGAATACATGGTCGCCCACAGATCCGATACTTCCGGAAGAACTTAGTTCTAACTTTGTTATGTTGGATGAGGAAATGAAAAACCATGGGATCAATGTTAAATGGTTTGGCGCTGTCGGTGACGGCAAAACGGATGATACCGCAGCTTTCCAGGCAGCAATGAGCATGTGTGACAAGCGTTATAAGATGTTTGTACCAGCTGGTACTTATCGTATCAGGCAAACCATAGAGAATAATAGCCGCGGGATATTCGGCATAGCTCCATATGTGGACAGCGGAGAGATGGGAACCCATATCATTTGGGATCCGGTAGATGTTTCAACCGACCTGCTACCTTGCATAAGAATCCGCAATTCTGGCGATAAAGCAATTTTTGAAGATTTTACGGTTACCGGTATTGCTGACTACAATTCCAGGAATCTTTCGACTTGGATTGATAAAGAAAGCTTTGATCAAAACAGCTACAGCATGTTTGCTGTGGGAGCAGCGGCAATCGAAGTGGCAGGTAAAGCTACACCCATATTCAGAAATATCAGAACTTCGGGCGTAAAAGTCGGCCAGCTGCTTAACAGCACGAATGGTCATGTTTATTCGTACGATTCTAGCTGGAACGGATTAATCGGTGTATACTGCCGGATTAATTCAGGGGATTATTTCTATCAAGGCGGAGGCATATCAGGCGCGTTCTGCGGGGTATTGCTGGGTACCCTGTTGAATGCAGGTCATCGCGGCGGATTTGATGCTCACTTGCATCGAACGCATCTAGGGTTCTCACCTTATGCCATCTATCAATGCATAGACAGTAAAATGGATGAGTATAATCAAGCCTCCACGGTTCGGGGTTTAAGCGGGATGTATACGAGCGCTCAGTTTGAACAATGCGGAGAGGCTGCGATCAAATTGCTGAGCAAATCAGCAACCTCCAATTTAAGGATGTTTGGTTTCGGGTTCTCTTGGTCGGTACCGACGTATTCAGGAAATGCGGGGGCCTGGGAGTTTCCGCTACCGGATGAATTAAAGCCCCTTGGTGAGAAACAGCAGTATGCGGCTTGGTTTGGAACGATCACGGCCCCAGTCACATTCAATGATGACCTTGGGACATTAAGAAAATCCTCAGCTCCAGGGGCAATCGGTTCAGCCTATATCGATATCTTGACTGGTGACAAGGAATCTGATCTTTGTGGTTTGGTGATTTCAGATACGGTAATCCGAAGGAAAGTTACCCCGTTATATAAAACAGTTGATTTACGAACTCGAATGGAAGAAAGGGAGCATCGAACGCTTATGCCGGTTTCGGCGCCGAATCTGCTTTCCAATCCGGAAATAATATCTAATTGGACCGTCTCCAACGGCGGCTCAATCAGTCTCGTCACCGTGGATCAGATACCCATTCCTATTACGAATGAGATGAAGCAGGTGATCGGGATTCGGCCTGTCATATTGAGGGTAACGCCTGACGGAACCCAATCTCCCAGTCTAAGGATCAAATTCAATACCCCATCTTTGCCGTATCAGGGGGATTCAAACCGAAACCTTGCCATGCAATATTTCATTTTGGAAACGGATTATGAAAGCGGTACTTCGTTCAAATCGATTGGGCGTATATCGGCTCAAAATGCAGAGTATATTTTTAACGATGCCATAACATGGAAGACAAAAGGCTGGAAGCATCTACGGGGAAGGGAACTGGCAAGTAAAACAGGCTTGCTATACGAGTTCAGCATAGGGTTTATTCCGAAATCGGGCGAGACCTATATTGCGGGCGTAATGGTGACATGGGATCACATTGGTTCCTATTCCCCTTATTCTCATAGCTATATGACGGACTCGCTGGAAATCGCCGGATCAGGTAATGGCATCATTTTAACCGACTCCGTAACAAATGCCAGATATCGGCTCTCGATTGCTAACGGCAGTTTACACATTACGGAGGCATGATCGAATACGATTTAATTAAACAACAGCCCGTTGATAACCCTATCAACGGGCTGTTTTCATTGGGGAAAATAGCTACCCTCCAGGAAGTAATCAAGGAATTCTTAATTATTGGTAAGCGTTATCAAGGAATTGTTCGTCTTTTTAACGATACAATACGTGTCGACGTCTGTGAAAATTCATGAAAATTAACCTTGACATGATACAAAGTGTATCGTAAATTATGGGATATAAATTGTATACGAAATGTATCGTTCGAAGTTGAAGACAAGGATAGCTTTATATCCTAGAGGATTTCAATAACAGCAGTAATTCATTTCCTATTCCAGAATCCAACAGGGGGCTGCAATGGCATGGAACTCAAACAATATTTTCGAGTTATTCAAAAAAAATGGTGGTTAATCGTGATCATTGTAATCATTGCAATGGCAGCAGCTGGCGTAAAAAGCTTTTATTTTACCACACCAATTTATGCGGCAAACGCCAAGCTTATCGTTAACCAATCATCAGGGGATGGGGCAGCGACCCTAAATGCGAGCACAATTCAGACCAGTATATTTCTCATTAATTCGTACAAGGAAATTATCAAATCATCGGCTGTCATGAACAAAGTTGTCGAGAAATACCCGGAATTGGGAGAGAGTCCTGCTCAGTTGGCAGCGAAGATTTCCGTGACATCGGCAAATAATTCACAAGTCATGAACTTGCTGTACCAGGATACATCCTATGAGAAGGCAGTGAAAGTTGTTAATGGGGTCTCAACCGTGTTCAAGGAGCAAATTCCGAACATCATGAATGTGGACAATATCACGATATTAAGCGAAGCCGATTCGACCATTACGCCAGCCCCCATTAACCTCAACCCGCTCATGAATATACTGATCAGCTTCGTCGTTTCGCTCATCCTCGCGATCGGATTCGTCTTTCTTTTGGATTACCTTGACGATACGCTCGAGGCTGAAGCTGAAATCATCGAGATTATGAATGTTCCGGTACTGGCAGTGGTAGGGAAGATTAGCAAAAGTGACCTAAGAAAGTCGACGAGAGCGAAGGCAATCGAAAAACAAAAAGTAGGTGAGAATCAATATGCGACGCTCAACCAATGACATAAGTCTTGTTGTATCCCATAATCCGAAATCACAGGTTTCGGAAGTATATCGCCTCCTTCGAACGAAAATTCCATTCTTCTCAAAAGATCAGGATTTAAAAACGGTAATGGTCACCTCCTCTCAGCCTGGAGAAGGTAAAACCACTACCATAAGCAATCTGGCTGTTACTTACGCACAGGAAGGCAAGAAGGTCCTCTTGATTGATGCAGATATGCGCAAGCCCTCTTTGCATCGCGTGTTCTCCCAAATGAATCATCAAGGCTTGAGCACGCTGCTGACAGGTTACGTAAGCATTCAGGATGCCATTCTGGAAACATCGATTGATCATTTATCACTTCTCCCTTCAGGACCAGTTCCTGCTAATCCTTCAGAATTGATTGATTCTTCAGGAATGCGCGAGCTGCTGAATCAACTAAAAGAACAATATGACGTCATTCTCGTGGATACGCCATCGGTTCTCTCTGTGTCCGACAGCGTTATTATAAGTTCCTTGTGCGACGGTGTCATCATGGTCGCTGCTGCCGGCAAGGTAAAAAAAGATCACCTCAAGAAAGCCAAGGAGCAGCTGGATCATGTGAATGCCCGGATGCTAGGTATCGTGTTAAACCGGTTAATTTAGGTTCTGTTCAAGCTTCATGATTACGAGAAGTTAAAAACATAAATATAAAGGTAATGTCTACTGAACCTTTATCACTGTAGATACTCGGTCACGCTGTGGGTTTCCAAGAAGACCTTAGACATCATTGTCGAGGGTGTGATGTGAGGATGGGTTAAATGCCCTTTATGGAAGTATTAGTTATGTCCTTTTCTGTTTTATGAAGAGGGCATAGCTAAGCCCTTCTGCTAATAAGTCACTGTTTCAGGGATTTTAAGCTTAATTATGAATAAAGTTGGAGAGTGAATGGATGATGAAGAAAGTGAAAAAAGCGATTATCCCTGCAGCAGGATTGGGGACGAGGTTCTTGCCTGCAACAAAGGCAATGCCGAAAGAAATGCTACCGATAGTCGATAAGCCTACTATTCAATACATCGTCGAAGAAGCGGTAGCTTCGGGGATCGAGGACATTATCATTGTGACGGGAAAAGGGAAACGCTCCATCGAAGACCATTTTGACCACGCCTTCGAACTTGAGCATAATTTGTTCAGCAAAGGCAAATTCGATTTACTTGACGAAGTACGTAGATCTTCCAATGTCGATATTCATTACATACGCCAGAAAGAAGCTCGCGGACTGGGGCATGCAGTCTGGTGCGCACGCAATTTCATTGGTAACGAGCCGTTCGCCGTGTTGCTTGGGGATGATATTGTGCAATCCCAAACACCTTGCATTCAACAGTTGGCACAGCAGTTTGAACGGATGCAGAAATCCGTGATCGGGGTTCAGACCGTTCCTCATGAACAGACGCATCGTTATGGAATCGTAGCTCCACTGGAGAGAATAGACCGATTATATCAGGTAGATTATTTTGTCGAGAAGCCGCCAGTCGGTCAAGCGCCTTCCCGCCTTGCTATTATGGGAAGGTATATATTAACACCCGAAATCTTTGGGTTTCTTGAGAATCAAGAGGAAGGGGCCGGCGGGGAAATTCAATTGACCGATGCAATTCAAAGACTGAACGAAGCTCAAGGCGTATATGCTTACGATTTTGAAGGAATACGATATGATGTTGGCGAGAAGCTAGGTTTTATTATGACAACGCTGGACTTTGCGCTGCAAAATGATGAGCTTCGCAAACCGTTGCTGCAAGGCATGGAAACGATTCTTGAGCGAGCGCTCGAGCAAAATAAATCACTAATGAGGTGACGACAGATGTACCCCAGTCCGCAACGGAACGAAGCAGACGTTGTTTTTGAAGGAGCCTCGAAATATGCAAGATATGCTTTGGAAGACCCCAAATCGAAGTTCATGTATCTGACGATTAAGAGAGGTATGGACTTTTTGCTCGCGCTTTTTGGACTTGTTTTGCTGTCGCCGTTATTTTTAATCATATCTGTACTCATTAAGCTAGAGGACCCCAAGGGGTCTGTTTTTTTTTATCAGACCCGTATCGGAAAGAACGAGCGACCGTTTCGGATGTACAAATTCCGATCCATGGTTTCAAACGCGGAGGAACTGCTGGATAAGCTGCTTGAACAGAATGAAATCAGCGGTGCCATGTTTAAGATGAAGGAAGATCCCCGGGTCACGAAGCTTGGGAAGTTTATTCGCAAGACCAGTATCGACGAGTTGCCGCAGTTATGGAATGTGGTTCGTGGCGAGATGTCGCTGGTAGGCCCAAGGCCTGCGTTGCCTAGAGAAGTTATGCAGTATAGCCGTTACGATAAGCTGCGATTGAAGGTGAGCCCCGGCTGTACCGGTTTATGGCAGGTAAGCGGACGGAACAATTTAAGCTTTCAAGAAATGCTCGCTTTGGATTTGGAGTATATCGAACGAAGAGGGATTTGGCTGGATGTGAAAGTTATGTTCCGAACTGTGAAAATTATGATATTCCCTAACTCAGCCTATTAAATGATGGAGTGTGTGTTTAGAGAATGAACATGACGATAAGCATCATCATTCCAACTTATAAACGAGTTGAAGCCCTCTATAAATGCCTGGAGGGGATCCGGTGTCAGACAAGAGTCCCTGACGAGATCATTATTATTGTCAGAAACACCGATCATCAGACACTGCAGCACCTTTCTTTGGTAAAAATGGCGAACACGAAAATAGTGCTGATCGAAAAAAACTGGCGTAATCGCTGCATTAAATCAGGGGATCCAACAAAGTAATGGCTCAATCGTCGTACTTACTGACGATGATACCGTCCCCCACGCCGATTGGCTAGAACTGCTGGAACGCCATTATATGTTGAATCCTGATATTGGAGGTGTCGGTGGCAGGGACATCGTGCATTCCCGGGGTGTTCCCATTCCGGCTGTGAAGAGTCAGGTTGGCATTATCAAGCCTTACGGTCGCATTATCGGAAATCATCATATTGGATTAGGAAGCGCTCGGGAGGTCGATATCCTGAAAGGCGCTAATATGAGTTTCCGAAGAGAGGCTATTCAAGGTTTGAGATTTGACGAAAAATTGAAGGGGACAGGTGCTCAAGTCCATAATGAGCTGGAATTCAGCTTGGCCGTTAAGAGTAAGGGCTGGAAACTGTTATTTGATCCTAAAGTACGCGTGGATCATTATCCGGCCGAACGTTTTGATGAGGATCAACGAAACAACTTTAATGAAACCGCCTTTATTAATGCGGTCCATAATGAAACCTATTCGGTGTTAAAACACGTCACTACGATTAACCGAGTGTTGTATCTATGCTGGGTGGTTACCGTAGGGAGCAAGGCCACGCCTGGTGTTGCTCAATGTATACGATTGTTACCTTTTCAAAAGGGCATAGCATTGAAAAAGGTGAGGTTGGCCTTGAAGGGCAGATGGGATGGTTGGAGAACATGGAGAGAATCTTTGGAATAAGCGGTACGCGAACCGCTGTGGGACGGTGGATCCATCGCCTCATCGTGCTGGCGTGTGTCATTATTCTTGGAGTCATGGTCGGAATTGTCGGATCAATCGGCTCGCTCCATATAAGGCTCCTAGAATGTACACTTCTTATTCTTAGCATGATGCTGGCACTTCACGTCTATTTTAAACGTCCTCATGCATTGGTCCCTTACTCACTGCTCATGTGGGTTATGAGCCCGGAAATGAGACGTTTGCTAGATTGGTCATTTCAGTCGTATACCAACACCTCCATGATCTCAATGATACCTTATTGTGTAAGCCTGACCATGCTAATTCCCATCATCAAGAATATCAAGCAATTGGATCGAAGAATCGGTCTTCTGTTGAAAATCATGGGAGTTGCTCTGATCTATGGGTTTGGCATCGGATTCCTTAGATATGGGCTATCTTCCGTTTTTGATCTGCTCAATTATGTAGTTCCCTTCATGGTTTTGGCTTACGCGAATGTAAGCCGATTCGATCAAGATGTCCGTGATAAGTGGATGAAGAGCTTGGGGTATCTTGCCGTAATCGTTGCCGTATATGGAATCTATCAATATTTGGCTCTTCCTCCTTGGGATAAATTTTGGATGATTAGCTCCGAAATGAAATCGATTGGCCTTCCTGAACCACAAAAATTCCGCGTGTTTTCATTATTGAACTCGCCTGGGCCAGCGGGTGTGTTTCTTGCTCTCGCACTCGCCATCATGACGATACAAAAAAAATGGAGAGCGTTCGGCGTGGTCGGGATTATGCTCGTGGCTTTTGCTCTCCTGCTGACGCTGGTTCGCGTGGGTTGGATTGCATATGCAGTCATGGTCTTTGCCTACTTTATCCGTTCCCAGTTAAAGAGCAAAGTACAATTGCTTATGTTGGGTGTTGTCATTATCCTCGCTTACCAGTTTTTGCTGCCTGTTCTACCGGGTTCCAGTCAAGTGACTTCCCGAATCGATACGTTTGGGTCTTTGGAAGAGGACCATTCCTTTAATGAACGGCTCCTGTTCTCAACCCATATTTTTTCGGCAGTTTTGGCTAATCCGGTTGGAATGGGGCTCGGGAGCTCAGGACTTGGAGCGAAATTAACCCAGAATTCAGACACGTTGGTAGCATTCGATAACGGGTATCTCAATGTATTCTATACCTTTGGATTACCTTTTGGGTTAGCTATTCTGATCCTCTTAGGGTACCTTTTGGTTCATCTGTACAAGGCAAGTAAGAGAGAAAAAGTGTATACTCCCATCTCCTTAGCCTCCATCTGCGCAATATTATTTCTTCTATTTGCAAGTAATGTTCTACGTGGGTTAAGCGGATTTTTACTAATGCTGGTTATTTCAATCTCATTTATACCCAAGTCCTCAAACCGGGAGGAACAATAAAAATGTTAATAGCTTTTTTAGGTGGTTCAATTACAGCCGGATTGGGAGTAGTTAAATCAGGCAAAACATACACCAACCAATTGCAAATGAAACTACAGGATTTATATCCCACTCCAATTGAGATTATAAATTTTGGTGCAAGCGCCATGCAAGTGGATGAGTCAAGACAAAAATATGAAACGAAAATTTTAGAATTACAGCCGGACATCATTGTGTTTGCACATGGTAATACGGAATCCGTAGTCAGGGAGCAAAGAAAGTATCTTAAGTTTATGCCTAAAAGATGGAGGAGACCTGGTTGGATGGATCCAAGACCTTACTATTCGACTCGAAAGCCTAGAAAGTGGTTGGAAAAAACAGAGTCAGCCATTCGTTGGAGGGTAAAGGTTAGTCTTATCAAGGCCTTTGGTGGAAAACAGTGGATGAGTGTTGAGGATTTCAAAAAACAAACCACAGAATTTATATTTACTGTTTTAAATCATAGTACAAAAACGAAGATAATTCTTCTGACTCCAGGCGAGATTGAAGAGAGATATTTTCCAGGTTCTCCGGCTTCGATGAAGAAGTATAGGAATGCACTTAAGGAGGTTTATGAAAGCAGTAGATTGACAAACCGTGTATTTATGTGTGACTCCTCAGGACAATTGCATAAATGGAATGATTATTTTCAGGATCGCTTCCATCCGAATGAAGAAGGTCATAGAAAAATTGCCGAAGCGCTTATGAGGACCATCTGTCAACATTCATTGATGGAAAATAATCAATTTTTGAAAGAGGTAGGCGGATGAAAATATGTTTCGTTACACATAAGGTGAAGAAAGGAGACGGGCAGGGAAGAGTCAATTATGAGGTTATTACGGAAGCTATAAAGAAAGGGCATGACATAATCATCATATCATCAGAGCTGGCGGAGGAACTAAGAGTCCACTCTCAAATTACATGGATAAGGATTGGAACTCAAAAGATTCCAACAATGCTGCTCAAATATCAATGGTTTGCTCTGGTGTCCGCATTCTGGATTTGGGGAAACCGTAGAGGACTAGATTTGGTCGTTGTGAACGGCTTTATAACGTACGCGAATTCCGACATTAACTGTGTTCACTTTGTACACAGTGCATGGATAAAGTCCAAGTATCATCCGTTCCGTGAGCAGAAAAATGCAAGAAGCTTTTATCAGCTGGTATATAACGGCTTGAATTCGTTGTTGGAACGCCATGCATTGAAGCGAACCAGACAAATAGTAGCGGTATCAGAACAGGTGAAGCAGGAATTGTTGCAGGATGCCCGTATAAAGGCTCATCGAATTTCAGTGGTTTCCAATGGTGTAGATTTGAACGAATTCTATCCTAGATCGGTGAACCGTGCTGATTTTAACCTGGCCGAGAATCGTACCTATGCACTTTTTGCCGGAGACTTGAGATCGAAACGCAAAAACCTAGATAGTGTGTTGTTGGCATTGGCACAAGTCGAACATATCGATCTCTTAGTGCTTGGATATACCGAGAAAAGCCCATTTCCCAAATTAGCCGAGAAATTAGGGATCAGCCACCGCGTACACTTTTTAGGCTATCGGAGAGATGTAGCAGAAATTATGTCTCTGGCGGACTTGTTTATTTTCCCGTCAAGATACGAGCCTTTCTCGCTTGTTATTTTGGAGGCGATGGCTTCGGGTCTTCCGGTAATCACTAGCAATCGCTGCGGTGCTGTAGAGCTTCTGTCCGATCAATCGGCTATCGTTATAGAGGACCCGGACAATACCTCAGCTTTAATTCAGGCGCTGAGGGAACTATGTTCCAACCGTGAGCGGTTGGAATTAATGGCACTGAGAGCAAGGGAGGACGCTCTAGGGAATTCATGGGAGCATATGTCCGACAAATACCTGCAGTTGTTCTATCAAGCATCTAATATAAAATTTATGACCGGTAACCAGGCCTGAAGGGATACGATCAATGGCGATCACAAATTTAATTAGGCACAGAAGGCATTGGGGCAGTTTAGGAAACGTCGTTCAAATATTTGCCTCCAATGTATTCATCCTTGGTTTAAATGTGTTAACAGGCATTATCATTGCACGGTTCTTAGGGCCGGAAGGGCGAGGGGAACAAGCTGCCATGATTATGTGGCCGAGATTTTTGGCTTATTCCTTAACGTTAGGGATTCCGGCCGCACTGGTGTATTACATGAAGAAAAAGGATGGGAATCAGGGCTCTCTTTATGTTACGTCGTTATATACGTGCGTACTGCTGGGATGTGCTGCTATGGCAATCGGTGCAGTCATCATCCCATTCTGGATGAAGGGCTATTCCGATCAGGTTATTGAGTTTGCGGTCTGGGCATTGGTCATGTCTCCTATCGCCATGATCGGCACCATTAATACGGCTGCCTTGCAATCCAGGGGAGAGTACCACCTTTACAATTTCATGCGATACATTCCGGTACTGGGGACCTTAATCCTGCTATGCATTCTAGTCATGGCAGGGCATGTTACACCGTTCCTCACATCGGTAGCATACCTCCTGCCGGCGATCCCCATTGCCCTATGGACGACATTTAAATTGGTTTCCCATTATAAGATAAAACAAAAGCATAAGATAGAATCAGGGAAGAAGCTGCTGGGATACGGAATCAGGTCATACGGAACGGATGTGGCCGGAACTTTCTCAGGTTATATCGATCAGATCTTAGTTGTCGGTTTATTGTCTCCGAGTGCTCTTGGCTTATATGTCGTGTCCTTAAACCTTGCGAAAATGTTAAATACGATTCAAGGCGCCATTACTTCGGTATTGTTCCCTAAGGCGTCGGGGCTCCAGCAGGAAGAGGCTCTGCAGTTGACTTTTAAGGTAACTCGAATCAGCGCAGTGGTTACCTTTTTTGTAGGCGCAGCAGTTTACATGATTGCTCCTTATCTTCTGATTCTCTTGTATGGCAAATCATTCGTGGAGGCAGTTTCGGTATTCCGAATTTTGATCTTTCAAACTGCGATCACAAGCATTTCGTGGATTCTGGCCCAAGGCTTTATGTCCATCGGGAAACCTGGGTCCGTGACGATCATCCGCATTTCCACGCTGGGGATGAACGTTATTCTAATGAATATATTCATTCCTCTTCTGGGCATTCAGGGTGCGGCGATATCATTATTGGCTACGTCACTGGTAGAAATAACGGTGATTTTTCTGATTTATACTCTAAAGCATCAAGTTGCATTCCAACAATGGTTCATTTCGAAAACCGATATTCTATGGCTCCTTGAGCGTATACGTCGTCAAAAAGCACGCAGCAAAGAACCGATGTCATAGCGAAGAAGTACGTAAGATCAAGAAGAAGAGGTGATCATTTGAACATCCTGCATATTGCCAATCATGTTAAGCAGTCCGGAAACGGCATTGTCAATGTCATGATTGACGTGGCATGCGAGCAAGCTATGTTAGGACATAAGGTGGCAGTGGCATCCGAAGGGGGCGAGTATTCGGCTTTGTTGCGACAACATAACATTGAGCATTATAAGTTGGATCAGACGAGAAAGCCTCTGCAAATCATGCAGGCTTTTTTTCGTTTCCGGGATATCGTCAAACGTTTCCAGCCGGATGTAATTCATGCACACATGATGACTGGGGCCTTGCTCTCACGGTATTTAAAAGGATTCAACAAATACAAGATCGTTACCCATGTTCATAACGAGTTTCAGAGGAGCGCCGACTACATGAAGGTAGGAGATACGGTTATTGCGGTCAGTCACGCCGTAGCCAAATCGATGGCCAAGCGAGGAGTCGATTCTCGGAAGCTCCGCGTTGTTCTGAATGGAACAATCGGAAGCAGAAGAAATGAGCAATCGGCAGGAATCCAGCTCAAGGGACGTTCCATCGTTACCGTTGCCGGGTTAAATGAACGAAAAGGCATAGCTGATCTTATTGAAGCATTTAATATCGTATCTGAGCAATGTCCAGATTCTGAGTTGTATATTGTGGGAGACGGACCGGAGAGAGAACGGTTTAAAATAATAGCCTCCCAATCGGCAAACCATCATAGAATTCATTTTGAAGGGTTTCAGACGGACCCTAAAAAATATATGGGATCGTCTGAAGTATTTGTGTTAGCTTCGCACAAAGACCCGTTTCCTCTAGTGCTTCTTGAGGCCAGGGAATCGGGGTGCGCTATCGTCGCTACCGAAGTAGATGGTATCCCAGAGGCGCTGGACTTTGGTAAATCGGGCATGCTGGTACCGCCAAAAGCACCGGAAAAGCTGGCAGAGTCCATCATTAACATGCTGCGCGATGCGGAACTTCGTGAAAAATACAAGATCTCTGCCCAGCAAGGACTTGATTTTTATAAAGTAGAACGTGTCGCCAAGGAGACATTAAAGATTTATGAGGATCTTTTGATTGGTTAGCGCCGGAATCAAATAGCTGGAGTTGATTATTCAAATCATTTACTTGGGACAACGCAGCAAGAAACCGGTTGGATTGTTACAAGAGAGCCATACAATATTTACGGGGCTAAGGCCATGGGCCATGATGGGTAATGAAATTCGCTTTAAAAAATTTAAAGAAAAGAGAGATACCATGAATGTGCTTTCAACCGGAATGGGATGGATTGATATCCAGCATGGAGGTTTAAACCGTTACTTTGCAGATTACACCAAAGCGATGAAAGAATTTGGACATTCTGAACTGGGCTTTGTCGTTGCTCCTAAAGGAGCAAAGCTGCCTTCTGACCGGAATATTAGTAACGCGGCTCAAGAAATTAAAATCAATCACTTTCTTCCACGCATGAGATTGGTTCAAAAGCACGCTGTAGAAGCTGTAAGGAACTTTCGTCCGGATGTATTTAATCCACATTTTGCGTTTTACACAACCATGGTTACAAGAAACCGTATCCCAGCGCATATTCCTATTGTCACTCACTTCCATGGTCCATGGGCAATGGAATCCAGAGTAGAAGAGAAGTCAACTACGAGTGCAATAAAAAATACAAAGTATTGGATCAAAAAGCAAGTGGAGCAATTAACCTACCGTCGTTCCGACAGTTTCATCGTGCTCAGTGAATATTTCCGCGATGTATTGACAGAAACCTACGGCGTAGATGAGCGGAAAATACATATCATACCCGGTGCAGTGGATCATAATCGCTTCCGGCCGCACCCAGATCGTAATGAATTGAGATTGCAATTAGGCATCTCCTCCTATCAACCTTTACTCTTCTGTATCAGGAGATTAGTTCGCAGAATGGGGATTGACCGGCTGATTCATGCCATGGTTGATGTGGTCCGAGTATTCCCTGAGGTCCGGCTGTTCATCGGTGGAGACGGACCGATGCGGGCGGAGTATGAAGACTTGATTCTTCGTCTTGGACTGTCTCCCAATGTGAAACTGCTTGGCAGAATATCAAATGAGGAACTCGTTCAGTACTATCAGGCTGCGGATATCAGTTTAGTGCCGACACTGACGTTAGAGGGATTCGGTCTGATTACCGTGGAGTCTCTCGCTTGTGGCACGCCAGTACTGGGAACTCCATATGGGGGAACGAAGGAAATCCTGCATCAGGTTTCGGATGATTTGATGTTTAAAGACGGTACTGCTGAGTCGATAAGCAAGAAAATCATCGATGTATTGAATAAAGACTCATTCCTTCCTTCACGGGAAGCGTGCAGGGAGCATGTATTGAATCGGTATACTTGGAGTCGTGTGGCAGAATCGGTAACCGAAGTATTTACCGAAGAAGTCGACAAAAGAAAGGTGTTCAGAACATGAAAATCGCCTTTTATAACCATACGAGCGCGGTAAGCGGCGCGGAGATCAGTCTCTTGTTGACCGCAAAATATTTAACGGAGGCGCATCCGATTATATTTGCCCCCGAAGGGGAGCTCCTGCAGAAGGCACGCAATCTAGGGATCGAAATTGTTGCTCTGCCGAGCTTCCGCGCGAGAATGACGAGAAATCCATTTCTCCTAGTTGTCTATATGATAGGGATGCTGTGGGCAGGGTGGAAGCTAGCTCTCCTCATGAAAAAAAGCAGAGTGGATCTCATCCATGCGAATTCCATAAGAGCAGGTATCATGGCTGGATTATTCGGATGGTACCATCGACTGCCTGTTGTATGGCATATTCGAGACATACCTCCCCAAGGCTTTATTGGCAATTTAATCAAAAGGCTTGGAGGGAGTAAAGCTAAAGCACTGATCTGTATCTCAGAATCTGTTTTACAAAGTATGGATCATCCTTCCGTAGCTGGGCAGTGTCGCCTTGTTCATAACGGTGTAGAGCTAAAGAGTTTTCATAATGAAGAAAGAGAAAGGATTAATGACCGTATCCGTTCGGAATTACAAACTCCCCAGGAAGCGCGAGTGCTGGCCATTATCGGTCAAATTGCTCCCTGGAAAAGGCAAGAAGATGCCATAGAAGCATTCGCCGGTCTTATTCATGAAGAACGGAATGTCGTTTTATGGATCGTCGGGGAAGCCAAGTTCAGACCAGAGAACGAACGTTATCTGGAAAGATTGAAAGAGATGGTTAAAGCTTTTAATCTTGAAGACAAAGTTATATTTACCGGGTTTCGGGAAGATGTATTGGAGATCTGCTGTGCTGCAGATCTCCTTTTATTATGTTCAGATCATGAACCTTTCGGGAGAGTCATTATTGAAGCCATGTCACAAGGGGTTCCAGTTGTGGGAACCAGGGGAGGCGGTGTCCCTGAGATTATTGAACATGGGATGAGCGGCTTCATGTACGAAATCGGAAATATAGATGAACTCGCACTGTATATCCGTCAGGTACTGGATGATCAGGTCATATGGTCTTTATTTAGTCAAAATGGACAGGAAAGGGCAAGGGAGATGTTCTCCATTAAGCAGACATCTTATAAAGTTCAACAGATTTATAAAGAGCTCTTGGCGAGACCCGGCGTCGAATTTAAAGAACGCCAGCAGGCGAAGGAGATTGTATAATGCGGAATTTGAAAGTGGCTATCGTACATGATTATCTCAATCAGATGGGAGGCGCCGAACGGGTTGTGGCTGTATTCCACAAAATGTTTCCCGATGCTCCGATTTATACGACGATCGTCGATCAGAATAAACTTCTGCCCGAATTGAAAGACGCTGTGATTCATACCACCTGGATGCAGCGCATACCTGGGATATTGGGCAAATTCAAACTCTTCTTCTGGCTGTATCCTTTCGCGGTTCGATCCATGAACGTGAAAGATTACGATCTGATTCTAAGCTCCAGCAGTGCTTATGCTAAAGGCGTGCGGAAGGGAAGTCAGAGTGTACACGTATGTTATTGCCATGCTCCCATGCGCTTTGCCTGGAATTTTGAAGCCTATATGGACAGTGTGCAAGTGCCCAATCTTGTGAAGCGGGTTGCCAAATGGTTCACCTACCCTCTTCAGGCATGGGATAAAAACAATTCCAAGCAGGTGGACTACCTTATTGCCAACTCCAGCATTGTGAAACAAAGGATCAGGCAATGGTATGGATTAAATGCGTCCATTATATTTCCTCCTGTAGAAATTAGCCGATTTAGCATCGATGAAGAGAAGCCGGAAGATTATTTCCTGATCGTCTCCAGACTCGTATCTTACAAAAGAATTGACCTGGCCGTAGAGGCCTGCACCCGACTGGGCAAACGGTTGCTTGTAGTTGGGGATGGACCGGATCGACAGAGGCTTGAGCAGTTAGCGGGTGATACCGTCACTTTTCTCGGCAGAAAAAGCGACGAAGAAGTTGTCCGATACATGCAGCATTGCCAAGCGCTCATCTTTCCGGGAATTGAGGATTTCGGGATTACACCACTCGAAGTGAATGCATGCGGCCGTCCAATTATTGCTTACCGTGAAGGTGGAGCTTTGGACACGGTTGTAGCGGAGAAGACAGGACTGTTTTTTAACGAACAATCGATAGAGTCGCTCTCCGAAACGATTAGACGCTTTGATTTATATGAATGGAATCCGGAATCGATTCGGCAGCATGCTGAGAAATTTAGCGAGGATGTATTCGTGAAACGGCTGCAGTCCAGCATCGACGGCCTGATTAGAGCAAGAGAGATTAACGCTAAGCTTATGGAAGTTGAAGGGAGCTATTAATCATGCACATTGTTCTATTGTCTGGGGGCAGCGGCAACCGATTATGGCCGTTATCCAATGAGACACGTTCCAAGCAGTTTCTGAAAATATTGGACGGGGAGTCAGGACGTCGCCAGTCGATGGTTCAGAGAGTATGGAGTCAGTTAGGACAAATGGACCTTCAACAATCCGCGGTTGTGGCAACCGGAAAATCACAGGTTGAGCTGCTCCAAAATCAGCTTGGTTATGAAGTGGAAATTATCGTTGAACCGGAACGGAGAGATACTTTTCCGGCTATCGCTTTATCGGCTGGTTATTTGTATTCCGTTAAAGGTATCGGTCTAAATGAGGTTGTCGTCGTACTTCCGGTAGATCCGTTCGTCGAGGATCATTTCTTCGAGAAGGTGAAGGCATTAGAAGCATTAATGCTGGAAACAAAGGCTGATCTAGGGCTGATGGGGGTTTCGCCTGATCATCCATCTACGAAATTTGGTTATATTGTCCCTCAATCGGCATCCATTTTAGAGGATGGTACGGGGTTCTACAAGGTAAGCCATTTTGTAGAGAAGCCTAAAGCAAAGCATGCACTTCAGCTCCTAGAGCAGAAGGCGCTTTGGAACTGTGGCGTGTTTGCTTTCCGGCTTGAATTTCTCATTCATTACTTAATTGAACACTCGCTTCCTATTCAATACGATGAACTGCTTCATCAATATCGACGCATCGAAAAAACAAGCTTTGATTACGCTGTGGTTGAGAAAGCCAAGGACATTGTTGTTATGCCTTATGCAGGAATGTGGAAAGATCTGGGCACCTGGGATGCGTTGACCGAAGAAATTAATACTACTTTGATTGGAAAAGGGACACTAACCGACGATTCCTCCAATACCCATGTCATCAATGAACTGGATATTCCTATAACGGTGATAGGTGCGCCTAATTTGATTGTTGCCGCTAGTCCGGATGGTATTCTGGTTTCTGAGAAAAGCGCCAGTATGCGGATAAAGGAAGTGCTCCAATTCGGAGATCAACGACCTATGTATGAAGAGCGCCGCTGGGGGCGATATCGCGTGCTGGATTACACGAAATATCCAAACGGTAATGAAGTATTAACTAAACGGATATGCATCTTAGAGGGCAAGAATCTCAGTTATCAATATCATTTGCTGCGCAGCGAGGTATGGACAGTGATTTCTGGTCATGGCGAAATGATATTGGACGGTAACCTTCGCTTGATCGAAAAGGGGGATGTCATCGTCATCTCGGCTGAAGCAAGACATAGTTTGCGCGCGATCACGGATATCGAAATCATTGAGGTACAAACAGGCAGTGAATTGATTGAGGACGATATTGTGAGACTGGCGATGAATTGGGACGAGATCAAGGTAAGTGTTTTGAATTAGCAGGTAAATGAATGAAATCCACTCTCAGAGGAGTGAAAAAAGTGAAAATCACCGTTATTGGTACCGGTTATGTTGGTTTGGTCTCAGGCATATGTTTCTCCGAGCTTGGGAACGAGGTCATCTGTGTAGATAAAATAAAGTCTAAGATTGAACAGCTTCAGCGAGGAGAAGTTCCCATCTACGAGCCTGGCCTTCAGTCATTATTAACCGTTAATATGGAAGCGGGCAATTTAAGTTTTACCACCGATATGACTGCTTCGGTAAAGCAATCAGACATTATTATCATTGCAGTAGGTACCCCATCCATGCCTAATGGGCAAGCTAACCTGAGTTATATCGAGACAGCGGCCCAAGAGATCGGGCAGGCGATGAACGGCTATAAGATTATTGTAACGAAGAGCACTGTCCCGGTAGGAACGAATGAAAAAATCAGAGAAATCATTGCGCAACACACGCATGAAACTTTTGATATTGCTTCCGTACCTGAGTTCCTGCGGGAAGGCACGGCGGTTTCAGACACCATGAATCCTGACCGTATCATTATTGGAACGGACAGCAAGAGAGCAGAGGAGCAGCTTATTAAATTGCACAAACCTTTAACGGAAAATATGATCATAACAGACATTCGCAGCGCTGAAATGATTAAATATGCCTCTAATGCTTTTCTTGCTACAAAGATTTCCTTTATCAATGAAATTGCGAATATCTGTGAGCGGGTTGGGGCCGATGTGACGAAAGTAGCCTATGGTATGGGTTATGACAAGCGCATTGGCTCCTCTTTTTTGAAAGCGGGTATTGGTTATGGCGGCTCCTGCTTTCCTAAAGACACGCAGGCTCTCATTCAAATCGCCGGACAAATGGATTATGACTTCAAGCTTTTGAAGTCCGTCGTTGAAGTCAATCGAGACCAACGCCTTAACATTATTCGCAAATTGGTGTCCTTGATGGGTGATCTGGCGAACAGAACGATTGGAATTTGGGGATTGGCTTTTAAGCCTGAAACCGATGATGTCCGTGATTCGCCGGCATACGAAATTATTACGGAACTAATGGAGCGAGGAGCAAAGGTGAAGGTATACGATCCTGTTGCCACTGATAATTTCAAGAGAAATTATGATATCGACGGGATTACTTACTGCCGAAATGCCCGGGAAGCGGTTTGGCAAGCGGATGCTCTTTGTATTTTAACGGAATGGAATGAATTTCAGAAGGTTTCGTTATCCGATATCGAGAGTTGGCTGAAATCGCCGTACCTGATCGACGGCCGCAATATATATAATGAAGAACAATTGGCTAGAACGAAGCTTGTCTATTACTCGATCGGTCGGCCAGGCATGAATAAAGGCGTGAGAGAGCAAGTGCCTGCACTCTTGCTATGATCAATTATTTTGGAGTGAGTGACTTGAATCTTCAAGAGGACGTTAAGCTGGACCTGAGCGATATCTCAAAGGAACTATCTTTTTTACTCTATCTTCTCCGCAATAACGCCTATGATGAAATACTCGTTAAGCAATATGCATCGGATATCGATTGGAAAATGTTCATGAGACTCGCGCTGCACCACCGCGTTTATCCGCTTGTATATCTGCAACTTAAAGGGATGGATGCATCACTAATTCCTCCCGAGATTATGGCATCCCTCCAGCAGCATTATCATAACAACGTGATGAAAATGCTGCATTTAAGCAGGGAGATGAGTCAGCTTTGCGAGGCGCTCAAGGATAATGGGGTGCGTACACTTTTGCTTAAAGGCCCAATACTAGCCACGCAGCTCTACGGGGATCTGGCACACAGGACTTCGAAGGATTTGGATATCTTGGTGGATGCGGATGACGTGGAGAGAGTTGAACGGGTGTTGGGGCAGCTTGGGTACGAGTTGCAGGATGAACGTATATTGGAAAATTGGAAGAAAACAAGCCATCACTTGTCCTATGAGCATAAAAACCATTCGACACAGATCGAAGTTCACTGGCGATTAAATCCTCATTATGACAAGTCATTTTCTTTTGATTTATTGTGGGAGCGCAGGAATGATGTAATGCTGTCGCATCAGATTTATCATTATCTGGGCAATGAGGATTTGCTAAGCTATCTGGCCGACCATGGTGCCAGGCATGGTTGGTTCCGGCTGCGTTGGCTGATGGATATTGCAAGGCTGCTTCCGATCATAAGCAGCAACGATATGAGAGCTCACTTTGAACGATATGGGGGACAGCAATATGTAGGGCAGGCTTTCGTTCTCTTGTCGCGATTGTTCTCAGTTGACATTCCGCAGGAGTTGACTGTATTGACGATGAACTCCAAAGCCCATCGCCTTGCACAAAGCGCTCTCTACTATATTAAAAGGATCGTCAAATTGAACCCAGTGCCGGAGAAAAGCGTGGCATGGCGATATAACCGTTACCTTTTCTCGTTAATGACGAGAAAACAGAAAGTTTTGTATATATTGAATAAGTTTCTGCCTAATTCGCGGGACGCTTCGGTGCTGCCATTACCAAAGTCACTGCATTTTCTGTATTATCCGCTTCGGCCATTTCTCTGGTTCTGGCGGCGTATGAAACAACCGTCGATTTAAGGGTGCATTATCGCTATTAACTTGGATCGAATTCATTTGGTAGAAGCGAGTAGCATCAGAATATTGCTCAAGCCAACTTATACAGCTGAAAAAAGGGGGTTCTATTCATGAGTACGGAATTAATCACGACAGACGCGCTCGTTGTGCAATCCGAAGGTTTCCTGGTCAGTGATATGGATGGCGAGAAGGTAATGCTGAGCATCGAAAACGGCAAGTATTATAACCTGGGACGGATTGGCGGGCGGATATGGGAACTTATTTCGTCTCCCGTTACGATCTCCAATATGGTGGATCAATTGGTGATGGAGTATGAAATCGAGCCGGAGCTCTGTGAGCAGCAGGTCCGATTATTTCTCAAGCAGTTAGCCACGGAAGGCCTTGTTCAGGTGGATAAATAGCAATGAGCCTTTACCGGAAAGCACGCCGATTCATGTCTTATCCTGTTAGCATGAAGCTGATGTTGGCAGAAGCTTATGTTTATCTGGCCTGGGGGAGAGTGTTTAAGCTGTTTCCTTTTCAAAAGGTATCTCCTTCTCTGGGAGAACATATGAAGGAGACGCCGTATGTTGGCTATACGGAGCAGGAGCTTTCGCTTGTCCGCCAAATCTCAAGAGCCGTCCATACCATGAGCCGTGTCACATGGTGGGAAAGCCAGTGCCTGGTTAAAGCCGTTGCAGCGATGAAGATGCTGGAGCGAAGAGGGATTCCGAGTACGCTATATCTGGGGAGCGGTCGGGACGATCAGGGACAAATGGCGGCACACGCCTGGCTCCGCAGTGGTTCTTATATCGTCACGGGTAAGGAAGGGCACGAACGATATGCCGTCGTCGGGATATTCGGTAAGGATACGAGGGCCGGAGATTTGAACTTGAAGCGGTCATCCGATAAGGAGTTTTTACATTGAAGGATCTCTTTTATTTTATCCGTAAAATGCGCGGGATGGCTGGGTTTAAGCTCTACCTCAACATGGGTATGATTCTGGTCATCAGTGTTCTGGACGGCATCGGCATCTATTTGATCGTCCCGCTTCTCGGGGTCATTGGCGTATTCGAGACCGATTTGAGCGGGGTGCCGCTCGTCTCAACCTTGATGGACCTTGCGGGTTCATGGTCATTGCAGCTCAATTTGCCGATGGTGCTGGCCCTCTATGTTGTGATTGTTGGCGGGCAGGCCTTGCTGCAGCGCAGCCAGAACCTGTTAAATGCAAAAATATTGCAGCGCTTCATTCGTAAACTGCGCATGGAAACGTATCAGGGGTTGCTGCATGCCAAATGGGAATTTTTCCTGCGCCACCGCAGGTCGGATTTTAACCATGTCATGACTAATGAGCTCGGGCGCGTGAATCAGGGCACGTTCCTGTTCTTGCAGATGATCTCGTCTTTTTTGTTCACGGTTATTCAGATCGGGCTTGCCTTATGGCTGGCTCCGATGTTGACCCTCATCGTTCTGATGAGCGGAGGGCTCCTTGCCCTGTTCGGACGCAGATTTATCCGGCGCTCGAAGCGGATCGGCGAGCAGACGACAGAGCTGTCGAAATATTATTTTGCGGGCATCAGCGAACATTTCAACGGCATCAAGGATATCAAGAGCAATCGGTTGGAGCCGTTTCATATGAACTGGTTTGACAGGCTGTCGCGAAAGATGGAGCATAACTTCATCCAATTTGGCAAAATCAATTCTTTGTCCCAGCTGATTTATCGGCTCTCGTCCGTCTTGCTGGTAGCCGGATTTGTGTATTTGGCGCTGGAAGTGCTGCGTACGCCTGCCGAGCAGTTGCTGATGATCGTTATTATTTTTTCGCGCCTATGGCCTAGATTTATCAGCATTCAATCGAGCACCGAGCAGCTCGTGTCGAATTTCCCGGCCTTCCGGGCGATTCGCGAGCTGCAAGCGGAATACGAGGAAGACAGGGAAATTGCCGAATCGGTTCCGATGACAGGCGGTGATCGACTTCAGCTGCAGCGTGGAATCGATTGTCGTCATGTAGACTATCGGTACGATGCCTCTAGCCCCGTCTATGCTTTACGAGATATCAACTTACATATTCCGGCCAATCGCATGACGGCCATCGTCGGCAAATCAGGCGCGGGCAAGAGCACGCTTATCGATCTTCTTATGGGACTGATCCAACCGGAGAGCGGGCAGGTTCTTGTGGACGGCGTTTCCATGGAGGACGAACGTCAGCTGATGTCGCTCCGAGGGGGGATCGGATATGTGGCGCAGGATCCTTTTCTGTTCAATGAGAGCATTCGGGATAACCTGAAGCTGGTTGCTCCCGATGCCACGGATAACGAGCTGTGGGAAGCGCTGAGGTTTTCAGCCTCCGATGAATTCGTGCACGGGCTTCCGTTAGGCCTCGATACCGTCATCGGTGACCGAGGTATCCGCTTGTCCGGGGGAGAACGTCAGCGGATTGTGCTGGCCAGAGCTATCTTGAAAAAGCCTTCGATTCTGGTGTTGGACGAAGCGACAAGCGCGCTCGACAGTGAGAATGAGCAGCGGATTCAGGAAGCGTTGGAACAGCTGAAAGGGAGCATGACGATCATCGTGATCGCTCACCGGCTGTCCACCATTCGCCATGCGGATCAGGTCATCGTGATGGAGCAAGGGCGGGTTATCCAGCAGGGAGGTTATCAGCAGCTGTCCCAGGATCACAAAGGCACCTTCCGGCAGCTGCTCAGTTATCAGACAGGTGCTCAGATGTAACCTCTGATGGGATCGCATAACAATGCTGGATTCACAATACGTGTTTAATGTTGCAATCTTCGGCCATTTCCCGGTATTCTGCCGGGGAATGGCCTTTTTTTTGCGTAAACATGTCCCTAGCTAGCAGATTAAACTGACTACCGGCCTTCTCATCAATCTCCCCATTAGCGGGCATCGTTTAAATGTATTTTATCCATGTCTTTTTTTGGATTGCGCCCTTAGAAATAAGACGTTTGCTATTTTAGATCGGTTGGGGTATAATAAGTTTATTGGGATTTTGACCTGAGATTCACATATTGCAGAGGGTTATTATTTTGATTAGGAACCTTGTGCAATATGTGAATTTTTTGTTTTTTAACCAAAAATGAGAAAATCATATAAATTTAGGAGGTGTTTCTATGCAAACAGGAACAGTAAAATGGTTTAACGCAGAAAAAGGCTTTGGTTTCATCGAGGTTGAAGGTGGCGAAGACGTATTCGTACACTTTAGTGCAATCACTGGCGACGGCTTCAAGTCGCTTGATGAAGGACAACGTGTTGAATTTAACGTAGTTCAAGGCAACCGCGGACAGCAAGCTGAGAACGTTGTAAAACTGTAGATTCGTGAAAAGATCCCCAAACGTACCGTTTGGGGTTTTTTTTATAATAGAGCTCAAGCAGCATGAAGGCGTTAAAAATGTAGCTAAAGGGGGAAGTTCATTGTCTTATTCTTGGAATAAACCACTGGAAAATCTGCCGGAAGAGATGACCGCGATCTGGTCTTGTACGAAGGAAGGGTGTAACGGTTGGATTCGAGATAGCTTCTCGTTCAAGGAAGTTCCCATTTGTTCACAGTGCGCGTCGTCCATGGTCAGCAGCAACAAAATTCTACCGATCCTTGTTTCGTCGGATCAGCAGATTAAGCTTTACCGTAAGAATCAGCGCAAGGATACCAAATCGTAGGGAGCAGCTCTTACGGCTCCTTAACCATTTTGTTTTATTCGTTGCGTTAAAGAAAGGTTGAGATCTCATGCAGGTGTTCGAAGATTGGAATTTAAAGGTGAAAAGAACGTTTAATGCAACCAGTAATGAAGAAGTATTAACCGTTTCTGAGGCAGGTCAATTATTAGGTTTGTCCAAAGATCAAATGAAAAGCTATGTCGATCAGAATAAGCTGACCAAAGTTCCAATCATGAGAAGCGTGCATCGATACCTTTTGTTGAAAAGTGAAATCGATCATATTGTGAATAAACGATAACCTCAACTGTTTGCTGCTCTCGCAAAAGACGGTGTCGAGGCACTTTCATGACGTATCGACTTTCCTCAGTCTCCCATATATATAATGTGAAGGCACCCCTTAGGGTGCCTTTTTCATGACCCCATGATTCGCCACAATCCGGGATGCTTGATGCCGGTAGAAACAATACAGTCTAAAAGTCAAAAAAGGTCAAATCGAAAGATCGAAACCCATTCATTCAAAAAATCGGCTGAAAATACGCTATTTTAGTCCTGATTTCTTCATAATCGGTTTTGGCATTAATGCGTGCAAGGCATATAATAAAGGCGTAAGGTCAAACAAGGTCAAATAAGAAAGGGGAAATCTATGATGTTTGATTTGATGCCATTTGGAAAGCGCAGAGAGGATGCCTTCGGACAGTTGGTGAAGTCATTTCACGATGTCTTTAACGATGCGTTTCAAGATGAGGTGTTTGCACCGTTCAAAGGTTCGATGATGTCTTTCAAAACAGACGTTAAAGAGACGGAGCGCGCTTATCTGGTTGAGGCGGAGCTTCCAGGCTTTCAAAAAGACGACATCGAAATCAGCTACGCTGACCCTTACTTAACGATCAAAGCCGTTCGCAAGGAAGATCACAGCGTAGAGGATACGAAGCAGCAGATCGTCCGGAAGGAACGCCGTTATGGCGAGTATGTGCGCAGATTTTACGTGCAGAACATAGCCGAGGACCAAATTGCCGCTTCCCTGAAGGATGGAGTCCTTAAGCTTGACATACCGAAACAGCCGAATCCCGGTAAGAAGCGTATCCAGATTCGGGATGATATCTAATATATACACCCTCCGATCATTAGGTCGGAGGGTATTTTTTTTGTTTTTCCATAGCAATAAATTTACATATATTCCATCGAATTTCGGCAATTGAAACCTTTTGTCGGTATATAGGGTATTATAGTTTAAATGTAAACTTTTCGAGGGGGACACTCATGGTGGGAATCTTATCGAGGTTTAAGGATGTTATGAAGGTGAATGTGATTGCGCTGTTGGATCGGACGGAAGATCCGGAGAAAACAGTTGACACTTATATGCGCAGCTTGAATAGGGACTTGGGTAAGGTGAAAGCGGAGACGGCTTCCGTGCTCTCGGATGAGCGAAGAGCGAAGCGGGCGCTTGATGAGTGTAGTAGCGAGATCAAGAAGCTGCAGCGATATGCGGAGAAGGCCGTGGAGGCGGGAAATGAAGGCGATGCCCTGAAGTTCCTGGAGCGAAAAGCGGCTCAGGCCGAGAAGCTGAGCGAACTGCAGGCAGCCTACGAATCGGCTTCCGCAAACGCCGTCAGGATGAAACAAATGCAGGATAAACTGGTGTCGGACATGAGTCAGCTGGAAGCTCGCTATGCGGAGATGAAAGGGAAGATGACGGCTGCCAAAGTCCAGCAGAATATAAACGCCGGCCATGCATCCTCGGGCGGTGCGAATGCGGCATTCAACACGATGGAGGAGAAGGCAAACCGTGCCTTGGATGAAGCGCTGGCCCTGGCCGAGCTTCGCGCCGGAGCGAAGGAAGACAATCTGGACGATCTGATCGCTGAATTGGAGAAGAATATGGAGAAGGACGGAGCCGCTCCAATGGAGACTTCCTCTGCCCAGGATGAACTGGAAGCAATCAAAGACAAGCTGAACAAGAAGGAGTAATCATTTCATTGTTATCGAGGTGAGGAAATGCCGGTTATCGAATACAAATGTCCGAACTGCGGCAGCAGCATGGTTTTTGACGGCGATACAGGAATGTTGTCTTGCCCCAGCTGCGGAAGAAAAGACAACATCGAGGAAATCCCCGACCCGCTGAAGAAGCAGGTGTTCGCGGAAGACGAGGTAAAGGAGTACCATTGCAACAGCTGCGGAGCCGTGATCGTGACAGAGCCGGAGACCAGCGCCACGACCTGCAGCTTCTGCGGATCGGCCGTCGTGCTCAGCGACCGGTTGAGCGGCGAGCTGGCTCCGGTCATGGTCATTCCGTTCTCGATTACCAAGGAAGAAGCGATGAAGGCTTTCAAGAAATGGTGCAGGAACGGCCTTTTGACGCCAAGCGGATTTATGACAGCGAACCGGATCAAGGAGATTACCGGGATCTATGTGCCCTTTTGGCTATACGAGTTACATAATCGGGTTGAAGTTCATGGACACGGCACCAAGGTGAGAACCTACACGCAGGGAGATTACCAGTACACGGAGACCCAGCATTTCGATATCTACCGGAAGATTCGCTTGAACTATGTGAAGGTGCCGATCGATGCTTCGGAGAAAATGAACGATGAGCTGATGGATAAGCTGGAGCCTTTTCCCTATCAGCAGCTGAAGGAATTCAAGACGCCTTATCTCGCCGGGTATATTGCCGAAAAATACAGCCATGATGAAGAGCAGCTCCTTCCACGGGCCAAGGATAAGATCAGCTCCTACATTGATTCGTATATTTCGTCCGCGGTGTCAGGATACACAACCGTAAATTATACCAACAAGCAGATCGATACCACCTTGAAGCGGGCCGATTATGTCCTTCTTCCGGTATGGATGGTGCATTATGATTACAATAAATCGGAGCATACCTTTGCGATGAATGGCCAGACGGGAAAAGTGGTCGGCAAGCCGCCGATTAGCAAAGCAAAAGTGGCTGCGTGGTTTGCAGGCATTTCAGGCGTGTCGTTACTGTCATTGAAGCTGATCTCCTGGGCGATGGGAGGAGGTTTCCTGTGAGAAGACGATATGTAGTAGGGGCTGTTCTGTTCTTCCTGATTGCCTACCTGATGGTTCCGGCCTTGATGGTCAACGCTGCAGATGATAAGCCTTTGATCTTTGATGAAGCCAATCTGCTCAGTCCGGAAGAACGAGATGAGCTGAATGCAATGGCGAATGAATACGGTGCCGAACGCGAAACGGACTTTATGATCCTTACGGTTGACCGTGTCGAGAATGACGATTATGAGACATGGACGGAAAATTTTTACGATGAGTATGCACCCGGGTATGACAGGCGGCACGGCAATACCGCCATTTTGACCATAGTACTGGATACCCGAGATGTTCATTTGGAAGGTTATTATAAGGCTGAGAAGTATCTGGACGCTGGTAGGTTGACCAAAATACGCAACAAGATTACGCCGGACTTGTCTAGAGGCGATTATAAGCAGGCTTTTGAAAAATATATCAAAACCGCTCATCGGTATATGGGCTTTGAGCCTGGCGTGAACCCCGATAATGTCCTGTTTAACATTTGGTTTCAGCTGGGAGCTGCAGCTGCCATCGGCGCGATCGCCGTGGGTGTCATGGCATACCGTTCCGGCGGACGGGTGACGGTCGATCGTCGAACTTATGAGGATACCAGCACATCGAGGATACTGAACCAAGAGGACCGTTATATTAGAACAACGGTAACGAAGCAGAAGATCGAGCGCAACACGAGCAGCGGCTCGGGCGGCGGAGGCGGAGGCGGCGTCAGCAGTGGCGGCCATTCGCATAGCAGCAGCAGCGGGAAATTTTAAGGGAAGGGATGGATAACATCGATGGGATTTTTCAAGAACCAATTCTCTAATGTCGTGGAATGGGAAGAGTTTAGAGACGATATGATTTTCTGGAAATGGAGCAACCGGGAGATTAAAAAAGGGAGCAAGCTGGTCATCCGCTCCGGTCAGGACGCGATTTTTGTCAATAACGGCAAGATCGAGGGGATTTTTGAGGATGAAGGCGTATATAACATCGACTCGGATATCATTCCGTTCCTTTCTACTTTAAAGGGATTTAAATTCGGATTTAACAGTGGGATGCGCGTAGAAGTCCTGTTCGTTAACACGAAGGAATTCACCGTCCGATGGGGGACGCAGAATCCGATCCTCATTCCGACGCCTCAGCTTCCGGGCGGTATGCCGATCCGTGCCAACGGCACGTTCAATTTTAAAGTGAATGATTATGTGACGCTGATCGACAAAATAGCCGGGATGAAAGAAAGCTACTTAGTTGAGGACGTTAAGATACGGATCACTTCGGTGCTCGATCAATTGTTAATGAAATGGATCAGCCGCGAAGGCAAGGACATGTTCAATCTGCAGGCGAACGCCTCCGATATCGCGAGAGGAATTCAAGAAGACCTCGACATGGAAGTGATGGACAACGGGATCACGATCACCGGCTTTCAGGTGATGAGCTTCAATTATCCGAAGGAAATTCAGGATATGATCACCAAAACGGCTTCCCATGAAATGATCGGCAATCTGCAAAAATACCAGCAGGTGAGCATGACGGATGGGATCGCATCCGGCAAGGTGCAAGGCGGCGGTGCGGCTTCGGATATGGCCGGCATGATGATGGGGATGAACATGGCTAATGAAATGATGAAAAATATGAATCAGAACCAGAATCAGAATAATCCAAACCAGAACAATCAGAACCGGGACAACCCGAATCAAAGCCAACAACCTCCGGCCGAGCAGGAGCCAGCCGCTCCTGCTTCCGCATCCCCTTCTGAAGGAAACAAAAAGCCCAACTTCTGCCCGAACTGCGGCGCGAAGAATGAAGGGGCGAACTTCTGTCCGAATTGTGGGCAGAAGCTGAGTTGAGTTGAGTTCAGCAGCATGAATAGATAGATGCGCAACTTTGGGATTTGACATCAAATTGATGTCACGGTCACGGTTAGAATGAAACAAATGGTCGGTTTCTTCTATTGAATGTGAATTGACCATCAAGACAGCACTCCTCGCTCATAAAGCGGAGGGTGCTGTTCTGTTATGTACGCTGTATCCGTTATCTAGATATGTATTTACCTTTCCGCAGGCAGGAAGGAAGGTGCTGCAGCGCGAATCCGGAGAATTAGAACTTGACGGACAAATGAGAACTAGGCAAATGGGAAAGGGGTGCATTATGATAGGGCATATCGGTCGTAAGAGAACTCTTAAAGACGAAAGGAGACAGGGGGATACTATGTTCAGATCGACATCCTGGCGCATATTTGTGATAAGCGGCATCTTTTTTGCAATCACCATCATACCGTTCTCGTTGTTTCTGGCTAACCGATTTTCTCATTTCGCTTATTCCCAGATGGGGACGTTCAATCAGGACCGCATCGATGAAATGGCGGAACGGGTCGAGTACATCCTGGCCAAGCTGAAATGGTACAGCCTGACCATGTACGAAGACCGTTCCGTTCAAAACTGGATGTATGCTTCCGCCGACAATCTGCTGCAAAATGCAAGCACGATGAGGGTGTTAACTAAATATTTATCTAACGAGCCTTATATTGAAACCGCTTACTTATTTAGCGTGCGTAAACGTGAGGTGATCGACTCCAAAGTCGGATTGCTTTCATTCGAGGAATTTGCCGATCAGCCGATGCTGCAGCGGATTGAGCGCAATCCCGGTACATTCCTCCGCTATTTTAATCATCAGATAGGAAATAACTCGTATTTGGCGCTTCAGCTTCCTTCGACTCCTGTACAGAAAAACCGCGACGGGTATCTTGTCGTCCTGTTCAACAAGAAGGAGCTGCAGCAGCATTTGATCTCAGGCGACGGAAGGGCGGATACGCTGCTTTCGATCGTGGATGATCGAGGAAGATTGATTCTGGGCGAAGGGGATGGTCGGCTCGAAGAGAGCATCGATAACATCCAGACGGGGCAGAAGCGGGGATCATTCGAGATGAACAGCGCCGGCGGGAAAGCGTTCGTCAACTATGCGCGGATGGGATCGCCGGAGTGGACCATTATATCTGTCACTGAAATGAAGCAATTCCGAGAAAAGGCCGGGGCGTTCAAAACAGTCATCATCGTCTGCTCGCTCTTGCTGCTATTGGCGCTGCTCCTGGTCGCCTATTGGAATTCGCGCCGTTTCGTCGGGCCATTCCGCCGGCTGGCGGATCAACTGCAGCGGAAGCTGGGCGTGAAGGGGGAGAACGATTACGGCGTTATCGAGCAGGGCGTCGTTATGCTTCGCGATCATTATCCGCTGATCAAGACCGAATATTTGCGGCAATGGCTGCTGCAGGGCAGGCTGAGCGATGGCGCCAGAGCGGCGATTGCGCGCGAATCATGCCTGCTTGACTATGAGTGGCTTCGGTTGGCTGTTATCAAGATCGATTCCTATTACGAGATATCCGAGCGGTATGATTTCTCCTCTCGCAAGCTGCTCAAGTATGCAATTGGCAATATCGCAGAGGAGCTGCTCGGCACAGTTGAACGGCCGATCGAGGTGGTCGATTTTGGGACTGACCATCTGGTCGTGCTGGTTGGCACGGCCAGTTCCCTCCCTGATCCCGAGTTGACCAAAGAGCTAAAGGAGTTTAGCCGTCAGGTCAGCCGTTACATAAAGCTGGACGTGACGATCGCCGAAAGCGAAGCGCGGCGCGTACATGACGATTTACGCCAAGTATACGACGATATGAACGAACTGACATTATTCAAGTTTGTCAGCGGTGATGACAAAATCTACGTCGAACAAGACTTTGAACGGTATGCCGATTTACAGGCGCCGATCGACTCCGCTGTGCATGAAAGCTTGATCCAGACGATTCGAAGCGGCAAAGAGGAGAAGGTGCTGGCCATGCTGGACGAGGTGTTCACGCGCCTGCAGACGATGAAATATACCGAGTGCCAATTCCAACTGAAGCTGCTTCTGTTTGCGATCGTCAAGTCGTTCAGCAAAGTGATGTCGATCCAGAGTGTTGAAGGGATTGAGCGCCACTTGAGGCAGTTCACCACGCTTACCGAGGTCCGTGAATGGCTGAAGGAAGAGACCGCGCGGATGATCCGGCAGCTTGGCGACCAAAAGGGATTCAATCGCAAGGAAAAGCTGATTGGAGAAATTATCGAGTACGTCCGTTATCACACCCATGACCCGATGCTGTCGGTAGACGATATTGCTGACCATATCGCTTTGTCGGCCAAATACGTCCGGCAGCTGTTTCACGAACATTATGGCATGCCTCTATCGAATTTCATCTTGAACGAGCGGCTCGGGAAGGTTAAGGAACTGCTGGAGCAGACCAGCATGCAGATTACCGAAATTGCAGAGCAGTCCGGTTTTCAGACCAAAAGCCACTTTTTCACCGCATTTAAAAAAGCGACCGGCATGACGCCAAGCCAATACCGCGACAGCAAGGCGGGCGAGCGGATGGAGCGGACGCGGCAGATAGCCGGGAACTCTGCGAATTAGAAAGGTCAGCGGGCGATTGAGAACCGGCCAGACCAATAACAACCGGCCGAACGCTCGCGAATCGGCCGCGCGAGAACCGAATCCGGCCAATGAGAACTAGGCAGGCAGCAGCCGTGAATGCTACGATGGCTCCGTTCGAATCCTGCAAGCCGCACAAGAAAGGAGGGACGCTATTTGGAGCGACGTAGAAGGTTCGGCGGGTCGTTTGTGCGCGAGCTGTCGCGGAACCGGTATTTATACTTGCTAGCGCTGCCCGGCATTGCGTTTCTGGTCGTATTTGCGTATATGCCCATGGCTGGGCATCTGCTCGCCTTCCAGGATTACCGGCTATCCGATGGAATATGGGGGAGCGAATGGGTCGGATTTAAAAA
The DNA here is from genome assembly GCF_056173265.1 of Paenibacillus sp. QJM3NY_38. Classification (NCBI taxonomy): domain Bacteria; kingdom Bacillati; phylum Bacillota; class Bacilli; order Caryophanales; family Paenibacillaceae; genus Paenibacillus; species Paenibacillus sp. QJM3NY_38. The sequence goes on from NZ_CM149665.1 coordinate 392,247, forward strand.
CTTCGAGTTTTTCTTCAATGGGAAAGACTGGCTGCGGGTGACGCTGAATACCGTTTTCCTGAATGCACTGTTTCTCGTAACCGGTCTTGGCAGCGCGGTCGTGCTCGCTATCTTTCTGAACGAAATCCGTAACAGGCTGTTCAAGCGAATCACGCAATCGTTTATTTTTTTACCGTATTTCATTTCTTGGCTTGTCGTCAGCATGATGACGTTGACGCTATTCAGCACATCCGAGGGGCTCATTAACCGCGCGCTTGCCGCCCTTGGCTACGAAGGAGTGGACTGGTATTTGACGCCTGGCGTATGGCCGTATATCTTAACCGTTATTAGCGCCTGGAAGATTGCCGGCTATAATTCCATTATTTTTTTGGCCGTCATTACGGGCATCTCCTCGGAATATTACGAGAGCGCTCGTATAGAAGGCGCGAGCCGGATGCAGCAGATGCTCTACATAACGCTGCCGTTGATGCGGCCGACCGTGATGATATTGGCGCTGCTTGGCATTGGCCGTATTTTCTACGGCGATTTCGGCATGATTTACGCAATCATCGGAGACAACGGCATACTCTTTCCAACGACAGATGTCATCGATACGTATGCGTTTCGTGCGCTGAGGCAGCTGGGGAACTTCAGCATGTCCGCCGCCGTTGTCGTGTACCAGTCCTGCATGGGGCTTGTCACGATTCTGATCTTCAATGCGATCGCGCGCAAGGTGGACGCGGATTCAAGACTATTCTAAAAGGAAGGTTGGGCGAGTTGGCATGAGGCCGGATTCGGGCTTTTCGATCGCTGTTGTTCCCGAATCGATATGATCGTATAAGCTCGTTAAGCGGATTCGATTCGGGAACAAAGGCGACCACTTGCGTTTCTCCAGTTCCGAACCGGCCCTTTGCTTCAGTCCCAACCAGTTAAGGTGTGATCGAAGTGAGAGAACGGTTGTTTCTTGTTTTGATGTACGCGGTACTGGGCGCTTTTGCGCTGTTTTGCTTCATTCCGTTCTGGATTGTGTTCATCAACTCGTTCGCCGATGAATCGCTTCTGCAGACGGCGGGGTACCAGTTGCTGCCGAGCAAATTCAGCCTCCATGCGTACAAATTTTTGCTTTCCGGCAAGCAGGTGTTTCTAAGCTACGGCATTACGATTATCGTGACGATCACCGGCACGGCGCTGGGCGTCCTCTTGACAGCTGCCTATGCATACACGCTGAGCCACCGGAAAGTGAAGTACCGCCATATTTTATCGTTTCTAACCTTCCTGACGATGCTGTTCGGCGCAGGACTGGTCGGCTTTTACATGCTGATCGCCAACTGGCTGCATCTGAAAGACTCGGTGTGGGCGCTCATTTTGCCCTATCTGCTTAATCCGTTCTATGCCTTCATTCTTGTCTCTTACTACCGGACGCTGCCGTATGAATTGAATGAAGCTGCGACTGTGGACGGCGCCAATGATCTCTATATTTTCTTTCGCATCATCTGGCCGATTGCGCTGCCTGTTATCGCCACGGTGAGCCTGTTTTACGCGCTGCAATATTGGAACGACTGGTACTTGTCATTGCTGTTTATCGACAATCACAAAATGCTGCCGCTGCAGATGATGATCCGCCAGCTTATGTCCAATTTGAATGTTATGGCTTATGTGAGCGGGAGCCAGACGCAGTACAACGTCGTCGTGCCGACCTATGGCATGCAGCTGGCAATCGTCTGTGTTACCATCGGCCCGATCGTGTTCGTCTATCCGTTCATCCAGCGCTTCTTTATAAAAGGTTTGACGCTTGGTTCGGTAAAAGGGTAGAACGACAAGCGGGAAGCGCGTTTGGCCGGTTCGAGCTTTCGAGCGCTGCGGTTTTCGAACCGGCTCATCCGCCTATTTTCTCTATTATTGATTCAGGGGGAAGGAACCATGAAAAGATTATTGTCCATCGCGCTTGTGTTATTGGTCGCGCTCATCGCGATTGCAGGTTGTTCGGGCAAGAACGAAGGGGAAGGGAAGACGCCCGGAGCGTCGGGTCAAACCGGAGACAGCGCCGGCGGTGACGCCAAACTTGAAGAGGTGACCTTGAAAATCATGATTCCCGGCGATCGGCCGTCGGATATGGATTTGGTCATCGCTGAAGCAGAAAAGCGAATGAAGGATACGATCAACGTCAAACTCGACGTCGTCTTTGTACCCTGGTCCGATCTGGCGCAAAAGACACAGGTAACGCTTGCTTCCGGCGAAAACATCGATCTCATTTTCGATGCGCCATGGCTGCACATCAATCAGATGATTGCAAACGGATTCTATGAACCGCTGGATGACCTGTTGGCCCAGTACGGCCAAACGGTGCTGGAGAAACGGCCGCAGCAAATGTGGGACTATAACAAATACGGCGGCAAAATTATGGCCGTTCCGCTCGGCGTCAGCTACATGTCCGGCAATTCCTACATGGTGCGCAAAGATATTCGCGAGAAGCTCGGCGTAGCGCCGATTAAAACCTATGAAGATTTGATCGCTTTCGCCTACAAGGTGAAAGAGCAGGAGAAAGGCATCATCCCGATGACCGCAGGCTCCGGCACTTATTCATTTGTCGCCCACCATGCGTTGAACGATTACGAAACCCATGTCAGACCGACCCACGCCCTGGGCAACAGCCTGATGCTCTATTACAAGAACAATGACGGCAAAGTTTACAATTTGCTGGAGGATCGGGAGCCGATCGGAACGTGGCTGGCGAACACGCGCAAATGGTTTACTGACGGTCTGATTTTCAAGGACATTTTGACGACAAAAGATTTTCATCAGCCGATCTCGGCAGGCAAAGTGGCAATCGTCACGAACGGCGCGTTCGGCATCGGCGATTCCCTCAAGAACACGTTAAAGAACAATGTGCCGGACAGCGAGCTGGAGACGGTCACCTTCTTTAATCCGGAGAAGGGCGCGAACATCACCGACTTCAAACAGTGGAACTTTCTGGCCGTTCCGAAGGTAAGCAAGAATAAGGAGCGGGCGATTATGTTCCTGAACTGGGCGAATGAGAAGGAAAACTACGACCTGCTTTCTTACGGAATCGAAGGGAAGCATTGGGAAGCGGTAGGCGACGACAAAATGAAAACCCTGGATACATCCGGCTACTCTGCTTTCGGCTATGTTTGGCTGTGGAATCCCGTCGATGAGCGGAGTGATGTGAAGGGCGAAAATGAGGAGTTGAACGCTGTGCTTAAGGATGCCGACATGTTCACGACCGATATTTTGGCCGGCTTCGAATTTGACAGTACCCCGGTGCAAAACGAGGTCAGCCAGTACAATACAGTCGATGGGCAATACTACACGGCGCTGTTCAACGGGGTTATCGATCCGGACGAGACATTGAAGAAATTTGAAGCGGAAGCCGGCCCTGCCCTCAAAAAAATTCAGCAGGAACTGCAAAAGCAAATTGACGAGTTCCTGGCGACGAAGGGGAAATAGAACAGAATCACTTGAACACGGATAAACCGAAGTTTGCTAATCCATTCTTCAGATCGCCCGAAGTGCGGAGTGTTTGGCTGCGCTGTACTATTGCTGTTGCCAATGGAACCTCCGCACCGCTTGCGGCACTGGATGCGGCGGTGACGGCTTCCTCTTCCGGAGGAAGCCGATCTTATACGCTTTGCTGCTTGCTTATATCAGATTTCGCGAAAGGGGGGATTAAAATCTAGCGTTCAACCGGAACAGAAATAAGGGTTTAAAGGTTCTTGATATTTCTGTACTCGAGAATAAAGAAAAGGAGCTGGCCTTAATGAATTTGACTAAAAAATGGTTATCCGGATTAATGGCAGCGGCATTACTACTGTCTCCGCTCTTTGCGGTTCAGGCGAAATCGCTTGTTCCGGATGTGACCATCCTGCAGGCGGCAGGTGCAAACCAGATGGAAGCAGGAAAGGATACAGGTCATCCACAGGTCGAACTAGATCAACTGACGGATGCTGGTGAACCGGCAGCGGAACAGGCACCACAAGCAATAGACGAAAATCAAGCGGCAGCATCTTCGGCAGTGCGGGAGAAGCAATTTCGCAATCTCGCGGCAGGCCTTCCGTATGAATGGTCTGAAGCTCCGGAAGCTTCGCATCCCGATGACGGATACAAGCTTACGGACGGAAAATACGGCGCATTGGATATGAACGACCCGGCATGGGTAGGGCATCTGCGCGGAAAGGCTCGCGAAGTTGTGTTCGATCTCGGTGAGAAAAAGTCAATTGGAAAGATCACGGCCAATTTCTTTCAAGATTTTCCTACGAATTCGATTCTCGTGCCGCTGTCGGTATCGATGTATGTCTCCGACGATAAGGAAAATTGGGGGCTGCTTTCCCATAACGCTACGCAGCTTCTGTGGGGAGAAGGACCGCCCAGACAGGAGACCTTTGAATGGGATGGCAGCCGGGATGGAATCAAAGGCGGGAATACGGAAGGCAAGCTGGCTTATGCCCGTTATGTGAAGGTGACCTTTTATATGCATCCTACACAGTGGGAATACATTGACGAAATCGAAATTATGGGTATGGACGGCAAGATTGAAGGGGCGGTAAAGGTTCCTGCCGAGCAGCCTCGTTTTTTGGAGCCGGGGGAAGCTACGGCTGGGATCCGGAATCTGAATCTGCTGTATAACGGACAATATGCGAATGGTTTGGGCGATTGGAATAAGGAACGGATTATCCCTAATATCAGTTATGTAAATAAAGACGGCGAGCCGGTCGATTGGCTTTATGACGGCGTTCTATATCTCGGGATTGCTTCGCCTGCCGGCCGCGATTTCGGTCAGGGACAAACGAACCTGGACGATTGGAAATGGTATTTGGATAAAACATTTGCAGCCACGGGCGATATGCAGCAGTTGAATGAGGCTGCCAAGGAAGTTGGGGCCAAGCTGAAACAGCCCGATCATCAAGTCAAGGTTGTGTTAATGATTCCGAATCCAGGGGAATCCTTAACCGATTTTGGCGACATTGACGGTAGCGGTTCCTTAAATTTCAACGACTCCGTCGTAGGCAAAGAAAAAGCGTCTGAAAACAGAGGAAAAGCGGTGCAGTGGTGGCTGGACCAGACCCGGCAAAGATGGCAGGCTGCCAATTACTCTAATCTTGAGCTTGTCGGGATGTACTGGATGCCGGAACAAATCGACATATCCGAATCGGGACCGGACATAGCTCGCATGGTGTCGGATAAAGTGCACGCCATGAACATGAAGGTTTTCTGGATTCCACACTCCTATGCTTACAAAATGTTTATGTGGAAAGACGTAGGGTTCGATGCCGCGGCGCTTCAGCCTAACTATTTCTTCGGCGGAATGGATTCCGACCGTCTGGACGATGCTACGGATACTGCAAAGCGATACGGAATGGGGAACGAAGTTGAATTTGATGACGGAATGCTGACAGATCCCGTACTTCGTCAGCGTTTTGTCGAATACTTGGACAGCGGCGTCAGATCCGGTCTGATGCAAAATGGCTTCAGAGCTCACTATCAAGGCAATAATGCAGTATACAACTTAGGGGTAAGCAAGGATCCCGATTTACGTTTAATGTATGACTGGCTGTACCAGTATTTGAACGGAACGTACGCCATCGATAGCAGCCCGGCGCCGGAGACGATGGCGGAGGTTGTACAGCGTTATGTCGCATCGAACGAAATCAAGCCGGCTTTTGGTAATGATTTGACGTATCGATTGCAGACCATCAAGCTTCTTTTGGACGATAACAAGCCGAAAGAAGCCGTGACGTATATGCAGGATTTTCTCGCGCACATTCACGACCCGGCCGTCCAAGCGCAAGGGTTGATTTCGGTCCCGGCCGCAACGGTGCTTGATTCCTACGCCCAAGTTCTCATTCAAACCTGGTCTGACGGAGGGGGACTCAGCAATCTGGTTCTTGGAAAAAATTACACGGTTTCGCTGCCTCCTAACAGCAACTATCCCGACTCCGGGAACGAACTTACGGACGGCCGATTCGGCGGGACGGATTACCGCACCGAGCAGTGGCAGGCCCATGCGGGAAGCGACTACCCTGACGAACGAAGCCGCACCATCACATTTGATTTGGGCGGCAACAAATCGATCGGGGCAATTAGAGCCCATTTTCTTCAAGATAAAGGACCCGGCATCTATTTCCCTCAGAACGTCACTTTTTCCGTTTCATCTGACGGCGAATCCTGGAGTACGCTGGCAACCGTTTCTCCGCCACCGGCACAGGATGCTGCCTCGGCCGAGTTCGTGGGCTGGAGCGGGATAACAGACGGCGTGCCGGGGAAAGCGGGAGCCGATAAAGTGTCTGCCCGCTACGTGAAAGTCGAATTCCCGGTCAACGTCTGGGTCTTTCTTGATGAAATCGAAGTTCTCGGCATTGACGGCGATGCGGGGGGCGACGCTACAATCGACGGAGCAAAAGCCGTGGTGGATGCCGCTGCGAAGAAATTGACGATCGAGGGTCTGGTCGTGAACGGCAGCCAGTCCCAAGTGAATTTGAAAATACTCGATTCGAAAGGGAAAGTTCGGTACGAAGGCCAGACGACCAGTACGGAAACGGGAAGTTTCCAATTCACGATCAAGCTTACCGGCAATTTAAAGGGAGCCTGCGACGCCTATCTGTCTATGGAAGGAATGTCGGATCCCGTTAAGATCTCATTCGAATACAATAAAAAGGACTGATGAGTTATGTCCAGCATGAGCTCAGATTTCGATGGCGTATGGCCTGTTTTCTGAGAAGTTGACTTAGGCTGAGGGCATTTCATGACAAAATTCTGCCGTTCCATACTGATACATGATAACTAATGTTTCGTAAAATATGCCATGGTCGCAGCGCGAGATGTCCACGTTGTGACCGTGGTTTTTACTTTGAATCGATATTGATGAGCGCATGAGGAATATGTGACGCATCTCGATGTTAATGAACACATCTAATATAATGAAGGAGATTAATGTAAACGCATACTTATTCATGGTATAATGCTTCTAATAGATTAGGTGATCTTAGTCATTTGGGGTTCTTATAATGCTGTAAATCTGGCTTGGGGGTGTTGCGAGGATGAGAAGGTATAACGTGTGGCGGCCAATTATGCTAATTGCGGTAGCGCTGCTTACGAACAGTTTGGTTACGAATTTGGCGGGAGTATTTGGCATGACGCCGGAGTCGGCAAGCAGTTTGGGTGTTGTCGCCATGATTATTGCCGGATTAATTACGTATAATCGCATGATGAAGTCCCGTCGTAAATGAATAATGATGAATAATCATTCATAGCATTCATCGAAATAATCAGCATGTTTGTAAGCACCTTGCCGAGGTGCTTTCTTTTCATAAAGCGCAGTTATTTTTTTCCTGATGGAAGGATCTGATCACTTGCGCGCTTGACTTATCACACCCACTGTAACCCCCGTGTTATCTATAAAAACCGTGTTATCAACGCCACGCAATCTGCGGTTTCCTATCCCTACTAGATTTGGTATAAAACATGTCTTAAACGTTTCACCGCGGCACAGATGCAGCTTGACAGATTCACCCAAATTTATGTTGAAAAGGGTCTGTTTTATTAATATATTGTAAATAGCGCGAATCTAGTATTCGGGCATATATACCTAGGAGGGTTATCCTTAATGAAAAAAGGGGTCATATCTTTAATCAGTTTGGCGTTATCTGTCACAATGCTGGCAGGTTGCGGCGACAAACCGGCGTCGGAACCAAGCGGCGGCGCAGGCGGCGACGCACCTAAGGCAAACTTCAAGGTAGGGATGGTTACGGACGCAGGAACCATTGATGACAAGTCGTTTAACCAAGGAACATATGAAGGTATCGTGAAGGCCAACGAGGACTTCAAAATGGAGTATAAATACCTGAAGCCGGCCGGAACGACAGAAGCCGACTATTCAAAAGAGATCGGGAACCTGTATGATGCCGGATTCAAGTTCATTGTAACCCCAGGCTTCAAATTTGAAACAGCCGTATTTAAAGCACAAGACAAGTATAAAGATGCTAAATTCGTAATTATCGATGGAACACCTCATTCCGGGGAAGAGGGCGCAACACCGGTAGTTAAGGAAAATACCGTATCCATCTTCTTCGCTGAGCAAGAGTCCGGCTTCCTGGCTGGCGTAGCGACTGCGCTTCATGTGAAGGATGGACAAGCTGGATTTATCGGCGGCATGGAAATCCCTCCTGTACAAAAGTTCAACTGGGGCTTCCAGCAGGGTGTAGCTTATGCCAACGAGAATCTCGGCACGAAACTGGTCATTAACAAAGAGAACGTTGTCTACCAAGGATCTTTTGACGATGTTGCAGCAGGCAGCCAATTGGCGGCTCAAATGTATGATCGCGGCGTGAACGTGATCTTCGCAGCAGCAGGCGGCGTGGGCGTTGGTGCGATTAACGAAGCGAAGACTCGCGTACAGAACGGATCTGAAGTATGGATCGTTGGCGTAGACGTTGACCAGTATCAAGATGGCGTTTATGAAGGCGACAAATCCGTTGTCCTGACTTCGGCCGTGAAGAAAATCGACCATGCGGCTTACGATATGATCAAAGCTGAAATGGAAGGTAAATTCCCAGGCGGACAGACACTTACGCTGGACGCAACTAATGACGGCGTTGGCCTTCCTGAGAAGAACCCGAACCTGAGCGATGACGTTCTTAAGCAAGTGGACGAAGTGTTTGGCAAAATCAAAGCCGGCGAAATTAAAGTAGCCGCTGAGCAAGGCGATTTGATTAAGTAATCCAAGATACCAAGGTCATCTACAACGTGGATAGACTTACTTGAAAAGCAGCGATACCGCATGAAAAAAAAGACGGATTCCCTCCGTCTTTTTTTAAGGTATTAGAATTTATAGGTTATTTCAGTGAAGCGTAAGCAATTCTGTAATCGCATTTATATGTTTTGGGGCCCCCGCAAAGTATTTGGAACAAGCATCGAAGCATAGGCTCCACTTTGTGGAGCTATTTTAGGTATCAGACCGTATCACCGGCGCAAGCGATTGCATCCTGATATGGAATGTAGAATTCAATCTATGTAACTGCGTTCTGGCTGTTTGGAAGTGAGTCGATCCGCGTTTTTTTAAAGCAATTTATGCACAGGAAGATATTCAACACAAAAGAAGGAGAGGACCCAAAACCATGGACTATGTTGTCGAGATGGTGGGCATCCGCAAGGAATTTCCCGGGATCGTAGCTAATGACGATATTACGATTCGGCTGAAGAAAGGCGAGATTCATGCGCTGCTCGGTGAGAACGGGGCAGGCAAGTCCACCCTGATGAGTATCCTGTTTGGCATGTATCAGCCTGACCGTGGCGTAATCAAAGTCAACGGCAAGGACGTGCGGATCTCGAATCCGAATGTCGCGAACAAACTCGGAATCGGGATGGTGCATCAGCATTTTAAATTGGTCGAGCCGTTTACCGTGACCGAGAATATTATTCTGGGCAGCGAGACGCGCAAGTACTTCTTCGGCTTGGATGTGAGATCGGCTGCCAAACGGGTCGAGGAGTTGTCCAAGCGATACGGCCTCAATGTAGACCCTTATGCCAAAATCGAGGATATCTCGGTCGGGATGCAGCAGAGAGTGGAAATTCTCAAAATGCTGTACCGCGACGCGGAAGTGCTCATATTCGACGAGCCGACCGCGGTGCTGACCCCTCAGGAAATCGAAGATCTGCAGGGCATTATGAAAAACCTGGTCAATGAAGGCAAATCGATCATTCTGATCACCCATAAATTGAAAGAAATTAAAGCGGTTGCGGACCGTTGCACCGTCATCCGCCGAGGCAAGACCATCGGCACCGTTGAAGTGGCAGACACGAGCCGCGAGGCTATGGCCGAAATGATGGTGGGCCGCAGCGTCTCCTTTAAGGTGGACAAGCAGGAGAGTCGCCCGGGCAAGACCGTTCTCGAGATTAAATCGCTTACGGTCAAGAACAGCAAGAAAGTCGATGCGCTCAAAGGCTTTAGTCTGGACCTGCATGCCGGGGAGATTGTGGGTATTGCAGGCGTGGATGGTAACGGTCAATCGGAACTGATCGAAGCCATTACCGGACTTCGCGAGGCCGAGAGCGGAACGGTGAGCTTGAATGGTAAAACACTCAACGGTCTATCTGTCCGTCAACGGAATGAAAGCGGAATCGGCCACATTCCGGAGGACCGTCAAAAGAGGGGACTCGTGCTGGATTATACGATTGAAGAGAATTTGATCCTCGAGGTGTACAACCGCCCACCGTATTCCAAGAACGGGCTGCTGCAGCCGGCAGCGATCCGCAAGCATGCGGAGCATATCATACAGAGCTTTGATGTGCGTTCCGGAACGGGCGGCCGGTCGATCGTGCGTTCGATGTCCGGCGGTAACCAGCAAAAAGCGATCATCGGCCGTGAGGTAGAGCGCGATCCGGATCTGCTTATTGCCGTTCAGCCGACCCGGGGCCTTGACGTAGGCTCGATTGAATATATTCACCGTCGTCTGATCGAACAGCGGGACAAGGGGAAAGCCGTTCTACTGGTTTCCCTGGAGCTTGATGAAGTGCTGAATTTGTCGGACCGCATTGCCGTTATCAATAACGGTGAACTGGTAGGTATCGTTAAAACCTCCGAAACGAACGAAAGAGAGCTCGGACTGATGATGGCCGGGTATCAAAAAGAGGAGGCACCACATGAATAACAGCGTAAAATCGTTGCTTGCCGTCCTGTTCGGACTCATTGCGGGGGCACTGCTTATGGCGCTGACCGGACATAATCCGGTAGAAGGGTATAAGTATCTCATCCAGGGTGGACTCAAGAACCCGGAGCGGATCGGAAATACGCTGGCGACGGCGACTCCGCTTATTTTGACCGGTTTGTCCGTGGCCTTTGCCTTCCGTACCGGACTGTTTAATATCGGTGCCGCGGGCCAGATGCTGTTCGGTGGCTTTTGCGCGACGGCTGTCGGCCTCTCGCTGGACCTGCCGCGGGCTCTGCTCCTGTTGATCATGGTACTGGTCGGGTTTATCGGCGGTGCGCTATGGGCGGTTGTCCCCGGTTTCCTGAAGGCTAAATATAACGTGCATGAGGTCGTATCCACGATCATGATGAACTGGACCGCCTACTGGACCGTTTATTATGTCATTCCGGGTTACTTCAAAGGGGCGAGTCTGGAGACGGAATCGCGTCAGCTTCCGCCGGAAGCCATGCTGCATCAGCAGTGGCTCAGCGATATGTTCCAAGGTTCTTATGTCAATCTGGGCTTTTTTATCGCGGTCATTGCTGTTCTGGTCGTCGCTTTCCTTATTAACAAAACAACGCTTGGATACGAATTGAAGGCGGTCGGATTCAACCGGCACGCTTCCGAATATGCGGGTATCGCTGTCAAACGCAGCATCGTGCTGTCCATGTTCATCTCCGGCGGCCTCGCGGGCCTCGCGGGAGTTGCACAGTATGCGGGGAATGCCTCCAGCATGCAGATCGGCATTCTGCCGAGCCAGGGATTTGACGGGATTGCCGTCGCTCTGCTCGGAATCAACGCACCTATCGGTGTTTTGGTATCGGCACTGTTCTTCGGGATTCTCTACTCGGGCAGAGGGTTTATGAATGCCATGACGGAGATTCCGCCGGAAATCGCCGATTCGATCATCGCTATCATTATCTATTTTGCGGCAACCAGCATCTTGATCGAACGACTATACCGTAAATTGAAGCTGCGTCGCGCGGCTAATAAAAAGCAGGGGGAGTAAGGACATATGTGGACAACGATTGAACAGATTTTTCCGTATGCCATCGCTTACACGATCCCGCTTTTGATTACCGCCCTGGGCGCGCTGTTCAGTGAACGAAGCGGGGTCGTCAATATCGGCCTTGACGGCTTGATGATTGTCGGTTCTTTCATCGGAGCCTTTGTCATATTCAAAATGCAGGCCCAATGGCCCGGCCAATCGTGGGTATTATGGGTAGGACTATTGGCAGCGGCCGCAGCGAGTGCGCTATTCTCGCTATTGCATGCCTTTGCCAGCATTAATCTCAGTGCGAACCAGATTATAAGCGGTACGGCGATTAATATGATCGCGGGTGCCCTGACGATTTTCCTTGCCCGTAACATTACGGGGAGCGGCAAGATCAGCATCACGAATGGTTTTGCACCGTTTGATTTTCCGGGTCTGTCCAAGATTCCGATCATCGGGGATTTATTCTTCACGAAAACCTATGCCACGACGTGGTTGGTTCTGATCTTGCTTTTGGTAAGTGCATTTGTACTGTACAAAACGCCGTTCGGTCTGCGACTCCGGTCCTGCGGCGAGCATCCGCACGCGGCCGAAGCAGCAGGCATTAAGGTACAGTCCATGCGGTATGTCGGCGTCATGATCTCGGGTGCTTTTTCCGGACTCGGGGGGGCTGTCATTCTGTTGACGTATTCCGGCGAATTTACGGGGAACGTGGCAGGACTCGGGTTCCTGGCTCTGGCATCCTTGATCTTCGGACAATGGAAGCCGCTCGGCATCCTGCTGGCCACCTTGTTCTTCGGATTTGCCACGACGGTAGCCAACGTATCACAGGTCATTCCGTCTTTGGCGGTAATTCCGCCGGTCATTCTCAAGATTTTCCCTTATGTTGTGACACTGATCGCGCTCGTGATTTTCTCCAAATCCTCGAATGCGCCGAAAGCCGTAGGGGAGCCGTTCGATTCAGGTAAACGGTAACGTATTGCGCAAGTCGATGTAAGCCAAATAGAACCTCTGATATGCCTATCCAGCTTTGGGTTTAGGTCTATCGGAGGTTTTTTTACATCCAGCATACTTTAGGTTAGAACTCCCAAAACATATCTGGTATATATAGTAAATAAGGTAAGAAAATTTAATAGAATAGAGGAGTGAAAACCTGAATGCGCATTCGATTACATCGGTGCCAAAGGCCGTTAAGCATGCTTCTGGCAATCGTGATGCTTCTGAGTATCATCGTTCCTTTCAGCCCCGTGAAGGTAGCGGAGGCTTCCCCCCGGCATGACCAGGTTGTGATCAGCCAGGTGTACGGTGGCGGCGGGAATAGCGGGGCCACGTATAGGCATGATTTTATCGAATTGTTCAATCCGACAGGCAGTCCGATCGACCTGACAGGCTGGAAGGTACGTTATGCAAGCGCAACAGGTGATTTCAGTTCGAATAACATAACCTCTTTAAGCGGTATCATTAAGCCTTATTCGTACTTATTAATCCAACAGAGTGGCGGCAGCACAGGATCATTTTTGCCGACACCTGACGTTCAAGGAAAATTGAGTATGGGCGGCTCTAATGGAAAAGTAGATCTGGTCAACGCCGCGGGCGATCGTATCGATCTCGTTGGCTATGGATCTGCTTTAGAATCTGAGACGAGTCCGACCGCTGCTTTATCCAGCAGTACGGCGGCGATCCGCAAGGAATTGACCTATGGTCAAAACGATCGCGGCCTCGACACGGATAACAATGTAGCGGATTTCACCGTTACCACACCGGAACCTCGGAACAGCTCGAGTCCCGCTACGCCGGTCACGCCTGGCTCGGGCTTGGGAGCCGTAACGGCCAATCCGGAGCCTAATGCCTGGCCAGCCGGAACGGAGATTACGCTGAATCCGCCTACGGTAGGCGCTTCCGTTTATGCGGATGTGTATCGGTCCGGCGGAAACGGGTCCGGCTTCCAGCTCGTCAACGGCCCGATCATCCTTAACGAGCCTACGCGGGTGGATGCCTATGCAGCTCAAGATGGCCAGCCGGATGGACCGGTCTCCTCGTTCCAATATGATATTTTAACGCAAACGTCCGTCGCTGATGCCCGCAGCAAGGCAAAAGGCGAGCATGTATGGACGGAAGGCATTATTACGCATATCGAAGGCAGAGAAACCTACATTCAAGATGACACGGCCGGTATCGTGCTCTATGACTACCCGCTTAATGCCAGTGTTGGCGATCGGGTGAGCGTGGCCGGCGTGATGGAGATTTACAACAATCTTCAGGAGATCAAACCGCATGCCCTGCTGCCGCATGACGTAACGGGTGCAAATGCAGGAGTGCCGCAGGCTCAACAAATCACCGGAGCTGATCTATCTTTTCCTGCAGGGGAGACTTATGAAGCGCGACTTGTCTACCTGGACGATGTCACCATCAAGTCCGAAAACAGACCTGGGGAATATACGGCTGAGCAAGGCGGGCATGAATTCATCATCTATTCCGGATTGTCCAAACTGAAGACGGTGAAAACCTTCAGCCGCGTCACGGGAGTGGTGAAGCAGTTTGGCAACATCTATGAGCTGATTCCTTTAGGCGAGAATGCCTTAATCGAAGAGATGTTCTCCGTGATCGCAAGTCCGGGAGCCGGACCGATAATCATCGGGGGGACGGTTGCGCTGTCCAGCCCTACGCAAGGGGCGAGTATTTATTATACACTCGACGGTTCGGTTCCAACGCAATCAAGCACATTGTATAGCTCGCCGATTCAGATTGACCAAGATACGACCATTAAGGCGATCGTCGTCTCGGGTAAAGAAGTAAGCAAGGTATACGAATTTGCTTACAAGGCCACTCAGCAGCCGCGCATCGCGGATATTCAAGGCGAGGACCATACTTCGCTGTATACCGGACAGACGGTAACCGATATTGAAGGCGTCGTAACCCAGTACGGATATACGTTCTCTAACGGCAATATCAAGGGATTCTATATCCAGGATCCGAAGCCGGATTCCAATCCGAATACCTCAGATGCGATTTTTGTGTATTCCACGGATCCAAACCGTCCTCAAATCGGAGATCTGGTGAGTGTAACCGGAAAAGTGGCCGAGTATAACGAGGGAAGCTCCAGCAACCTGACCTCCACTCAAATCGAGCTGCAATCCATCAAGAATCTGGGTCAGGGTCAACAACTGCCGGACCCTGTTACCTTAGGTAAAGGCGGGCGCCCGATTCCTGCCGCCATTATCGATAATGACAGCATGGCAACGTTCGATCCGGAGGAGGATGCCATCGACTTCTACGAATCTCTGGAAGGCATGCTGGTCAGACTTCCGCACCCAACGATCATTAGTCCGTATTGGACAAGCGGCGGTACCTACAACATTGCGACCCGGGTTGAGAACGATACCGCGGATGTCATTACGCCAGCCGGCGGACTGGTTCTGAAAGAGCAGGGTAATTTCAACCCGCAGCGTCTCCTGATTGCTTACGGCAATCCGGGACAAGAAGTGGGCACAGGCGATACGTTTGCCGATGATGTGATCGGCGTAATCGGATATAACAGTGGCAATTTCAAGGTGATTCCGGCTAAAGGCGAATTGCCTGCAATCCACAGCAGTTCTTTTAAACAAGAGGTATCCACGATCGACGTGAATGATGAACAGCTCAGAGTAGCGACGTATAATATTGAAAATTTCTACCCGGGCGTAAGTTCCGCCAAAATCAACAAGCTGGCGGAGTCGATCGTAAACAACATCAAGTCTCCGGATATTATTGGTCTTGTCGAAGTACAGGATAACAACGGAGAGCAGAACAACGGAACTACCGCGGCAGATCGAAGCTACCAGACCTTGATTAACGCCATCAAGGCAGCCGGTGGACCAACCTACAGCTTTACCGATATTGATCCGGTGAATAATAACGACGGGGGAGCGCCGGGAGCAAACATTCGGGTCGGATTCCTCTATAACGCCGATCGTGTCCAGTTATCGGACAGTGTAAACGGCAAGAAGGGATCACCGATTGAATCGGTGGCTTATGATGCGGTGAAGGATCAGTTGACTCTGAATCCGGGCCGAATCGAACCGCTGAACCCTGCATTCAACGCATCGCGTAAACCTCTGGCCGCGCAGTTCGAATTCCAAGGGGAAAAAGTGATCGTCATTGCGAATCATTTTAACTCGAAATCCGGAGATCAAGGACCTTTCGGCAATACCCAGCCGCCGGTTCTCTCCAGCGAAACGCAGCGCCATCAGATTGCAGCGGTTGTGAACAGATTCGTGAAAAGCGTTGTGTCTGCTAACCCTGACGCTAACGTCGTCGTTCTGGGAGATTTGAATGATTTCCAATTTACCGAGACGGCGAACATTTTGAAAGGCAGCGAATTGGACAATCTGATCGATACGCTTCCGCCTGAGGAGAGGTATACCTACACGTATGACGGGAACTCGCAGGTGCTGGATCATATTCTCGTCAGCAAGAATTTGACTCGCTCTACGCAAGCCGATGTCGTGCATCTGAACGCCGACTTCCCGGCTTCCAAGGGCCGCGTATCGGATCATGATCCGGTCGTAGCCCAGATTGACCTGAAGGAAGAAGCCGTGGACGGCTTCCCGCTGACGATTTTGCATACCAATGACACGCATGCCAATCTGGATACCGTAAGCTCGCCGGATAACATTGTACGCAGGGTTACGGCGATCAAGCAAGCTAAAGCGAACGCGGTCAATCCTCTGCTCGTGGATGCAGGAGACGTATTCTCCGGCACGCTGTATTTTAATCAATATTTAGGACTCGCCGATCTGGAGTTCATGAATTTGGTTCAATATGATGCCATGACCTTCGGTAACCATGAGTTCGATAAAGGCTCCGAGGTGCTGAACGATTTCATCGAGCATGCGGATTTCCCGTTTGTTTCCTCGAACGTGAATTTTTCGGCCGATGCTTTATTGACCCAGAAATTCAAGAATGAAGTGACCCGGGATGCCAAGGATGCAACCATCTACCCGGCCATCATCATGGAGGTAGACGGGGAGCAGGTTGGCCTTCTTGGACTTACAACCGAAGACACGGCCAACATCGCTTCGCCTGGAGACGTAACTTTTGAGAATGCGGTGCAAAAGGCAAAAGACACCGTAGCGATGCTGCAGAAGGAAGGCATCAACAAAATCGTTGTACTGTCGCACCTCGGTTATGATGTGGACGTCAACCTTGCCAAGGAAGTCGAAGGCATCGACATCATCGTGGGCGGTCACAGTCATACCAAGCTGGATGAGGCGGTTGTAGACCGTTCGGACAGCGAACCGAAGCTGATTGTGCAGACAGGTGAAAAAGGTCAATTCTTAGGTCAGCTTGAGGTCGTATTTGACGATGAGGGTGTCCTGCAGGAGTGGAACAGTAACCTCATTTCGGTTGACGAGAAAGATAGCGCCGGCCAATATGTGATTCAGCCGGATCAAGAGGCGCTGCAAATTCTGAATACCAAATATAAGCCGGGTGTGGAGCAGTTAAAACAAACGGAGGTTGGTACGACCGAAGTGAAGCTGAACGGCGTCCGCGCCGATGTCCGCACGAAGGAAACGAATCTCGGTAATCTGATTGCCGATGGCATGCTGGATGCGGCGCAAGCCGCCGGAACGAATGCGGTCATCGCCCTGCAGAACGGTGGCGGTATCCGCGAATCTATTGAAGCAGGCAAAATCACGATGAGTGACGTCATGACGGTGCTTCCGTTTAACAATGATCTGGTCACGATCACATTGACGGGCGCCGAGATCAAAGAAGCCATGGAGAACGGGGTTTCCAAGACGCCTGCTGCGGATGGCCGCTTCCCGCATATCGCGGGTATGAAGTTCTTCTATGATTCGACCAAACCGGCCGGGCAGCGGGTGCTCCGCATCGAGGTGAAAGGCAAGAACGGATATGAGCCGATCGACATGAATAAATCGTATGAGGTAGCGACGAACGCATTTACCGCTAAGGGCGGCGATTTCTATGCTTCGCTCGAGAAGGCTTATCTGGAAGGGCGCGTGAACCTGCTTTATAAGCCTGACTATGAAGTATTCTCGAATTACGTGAAAAAAGTAGGTACCATCACGGCCAAGACTTCCGCTGTCGAAGGACGGATTACGGACTTGAAGGGAGCGCCGCTTCCGGGTGGTCCGGGTGAGCCTGGGCCGGGCAACCCTGGAAATCCGGGCACGCCTGGAAATCCAGGGCCGACGACGCCTCCCGTGAATCCTTCGAACCCAGGCACCACGCCGCCGGCAGAACCGGGCAAGGTCAAGGTTCCGGTTAAGGTGGAGAACGGCGCGGCGGCAGGCAGCGTGACCGGAGCTGCCATGAAGGAAGCCCTGAAACAGCCTGTTGGCGGAAAAGTTACCGTGGAGGTAACAAGCACGCAGCCAATCTCTTCTTCATCCGTTACCATCGAGAATGAAGCGCTGCGTGCGTGGCTTGATCAAACAAGCGCGCAGGTGCTGGTGGTAGCGACGCCTTACGGAAGTTATGAGCTTCCGAAAACAGAGATCGATCTTCAAGCGCTGGCAGCCCAAGCTGGCTCGGACATGAACAGCCTTCAATTGATCATTCAGCTTGCTATCGATGCGGATGCCCTTAAATCAGCGGCATCCAAAGGATATAATGCAATACAAGCTGTGAGCTACACCGTGACGGTGAAGTCCGGCAATGGCAAGACTTTCACGCTGGATTCATTCCAAACGTATGTGAAGAGGTCCCTGAATGTCGATAAATCGCATGCTTTGACGGATATCGCGGTTGTTCGGGTGGACGGAAACGGCGGCATATACACGCCGATTCCATTTAAGGTGAATGGTCAACGAATCGATATCTATAGCCGCACGAACAGCACGTACCTGGTGTTGCAGAACCCGGTAACGTTCCAGGACATCGCGTCGCATTGGTCGAAGGGCGACGTTGAATCGCTTGCGGCCAAAATGATCGTGACCGGGCGCACGGAGCAGACCTTTGTTCCGAACGCTTCGGTCACCCGGGCCGAGTTCGCAGCGCTTGTCGTCCGGGCATTGGGACTTTCTGCAGACGCTGCGTCAGGCAGCTTCAAGGATGTGGCTTCATCCGACTGGTACGCCGGAGCAATCCAGGCAGCCGTCAATGCCGATATCATTAACGGCTACACGGACGGCACCTTTAAGCCGAATCGGACGATCACGCGCGAAGAGATGGCTGTGATGGCCTACAACGCGCTGGAGTATGCCGGATACAACCCAGTCGACGCGGCAAAAGCCCATTTTGCCGATGCGTCCTCGATCGGTGCTTGGTCTCAGGTGGCGGTGTATGAATTGGCGGGTCTTGATATTCTGAACGGAGATCCGAAGCAGCGCTTCAATCCTAAATCGAATGCCACCCGCGGCGAAAGCGCCGCTGTGCTCCATCGTTTGATGCAGGATTTGACGTATGTAAATAAACAGGTTGTATAGCGGCAGGATGTATATTGGATTTGCATCTTTGTGATATACGAGGGGGGTCAACAGCAAATCTGCTGAAGAACACTCCAATCGATAAAAAAGCTGAAAATATAGAAATGGCGGTGCTAGGGATCATCCTTAGCACCGCCATTTTTTGCTTTTTTGGTTCGTTACACCGTTTCTTTCGAAATAGGTCGCACATCCATTTTGTGAAGATGTGGTTCTCTTCATATGTCTAAATGAAGTCATTTTCTGAGGGTAGCGGAGAGGACGAAACGATTCCGTAAAAGCGCCAACGGTCGCCTGAAAGCTTTCCAACGGAAAGCACGCATCGAAAGCATATGCTTTGTTCTCAAATTTCTTCCTTGCTTAAATCATTCCAAGAAATGTGGGGACAACAGCGATGGGAGGAACGATTCGTACACGGAGCGTCTCCTAACAGAAAGAGGAATCCCACCAGTCTAAGGTCTTTTGGGACATCCTCTTTTTTTTTGCCGAAAAAACTATAAACAAAATGTGACCGATTCACGTCCATAACTGTGTTAATGGTAAAAGGAGGTCTAGGCGATGCAGATCGATTCGCTCCGGCCGGGCGGAGATATTACGGAAACCTATGAATTATATGGCGATATGCTTTTTAAAATAGCGATGGTGTACCTTGGGAACAAACAGGATGTCGAAGAAGCCATTCAGGAGACGTTCATTAAACTGATATATAAAGCGCCTGACTTCTGCGACCAGGAGCATAAGAAAGCCTGGCTCATTCGGGTGATTACGAACCATTGCAAGAACATGCAAGGGAGCCTGTGGCGCAAGCGGGTAACCAAAATGGAGCATATGAACGATTATTTTGTCGAACCGTCGGAACGGACGCTGATGGATAACGTCATGAGTTTGCCGTTCAAGTATAAGTCGGTCATCCATCTGTTTTATTACGAGGATTATTCCGTTAAGGAAATCGCCGCGATTTTGCAGATTAACGAGTCTGCGGTCAAGATGCGTCTTCAGCGCGGCAGGAAGCTGCTGCGCATGGACCTGGAAGGAGAGGACGATTGATGAATCGGAATGACTACAAATCATTGATAGATCGAATCGAACCTGATAAAGGATTGGAGGAGCGGATTATGAAAGGAATGAAACAAAATCAGCGTCAAACGACAAGAATGAGCCGAATGGGGGTCGCCGGCGTCACCGCGGCCATTATGCTGGGGCTGGTGGTAGTGGCTTCGCTGGTATTGAATCTTGAGAACGAGCCAGCGGTCAGCGATATCCCGGTGGCTCAACAAGGGACCGGGGAGAATACGCCGCCGACAGCGAAGGTTGATCATGATCCGGTAACCATACCGAGGATCGAGCTTCCGGAGGACAGCAACGTCAAAGCCGACATGATCGGTTTGGTTGTATACCAGGGCAATATCTACACCCAAACCGGCACGCAAATCACGCCGGAAATCGCCAAACAGCTGCGTGGTGATAAGCTCGGACGGTCGAAATCGGGAATTACGGAATGGAGCTCCGCCGATGATTATACGGAACTTGCTTCGACGGTCGGAGAAATGGACATTTTCACGGTGAAGGGATATGACGCCGAGTTTAGAATTATGTCCTACATGGAGCATGACGGGGAAGTCTACGCCGAATTGTATGAGCACCTCAACGGGATTACAGTGGCCAAGGGCGAGGATATCATCGGCAAGCTGAATCTGATGGGGAACATGACTTCGGTTAAATGGCAGGATTTCGACAGCTGGAACATGGGCGAGAATAAGCTGCGCGAGCTTGCGGACTATACGGCGGTGCAAGCCTTCGTTGAGGCTTTATATGAGGCAAAGCCGGTAGCGGCGGATGCTTTGTTTGAGCAAGGGATCTACGAGACCGGGCCTAGCGAGCAGAAATTTCTGTATATCCAGCTGCAGGACGGGACGGAAGTCCAGTTAAGACTGTTTAAAGGCGGCCAATATGTGCGATATGCCAATGCGCCTGTGTTCTTTCAATTGGAAGGTGAGGCATTTACCACGCTGTGGGGGCTGATGGAGGAGTAGGTTATCCTGCCGTTTATCGTAGCCTAAAAGGTGATGTAAAAAGCTAGAGGCTATCCCTAATCGGATAGCCTCTTTTCGTTGCTGTAGGATCGATTACAGCGAGTCCTTTATCGTTTATCGTATGGCGGTTCCCTGTTATTCGCTTGTTCTCGATGATGGGCGGTTCGCTTTCACGAATGCGCTCGGCGTCATTCCGAAATACCGGGTAAAGGCGCGGGAGAACGTGAACAAATCCGAATACCCCAGGGATAATGCGGTCTGCGTGATGCTGGTTCCCTCGGCGGTTAACAGGCGGGTCGCTTTCTCCATAATCAACTGCTGCATGTAGCGGGACGGAGAGATGCCGTATCGGCGGGTAAACGCGCGGGTGAAGTGACTGCGATGCACGCCGGCCCAGGCGGCAAGCTCCTCCACGGACAGGTTCTCCGTGCAATGAAGCCCCATATATCCGGGGACGGACTCGAGCCAGTCCGAAGCAGCCGAAGCAGCGGGAAGGTGCTGGTCCCGGTTGGGATCGATGCTGTGGATCAACTGGAATCCCAGCGACATCAGCTGAAGGCTATGGTCCTGCTGGGGTTGCCGGAGCAATCGCTGTATGTCCTTGATGACATCCAAGGTATCGTCCCTGAAGGCATTTTGTCGATAGGGTCGCTCCGGACATAAATCGACATGCTTCAATATGGACGGCATCAACTCGCCCATAAAGGCTGTCCAAGTGATTGTGGTAGACGGCTCGTCGCAGTCCTTGACATACGTATAGACCGAGCCGGGGAAGAGGCAGAAGAGGTCGCCTTCCGAGAGGGAGACGCTGTTGCCGTCCCATCCGAACCTCACCTTGCCGCTGGCAACGAAATGTATACTATAAAATTCGACGGACCGGGGACCGACTTTTTCGGTGAAAAAGGGGTGGGATCCGGATTTGAATATCCATAATCCCAGTTGTGTCTCAAAGTGAGCCGGGTTGTTAAAGTATTCTTCTCGGGATGGCCGCTGATTCACTGTTAAACTCATATGTCCTCCTTTCACCTTTACCGATCATTTCTTTTGTTATTGCTATGATGCAACATATTGTATAACGATTGCAAGGATGGAGCATTCCGTATTCGTCCGCCAAAAGGTAAGATGATGAGGAACAAGTCGAGAATAGTAGAGGTGAATGGAGATATGAAAAAATCGAATTTTATCGTGATTTATTGCGATGATTTAGGCTATGGAGATCTTGGATGCTACGGTTCGGACACCGTGAAAACCCCGCACCTGGACGGGTTGGCTGATGAAGGCATTCGTTTTACGAATTGGTATTCGAATTCCCCGGTCTGCTCTCCGTCACGAGCCTCATTATTGACGGGCAAGTATCCGGTTCGAGCGGGAGTCGGCGAGATTCTGGGGGCAAAGCGCGGTTCGCACGGACTGCCTGCCGACGAGGTGACGTTGGCCAAGGCGCTCAAGCCTGCCGGGTACAGGACGGCGTTGTATGGAAAATGGCATCTGGGCTTGTCCGAGGAAACCAGCCCGAATGCGCATGGGTTTGATGAGTTTTTCGGATTCAAGGCAGGCTGCGTCGATTTTTACTCGCACATTTTTTATTGGGGCCAAGCCCATGGCGTCAACCCCTTGCATGATCTATGGGAGAACGAAACGGAGGTTTGGAAGAACGGCCGGTACATGACCGAGCTGATCACGGAACGATCGGTTGATTTCATCCAGCGGTCGCGGGAGCAGGCCGCTCCGTTCTTCTTGTTTGCGTCGTACAATGCGCCGCACTACCCGATGCATGCCCCGCAGGAATACATGGACCGGTTTGCGCATTTGCCTTGGGATCGGCAGGTCATGGCCGCCATGATTGCCGCGGTGGATGACGGCGTCGGGGAGATCGTGGAGGCCCTGAAGGAAGCCGGCTGTTACGAGGATACGGTCATTTTCTTCTCCAGTGATAACGGACCGTCCTCCGAGAGCCGGAACTGGCTGGACGGAACGGAAGACGTGTATTACGGGGGAAGCGCGGGGATCTTCCGGGGGCATAAAGCAAGCCTGTTCGAAGGCGGAATCCGCGAACCTGCCATATTGAGCTGGCCGAGCGGTTGGAAAGGCGGACAAGTGAGCGATGAGGTGGCGGCTATGATGGATATCGCACCGACCTTTTTGGATCTGGCCGGCGTCGATCCGGCGGCAGGACCGCTTCAAGGCGTTGCGCTGGACGGAAGCAGCCTGAAGGAGATGCTGTTAATGCGCGAGCCGTCGCCGCATAAGCAATTGTTCTGGGAGTATCAAGGCCAGCTGGCTGTCCGGGAAGGGGATTGGAAGCTGGTGCTGAACGGGAAACTCGATTTCGACCGCGTGGTTCCGGATCAGGTTCACCTGTCCGATCTGTCCAGGGATCCGGGAGAGCGCATCAACCTGGCGGACCGTAACCCGGAGATCGTGGAACGGCTTAGCCGGGATGTGCGAGCCTGGTATGAGGAAGTGACTGATCCTGAGTGAGGATCAGATATATCATCCAAGCCTCAGCGATAAATGCAAAAAAGCCCCGGCACCGGGGCTTTTATTATGCTTTTGTGATTGGTATGAACTGATAAAGGCCAGCCGGAACCCTTAAAAAGGATTCAGCACATGGTAGAACACGTTCGGCGAAGCCATGCGGTAATAATGGCTGCACCAGCCGACACCCTTGTGGTTGTCGCGGTTGGTCGTGCTGAATACCAGCCGTTCCTGCTCCAGCTCTTCGATCCGTGCCGTCCGTCCCTCCACGTATTCCAGAATGCGGAACGATGCGGTGTCCAGGCGGGTGATGACGCCGCCATAGCGGATGTCGATGACCTCCCAGCCAAAGGGCTTGAACATTCGATGCCACTGCGTGCGGTGGGAAATGCGCAGCTCTTTCACGGCTTTGGAGATGGCAGGGAGCACGTTCTTGGCCATATGTCTCAAAGTATCGGTGTCTTTGGCATCATAGGCTTGCTTCAGCAGAATGCCAATTTCACTCTTGCGTTTGAGAACGGCACTGAGCTTCTCCGGCATCTCGAACAGATAGTCGAGCTCTGCGGCGCTATCGCGCTTCGCGCGCAGGTTTTGCTCCAGCTCGGCATAGTGGTTCGAGAGGTCCAGGCCTTCGATCTGTTTGTCGAACATCCCGAGGAGCACATCCTGATACAGCAAAAATTTCGACGGGTTGCTCTGCTTGGCGTTGTTTGGCTCCTGGCCGGGAATCTCGTCCAGATCCTTCAGCAGGAGGAACGCCTCCATATCGATGCCCGTACAGAATTTCACCCGTTCCGCCAACTGAGCCGGGGAAGGCTCCTGTTCCGAGTAGGCATGCTCGGCATAAAGCTGCAGACCGAGCAGCGCCGCGAACGGATTTCCTTCGTTGCCGTCGTCGCCCCACATCGTGGCGTATACCTCGCGGATTCCTTCCTGCTTGCACACTTGAAGCGCAACATTTGAAGCGTTCAGGGACAACCCGTAGTTGACGCCGAATGTGTTGAAGATCCAGACGGCTCCGGCAAACACGAGGTTGCAGCCCAGCGGGCGGTGATTGGCGATCAGCTTCTCATAGTCCGCCGGCTCCATGTGGGTGTAATCCCAGTACACCATGTCCACATCCTTCGGGATGCGGCGGGCCATATCCTCCGGGATCGAGGTGTCCTTGTCGTAATACGCCGCATCGCCGCCTCCGCCGGCAGCGAGCTTCAGGAACATGTCGCTCCACATCATCGGCTTCAGGCCGCGCTTGCGGACGGCAGCCAGGACTTTGTCCAGATGGGCGATCATGATGTCGAAACGGCTCACGTAACCGTTGTGATCCAAATATTTACCTCGTCCGAGCTCCTCCGCTTCGTCCATCCCGATATGAATCTTGTTGCTGCGGAACGGAGCGCTGGCGGCCTCGATCATCCGTTCAATCAGGGAGTCGGTCAGCTCGCTGCCGACGAGCAGGGCACCCTTCGTATCGCGGTAATGCTTGATGGGTTCCCACTTCAGAAACTCCTCTAGGTGCGCCAAGGTTTGGATGCTCGGAAAAGCCTCGATGCCGAATTGATCGGCATAATCGTCCATCTCTTTCGGCTCCGCCTGCGTGTAGCGACCGCGCATATAACCGAAATACGGCTCGCCTTCGATCTGGTAGGTGTCCTCCATATACAGCATCACGCTGTTCATTCCCATCAGGGCCATTTTATTCAGCATGAGCTTGAAGCTGTCCACGGTCAGCACGGCGTTGCGGGACAGGTCGAACATCGGGCCAATTTGGTCAAATTGCTGGCGTTCGTGAAGGTGGAACGTATCGTTTTGGCGGCTATGTTGAACCAGCAAGCCGAGTCCCCGGAAAAATTGATGTTTTCGTCCGTAACGAATATAGGCGCGGTCTCGGTCCCTGCCGACCTCCAGATCGCCATCGGACAAGGCTACCTCAACGGGAATGCCGTTTTCCCCGAGTTCGACGCCAAGCTCCTCCAGCAGCAGCTCAATGCCTGGCGTGACATCCGTAACAGCGCCCTCGAAACGAAATTTCATATGAAATCCCCCTGCATCCATGATTTTGCGAACATTAAACATTATATCATTATAATGTTTAATGTTATGGGAATCGCCGCTGGAAATCAATCCTTTGTTTGCAAAAATCGGTCTACCAATTCATCTCGAAAAAACGCTGTATCTATTATACTTCTAGCTCAAGCAAAGCATTGAATAACAAGACAATATGAAATAATTATTTAAAAAAATTGCGTAACTATTATCCGACTTTAAGAGTTTAAATATATGAAAGGAAAATTTTAGGAGAAAATAGAGGTGAATATAAAAGTTAACACTATTTACCTTGGATTTGATAATTTATAAAAGGAGCGTGACTGCTTTGTATCAATTTAAAAAGCTAATATCAATATCGAGCTTAACGTTTTCGCTTGTACTCATGTTTGCTTTGGTCTTCCCTAATTTATTGTATGCTTCAAATTCAAACGTCGAAAATTCCAATAAAGAAATACCAGAAGTTATTTATCAATACATTCGCTCCATTAATGATAAGGATTGGGACGGTTATGTAAAATCCTATGCTCCAGACAAACAACCGACAAACTTTCCAAGTGAGCAACAATTGCTAGATCGTGTTGGAATACTTTCAGTTGATTCAATTGCAATTTCCGAGATAAGAGAATTGCCAGAAATTCATATCAAAGAGATCGAACCATATTTCAATGAACTTGATGAATTCTTATATAATAATATTAGATATTTCTATATTGGTTTTAATTATAAGGTCCACCAAGAAAATGAATTTTACTATAATGGTGTTATGTATGAGCTTATCGCAGTTGGAAACTTAAATAGCACTGACTACATAATTGGCCATGAATACGTCTATAATTTTGACAAGCTCAAAAATTTCGGTTATACATTTGATTCGATATCTGAAGAAAAAGCAAAGAATGTAATTGAACAAAAAGAGATAGGGAGAATTGTGAATTTTAATAATGAGCTGATTCCTATAAAAAGTTACACAAGTGATAGTATTGGAGTAACACCGCAAAGTGCTACTAATCCTCCTAACGGACTAATACTTCATATTGAAGCAACAGGCACAAATAAAACACTTGGTTTTGATACTTATGCGAAAAATGTGTTGCCTAATGAATGGATAGCAGGGTGGAAAGCTGAAGCATTAAGAGCTGGGGCAGTAGCTATAAAATCATATGCTTGGTATAACGTCACATATCCTAGACAGCCAGCAAAACAGCATGGTGCCCATTTGACTGATAATTGGCGCAATTATCAGAAATACGTCGAAGGCTCCAACCATCCCAATACGGATGCCGCGGTTGATTATGTTTATGGGATTTTTATGAGAAATTCAAATGGAGTCGTTTTCGATACTCAGTATCGAGCAGGGACTTCAGGACAAAGCGGGACCGAAAGCGGAGGGATTCTTTCACAACATGGAACACAGTACTTAGCAACAAACTATCCCAATTGGAATTACAAGGCGATCCTCGGATAT
Organism: Paenibacillus sp. QJM3NY_38; assembly: GCF_056173265.1. Taxonomy (NCBI): domain Bacteria; kingdom Bacillati; phylum Bacillota; class Bacilli; order Caryophanales; family Paenibacillaceae; genus Paenibacillus; species Paenibacillus sp. QJM3NY_38. The sequence goes on from NZ_CM149665.1 coordinate 419,369, forward strand.
TATTATAATTTTTCTGATAAAAGTAGTGGTTATATTCAAGTTTTCTAAAACAAGCGGCTCTTCAATAAAACAAACCAAACAATCGCTCACCCAAGTATTCAATAATCTCCGTATGCATGCTAACAAAGATAATTACACACAAGGGGGATATATATGAAAAAGATGTTATTAGTTTTTATTCTTATCCTTACCATGATTCTGACATCAGCTTGCTCTCGCAACGAGGAACCTGAAACAATTCCAGACAAAGTGAGTTCAGATGGTCCTTCCGGAATCAGCAAAACACCGGTGATGATTGATAAGGTCTATACAGATGCCGAGGAGGAATATGGATGGTGGGTTGTCCCTAGAGATGCCGACACAATAACCATTTATGTTGAGGCACAACATGCTGACACCGTTTTATTTTGGTCAGCTCCTACCGGTACGGAGGTTGGTAAAGAACGGAAACTCATAGGATATGATATTGATGGAGAAGATGGCTGGTCATTTGAATGGAATATCAAGGATCAATTACTCCATAACCATATAGATGTTCAGGCACTAGGTATTGACGGTATATCGTTAGCCACCGAGACGTTTAATGTGCATACATTGGAGGATTAAGATATTTCAACGGTATGGAGATCCGGCATTAACTTTCAAAGAAAGCTCATACCTGAAACGAGTCTGGTGGGGAATCAGCCATTCCAATGACTGATTCCCTTTATTTCATTTCAACACTTCCCAATTCGACAGCAGGGGCAAGTTAGCGAATATAGAAGCATTAACGTGATTGAATCAAACGTACACCGGTTCGTGGACGAGCTATTCATTACGAATTAGATAAAAAAAGAACAAAAAGCAGGATTGACACTGCCGATAACCCGGTGTATTTTATATACAAATCGTTTTTGCAAAAACGTTTTGTATCACGAGAACATCAATTCGGCGATTCTTTCTTCAACGCGATAACGCCGTAATCGGCTAATACCTGATAGCGTTTACATAAGTGGTTTGAACTCTGCGGTTTTACAGCTCTGCATTTATAGTCTAATCAAATGTTTTCCTATAATTTTGGATAAGGATGATCATGATGGCAGCAACCATAAAAGACGTCGCCCGGGAGGCCGGCGTAGCGGTTTGTACCGTGTCGTTTGCGGTCAATGGCTCCGCGCATGTAGCGGAAGCGACCAAGAAGCGGATATTCGATGCAATCGAGAAGCTGAATTACCGGCCGAACCAATCCGCGCGCGGATTGGTCACGAAGAAGACGAACAACATCGGCCTGGTGGTCGAGGATACGGTGGACGGTTTGGAGAATACCATTCTCCTCGACGTCGTCAAGGGACTTGGGGAGGCGACGGGAGACAACAATTACGATTTGCTGCTGTCCTTTCAGAAGCCGAGTACGAATAAATTGGCGGATCACCTGCTGGACGTCTACCGCAAGCAATCGGCGGATGGACTGATCCTGATGGGGGCGGCCATTAACCAGCCGTATGGGGAGCTGATCAAGAACCGGTTTCCTTTTGTCCTGCTCGGGAGGCCGACGATGCCAGGCGTGTGTCACAGCGTCAATGCGGATAACGAGCAGGGCGCCTATGAAGCCGTTAAATATCTGATCGGCAAAGGTCACCGCCGGATTGCGCTCATCACCCCATGCTCGCTGGAAGTGGATGCCTCGCTGGACCGGTATAACGGCTACCGCCAGGCCATGGAGGAATTAGGCGACGGGTTCGACGAGCGGTTGGTGGAGATCGGTTCCTTCGAAGAAGACAGCGGGTATACGGAAACGGAAAAACTGCTGAACGGAGTCGAGCGTCCTACCGCCATCATCGCCGGACGCGACGTGATCGCTTCCCGCGTCGTCGAGAAGGCTCAGGAGCTGGGTTACAAGGTGCCGGAGGACCTGGCGGTGATCGGATTCGATAACACGGCCGTGTCCCAGTTGGCCCGGCCATCCATTACATCGATCGAGCTGCCCATGCGGCAGATGGGCCTGGAAGCAGCGAAGCTGTTAATGCAGCTGATTGACGGCGAAATTCGTTTTGACGATATTCAGACGATCGTTTTGCCGTGTACCGTCATTGAAAGAGAATCGACCTGAAAACGGATATTTTCGTTGGACGATTCTTTTTTTTGAAGGGTGCAAAAACGTTTTTGCACCCTGTTATCCTTGAAGGGAGTGATGCGGGTCCAATTTAGACATCTAAGACTTCACATAAATGTAAGCGAATTCATTAAACGCTTAGGGGAGTGAACGTCATGATCCATTTTAGAAAGATCGTAAGCCTCATTTTGATTTCCTCACTAATGATCATCATCGCAGCGGGCTGTACCAGCAGCGGACCCAATACCGCCAGCCCGTCACCATCCGAACAGCCTACCCCAACGGATAACAAAACACCAGCCGAACCAGCCGGAGAAGATACGGAAAAACCTAAAGGCGGCACGATCCAAATATCCTTGCGCGGTGCCTCAGCCGAGGTTTGGGGCAAGGTAGCCGACGCTTACATGGCTAAGCATCCGGACGTGAAGGTCGTCGTGGATATCAAGCCGGCCGAGGGCTACCGCGAATGGCTGCAGGCCCAGTTTGCCGCCGGAGAGCCGGAAGCCGATTTTGTGAACACGAATGAAAACAGCGACCTGAACGAAGACCAGAAATTCGTGGACTTCAAGCCTTGGCTGGAGACGGAGAACCCCTATACCGGAAAGCTCTGGAAGGAAAGTTTCAACCTGGACGGCATGGGCGTCAATCTGGATGACCCTAACCTGCAAACTTTGCAAGCGCTTAACTTTGAATCGGTTCAAATCCTCTGGATGTACAACAAAGAGATGTTCGAGAAAGCGGGGATTACCGATACCCCTAAAACATTCGATGAACTCATCGCGACCTACGACAAACTGAAGGCGGCGGGTTATATCCCGTTCACGATCGGCGGCAACGCGCTCTCCCTGTGGAGCGGTCAGGCGGGCTGGCTCATGCGCATTTATCCGGACCAGTACTTCCGCGATTACGTGGAGCTGATCAAATCAAAGCCGGAAGATTATACGTACATGCCAAACATCGACGATAACTGGAAGTTCGACCTGAGCGACCCGTACAACGATTCCCGTTCCAAAGTATCAACGAACGAGCTGCGGATGTACCAGGCCATTAAGAACAAAGTCGGCCCGTATAAAGTCGAGGGCAATCCGGCCTGGCGCGAAGTCATGACAAATCTGAAAACCTTGTTCAGTTACGCGCCGGACGGTTTCATGGGCATGTCCGAGGAGCAGGCCTACAAGCTCTTCCTGACAGGCAAGGCCGCAACCATGGTCGCGCTTCCGTCCTCCTATTGGCAGCTTCCGAAGGATTTTGCCGATGCGGAAAAAACGGGAGAGAGCGGCGGCGTGAAATCCTTCGACTTCGGATTCTTTAACATGCCTTCCATGGAAGGGAAGCTCGTCCAGGCTCCGGCGAGAACGATTCATATCTACACCGGCTTCTACGGCTTCGTGAAGAAGAATGCGGAGCAAACCGCCCTGAACGTCGATTTCATGATGTATTTGACCAGCCCGGAAGGGTATAAGGTGTACCTGGAAGCCGTCCAGAATTCCAAAGACGCCTCCCTGAACGGCGCGCCGCTGCTTAACGACATCGAGCTGCCGGAAGAAATGAAGAAGACGTTCGAATCGTTTGACGCGATCGGGAACACGGAAGGACTGAACAGCCCGGGCAACGTGTTGGCCCGCGGACTCCATGACTATCAGCCATCCGTGCAGAGCTATATCGGCCTGATCTCCAAATACTTCAACAATGAAATCGATGTGGATCAGCTGCTGAAGCAGTACCAGGCGGATATTGACGCCAAATTCGAAGCCATGCTCAAGGAACGCAAAAAAGAACTCTCCGATATCGAGAATCCGGAGCGTCAGCCGCCTGTCAGACAGTAGCATTAGTAGGCTGTAAAAGGCTGTAAGGCGCAGGACTTCGCCTTCATCGGAGGAGTCCTGCGGGTTCACTTGGCATGGAAGGGAGTGTGAACACGAAGGTGATGAGAACAATATATTCCTGCCTGCTGGCTTCGCTGCTGCTGTTTCTATATGCCCAGCCGATCCATGCCTCTGAGCCGATCTGGACGATGGAGCAGGGCCTTACGATCAAAGCCTTGTCCATATCAGAAGACGGCGAGCTGGTGGCAGTCGGTACGCAGAATGCGAGTGCCATTCTTCTTCAGCGTGACGGCACGCAGCGATTCGAATTCATGGCAAACAACGTCGTGACTGGTGTCGCCCTTCTGAATGACGGACGGATGCTCGTTTCCTCCGATGACCGGCATCTCTATATGCTGAGCGCTGACGGCAAGGAGATGTGGAAGCGGGATTTTAAGAAAATGATCAAAAATCTGTCGGCAACGCCCGACGGCAAGCTGGCTCTCGTGACGCTGCATAACGAAAGTTTGGTGCATGTGCTCGATGAACAAGGACAGACGCTGCGTGAAATTCCGATCGGCATCGCGGTGAAGAGCGCGGCGGTATCCCCGAACGGGCAATGGCTCGCAGCCGGGGCCGCGAATCAGTACGCCTATTTGTTCAATCCAGGCGGTGAGCAGCAATTTCAGGTGCCGCTGGAAGGCGACATTCTTCATGCTTCCGTTGCGGATAACGGAACGATGGTGGTCGGAACGACCAGCAATAAAGCGGTCCTCTATTCGGCAGAGGGCAGTAGGCTTGGCGAATTGTTGACCAAGGATAAAGTGACCTCCGTTCATGTCACCCATGACGGGGAGTTTATCGGGGTAGCGGATTACTCTGGCAATTATTACGTGGCCAATCAAGGCGGCGAACTGTTGTGGAGCACGAAGGAGGCCGGAGCCGGTCAGCAAATCCGGTTCAGCAAAGACGGCACGCGACTCTTCGCAGGCTCGGACAAAGGAGCTGTCTTCCAATATGAAGTCGGGGCCTTGCTGGAGCAAGGCAAGCAGGCGGCCATGGTCAAAACCGTGGTACAGGTAGCGGCCGTGATCGTATTCGTTCTGCTGACGGTACTGTTATTCTTTTGGCTGTGGCGCAAGAAGCCATATATTCTTCACCGGCTGTGGAAGAGCAAACTGGCGTATGCCATGCTGCTCCCCAGCTTTACGCTCATTATCATATTCCTGTATATCCCGGCGTTCTCCGGCTTGATTCACTCTTTGTACGACTGGAACCCGGGCGCACGAAGCGAGTTTATCGGGCTGGACAATTTCAGGCGCATGGCGAATGATCCGTACGTCACCAAGGGAGTAGGCAATCTGCTCATCCTCATCGTCACCGGATTGTTCAAGGCGCTCATTCCGCCGCTGATCGTGGCGGAACTGATCTATCATCTGAGAAACAAAAGATCCCAGTATGTATTCCGCACGTTTTTCGTCATTTCCATGGTCATTCCATCCGTCGGCATGCTGCTGGTCTGGCAGGACATGTACGATCCGAACATCGGCCTTGTGAACCAGCTGCTGCGCATGATCGGACTCGGCTCGCTAAGCCATCCGTGGCTGGGTGACCCGAATACGGCGCTGTGGGCCATCATTATGATGGGCTTTCCGTTCGTCGGCATCCTGCAGCTGCTGGTAATGTACTCGGGGCTGATCGCCATTCCGGAAGAAGTGATCGAAGCGGCGAGAATCGACGGCGCCAAATCCTTCCGCATTATCCGGGCGATTCACCTGCCGCTGCTGGCAGGGCAATTCAAGCTGCTGATCGTGCTCGCGCTGATCGGCATCATTCAGGACTTCGGCTCTATCTTGATCGTCACTGGCGGGGGGCCTGCGGACTCGACCTATGTACCTGCGCTGCAGATGTATTTTGCCGCAACGAAATTCAATGACCTGGGCTATGCGTCGGCGCTTGGCGTCAGCATGTTCGCCATCATTATGGTGATTACGGTCATCAATATGAAATTCATCAAAACGAATACGGATTAGGAGGGGAACGGCATGAATGCAAAGGCTAGACTCGTTCAGCAGTCGGCGCTTTATGTGCTGCTTATCGTTTTTGTTGCGTTGACCCTCGCCCCCATCGCCTTCACTCTGATTTCATCCTTCAAAAATAACGCGCAGATTCTGGGAGGCATCTGGACGATGCCCATCCCGGCGCAGACCGCGAATTATGCGGAAGCCTTCGCGGCGATCTGGCGGTACACCTTGAATACGGTGCTCTATGCGGCGGTGGGCGGCACGCTGGTCGTGGCCCTGTCCGCCGTTGCAGGCTATACCTTTGCCAAGAAGGACTTTCTCGGCAAGGAGGTGCTGTTCATGCTGATGCTGGCCATCATGATGATACCGGGCGTTATGACGCTGATCCCTTCTTACGTGCTGTATGCGAATCTGGGGCTGGTGAATACGCCGTGGGTCATCATTATCAGCGCGGCCGCGGGCGGTCAGATTTTCGGCACGTTTTTGTGCAGGAGCTTCATGGCGGGCATTTCCAACGAGCTGTTTGATGCCGCCAAAATCGACGGTGCGGGAGAGTTCGTGGTGTTCACGAGAATGGTGCTGCCTCTGTCCGTTCCCGTTCTCATGACCTTGATGATCATGCAGTCCGTCGGGATCTATAACGATTACATCTGGCCGCTTTTGACCATTAAATCGAACAGCATCCAGATGATCGGCGTCGGGCTTACGCAATTCACGAACCAGTTCGGCATCTCCAACATGGGCGTGGAATTCGCGGCGTACATCATATCGGCGATTCCGCTAGTACTGCTGTTCAGCTTCGGGATGAAGTATTACATCCAGGGCGTTACGCAAGGGGCTTTAAAAATATAAAACGACGGACCAAATGGAGAGAGATGGATGAATATACACAGACAAGCGGAGAAGATACCCAGCTGGATCTGGCACAGGGAACGCGAGGGTCGGCGGCATGTCGTACTGGAAAAATCCTTTGTTCTGCATGCAGCGGTTGAGCAGCTTGAGATGAGAATCGCCTGTACGGGAGAAGCCGAGATCAGGCTGAACGATGCCGTGATCGGCCACTTCCCGGAGCATGCCAGGCACACGTCCGCATTTTATCCGGTAGCGGGGCTCCCCGGCGGTTTGGAGCCTGGAGCCTATACGCTCCGAATCGAGCTCCGTAATACGGAGCCGATGCCGATGCATCCCATCAATATGCATCTGCATGACCGCTCGGTGGGATGCATCGCCTACTTGAGCGGAAGCGAAGGCTTATGGCTGGCAACGGATGATACCTGGGAGGCCGGGGACGGCCCGGCGGAGGTGGTATGCGTTTGGGGCGAGGAGCCTTTTGGAGACCTGGATCATGCGCCTCCTTGGTTTATTGCCGGAGGATACGGCGATATCGCGGTCGAGCCTGTCCAAGGCATAAGAGTCATGTCCGCAGCCGGAGTGGAAGCGGTCAGCGGCATAGATGGTGTAATTCAGATGAATGGAACGGCCGGAGGGCGAATCGTCCTAGGCGAAGTGGAGTCCCGGAATGAACGGCATATTTTTTATCATCTTCTGAAGCAGGGGGAATGGAAGGAACGCAGGACTCAGCAGAAAGAGCTGGATTTGAGCCGGATGCCGGAGCTGCTGCTGGAATTGCCCCATGAGCTCAATGTGCGGATGCAGGTGACCAACCACGGCGATTCCGAGATCGGTTTGCTGTGGAATGGCGCTGAATCCTTGCAGGAGCTGCGGCATTATGACGGATGCATGACCGAGTGGTTGGCGATTCCGCCGGGGAGCCTGTCGGCAACGAATCCCCAGGGCATGCAGTACGTGCAAATTTACGTAAGCGGGGACGATGGAGGAACATTCCATCTCGAGCTCCGATTGGAGGCAGCCGGCGCCGCGCTGAACCAAGCGGGGCAGCTGCAGACGGACAACGACCTTATGCAGCGCATCTATGACGTGTCGGTGCATACCAGCCGGGTCTGCCATCAAATCGGATTGTGGGACGGCATCAAACGGGATCGCCTGAATTGGGCTTACGATATTTACCTGGCCGCCAAAACCGAATACTCGCTCTGGGACGATTATTCGGTATTGAAGCGGTCGCTCCGGGAGCTGGGGCGGACCCCTTACGGCTATTGGATGAACAATCTCCCCTCCTATACGCTGTGGTGGCTCAGCAGCATATGGGATTACTACTTCGAGACGGGAGACCGGGAATTCGTATGGGAAATCCGGGAGGATCTGCAGCGGCATATCGCTTGGGTGAAGGCGAATGCGGATCCGTGCAGCGGGATTTTCATGCCGGATGCCAGAGAGGCACATTCCTTTATCGAATGGTCGCCCATGGGGACGTCTGAATCGTGGGCGTGCCTGAACGCGATTTACGGCATGACGAAGAGCCAAATGAAACAGCTGGCGGATTACATGCCGGAGCTCGGGCTCCATTGGGATGAACCGCAAGCGGAGCTTAAGGAGGAGCAGTTCATCGGGCCGTCATACGCGCTGCTCACCTCGGTCATCGGCATTAAGAGCGGGTATGTGGGAGAAGACAGCGCACGCAGATTTCTCCTCGACTATCGGCTGGGGGACCCGCTCACGCCATTGTCCGCCTACTGGCTGGCGGAATGCTATTCGGAGTACGGCATGCATGAACGGGCGTGGGCGGTTATCGCTACGGTCTGGGGAACGATGCTGGATGCGGGAGCAACCACTTTCTGGGAGGGAATCAGGCTGACGCCGAGCAGCGATATTCACCATGCCCTGACCACGTATACCGCGTACGATTCCTATCGGATGAGTCTGTGCCACAGCTGGTCGAGCACGCCGGTGGTCTGGATTGCCAGGTATGTCCTGGGGATTCGCGCGCTTGAGCCCGGTTATGCCCGCATCGCTTTTGAGCCTCATGCCATCGGGGGGCTCACGGCCGCACGGGGCGTGATTCCAAGTCCCAGGGGCTTGATTAAGGTGGAGTGGAAGCTGGAGCATGGCCGCATGATCAAATCAGCTCGCATCGGGGAAGCCGAGCTGGCAGGGAGGGCATGATGAAAGAGCACTGGCAAGCGAGCTGGATTTGGGGAGATTTCCCCCCGAATACGGCCAACGTGTATCTGGAAGCAAGAAGGAGCTTTGATTTGCAGAAAGCGCCGATGGCGGGCCGATTGTACGTGTCAGCCAACCAGGAGTACCTGCTTTATGTCAATGGGGCCGTGGTCGGGAGGGGCCCCTCACCTGCCGATCAGCAGTGGAAGTATTACGACGAGATCGATGTGACCCCGCTGTTGACGGTGGGTAGGAATGTGCTGGCCATCGTCGCCTACAATTTCGGTTCGACCGATATCGTGACAGGCCAGATGCAAGGGCCGGGGGGATTGATTGCCGAGCTTGAGATCGAGCAGGGGAACGGAGTGTTCTCCGTGGCCGCCACGGATGCGGATTGGAAGGTCCGGCGATCGCCAAGATGGATGGCCCAGGTGTCGCGCCAGCATCAGTGGAACGGATTCCGCGAAATTTATCTCGCGGAGCAGGAGGACGGATGGGCGGAATCCGCTTACGACGATTCCTCATGGAGCGGGGCGGTGGTTATCGCCAAAGCATGGGATCCGGATTCGCCATGGCCGCGACTGCTACCGCGGGAGATTCCTCCGCTGCACAGGGAATGGGTCATTCCGGCCGCGATCGTACGGACCGAAGCCAATTTCGGCGTCAGCCTGGGGGAGTCCGGCATGCTTTGGAATCGTGGGGGCAGCACGGAGGCGTTCGGTTCGCCGGAGCGTGCCCCTCGGGGTCAAGAAGCGTTTGGCTTGCAAGAGGACTCGGCGGAAACAGAAAGAGATCCAGGTCGGTTAGCGGCAGGTACAACAGGCTGGACGCTTGATGCCAGCATGCCCGGCTCGCTGCCGGGTGTTGTATATGACTTTGCTAGCGAAATCGTGGGGTATCCCGAGCTGGAGCTGGACGCGCCTGCGGGCGGCGTGATCCAACTGTCGTACGGAGAATCGCTGGAGCTGCAATTGTACGATACCTTCATCCTGCGCAAAGGGCGAAATCGGCTGAAGCCCTTTGGCCGCCGGGCTTTCCGTTTCCTTCAGGTTACGGCACAGGCGACGCCGGCCGCGCTGACGATATCGCGCTTCGGCGTCGAATCCGTCCACTATCCGTTTGACGAATCCGGCTTTTTTCGTTGCAGCGATGATCGTCTGAACCGGATTTGGGAGGTCGGGGCGTATACGACGCTGGTGAACAGCCAGGATCATCTGGAGGATTGCCCGCTGCGCGAGAAGGCGCTCTGGGTAGCCGATGCCGTGGTCATGGGCAAAGTCATCTACCACGCGTTCGGCGATGATCGGCTGCTGCGCAAATGTCTCTTGCAAGGGGCGCGGATTCAGAATGGCGACGGCTCCATACCCGGTACCGGCCCGGAACGAAACTCGTTCCTGCTGCCCGATTTCTGCGCGCATTGGTTGTTCGGCGTGCATTCCCACTGGCGGTATACGAAGGACCGCGATTTCCTGGAAGAAATCTGGCCGGCCATTACACGGCTGATGGCGTGGTTCGCGCTGCAGGAGGATCGGGATGGCCTGTTTGCCGGCGCCAACCGGCCTGGCTGGTGGTGCTTTATCGACTGGGCCGATTACATCGACCGGCGCGACCGGGTGACGGCCGTCTCCTGCTTCTATTACAAGGCGCTCGGGTTGGCGGCGGAGCTGGCGCAAGAGACCGGACGCGCCGAGCTGGCAAGGCAGTGGAAGGACCAGGCGGTCCGGCTTCGCGCTGCCATAAGGGAGCAGATGCGGCCCCCTGGCGAGATCGTGTTTGCGGATTGCATCGGATCGGACGGATTATCGAAGCAGATCACGGCTCAGACCAACTTTGCGGCGATATGGTCCGGCCTGATGGACCCGGCGGAAGAGGACCGCTTCCTGGACGAATGGTACGACGGCGGAAAGCTGCCGCCGTTAAAAGGCGCTTTTTTCTATCATGTGGTTCTGGAGACGCTGATGAGCAAAGGACGCGTAGACCGCGCCCTGGAAATCATAAGAAGCTATTGGGGCGGCATGCTGGACAGGGGAGCGACGACCTGGTGGGAGACGTATGATCCGTCAACGCCGGCCTGTACCGTGCCGAGCGCTTATCAAGGCAATACGCCAACTTATTTAGTTGATCATATTCCCGTGAGCTTTAGTCACGGCTGGGGCGCATCGCCGAGTTATATTTTGACGCAATCCGTGTTGGGCCTTGATTTAAGCAGACTCGGCGATCAGGAGGTATATCTTGCCCCGCATGCCGGTGATCTCGATTGGGCGGAAGGCGCTGTACCGACGCGCTTTGGCATGATGGAAGCAAGCTGGAAGAGAGAGAAGGGAGGGAAGCTGAAATACGAGCTGACGGTTCCGGAGGGAATTACCGTGAAAGCGATCGAACGGGACTGAGCTTGTGCTTAGAATCAGAGATTAAGGCGATCGGCTTGGAGACGAGCGAATAGGGGTTTGGAAAGGGGGTGAATGGCGTCGAACTGCGGTAATCGTATCAACAGAATCCATTTTGAGGAGGAACAAGCGTAATGAAGTTGAAGGGGTTTAAAAGGCTGCTGCTGTATTCCGTCCTGCTGGCGCTCATCCTGCAAGCGTATCCCTCCGGGATCGTGTTTGCGGGCACGTATGATCCGGATTTAAAGGCATCTCCCCATGTGCTGAACGTGACGGGTTACACGCCTTCGATTGTCATTGACGATTTTAACGAGCCCGATGCGGTAAACCAGCCGGGAAAATGGACCAGCGGAGCGGGAGCGGAGAAAGTCACCTACGCTGACCGTTATGCCAACGGCCCGAATTCTCCATATGAGGGAAGCCATGTGCTCGAGGTATGGTCGGATGAAGTCAAGGCTTATGAATGGAGAACGGTATCCAGGGATTTCGATCAGCCGCTCGACTTGTCGGACGTGAACTATCTGACGTTTGCGGCCAATTGCTACGGGTGGCAGACGGAGGACTATCTGATCAAGGTTACCCTGTTCAGCGGCGAAGATTCCTATGAGAGCATTGCCCAAATCAATCCGAACAGCTGGAGCAAAGTGGCGGTGTCCGTCAAGGATTGGGCCCAGCGGGACTACGTCACCAAGATCGAATTCGCGTTCATGCTCAACTTCGATCACGGCGGACTGAAGCCGGGCGATCCGGGATACGAATTCTGGGGCGGCAATTACCAGATCGATTATCTCAGCGGATCCAACGCCATCGGCATGGATTTTAACGTGGACGGGGAAACGGAAGGGTTTACCGCCCAAGGCGCCGAGGTGGACGCAGCCGGCGGAGAGCTCCGATTGGCACTGACAAGTGCCGTTCCCGTATTGCAATCTCCGGTGATCATCCAGGATATCGATCATTACAATACATTAAGCGTCAAATGGAGGAACGAGTCGCCATTCAACAAAGTGAAGGTCGAATGGATGACGGAGGAAAGCCCCGATTGGGATGAAACGAAGTCGGAGGTGTTCGACATCGAAGCGAATAACAGCCAATCCGTTGAACAAGATTTTAATCTGTCGCTGCATCCGAAGTGGAGCGGCAGCCTGAAGCAGTTCCGGTTGACGTTCCTGAATGGCGGAGGGGCAAGCACGGGAGAAGTCGGCATCGATCAGATTCGATTCAAGCAGCTGGCCCCGATTGAAGTGTTCCCCGGCGAGCTTACGAGGCATGAGATCGCGGCCTCCCGGGATCGGATCGTGATCGAGGGTGCACTGAAGCCTGGGGAAGCGGAGCTTTATGAAGGCGGAGAGCTCCAATTGTTTGAGCTGCAGCCTTATGAATCCGAGAGGGATCTGGCGAACAGAGAGCCGATTGCCGAGCAAGCGGTACAAGATCAATTTAGGTTTGAGCTGGATCTGGCAGGGCAAGAGGGACGTACCCGCCTGCAATCCAAATTTGCGGTCGCGGCCATGCTTCCGGACGGATCGCTGGAGCTCGTGGATCGCGCCAAATACGTGAGCAACACCGAGATACTTGCGCCGAATACGTATCCGTTCCCTGTGGCGAAGAGCAAGAAGGGGCTGCAGGTGCAGATGGTCGGCGATGCGGAGGACCTCGGCATCAGTCATGCGGCGCTGAACGTGGATTACAATAGTGCCCTGTACATGAACGGGGCCGTCAATCCGGCCAATACGTTCGAATATTCCTACGAAGGGGAGACTTTCTACTTCAAGAAGGATTGGATCGAGGAGCGGGATAATTCCATCAAGAGTTTGTCCGATAACGGAGTGACGGTATCCCTGATCCTCCTCATGTATAAGGGGGGAATGGACGATACCACGCCTAACCGGTATTTGCTCCATCCGGATGCTACGGAAGGCATCGTCTATGCATTTAACACGACGGATGAGTTAGGGACGAAGTATTATAAAGCCATCACAGCCTTCCTGGCGGAGCGTTACTCGCGCGAGGACGAGAAGTACGGCAGAGCCGTTAATTACATCGTTGGCAACGAGGTGGATGCCGGGGAGACTTGGTATAATATGGGCAATGATAAAACGGTCAGGGAATTCGTTCAGGACTATGCCCGGACCGTGAGAATAACGAATACCGTCGTAAAAAGCTTTTATAGCAACGCCAGAGTGTATATTTCACTGACGCATAACTGGGATCAGCAGCTGCCGTCCACGCAGATCGGCTCGTTCGACGGCCGATCGATCATCGATACGCTTCAGGCGGAGATCGCTGCAGAGGGCGACATTCCGTGGCATATCGCTTATCATCCTTACCCGGAAAACCTGTTCGATCCGAGAGCCTGGGTTGCGCCGCAGTCGCTCGAGCAGTTCGATACGCCGAAAATCACGTTTAAAAACCTGCACGTCCTCGTGGATTACATGAAGCAGCCGAAGTTCATGTACGGCGATGAGGCGCGCCGGATTATTCTGTCGGAGCAGGGCTTCCACAGCGGCGACAATTCGCCGGAAGGCCAGCAGCTGCAGGCGGCAGCCTATGCGTATGCCTATTACATTACGGACTTCCTGGACGGCATCGACTCCTTCATTCTGCACCGGCATGTGGACCATGCCGAAGAGTACGGCTTGAATCTCGGATTGTGGACGCATGATCCGGATACGAGCAGGGGCGCCAGCATCCCTGCGGAGCACAAGCTGGTGTACGATGTCTTTAAGTATATCGATACGGAACGTTCGCTGGAGGTGACGGAATTCGCGAAGCCGATCATCGGCATCGCCGACTGGCAGGATATCGCGCCATCCTTCGATGCCGGCAAGCTAGCTCGGCGGGAGATACCGGATACGGCGCCAGCGGCTGTCCTTCCTCCGGAGCAGCTGGAGGGGGCGGAAATGCAGTTTGATTTTGAGAACGGCGATGAGGGCTGGACCCATGCAGAGTATGTATCTGGCGTCGAAACCGATGCTTCCGTCACCTGGACCGGCAGTCAAACGCTCAAGGCTACGGTGATGACCAGAGAGCAGCTGGGCGACAGCAAAGGCATCGCCAAGCGGTTCGACGAGCCGCTGAATGCCGAGGGCAAACCCTACCTGTTCTTTGGCATCAATCCTTCGAACGGGCCTGCGGCCGAATCCTATACCGTTCAGGTAAAGGTGTACAGCGATCAGCATGTGCTGGAAGCAGAGGGGAATGTTCCGCCGAAGCAGTGGAGCAACCTGGCGGTTGACTTAGGGGATTGGGCCTATAAGGACCGGATCACCAAAATTAAAATCGGGCTTGTGCCGGCAAGCCGGGTGCATTGGCAAGGAGGATATTTCCATGTGGACGGCATCGGTTTGGCCAACGGCATGGAGGCGGCAGAGCTTACCGCCGCTTTGACGCCGGAGCAGCCGGATGGCAACGACGGCTGGTACCGAAGCCCGGTAACCGTCAAGCTCGGGGCAGCGAATGGCTTGCCGGACGGCTACGGCATTCAGTTTCGCGTGAATGACGGAGAATGGCAGACGTACGGTTCCGAAATGATCATGGATACGGACGGGATTCATGGGCTGGACTATCGGACGATGAGTCCAGCCGGGGAACCGGGTTCCATCAAGTCCTTGACCTTGAAGATCGACCAGACCGCGCCCGTGGCGACCGTAACGGCGGACCCGGTTAAGTTGTGGCCGCCTAACCAAAGGCTGGTGCAGGTCACGGCTTTCGTCGACGCCAGCGATTCGGGCTCGGATATCGGTTCCGTCGTGCTGTCCTCCATTACAAGTAATGAGGAGCTGCAAGCGGAGGATATTCAGGGTGCGGAGCTGGGCACGATGGATACCTCGTTCAGCTTGCGCGCGGCAAGATCGGGTGCAGACTCCGGCAGGATCTACACGATCACGTATACGGTCACGGATCAAGCCGACAATGAAACCGCGGCCGTGACCCAGGTGAACGTGCCGCATGATCATTCGAATCCATGATGGATGGATTCTAACGCCCGATAGACAGTCTGGAAGGGGAGAAGCAACGTGCTTACGATACAAAAACCGCTTGTGCATGGTCTGGAGAATCCATTGGGGCTGGATGTGTCTTCTCCCCGTTTTTCCTGGCTGCTGGAGAACGATCGGCGCGGAGAGGCGTTCGCGGCTTACAGGGTGAGGGTGTGGGTGTCCCTTTCCGCGGAAGGTCTCTCTAACAGGGATTTGGTGTGGGACAGCGGCAGGCGGAGTGGCCAAAGCCTAAGCCTTCTGTATGACGGTCCGCCGCTGCAGAGCAATACGCGTTACTGGTGGCGGGTTACGGTCTGGGACCGTCAGGGTAAGGAAAGCGAAAGCGTACCGGCATATTGGGATACGGGCTTGTTTCCCGGCGATTGGAGTGCTGAATGGATCTGGCGGTCCGAGGAGATGAAGCTTAATGATTTTGCCTATTTCCGCAAATCCTTTGATCTCCGGGGAGCCATTGCGCGGGCCAAAATATTCGTATCCGCCCACCATGTATTCCAATTGTTCGTTAACGGACAACGGGTTGGAGGCTATGGTTCACCCGCTCCGACGGGGGTGCCACACCGCAAATATTATTTGGCTTATGATGTGGCCCCCCTCTTGTTGAGCGGTGCCAACTGCATCGGCATTGCCGCTCATTATTTGGGCGGGAGCGGCCAGAACTATGTGAACGGTGTGCCGGGAATGCTGCTCCAGCTGCACGTGGAGCATGAGGACGGGACGGAGCAGCTGGTTGTATCGGATCTGACATGGCAGGCCTTAAGGCAGATTCCGCATCGCATCGGGTCTCCTTGTCAGCAGAACCGCCGCTTATCGGCCATAGAGGACTATGACGCGGCTCTTCTGGAACCGAACTGGCTGCAACCCGATTTTGGGGAGGAACACTGTACTTCGGTTGTTCTTGCTCATCCATCCGTACAGCAATGGTCACTCCATTGGCAGCGGCTCCCCGAGGCGGAAGAGCTGGAGTCCATCATTCCATCCGTGGCAGCGGAGCCGTCGTTCGTAAATGGGGAAGAGGGGCTCATTCAGGTATTCGACGCTGGCAAAATCATATCGGGCTGGCCGCAATTGGCCTTGCCCGGTATGGCAGGCGTCATAGTACGGCTGCGGTATGCCGAAACGCTCGATGGCAGCGGGCGGGTTGTCCATCAAGTATGCAACGAGACTTCGCATCATTATTACGACCTGTATACGATGCATGGACGCGGAGTGATTGAATATTGGCAGCCGGATTTCAGCTTTAAAGCCTTTCGTTATGTGGAGGTTACCGGCTATCCGCAACCGATTGAGGAAGGCCAGCTGCGAATTTGCTCAGCGGGTACGGCCATGGCACGGACGGGGCATTTTCGGTGTTCGTCTGAATTCTTAAACAAGCTGTACGACGTTTGCCTGCAGACGCAGCGCAACAATGTGCTGGGCCAGGTGGTCGATTGCCCGCATCGGGAACAGGCACAGTATCTCGCGGATACCGATCTCCAAGCCGAGACGCTGCTCTATAACTTCGATGCCTATTCGGTATTGGATAAGACGCTGCAGGACTTTGCGGACGGCCAATTGGAAGACGGCTCCTTCCCTTTTGTGTTCCCATCGAACTACGAGCATCCAGACTTTTTCATTCAAATCCCGGAATGGGACCTGCATTATGCGACCTTGCTGTGGAAGCTTTACCAGTTTAGCGGAGATACGGAGCTGCTCTCTCGATATTATGAACCGCTCCGGGTCATGATGGAGGGTTATCTATCCCTGATATCGCCGGCAACAGGCCTGATTCCGGTCGGCCGCGGATGGCATATTAGCGATTGGCCCTATCCGACGGTCGAGCATGAAGGCGAATATCTGGCCGTGCAGCAGATCAAGGCATGGCAGGCGTTGCGCATTCTGTCCGAAGCCGCGGCCTTGCTGAACCGGGCAGATGACCGTGCAGCGTATGCTGCCCATGCCGAGAAGCTGCAAGTCAGCGTCCTGAATGGGCTGTACGATGGCTCCGGCAAGCTGCTGCATGACAGCTCGGGATCGACTGCCACCCATCAAGGCGTTAATGCGTTGGCATTATATGCGGGGCTGCTGCCGGCAAAAGACCGGAAGGCTGCATTGAAGGCCGTGGCAGGCAAGCCGTGGGAGAGCAAGACGGTCTTGTCGCTCCCGCTGCTCCGTCTTTTGTTCGAGGAGGGATTGCAGGATCAGGCCTACCATTTGCTGAGTAAACCGGATGATCCGGGGTGGGGCTACATGATTGCACAAGGAGCGGAGACCATGTGGGAAGGCTGGGATGATATCGAGTCCCATTGCCATGCATGGAACGGTTATCCCGCCCGCTTGCTGCAGGAGTATGTCTGCGGGATTCAGAGCGGAGCTCCCGGGTTCGCGACGGCACAAATTCGCCCCTTTTTCGCGCCGGATCTGGACTTTGCCGAGGCTTCCGTTTCGACCGTAAGAGGCAAGATCGCCGTACGCTGGGAGCGAGTCAGCGAAACCGTCATCCTGCTGCGGCTTGAGCTGCCCTGCACGATGAGCGCTACCGCTGCATTGGCATCACCGAGCTCCCGCCCCATTACCAGTCTTCTGGTCGATGGTGTAGAGATATGGGGAGGATCAGCTTCAAGCTGTATGCCGGACGGCATCGTCCGCTGCGGCCTGGAGGATAGCATGCTTGAACTTGAGCTGCTGTCCGGGCGTTATGAGTTAACGGTTCGCTATTAGGCAGCGTTGTGCTTGCGCCCGACCAGCTTCAGCAATTCCAAGCACTATTTAGGGGCAACGGCCATACCATGCATGTAAACCTTAGTAGGGGAATCCGTCATCTGGATGACGGATTCCCTTTATTGTAAAAAGAAAACCATACGCTATGCGTATGGTTCAGGATAGCTTAAGCGTTGTATAAAAAAAATCCTCCGAAGTGTTAAGATAAATTCGGTTCGCCAACCAAATTTAAAACACGAGGAGGAGATCAGATGGCATCTGATGTGAACAGTTTAGCACATACAAAATGGAATTGTAAGTATCACATAGTGTTTGCACCAAAGTACAGAAGACAAGTGATCTATGGGAAATTGAAAAGAGATATAGGAAAAATACTAAGACAATTGTGTGAAAGAAAAGGTGTAGAAATTATAGAAGCAGAGGCATGTAAAGATCATATACACATGCTGGTAAGTATACCGCCGAAAATAAGTGTGTCATCATTTATAGGGTATTTAAAAGGGAAGAGTAGCTTAATGATATTTGATCGCCATGCAAATTTAAAATATAAGTATGGGAATCGAAAATTCTGGTGTAAAGGGTTTTATGTGGACACGGTAGGAAGGAACAAGAAAGTGATTGAAGAGTATATACGAAATCAGTTACAAGAAGACGTGGTTGCAGAGCAAATGACGCTGGAAGAGTATATAGATCCATTCACAGGAGAAGAAACAGGAAGCAAACGAAAGAAGAAGAACTAGAAGGCCCCTTAAGGGGTAGCCGAAAAAGTAGTGCGGTTGGCGAACGATTCAATGCCCTTTAGGGCTGGCCAGTAACAAAGGCTTTCAGCCGCAGAGCAAACCACCCGTTCACACGGGTGGTTTTGATTTGTTAGAGATGGATGTTGCTGGAGAAAACCCGCTTGAGCCGCAAAATTCATCATGAAAACAGGTCAAAATGTGGTTGACGAGAAGGAGACTCGATACTACAATAAATGATGCAAACGTTTCCATTGTAATCGCTTTCATCTATTTTTGTTTTATTCTATATTTCGAACATATTCTCTAACTCTTGTCAGTAATTGTCGTACTTTACTTGATGGAAGCTCAAACCTGTTTATGCAATCGTTTGCGCAGCGATTGGCATCAACTCAGTATCAGCTATACCTAATCCAAGAACAGAAGGAGGTTATTTGTTTCATGAGAATGACGGTTTCAAGCAAACGAACCTGGTCCATCATCATGATTGTTTCGCTGATTTTCTCCATGCTCGGCATTCCGCCATCAACGGCCGATGCCAATAGCGCGCCAAGCCAGGTTACGCTGGTGGGGACTCTGCAATCCGAATTAGGCCATAGCGCGGATTGGGATCCGGCTGCCGCCGCGACAACCATGAACGATATGGGGAACGGAGAATACAGGTTTACCGGCAGCTTGCCCGCGGGATCGTACGAATACAAGATTGCGATCGACGGCAAGTGGGACGAGAATTACGGCTCCGCCCATTATTCCAATCCGAGCGGAGCAAACAAGGATGGCAACATCCTCATAACGCTCGCTCAAGATTCCCAGGTTACCTTTTATTACAATCATGGGACTCACCGGATCGCGGATTCTACATACTACGCTCCGATCGAGGCGGATAAGCTTCCCCGAGTGATCGGCAGCTTCCAATCGGGCATCGGCGAAGCGGCCGACTGGTCGCCTGCTGATGCGAGATTAATCATGAAAGATTCCGATTATGACCATGTATACACGGTGACGGCCGACGTGTACGAAGGGGATCATCAGTACCAAATCGCTTTGGGCAGCGATGCGGCAAGTCCGGTTCACCCCGCTAATCGGGAGTCGCTTCAGCTGCCGCAGGATGTTAAGGTTACGTTCAGCTACGATGCGGCCAATCACGGCGTTGCCGCTCATTTCACGGTACCCGCCGATCCGGGAACGCCGGTGCAGGCTAACCATCTGCGCGTCCATTACAACCGGGCTGACGCTAATTACGGGAGCGTCGGACTGTGGATATTCGATGACGTCGCATCCCCGTCCGCCAATTGGCCGGCAGGCGCAACGCCATTCCCTGGCGGGCAGCAGGACGCCTACGGGGCCTTCGTTGACATTCCGCTCAAGGACGGCGCCCAAAAAGTCGGCATCGTCGTTGTCGATCGCATCAGCGGCAATAAAGACGGCGGCGACAAGAAATTCACCCTAGCCTCGCCGGACATGAACGAAGTATGGCTCAAGGAAGGCTCCGATACGGTATACAGCTTTGAGCCTGTTGACCTGCCGGCGGATACCGTGCGCATCCACTATCAACGGCAGGATCAGAACTACGATCCGTACGGTTTGTGGATATGGGGCGACGATGTCGCTGCGCCTTCGAAGGATTGGCCGACGGGGGCTACCATGTTCCCATCAGGCCAAACCGACCGATATGGCGCATACGTGGACGTTCCGATGAAGCCGGGGGCCCAGAAGATTAACTTCCTCGTGCTGGATCCGGCCAAAGGAGACGCCGGCAAAGACGGAGGCGACAAAGGCTTCACCCTGGTAGACCGATACCAGCATCTGTTCATTCAAGAAGGCGACAACACCGTCTACACATCTCCGTATGGGGAAGTGCCTACCGGGTTGGTCTCGGCCGAGGTATTGGCTCCCGGAAAGCTCCAGCTCGGATTTACCATGACCGATGGTTTGGAAGCGGATACGCTGAAGAATGAGCTGCAGATTAAGGATAAGGACGGCCATACGGTTGCCATTCAAAACGTAAAGATTACCGGAAACACGACCATCGAAGTGTCGGCATCATTTCAGCTGAATCAGATACCGCTAAGCGTAACTTACGCCGGAAAAACCGTATCCGCCTCCACCGGCTGGAGAATGCTGGATGAGATGTACGCTTACGACGGCGATGACCTCGGGGCGACTTATCAGGCTGGAGGAGCCGAGCTTAAGCTGTGGGCACCGACGGCGACCGAAGTCACCGCAAATGTGTACAGCAAGGATGATGCCACGCAGTTTATCGGCAACGTCGCCCTCCAAATGGGAGACAAAGGGGTATGGTCGGTTCAGTTGAATCCAGGAGACCTCGGCATCCAAGATTTTAGAGGATATTTCTATCAATACGAAGTGACCAACAACGGCGTGACGAAAACCGTGCTGGATCCATATGCCAAATCCATGGCGCAATTCAGAGTGAACACCAAGGGCGAAGTTGGACCGGACGGCGATACCGTCGGCAAAGCCGCGATCGTCGATTTGAGTCAAACGGATCCCGCCGGCTTGGATTTTGCGGACATTCCGGGCTATGAGCAGCGGGAAGACGCCATCATCTGGGAGATTCACGTCCGGGATTTCACGTCGGATCCGACGATTGAGAATGACCTGCATAACGCGACTTGGGGATCCTACGACGCGTTCAAAGAGAAGCTCGAATACATCAAGTCCCTGGGCGTCACCCATGTTCAGCTGCTGCCCGTGATGGCTTGGTATTACGGTGACGAAGCGGCCATGAAAAACAGGGAGCTGGATTATTCGGCCAAAGACAATGAGTACAACTGGGGATATGACCCGCACGGCTATTTCTCCCCTGACGGTGCTTACTCCGAGGATCCAACGGATCCCGAGCTTCGCATCAAAGAATTGAAGGCGATGATCAATGCCATTCACGAGGCGGACATGGGCGTCGTATTGGACGTGGTCTACACCCATATGGCCAAGGCCGATTTCTTGAATGATATCGTGCCGAACTATTATGCTTTCCAGGATGCCAACGGCAATTTCATCGGCGGCTTCGGCAACAATCTGGCGACCAACCACAAGATGGCCGAGAAGCTGATGGTGGACTCGGTGAAATATTGGTTCGACGAATACAAAATCGACGGCATGCGCTGGGACATGATGGGCGATGCCACCTATGAAGCCGTGCAGAACGCCTATGATGCCGCTGCAGCCATCAACCCGAAAGCGCTGTTTATCGGCGAAGGCTGGGTCACGTTCGGCGGTCATTTGTCGGATCCCTCCCTGGCAGGCAAGGGGGCGGACCAGAATTGGATGGACAAAACGGACGACGTCGGCGTTTTCTCCGATGAGTTCCGCAACGAGTTGAAATCCGGCTTCGGCAATGAAGGCGAGCCGCGATTCATTACGGGCGGCGCGCGCGACATCCAAACCATTTTCAACAATATCAAAGCGCAGCCGAGCAACACGAAGGAAGACGATCCGGGTGACATGGTTCAATACATCGAAGCCCATGACAATTTGCCGCTGTACGACATTATTGCGCAGTCCATCAAAAAGGACCCGTCGATTGCAGCGAATGATCTGGAGATCCATAAGCGCATTCGCCTGGGCAACCTGCTCACCTTGACCTCTCAAGGAACGGCGTTCCTCCATGCAGGACAGGAGTACGGGCGGACCAAGCAATGGCTGGGCCCAGGGGTTCCCGAGCAGAAATACCATGAATTAGAGGACGAGGCAGGAAACCGCTTCGGTTATTTCATCCATGATTCCTACGACTCCTCCGACGCCATCAACATGTTCGATTGGGAGAAAGCGACGGATGAAGCCAAATATCCGGAAAATAACAAGACGCGGGAATATACGACCGGACTGATCGAGTTAAGAAAATCGTCCGACGCTTTCCGTCTCGGCGATCAGTCGATGGTGAATTCGAACGTAACGCTGCTGCAGATTCCCGAAGTAAAGGCGCAGGATCTGGTCATTGCATATAAGAATAAAGCGACGGACGGAACCGGCCATTATTATGTGTTCGTTAATGCGGATAACCAGTCGAGAACGTTGACGCTAAGCAAAGATCTGAGCTCCGGCACGGTGGTGGTCGATAACGATGAAGCCGGCACGACCGGCGTCAAAGCGAAGTCCGGCTTCGCGTTAACCTCCGGCTCGATCACGCTGGAACCTCTGACGGCCGTTGTGATTAAAATGAATGCTAAGATCGATGACGGCGGCAACGGCAGCAACCCCGGCAGTGGAAACGGAGGCGGGGGAACAGGCGGCAATCCGCCTGCCGATCCGGGAACGAAGCCAAATCAAGGTCAGCGGATTGTTAACGAAGAATCGCTGCGCGGCGGGCAAGAAAAAGTGACGATTCAGCTCGGTGCCGAGGATATCGAAGTTCTCCTGCCGCTGACGGCAGGGGACATCCTGGGGACGAAGCCGCTGGAACTGAAGCAGGACGGCGTGATGGTACAGCTTCCGTCTGCACTGCTCAAAGCGCTGCGCCAGCTCGTACCGGCCGAGCAGGCTAAGGATGCAGTCATTTCGTTTAAGCTGGATGAGGTTGGATCGCAGACAGCTGCCTCTCTCGTAGCCAAAGCAGCTGCTGTCGAGAAGGCTAAACTGAAGCAGGGCAGCAAGATGTACGAATTGGATCTTAACGTCCGTACAAAAGACGGCAAGGCATATAAGCTGGAGCATTTCGTAGCACCTGTATCGATTGCTTTTCCTGTCGACAGCACCACTCATGGCGAGCTGGCCGGCATCTATCATATCTCGGATACGGGTCTATTGAAATATGCCGGCGGCAAGCCGGTAAACAGGCAGCTGACGGCTGAGGTCAGTCAATTGAGTTACTATGCCGTGCTGGAATACGGCAAATCGTTTGCCGACCTTGCCGGCCATTGGGCGGAGCAAGCGGTAAAAGAGCTGGCAGCCAAGCATATTGTGAATGGCACCGGCGATACGAAATTCAATCCGCATCAGCCGCTGACACGCGCGCAGTTCGCTGCGATGCTCGTTCGTGCCCTGGGCCTTGAAAGCACGCAAGGTGCGGCCTTCACGGATGTGGACGGCGATGCATGGTATGCTTCGGCGGTTGCGGCGGCTTCCCAGCACGGGCTGGTGAACGGCAGAGGCAAGGAGACGTTCGCACCGAACGCGGCGATCACCCGCGAGGAGCTGGCTGTCATGCTCTATCGTGCTTACCAGACTAAGGGAGACGCTTCTTCCTTAGAGGGAGCGCCGGACCTGAAAGATAAGCAGCAAATTTCTCCATGGACACTCCAAGAGGTGAATGAAGCCCTGGCTCTTGGCTTGATGAAGGGGCATGCGAATGGCATGTTTACGCCTCAAGCCAAGACCACCCGTGCGGAAAGCGCGCAAGCCATGCTGAATCTGTTGGACCGGCTGCAGTAATTCCGCCCATCCCGCCGATTCGCGCAACGCTGGAATGGGGTTAGAGGGCCGGTTGCAGCGGGAATGACATGGGATCGAGTCGCAATATAACAATCTTTCGGAAACGCAAGGAGCCTGGACATGGATACATGCCCAGGCTCCTTTTTCGTCCATGAATGTACATGGATAATACTCAGTGGGGGTGCCTTTTGAACTTTGGAGCAGTTTCAACCTTTACCTAGATGACGGCAGAGGGGGATTGGAGCCGGATGATCTCCTTCATGAGCTTTTTCAGCATGACGGAGGCTTTGACCTTAATGGGCAGGCTGTCCGAGACATGAAGCTGGTAAGCGCCTTGCATAATGGCACTTTTAAGCTCGTCGGCGGACTCGCAAGGCATTTGCAGCTCATTATAGACGCTTCCGAATTGGAGGCATTGATGCGTATCGCTTCCCGCCGTAACAGGTTTGCCGAGATCGGCAGCGAAACGTTGAACCTGATCTTGATTGGCTTCGCTGCCATATTGATACATATCCTTGGCATTGAGATCGAAGGCGTCCAGGCGGCTCAACTGACTGCGGGTGAGATGGTGGAGCGGCGTGCTCTCCCGGAACGGATGGGCACCGATCTTGAGCAGCGGGAAGGCTTCGGCCAAGTCCATCAGATCATCAAAGGGAATGAAGGAGCCCTTCTCTGTATATCCATCCAGCTGGCGGCGGGTCTCCAGAATATACTCCTTCCGGCCAATTAGCAGAATGTGACCGGTCTCCCGAATATCCACTTCCATGCCCGGAAAGATTTTCAATCCGTCTGCATCGTAGTATTCGCCATTGTAGGGAAACATCCGGTCAAGCTGCTGGTACACTTCTTCAAAATGGCGCGTATTGAAATGCTCGGTCAGAGCAAGCGCATCAAGGCCGTTGTCCAGCGCCTCCCGAATCATCTCTTCATAATAAACTTTTGAGAAATCGGACGCTTTGGACAATTTGGCATGGGTATGAAGATCAATTTTCATATTCGAACACTCCTTGTATAAGTCAGTGGTAAGGTCAGCCGATCCAGAACAATAATGCGGTATATACTGCCGTCCCGGACAGGAACAGCACATCCCTCGCGGACAGGATCAGGTGGGACAGCTTCAGCTTCTTGGCGGCCGGATTCTTCATGCCATAGGAGAACCCGCGGGTCTCCAGCGCTTCTACCGTCGTGCGGGAACGTTTGGCGGTAGCCAGCATCAAGGGGAAGAAGGATAGCACCAGCAGCTTTATATAATAGGCTGCGAGCCGCCAGTAGAGAAAACCCGGGCGTTCTGGCGCTTTTCCCCGCAATCGGTAAGAGAGCATTACATTGCGGAATTCTTCGAACAATACGGGGAGAATCCGATAACCGTATGACAAGCTGAATGAGAAGGCGGCAGGCATGCCGAGCGCAAGCAGACCGTCGCTGATTTTCTCGGGATCCATCCCGGAGAAGACCGTAATGCTCGCAAGCGATACAACCGACAGCTTTAAGGTGAGCTTCAGCAACGGTAGCGCGGAACTGATGTCCCCGCCGAAAAAGAGGGACACAATAAACAGCCAGCCAACCTGGCCGATCAAGCCCAGGCATAGCACAATGATAATAAACGGCGTTACCCGCGACAGAACGGTGGTAACTACCATCATCAGAAACAATCCGGCCAGCACGGTGATGCTGGAGATGAACCAGGGTGCGATAGCGAAGAACAGGTACCAGATCAGCATGCATCGAGGGTCCAACCGGGAAAGGGAGGCATGGCCGCTTCCGTAGGCGGTATTCATCAACTCGAGTTGAATCCGTTCAATCGTAATCTTGTTAAACCAGTTGCGGACTAACTGCATGGTGGTGAAGTTCCTTTCCGCTCATAATGCCGTACATATGCTGCGCAAACTCGACCGGCGAGCTGGTTGGGGGCATGACGCCCAGCCTTGTCGATAAATCCATCATCTGGGTCGGTGCGAGACCGGCCCGGGAAATGAGCTCCGAATCGGCGAAGATCTCGGAGACGGTGCCGTCGCCGGCCACGACGCCTTGATTTAAGACGATCACTCTAGTCGCCCATTCGTGAACTAGCTGCATATCATGGGTGGCGATGACAACGGTACGGACATGGTCCTCCAGCTCCTGCAGCGTATTCATCAGCTCCTCGCGAGTGGACATATCCAGATTGGCCGTTGGCTCATCGAGCAGAATCAGCCGGGGCATCATGGCGGCTCCTATGGCCAGGGATACGCGGCGCTGCTGGCCTCCGCTGAGGAGACGGGCGTCCCGTTCCTTGAGAGGCTCAAGCCGGAAATGGGTCAGCATGCGATGAACCCTGTCCTCAGCTTCCGGGAGGCGGCGGCTCTTTAAGCCATAGGCCACTTCTTTATACACATTATCTTCAATGAACATATCCTCTGGATTCTGGAAGACATAAGCCACGTTAGCGGATATTTGCTCCATTGATAAATCCTTGGTATTCCTACCCATAATCGAGACGGAGCCGTCGGAAGGCTTGGCGATGCCGGCAATCAGCTTCAGAAGAGATGATTTGCCCGCGCCGTTGTTGCCAACAAGCGCGATGCGTTCCCCTTCATATAGGCGAAGATCAATGCCCCGGAGAACCTCGTGCTCTGCTTTATGAATCGTTCGGTAGCGCAGTACGGATCGGTTAAAATGTACGAGCGTGCTATGCTCCATTTGCCGTTCTATTTCAGGCTCCTGTCGAGGACTGTGCTGGTCGGAATCCGGGTTCTTCACGGTTGTGTCAGCCGGTGAAGCATCGTCAGCTCTCGCGCCGGTTGGTGTATGATCAAACAGCAACGGGGTATCCGTGTGCCTTTGCAGAAGTTCTCCAAAATAGACCTCTGCTTCCTCAGCCGTAATAGGGTAAGGCTGCTGCAGCTGATATCCGGGCAATCCCATAGCATGAGAGCCGGAGCCGACCGTTATCGAGTGTCCATCCTGCGGGCTGCGGGGAGCCATACCGCCATTCAGCAGAATCGCAGACAACTGTACCGCTGCTTTGGTCACCTGGGGCGGCTGGATGCCCAGCCGCTCCAGATCTTCAAGGCTGTTCAGCGCTTCGATGACCGGGCGCTGCCACAGTACTTTCCCCTGCTCCATCAGGCACACTTCCTCACAGTAGTCGGCAATAAACTCCGTATGATGCTCAATCACGATAATGGTTTTTCCATGAACCTGATTCAATTGGCGCAGCACATCATACACCTGCCTGGCGTGTTGGGGATCGAGCTGGGATACCGGCTCATCCACCACGAGGATGTCCGGTTCCAGCGAGAGGGCTCCCGCCAAGGCGAGCAGATGCTTCTGCCCGCCGCTCAGCTCCCAGATATAGCGCTCCTTCAGATGGGTTAATCCGCACATATCGAGTGCCCTCGAGCCCATGGCCCGGTAGTCCGGGAGTCCGTAATTGAGCGGAGCGAAGTTGGCTTCATCCATGACCGTCGGACGGACAAGCTGGTTATCAAAATCCTGATAGACATACCCTACCATACGCGACAACTCGGAGACTGTCCGGTTCTCGGCGGAAACCCCGCAGATTTCAACGGTTCCCGTGAAGTCGCCTGCATAATAGTGGGGAATCAATCCGTTGAACAGCTTGCAGAGCGTGGATTTGCCGCAGCCGTTTCCTCCGATGATCGCCGTAAAGCTGCCGCGGCGAATATGCAGGGACGCCTCATTTAGCACGGGCTGCTCCGAACCGGGATAGACGAAGGTGACGCCTGCGATTCGGATTGCCGGGTTGTCATGAACGAACGGTTTAGACATAAGGCGGGTTCTCCGACATTTTCTCTTCTTGAAGACCGCGGTTTCTCCTGGCCCGCATGAACGTCAAGGCCGCAATGGCAACGATGGCGGCTGCACCGATGCTGATCCAGATTGCGCCGATGCCGAACCGGTCTGCAAATCCGCTGTCCCACTCGCCGAAGTTCCAGTCCGTTTCCGAAAGGGATTCCGCTCCGAAGGCAACCAGCGCCAAAGCGATTCCAGCCAGGACCAGCTTGGGCGAGATGATGCCGGCAGCTTCGTATTTGGTAAGCTTTTGGCGGGGTTTAATGCCGAGCAGTGGTTCGATTTTTCCATACAACCTTGGAACCAGATATAATGTAGGCAGAAGAGCGAACAGAATGCCGGAGAACAGCACATCGTTCAGGAAACCGATGCCTTCGACAAGCACCACGCTTTGTGCAAGCCCGGGTACGGCTTCGAATTCCTCGACGCCGATCCAGACCTTGCCGATGTCTACCAGAGAGCTGCACAGCTGATGGATGATGACGCCCGACATGGCGGCGATGCCTACCTGGGCGCGATTGAGGGGATTTTTGACCATGCGGCCGGCAACGTACATGGCGAAGGAGAAGGTAAGAAACTTCTCCAGCTCGCCGAGGCCGCCGAATTGTCCGAGCATGAGTTCACCGAAGATGACCTCGCCGAGCGCTGCCCCCACAGCCGCGTAAAAAGGATGGAACAGCATGCAGAGCGTCAAGGGGATGAACGCGAAATATTCGACGGACAGCTCGATCGGACCCAGGCGGAACGCGGGGATGAGCTCAGTGAACATGTTGGATAGGCCGTACAGCGACATGGACAACACAAAAATCATCATTTTCTGCGAAGACGTTAGGGTATAGACCCGTGAATTGCTTGCCATTAAAAAGAAGCCTCCTTGGGAATGGATTTGTTATCAGTATAGGAGGCGATTATTAAAATGAACGGAGTACTATGTCAACGCATTGTAATATTTTTTACATAGATGTGATAATGAAATAAAATTTACATAACAATCACGGCGTATGATGAGTTCATACCGAACGCTGAAGACTGATCGTAGAAGGAGTGTTGCAGCAATGAAAAATTGGTTTCCCGATAAATCCGGATTTTCGCCGAGTCAGCTCAAAATTGCCGATTTTATCGAACGTTATCCTGAGGAGATGCTGTTCATGACCGAGCAGGAAATCGCCGATCGGCTTGGCACCAGCATCGCGACCGTATCCCGGTTTTGGCGTGCCGTCGGTTACGACAATGCCAAGGCGTTTAAGCTCAAGCTGCGGGAGTCCTCGGATTCGACGCCTGCGGTGAAACTGGAAAAGACGATATCCCGGCTGGACGCGTCCAGTTTGCCGGTGAAAATGCTGGAGCAGGCGAAGCAACATCTGCAGGATACGATAGAGCGGATCCATCCCGATGAGCTGGAGGAAGCAGCCGGGCTGATGGCTTCGGCAAGACGCGTCTATATCTATGCACCAGGTCCATCCCTGTCGCTGGGCGAGCTGTTATCGTACCGTTTATCCCGGTTCGGCATGTCGGTGCGGATCATGGCCGGGAGCGGCCATGAACTGCTGGAATCGCTGGCACACATGGAAAGCGAGGATGTCGTACTGATCTTCAGCTTCACCCGGATGCTCCCGGAAACGGAGGTCATTCTGGACTGCGTAAGCCGCGTGCAGAATGCGGCGATCATGATCACTGACCGGGAGGACTTTCGTTATGGAACACCGGCGCGAATCTCGTTCTATGCCAGTCGGGGGGATATGGGCGAGTTTCATTCCATGGTGACGCCGCTATTGCTGATCGAGCAGCTCATTCTGAGCATCGGCATGCTGAATAAGGAGAAGGTGCTGCGCAAGCTGGATTATTTAGGTGAACTGCGGACTAGGTATGCGGATAAGCTGCCGCGAGGCAAAGCTTAAAGTCTGCTCGAAGGTGCCCTTCTATTAATAGCAGAAGTCTTTCAGGTAATCCCTGAAGGACTTTTTTTGTGCCTTTTGTCGCAGAACCATTGGATTATTTATGTGATTTTGTTATAGTTACCCTGATCTAGCTTGCCTCAGCTCGACCTCCTGTTCTTCCTGCAACTCTCTGCGTCTGCACCTGGCGTTCAAGGCACAGGACGAAAATGTGAACGTCATCTTGACCAGGCGAGGATCTGATACAAAAATGGAGTGAATTGTGAATCGGCTGGCCTATTGCGCGAGGAAAATGCATCTAACTTCGAATTGAGACGTAGTATGTGTTATATCCTTATGTATCTATGTTTTACGGATGTTTCAAAAGGCGGTTATAGGTCGAATCAGTCATCGCTCTATAGGAGTAGGGGAGGTGTTAATTCTTGAATGGCTCGAAATCCGTGAAGCTGCTCCTGCTTATGGCGGTTATCGCGATCGTGAATATTGTCCTGGTTTCACCCGGGTTCCTCGGATTTCAGATCGGCGGCGACAGCGCCTTCCAGTCGGCATTGGTCATCACCGTATGGGTTGTCAGTGTTCTTGCACTCTTTTATGGCAGTTATGTCTTGTTATTCAAGCCTCCGGCTGCGAAGGCGATCCAAACGATTCAGACCCGTGAGGATTACATAGACGCGCTTCACCATTATCGCAATGTGAAAGTGCTGAAGAATGATATCGCCCTTGCCCTGGACCAATTGGAGCGAATCGAGAAAAAGAGGAATGCGCTGCTGAATGTCCTGGGTCAGCGTTTTGAACAAACAGAGCTCAGTTACAAGAAATTCATGGCGGTTATCGATGAGGTGGAGAAGCTGTTTTATCTCAATATCCGAGGAATTCTGAACAAGCTGGGTGTCTTCGCCGCATCTGATTTCAACCGCATGGGTGATCAGCCCAAAGCCTCCCAGCTATCCGGCAAGGTGGCGCAGAAAAAAACGGCGTTATACCAAGAGTATCTGTCTTACGTGACCGGTTATCTGGAAGCGAATGAGGAGATCATGCTCAAGCTTGATAAACTGCTGCTGGAGATTTCCTTGCTTGGCAGCACCGATTACCGGGATGTGGAAGAGATGCCCTGCATGAAGGAAATCGATATGTTAATCAAACAAACCAAATTATATAAGCAATAAGAGAGGGAGATGATTATGCGAAGCAAGGGTAGTGCTTTTGTTGTACTAGTGGCCATTGCAGTGGTCGTGTTTGTTCTGGTGTACGCGGGAATCACATTAACCTCGAACCTGGGCAAGAGCGAAGCCGAGGTCGATTCGGAAGGCGCGGCTAAGAAAATCAACAAAATCTACAAGGACATTGTGGTCACGACGGCGGACCCGATAAAAGGTCAAGTCGATCTGGACCCGGTGGCCGTAGCAGACTCCCTGCCTGATATATCCAAATTCCCAATCTCGGTTGAGAATACAACGGACTTATACGTCGAAATTTTCTCTTCTCCCGAGAAAGCAGGGCCGGGCATTGACGGATGGCTGAATGAAGTGGCAGAGGAATTCAACAAATCCAAGCCGGTAGTGAACGGCCAGCCGGTATCCGTGAAGATCCGCAATATTGCTTCGGGAACCGCAACCGATTACATAACATCCGGGAAGTACGTGCCGGACGCTTTTACCCCTTCCAATGAGCTGTGGGGGGAGATGGTTAAGGAATATGGCGTCAAAGCCGAGCTAGTATCCAAGCGTCTCACGGGGAACGTGACCGGCGTTGTCACCCGAAAGGCCAAATATGACGAGCTGGTAGAGAAGTACGGCTCCTTGAACGTCAAAACGCTGACGGATGCGATAGCGAATAATGAGTTGGCGATGGGGTATACGGATCCTTTTGCCAGCTCAACGGGTCTTAACTTTCTGATCACGGCCCTTGAAACGTTTGACAGCTCGGATCTGCTTAGTGAAAAAGCGGTACAGGGCTTCGAAAAATTCCAGGCGAACGTCCCTTTCACGGCTTCGACCACGATCCAGATGCGCGATGCGGCGAAGTCCGGCATGCTGGATGCCTTTGTCCTGGAGTATCAGACCTATGTCAATGCGGCGGATATGAAAAGCGGTTACGTCTTTACCCCGTTTGGCGTAAGGCATGACAGTCCTTTGTATGCGCTCGGGAAATTGCCGCAGGAGAAGCTGGAGATCATTAAGAAATTTGCGGCGTTTGTCGAGCAGGACAAATACCAGAAGATGGCCGACAAAAAAGGGTTCAACGGTTTGAATGATTACCAATCCGAACTTGAAGTTGTTGACAGCAGCCTGCTGCCGTCCGCCCAAAAGCTGTGGAAGGAGAAGAAGGACGGCAACAAGCCGGTTGCAGCCGTGTTCGTGGCGGATGTGTCGGGGAGCATGGACGGTGAGCCGTTAAACCGACTCAAGGAATCGCTGTTGACTGGGCAGAAATATTTGGGCCGGGACAACAGCATCGGCTTCGTATCGTATTCCACGGATGTCACGATTAATCTTCCGATCGGCAAGTACGACTTGAATCAGCAGTCGATGTTTGTCGGGGCGATCAACAGCCTTGAAGCCAGCGGGAATACCGCGACCTTTGACGGCATTGTGGTGGCGATGAAGATGCTTCAGGACGAGATGGCGGCGAATCCGGACGTGAAACCTCTGATTTTTGTGCTGAGTGACGGAGAGACGAACGTTGGCCACTCTCTCGACGATATTCGGGAACTGATCCAGGCCTACAAAATCCCGGTGTACACGATTGGCTATAATGCCAACATCCAGGCGCTTCAAAGTATCTCCAGCATTAATGAAGCCGCCAGCATCAACGCCGATACCGATGATGTCGTATACAAAATCAGCCAGCTGCTGAATGTGCAGATGTAGCATCAATACAAGCGATATAAGAGTTAACAAGAAACTTGGAGGAGGGGTTATATTGTCATTTACGATGGAAGTCATAAGTCCCGAGGAGATCAAGACGGCGATTGAGGAGCAGGTGAAGCCTGAGCCGGAAGAAGTCACGCAGCTGAAGGAGCTGGCGGCTAACAATGTGCAGGCCATCATGGAGCTGGATATTGAATCGCTCGAGAAGCGAAGACAGGTGCTGCAATCCATTGAAAGCTTTGGCATCGGCACGATGAGATCCTCCTCGGAGAAGAATGCGCTCCTGCAGGTTCAGGTGGGGAGATTATCGAAAACCGGGGATGAAGGCGGTCAAGTGGCTAAAGGGTTAACGGAGCTGCAGCTGCAGCTGAAGGATCTGGATCCGAGCGTTGTGGATTTTGCGAAAAGCGGTCTTCTGGGCATGGTATTTAACCCGCTGCGCCGATATTTTGCCAAGTTTCAAAAGGCGGATGCCGTCATTTCGGACATCATCATTTCTCTTGATAAAGGAAAAACCGTACTAAAGAATGACAACACCACGCTGGAGATTGAACAGCAAACCCTCCGCGAGCTCACCAAAAAGCTGCAAAAGGAAATTCAGCTGGGCATGCTCATGGACGCAGAGATCGAATCCCAGGTCGAGGCGGCTAAAATACGGCAGGAGTCGGAGGATAAAATCCGGTTTATTACTGAAGAGGTGCTGTTTCCGCTGCGCCAGCGCGTGATGGACCTGCAGCAGATGCTGGTCGTGAACCAGCAGGGGATCATGGCTATTGAAGTGGTCATCCGGAACAACAAAGAATTAATTCGCGGCGTGGATCGGGCGAGAAACGTAACGGTAACGGCGCTGAAAATCTCGGTCACGGTGGCTAGTGCCCTGTACAACCAGAAGATTGTCCTGAAGAAAATCGAGCTGCTGAACGAAACCACGAACAACCTGATCAGCGCCACTTCCAAAATGCTGAAGGATCAGGGCGCGGCGATTCACAAGCAATCGCTGGAAACGAGCATTTCCGTCGATACCTTGAAGCAAGCGTTCACGGATGTGCTGTCAGCGCTTGATTCCATCAGCACATATAAGCAGGAGGCTCTCCCGCGGATGCGTGAGACGATCCACCAGTTCAGTGAGCTGGCGGTAACGGGCGAGCAGCAGATCCAGCGCTTGGAGCGGGGGCAGAAGCTGGGACTGTAGCGCAGGCGGGGACATCATCAAATAAAGAGTGTGCGGTTACGAGACTGCACACTCTTTATATTTGGATAAAGTCTTAGGCTCGCAAATAATTAAGCAGGATCCGCTTGAGAATCGCCAGGGGTCGCTTTTTATTACGTTATTTCATGGAATATTCTTTAATAAGGGACGTAAGTTCTTGAAAGGTGAATTTGTGATTAACCATATCGACCGTGAAGTTCTCTGCTTGTTTTTGATCCATGATAAATCGATATCCGTTATAGCGTAAAAACAGGAGAAGAGCCGTGAAGGCGGTTCTTTTATTGGCGTTTTGAAATGGGTGATTTTGTCCCAGTGATTCAAATAATGCAGCTGACTTTTCCCAGATAGATAAATAGGCGTCCTCTCCAAAAGCTGACGATTTAGGCCGATGGAGAGCCGACTCAAGCAAATGCGGGCTCTTTACACCGATATGCTCGCCGACACTATATTTCTGTATCATAGCGACGTTAATGGCGATAACCTCTTGGGAGGTTAGATAACGTATAGGGTTCATCGATCTTTTAACCCTTTTAGGGTCTGGTCGTATTCGCTCATGATCTCAGACAAAGTATCTAAGAAATCAGGGCTGATGCCGTCAGGTAGGGAGACTTTGTTAGCTTTTTTAATGATGATCTCACCATCGGTTTGATTAACATCTATTTGTACTGTATCGCCTAGTTCTAAACCAATCTGTTTGAGGGCATCCGTCATTGTAATTCCCAGGCTGTTGCCAAACTTAGTGACTTTCCGTTCCATTTCGTTCACCCTGCTCATATAAAGTTTTCCTCCTTAATTATATTATTCAACTGTTATAACAATTATACATCGCCTGAGAAATAAGATAAATATTCTTGTAGTAGCGGTTAAATGCAGGAGCAGGCTATCCATATGCAGAAATCAATGGTCATTGAATGCTTGATCACCCGGATGGTGAAGGGAGGCGATGCAAATGGAACGAAGAAGGGAACTTATGGCAGCCGCTGTAAACAGGTTCGGACTCTTGGAGCGGGATCGACTTCAGACGCATTTTTCCGAACACAGCCTTGTCTGTTCTTATCGTAAGGGTGCGGAGACCGTGTATGTACGCTTGACCGACGAGTCCCATAAACCGTATGTAAAGATTTCAGGCGAGGTGCAGTGGGTCGAGTTTCTCGGGAGAAACGGCGTTTGCGTTGCGAGGCCGCATCACTCGGCGGCAGGAAATCTTGCGGAGCGGATTCGGACGGAGGATCATGACTATACGGCGGTCTGTTATGAGGAAGCCAAGGGGCGTCCG
Organism: Paenibacillus sp. QJM3NY_38; assembly: GCF_056173265.1. Lineage (NCBI taxonomy): Bacteria > Bacillati > Bacillota > Bacilli > Caryophanales > Paenibacillaceae > Paenibacillus > Paenibacillus sp. QJM3NY_38. The sequence continues at coordinate 454,570 of NZ_CM149665.1, forward strand.
GTCGGGGAGAACGATGCCAATGAGAGCTTATACGGGCAAATGGGCCAATTCATGGGGCGCATGCACGACATCGCCAAGAGGTACATCCATCTGGATCCCGTTACAAGACGGCCCGATTGGTCGGATGAGGCGGAAAAAGTTCGACGTATTGATTTACCGCCATCCGAGAAAGAGATCACCCTTCGTTATCAGGCATTGCTCCATTATATATCGGAGCTTCCGATCGCTGAGGGCGCTTATGGACTGATCCATGCGGATTTTCATTTCGGCAATTTTTTCGTGCATGAGGATTCATTGTGTCTGATTGATTTTGATGCGAGCCGATATTCATGGTTCGTGGATGACATTGCGGTGGCCGCGTTTTTCTCAGGTTTAACCGAAGGAGCCGATTCGGACCCGGACAGGTTTCTGATCCCGTTCCTGGAAGGATACCGTCTGGAGCATCATCTGGAGGAGAAATGGCTTCGAGAAATCCCGTATTTCATGAAGCTGAGAGAAATGGGTCGGTATATCAAGCTGTTCCATGCCTGCGGCGGAGCATTCGACAAACTCCATCCGTGGGGGCAGTGGTATATGAAAGGGCGTAAGGAAACGATTTTACGAAGCTTTCCGGCCATTTAATAAACGCAGCCTTGGTTCGAAAGACGGAACCAGGGCTTTTTTAATTTGTGTAAAAACCCGCCGCGGTTGATTCCATCGTGAAGGCGAAGCTCTTGAAAGAAGGAACAATGTGCATGCACGATCGGCAGTCTAAAAAAGGCCCGGAATTCAGTTATGAAGAAGCATTAAATAAGACGCATGAAGGACTAGCCGTTGCCAGTGGAGAATGCAACGAGATGACCAAGGTAGATTATGGTTCGGAGAATTGAATGTAGAGTTGTTTTATCAGTGGTTGATGCAGACTATATTTCACCGATTCTGCTGACGTATCAAAATGGCATGAGGTCGAACGATCAGTAGTACATAAAAAAATCGACCTCACTTGAGGTCGATTTTTTTATGATTTTTAAATTAGGCTCTGCTTCTATTATAAAGCAATCATTTCACGCTCACTCCAGAATCGGCATAATGCAATCCCAGCTGATAAGCTCGTTCGAGCAAACTCTCCATATGCTCCGGTCTGGCCTCTAGCGTATCATAGAAGAATTCCACTCGGGAATTCTTGATTCCGGAGTAGTCGGCCATTCCAATATTGAGGGAAAGGGATAACATCTGATCATAGTCCCGCTTGGCAAAATGATCCTCCGAAGCCCCTGCTAACGCAAGCCATAACACCTGTTGGTGATGAAGCTTTGAGCCGCCGCCGTAAGCGAAGCCATGATTCCAGACACGGTCGATATACCCTTTCAGCATGGCAGGGACTCCGTACCACCATACCGGGAAGATATAGGCCAGCGCGTCGTGCTCCTTCATCCGTGCGATTTCGGCCTCAACCTCAGGAGAATAGATCTTCGAAGGATCAGACCAATCGGGTTCGTCTGCCTCCCACAGGACCGGATCGAAACCGATGCGGTGGAGGTCCAGAATTTCCGCTTCATGCCCGGCGTCCCTAAGCCCTTGTACAAACTTATCGGTAACTGCAAAAGTAAAGGAATTTTCACGTGGATGTGTAACAACTGTTAATACCTTCATGAGGGTTCACCTTCTCTTTCTTCTCTTCGAATTTGAATGCCAAATTGTTCAATACGTGCCATTGCAGTTTCAAGAGAAACCAGCGTTTCCGGTAGATAGAAGCCTCCGGGAGCAGGAGGCGAGCCATCCCAGCCCAGAATGCGCTCAATAGACAGGAGAATACCGAGGGCCGTAAAATGCGCCTGTCCCTTCGGATCGGTCAACGTGATTCTCCGTTTCGCGTAACGGCCGTCAAGAAGTACGCCTTCAAGGTCAATGTAGAGGTCTTGGGAGGCTCTGCCTCCAGCCCGTGTTCCTATGGAGTCATGGATGGCAAAGTCGAATCGAATATTAGGCGCTCCCGTAACAGCCGCGAGGCTTGGAACATCCAATAAACTCATGGGATGGCCTTCTACCCGGGAACCATTAGAAAGACTTATGCTTCTCGGATACCTTGCAGCCTCAACCCATTTCCATTTCCCGTTTTCCCGGATAAGGGCACGGTTGATAAACCCTTCGGTATCTTCCAGCGTCATAGGGCCCATCGGATCGCGTTCATCATAATGACCAGCCAAGCCGATCGATTGGACGCTTTGGAAAGACTTCGCCTCCTGATATACGACCAAGGTCGGAATCCCTGCTTGCGAATGTCCCAGAGGGACAATGGGTGCTTGAGGGGGATGACTTTGCATGGCGAATAGCATAGGTGTCAGCTCGTCGGCAAGCTTCGTGATTCCGATATGTGCAATTCCTTTTGCAAGGGCTGCTTGAATGAGGAAGTCGGCCGGATCCTGAATCGTAGAAACGATGAGGTCGGCTTGATCCAGCTCCCCTGGAGCCAGACCCTGGCGGATATCTAAAAAAGCGGTGCGGGCGTTTCCTAGCTCCTGTACCAATAAGCTCCCCTTCTCGGGATTCCTTCCGGCGAGAATAATCTCGGTTTCTTGATTGATCGTTCGGATACGCCGGGCAACGGCACTCCCGATTACGCCATAACCTCTGGCAATGTAAATACGCTGCATGTTATTTCACCCCCATGTTTTTATGATGCAGTACTGGTATAAGGGGATTATGTAACATATAATGACGGAAAGGAAGTACGCACTTAATTGTTCTATAAGCACCTAAAAGTATCATTAGTACCCTAAAGTGCCTGTTGTCAGAGATATGCCACTTACGTTCAAAAAGGAGAGAAGTTCTTATGAATGGGGAGCGACAATACAATATTCCGTCTGAGGCGACCATGGACGTCATCGGCGGCAAGTGGAAGGTCATTGTGCTGTGTCACTTAAGTTATGGCCCCAAGCGAACGAGTGAAATTAAGAAGCAGATGCCGGATATTACGCAGAAAATGTTAACCCAGACGCTGCGGGAGCTGGAGGAGGACGGGATTATCACGCGAACGGTCTTTAATCAAGTGCCGCCTAAGGTCGTGTACGAGCTGAGTGAAATGGGCGTTTCGCTGCAACCGATCCTTGATCAAATCTGTGAATGGGGCGAGATGTACTTGAATGGGAAAGCGAAGGTAGTTACACCTTGAGGACAGACAAAATAAAAGCTGCTGACCTGGTCATAGCCCCGTCAAGTAGACAATAAAAAAAGAGAAATTTTATTAAGCGGCGTCTTTCTCCCGAAACTCAATTGGGGAGAGGTCGCCCAGTTTGTTTTGGAAACGTTCCTTGTTGTAAAACAAAATGTACTCCGTGATTTGGCTCCTGGCTTGCTCCAGATTCTGAGGCTTCTCCAAATACAACTTCTCCGTCTTTAAGTGGGAGAAGAACGACTCAATACAAGCATTGTCATAGCAGTTCCCACGCCTGGAATGGCTTCCTGTTAGCTTCTTCTCTTCAAGCAACTGGGCATAGCTTTGTGTTGTATATTGAAACCCTTGGTCCGAATGGAGCAAGGTAGGTCCACATTTCAGTTTCTTCACCGTGTCTGTAACGAGTTTTAAGTCATTTCGTTCGGAGAGTTCCCAGGCCACAATCTCGTTGTTATACAGATCCATCACCACCGAGAGATAAGCAAACTCATGTCCAATCCGGACATACGTAATATCCGTCACCAGCTTCTGCTCAGGAGCCGTAGCCCTAAATTCTCGATTCAAGACATTACGAAACAGGACTGACGGTTTCCGGCCAGCAAAGGGACGCTTCTTGCGAATCACGGAGCGAATATGAAGTTCTCTCATCAAGCGACGCACCTTTTTGTGATTCACCACCAAGCCTTCTTTTCCTAAAGCAGTTCGCATACGTTTGTAACCGAAATAAGGACGAAGCCGATGAATGCCCAAAATGTGTGCTTTCAGATCCGCATCCCGGTCTGCTCGTTTCTCTCTAAGGATAGCGTTCTTTTTCCATTTGTAGTAACCTGCACGTGAAATTTCAGCGATCCTACACAGCCAAACCACGGGAGCCCATTTGCTTATTTCTTGAATGGACTGGCACCGGGCTTCGAAATCCAGCTTCCCTCCCCGTGTAAGTTCGGATTGAGCTTTTTTAGATATTCTACCTGCGCTTTCAGATAAGCATTTTCTTCTTCTGCACTGCTAAAATGCTTCTTCGTCCAGCGTCCCCGGTAATCCTCAAAACTCTCTCCGTCCTGGCTTTTACGTACCCATGTGATAATCTGGCTCTCACTTTTAATTCCAAACTTCTCCATAATCCGGCTGTACGCCCAACCTTCTTCCACTCGCAAACGAACGGCCTCTTTCTTCGTTTCTTCACTATATCGATTAAAAGTTTGACCTTTCTTCGCTGGCATAACAAAAATCCCCTCCGGTATCCAGTGTTTGAGTTCATTGTAACATGTCCTCTTTTTTCACTGTCTACCATCAGGGGATAATACCAACCTAATAAAGGCCCTGCAGCTTTTTTTATTTTCCAAATAGAGTGTTGTCGCTCATCATTTCTCATAGGGCAGAGGATAAGTCGAGATACCCGCAGAATAATTTAGTTCTTTAGACTCATCTCGATTCGGGAGCGTTCGAACATTTCTCTGTTTGTCGAGAAATTGAATAGTTACTAAAGATATAATATGGATATGGTGCAGGGCTGGGAAGCCGCGGAAATAAACATTGTTTTTTTCTGATATGCACCGGGGCGAGTCACCGTGAATTAATAGAAACGTTATCCGCTAGGAAACGTATGATCTTCATAGGACTTAAGAATTACTCACAAAAGGGGTGTGTACAGCTCAGATGGACGGCAATTATAACTATTATATTGTTGGGCTCTCAATTGCGATTGCTATACTTGCTTCATACTCGGCTTTAAATATTACGTCGAAAATTTCGGATGCGAACGGCAAATCCAAGTTTTTTTGGCTTTTCGGCGGGGCCATGGTCATGGGAAGCGGCATTTGGTCCATGCATTTTGTCGGCATGCTGGCGATGCACATGAATATGAATGTGAGATACGATGTCTTTCTGACCATCATGTCGATGCTCGTCAGCGTGGTTTCCTCCTTCATCGCGTTTTATATTACGATGCCCAGAAATATAAACTGGTTCAAAATCGCCATTGGCGGCTTCATTATGGGAAGCGGCATCGTTGCCATGCATTACATGGGAATGGAGGCCATGGTCATACATGCCGAAATTAGTTATGATCCCGGCATTTGGGTACTGTCCGCCATCATTGCATTGGTAGCCTCCTATGCGGCTTTATTATTGTTTCTCCGTTTTCGGAACCATCCCAAATCCAGCATTCTCAAGTGGGGTTCGGCGGTTGTCATGGGCTTCGCCGTATGCGGAATGCATTATACAGGAATGAAAGCTGCACAGTTTGAGGCTCATACCGGTATGCTTACGCAGCAGCCGCAGTCTGTGGATTTTCTGCTTCTGTATGGTGTAACGGTCGCGATTTTTGCCATCCTGCTGATCTCCTGGGGGGCGATGTTCTTTGATCGGCATGTGCTGGAAAAGCTGGCCTATCAGGATACGATCACGGGATTGCCTAATCGCAATGAAATGAATCGATTCTTCGAGACGAATTCCGAGACAGAGCAGATTACGATTCTGTTTCTGGATTTGGACCAATTTAAGGCGATCAACGATACGCTGGGTCACAATGTTGGGGATTTGCTGGTCCAGGAAGTAGGTAAGCGACTGCGTCAATTCATTGGAAACGGCCAGCAGGTATTCCGGATCGGCGGGGACGAATTTCTGATTATTCTGAAGCAAAGCGACCCCGTATACGCCCAGCATTTAGCTGACGATATACTCCAACAAATAAAAAACGTGTACTATATTGACGGTAACGAGTTGTATGTGACGGTGAGTATCGGAATCAGCATCGGCTCCGTCCATAGCTCTGACCGTACGACGCTGCTCAAGAATGCAGATACCGCCATGTATAAAGCGAAGGGACTCGGCAAGAATCAACAGTGCCTCTATGACGAGGCGATGGGTCTTCAAGAGGTTCGCAAAATGGAATTGGAGAAGGACCTGCAACGAGCGCTTGAACTGAAGGAGTTCTTCATTGTGTATCAGCCCAAATGGAATGTGCAAAGTGATCGCTTGGTCGGATTCGAGGCGCTGCTCCGCTGGAAGCACCCCCGCTTAGGCGTGATATCCCCGCTTGAATTCATTCCGATTGCCGAAGAGACGGGGCTCATTATACCGATGACCCGATGGACGCTTGAGGAAGCGTGCAAACAGTGCAGAATTTGGCAGGAGAGAGGGATTGTCCAGCCGGTCTCGGTGAATTTATCGGTTCGTTTATTCCATGGCGACAATCTGCTGGAGCTTATTCAGAACGTGCTGGATAAGGCGAATCTGGAACCTCGCTTATTAGAGCTTGAGATAGCGGAGTCCATGGTGCTGCACGATGTCAATGATATTATCCGCCAGCTTGGGAATATCAGGTCCCTGGGGGTTAAGGTCTCCATGGATGATTTCGGAACCGGCTATTCCTCGATTGGGCTCCTGGACCGGATTCCAATTGATGCTTTAAAGCTGGACCGACAGTTTACCAATGATTTGGACACGCCCAGCAAGCGTGCCATCGTTAACGCCATCGTTCTTATGGCAGAGAATTTGAATCTGGATGTCATTGCGGAAGGTGTAGAGAACAAGGAGCATATCGACTTTTTGACCGGACTTGGCTGCCATGTCATGCAGGGTTATTATTACGGAAAGCCGATGGATATCAATGAGATTAAGGTTTGGATGTACGAGCAAGATCACAAGAACGAAGAGATCGTGACCCTGGGATGAAAAATAGATACAGATCATACGAATAACGGGCACCGTGAGGTGTCCGTTATGTTGTTGAAGGAACATAATAAACCCTGCCTCGGGCCCCTCAAGTTTCTGCCATTAAACAAAATAGGCAATTTTCGCAAAAGAAAAATATTCTCTGATCCCCCTCTCGAACAACTGCTAGAAAACCCCCACAGTTTCGGCCTTATAAACATATTTGAATTTCCCGTATCTCCCCCATTTTAACTGCCGATCTTCCTCGTCCATATTCAGTTTGGTTTTGGGGTAACGCTTTAAAATCGTGTTTTTGGCCGTTTTGGTAAAGCGGTGCTGAATGAGCTCGAACGTCAGATCGTTGACCTCCACATGGCTCAATCGCGCATGAGGCTTCTGTAACAAATGCCAGTATCCCTCTTGCCATCCGTCATATTTGACGATTGGGGCAATGATGAAACCTAACGGATACCCGGCTTCGGCAATTTTGCCCGCTGCTTCAATTCGTTCATCGAAGGAAGAGGTACCCGGTTCAAAATAACGGGTCACGTAGTCGGCAATCATGCATTGTCGAAGTAAGCAAAAGGCTTGACGGCTGCACGGTCTTAAACATGATTTTGAAAGCCCTTTCCTGAAACTGTGATATACTACGACAAAACAGGTATACCATTATAACAACCTATATTTCCCTATATCAGCCCCATACTTTCACCAGCAAAGGAGATTGTCTGATGTTTAATGTTCTTATTGTTGACGATGAGTCCATTCAAAGAGAAGGCATTAAGGATTTGATCTTTCAGTACCGCTTCCCCTTTCAGGTATTGGAAGCCGAGAACGGAATGAGTGCAAAGCGAATTCTGCTGCAAAACGCGATTGACATCCTGATCACCGACGTCAGAATGCCTCTTATGGACGGACTGGAACTGAGCAAGCAAGCCCGAAAGACCCAGCAGGATTTAAAAATTGTCATCTGCAGCGGGTATGACGAATTTGAGTATGCCCGCAGCGCTATCCGATTGGGCGTGGTAAATTACTTGCTCAAACCGCTTGTCAGGGAAGAGTTTCTGCAGGTGATGGAGGATATTACACAGATCAGTCCTTATGGCGGGGAGCTTGAACAGGTTACGATCGAATCGAAGGTCATCCGTCAGGTTAAAGACTATGTGAAGGATCATCACCAGCGGGATATTTCGTTGTCGGATGCCGCCGAGGATGTGTACCTGTCTCCGGGGTATTTGAGCATTTTATTTAAAAAAGAAACCGGGGAGAACTTCTCGAAGTATTTGACCGACTACCGCCTGCGGAGGGCAAGCTATCTACTGAAACACTCAAATATGAAAGTCAATGATATTGCAGGAGCGGTGGGTATCGACAACCACTCTTATTTTGCTAAGCTGTTCAAGAGCAAGTTCGGCGTAAGTCCATTACAATACAGAGAGTGCGGGGTGCTCCATGATCGGATGGATAAAGAGCAAGTTCAATGATATCCGGTTCCGCAACAAGCTGCTGTTGTCCCATCTCATCATTGCACTCATTCCGATTCTATTGCTAGGACTGCTCTCCTTTATCCAGTCCTACCGCATTCAGATGAAGGAATTACGGAGCGAAGCGGAAGCCAGCCTGGAACAGGTGGCCAACATAATGGATTATAAGATCAACCGGTACAATACGCTGAGCGAGTTCATGGTACTGAACCGGGAGTTATCGCAAATTTTCATTAAGGACTACGAAGAGAACTATTTTAACATGTACCTGGATATCCGGGACATTCTGGAGCCATTGATCTCGAACATTCGGCTAATGGATGATGATATTGAGGCCATTACCTTTTATACATCCGGAGAACTGCTCGGAATTCGCGATAATATTTTGCCCATCGAGGAACTCAAGAGCAAGTCTTGGTACGATGGATTTCGCGGAAGGCGCTGGATTGTGGACGGGGAGAAGTTGTATCTCGTCCAGGAATTGATCAGCAATCCCAAGGACAGCAATTTCATGGTGATTTCCATTCAGCATGACAGCATCTTTGCGGATATGGACAAACTGTCGGAGCATGTAGCGGTTCATATCGAGGATGCTGAGCAGCGTGTGATTTTCAAGGAAAGGAAGGAGTCCGATGCTTCAGCCGATTTGGAGAGTGGGGAGACGGGCGGTCTGAACCTAAGCCGGTCGCTCGCCAATAATGGATGGACGATTCACTATAATCTGCTGAATACGAATGCATATGCAAATGCACTGGGTATTTTTCAAATTACGTTGTTTGTCATGATCCTCAGCTTGATCATTACATTTCTGCTCATTTATGTGATCTCCAACAACTTTACGCGCCGAATTATCCATATCAAGAACAAGGTAGACAAGGTGGAGCAGAATAACCTCGAGGTGATTATCCAGAGCTCATCTCGGGACGAGTTCGGCGAGTTGACCAATGGCATCGGCAAAATGCTGAAACGGATTAACAGTCTAATCTCCCAGGTGTATCAAGCGGAAATCGCCAAGAGGGAAAGCGAATATAACAAGCTGATTAATCAGATTAATCCGCACTTCCTATACAACACCCTCTCCTTTATTCGGTGGAGGGCCGAGAAGAAAGCGGATATCGAAACGAGTTATATGGTATCGGCATTGGCCCGGTTCTATAGAACGACGCTGAATCAGGGGAGACAGTTGGCTACGATCAAGGATGAGGTGCAGCACATCAAGGCTTATCTGGATTTGCAGCTTATCATGAACGATGGCCGATTTGACGTGGATTACCATATCGATGAAGAAGTATTAGATACCGAGATCATTCATTTTATTCTGCAGCCGATCGTGGAGAATGCCATCAAGCACGGTTTTGTGGAGGCTGGAGGGGCAGATTACCACATTCATATTGGGGTTAGCCGGGTCGAAGGGGGCATGAAACTTATCGTCAGCGATAACGGGGTGGGCATGACTCCCGCGCAGGCGGCGAGGCTGCTGGCCGGGGAGAGCGGCGGCTGCGGCGTTCGGAACGTGAACGACCGGATCAAGCTGTATTACGGACTGGAGTACGGACTCGATATTCATAGCGAACCAGGCAGCGGAACGGAAGTATCCATGGTTATTCCGGCCTGCTGAACAGCGAGCGTTATTCCATCCACTATCCATCGTGTTGATAATGAAAGCGGTGTGCTGAGGCAGCCGCTTTTTTGGGGTTTGAAGTTGAGAACAAGGAAGGTCATGAAAAAAGTGATACATATCCAAAAAATGTTGCATATACGCCAATTATGAAACCGCATACAATTTGGTTATCAACAAAACGAGAGAAAAGGGGATGACAGGATGAACAAGCGTAAAAAGATGGCTTCGCTACTGCTCGGGTGCATGATGCTGACTGTATTCAGCGGCTGCGGCGGGAGCGCTGGGGACAGCGCACAGCCGCAAATTTCAGAACAGGACTTTGAGCCTTACGGGAAATACGAAACGCCGGTGGAATTTACGATCGGCCGGAATACCAATCATGTGAACAACCTGCCTCCCGGCGATACGATTGAGGACAATTTGGCTACCCGCTATGTGGAAGACCGGGTGAACGTAAAAGCTAAGGTGGCTTGGGAGACGGACGATATGGATCAGAAGCTGTCGCTGTCGATGACAACGGGCGATCTGCCGGATGTTATGCTGGTCAGCCGCGATATCTTCAACCAGCTGGTGGATAACGACCTGATTGCCGATATGACGGAGGTGTACGAGAAGACCGCATCCGACGGCGTCAAGAATATCTACGCTTCTTATGGCGACTTGCTGCTGGACCAAGTCAAGGTGGACGGTAAAATCATGGGCCTTCCGATGACGAATATCGGAAACCAGCACCAACTGCTGTGGGTACGGAAGGACTGGGTGGATAAAGTCGGCGCACAGATGCCGGAATCCGTTGAGGATGTATGGAATCTCGCCAGAACGTTCGTAGAGAAGGACGCCTCGGGAACAGGCAAAACGGTTGGGATGGTGATGGATGCCAATGCCATGAACTTTACACCCGTTTTTGCTGCACGCGGTGCTTTTCCAATGAATTGGATCGAGAAGGATGGCCAGGTTGTGTATGGATCGGTTCAGCCCGAGATGAAGCAAGCGTTGGCGGAGCTGAGCGCCATGTACAAAGAAGGTCTGATTGATAAACAGTTCGCCGTCCGAACGAATGAAGAGAAGGAAGCGCTTGTGATCAACGGGCAGGCAGGGATACTGTTTAACCCATGGTGGATCGGCTACACCAACTACAAGGATTCCATCAAGCAGGATCCCGATGCTGTCTGGGTTGCTGTATCGGCACCCATGGATGAGAACGGCAAGTTCAAGACCATCCGTCAGGATCCGGTGGGCGGCGGTATCGTCGTAGTCAAGAAGGATTTCGCCCATCCCGAAGCGATCATGAAATCGGTCAATCTAACAACGGATTTCCTGTACTCCTTAACCAATGATGCGGTCAATTATAAGAAAGAGCACCCCGATGAGATGCTGACAGACGCAAGCCGCTGGAATAATGATCCGACACAAATTCCGATGCAAGTGGATTATGACGATGTGTTGAAACGTTATTACGAGGATCTGATGAAGGCGGATGAATCCGGTGATGCTTCCTCCGTGCAGGAAGATCGGGTGGTGTCCTTCAAGGCGTATCAGGAATTCAAGGAAAAAGGAAATGCCATCGACGTGAACACATACGGCGAATACCTCTCCCGCATTGAAGGCCAGCGCGAAGCGAATAATCCGAATCTGGAAGTGATTCCTGCCGGCTTCTATGGAACCACCGAGACGATGAAGCTGAAGTGGGCCAACCTCCAAAAGCTCGAAGAGGAGACCATATTGAAAATTATTATGGGACAAGCTCCCGTTGATGAATTCGATAAGTTCGTGGACACCTGGAAGCGTACCGGAGGGGATGAGATTACGGAAGAGGTCAACGAGATGAGCAGTAGATAAAGATAGCATGGGCCTTGGCGCGGAGGGCTATGGTGGTCAGCCGCGCGGGCTTTTTTATTCGATAAGACTTGTCCTGACAGGGACATGATGGAGGTGAAGCGGACGATGGCGCAAGTGGAAACAACCGTCAATCAAGAGCCGGAAGTACGATACCGGAGGAAAAAGAAACGTAAAACCTTTGACGAAATGACCTATCATGCGATGCTGCTGCCTGGCATGGCCATGCTGTTCATTTTCTCGATTGTGCCGATGTTCGGGGTGGTCATGGCTTTTCAGAAGTTCATCCCCGCAAAAGGAATACTCGGTTCCGCATGGGCAGGTCTCGACAATTTCGCGTATATGTTTCAATTGCCGGATGCCAAGCAGATCTTCGTCAATACGCTGGTCATCGCGGTCGGGAAGATTGTTCTCGGATTGATTGTGCCGATTGTATTCGCCTTGCTGCTTAATGAGGTGCGTCTGAAGCTTTTCAAAAGCACGATTCAAACCATTGTGTATTTGCCGCATTTTATGTCATGGGTGGTCCTGGGCACGATGCTGACCATGATCTTTTCCTTTGACGGCATGATTAACAATTTCCTTGAGTTTCTGGGGCTGGAGCGGATCATGTTTCTGGCAAGCAACGACTGGTTCAGGCCGCTGCTCATCGTGACGGATACCTGGAAGGAATTCGGTTACGGGACGATTGTCTATTTGGCTGCATTGACGGCGATTAATCCGGCTTTGTATGAATCCGCCGCAATGGACGGCGCAAGCCGCTGGAAGCAGACCCTGAATATCACGCTGCCGGGCATGTTTCCGACGATCATCCTGCTGGGCACGCTGAGTCTCGGCAATGTGCTCAATGCGGGATTTGACCAGGTGTTCAACCTGTATAATCCGCTGGTCTACGAGACGGGCGATATTATCGATACGTTTGTGTACCGCATGGGTTTGATCAATATGCAGTATTCGTTCGCAACGGCAATTGGACTGATGAAGTCGGTCATCAGCTTTGTACTGATCGTGATTTCCTACAGGCTGGCATCGAGGTATGCGGGGTACAGAATTTTCTAGGAGGGTTAGCATGATTCAATCGAAAACATTAGGATCCAGGCTATCCCGCCTGATGATTATGTTCGCTTTGGTGCTCATTACGTTTGTGTCGCTGGCCCCCATCGTCAACACGATCATGGTGTCCGTCAGCAGCAGTACGGCCGTTAATGCAGGACGCGTCTATTTCTTCCCGGTGGAGCTGAACTTCTCTTCCTACGGGCAGATCCTGAATGACACGAAGTTTTGGAAGGCGTTCCTCATATCCGTGGAACGGGTGCTGCTTGGGGGAGCGATCAACATGATCTTAACCATCCTTATGGCTTACCCATTGTCACGGAGCGTCACGCAGTTCCGATCGAGAAACAAATACATGTGGATTATCGTGTTTACAATGCTCTTCAGTGGAGGAATCGTCCCCTGGTATATGGTGATCAGCAAGCTGGGGTTGATCAACAGCATCTGGGCGTTGGTTCTGCCGGGTGCGGTTCCAGTCTTCAACGTGATTCTCCTGATGAACTTCTTCAAGGGAATTCCGAAGGAGCTGGAGGAGGCCGCATTCATTGACGGTGCCGGTCCGCTGAAAATCCTGCTCAAGATCTTCATCCCGATCTCCATGCCCAGTCTGGCGACCATTACGCTGTTTGTCATCGTCGGTCACTGGAACAATTTCTTTGACGGGATCATCCTGATCAATGACAGCGAGAAAATACCGCTTCAGACTTATCTGCAGCAGCTCAGCCTGACGCGCGACCAGATGCAGAATCTCTCGGTCGAACAGCTTCAGCAGTTCAATAAAATCTCCAACACGACCCTGAACTCTGCCAAAATTCTGGTCTCTATGGTTCCGATTCTGCTCATCTATCCATTTTTGCAGCGTTATTTAATCCACGGAATCGTCCTGGGGGCCGTGAAGGAATAGTTCAATACACGGAGTAGGTAGTCGACAGGGGAACAGCGCTTCTGCATGAATCTTTCGGAGCGAAAGATCATGCGGCGCTGTTTTGTCATGAATGGGATTGTTTAGAGGGGAATGATGATATGATTATTTTTCTAAGTGGATATCCGCGCAACATGGACAAATTAAATATATCATGTTATATTGTTATATGAATTAGCATGTTTTGGAGTACCGTTGGAGGGATATCAATTTGAAAGACGCAGCTTCCGCAAAGCCGATGTATGAACAGATTTTTAACGAGATGAAGCGAAAGATCTCCACACATATTTTCCGCATTGGCGATAAAGTCCCTTCGGAGAAGGAACTCGCGGACGAATACGGAGTTAGTCGAATTACAAGCAAGAAGGCATTAGATATGCTGGCGGCTGAAGGCGTGATTGTGCGTAAACCGGGCAAGGGATCCTTCGTAGCTGACCCGGATGAGCCCGTGGCACAGAGGGAAACATATTCCTCAGAAGGTGGAGTTGTCAGAGCAGCTAGCCAAGAGAAGATGATCGGTCTTGTCATTACAGACTTTTCTTCAAGCTACGGAACACGTCTTGTCTACAGCATGGAGCAGTATTCAAGGGAGAATGACTGTTTTCTGGTACTGCGCAGAACGTTTGGAGACCAGGATAATGAGGAATTATCCATTCAGAAGCTGCGCAATCTCGGCGTGAACGGTCTCATCGTTTTTCCCGCTCAGGGGGAATATTTCAATGCCGAAATATTGAAGCTGGTCATTGCCCGTTTTCCGCTTGTCCTGATTGATCGTAAGCTGAAGGGAGTCGCAGCGGCTTCCATCAGTACAGATAATCTGGGAGCAGCCGTTCAGGCAGTGGAGCATTTATTTGATTTGGGACACCGTTACATATCCCTGCTGTCTCCTCCGCCGAGGGACACGACAGCGGTTGAAGAGCGGATTGAAGGGTTCGTGCAGGCTCATGCCGCTCGGGGCATCGCGTTTGATAAGGAGATCTGGATTAGCGACGTGACGGCTACTTTGCCTAATGCCTTCCACGAGAGCAATATTGAACGGGAAATCCAGCGGATCGTGCAGCACTTGCAGGATCACCCGGCAATTACTGCTTTTTTTGCGATCGAATATAACATTGCTTTGCTGGCCAAGGTCGCGGCAGAGCGCCTTGGTTTGCGGGTACCGGAGGATTTATCCATCGTATGCTTTGACAGTCCGCAGCTAAATATCGGTGAGGGCTATTTGTTTACTCATATGCGGCAGAACGAGGAAGAAATGGGGAGGCTGGCGATTGAGACGGTACTTGGCATCATGAATCACGATGATGTAGCAGTCGAGAAGCGATTGCCTGCGGAATTGGTGGTTGGAGCATCTACCGGTCCTGTAAAGAGTCAGTGAAGTCGATATATTTGTATTATTGTCCGCTATAGATATACATGAACAAACCATGCGCTCGCGTAAGTGCGAGCGCATGGTTTGTTGTTTTTCTTCTGAGGGGATGACGGATTTGATATTCAAGTGGAGATTGCAGTTAATCTGATATAACATTTCGTTGTTTTATATATTTACTCAAAGTAGTGTTTGTTTGCCATTCGCTTCACGTTTACTTTTCTATTTCAATATCACTCAAATGAATAGCTCTTGTATGCTTTGTAGGATTCCAATTCACGTTCTTCATCGTAATGAGTGACCAAAGGAACAGCGGGACGTAAGTTAGATTGAAGAAGTACAGGTATGCATAGCTCCGAAAGAGGCTTACTTTATTTTTTGAGTCGAGAAGCTGTGCGTATCCTACGTAAATGAATTGGAATAACAAGCACATCATCCAAACTTGCCAAGGAATCAAATGATGAGCATCTAAAAAGTCGGTAGCCATAGACATGAGAACAAGGAGACCTGTTGCTGCACTCAAAACAATTTTGCCAGGATTAATAAGGTACATAAAACCATCAAAAGCTTTGAAGTCCAGCTTGCTAATGAATCTCCAAATTAATTTGTAAGCGTATTTGAAGCAGACATCCCAATGCCCTCTTGCCCATCGGAGACGTTGAATGCAGGAAGATTTGAAGCTTTCCGGCTTTTCATCGTACACGCGCGCAAAGTGACACCATTTAGCTGGTACACCTTCAAGCAAACACTGCATAGTAAACTCCAGGTCTTCCGTTAAGGAACGAGCGGTCCAACCGATGGTTTTGAATAGAGTTGTGTCTACGCAGAACCCGGTTCCACCGATCGCGTTTCCTAAACCCAATCTGGACTTGGCAAGCTGCCAAGAGCGGTTCATGAAAATGTAGCTTACGGAGTAACCTATGGTCACCCAGTTGTCATCTGGATTCTTGGAATCCAGGTAACATTGTATTAATTGATCCCCGTTCAACAAGTGGTTATTCATTTCCCTTAAGTAGTTCAACGAAACCAGGTTGTCGGCATCGAAGAAGGCGATACCGTCAAAATCATCGATTAACCTGTCGCCATACTGCTCAATTGCGTATTTGATTCCATAAGGTTTCCCCTTTTGCTCTCCTGGCAGGTATGTATGTTCAATAACGGTAGCACCAAGTTTTCCAGCGATTTCACTTGTTGTATCCTTACATCCATCAGCAATAACGCACACTTCATAGAGCTCCTTCGGGTAGTCCATGTTATGAAGATTCTCTACAAGATGTCCGATAACCGCTTCTTCGTTGTGTGCAGGAATCATCAGAAGAAATCTTTTCAATGGCTTATGTTCTTTCAGTCTCTTGGGTTTTCCAAAGCCGAAGAGACTGATCAGCATCCAATATGCCCAGAAGAACAGTAAGAGGTATTGAATAAAGGTTAATCCAACACCAAATGCATACTCAAAATTCATTAGCTAGCTCCACCCTTTTTACAATTTCCTTGCTGGATTGATATCGATAGAATAATCGAATGTAGTACAGAAGATGAATATGAATGGGCAAGGGTATAGAAAAAGGCAACCCCATTCGCCCCATGTGGCGATGAGATTGCCTTGGCTGCCAATTAATCGAACTTGATCAATCCCGTGGTATGAAGCAGCACCAAAAATACGAGTACTGGTGCGATATAACGGAGCATGAACAGCCATACCCGGAACCAGCCGGCTTTAAGGCCGGCCGCATCTGCCGCTCTCTTCCAGAAGTACCCTGCAAAGATCGTGGTGATCAGACCCCCGAGCGGAAGCAGGATGTTCGATGTGACGAAATCCAGCCAGTCAAAGAAGTTTTTTCCGCCGATATCGGTAAGCCCAGGTACGATGCCGAATGACAACGCGGAGGGTAGACCGATCAGCATAACCAGCGCGCTAATGACAACTACGGCTTTGGTACGTCCCCAATTCCAGCGGTCCATGACATAAGAGGTTGGGACCTCCAGCAATGAGACGGAAGAGGTTAAGGCGGCGATGGCTAGAAGTATGAAGAACAATCCCCCGAAAAAAGAACCCAGCGGCATGGCCGAGAAGGCAGCCGGCAAGGCAATGAAGACAAGTGAAGGTCCAGCATTCGGCTCAATTCCGAAGGAAGCGGTTGTCGGGAATATAATGAGCCCGGCAATAAACGCATAAATCAGGTCTCCGGCGCCGATGGCAAGGGTTGCCGGACCCAGAGATTGCCGCTTATCCACGTAAGCGCCGTAGGTCAACAGAATCCCCATCCCCAGCGAGAGGGAGAAGAAGGCATGTCCAAGGGCGACCAGCGCCGCTTCCGGGCTCAGCTTCGAGAAGTCAGGATTCAAGAAGAAGGATACGCCTGCTCCGGCCCCTGGCAAGGTTACCGCACGGATCATTAACACAATTAACAGAATGATCAGTCCCGGAATCAGAATCTTGTTGAATTTTTCGATTCCGCCGGAGATGCCTTTAGCCACTACCCATCCTGTGATCGCAATAGCGACGATTTGCCATATGATCGGCATGTAGCCTTCCGTAAACGTAGTAAATTGACCACCGAAATCAGTATTGTTGTAAAGATTGCCGCTAAACGACATAACGGCATAATGAAGCGTCCAGCCTGCCACAATGACATAGAAGGTCAGAATGAGAAACGGTGCAATAACCTGGAGCAATCCAAGCTGCCCGAAGACTTTCGGTCCGCCCGCTTTAACGAAGGAAGTTGCGGCACTCCCGCGGCCAGCTCGTCCAATGGCGAGCTCCGCCAGCAGGACAGGTAAACCGATCACGATGAGGCAGACGATAAAGAGCAGGAAGAATGCTGCGCCGCCATGTTCTCCCGTAATGTAAGGGAACTTCCACATGTTTCCGAGGCCGACAGAGCTCCCGATCGCGGCCAGAATAAATCCAGCAGAGGAAAAACGATCACTTTTTCCTGTTGTAGCTGGGTTGTTGAGCTGAGATTTCATAGATGTTCCCCCAGTTGATTAAAGTTAAGTTCCTCTATTATATTTCATGTTCTGCCAGAAAGGCATAAGTAATTTTTCCTAAGGAATCAGAACCCGTATTTTTATTATGCTGCGAACGCAAAGTTTTCAATACTAACATTAACCACGATTTGTAAATAAATAAACCTTAAACACCAAGTTTAAGGAAGTGAAGAGACTTTGGGTAGGGGAAAAATCACAAATACCCCTGTTGATAATGAAAGTTGGCAGGGCTTGACAAATATCTTAGATTATTATATCTTTATATTAAGATAATTAACGAATCAAAATCATACGGAAAAGAGGGATATCATGATTCAAAGCTTAACCCGGATTAATGAATTGGCTAAAAAACAGCGGGAGGGCGTGCTCACTGCCGCGGAAAGAGCCGAACAGCAAGTTTTGCGCACGGACTATCTGCGTGAAATTCGCGGACAGGTGCTAAGCACCTTCTCGGGATTAAGCATCGTGGATCCCGCCGGAAATGACGTGACACCTGAGAAACTTCGTAATGAGCAGAAGAAGCTGAGAGAAAATTAAAGTTTCGGTGACTGTGTAACGCCCTTACACAATAAACATAATGAAAGAAGAAGAAAGGGATCGCCATGTATCATGGTAATCCCTTCTTTTATTTTAAACATAGATACGTGGGGACTTCTCTATCCAAACCGCTCGGTCTTGTACCACTTGGACTCCCTGCCCGTGATTTTATCCACGATCATGGAGTAGAAGGCCTTAACAGATATGATGAGGAACAGTTGAGCGTAGGTGAAGTACGACACGCAGGATAGAATGAAGTTGCGTGTGTTGCTCTGGCCGATGTCCGTTGCGAGCGCCAGGTTAATCTGCAGGACGTAGATGTAATACATTAAGGCCCAGGCAATAATGAGATACATGTAGACATCGCCCTCAAACCTGAAGGGAGAGACGACGGCCGGATTAAACAGCGCGATGATCTGATACACAATATTGGTCACAAAAATAATATCCGAGATGATGATGGCAATCATAAACCAGAAATAACTGGCCGCGTAATACAGCACATGCAGCTTAATCCGCCAGCTTGTCCGATCGAACAGATGATGAATGTTATCCGTGACGACGCTGTAGTTGCCTTTGGCCCAGCGTTCACGCTGCTTCATGTACACTTTCAGGTCCTCGGGCTCTTGCTGATAAGCTTCGGCTTGGGGTGCCAGCGCAATCAGCTGCCCTCTTGTCAGAATCTCGAACGAAATCGCGGTATCTTCGGTGATCGCATGCTCATCCCATCCGCCGATGTCCTGAATGAGCGCGGTTTTCACGATAAAGTTCGTGCCGGGAATGGTACCCAGCTTAAACAGCTGGCATAACCCGGTATGATGCACGCGCTGAATGGTCACCAGCTCCAGATTGATACAGCGGGACAGAAAATTCTGTCCGCGGTTCCGGGCCTTGTTGCGGCCGAAGACGGCCCCATAGCGTTCGGGCTGCTCCATCGCTTTCTGCGTCAGGAATAACAGCGCATTTTTCTCGGGTGCGGCATCCGCGTCGTAGACGCAGATCCATTCGCCTGTTGCCTGCTTGAGCGCATCGTTCAGGGCGCCTGATTTGCCGCCGGTTCCGGTTCTCTCCAGAATAAGAAAGTCGCGGTCTCGGTAGCGTTCATTGGCTTTCAGCGCCATTAAGCGCTCGACCGTATGATCCTTGCAATTGTCGGCGATGACAATCACCTGCATTTTGTGATGCGGGTAATTCATCTGCAGAATGTGCTCTACCGTTGCCTGGATGACCAATTCCTCGTTATGCGCGGGCACCATGACCGTCACGGTGGGGAAATCCTCCAGATTGCTCGGATTCACCAGCTTCTGCCGGTTTTGTTTATGAATGAACACGATGGCCCCGGCCATGATAATGATCGATTCCAGCACGGCAATCCATATACTGATAATGGAGATGACCAGGAAAAAGTCAGTCACTGAACTTCCCCCGATCGTATTTTCGTTTGACTTTCGAACGGAAGCTTAAGGTGGAAATCGTCAGAATGATGATGGCTATGGAGAACACGATGCTGACCCCGATGCACAGAGGGATAAACCAGTTGGTATACGACATCGGCTGCAAGCCTCCTTTTGATTGATGGTGGCAACTTAACTTGATTAAATATATTCCCCGATGAGGTCGGTTTCGGTATTCCGTTCTAATGCAGAGATGACGTCATCGATATTTTCGTATCGGCTGAATTGCTCCTTCTGGAACACAAGGCCGCCGGCGCGGACTACAAGCTTGAGGGACATGCCTTTCTTGTCACGGAAGGGTACGTTCATCATGGCGACTTTGATGCGGTCCATGAGGCTTTTGAGGTGCTCCGGCTTGGTGAGCGGGCACAGAATGATAAAGCGTCCTTCTCCAATAGAGAATTTATAGTCCTCGTAACGAATCTGCTTCTGAATTGTGCTCGAAAGTTCCATAATCAGCTTGGCAAAACGGTGGGATCCGACAGACTCCCTGGTCAGGGGGAGAAAATCGAGCTTAAACATCATGATGCAGAAGCTGTACTGATCCGAATACCGATTGGCCAGATTGGCTTGTTTCACCAGCGTATCTGCGAAGGCATCCTTGCTGCCAAGAGAGGTGTCGATATCAATATCCGGATTTGTTTTTCTTAATTGCTCGAGACGTCGGATAAACCTGCGGCTTCGCACCAGAGCCAGTTTGATGAAGATGGCAACGGCAGTATTGGCGGGCAGCAGCAGAATCCAGGACAGCGTGAGCGCATTGACCGGGGCCAGCGTGGACAACCATACGAAATAAGTGACCAGATACACAAAAGCCGCCACCGTCGACACGCCTACCGGAAGAAAGAAGCCGATCAATAAGGCGGCCAGTGTACCAACGCTGAACAGGAATTCCGTGAAAGTAAAACTTTGGTTTACATAGATGTTCCAGAATATGAACAACTGCTGGACCACGGCGAGAGCAATCAGCAGAAAATATCCGAATTCGACGCGACGTAAAGGAGTGGATTTTTTCATGTTTTACCTACTTTCTAAACTCTTCAACCTTTTATCGCTGTAGTTAGGCCATTCCATATGTTATTTAAAAAATACCCAAATGTCGATAGATTTATCGAACGTTATCATATTGTTCAAATTGGATAACGGATGTAGTGTCCATTGACCCTGGAATTCTCCTGTTCAACTGACCCTTCCAGGAATCAGGATATATAGGATAGAGTAGAAGGAGGGCTTTGGTACACTAGTTAGAAAAGAGTTCTCCTCTAATCATACCACTTGTTATGAATCTAGAACGGATTCTGGTGATAAGCCCTATAATGCGTCCTGACGTCACAGGCGGTATCGCTCATTTGTCTTATAAGTGGTGTAGCTTTCATGCCGAAAATATACTGAGTAAGAAGGTGTGTCCGATGCTATTGGATCAAATCTATACCGAATACAAGCCGATGATGTTCGGCCTGGCTTATCGGATGCTGGGGAGCGCGGCGGATGCGGAGGACATCGTGCAGGACGTTTTTTCCCAATTCGTGCAGATGGATCGGGGAGAAGTGCTGAACGAGAAAGCGTATTTGGCCAAAATGACAACGAACCGCTGCATCAACCTGTTGAAATCGTCCAGACGCCAGCGCGAAACGTATACCGGTCCCTGGCTCCCGGAGCCGATGCCGGATTATGACATGCTGACGCGGTCCGATCCTGCGGAACGCCGCGAAACGATTGGTTACGCCTACCTGGTGCTGCTTCAGCGGTTAACGCCGCTGGAGCGTGCCATTTATATCGCCAAGGATACGCTGGGTCTTGAATACCCGATCATAGCGGAGATGCTTGGAAAGACGGAGATCAGCTGCCGCAAAACCTTCAGCCGTGCCAAGCTGAAAATGGGGCAGGCGACGGAAAGGCCTAATGGAGAAACCGCCCGGACGGAAACACAGGAACGCTTCGTTGAAGCATTCCTGCGGGCATCCGATATGGGGAATTTTAAGCCACTGCTGTCTTTCCTGAAGGAAGAGGTTACGCTGCTATCGGATGGCGGCGGCAAAGCGAAGGCTGCCATTAATCCGATACTGGGCGTGGAGCGGGTACGAGCATTTTTCGAGGGGTTATCTGCCAAAGGCTCGTTTCGGGAAGGGTTTGAACCCGTCTCCGTAAACGGAGAGCCCGGGTTATTGCTGAAGCGGGACGGCAGGGTCTCCATGGTGCTGACGGTAGAGTGGGAACCCGACTTATCCCGCATCAGCCAGATTTTTCTGGTGGTGAATCCGGATAAATTGCAGCTGTTTAATCAAAACAGCCCGGGAACAGTCCTGTAGCGACACCGATCCGGTTCCAGGCATTGATCGTTGTAATCGCCATGACCAGATCGACGAATTGTTTCTCGTCAAAATGCTTGCGGACGCGTTCGTATACCTCTGCAGGAACGCCGGCCTCGGACAGCTTGGTGACGCACTCTGTCAATTCGATGACGGCCCGTTCCTCGTCGGAATATATCGGAACTTCGCGCCACATGGGCAGAAGGAGGAGGCGGTCCACGCTTTCGCCCATGGAGAGCAGATCCTTGGAATGCATATCCACGCAGAAGGAGCAGCCGTTGATCTGGGATGCCCTGAGCTTAATGATTTCGTACAGCTTGTGATCGAGTCCGCATTTTTGGGCCGCTTGCTCCAGGGCAAGCAGGGTTTTGAAGGCTTCAGGATTGGCTGATCGGTAATTCATTCGCAGTTCCATGTTCAGTTCCCCTTTACGCATGATTTTGGATGTTCACCCATATGACAGTTAGCCGTGCAGAATTGTGACATGTTCAAACGGAAAAAAGAAAGAAACCCTCAAAAGGTGGAGAACGAAAGACCGAAAAAGGAACAGCGCTTCTTGGCAGAAGCGCCGTTCCGGGTACTGTTTATGTCCATCCAGAGGGTTTCTTTATCGTTTATTCCGTATATGTTATTTTCCGGCCTTAAGCGGAATGCGCAAGACATCGTCCCGCTTATGGGTGGTATAGTTCCAAATATAAACCTCGAGCTCGGTCTTGTCGAAATTCTTATACACGTCCATATGTTTATTGCTGTCATCACCGAGCAGGCCGATCATGGCCGGCATGCCATAATTTCGGTCTTCGCCGTCAAGATAATAGGTTTGGTTGACGCCGCCGAACGTCGGGTCGGAGCTGAAGGATTCCACATATAGATTATTGTCCTTCATGTAATAGGTCCATGTGATCGGATAACCTGCAATGCTGGACGTTAAGCTTTGATGCTCAGCCGAGATGCCGGTCAAGCGGATTGGATTCTTGTCTCCGGCATGTTCATCAACGCGGTGCTTGGCGATCAGGGACACCGGCTGGTTCGCCAGGGAGGCCGCATTCAGTCCGGCCATCTCAAATCGCAGCTCCGTCTTGCCGGATTGATTGGGAACATGCCAGATGCTTCCGCTTAACAGCGTCCCGCCTACATCCAGTTGATAATCCATGTAAGGAACACGGGTATACTTTTCTTCATGGGTCAGGATCAGCCTTACTTGGGTTGGCGTAACAATCATTTCATGGATTTTTGTTCCTCCAGGAACTTGATCAACAGGGATATTCAGAGCTTCTTTAAATGTGCCGTTGTCCATTTGCTTCTTGGACAAGGCCATAATTAAGCTCCAAGTACCCTCTGCGGTTTCAAGCGTGCGATCGTAAGCAAGCTGGAACTGGGTACCTTCAGCACGCAAGGAGTCAGACTTGAATACTTGCTGGCTCAGGTATTCCCCAGAGGCACCTGGGGTTCCAAAAGAAGGCGTTCCAACCTCCTTGATCATCTTTTTCTTGGAATCGGTCACATGAATTCGCACCCAGCTTCTGCTCTTCACCTCAGGATCCGTAAACGTAATGGCCGATCGGAGCAGTACCTCGCCTTCGGCTTGCTCGAAAGACTGCAGGGTCACGCTGTCAATGCCATCCTTCTGAATGGGGAATGCCTGCATATTCGGGTCTTGTGGGTCGTAGTTGATCGACTGTATTCCATCGCCGGTAAAGTGGATATTCTCCATGGCAAACTCAATATCCGCCGTTTGGCCGTCAGCCACCCAATCGGTCTCAAAATACCCCTGGAATACGCCTGCATCCTCATTCCACTGATGGGAATAATGGCCCTCGATAGAGTTCCCTTCCTTATCTTTAAGTCCAATATGATCAAAGGCTACTTGTTCGCCAGCTCGTGATGAGCCTGGATCCAGACTGTAGAGCAGGAACGTTCGGTTCTCATCGATAAACGCTGTGTGCACCGTTAAGGTTATGCCATCCTTTGTAACGGATTGCTCAATTGTTTGGCCAAGCCCCTGCTCCAATGCAGTCTGGATACCGGCCCTGTAAGACAGAAGATTGGACCAATCATAGTTCAGGGCTGCATAGACCGGCGTTGCCATCAAGGCGACGGATATCCCGGTGATGATTGCAATCCGTTTTCGTCTGCGCGGACGAAGCGGAACTGATTCACCTCCGGCCACCTTCAGTTCATTCTGCTGGATACTGCTCCACATCCGGTCAAAATCAGGATAAGACACGTTGTTCGCCGTTTTCATCTGGTTATTCAAATTGTCCTCAAAACGTTCCAAATTGGTTCTCTCCCTTCAGCCAGAAGCCGTTATGGTGTTCAAGCTTTTTGCGCATGATTTTCAATGCTTTGTGAAGCCTTGATTTAACCGTCCCGACGGGAATCTTCAGCGTTTCGGCGATTTCCGCCAACGACAGCTCACCGATATAGCGGAGCGTGACAACGGCCATCAGCTTGTCCGGAAGCTGCCGCAGCAGTTTCTCCCATTCCGCCGCCGCTGCTTTTTCCAACACGATGGTATCTACGGATTTAACCGATGCCGTGGTCTGCTCGTGGAGCCGCTCGACCTGGCTTTGCTTGTCTCGCTGGGTCTGATTCCTTCTAAGCAGGTTCAAACAATGATTCATCGCGATGCGCATGATCCAGGCGCGTGTATGTTCAACGCTTCTCCAATCCTGACGAAATACGGTGACAAATACGTCGTGGCAGAGATCTTCAGCATCTTGGGCGTTCCGCAGCATGTAGTAGCAGGTGCGGTACACATCCTTGTTATAAGAATCGAATAACTCGCGTTCCGTCAATCCAAGGCACTCCTTTCTTCTTGTTATGTCTAATAAACAAATGACCCTTGGAAAGGGTTCATCTTTTTTTGTTCTCGTAAGCAAAGAAGGCCTGAGTCCTTCTCTGTAACGGTTCATGATTTAATTGATTTTATTCTAACAAAAAAAGAGCATCTGCCCCGGTATAAAAGGAAGGGCAGATGCTCTATGGAACATCGGTAAGTTTAGAAGACGCTGACAGATAGGCGCAATGGAATCTCGCGACTAAGCAAACTTATATATGAGTCATCGCTAAGATATGAGCTATCGCTAAGCTATGCGGAACCAGCTAATCTGTACTTCGCCTTTCATGGTAAGAAAGACGTCAGACCGTCCTGTTAATCCCGTCAGTTCGGCCTGGACTGTCGTCCAGGCTTGGCGCCCTCCGGTCGGCAGAACCTTGCAGCTTCCAGCCGCAGGACCATCCGGGCTGCCGGTCGTAATGACGATTTCGCCGCCCTTGATATGTCCGCTCACCCTAGCTTGGAACGTTACCGAGGATTCGCCGAGATCCACGTCATGGAAAGCGATCCAGCCCGTTTCGCCGGTTAAGCGGATGCTCTCGCCGCCTTCACGGCATTCATCCAGGAAGACACCCTGGTAATCATCATAATTCACCGCTCGAACAGGCTCGCGCAGCGTGCGTGGAGGGATCGTCTCCCCTTCGACCTGAAGGACTGCGGTTTCCGGCAATTCGCTGGAGGACGGTCCGGCCATGATCGTATAACTACCTTTTTCAACGCAATAGCGATCCCGGGTGACATCCCAGAAGGCCAGATCCTCCGCTTTGAGCTCAAAGCTAACCGTTTCCGAAGCGCCTGGGGCCAGGTGGATGCGGCGGAAGCCTTTCAACGTTTTGAGAGGACGGACGACGCGGGAGGAACCAACCTTCACATACAGCTGAACCACCTCATCCCCGGCCAGCTGGCTCTCATTTCTCACGGCAACGGTGACGGTTACGCTGCCTTCCGCCGTGATTTCCGACTGGCTTAGCGACAGATCGCTGTAATGGAAGCGGGCATAGCTGAGACCATGACCGAACGGATACAGCACCTCCCCGTCGAAATATTGATAGGTCCGCTTCCCTTTGATGATGTCGTAATCCATGAGGTCCGGAAGCTGTTCGGTCGACTTGTACCACGTCATGTTTAAGCGGCCGCCCGGATTGTAATCTCCGTACAGAACGTCGGCAACCGCATGGCCCAGCTCCTGCCCGGCGTGAGATGTGAAGAGGATGGATGGCACATGCTCCTGTTCCCAGTTCACGGCGAACGGATACCCGCCTACGATGACAACGACCGTATTGGGATTGGCTTCAAACACCGCCTGAATTAAGGCTTGCTGGGCGGGCGGGAGCGTAATGTCGGGACGGTCGATCGTTTCCTTGCCGTTAATGAACGGACTGTTCCCCACAAAGACCAGGGCGGTTTCAGCCGATGCTGCCGCTGCGACGGCTTCAGCGATGCCGTCCTGAACCGTCTCGATGGCAAATGGCGTTCCCGTATTCTCGGTGCCGCCAACGACAAGCCGTCCATGCTCATCCAACAGGATCGGTTTGCCTTCCCAATTCTTCAACATAAAGCTTCCATCCGGTAATGCTTCAAAGCTGAATGCCTCTTTCACGAACCAGCCGCGAGCCTCGTCAGCCGTTGCGTGCAGTCCCGTTTCGGTTTCGGTTACGAATTTTCCGCTGCTGACAAGTCGGAGCGTGACGGAGCCCCAGCCCCAGTCGTTCCGCTCGAACACCGCTGCATTGGTAGATTCAGCCGTGTTTGCAAGCAGCCGGCCATTCTCTTCCGAAGATAGGGCGACATATTGGCCGCTAACAGCAGAACGAAGACGCACTTGATCTAATCCCGTATGAAAATGGACGCTGCGGTCCTGCAGTTTCTCCTGCACGCCCTGAAGCGGCGTAATCCGGTATGGAGGCGTGCCGCTGTACCAATCCGTAAATGCTTCGTTAGCCAGGGGCCCGATGACAGCAGCGGATTTCAACTGATCGCGCTGAAGGGGCAGTAATCCGTCGTTTTTCAGCAGCACGATCGATTCCCGGGCGGCCCGCAGAGATAGTTCGGCATGCTCGGACGCGCAGAGCTTTGCCTCCGGAACATGGCTGTAAGGATTCCGTTCTTCCGGATCGAACTCGCCGAGACGGAACCGGACACGGAAAGAATTGCGGATGGCGTGATCGAGATCCTGCTCTTCCAATAACCCTTGCTCCAATGCGTCACGGAGCGCGCGGAAGGAGATGTCCTGGTCGTCGGTGATGCTGTCGATTCCGGCTTTAACGGAGCCGGCAACGGCCTCTGCATAGGAAGAGACATAATGATGGTCCATAACGGTGCCCAGAACGTCACCCGCGTCTCCAACCACGAATCCGTCCATGCCCCATTCCTGTTTGACGATATCGTTTACTTCATGGTTCAGGTTGCACGGCGTGCCGTTGATGCCGTTATACGCGGTCATCATGGAACCGGCTTTCCCTTCCCGGAACGGTGCCTCGAAAGCCTTCAGATAATACTCGCGCTTGTTTCTCGGATCGATGCTTACCGAGGCGCTGCCGCGGTCAACTTCGTTGTTATTGCCGTAGAAGTGTTTCAGCGTAGCTACGGTTTTATAGTAGAAGGGATGGTCTCCCTGCATGCCCTTCACAAGCTGGGTGGCGAGTTCCCCGGTCAGATGCGGGTCTTCCCCGTAGGCTTCTTCCGTGCGTCCCCAGCGAGGGTCGCGTTCCAGATCTACCGTGGGCGCCCAGATGGTCAATCCGTTGAT
The DNA here is from genome assembly GCF_056173265.1 of Paenibacillus sp. QJM3NY_38. Taxonomy (NCBI): domain Bacteria; kingdom Bacillati; phylum Bacillota; class Bacilli; order Caryophanales; family Paenibacillaceae; genus Paenibacillus; species Paenibacillus sp. QJM3NY_38. The sequence continues at coordinate 482,539 of NZ_CM149665.1, forward strand.
GGCCCGGTCGCGCTGGTAATAGACGCGGGCTTCCTCCGCGATGACGGATCCGATCTCCCGCATTAGCTCGGGATTCCAGGTGCACGCAAGCCCGGTATTTTGCGGGAACACGGTTGCTTCGCCAAGCCATGCCACGCCGTGAGCGCCTTCGGTGCCATGTTTATATTTTTGCATGCCGAGACGGGGGATTTCCGCCTGGTATTGGCACATTAATTCGATTTTCTCGTCCAAGGTAAATCGGGATACAAGATCGTTAACCCGTTCTTCCAGCGGAAGATCCGGATTCTGGAATGGATATTTCATGGAGCAAAACCTCATTTCTATGCATAGTTGGAATGGAAACGCTCTCAGTTATACATGCGATAAATTCATGCTTCTCTTATTTCGGTTAGTCCAATATCATCATAGCGCGCACAGCGGAGTTGTAATACACCGAGAATTAGCGCAGTTTTCATGTGAAAATTTCGAATTCGAAGACAAAAATGAAGAGCTCGACCAATTAATGAGCATTTTAGATTCCGTTTCGTATACGAGATCGCCGCGATCGTTTTTCAGCAGAAACATAAGAAATGATGGGGGTCCTACGTTTGCATTCATTATTTTTTACCGTGATCGTGACGGAGAAATGAATGATTATTTTTTGGATATGAATCAAGGGGGCTATGTTTTAAGGGGAGGAAAGAAAATGTATAAAATGGTTGATAGGGAAAAGGAGGTTTTTGATCAGCTATCTACATGGCTTTTTGAAAAAGCTGTTAGAATGCCTGTTACCTAGAAGCTGAAAAAAATGAACCGCGGAATGAACCCGGAAATATGAAACCTCTCCGATGAAAAGGGATGCTTAAGCGCCTTTCGTTTCTTCGTGAGAGGTTTCTTATCATTTGTCAGTTACATTCGGCAAATCGCTCGGGGACAGTCCTCACAGTGGCAAATATTCCTTAAATAGTCGGGATCATTGAGAACGATGCGTCCCCGTTCGGTAGAAATCACGCCAAGATCCTTAAGCTCGTTCAATATCCGGTTAACGCTTTCACGGGTGGAACCAATCATCTCGGCCATTTCCAGATTCGTAATCCGCTTGCCGATGATGGCTCGTGGTTCCTTGTTTGTCCCGCTCGTCCCGTACATATTGTACAGTCGCAGCAGCAGAGAGCACAGGGCGCCGGATTTACCATGCAGCAGCAGGTCGCGTAATTTGCTTTGCGCGGTGCGCTGCATGAGGGCCATCCAGCCCATATATTCCACGGCAAAGTCACCGTTGGTGCGGATGACTTTATCCAGTTCGGCCTGCGGCACAATTCCGACTTCACTATCCTCCAAGGCCTTGGCTTCGAATTGATGAACGGCTCGTCCGAACGGATCAGGTTCACCGAACAGATCGCCGGAAATGTGAAGCGATAAGGTGGCCGACGATCCGCCTTCCAGCAGCTTGGATACCTTCAGGCTTCCACGGTTTACAAAGTACAGCCGGTCTGCGGGATCATTCTCCTGGTATAGATAATCACCTGCAAACAAACGGACAGGCTCGGCCAATTCCCGGATCAGAGCGAGATGCGGCTGTGAATAGACGGAGGAAGTGCCTGCTGGAAACAGCCCTCCATCCCATGCATCGGATCTTACAGCACGACTCTGTTTCATACCATCTTCTCCTTCCATAAGGTTATTCGGCAAGCTGGTAATCGCCATTGGTCAGTTTAAATGTTTGGGTCAGACCTGAGGTGAGATAGATTTGATGATCGGTGGTGACGAAAATAGCCTCGGCATCACCGCGGCTCTCCACCAGTTTCCGCCCTTCCGTTAGTCCAAGCGAGAAGACGGAGGTCGACATGGCGTCAGCGTCCATGGATGTGTCGGTCACTATGGTAACGCTGAGCAGGTCATTATCGACCGGATAACCGGTGAAAGGGCTCAGGATATGATGATACACTTTTCCCTCTGCTTCAAAGAAACGCTCGTACACGCCGGAGGTCACGATGGTCTTATTGATGACTTCAAGCGTACCCAGGGATTGCCCGCGATCTTTACCGGGATCCTGGATGCCGATATTCCACGGCGAACCGTTCGGTTTCGATCCCATGGCAAGGATGTTGCCCCCAAGGTCGATGATGGCCGAATGGAAATCCTGCTGCTGCAAATAATCTGCGATGACGTCCGCCGCATACCCTTTGGCGATGGCCCCCAGATCCAGCGACATGCCTTCTTTCTTCAGCAGGATGGCATGGGATGCCGGATTCAAAATGACATCCTTATAGTTCAATCGCTGCATGGCATCGTCCAGTTCATCCTCTTCCGGCACAGCGGGGTGTTCACTGCCAATGCCCCAGAGGTCTACAAGCGGACCGATGGTCGGTTCGAAATGTCCACCTGAAGCCGCTGCGTAATCGATGGCGGTTTGGACAACCTTGAAGGTTTCCTCGGATACGCTCACTTCGGATTGGCCCGCCGCTTGATTGACCCGATCGATCTCGCTGCCCGCCAGCTGCCGGTTCATGCGTTGGTCGATACGCTCCAGCAGTGCGCCTACCTCATCGAAATGCTGGGACGTCATCCGTTCATCGTAAACGCGGAGACTTACAATGGTATCGAATATAAAGTAACGTTCGGTTGCCGGCTCGTTACTGGCGGCTACCTTCTGATCTGCTGTAGTTGTGCAGCCAATCGATCCCGTCATCAACAGGGTGAGCATGATCAACAGGCTGCTGCACGAAAGAAGCTTCCTATACATGACAGTGCCTCCTCTTTTCAGTTCTGGTGCTGTTCTAAATCGACTTCCGATGATCCCAGCGTATCAGACCCGCACCTTGCTGAATGTGAGAAAAATCATTTCTGGCACTTGGTGCAGCCCTGATAATGAAGATAAGCAAAGCGAAGTGGAGAGATGCTGATGAAACGCGGAGATATTGGAATAGCGCTCGTGCTGATTGTGGTTATCGCCTGGTTTGGAATATCCAAGTTTATGGGAGAAGACGGAGCGGCGGAGGGAACCTATGCCATGATCGAGGTGAATGGAAAGCATTATGATACGGTGGCGCTTACGGAAGAGCCAAGAGATATCGAAATCCGGACAGAGCGGGGATATAACCTCTTGCGGGTCTCCCGCGAGGGTATCGAGATGGTGAAGTCGGATTGTCCGGATCAGCTCTGCGTAGGGTTCGGTCACGTTCACGACATTCATGACACCATCGTATGTTTGCCTAATCGCGTGTTCGTCGAAGTGACCGGAGATCAAGTTGAAGGAAGTGAGCCGGATGCCGTTGTCTCCTGATCCCTATGCTCTGCGCAAGCTGGTCGTGATTGCCATCTGCGCCTCCTTATCGGTGGTGCTTGGCATTGTGGAAGCCCTGATTCCATTCGCGGTCACGATACCCGGTGCCAAGCTGGGGCTTGGCAATATTTTGGTGCTGACCTGTTTAGTTTGCCTGGGGGGGAGGGATGCCCTGTGGCTTATTGTATTAAAGACACTGCTGACAGCCTTTATACTCGGAAGCTTCTCGACCTTCCTGTTCAGTATGTTCGGGGCGCTGGCAAGTTATCTGGTGATGTATGTCATGCTTAGGCTCGGAGGCCATAATTTCAGCTTAACGGGCGTGAGTATCGCAGGCGGCATCGCTCATAATGTTGGGCAATTAACGGCAGCCTCACTGGTATTGGGAACAACCAAAATTTACTATTACCTGCCCTTTCTGCTCGGGGCGGGGGTCGTGACAGGGATCTTTGTGGGATGGGCTGCAAAACATCTGATCGAATCCCTGCGACGTATCGATCCGTTTGGTATGTTTCATACGGAAACCTAAGGAGGAGGCGTTAGGCATGGGCACAATGGATAAGTCGGAGCATGCAGTAAAGCTCAAGCATGTATATTACGGCCAGGGCTGCACGAACGTGCTCAAGGACGTCTCACTGACGATTCCCCATGGGCAGTGGGTATGCATCGCCGGAAAGAACGGGGCAGGCAAGTCTACACTGATTCGGCTGTTAAACGGTTTGCTCCTCATGAGCCGGGGGCGCATCCTTATCGATGGCATAGAGCAGAACGGCTGTACGCTGGGTGAGATTCGCCGGCATATTGGCATGGTGTTTGCCAATCCCGATGATCAGTTTGTCGGCCTGACCGTAGAGGATGACATTGCGTTCGGTTTGGAGAATCTGTGCTTGAGCCGGGAAGAGATGCTGCGGCGGATTCGGGTATACGCGGAGCGGCTGGACATTGTCCATCTGTTAGACCGGCATCCGGCAACCCTGTCCGGCGGACAGAAGCAGCGCGCTGCTATTGCTGCCGTGCTGGCCATGGAGCCTTCTATCATTGTCTTGGACGAGGCAGCTTCCATGCTGGATGAGAAGGCTAAGCATGAGCTGCTGGATTTCATGCGAACCATGCATGCCGAAGGCCGATACACCATCATCTCCATCACCCATGACGTAGAGGAGATGGCCGAAGCAGACCGAATGATCGTGCTGGATGGCGGAATGGTGACGGCGGACGGAAGTCCAAGGGAGCTGCTGCTGCAGGAAGAGCTGCTCCAGCGTTGCAGGCTAAAGGCGCCTTTTGCCCTCCAGCTGTGCAGGGAGCTCAAAGCGCGGGGGATCGATATCGGCGAGCTGGTTAGGGAGAGGGAGGTGCTGGAGGCGTTATGGTCATATCATTCGAAGAGGTTTCTTACCGCTACCGGGACCGGGGGATGAGCCCGATTCTTGGACTCGACGGCCTTCATCTGGAGCTGGAGGAAGGCAGAATGATTGCCGTTCTCGGTGCGCCGGGTTCGGGAAAATCAACGCTTCTCCAGCATATGAACGGATTGATACGGGCTGATGAGGGCTTGATTAGCATATTGGATTTCCGCCTTGAACCGGGTGACAGCAAGAAAGTCCCTGCCGGTCTGCGGCAGCGCGTCGGCCTTGTTTTTCAATACCCGGAACAGCAGCTGTTTGAAGAGACGGTGGAGAAGGATTTGCTGTTCGGGCCGCTTAATTTCGGGAAGAGCCCAGCCGAAGCCGCCGAGGCGGTCCGCAGAGCGGCATCCTTCGTCGGATTGGACGAGGAGCTGCTGGCACAGAGTCCCTTCAAGTTAAGCTCGGGTCAGATGCGAAAAGCGGCCGTAGCTGCCGTACTGGCGGCTGACCCCGACATTTTGGCTTTGGATGAGCCTACCGCCTCCCTTGATCCTGCCAGCCGCGAGGATTTGCTGGAACGGCTGCATGGATTAACGAGGACCCAGGGCAAGACGGTTCTCATCGTCTCCCATCGGTTAGAGGAAGTCGCGGCCTATGCGGACGAGTTCGTTGTAATTAAAGATGGCCGAGTCGTATTTCAAGGGACGGCCAAGGAACTGGTACACCGGCAGGAGGTGCTGGAGCAGGCGGGATTGATGGCGCCGTCGTCTGTGCGGATGGCGGGCAAGCTGGCAGCGCAGCTTGGAGTACAGCCTCCGGAGATGCCACCGGATGCGGCTGCACTGGCGGACTGGTACGCAGGGCAGCTTGAAATGTAGGGCAGAGCGAAGCAGAGGCGAAAGGAGGAAGCATGGATGAAACGAAAAATCATCCTGGGCCGATATATGGAAGGCGATTCATGGGTTCACCGTCTTGATCCGCGTGCCAAAACGGCTGCCATGCCGCTCTTTATGGTGGCCGTGTTCCTGGTAGACGGATATATGGGGGTGCTCGCGCTGCTGCTGTTCACTGCGGCGGTGATCCGGGCTACGGGTATCCCGTACCGCTATTTTATCCGAGCCATGAAGCCACTGATGTTCCTGCTGTTGTTTATCCTGGTATTTCACATTGTGTATGATGCGGGAGGCGGGAAGCTGCTGGATATGGGCGCGTTCAAGGTGTATGCAGGCGGATTGGAAAAAGGTATCGTGTCCGCCTCCCGGATGGCGCTCTTCATCATGTTGGCGGCGGTGCTGACCTTCACGACCCAGCCGGAGCAGCTGGCCCAGGGTCTGGGCAGCCTCTTGCGGCCCCTGACCTATATCGGCGTGCCGACCGATCGGCTGGTGCTGATGCTCGGCATTGCCCTCCGGTTCATTCCGACCATCTTCGAGGAAGCGGAGCGGCTGTGGAAGGCACAGCAGTCCAGGGGACTTGACCTGTCATCGCGGCCGCTGAAGGAGAAGGCGCGGCTGATCATTGCCCTGCTGGTGCCAGTAACGACAGGTGCGTTCCGGCGCGCCATCGGACTTGCCGATTCCATGGAAGCCAGAGGCTACCGGCTGGGTGCTCGGCGAAGCAGGTTCAGGGCCTTTGTATGGAAGCGGGCGGACACGCTGTTTGTCGCATTGTTCCTGCTGCCCGTGGCCGCTGCCGCGCTGCTGTAGTTTGTGGCATGAAGGAAATGAAAACCGCAGTCCTTCAGACTGCGGTGTAACAGCCTTTGCACGTTACAAAAAGCAGCAGATCATGGTGATCAGCTGCGTCTCTTCCCAATTAAGCTGTTGTTTGCCGTCCCTCGGTTTCACCGGCGAATAGTATGTCGTGCACCGATGCTTCCACAGCTGCAAACTGAAGAAGCTTCATTCCCTCCTCCGTCAGAGCGGTTTTTTCCTCCAAGGTTAGCTTTCCAAAAGGTTCAACAACCAATGTGGCTGAGCTGCGTCCGGGGACAATTCTCCACGTGCCGCAAACGAAACCATCCAGGAGGAAGGTAGCTTTCATACCGTTCTTCATCATAACTAGCTTACGATGCTCATCCGCAATAATGCGAGTACGATTCGCATGTGAAGCAAGCACGTTGTCGTACTTCGGCAGAAAGCGCGGCAGGGCAGGTGTATCAGAATCTGGTTGAGGGGCATCCGGGACGTCGAATAGCTCTTGACCATCTTCATCCCGATAGACTAACAGGTTCGGCCGAAGACCCTCGACGACTTCCTTAAGCTTGGTAAGCCCGGACCAAGTCTGCATGTCTTGGGTAGTGGCAGGACCGAACGCCTCCAGATACCGCATGATCATTTCCCCGAGCGTTGTATTGTCGTTCAGCGAACGTCCTATCCAATGTGTTGCCGTCGTGCATCTGGTTTGTCCGCCAACTCCCCATATTCCCCGAGGCGGAACTTGAACGAGCGGCAATAGGTTTCGCAGTGAATAGGCCAGCGATGAAGCGGGATGCTCCGGCCACTGATGATTCATAAGCTCTCCCATCTCTTTGATGGTACGGGGGGCTTCCTCCAGAAGCGCCCGTCCATAGGCAACAACATCTCCCATATCTAATCCTGTGATCCCTTTGGCATGCGTACTGTTCTTATACAGGTCACGATCAAGTGCAGGCTGAACCAGAGGACGCAATCTCAAAGCATCTTGTTCCGTGGTCAGATGGATGGTTGACCGCATTAAAGCCATGCGAACTGCCCGTCGATCCAGGAGCATTTGTGCCAAATCGTCATGCATAAAGTTCTCAAGCCTCGTCCAAAGACCAATATATGCAGCTTCCGGGACTTGCGCCTGCATCCCGACCAAGTGCTCCAGCGTCTGAGTAACCGTGAGACTCGATCGGCGAAGCAGCAGCTGCCGATCGAGTAAACTTCGGTTCAAGGCACGCCTGCTCAATAAGCCCATATTTCGTGAGCGCCCAGGTAATGGCATTATCCTCGGAACTGACGGAAGAACTTCCGCAAATCTTCTGTAAGGATATCCGGTACTTCCATGGCTGCAAAATGTCCGCCGCGTTCATATTCGCACCAGTGAACGATGTTGGTATTATCCCGTTCGGCAAAACGCCGGATCGATTGAAAATCGTTCGCAAATACCGCGATCCCTGTCGGTGCGTGGCTTACTTCATGCTGTACCCCGGAGTGGGCGTCTTCATAATACTGACGCGCGGAGGATCCTGCCGTACCTGTCAGCCAATACATCATCACTTGTGTCAAGATTTGATCTTGCGTAAGCAAATTGCTTTCTCCCATTCCCATCAGCAGCTCATTCCAAGCAAGCTGGCCGACTGGCGAATCCGTCAAGGCATACGCCAAGGTTTGCGGCCTGGTGGATTGGATGGCTGAAAATCCTGCCTTCTCGCTGAAGTTCGACAGGACTTGAAGCCGCCGCATCTCCTCCTCGCTTAAATCTGCCATTTCTGCCGGATCCCCCGATGGAAACGAAAACAACTGCAGCACATGCACACCGACAACATGCTCCGGATCCACCATTCCCAATGCGCGGGTAATCAATGACCCCCCGTCGCCGCCATGAGCGGCATATTGCTCGTATCCCAAGCGGCTCATGAGTGTTGCCCATGCGCGGGCAATGCGGTGAGAGCTCCACCCTTTATCGCGGGTCGGGCCTGAGAAGGTATACCCGGGTACAGAAGGAATAACGACATGGAAGGCATCTGCTGCATCGCCGCCATGCTTGCGTGGATCTGTTAAGAGATCGATCATATCGATAAACTCGGCGAATGAACCCGGCCATCCGTGTGTCAGAATTAGTGGCATTGCGTTCGGTTCTTCTGAACGGACATGAATGAAGTGGATATTGGCTCCATCAATCTCCGTCATATACTGCGGATATTGATTGAACTTTTCTTCATATTTACGCCAGTCGAAGTCGTTTAGCCAATAGTCGGCCATTTCCTTTACCACTTGAAGCGGCGTTCCGTATGACCACTCGACCCCAGGGAGTTCATCCGGCCAACGTGTGTGGACAAGGCGGCGCTCCAAATCGTCCAATTCCGCTTGCGGGATCTCGATCCGGAATGGGCGAATCGCCTCCCCCAAGTTCTCCGTATGATTTCTTTCTTCTACTCGTACGTTGTAGTTATTCATTGTAATTTCCTCCTGATCGTTTACTAGAATGTATGGCTAGCGAATGCTGTGTTCCTACTGATAACGCGCAGCATTTAGCTTTCTGATATCAGGATATTAAAAAAAGTATGACAGCAGCGTGTCATACTTAAAGATACCGTTTCGACATTATTTACGAGACCCCCCTGTGGGGCTTTTTTTGTCTCAATAAACAAGTTTAGGCATTAATCATTTTTCAGGATCGTTTATAGTTTACGGGCCGTATCCATCGCCCGTTTATCATCGAAGATAGACGACATGCTGTGAAAGGCCAATCCTGGCTTCAAACACCGACATCATGCTGTCATAATTTTACCTCTATCCTTGCGTATATCAATGATCCATTAACCGAGGAGGCTCTTCAAATGAACAATAAAATTATGGTATGTGCGGGTAAGATGTGTGTGAAACTTAATGGTGAAGAAGCAATTGAGGCCGTTGCGGTCACCATTCGTAATGAAATCGATCAATTAGGCATACAGCAGCAAATCGAGATTGGTCTTGGAAAGTGTATGAGGTCCTGCAGAAAGGGCTGTGTCGTGATAACCCAGCCGGATATGAACAAATATTTCAGGGTAACTCCAGACTCCGGGCGGGAGATCGTCAACACGGTAGCCCAATTGCAAATGTATTGATCCTATTATTTGCATCGAATACTCTGTACCGATTCGATATTGTAATAACGGTGGCCCGGCAGATCATACATGCCGTAAAGTTATAATATGGAAAATACATCATTGAACTGGGTAATTGACCCTTCTTTTTTGTGAGTATTTATAACACAGCTTGTAGAGAACACAACTATATAAAAAACACCGATCCTCTACGAAACGGTGTTTTTGTCATACCTATTCATTCATTGGCATGGGCGTATCCGTCGGCTCGATCCCCTCGTAGGCCCGGTCCACGGACTGCCGGATTTCCTTTAGGCTCAGCCCCTGCTGCCTGCCGTCCAGGTACATGTTCGTGATATCCAGGCAGGTTTGGCAGAATTTCGCGTGCGTGGTTGGCGTGAGTCTGCCGTCTTCCTCTTGAGCATAGTAGCAATTGAGGTTGCTGCTATGGCCAGCATCGCCGCATCCGCAGAAGCAGGGCATGGAGGCCAAGTGGCTGGCATGGAGGATGGCTGCATTGTATTCCTTCACGCTGGACATATGCGGAAGAGACGTATCGGGATTCAGCAGGAAGCCGGTTTTTCCGTCGGAACGGCCAGCAAGAGCTTCCGCATAGAGGATGTCGCTGCGATACGCGCCGCTTACTACTTGAACGCCGTTCACGCCTTCAAAGGTTTGCAGCGTAAGCGCGATGGCTTCTTCCGCCCGTTCTCCCTGCTTAGAGCCGGTAAAGGCACGAAACGATGGGGACAGCTCTACCACGGTCATCCCGTGCTCGGTTCGGATTTCCACGAAGGTTACGCCATCAGGGATGGCGCTTTCCAGTTCAGGTGGTAACAGATCTCCCAGCTGGGTCAGCATCGTCATGGCACTGACCTTGGGATAGCGGACGGAGGTATCTGTCTGCACGTACTGGGATACGGGCGTAAATAAACCGGAATGCGGGTCATAGGCATGGAGGGTTACGCTGGGCATCGTGCTGGGGATGGCGGAAAGAATTGTCCCCTTGGGCGGACGTGCACCGTTCGCAGCGATATCCTCCAGTTCGAGCAAGATCCTGTCGCTTGATATGTCCTCGGTCAGTCTCCCGAGTTCTTCCTCCTGAGCGTTCAGGAACAGGATGGTCGGGTGCTCCGTAATGCCATACCGGTTAACGGCTTCCGTATCCTCCGAAATGCTGAAATACTGGTAACGGTAGTCCGGCGAGGCTTCTTCCATCTGTTCCACGACACCCAGCGCTTTGGAGCAGCTGCCGCAGCCCTTGAGCGAAAAGATGGCGATGGAGCTCACTTGTGTGTCACCAGTCCTCTGTTCTTCGAGTGGAGACGTCTTGAACAGCATGAAGCCCCCAGCAGCAAGCAGGAGCAGGAAGGCCGCCAATGCAATTCGCCACCGCCAGATTCGTGTGCGATTCATGTCTATAAAACATCCTTTCATAACTGAACAGGGATGCATCCATGATGGACGTATCCCTGTTCGTTTGGAGTATATGGCTTCATGTCTGTCTTTAGGGCAGGAAATAATGGAGCAATGCCTGCAAATCACGCTGAGCAGGGTGATCCGCGAAGTTGCCGATCATCCGCTGAGCCTGTTCCGCATACGATCGGGCAAGCTCCTCGGTTTGCTTAATGGCGCCGCTTGCGGCGATGCGCTGGATGACCTCGTCCATGTCAGCCTCCGCAGAGTGGGGGCCAAGCTGCTTGATTCCAGGTGCAAGGGCTGGATCGTTGAGGGCGTATAGCACTGGCAGCGTAATGTTACCGTTTCGCAGGTCTGCGCCAGCCGGCTTGCCGATGGCCTCTTTGGGCTTCGTGAAATCGAGCAGGTCATCCCGGATTTGAAATGCCATGCCGAGCGACTCTCCGAATTGAAAGAGCAGCTCAGCGGTTCCGGCCTCCGCATGGGCTGCTTCCGCGCCCGCTTTCAGGCAGTGGGCCATCAGCAGGGCGGTTTTGCAGCGTGTTTTCTCCAAATACTGCTCCATCGTCAGTCCGAAGTCGAAGCGGTGATACAGCTGATCGTATTCTCCCATGCAGAGCTCGGTCACCAACGCCGCAAGCTCGGCTAATCGGTAGGCCTCGTCTTCGGAGATGTCTTCACTGCTCTTGTCGGACTCGTCATTCGGATGACCCGCGGCCCATTCGATGGCGCGGGCAATCATGTAGTTGCCGATGTGCACGGCCGTCTGGACATCGGTCGTCTCGTGCAGGGTCGGCATGCCGCGCCGCATATCGGATTGATCGATAATGTCATCGTGCACCAGCGAGGCCATGTGTAAGTATTCAAGCAGTACGGCGGTTTTCATGACGGCCGGCTCATGACCGCTTTTTCCGAAACGGCTGCCGAGCACGACCATAAGCGGGCGCAGCCGCTTGCCGCCAGCGTTAATGAGATCCATGACGCTGCTCAGCACAACGGAGGGAGGAGTGAGGTCACGGTCTGAGGTGACCACCTCCCGGAGCAGGCGGTCGAAGGAAGCGAGATCCACTCCAATTTGGTTATGAATGTTCATTATTATCAGCGCTCCTTTCCCCAGCTAGCCCCTTACGCGCTCCGCTGCTCCAGATAGCTGCGGATTTCACGCTTCAGCTCTTTAAGCAGGAGTTCGGGTGAGACGTTCTTCATTAGTTTCAGCTGCATGCGCTTATGGAGGGGGAGAAGTCGGGACAGCAGCTTCCATTCCTTCCGTTTGACGGCAATACGGTACATGAGTCCGGTCAAATAATCGCCGTCCAGCAGCAAACGCGTCAGTCTCTCGTTATCCTTCGCTTGCAGCTTGCCATGCTTGTTTAGCGCAGTATGAATCAGGATGCAGCAAGCCAGCACCGTCATTTTGCGTGAATAGGCAAGTTCATAAGCGTTGAGCATATCGGCGATGTCCCTCACCGGTCTGTTATCCATCTCCATCCAATCGATATCCGTTCCGGAATCGATATGCGACCGAAGCAGGTCGATCGTATCCTGTAATAGCTTCATATCCATCGTTATTGACTCCTTCCGGAAGGTTCGTGTTGATTAAGAGTGTGAGTGCCGGCAGAACGGTTAGGGCTTGAGCTTGATACGGCAAACCGCGATACGATCAGCCCGTTCTATTGAATAGAGAAGAATTAGTCCGTATACACGTACCAGCGCCTTACGATCGGTATTCGTTTCCATACCTTCTTCAGCCAAGGGTATACATAGTAGTCCAGTCCGAACGTGCTGCCTGATCCGCCGATTAAGGCGATCCCTGCTGCCAGGTACCACAGCATTTCGTTTGGTGCCATCCCCGATACCCATACCATCGCGCCCATGGCGATGCTGGCTACGGCTGCAGGTGCCGTGAACAATCCGACGATCAGCAGAATGCCGACGATCAGCTCAGCCAATACCATCGAGGTCTGAAATACATAGGCAAGCGAAGTATAGCCGCCGTCGCCGGTATAGAACATCAGGTCCATCGACCAATCGACAATGGATTTCATAAAATCCGGAACCGGGAGGGCGGATACCGCTTCGGCAGTATAAGCGGAGGCGGCGGACACTGCGTCTGTTGCTCCAGCCCCGGCAGCATCGGCACCTGCAGCGGAAGCTGCGCTTACGCCGTCGGCTGCTTTGGCAGGAATGAGGAACACTTTATCCGGATCATCGATAATCTTGTGGATTTTATCCCATCCCTGTGAGAGCCACATCCATCCGGCAAAAATCCGCAGCGGAACGAGCCAGAAATTCGGCGAGCGCTTGGCAAAATGCCCGCCCACGAAGCTGCGTTTGTTCCGGACATGGAAGAACTCATGCAGCATATAATGGTATACCTTGTTGAAGCCGCAAACCTGGAACAGATAGAGCATGTTGATCAGATGTTTGACCAGCATGGCCGGGAAGCCGCTGAGCCTGAACATATGGCCCGGAACCCCCACGTTAGCTACTCCGTAGCGGCTGCCGATACAGACCATCGTGCCGTGGAACGTCGGTTTGTAGGATTTCATCGGTTTGTTTAATAATTCAGCCACGATGTTATGCGCAATGACCGGAGCTGCGAGTTCCGCATTTTCTACCATTTGGGGCACGGGTGCAGCCGTACCCTCAGGAATGTAGAAAATATTGTCCCCGACGACATAAACGTTCGGATGGGCGGGAACTTGAAGCTTGTCGTTGGTCAAAATACGCTTGCGGCCTTTTTGCTCGACATCCATATTGCCGACCACATCGGAGCCTTCCACCCCTGCGGTCCAGATCACGGTACGGGATTTGATGTCGCTGCCGCCGACGGTAACGCCGTCCGGTTTCACTTCCGTAATTTTGGAGCCTGTGATGATGTTGACGTTCATTTTGCGCAGCCGTTTCTCGGCTTTGCGGATCAATGGCTCGGGCAGGATCGGCAGGATCTTGTCGACCATGTCGGCAACGTGCAGCGTAACCTCGCTTGGATCCACGTAGAATTCCTTACATAATTGTTGCGTGAACTCGGCCAACTCGCCGATCATTTCAACCCCGGTGAATCCGCCGCCGACCACGACGAAGGTCAGCATTTCTTTGCGGACCTGCGGGTCGCGCTCCAGCACGGCTTTTCGGAACATATTCAGGGTGTGTTCTTTCAGACGGACCGCATCGTCATACGACCATAAGGTAAAGGCGTGTTGATCTGCGCCCGGTATGCCGAAGAAGGTTGGTTTGCTGCCTGTTCCGATGACCAGATAATCGTAGGAATAGGTTTGTTTCTCTCCACGGAGTGTTTGGCCGTCAAAGTCGATGCCGTCGATTTCATCCAGCACTACGTCTACATTGCGGAACCCGGAGAACACTTTTTTTAGGTCGATTTTGATGGAATCCTCCTCAACCCGGTTCGCGGCTACTTCATGCAGCTCGGTTAGCAGTGTATGATACGGCTTGCGGTCGATGAGTGTTATCCGCAAATCCTTCTGTTTGCGCAGTCGTTTAGCCAGCTTCTTGGCGGTAAGTATACCGCCATATCCGCCGCCCAGCACGATAATCTGTTTCATGCGAATCTCCCCTCAAGGAATAGTTGTCTTCTATCTATCACTCTTGTGCTTATTTGGCGCCTTCGAGTGCTTTCGTTGCCAGCTCTACAAATCCGTTGACATGGATCGACACACCGGAGATGGCATCGGTTTTGCCGTCTTCCGCCGTTACGATGGCTTGCGGATCTTGTTTTTCAATCAAATACTGCTCGGCTTGATAAGCCTGTTCATGCCATTCGGATTGAGCTCCGCCGTTCTTCATGCCGTATTCACCGGATTTGGAACGGGTAACTTTATCGGTACCGCCGTCTTTATGGATGCCGTTCCAGCTGACAGCGGCGATCTTGCCGTTAATAACGGTAACGTCGACGGTTTCCTTCCAGCCGGACTTAGCGTCAAAATCAGCCCCTTCTGCGTGATAGCTGCCGTCTTTGTACGGTCCTGCTTCAACAGGTCCCGCCGCCAGCGCTTTTGCTGCCAGTTGTGTAAATCCGTTGACATGGATCGATACCCCGGATACGGCATCCGTGCGGCCTTCGTCGTTTAAGGTCAAGCCTTCAACCGACTGCTGAGCCACGAGGTATTCCTCCATTTTGGCTGCCTGCTCATGCCATTCCGCTTGAGCGCCGCCTTTTTCCTTCATGCCGTAGAAGCCTTTTTCGGAAAATGTCTTTTTGTCCAAGCCGCCGTCCTTATGAAGTCCGTTCCAGTTGGCGCTGACGATCTTGCCGCCTTCGACCTTAATGGCAACAAGTTCCTTCCAGCCGGAGTCTTCGGCAAACTCGCCTTCAGCGTAATATAAGCCGTCCTGCAGGTTTCCTTCTTGTGCAGGCTGTTCCGCATTAGTTGTGGTATCCGTGTTTTGGCTTTCTGCCGGTTTGTCCGTAGTGACAGGCTCTTTGTCTCCGTTGCCTCCGCAGCCTACGAGCAGCGCAAACATCAACATGACAGAGAGGGATAGAGAGAGTGTCCTTTTCATTCTGGTTTCCTCCTATAATTTTGTGAATTTCTTCACAAATATTGTTCTTGAGTTCATTTTATTCTTAAAAGGAATAGTTATCGGTGAAAAAAATCACAAACAGTGTCGGTGCTTCATGTTCGAGTTGATTCCCGTCGATTGCACATGAAGCACCATGGGTCAGATAATGCCTCGAATGTCATCCAGCGAATGGATGCCTTCGCTTTCCATCAATTCCATCAGTTCTTCGGCCAGGGTATCGCCTGCGCGCAGGTTGATGAAGTTGTAGGTTCCGATCTGTACGGCTGCCGCACCTGCCATGATGAATTCGAGGATGTCCTCGGCGCTGCTGATTCCGCCGATTCCAACAACCGGGATGGATACCGACCGTGCCACCTGATGGACCATGCGGAGCGCTATCGGCTTAATTGCCGGTCCCGACAATCCGGCGTAGGCTCTGTCAAAAACGCTGCGACGTTCCCGAATATCAATCGCCATCGCTTGGATCGTATTGATGAGCGAAA
Source organism: Paenibacillus sp. QJM3NY_38 (assembly GCF_056173265.1). Lineage (NCBI taxonomy): Bacteria > Bacillati > Bacillota > Bacilli > Caryophanales > Paenibacillaceae > Paenibacillus > Paenibacillus sp. QJM3NY_38. The sequence goes on from NZ_CM149665.1 coordinate 498,367, forward strand.
GACCATCAGCGCCTTCGGTTTCACACATGCGTGCCATTTCCTTCAAATCCCTTGCACCGGGAGAGAGCTTGACGAACAGCGGCAGCGTGGTCGCTTTCCGGACTGCGCGAACCACCTCTTGAGCCTGCTCATTCTCAACGCCGAAGGCCAGCCCGCCTTCCTTGATGTTGGGGCAGGAGATGTTGAGCTCAATCATGTCGACGGCTCGTTTGCCGGATGACCGTAACTTGAGGCTGGCTTCGGTGAGCAGCTCGGCGCCCTCCGTGTATTCCCGTATGGTGCCGCCGCCAAGATTGACGATGACTGCCGTCCCGTGCGAGGTCATCTCGGATAATTCATGCTCCAGAAAAGCGTGGATGCCCGGATTCTCAAGGCCAATGCTGTTCATGATGCCGGATGGCGTTTCATAAAGCCGTGTTCCTGAATTCCCGAATCGTGGAGTCAGGGTCAATCCCTTGGAGATTATACCTCCAAGCTTGCGAAGCGGATACAGATCCGAATACGGTTTGCCGAATCCGAACGTACCCGATGCCGCCAAAATCGGGTTCGCCAGCGGTACGCCCGCCAGTTCACAATCGATGGAGATCATTCCAGTTCACCTCCTTCGCCGGAAATACGGGGCCATCGGTGCATACCTTGCGGCTTGAGCCAGCGGAGGTTAACGTGCAGCTGTTGCAAGCCCCGATGCCGCAGCCCATTCGCTTCTCGATGGAGACGTAGAGTTTGGCATTGGTACCTTCCGCTTTTTGGGCCAGACTGTACATCATGGCAACCGGTCCGCATGCGAATATCGTGTCATAGCGGCTCGGGTCCACGGCATCTACAATGGTGCCGCCGGATTTGACGGTGACATTGCGGCTGATTTCGTGAAATCCGTTGACCGCGAAGGGCACCCCGGTATATCCCAGATAGACGCTGGATTCAGGAATTTCCTTCGCTGCCAGCAGCAGCGGGGCTGCTCCAATGCCGCCTCCTACCAGTGCCGTCCGGCCTTGGGGTTCGGGGAATCCTTGCCCGAAGGGCCCCTCCAGCTGAATCTTGTCACCCGCTTGAAGCGCTGACAGCAGCCATGTGCCAGTTCCATGCACGCGATATAAGAAGGAAACGGAGTCCTCCGTCAGATTATGGATGCTGATCGGTCGTGACAGCACGGGATAGGCATCCCAGCAGCGAAGCATGAAGAACTGTCCCATTCGTGCCGAATAGCTGCCTTGAACGGTAAGTCGATAGATGCGATGGGCCAGTCTGACATTTTGAATAACAAGGGCCACGTCCTCATTCTCCTCCCTTGGCGTACTTTTTCCGCCCGCTATGTTCCTTGCTACAGTATCACAGACCGATAACGCTACCTGTGACTTTTCTCATATTCGGGCGCTATCTGGGCTTGATACCTTTTGTATACATATACGAGACAAAAAAAGGTGGGACCATACATGAGAACACTGGTAATCGTTGCACATCCGGGTCTGTATGAGGGATCAAGGATTAATCGCGAACTAATCGAAACGGTGAGACATCATCATGAGGTGACGGTGCATGACCTATATCATCGGTATCCGGATGGACACATCGATATCGAGGCCGAACATCAATTGCTGCTCCAGCATGACCGCCTCGTGTTTCAATTCCCTTTTTGGTGGTACAGCTCTCCGCCCCTTCTGAAGCATTGGTTCGACGAGGTGCTGACCTTAGGATGGGCGTATGGTCCCGGCGGGGGCAAGCTCCATGGAAAAGAGTGGGGCATAGCCGTTACGACCGGCGGAGCCGCGGAAGCCTATGGCAGCGAAGGATACAACCGCTACACGGTAGAAGAGCTAACCCGGCCCTATGAAGTGACGGCGAGCCTGGTGGGCGCGATTTACTTGCCGGTATTTACCGTTCATAATGCCATGCAACTGACGGATGAAAAGCTGCGGCGTCATGCGGAGGATTTTGCCAGGTACGTTACAGGAGCGGTTAGAACCAGGTAAAGGTAGCTATTAAGGCGCGAGCTCCCTATCAATGTTGGTTCGATTTATGGTTGGCGGGTGGGCAAAACGACAGGTTGTAAGCTCCTAACTCCAAATAGTGAATGTGGAGGCGGTAGCCCGTTGAAAAGTGAAGAACTGAATAGCTGATGAATAGCCTGTCGGCAGAAGCTGCCGGGCTTTTTGGTGGTACTGAAAAATTTATGTACATTCTGGCATATCCCGAGCGATCAGGGGAGATTCTTCTGGGACTGCTGGCTGTTCTTGTAGAAAGGTAGATGCAACGAGCGTCACGATTTGTTGATTGGAAGGTAGGTGCGACGAGCGTCACGATTTGTGATTAGAAGGCAGATCCGACGAATCGCCCGATAATTGGAAAATATTCATTGCATTGTGGAGATGCGTATTTTATACTCATATACATAGATTTACGATACATAGATTATCTAGGTATTGGAGTGATAGGGGAATGGGCATTAACAAAGAGCTGCTGAAAGGCAGCACCGTCATTTTATTGCTTACCGTATTGAACAAGCGGGAAATGTACGGGTACGAGCTGATCAAGGAGATCGAGCAAAGTTCGGACGGGGTGTTCCTGATGAAGGAAGGTACGTTATACCCGATTCTGCACACGCTGGAGGCGGAAGGTTGGCTGGATTCCTCCTGGAGCCAGCATGATGGGCGCAAACGGAAATATTACCGGATTACCGAGCGAGGCAGGGAGCAGCTCCGTGAGAAGACCAAGGAATGGATCAAATTCCGCACGGCGGTGGATACGGTCATCGGGGAGGGAAGCTAGCGTGCGACCGGTTGAACAATACAAGGTTGTCCAAGAATTCCTGGACCGGGTGTGCAAGCAGGTACGCGCAAGAGCCATGCATCCGGAAATTCGCGAAGAGCTGCTCGGCCATATCGAGGAGCGGACGGAGCTTCTGATGCTGGAGGGCAATGCGGAGGAGCCTGCGGTGCAGGAAGCGGTGAAGCAAATGGGGGATCCGGGGGATATCGGCAAAAGCCTGCATCTGGCACACCGGCCCCAGATGGAGTGGAAGCTGCTTGTCTTGCTGGCTTTGCTTTCGATAATTGGGTTGTTCGGGGCATTGAGTGTGGATTATTCAGGTACGGAATTCGTGTCTGACTTTTTTGAAAGGAAAGCTTGGTTCTTCGGAATCGGCTTGGTCCTTCTTATCGGTTTTTATTTCTTGGACTACAGAAAGCTTAAGAAATACTCCGGGGTTTTGTTTTTTATCACGCTATGCCTGATGGCACTTACGTTGATTCGGGGTGTTAACGTCAATGGACTAACGATTTTCTTGGATTTCGGTCCAATAGCAGTCCCCATGCTCGGTGTAGCATCTGTTTTTTTTCTCCTTATAGCCTTGGCAGGCATGAAGCCTGCTAGTCAGTGGGGGCCATGGGAGACTGGATTTCACATCTTGTATCGAGGTGCGCTGCCGATCGTACTATACAGCATGAGTGGATCGATGGTATATATGTTCATCTATTTGCTAGGATTCCTGGTACTGATCTGGACGACAAAAAGGAACATTAAACAATTTGCGGTGCTAACGCTGCTGCCGTTCATTGGGTTAGCCTATATCTTGTTTACAAAAAGAGTATACCTCATGTGGAGACTGGAGGGCCTTGCAGACCGTGAGGGAGACGGCGGTTATTTCATGCGGGTCATCGCGGATGCCGTTTCTTCTGCCGGCTGGTTCGGGCAAGGCTTTGCTGCGCCGAATCCGGGGATCCCGTACGTGTATAGCGACTCCATATACCCCTATCTGATTTATTGCTTCGGCTGGTTGTTTGGCATTGTAGTCGGAATGGTCGTGCTCTTGTTCCTCGCCAGAATGTGGAGCATATCCAATGTACTTCATGATTCCTACGGGAAAAATATCGTGACCGGTGTCTTTGTGGTCATGGGGCTGCGCCTGCTTATGCCGATCCTGATGGGACTGGGAGTGGTACCCATTGTGAGCCTGGATTTCCCTTTTATCTCGTATGGCGGCGTCAACAACATGCTGGATTTTTCCATCGTCGGCCTGCTCCTCTCCATTTACAGACGCAAAAACATGATCCCAAGCGAGGTGGGAGAAACGGCTCCCATGAAGGTAGCTTAGTTGAATGGTCTATATCTAGGCAGCCTATATTTTAATGGGACAGACTTATCGGTACAACACCTGCTGTTTTTAACACACATAGATGACCAGATAACTCTCTTCCGATTAGCTCGGGAGGAATGGATTCAATACATCACGGATGTTCATCCGAGGTATGATTGAGCACCGCATCCATCTTGAGGAGAGTTATCTTTTTTTATCATATTAGACTGTAAAAATTTTCACTTTTTAACTAATACCCCCTATCTATATTCAAGGCTATGCCATCAAACTTATGGAGTTCAGACGATAATTTACATTCTGGTCAAGGAGGAATAACATGCGGCAAATGGAGGAAAACATGGTTGTCCGGCAATTTTTGGACCATGTGTGCAAGCAAGTGCGCACGAGGCAAATGCATCCCGAGATTCGAGAGGAACTGTTGGGTCATATTGAGGATCGGGCCGAACTGTTGATGCTGGAGGGGCACCCGGAAGAGTTCGCTGTACAGGAAGCGGTGAAACAAATGGGGGATCCGGGGGATATCGGCAAAAGCCTGCATTTAGCTCATCGGCCACAGTTGGATTGGAAGCTGCTCGTTATGCTGGCCCTGTTCTTAATCATTGGACTGGTTGGTATGTTGAGTGTTTATTACGCGGATGAAAGGTATTCCGTTAGCCTAGTCGAGAGGAAGTTGTTTTACTTCGGAATCGGAGTTTTATTGCTGATAGTTTTTTATTTTCTGGATTATCGGAAGCTGAAAAAATACTCGGCCCCTGTGTTTTTCCTTATTGTTATTCTAATGGTCATTTCATTGGTATATGGAGAACTGCACGATATGAGCGCTGACTATCTCAGCATAGGTCCCATTGGAGTCAATATCATCACGTTCTCCTTGATACCGCTTCTGCTCGCTTTGGCAGGGATGAAGCCTGTTAGTCAGTGGGGACGGTGGGAGACGGTATTGAACATTCTCTATCGAGGAGTATTCCCTGTAGTTTTGTATAGCATGAGCAGCTCTATTATCTACACGTATATCTATGTAATCGGGTTCCTAATTTTGACATGGAGAACAAGTATAAGCATGAAACAATTCGTTATGATCGCCGCGCTGCCATTTGCAGGATTAGTTATTTTCCTCTGCACCCGGACAGATCATTTACTGTTACGGTGGAGGGAATTTATGAACCCTTCAGCCAAAGAAATGTGGTATATGGGGAATAACGCAGATGCTATCCAAGCAGCGGGTTGGTTTGGACAAGGTTTTGGTCAAGCCACACCGAAGATTCCATATGTCCTATATGATAACGTATTTCCATACCTCATCTATTGCTTCGGCTGGTTGTTCGGGGGTGTGGTTGGCGTACTGATTCTGCTGTTCCTCGCTAGACTATGGAATATTTCTACGGTTCACAAGGATTCTTATGCGAAGCATATCGCTGTATTACTCATCGTTGTCTTTGGATTTCGACTGCTATGGCCGCTCCTCATGGGGCTCGGCATTCTTCCAAGGGTTACATTGGATCCACCCTTCTTTTCTTACAGCGGGATGAACCAAATCCTGGACATGGCGGCCGTCGGCCTGCTCCTCTCCATTTACAGACGTAAAAACATGATCCCAAGCGAGGTGGGAGAAGCTGCCACGATGAAAGTGGTTTAGTGGAGGTTGGAGATCATCCTTCGATTTCCGTTAGCAGGCTAAACTTTTGCAAAAGAAAAAGCGAGATCTTGGCTCTCGCTTTTTTCTCTTTTATAGAGAGGTGCCGTTATCCGTTCGGGGCGTATAAGCTACACCTTTTCCAGCGCACCGGCTGCGATCTCTTGGATATAATGGCAGGCCGCCTGATGGCCTCCGCGCTCATCGACTTCTCGAAGCAATGGCGCCTCGGATCGGCAGCGATCCGTGGCATACATGCAGCGGGTATGAAACCGGCAGCCGGAAGGCGGGTTGATCGGGGACGGAACATCCCCCTTGAGAATGATGCGTTCCTTCTTGCGCTCGGGATCCAGCGTCGGGATGGCTGACAGCAGGGCGCGGGTGTAAGGATGCTGCGGGCGCCGGAAGAGGGAGTGCTTATCCGCGATTTCCACGATTTTCCCTAGATACATCACAATAATCCGGTCTGAAATATGCCGGACGACCCCGAGATCATGAGAGATAAACAGATAGGTCAGCTTGAATTCGGTTTGCAGCGACTTCATCAGATTGAGCACCTGTGCCTGGATGGACACGTCAAGCGCAGAGACCGCTTCATCGCTGATGATCAGCTTGGGATTCACGGATAAGGCGCGGGCGATCCCAATTCGCTGCCGTTGTCCGCCGCTGAATTCATGCGGGTACCGATTGGCTTGATAGGCGGCCAGGCCGACCGTTTCGAGAAGCTCGATGGCCCGTCCCCGCCGGTCCTTCTTTGGAACAACATTCTGAATGTCCATCGCTTCTTCCAGCACTTGCAGCGCTGTTTTCCTGGGATTCAGCGAAGCATAGGGGTCCTGAAAAATCATTTGCAAGTCTTTACGCCTTCAATTCATCTGGGCTTTATTCAGGGAGAGCAGATCGGTTCCTTCGAACAGCACCTCGCCGGAGGTCGGTTCGTCCAGTCTCAGGATAGCCCGGCCCGTGGTTGATTTGCCGCAGCCGGATTCGCCCACGATACTGACAGTTTCCCCCTCACGTACGGAGAACGAAATATCATCAACGGCTTTTACGACGTTGACGGTACGGCCCAGGATGCCGCCCTTGATCGGAAAGTACTGCTTAAGATTTTTTACCGTTAACAGCTCTTTGCTCATGGCAGAACGTTCACCTCGCTTTCCGGCTCCCATTGATCGGTATATTTCCAACACCTGACCTGCTGGTTATCCTCCAGCGCCTGAAGCTCCGGCAGTTTGTCATAGCACAGCTTGGCTGCATGGGGACAGCGGGGGGCAAAGCGGCAGCCTTCCTGTGGGTCATAGGGACTTGGAACCGAGCCTTTAATCGGCTCCAGCGTTTCCTTATCGATATCATGCCGTGGCAGTGAGTTCATCAGGCCAATGGTGTAGGGGTGCTTCGGATGTTTGAAGAGGGTCCGTACATCGGTATATTCCACGACTTTTCCGCAGTACATGACGGCTACTTCATCGCAGGTTTCCGCGACGATGCCCAGATCATGCGTGATAAAAATAATCGACATCTGCAGCTTCCGCTGCAGCTCCTTCATCAGCTCCAGAATTTGAGCCTGAATGGTCACGTCAAGCGCCGTGGTCGGCTCGTCTGCAATAAGCAGATCTGGATTGCATGCCAGCGCCATGGCAATCATGACACGTTGGCGCATACCGCCGGATAACTGGAAGGGGTATTGCCGGACTCTTTTTTCCGGAGAGGGAATGCCGACCAGTTTCAACATCTCAACGGCTTTGTCCATCGCTTGTTTCTTGCTCAGATTCTCATGGATCTGGTAGGCCTCCGCGATCTGATCACCGACGGTGAAGACCGGGTTGAGCGATGTCATCGGCTCCTGGAAGATCATCGAGATCTGATTGCCCCTTATTTTGCGCATCTGCCGCTCGGATTGTTCGAGCAGATTCACACCGTTATATAGAATTTGGCCTCCGACGATTCGTCCCGGATGTAAGATCAGCCGCAGGATGGACAGGGACAAAATGCTTTTTCCCGAACCGGATTCGCCCACGATCCCGAGCGTCCTCCCTTTGCGTACGGTTAGGCTGATATCATCCACCGCTTTCACTTCGCCCAGTTCGGTGAAAAAAGAGGTTCGCAGGTTCTTGATCGTAAGCAAGCTTGATGTGTGCTGTTCCATCTTGTCTAAGCTCCCTTCGCTTTCAATTGGCTTTGAAATTGTGTGTCCGTGTGGACTCGCAAATGGATCGGTTTTCGGTAAATAGCGGATTATGTGTCCAAATTGGCTCAAAAACAGCTCGTTTTTTACAGCAAACAGGGGGATCCTATGCCTTCCGGCCCGAAACAGACCGCTTTTCGGTAAATAGCCGATCATGCGTCCGCATGGTACTCACCAACAGCTCGATTGTTCTGGATTAGCGATATTTGATGATATTAGAGGACTGTAGTTCCGCTATTTGTTTGTTTTCTGCCACTTAGTGGAGGTATGAGGACATGAGATCCGCTATTGCAAGTTATTACGGGCTAAATTCGCGAATTTGGGTACATTAACGGATCCTCTGTCCGGATTGCCTCCCAAATGGATCGGTTTTCGTAATAGCGGATCGTGTGACCGAAGGGACTCCGAAACAGCTCGTTTTTAGAGCAAATAGCGGATCCTTTGTCTGGCGGCCCGAAACAGCTCGTTTCTAGAGCAAATAGCGGATCCAATGTCTGCCGGCCCGAAACAGCTCGTTTTCAGCAAATAGCCGATCATGCGTCCGCATGGTACTCACCAACAGCTCGATTGTTCTGGATTCGCGATATTTGATGCTATTAGAGGACCGTGGTTCCGCTATTCCTTTGTTTTCTGCCTTTTAGTGGAGGTATGAGGACATGAGATCCGCTATTGCAAGATATTGCGGGCTAGATCCGCGATTTTGGGTGCATTAACGGATCCTCTGTCCGGATGGCCTCCCAAATGGATCGGTTTTCGGTAAATAGCGGATCGTGTGTCCGAATGGGCTCCTAAACAGTTCGATTACAGTAATTAGTAGGTTAAATGTCCGCATAGCCTCGAAAATAGGTTGGTTATCAGCAAATAGCAGATCGTGTGTCCGAATAGGCTCCCCCAACGGCTCGATTACAGTAACTAGTGGGTTTAAAATCCGCAATGGCCCGTAACTTCTATACATCGAAGGTGTGTATGGACTTAAAACGGCTCAGTATGGCTGCATTAGCGTAGTTGAGGACCGTGGTTCCGTTATTTCTTAATTCTTCGCCTTTTAGCAGCAGGTTGAGGACACCAGATCCGTTATTGCGAGAAATTCCAGGAGTAATCCGTGATTTTGGATGCATTAACGAATCGTGTGTCCGCATGTACACGAAAATAGGTCGATTATCAGCAAATAGCGGTCGTGTGTCCGAATGGGCTCCCAGGTCTTGTGTCCCGATAGGCCCCAAATGTTCGATTAGCGGATCCTGTGTCCGTATGGGCCCCTAAACGGCTCGACTACAGTAATCAGTGGGTTACAGGTCCGCAAAACAGCTCGGTTTTCGCCAGATAGTGAATCCCGACGTGTCCGTCTACACTCAAACCGCGATAGACGGGAACTCGCCAATCAATCGAAATCAATGCGCTTGTTGAAGTAGCGGTAGGAGATGTCCACGAGCAGGTTTACGAGCACGAACATGATCGAGAGCACCAGCACGGTTGCCTGTACGACCGGAAAATCCCTTGCCCGGATCGAGTCGATGACGTAGCGCCCCATGCCGTTCACGGCGAATACGGACTCGGTCAGCACCGCCCCGCCCAGCAGGCCGCCAAATTCCAGGCCGATGACGGTAATGACGGGAATCATGGCGTTTTTCAAGGCATGCCGGTAGATGATGACGCGCTCCCGGACGCCCTTGGCTTGGGCGGTTCGGATATAATCCTGGCCGATGACCTCCAGCATGCTGGACCGGGTCATTCGGGCAATAATGGCGGCGCCGCCGGTCCCGAGCGTGATCACGGGAAGGACGGTTTGCGACCACGTGCCCCAGCCGGAGGGACGGAACCAGCCCAAATCGACGGCAAAATATTGGATCAACATCAGCCCCAGCCAGAAATTTGGCATCGACAGTCCGAACAGGGCGATGAACATGACGCCAATATCGGCAGGCGAGCTTTTTTTGACGGCGGAGATGATGCCGGCCAGAATGCCGAGGAATACGGCCAGGATCGTAGAGTACACGGCAAGCTCGACGGTGATCCAGAACCGGCTTTTGAATATTTCATCGGCGATGGGGCGGCTGCTGCGGATCGAATCTCCCAAATCCCCCTGCAGCAAGCCGCTGACATAGTTCCAATACTGAAGCGGCAGCGGATCGTTCAATCCCAGGTTCTCGCGGATCTTCTCGACCTGCTCCTTGGGTGCCCCTTCCCCGATAATGACCTGCGCCGCGTCTCCCGGAATGAGATGCATCAGCAGGAAGACAACGATGGTTACGCCAATGACAACGGGTATCGTCTGAATCAGCCTTCGAATGGAATAGATGAGCATGGCCCGGCAGCTCCTTTCATTATTTTTTCATTTTCGGGTCAAGAACATCTCGCAAGCCGTCGCCCAGCAGATTAAACGCGATGACAACGAACACGATCGATAAACCGGGGAACAGGGCAACATGGGGGTGATCCATAATATAGTTGCGCCCATCATTCAGCATCGCTCCCCACTCCGGCGTCGGCGGCTGTGCGCCAAGACCGAGGAAGGACAGGCCGCTGGCGGTCAGGATAGCGACGGCAATCCGCAGCGTAGCCTGCACGATGATAGGGGATGTGATATTCGGCAAAATATGCCCGAAGATGATTCGTCCATCGCTTGCGCCCAGCGAACGCATGGCATCAATATATTCGAGCTTGCGGACGGCCAGCGTCGAGCCGCGCACGACTCTGGCAAAGGTGGGGATCGAGAAGATGCTGACGGCGATGATCACGTTGAACAGATTTTTTCCAAGGACGCTGACAACCGCCAAAGCCAGCAGAATGCCGGGGAACGCCAGCATAACATCGGTAATTCTCATAATGAGTGCATCCCATTTACCTCCGTAATAGCCGGAGATGATTCCGAGCACGACACCAAAGGCTGCTCCGATGATGACCGAGATAAAACCGACCGAGAGGGTGAGACGCATGCCATGGATAATCCTTGTAAAAATATCTCTTCCGTTGTGGTCCGTACCAAACCAGTGGGCAGAGGACGGCTTCAGCAGTTTCGTAGAATAATCCACTTTGGTCGGATCATACTGGGTGAGCAGGGGGCCGATAATCGCGATAAGAATCATCAGCAGGAGAAAATAGCCCCCGAATAAGGCTGCTTTGTTCTTCTTCAGACGGTGGTAGAAAGATTTCCATTGTGCAAGTCGGGTTCCACTAGGGAGCGAATCTTGTGCTCTGGCATCAGCGGTCATGTTAGGCACGTGAAATCATCCTTTCTCCAAGTATGGATGTCAGAATTGGTGTCGTAGAAACGTGAGGTAAATCTGGCTTCTACTGGTATAAATATCAAATAGTAAAATATATGTTAACTGTGCATGAAATATTTTCCTATTTTGATTGCGAAGGGGGAGTTTGTTTCACATGACAGGTAATAGAAGATTCAAATGGCTTGTCTGCATCCTGTTCATACTTACCGTAATGATGTCGGCGTGCGGCAGTCCAAGCAAGAGCAGTAACCCCGAAACGCCGCCAAGCGGCACCAATACGCCAGCTCCTGAGCCGGGGGCCAAAGATCCTCCCGAAGGAACGGCCAATACCGGTGCGAATGAGCTTGTGATTGCCTGGCTTTCTGATCCGCCATCCATGGACCCTCATATGTCGACGGACCAGCAAACGAGCGTAATGACAACGCATATCTATAACACGCTGGTGATTCATGATAAGGATCTGAATATTCAACCGGGGCTTGCCGAGAGCTGGAAAGCAATCGATGAATTGACCTGGGAGTTCAAGCTGAGACAAGGCGTGAAGTTTACGGACGGCTCACCGTTCAATGCAGAGGTAGTCAAAGCCAACATTGATCGGATGCAGGATCCGGAGGTTGCTTCTCCCCGCGCATCGCTTGTCGGCATGATTAAAGAGGTTAAAGTGGTTGACGAATACACGGTGCAGCTCGTGACCGAGTATGCCTTCTCGCCGCTGCTTGCCCATCTGGCCCATTCTGCGGTGAGCATGATTAGTGCGGAAGCCATCAAGCTGGATTACGAGAAGCTGAAGGCAGGAGAGAAAGCAGGCGCGTATCTGGCGCAGAACCCTGTAGGCACGGGCGTATTCAAATTAGAGAGCTGGAACCCGGGACAGGAAGTGAAGCTGGTTGCGAATGCCGATTATTGGGGAGATAAAGCGAAGGTTGAACGGGTCACGTTCAAGGTCGTAAGCGAAGAGGGAACGCGGATCGCGGAGCTGGAAACCGGTTATGCGCATATTATCGATCCGGTGTCGCCGAGCAGCATCAGCCGCATTGAGAGCACGGACGGCATGTCCCTGAACCGTCAGGCATCGCTGAGTCTGTCTTATATCGGGTTTAACAATAATAAAGAGCCGTTCAACGATGTGCGGGTGCGGCAAGCCCTATCGATGGCCATCAATAAGGATGAGATCATCTCGGGCATTTACGAAGGCACGGGCATCCCTGCCGTCGGTCCGCTGGCACCGGACGTGAACGGTTATGATGCTACCGTCAAGCCGATTGAACATAACATCGACAAAGCGAAAGAGCTAATGAAAGAGGCCGGCTACGAGGGTGGCTTCTCGACGACCATCTGGACCAATGACAATCCGGAACGGATTAAGATCGCCGAGTACGTACAATCCAAGCTGAAGGAATTGAACGTCGAAGTCAAAATCGAAGTGGTGGAGTGGGGAGCATATCTGGCCCAAACCGCAGAAGGCAAGCATGATATGTTTGTTCTCGGATGGTCCACGGTAACGGCTGATGCCGACTATGGCATGTATGAATTGTTCCATTCCAAAAATGTAGGGGAGCCGGGCAACCGTACCTTTACGAAGGATCCGGAACTGGATAAACTGCTGGATGACGGGCGTAAAGAGAATGATCCGGAGCAGCGCAAGCTCATCTATAAACAGGCGCAGGAGAAACTGGTTGAGTTAGCGCCGATGCTGTATATCCATCATCAGGAGTATTTAAACGGAGTCAGCAGCAAGGTGGAGGGCTTCTGGCGGCATCCGAACGGCATCATGCAGCTGCATCAGGTCTCCATTCAGCCATAAGGATGTCTGAAAGCTTTATAGCTTCGAATGATCGTAATTTATAGAGTAGTTTATAGCAAAGAGGCCGCTATACCGGGCCTCTTTTTTAATGTTTTTAGAGCCCCTGGACAGGTGAGCAGGGCCTTGCCACTGGATCATTAGCGTGCTCGATTGGTATCTGGATAGACCCTGCAGCATGCCGAGTGAACGGTTGCCATGTTTTTCGATGTCAAAAAATGATGTAAAAAAATTTAACACATTCATTGACATGTATATACGCTTAAGTATATATTCAAATCATGAATACATCAGCTATGCAATTAACCCTGTTTACGATCTCAGAGCCGAACCGCTTCAACATCGTTGAGCTCTTAAAGCAAGGCTCGAGATCGGTCAGCGACATCGTAGAGATTCTGGGCATCGGCCAGCCCCAAGTATCCCGCCATCTTCGGATACTGAGCGAGGCCGGGCTGGTGAAAGTCCGTAAGAAGGCACAGCAGCGCATCTATAGTCTTGAAGCCCAGCCGTTTCAGGATCTGGACGTCTGGTTCGATTCGTTCAGTCGACTATGGGAAGAAAGACTCGACAAGTTCGAGGACTATATGAGCGACTTCAACGGAAAGGAGAGTTAATCAATTTTTAGTAGATCCACAGGAAATTACGGCTCTGCGCGCAGAGCCGATTTCACAGAGAGGAGGAATTCATATGGGTAGAAAGACCATTGTCACGAAAGACCGGGAGCAGCGAAAGCTGATCGTGGAGCGTGTCGTATCAATACCACTGAAGCTGTCCTGGCAGGGATGGACGAAGCCGGAACACATCGAACGATGGTGGGGGCCAAAGAATTGGAGTGCCACGGTATACGAGATGGATGTCAGACCGGGCGGCGTATGGCGCTACAAACTGGCTCCCGATGCGGTGGGAGAAGGGGAAGAAGCCTTTTGCAAGGCGACCTACTCCGAAGTGGTGGAGTTATCGAGGCTCGTATTTACAGACACATTCACGGATCAGAACTGGAATTCCGTAGCAGGCAGCGATATGTTGACCTCGGTTGCGTTTGAAGAGGACGGAGACGGAACGAGGCTAAGCATCATAACCCATTTTGCAAGTGCGAAGGAACTGGAAGCTGCGGAAGTCATGGGAATGGTGGAAGGATACACGGATACGCTGGAACGGTTCGAGGACGAAATAAGTTTGTACATAAAAGGACAATAAAAGGAGAGATGATCATGAACTCCGTGATGTCGAATGACGGTACCCGAATTTTTTATGAAAAGAAAGGGGCTGGTCCGGCTGTTATCCTTGTAGCTGCTGCAGCGGCATGATCATGGGGAGCACGCAATCCGGTCAACCGCTGCCAACGGCTCGCTGGGATGTCGACGTCCCGGTCATGGTGATGACGGGCGAGAACAGCGGACCTATGTTCCATGGGGCCGCGAGCGCATTGGTTGACTTGCTCCCTCAGTGCGAGCATCGGATGCTGTCTGGTCAGGACCATTCTGCCGTCGTGATGGCGCCGGAAGTGCTGGCTTCCGAGGTGTCGGGTTTTCTGCAGCCTTCGGCAGATCAAATACCGAGATAAGTGTATTTGGCTCGTTAAGAAACCGTGACCCTTAGGGCCACGGTTTTTCCCCGTTCCGGTCGAAGTATTTATTCGGTCTTCTCAAACGGCTCAATAAAATGATTAAAGGCGCTGGTGCGAAACAGGTCGCGCCGGAATACAAAATGGACCTTGGAGCTGCGGTAACGCTTGGGGATTTGGAAGGCCTGCAATTTCCCGGCATCGACCCAGTCCTTAACGGAAGAACGCGTTAGCAGCGAGATACCCAGCCCGGCGGCAACACCGCCCATGATGGCTTCCAGCGTGCCAAACTCCATAATATTCATGGGACCCACGTTCTCTTCATGAAGCCATTGCTCCAAACGTTTACGGTGGTAGCAGCCCTTGCCAAAGAACAGCAGCGGTTTGGTGAGCAAATCGCGAAGCGCAGCCTCCGTCGGTTCCGAGATGAGGACAAGCTCCTCGTCAAAGGCCCGGATTTCGTCAAAGTCCGGGTAATCCAGAGGTCCGCTGATAAACGCCCCGTCCAGTTCATATTCGTTCAGGGCTCGGACCAGGTCAGCCCTGTGGCCTGTAATCAATGACAGTTTCACATTAGGGTACCGTCTATGATAATCCAGCATGATCCCGGGAAGATGTACGGCGGCTGTGGTTTCCGATGAGCCGATCCGCAGCGCTCCCGACGGTTCTTCCGAGAATTGCGTCGATTTCACGGCTTCGTCAAGCAAACGCGTAATCTGATCGGCATATTTGAGCAGATTACTGCCGGCCGAAGTTAAGGCGACGCCGCGACTGAGCCGATAGAACAGGGGCGTGTTCAGCTCGGATTCAAGCTGCCGGATTCTAGCGGTCACGTTCGATTGCACATAACCTAGGCTTGCGGCAGCCTTGGTTATGTTTCCCTCGCGGGCAACAGCCTGGAATATCTTCAGATCTCCACTCTCCACCTTAGCAGCTTCCTTTATATCCATCATTCACAGTGATGGCTCGGATCTTATTTAATTATTTTACATGATATGAAGGTCGGAATAAACTGAGGATACACTTGGTCAAGGAGAGGGGAATTTATGGCATGAGCAAACCGCGTATGCTGTTTCTGACGATATTTACGATGCTGGTCGCGGGACTTAACTTCCCGATCGGCAAAATTGCGCTGTCCTTCGGTTCCCCATTCGTGCTGCTGGCGATCCGGTTCGTGGGCGCGGGCCTTCTGATGCTGCCATTCATTGTAAGACGGCCTCATCCCAGGAGCAGCGCTGCCTGGCTGAAGCTGGCAACGATCGGTCTCTTTCAATCAGGACTCGTGATGAGTGGCATCTACCTGAGTATGCAGACCATTTCCTCCGGCAGCTCCTCGGTTTTGTCCTCCAGCAACCCGATCTGGTTCATCGTGTTCAGCTTCCTGATTTTCGGTATAAGGTATCGCCTTCTTCAGTGGGCGGGCGTGATCATCGGGTTTATCGGCGTGTTCATTACGCAAGGCTTGGAGATGCAGATGCAGAGCGGATTCTGGTTTGCGCTGGGTGCGGGGATGGCCTGGGGCATGGCGACGCTGTTAAGCTCCCGTTGGGGCAAGGAGTTTGACGCTTGGGTCATGGCTGCCTATCAGATGCTGATCGGAGGCATCCTTCTGCTCCTCGCAAGTCCGCTGCTGGAGCAGCCGCATTTTGTATGGGATTCGTCTCAGATCGTCAAGGAGATCTTTGTTCTGGGCTGGATGATCCTGATGAGCTCGATTGCCCAGTTCGTCACGTGGTATTATGTGCTGCGTAATAGCGATCCCAATAAAGCTAACGTGTATCTGTTCCTCATTCCCGTGTTTGGTGTATTATCCGGATGGCTTATACTAGGCGAGCAGCTTCATTGGTACACCTTGGCTGGCACCGTGTGTATTGGGCTTGGCATTTATCTGGTGAATCGGCCTGGACGAGTGGACGAACAAGAGATCCATTCACGATCAGGGAGCAGCACGGTACGGTATAAAGGGCAAAAAATCTAATGAATTTCGGATTTAGCAGGTCACGGCGATGGATTCGCGTGGCCTGCTTTTTGCTGTGACGAACAAAGGGCTTCTGGTCTGAGCAGTGTATCATGAAAAGCAATGATAAGGATGATAATGCAAGGAAAATATCGCCCAAGCAAAATAAGTAAATTTTATTAAAAATAAATCCATGTTATATTAAATTTACTAACGCCTTTGGAGAGGGGATAGGATTCATGAGTGGTTTGAAGGAAATTGCAAAGCTCGCGGATGTCTCGGTGTCTACGGTGTCCAACGTGCTGAACGGGCGCAAGAACGTGGGGCGGGAGACAAGGGAGCGGGTGCTGAGATTATGCTCGGAGCACGGCTATTTTCCGCATAAGTCAACCAAATCCGATAAAAGCAACACGATTATATTCGTCTTCAGCGACTTTGATCGCGATTATTATTTAAAGATCATTAAGGGGATCAGCCATTGCCTGACGGAGAATGGATACGACCTTATCATCTGTACGAATAAATCCAGCACCAATTTTATGCGCAGCAAATTTGCAAGCGGTACCATAAGTTTGGATCGGAATATGACGGACGAATATTTAGTCTCGGTAGCCACGCCGCAATTCCCTGTCGTTCTCATGGATCGGATTATCGATAACGAGTACGCCAACACCAAAAGCGTGATCGTGGACAATTACCCGGTCATGTGTGAAATGGTCCAGGCCTTGGTGGATAAACAGTTTACGAATTTCGGATACATCGGCGGCTTGGAGTTTACCCTGGATCACAAGGAGCGGTTCGCCGGATTTATGGATACGCTTGCGAAGAATGGCATCGTGTTTGACCGTCGCAATTACTTCCATGGCGATTACAGCGAGGAAAGCGGATATCAGGCCGCCAAAATTCTGATCCTGAGCAATGCCTTGCCTGAAGTGCTGGTCTGTGCGAATGACAATATGGCTCTCGGCGCGATCAAAGCTTTGGAAGAGAACGGAATACGGGTCCCGGAGGATATCTCGATCACCGGATTCGATAACTCGGATGCGGCGGCGATGGCTGGTTTGACCACGATTGCGATCCCGCGTTATGAAAGCGGTTATTTGGCGGCGAAGGAGCTGCTCGAGATGATCAAGGGCACAACGGGCAGGGAGCCCTTTAAGCTGAATGCCACCATCCAGTGGAGAAAAACGGTGAGATAAACTTTATGATTGTAACTAGTAAAATATCAATAATTTTACTAGTTTTTTTTACTTAGTATTTTTATGAAAACGCGTACAATTTTTATTGACATTCTAGGTAAACCGCCCTATGATGGGTTTGTAAACGTTTTACTTTATAGAGTCCTTAAGGGGGAGGCGTGTCAATTGAAAAAAGTAAAAAAGGTATTTAGCATACTTACAGCAACGGCTTTGGTTGCGACACTCGCAGCCTGCGGTGGTACATCTGACAAAGATTCTGGAGCAGCATCCGGTGGTGATGGGGGAGATAAGCTGAAGAAAATTACGCTCTTCCAATCGAAAGTTGAAATTACAGAACCTCTTGAAGCTTTGGTTAAAACCTATAAAGAAGAAACCGGCAATGAGGTTGAAGTATGGGGTGCCGCAGGAGACGCTTATTCGCAGCAGCTGGTAGCGAAGCTCAGCAGCAACCAGGGACCGACGATATTCAGCGTGGCTCCAGGGCCCGAGTCCGAGAAGCTGAAATCCTATTTCTCCGATTTGAGCGGCGAAGAATATGTGAAGAACATTGCGCCCGACATGGAATTGAAGGTTGACGATAAAACCGTCGGCGTTCCGTACGGCGTAGAGGGTTTTGGCCTCGTATACAACAAGGATATGGTAGATCCGGCAAACATGAAAGACCTCGATTCCTTCACCAAGACGCTGGAGCAGCTGAAGGCTGACGGCAAGAATGGTTTAAGCCTGTCCCAAGAGGCATACTTCCTGATCGGACATATCATCAACACGCCGTTTGCGCTTCAATCCGATCCGCTGGCCTTTATCGACCAGCTGAACAAGGGCGAAGTGAAGATGGCCGATACGAAAGAGTTCCAAGAGTGGGCGAAATTCATGGACGTAATCAAGGCCAACACCAAGAATCCGCTGGAAGTGAAATACGATAGCCAAATGGGCGACTTTGCTACGGAAAAAACGGCTATGGTTCATCAGGGCAACTGGAGTTATTCCATGCTTGCGGACTTCGGCGATTTCGGCTCCAAAGTGGGCATGATGCCGTTCCCGCTAGCCGGCAACGATAAAATCGCCGTCGGCGTAGCCAGCTACTGGGTCGTAAACAATCAGGCGGACGCTGAGGAAGTCAAAGCCGCAAACGCTTTCCTGAACTGGCTCTTCACGAGCGAGACAGGCAAGAAAGCCATCGTGGACGATTTCAAATTCATCCCGGCTTTAACGAATATTGAAGCAGGCGATCTGGATCCGTTGTCTCAAGCGGTGCACGAAGCAACCACGAAGGGTGAGACGATCACTTGGGCGCTGAACTACTTCCCATCAGGTATCATCACCAACGATTTGGCTCCGGCTACGCAGGAGTACTTCATGAATCCGGGCATGACAGGAGAGCAGTTCCTGCAGAAGCTGGATGAAGTGTGGGCGAAAGCATCGAAATAATCGAGGCAAAGCGATAACCACCTGAAATAACAATTCCATGAAAATGAAAGCCTAGCCTCAGACGTTCCGATGATGAGCGTTAGGCTTTTGTTTTTTCTAACACGAATTCAAGGTTTGATGCCGCCTTGCGGGAATCATCCGGAACGGAAAGAAGGTATGGATTATGAGCAAAAGAAAGGATAAAGCCTGGTTTGCCCTGTTTACGGTGCCGCTTCTGTTTATTTTCACGACCGTGGTTCTCATCCCGTTTATTATCGGGATTGTGTACTCTTTCGTAAATTGGGATGGCATTCCGGCAAATCCCAAAGTATTCGTAGGATTTGATAATTACGTTCAGCTGTTCCAGGACGAACGATTCCTGTCATCGGCTTGGCATACGGTTCAATTCACGCTGCTCGCGCTGGTATGCGTCAACATTCTGGGCCTGGCCTTTGCCCTGTTGGTGACGACGAAGCTCCGCTCTAGAAATGCGGCGCGAACGATGTTCTTTATGCCGAACCTCATCGGCGGCCTGATTCTGGGCTACATCTGGCAGTTTATTTTTACGGATGCCTTCAGCTTCCTGGGCGAGAAGACCGGATTTGACAGCGTGTTCTTTAACTGGCTGCTGCATCCACAGTTTGCGCTGTATGCCATCGTCGCCGTATTCACCTGGCAGCTGGCGGGTTATACGATGATCATCTACATCGCGGGCATCCAGGGGATTCCGGATGAATTGATGGAGGCAGCCAAGGTCGACGGCGCCAACCTGTGGCAGCGACTCAAGAGCATCGTGTTCCCGCTGTTAATGCCTTCGTTCACGATCTGTCTGTTCCTGACGCTGTCCGGGGCGTTCAAAATCTATGACGTGAACCTGTCGTTGACCAAGGGCGGACCGAGCAATGCGACGGAGATGTTTGCGATGAATATTTTCAACGAGATTTTTGCTTACGGTAATTATGGTTTAGGTCAGGCAAAAGCGATCATCTTCTTCCTGATTGTGGCCGGACTTACGCTGACGCAAGTTATCATCACGAAGAGAAGAGAGGTGCAGATGTAATGAAGAAATCAGGGAAATGGCTGCTCGACATTCTGCTGTTCCTCGCCTCGCTGGTCTTCTTGTCTCCGGTCTTCATCATGCTGATTAACTCTTTTAAGGATCGTGCGGAGCTGTATGAGAATGCACTCGCATTGCCTTCCTCCTTCAGCTTTGAGTATTATAAATCCGCGATGGAGAAGATGAATTTCTTCACCGCTCTGGGCAACTCGCTGTATGTCACCGTCATCTCGGTGATTATCGTCATCGTGCTCGCCTCCATGACGGCATGGATGCTGGTGCGGACGGATAATAAGCTGAGCAAAGTTATTTTCTTCACCTTCGTGGCGACCATGCTGATTCCTTTCCAGACGCTGATGATGCCGCTGATGCAGGTGATGGACTGGATTCGCACCAATCTGCACATCCCGATGCTCAACACCCATGAGGGCTTGATTTATATGAACGTCGGCTTTACGTCCAGTATGGCGGTCTTCCTGTACCACGGGTTCATCAAATCCGTACCGGTTGCGCTGGAGGAGGCAGCTACGCTGGACGGCTGCTCCAAACTGGGCGTGTTCTGGCGAATCGTGTTCCCGCTGCTGAAGAACATCAGCGTGACCATCGCGATCCTGAACGTCATTGCGCTGTGGAACGACTACCTGCTTCCATCGCTGACGCTGTCGGATAAAGGGCTGCGGACAATTCCGCTGTCGACCTTTTACTTCTTCGGGGAGTTCACGATTGTGTGGAACCAGGCGATGGCCGGTTTGACGCTGACGATCATCCCGGTTGTCATTTTCTATATTTTCGCTCAGAAATACATCATCAAGGGGATTGCGGCAGGTGCGGTAAAATGAGGCGGATCATTACGAGGGCCGACGATTATGCTTCCAGCCGTTCAGCCAATGCTGCGATTGCCCGGACTGTTGAGGCCGGATTCATTAAAAACGTGTCCATCATGGCGCCCGGTCCTTATCTTGCCGAGGCCGCGCAGCTGTTGGCGCATCGCAAGGACATCTGTTTCGGCTTCCATATGACGCTGAACGCGGAGTGGGATAACGTACGCTGGGGACCTGTTGCCGCGAAGGAACAGGTTCCTTCGCTTGTCGATGAGGCCGGTTATTTCTATCAGGATCCGTTCCTGTTTCAGGATCATCCGCCTTTGCTGCAGGAGATCCTCTTGGAATGCGAAGCCCAGCTTGATAAACTGACCGCAGCAGGCTTCAGCATTTCTTATGCCGATTCTCATATGCTGCCGGAGCGCTTCATACCCGGGCTGCAGGAAGAGCTGGACCGCTGGATTGAAGCGAAGGGGCTAATCAACCATCGCCATTACTACAATTTTTTCCGGGGCGGCGTGCCGGACGGGGTTGAGTCGTTTGAAAGGGTGCTTGGCAGCTTAACGGATGACCAGTATTTCTTCCTGTCCCATCCGGCATTGTATTCGGAGGAAATGGTGCAGTGCGGCAATGCTCGAGTGGATGGGGAGGAGCTGGCGCGCGGACGCGATCAGGAGGCTTCTTTTCTTGCACGGGAGGACTTGAATGAGATTAGTGAGCGGCTTGGTTTTCGTGCCATACGTTATGATGAAGCGGTGCCATTACCTGGTGTATAATGGAAGGGTCATAATGAAATTATTTTATTGATACAGGGAGAGGCGAAAGGAAGATGAACATGAAAACGGTTCAATTATTGCCAAGAAGCACCCCCGAAAATCAAGGAATCTCATCTCAGTCAATCGAACGCTTTATCCGATCGATTCAGTCAAAGGAGCTTGAACTCCACAGCTTCATGCTGGTACGGCATGGACATGTCGTGGCGGAAGGCTGGTGGAAGCCGTATCAGGCGGACAAACCGCATATGCTGTTCTCGTTAAGCAAGAGCTTTACTTCTACGGCGATCGGACTGCTCGCCCAAGAGGGACAGATTGCGCTGGAGGACCGGGTGATCGGCTTCTTTCCGGAATACGCTCCTGAAGATCCCTCGCCGAATCTGTCCGCGATGACGATACGCGACTTGCTCATCATGGGGACCGGACACGCGCAGGAGCCTGCCATGCCGTCCGAGATTTGGGCGGCTGACTTTCTTAAACAAGCGGTAGAGCATGAGCCCGGTACTCACTTTGTATATAACAGCGCAGCGACGTACATGCTTTCGGCCATTCTGCAGAAGGTTACCGGCATCACGCTGCTGGATTATTTGCAGCCTCGCCTGTTCGAACCGCTAGGCATTCATGGAGCCACATGGGAAAGCTGTCCGCAGGGAATCAACACCGGCGGTTGGGGACTTAAGCTGAAGACCGAGGACATTGCCAAGTTCGGCCAGCTTTATCTTCAGAAGGGCGTATGGGAAGGCCAGCGGCTGATCCCTGAGGCGTGGATCGAGGAGGCGACCTCCAAACAGATATCCAACGGACCTGCGGACTCCTCTTCGGATTGGACCGAAGGGTACGGCTATCAATTCTGGATGTGCCGACACGGGGCTTACCGCGGCGACGGCGCATTTGGGCAATTCTGCGTCGTGCTGCCGGAGCAGGATGCGGTTATAGCGATTACCTCCGGCCTTGGGGACATGCAGGCTGTGCTAGATGAAGCATGGGAGCATCTGCAACCTTCGATGAGGCCTGATGCGCTGCCGACTGACACCGGAGCGGAGGCTTCTCTTACTGGAATGCTGCAAGCGCTGAAGCTGGATCCGCCAAGCGCAGGGGCAGCATCCCCGATCGAGAAGGACGTCACCGGGATCGTCTATGATCTCGAAGAGAATGAGGCGAAGCTGCGTTCGTTCTCCGTCCGGTTTGAAGAAAACGGCGCGGTAATGGAGCTTGAGGGGGAACACGGCGTCAATTCGGTTGTATGTGGTCGTAACGCGTGGAAGATGGGAACCACGAAGCTGATGATGATGGGGGATAATGAATATGCTGCCTCCATGACCTGGAAGGATGAACGGACGTTGAAGCTGACCATCCGACTGACAGAGACGCCATTCTACTTAACCACGGAATGCACCTTTGGTGAGGAAGGCATCCATTTTGCGTACTGGATGAATCAATCGTTCGAGGGCAAGGTGGTCCGGGAGATTAAGGGCAAAGTTAAAGCGTAAAGCTAGTAAAAGAATCGCTGTACATAAAGAAACCTCTCCATTGTCATGGAGAGGTTTCTTTACATGTCGTAATCAGAAACGCTCCGACACCGCCTTCGCCTGCGTGAACAGGAGCAGGTAGTCGCGCCCGCCGGCTTTGGAATCGGTCCCGGACATATTGAAGCCGCCAAACGGGTGGATGCCCACCAAGGCGCCGGTGCATTTCCGGTTCAAATACAGGTTGCCGACATGGAAGTCGCGCCGCGCCTGTTCCAGGTGCGCGCGGTTGTTCGAGATCACCGCGCCGGTCAGCCCGTAGTCGGTATTGTTGGCGAATTGGATCGCTTCGTCGAAGGAGGCTGCCTTCGTGAAGGCCACCACCGGACCAAAGATTTCCTCTTGGGAAATACGGGCGGTGCTGTCCACATCAGCAAAAATCGTAGGCTGTATGAAATACCCTTCCGGATCGCCCGGGAATCCGCCCAGTACCAGCTTCCCTTCACTTTTTCCGATTTCGATATAGTCGAGAATTTTACGGTACGCCTTATCGTCAATGACGGGTCCTACCTGAGCCTCGGCATGGGAGGGGCTTCCGATCACCAGCTTTTTGGAGCGTTCGATGACCTTCTGCAGCACGATATCATAGACGTCCTCGTGCACGATGGCTCTGGAGCAGGCAGAGCATTTCTGACCGGAGAAGCCGAATGCGGAAGCGGTAATAGCGTCCGCCGCGAGCTCCAAGTCGGCTTCGTTGTCCACGATGATTGCATCTTTCCCGCCCATTTCGGCGATGACGCGCTTGATCCATCGTTGCCCCGGCTGCGTCTTGGCCGCGCGTTCCTGAATCCGCAGTCCGACGTCGCGTGACCCCGTAAAGCTGATAAACCTGGTCAATGGGTGATCCACCAAATAGTCGCCCACTTCCTGACCCGGGCCAGGCAGGAAATTAACGACACCCGGAGGCAGGCTGACCTCTTCCAGCAGCTCCACGAATTTGGCGGCAATGACCGGGGTGGTGCTCGCCGGCTTCAGTACAACGGTGTTGCCGGAAACGATGGCCGCCGTGGTCATGCCGGCCATAATCGCGAGCGGGAAGTTCCACGGCGGAATGACGATGCCGACGCCAAGCGGGATGTAATAGAGATGATTCTCTTCCTCTTCGTGAACCGTCAGCGGCTGGGGAGCGCTCAGGCGCTGCATTTCGCGTGCATAGAATTCCATGAAATCGATCGCCTCGGCCGTATCCGCGTCGGCTTCGGCACGCGTCTTGCCGGCTTCGAGAGTCATGAGCGCGGAGAACTCGAGCTTGCGCCTCCGCATGATCGCCGCTGCCTTGAACAGATAGCGTGCCCGTTCGCTCGGGTCGGTGTGCTTCCACGTCTCAAAGGTACGCGCTGCCGTCTGGATGGCTTGTTCGGCAAGCTCGGTATCCGCCTGGGACACGACGCCGATGACTTGGCGTTTGCGCGCCGGATTGACCGAATTTGCGGTGCGCTCCGTATGGATTTTGGCACCGCCGATGACCAGGGGGTACGATTGGCCAAGCTCGGCTTCGACCCCGGATAACGCCGCATCGTATAACTTGTTGTTCCACTCGTTGTTGAAGTCCATAAATGGTTCGTTCCGAAAAGATGCTCGCATGGGTGGCCCCTCCTTAACATGATATGATTCGAAGCTTAAGGTCTATGGTCCAGCTGCTGAATGCGTCATGGTGGGGTGTTTAGGATCTTCTGGTGAAAAGCTCTATGTAAGATATGTATGTCTTCCTGCATGCCGTCATGATTTTTGCATATGAGTTAGATAGAGTGCATTTTGGTTTACCTTGCAAAGGGGGCGCGCGCATGGACGGAACCGAGCTTTACCGTAAAGTGATCCTCACGGTGTCCGGCAATAAACTCGTGAAGTGGTTGTCGATCAAGTACGGCCGGAAATTGGCGGGCCGATTCATAGCCGGCGATACCTTGGATGAGGCGCTGGATGAAATTGAGAGGCTGAACGAGAAGGGCATTCTCGTCACGCTGGATCATTTGGGGGAGGGTATCCGGACGCTGGATGAAGCGGCCGGGTATCGGGAGGAGTATTTGAAGCTCGTGGAAGGGATTGCCCAGCGGGGAGTGAAATCGAACGTATCGCTGAAACCGACGCAGATGGGCTTGGCACTGGACCCCGAGAAGGCGTACGAGAACATCAAAATGGTAGCGAAAAAGGCGAAAGAGCACCGCAATTTCGTTCGCCTGGATATGGAGGATTCGCCGTACACCCAGGCGACGATTGATATGACGCTACGGCTCCATAAGGAAGGGCTGACCAACGTGGGGACCGTGATGCAGGCCTACTTGTTCCGTACGGAGGAGGACGTCAAGAATTTAATGCATGCCGGTGTTAATCTGCGGCTCGTGAAGGGGGCGTACAAAGAGCCGGGAACCATCGCCTTTCAGCAGAAGCGGGAGGTTATGGACAACTATAAAAAATTGATCAAAATGCATTTTGATCAGGGAGCCTACGTCGCGATTGCTTCGCACGATGACAACATCATCGACTGGGTGAAGGTGTTTGCCGAGCAGAGCCGTATAGGCAAACAGGAATTTGAGTTTCAGATGCTGTACGGGCTGCGGATGAACGATCAGGCTGCGCTTGCGCAGGACGGCTACCGCATCCGGTGTTATATGCCTTACGGAACGATGTGGTATCCGTATTTTACCCGGCGGCTGGCGGAGAAGCCGGCCAACCTGATAATGGTGCTCAAAAATATGTTCAAGTGAGCGGGGGGAAACAACCAATTGCAATGGAAGCGAGAACGGTAGCTCTTTCTAGCTGCTGTCCTAGAAGGAATAATACGCCTCCGAGCATTCCATCAAGAAGGAACGCTCCAGTGTCAGGCTGCCTAACCGCTTACGGGTGGTGTGCTGTTGCAGATTGGCCTCCAGATCGGCGAGGGCCGATACGGCGAGCTGCATTCGTGCGGATCCCCACTGCTGCTTCTGGGCATAGCGAACGGCCTCGGTCACGGGCATACCTTTGAGCCTCGTAAAGACGGATGCCCAGCGGACCAGATCCGCGAATTCTCTTGTGCTTGGCAGCGCATATTCGGCATACCCGGCCGCGTCTTTGCAGCTGATTTTGAACAACCCGCAGTTCCAATCTCGATTGCTCCAGGGGATAAAGCGTTCAGCCGAGCCCCGGTCGAAACGAAAGATCTCCATATGGCGGATGAGCTCTGCATTTAATGCAGGCGATGCGGTTTCGATGACGGGTGCTAGTGCAGCCTCAATGAATTTCGTCATGATCTACGCTCCTTTATAGGAATGTTATATGCACGGCAAAAAGGCCCGGTGAGCAGAGTAACCCCGCTCTCCAGGCCTATTTATCGTTAGAGGCCCTGCTACAGCGGCCGCTTCGCTTAAGGCTCGGGTGGTGTTCTCTCTCAAAGCGCGCCTACGAGGTTAGCTGACGGATTCGGGCTTGAGAGCACCCTACCGCGACGCCTGATCATCAGGCCTGCGGATTCACCCCATTCACCAACAGAAGCTCCGTTGGCGGTTTTGGTTCCCCCGTCTCCCGATCCGTCGGGAGCTCAGCGTATAACGAATGTTTCGAATAGATGGATGAATCATACGCCGGAGGACTCTAAAAGTAAATGGCCATATGGGACGGATACATTCCGAAAATCGATGAAAACCGTATAAGAAAACGTGTACATTCAGTCGTGTCATCGATTATCATGGCAAAATCTCGGTATCTCGATAGATTACGATAAATGCAAGAAAACAAGAGAAATACATAGTATAGAGAAGAATTCAAGAGATAATGGAGCGAAACCGGTCAGATCCTGTTTGACATAACGCTACATGTGTTTTTGCTCACATTTACTTCCTGCAAGGCCGGACGTATGATACGAACTATGAATTGACGGACATCGGCGGCAGGCATACAGGCAGCCGTTCCATGAAGACCTAAGGCTGTGTGAGAGCTGCCGGGCTCTTGATGGATCGAATCTCAGGCGAGGGCACCATGGGCCTTCGCTGGAAATGCAGGATGATGCGACTCTCACCGCTCGAACCTGATGCTGTGCTGTTTTGCCGGACCTGGATGTTAGTCAATGGCTAATAGAATAACATGCTACTCGTTTTTAATTTTCGCTGAGTCCTTGAATGGAAAAGGAACGGGGGAACCAGTCGGGAGATGAACTTGATCTCTCAGGGGTGAATCCCATGGACAAGATAACGGTCTATGGGTAGGGCGACTCTCACGCCCGAATCCGTCAGCTAACCTCGTAAGCGTATCGAGAGAGGCAACGATTGTCGTGGACTTGGGCCACGGTGTATTTCACCGTGTTCTGATGAAGAAGCCTGCGGGAAGAGTTCTTCTCTTTCCCCAGGCTTCTTTGTTGTTGTCTTCTCTTTCTGAATTTCTTAGGAGGAGAACAAAAGATGGAGAAACCGCAGGAGTTTATCCTGGTATCCGCGCCGAACAAGGCCGGGGAAGAATTTATCCGCCAGCTGATCTATATGCGCATTTCGTTTGCGGCCATAGCCAACAACCGGGTTGAGCAGGAGAGGCTGCGAGAACTAGGCTGCACCAACATGATTCTTATCGATACAAGGGATGAACAAACCTGGATCATTCCCGAGTTTCCCGTCAGCAAGGTGTATTTGTTCGAGAGCAGCTTGAACCTGTGCTGCCGCTATTTACGGATCTGCCGGACATGGACGACGGAGTCGATTTATGTGATTACCCATTCCAGCAATCCGCGATTGATATACAAGGGACTGGGTGCCGATGTGGTGCTTCATACGAACCATCATCAGGTATCCTTCCTGATTTCATCCATCGTCAGCTAAGCGTCTTGGCTGATGTGACCATGAGGTTTTAGGAGGTTATATTCATGCAGGATTTATATATGGTGCTTATCTTGGGAGGAACCTACGGACTGCTCATGCTGTTTATGTCCTGGTGCGGACGAGTCATTTCGGAACCGGAGGGGGATTAGTCGTGATAATCATTTTAATATGCACGCTCTTTATTTTTCTATATTTGATTTACGCGCTGATTCACCCTGAAAAATTCTAGGGAGACAGCTGAAGGAGGAAGGCATTCGTCATGGGCATTTTACAAATTGCCATCGTTATACTCGTTCTGGTGCTGCTGGTAAAGCCGCTCGGAACTTATCTATATCAGGTGTTTCGCAATGAGGGGAATGGAACAGATAAATGGTTCTCCTGGTTGGAGAAACCGATCCTCGCACTGATTGGGTTGAAAGAACGCAAAGGGATGACATGGAAAGGGTATGCCATTAGCTTTGTGTTAACGAATATCGTGCTGGTTGCGGCGGGGTATTTGATCCTGCGGATACAAAGAGTATTGCCCTTCAACCCGAACGGCATCGGCCATATGGAACCGACCTTGTCGTTCAATACGATCATCAGCTTTATGACGAATACGAATCTCCAGCATTACAGCGGGGAGTCGGGATTATCCTATATGGCCCAGATGGCCGTCATTACGATGATGATGTTCACGTCCGCGGCGACCGGGCTGTGCGTGGCGATTGCGTTTATCCGGGCGGTGACCAGCAAGGGCACGACCGTCGGCAACTTTTTTGAGGACTTCGTTAAGGCACATACCCGGGTATTCATCCCGGCCGCATTTATCATTGCGATGGTACTGGTTGCGCTGCAGGTGCCGCAGACTTTGCAGCCTACGCTCAGCGTCACGACGCTTCAAGGAAGCGAGCAGCAAATCGCTGTGGGACCGGTGGCTGCGCTCGAATCGATCAAGCATCTGGGCACCAATGGGGGCGGGTTTATGGGGGCCAACTCGGCGCATCCGTTCGAGAACCCGTCCCCGCTGACCAATGTGATCGAGATTCTGTGCATGTGGAGCCTCGGGGCGGCGCTTCCTTACACATTTGGTCTGTTCGCGAAGAGCCGCAAGCAGGGCTGGATTATTTTCTCGGTGATGATGACCTTGTTTATCGGATTCCTGTCGCTGAACTATGCGGCTGAAACGAACGGCAATCCGGCGCTGAATCGGCTGGGCATTGATACCTCCCAAGGCAGCATGGAGGGCAAGGAGGTCCGGTTCGGGATCGCCCAATCCTCCCTGTTCACCACGGTGACGACCGCGGCCACGACCGGGTCGGTCAACAACATGCATGATACGCTCACGCCGCTTGGCGGGATTACGCCGCTGTCCCTGATGATGCTGAACTCCGTTTTTGGCGGAAAAGGCGTCGGGCTGATGAACATGCTCATGTATGCAATATTGGCAGTGTTCCTGGCCGGTCTTATGGTTGGCCGAACACCCGAATTTCTAGGGAGGAAAATAGAGGCGCGGGAGATGAAGCTGATTGCGGTTGTTATCCTGGTGCATCCATTGATCATTCTGGCTCCGACCGCACTTGCGCTGATGACGGATGCAGGGCAGGCGGGCATTACCAATGCGGGCTTTCATGGCATCTCGCAGGTATTGTACGAATACACGTCTTCCGCGGCCAATAACGGTTCCGGATTTGAAGGTCTGTCGGATAACACGCCGTTCTGGAACATTACAACCGGACTGGTCATGCTATTCGGGCGTTACATTTCGATGATTGCCTTGCTGGCAGTGGGCGGCTCGTTGATGCGGAAGCAATGGGTTCCCGAGACGCTCGGGACGTTCCGGACAGATAATAAGCTGTTTGCCGGCATTCTGATCGCGGTGGTTCTGATTATCGGTGCATTGACCTTCCTGCCAGTACTTGTGCTCGGTCCGATTGCTGAGCATCTGACGATCCGTTAATAGAAAAGGTGGCCTATTTCCATGAATAATACGAGAAAAAAAGCGATGTCCAAAGAGATGGTCCGTCAGGCGCTGAGGGACAGCTTCACGAAGCTGAATCCCGTCCTGATGATGAGAAATCCGGTCATGTTTGTTGTGGAAGCCGGGACTCTGGTTGTTCTGTTGATGACGTTATTTCCATCCTATTTCGGGACAGAGGGCAATACCGGATTTAATGTGACGGTGTTTGTCATTCTGCTGTTGACGCTGCTGTTTGCAAACTTCGCAGAGGCGCTTGCCGAAGGACGCGGAAAGGCGCAGGCCGATTCCCTTAAGCAGTCGAAGCAGGAAATGACGGCACATAAAGTGATGGAGAACGGAGGGGTACAATCCGTGCCGTCCACGGATCTTCGCAAAGGAGATATCGTGATCGTCACGCAGGGCGAGATGATTCCCGGGGACGGGGAAGTCATTGCGGGCCTTGCGTCCGTTGACGAATCGGCGATTACCGGCGAGTCCGCCCCCGTCATTAAAGAAGCGGGCGGCGATTTCAGCTCGGTCACCGGGGGGACGCGGGTTGTCAGCGATACGATCCGCGTCCGGATTACGAGCGATCCCGGGGAATCGTTTATCGACCGGATGATCTCGCTTGTTGAAGGAGCCTCTCGCCAGAAGACGCCGAATGAAATTGCGCTGAATACGCTGTTGATCGTCTTAACGCTGATATTCCTGATCGTTGTCGTTACGCTTGCTCCGATTGCGAAGTATCTTGGCATCGAGCTGTCCGTTCCAGTGCTGATCTCGCTGCTGGTATGTCTCATCCCGACCACGATCGGGGGATTGCTGTCGGCGATCGGGATTGCCGGCATGGACCGGGTGACGCAGTTCAATGTGCTGGCGATGTCGGGCAAGGCGGTGGAGGCTGCCGGTGACATCAATACGATGATTCTGGATAAGACGGGTACCATTACGTTCGGGAACCGGATGGCCAGCCAGTTGATTGCCGTCGGCGGCGAATCGCACGCATCGCTTTCGCAATGGGCAGGCGTGAGCTCGCTGCTGGATGAAACGCCGGAAGGACGTTCCGTGCTGGAACTGCTGAAGCAGGAAGGTCTCGAAGCAGATTCAAGCATGACGGCTGAGGCGGAATTCATCGAATTTAAGGCAGAGACCCGGATGAGTGGGATGGACCTCAAGGATGGGCGAAAAGTCCGCAAGGGTGCGGTGGATGCCGTCAAGGCTTGGGTGTTGTCGCAAGGAGGCTCCATCCCTTCGGATTTGACGGCAAACGCTGACGCCATCGCGACAGAGGGCGGAACCCCGCTCGCTGTTGCCGTGGATAACCGCATCTATGGTCTAATCTACTTGAAGGATACCGTGAAGCCGGGGATGAAGGAACGGTTTGACCAGCTGCGCCGGATGGGCATCAAGACGATTATGTGCACGGGCGACAATCCGCTCACCGCAGCGACGATTGCCCGAGAAGCAGGAGTCGATGATTATATCGCCGAGAGCAAGCCCGAGGATAAGATTGCCGTGATCCGCCGAGAACAAGCCGAAGGCAAGCTGGTTGCGATGACTGGCGACGGTACGAACGACGCCCCGGCGCTGGCCCAGGCCGATGTAGGGCTGGCGATGAACAGCGGTACCACCGCAGCCAAGGAAGCGGCCAATATGGTGGATCTGGATTCGGATCCATCGAAGATTATCGAGGTGGTTGCCATCGGCAAGCAGCTGCTAATGACGCGCGGCGCGCTGACTACGTTCAGCGTCGCGAACGATGTCGCCAAATATTTTGCCATCATTCCGGCAATGTTCGCGGCCGCCATTCCAAGCATGAATGTTCTGAATGTTATGGGACTGGGTTCTCCCATGTCGGCGATACTGTCGGCGCTGATCTTTAATGCCATCATCATTCCGCTGCTCATTCCGCTTGCGATGAAGGGCGTGGCTTATAAACCGATGAGCTCGTCGAAGCTGCTGCAGCGCAATGTGCTGGTCTATGGCTTAGGCGGCGTGATCGTACCGTTCCTCGGGATTAAGCTGATCGACATGATCGTCCATCTATGGATCTAGATATGATAATCGTACCGGGGAATAGAGATAACTCGAAAATGGTTTACGTGGAAGATATGAAGGAAGGGATCGAGGAACCATGAATAATCCATTGCAAAAATCATCACCGGCACCTCATGCTGTGGCGGATGCGGCCCGTATCTCCCTGGGCATGGCCCTAAGAACGAGCCTTGTATTTATCGTGTTATGCGGGGTTCTCTATCCGCTGATTACGACGGGAGCCGCGCAGCTGCTCATGCCGAAGCAAGCCGGCGGCAGCTTGGTCACGGATTCCGGCGGAAAGGTGGTCGGATCGGAATTGATCGGCCAGAACTTTACGGAGCCTCAATATTTTCACGGCAGGGTGTCCAGCATTGATTATAACGGAGCCGGCTCAGGCAGCAATAACTATGCACCTTCCAACCCGGACCTGATCGATCGGACGAAGGCCTCGATTGAAGCGTGGAAGGAGAGCAACCCGGACGTTCCGGTGAGCAAGGTTCCGATGGATCTGGTTACGAATTCCGCCTCCGGATTGGATCCACACATCTCGCCGCAGGCCGCGGAAATTCAGATTCCGCGGATCAGCAAGCTGACCGGAATTACGGAGGCAGAACTTAATCAGTTAGTAGAGGAGCATATAGAGGGACGGGACTTGGGCGTGTTCGGTGAACCGCGCGTCAATGTGTTGAAGCTGAACCTGGCGCTTGCCGAGCTTCTTGATTGATCATGGACCCGTTTCAGAGAAAATCACCGGAGGAAATTTTAAGGTCGATTGCGAAGCTCCACCATGGAAGGCTTAAGGTATATATCGGGGCCGTAAGCGGTTCGGGAAAAACCTATCATATGCTTCGCGAAGGACATACCTTGAGACTGCAAGGCATCGATGTTGTCATATGCGCGGTATCCACGATGCAGCGTCCGGAAACGGTCGAGCAGGTCCGGAATCTGGAGCGGGTGCCCAGCATCCATTGGGTGGAGAACGGCGTAAAGAAGAAGGATCTTGATCTGGATCTGCTGGTGCAGCGCAACCCGGAGGTGGTGCTTGTCGATGGGCTTGCCCACCGGAACCGGAAGGGGGCGAAGCATGCCACGCGGCTGGATGACATCCGATTTCTGTTAAGCCGGGGGATTAGCGTTATCACGACGGTCAATGTGTATGAGCTGGAGGACGTCCAGGGTATTGCAGTCAAGCTGACAGGCATTAAGGCTAGTTATACGGTTCCTGCCGATACGCTAGAAAACGCAGACGAGGTGGTGCTCATTGATGTAACGCCTGAAACGATGCTGGAGCGGGCACAAGGCGGCTTGCTCGGGGATGGCAGCGTATGGAAGGAGGGTAATCTGGCCGTGCTTCGGGAGCTAACGCTTCGCCTCGTAGCCGAAGGGGTAAACCACTCGCTGGAGCGGCACCGCAAGGAACGGGGATTGGTCGGCCCATCGGGAGCCCATGAGCGAATATTGGTATCCACCCAGTATCATTGGAACGGATCCATTTATATGCGGCGCGGACAGCAGATCGCGAAGAGATTGAACGGCGAGCTTATGGTCGTTACGTTTGTGAATCCGAGGTTAGAGCTCACGAAAGAGCAGGCGGCCTTCAAGCGATCTTTGCTGAAACTGTCGGAGCGTATCGGCGTCAAGCTTGAAGAGCTTCCTCTCCGCTCGCGTAGGAAGCTGGCCGACGTGCTTGTTCAATATGCGTTGGAGCACCATGTGACCCGCATTGTGCTGGGTCACTCGAAGCAGACCCGCCCGCAAGAGATGCGGCAGGGCTCCCTCCTTCAGGATCTGCTGAAGAAAACGCGCGGGATCGATATATTTATTGTGGCGGATCGGGCGGCGCATGACGGAGAACGGATCATCCCGGCGCAGATCCATCCGCGGCGAGTTTCCTCCGATTCGTTTCACCGATTGAATGAGCAAGAGCTGGACCGGAAGATGGAGCAGGTCAAGCGCGGACGGTTTAAAGTCTATATCGGGGCTGCTCCGGGCGTGGGCAAGACGTATGCGATGCTGCGCGAAGGCAATGATCTGCTAAAGAAGGAGTTGGCCGTTCTTACCGGACTGTTGGAGACGCACGGCCGGATGGATACGCGATCACAGATCGGTGATCTTGAGGTTCTTCCGCGCAAAGAGATGGACTACCAGGGATCACGCCTTGAGGAGATGGATACCGATGAGATCATTCGTCGCAGGCCTGACGTGGTTCTTGTGGATGAGCTGGCGCATACGAATGTTCCCGGAAGCCAGCACAAGAAACGGTATGAAGACGTGCTGGATATTCTGTCGGCCGGCATCTCCGTCATTACGACCATGAACGTGCAGCATTTGGAGAGCTTGAATGATTCCGTCAAGCAAATGACCGGCGTTCGTGTTCGCGAGACGGTGCCTGATCATATTCTGCAATTGGCCGATGAGGTTCAGCTCATCGACGTCACGCCGGAGTCGCTGCGGCAGCGGATGAAGGACGGGAAAATTTATGCGCCGGAGAAAATCCCGCAAGCCCTTGGACATTTTTTTAAGACGGGAAATCTCATTGCCTTAAGAGAGCTTGCCTTAAGAGAAATTGCGGATGATGTGGACGAGAGACTGGAGTCATGGCAGCGCAGCAGTCCGCTGCGGGGGCCGTGGCGGCGCGAGGAGGCTATCTATGTCATGGTTGGCAGCGGCCAACAGGCAGAGCGGCTCATTCGCCGCGGCTTCCGGATCGCCCATCGGCTGAAAGCGGCCTGGTATGTGGCATTCCCTCTGGAGCGGCATCACAGTCTGTCTCTTGATGACGAACAGCGCCTGACGGCGCTTCAGACGTTAACGGAACGTCTCGGGGGAACGTTCACTGTGCTGCCGGTAAACAAGGGGCCAACCCGTGCCGTTTCTTCTCAATTGGTCGCAGCAGCAGATGCGGTCAAGGCCACCCAGTTGATTATCGGGCAGCCGCAGATGGCCGGATGGAAGCTGTACGCCCAGCGGAGAATGATCCGGGGCCTGCTAAGAAGCGCAAGGCATATGGATGTGCTGGTGGTTGCGGATTACGATCCGCACGTTTGACGGCTTAAGCGGAGGGAGCTGAACGTTTTGAGAGGAGCGGGGACACAAGAGGCATTGAAAATGCAGGAAATGCAGGAAATGCAGCAAACGCAGTAAACGCAGGAAACCGCAGTAGACGCGGAGAACGCAACAGTTCGGAAAGCAAGAACACCGAGAACGAACATGGAACGAACATGAAACGAACCCTCCGGAAGGCAAGAACACAGAAACCCAACAAACGTGGAAACGGAAGAACGCAAACATGACGAGTGAGTTATGCAATACTAACACAATTGACACGGATAACACCAAAAAGCCCACAGACCTATAATTAAAAGGTCCTGTGGGCTTTTCCATGCTGCCAAACTGCTGATACGCAGGCTTGTCCTATGATTCACCCGACAGCGTGCGGTCGCCGGTCAAATATTTCTCGGTCAAGATGGAGAGCAGGCGAATGCCGACTTCATTCTCTCCGCCTTCGGGAATGATCAGGTCGGCGTACTTCTTGGAGGGTTCGATGAACGCCTCATGCATCGGCTTGACGGTTGTCAGATACTGATTATGGATCGACTGGATGGTCCGGCCGCGGTCCTCGATATCGCGTACGACCCGGCGAAGCAGGCGTACATCGGGATCGGTATCCACAAACACTTTAATGTGAAGCAGCTTGCGCAGATTCTCATCGGACAGCACGTGCAGGCCTTCAATGATGACGATGTTGTTCGGCTTCAGTTCGATGGTCTGATCCGTGAAACGGGCATGAGCGGTAAAATCATACACCGGTGCAAATGCGGGCTGTCCGGTTTTCAAAATGCCGAGATGTTCGACGAGCAGCTCGTTGTCAAAGGCGAACGGATGATCATAGTTAATCGCTTCGCGTTCGTCGAAACTGAGCTCCTTATGATCCTTGTAATAGTTATCCTGCGAAATAAAAGTGACTTTATCTGAACCAAGACGGTCAATGACAGAGCGGGCAACCGTCGTTTTGCCCGATCCGGTGCCGCCGGCGATACCAATTATGAGCATGGCGAATCCATAACCCTCCCTAGAGTTTGCAATTTTATTATTTTAGCACAGCATGCGCTTATTTTCACTATGGGGGCATAGAGCAAAAGATGGGATTTCCCATATGTTCTTTATTCTTACCATGGAATAGCTAACCGAATCTGTATGTCTTATCATAGAGGATAGACTAACCATTGAATTTTTTTCGGAGGGATGATCATGCATTATACGGCAATTTACTCATGCAAGCCTGCCCTATACATCCAGCAGGGAGAGCACCGTGGGAACATCGATTGGAACCGGTATGAAGCGGTAGCCCTGAGCGATACCGTGACCGGGCTTGCTGCAAAGGAAGCGACCGAGGTTCGCGCCTGCTGGAGCTCCGAATACCTTTATGTACGGTTTGTTTGCCAGGATTCTCATATCGTATCGGAGTACCAGCATCGGGATGATCCGCTGTATGAACAGGATGTCGTGGAATTGTTTATAGACGAAGCAGGAACGGGAATGGAATATATCGAGCTTGAGGTGAGTCCGAACAATATTATATTTGACGCCCTGATCCGTAATGATGGAGGGAAGTCGATCACAAGCAGCGATATTCATTGGGATCTTACCGGTCTTCAAACCTCGGTAGAGCATGACGGTAAGGGGAATTTGATTTATGAAATTCGCATTCCGGCTGCGACCTTCAAGAATCCTCCGCAAGCGGGACGAAGCTGGAACGTGAATTTTTACCGCATTGATGAGGACACCGAAGGAAACCGGGAATATCAGGCATGGAGCCCGACCGGTGAGGTGAATTACCATATTCCTTCGCGTTTTGGGAAGCTGGAGTTTGTCGATGTGATTTAGCATATCCATATAAACCAGAAGGCCGCATCGGTGGATTTTTATATCTGCAGTGCGGCATTCTTGTGTTAATCCTCCGATAGGAGAACGGGCTATCTCTGTCCCGCAATGGCCTATCCCTGGTATCGAATTAGCTGATTCCGGTCATGAAATAGCTGCGCTTCAGCAGCCAGAAATCCCCCAGGGTGTTTTCATAAAAGAACCAAAACGAACATCTCAAGAGGGATTTTGTCCCTTTTTTTGCATGCCGCAGGACATGTTGTTTTCATTGCAGCGTTCTATATACTTTTTAGTAAAAGGAAGCACTCGGCTTTGAGTGAACATGCAATCAACGGAGGTTATTTTATGAATGCTGTCATGGATAGACTGATGCTCGAGCTTGAGCAGCAGTTGGAGGAGAAGGTCGCCGAAGATCTTCGGGATTTGCTGGATGAATATAAACAATTGGAGGGGGCGGCACCTGACCAATTTCAACTTTTTGAAGCGGAGTTCGGGATCGAGCTGCCGCAGGACTTTCGTTCGTTTTACAGTAAGAAGAACGGCAGCGGATATGGGTTTCACGTGCTCTACCCCGGTAATGAAGGGGATGGGGAATACACGCCTTTTTATCTGATGAGCCTGGATGAGATGAGGGAGGTCAAAGCTTATTTCTGCGAACGGGATGAACCGCTGGATGCGTATTACAGTCCGGAGGAAATACAGCAGCTGGATCCGGAGATTAAGCCGTACCTGTTTCACAAGGCTTGGTATCCGTTTGCCACGATGGCAGGCGGGTCGTTGTATCTGATGCTGGATTTCGATCCGGCTGAGCCGGGAACGTCCGGGCAGATCATCATGTACGTGCATGATCCTGATTTTGTGTATTATATCGCGCCTTCCTTCACGGAGCTGCTTCAGGCGTCAAACCGCAATCTGCGCACCGATATTGAAGAGGTGGGCTACTGATGGAACGCCACGAAGCCTCCTGATGCTTGCAACAGCGTCGCTTGTGCGTGGTCATCTGAAGAGAAGGACTTGCGAGGGGAGGTGACAGCATGAAAGGCAGGCGGGTCCTCTGGGGAGTGATCATACTGGTGGCAGCCACGTTGTTGATACCTGGTTACTTTATTGGGCGCACGTATGGGCTTTTTCAGAATGAGGTGGTCCTGGCCAAATACCAGCTGGCCGTTGATGTGGATGGTGAACAAGTAGATGCTTGGCCGCTGCTGGCCGGCTTTGCCGCAACCGATAAACAAGGGGAACTTCGTCCGTTGTACTACAGGTTGGAAGGGTCTGACCTCAACATGCTGTATCAATTGGCATATGGGCAGTTCGAGGTGGAGGCTTCAAAGGATAATCCTTTCTTGGCAGGGAGGGTCCAGTATGGCCATCTGGAGAACGATTATATCAAGACGCAAAAAGAGTATGTGAACGCAAAGGAATACCGGCAGAACATGATCTTTTATAATGACCGTAAAGAGCCGATATTTACATATGATCCGGACGCCAAGGCGGATGGGGAGATGGTGAAAGAAATAATCACCGCAGGCATGACACGTTCCAACGGCCAAGGAGGATCGGGAGTCGTAGAGGACAAGTATCTGAATGTCACCCGATTGTTCGAGGAGAAGCTGGGCATCAGCATGCGGGTCCAGGTGGATAAGGAACGCAGGCTGGCCACGCTCCATCTGGAGCGGCTTAAATAGAATGCAGGTATCTAAAAAGCGAGGTGTTTTACATATGCAGCATACGAAAATGACTCAAGAGGTGGACCTCACTATTTCGCACCATCAGATCCAAGTCCGCTCACGGGACTTTGATGAGGATTTGTGCCAATGGGGAGAAACCAATATCAAGCAGGGCGTTGTCATACATCCCGGTTATCTCACCTTTGATCCTATCCCTGATGATGCATTCGGCGCCTGGGTGAAGCTGGCCTTGAAAGAGGCGTTCATCGAAGATCCGAAAGCGCAGCGGCGGATGGTCGTGCCGTTTGACGTTCTGGATCCCGGGAAGCTGGAGCTGTTGTCGGTCATGTCGGACGCCGCTATTGAGCTTCCGCTGCAAGCAGCGCGCTATGCACTGTATTTTGAGATTTGCGAGGATGAAGAAGTGTATTATCGCTTCACTTTTGTTCATGAGGGAGAAAAGGTTCAAGCCCGGTATCTGATGGATGATGAATGGGGCGGCAAGGCTGGAGAAGCATTGTCGTTGGGGTATTGTTGACGGGATTTTGCGCTATAACAGGGCACGGAAAGCCTCGTTGAGGTAAACCTTCTTAACTTAACATGAATGAAGAGGCCGTCTCCGTGTTGAAGAGGGCCTCTTTTTTACCATATGCTGTACTGTGCCTGCTTTGAAAGATCGTGTGCAGGAGCCACAGATGTTAAATAGGGTGGATCTATTATTTTGCAGCGGTCACCGTTATCTGGCCATGCTTGCTTTGATCTGCATTCAGATTCAGAACGTCTGTCAGGAAAGCAAGCGGAACATAGACGTGGCCTTTTTTCATGACAGGAGCCGAGCCCAGCGAACGTGGGGCCATTTTGCCCAAAGTGTAAGCATCCTTGTTCAGCTTCACCGCGCTCCAGACGGCTCCCTTGGAGATTTCCGTGGTTTTGCTCTTGCCGTTCCACTTGACATTGAACTGCAGCTGGCGCAGCACGGATACCTGAACCATGAGCTTGCCGTTGTTATCTTTGTAATAAGCGCCTGATTTCAACACGGCTGCAGCAGGCTTTATGTTGGATCCTTTACCCGGCAGCTTTACGGCAAATTCCGGTGTACCTGTGGCTCCAGGGGCAATGCTGTATTTTTGGAATACGATATAGGCCTTTCCGTCCGCGACATAGAAGGATTGCTCCGCGTCTATGCCTTGAAACCCGTCTTCGTTCGCGAAGTAATGGTCTTGATCCGCGGCAATCGCCGTTTTGACCGCTTGATCCATGATGGATTTGTAATCCTTGCCGAACAGGTCTTCAAGTGTCACGCGCTGTGCTTCGGCTTCGTTCGTGAAGTTGTACGTATCCACGCGGGGATCGCCATTGTTCATCCCGATGCCTTCGGTGATGACCTTAAGGGAGATCAAGCTGCCGTCTTTACCATCCGATGCGAGCTCATAAGTGATGTTCAGCTGATAAGGGTGCATGGTATAGCCGTTCTTTTGTGCATTTGCAGCAGCTTCCGCCGCTTCTTTCTCCCATTTGTCCATATCCTTGGAAGCATGGGATTCGATAATGTCATTCAACTGGTCTTGATATTTGGTGTCAGTTAAACCTTGGAATACAGGGATCTTAATATTGGTTTGCAGCCATTTTTCCTCGGATTGCAGCGCTTTGGATGTTACCAGTTGCGGGGCAACGGTTGGGGCGGTCACCCGATTCGTGCTCGCTGCAGCTTTGGTTTCGGCATGGACATGAGCGGATGGCAGACCCGAAGCGGAGATCATCAGGATGCCCGCTAATCCGGCAGCCGCCAGGGTTTTGGTGATTGGGGTTGTGTGCTTCATTGTTTTTTTCATGTTATGTTACCTCCAGGTATATGGTTGATATCTACTATTTGTGATCTGCATTCGCCTTGATCTATCGGATGTATTTGCTGCTGACGAGATGGTCTGCGATTACTTCTGTTGGGATCGTAAATTCCACGACGCCCATATAGCCGGGTGCAACTTCGTATTCATTGAAGCTGATGACCAGTTTGCCGTCTTGGTTGATATAGAAATTTTGGTCCTTGGCGATCGTGTGGAACAGATCCTCTGGTGCATCGGACTCCACGCCAGGCTGCTCCACCCAGTAGATGTTGTCCGGATTATTCTGCATCTGGTAGCGCATCTGCTCCTTGATATTGCCGCTGATGACCTGGATATAACGATCATCCTTGAACAGACTCGGTAGCGTGATCACCATCTGGTTCTTCTTGTCGATCGTATCGTATTTTCTGGATTCGGCAGAGCCTCCAGCAGATTCGACAATATAACGCGAAAGCGTCAGCAGTTGTTCATTGTCGGTGATCACTTCATAACCGCTAGTAAGACTCAGATGGGCGCCGCCTTCTTTATTTAACAGGGCCACTTCGTCTTTGAAGTTCTCATACAGTTTCTTGTTTTCTTCCAGGTATTTGTTATTCAGGGTTTGCTCAAGCTCCGTATTTCCTAGGTTGGCAATGCCGGGTGTTTCGATATGCACTTCCGTGTTATCGTCTAACTCGGCATATTCACGGATGGTGATCACCTTGATGATATGGCCCAATACCGGCACATCGGACATGGCCTGGGCCAAGGCAGGGCTGGCATTCACTCCGGCGAACAGTAGGATACATGCAGCTGCGCTACTAGCGAGCCAGGGCAGCGCTCTATTTTTTTTTCGTCTGGTTGCTATGGTCTTGTTGACAATCGAGCTTAGTTCGTCAGGAATAGGAGTGCTCTCGTACTGCTCTTTCATCCTATTCAGCTTGTCATGCATTATCGTTGTGCCTCCTCTTGATCTTCCTCGCTTAAGTTCACCCGCAGTCTCTGTAGTCCTTGGTATAATCTCGTTTTCACCGTGCTGACGTTCTCGTGGAGCACTTCGGCAATTTCGTCAATCTTCATATCTTCAAAAAACCGGAGTATAATGACGACCCGATACTTGCCGGGTAATTCCTCCAAAGATTGGGCCAGATCCAGATTCGGATAGTGGTCATGGCTGCCGGGTAATATAACCTCCAGGTTCTCGTCGTCCATGACGTGGACTTTTTTCTGTTTTCTAATGAAATCCAGGGAGGTTGTTACAATAATTCGGAAAAACCAGCTTTTTAGTGAACCCGTATGCTTCAGCTTTTCTATGGATATAAAAGCTTTGTGGATCGCGTCCTGAACGATATCGAGGGCATCCTCTTTATTTCTAACGTAGCTGTATGCCAGCCGGTAGGCGCTGTCCTGATGTTCGGTTATGCATTGGATAAGAAGCTTCTCAAGCTTCCGGCCGCCTCTCATGTAAATATGACACTCCTTTGGGCCCGCGCGGGTAACCATCAATTGCAATTGACTTACGGAAGCAAGACGTGCGAGTCTTGCAAAAAGTTTGATTCTACGAAAAAAAATTTTATATGCGTTTCTGTCTCATTATTCAGCCCAGCCTTCCAGAATCGCAACAAGAAAAAGACCCCAGTTTTCACTGGGGTCCGGGACGCATGGGTTATTCGTGCTCATATTTCTGGATAACAATCGCCGAATTATGTCCGCCGAAGCCGAAGGAATTGGACATGCCAATCCGAAGCTCGGCGTTTCTCGCCTGGTTGGGTACGTAATCCAAATCGCATGCCGGATCGGCATGTTCCAGATTGATCGTCGGCGGTATGACGCCTTCCTGCAAGGATTTCACGAGGGCGATGGCCTCCACGCCGCCGGATGCGCCCAGCATATGTCCGGTCATCGACTTGTTCGCCGTTACCGGAATGCGATACGCCTCCTTGCCAAACACCTGCTTAATGGCCGCTGTCTCCGAACGGTCACCGATGACCGTGCTTGTGGCATGGGCGCTGATGACATCCACGTCGGCTGGGGCGAGGTTCGCCTCGGTCAGGGCCAGCTTCATCGCCCGTGCCGCGCCGTTGCCGTCTTCCGGCGTGGCGACCATATGATAGGCATCCGAGCTGGCACCGTAACCGATGACCTCGCCCAGAATGACGGCGCCTCTGCGTAAGGCATGGGAGAGCGACTCCAGGACGAGGATGCCGGCACCTTCCGCCATGACAAATCCGTCCCGGTCCGTATCAAACGGCCGGCTGGCCCGGCCCGGTTCCTCATTGCGGGAGGACAGGGCGGTTGCATTCGCGAAGCTGGCCAGCGAAATATCGGTCAACGCCGCTTCAGAGCCTCCCGCAATAATCACGTCGGACCGGCCAGCCTGAATGTTAAAGAAAGCTTCGCAGATCGCGGTATTGCCGATCGAACATGCCGTAACCGGGGCCAGCGTGGAGCCCAGCGCCTTGTATTTAATGCTGATGAGCGCTGCCGCCATATTGGGGATCATCATGGGTACCAGGGTTGGACTGACCCGTTCGGGCCCCCGCGATGACAGCGTGCCGCTCTGATTCATCAGGGTCTGGATGCCGCCGATTCCGGAGCCGACGTAGACCCCCATCCGCTCATGATCGATCTGATCAAGATCGAGTCCCGACTGACTTATGGCTTGATCCGCCGCAGCCAGAGCAAACTGGCAGAAGCGGTCCATACGCCGGGCTTCCTTGGCGCCGAACAGCGCGTTTGCGTCGAATTCCTTTACGGCACCTGCTATTTGTACCTTCTGTCTTGATGTGTCCAAAGTTTCTATATGTGTAATACCGGACTCTCCTCGTACAAGCCGGGACCAGAACGTCTCAACATCATGGCCCAGCGGCGATATGACGCCCATACCGGTGATAACGACTCTTTCCATGGGTCAACAGCCTCCTTTAAGACTTTATAACTTGTCAATCTTAAGGTTATAATGTCACGTGTAGTATCCTATTACAAGATACCGTTTATCCTAGTATAAATACTGCTATCCTTAGTTGGATGAAGGAGGCTTATAAGATGAATTCCCAGGTTAGACTCCAAGCGTTGTCGGCTTTCCTGAAAGGACAGCGTGCCAAAATCTCGCCCGAATCCATCGGATTGCCGCCCGGGTCACGAAGAAGGACACCGGGCTTGCGCAGAGAAGAGGTGGCCCAGCTGGCGGGTGTCAGCACCACTTGGTACACCTGGCTCGAGCAGGGACGCGACATCCAGGTGTCGTCGTCCGTGCTGGACTGCGTCGCCAATGCGCTACAGCTGAACGCGGATGAGCGAAGATATCTGTATTCGCTGGCGCTGGAGAGCGGGGCGGAGCCTTATACGGTCAAACAAGAAGCGGTGCAGATCAGCCCGTCCCTGCAAAAAATCATCACCGAGCTGAAATATTGCCCCGTCATGATATCGGATCGGATGTGCAACATCGTGGGATGGAACCGTGCGGCTGCGTATGTGTTCCTTGATTTTGACCGCATTCCGCCCGAGGAGCGGAATATGATCCGGCTGCTTTTCACCCGCAGGGAGTTTCAGCGGCTGGCGGTGAACTGGGAGCAGTTCGCCAGCGGCTTCCTCTCGATGTTCCGGTCCTATTACGGTCAATATGTCGAGGATGAGTGGTATGACCGTTTTCTGGAAGAGATGAAGCAAGGGCATCCGGATTTCAATCGGATGTGGGAGCAGAGCCAGGTCAGCTACGCCCCGGAAGTACATCTGGAATTCCGGCATGCCAAGGCTGGGAAAATGGTATATGAGCTCACGTCGCTCAAAGTGTACGGAAATGATGATCTGCGGTGCAGCATTTATACGCCAGCTCCGGATACGACCACGGAAGCAAAGCTGCGGCAGCTGATGGAGGAGAAGTAAGCGGAGGGAGTGGGACCCGGTGATACTATAGAAGGGATTTGCGGGGGCCGATGACGCTATCGAGGGGAGTGGCAGGGCTGGGTGGCCCTATCGAGGGGAGTGGCGATGCTGGCTGCTCCTGTTGC
Source organism: Paenibacillus sp. QJM3NY_38 (assembly GCF_056173265.1). Lineage (NCBI taxonomy): Bacteria > Bacillati > Bacillota > Bacilli > Caryophanales > Paenibacillaceae > Paenibacillus > Paenibacillus sp. QJM3NY_38. The sequence continues at coordinate 542,754 of NZ_CM149665.1, forward strand.
TCCTGCTGTAGGGGCTCGGTCGCTGCTTGCTGTTGATGCGCTGAGGTAAGGGACTCCAGTGGCGTGTGCACTTGCTGTACCAAGAGTAGGGATTTCGTTGCTGTTGCACTAGCTGCGCCAAGAGTAGGGATTCCGTGGCAAACTTACTGTTCTTGAAGTCATCTACTACTTGTTGCACCCGACCTATCGGACTCCAGTTCCGCTATATTATGAGATAACGCCATATTTTCAAACTTAGCGGACACTAGGTACGTTATTGGGCTCATATTCGGCGTTTTCATCGTTTTTTGGAGCAAATAACGGAACTAGGGTCCGTTCGAGTTCAAAAAAGGTGGATTTTTTCCTAAATAACGTATTCTGTGTCCGGTTATGGATGGTATCGCCACCTAATACCCTGCTACCTGGCCCGACGTTCTGGTACTGACTATCTTGCGCAGGTGAGTCGGATTTTGCGCCGACACTTACCGTTCTTGAAGTAATCTACTACTTGTTGCTCCCGACCTATCGGACTCCAGTTCCGCTATATTATGAGAAAACGCCATATTTTCAAACTTAGCGGACAGTAGGTACGTTATCGGGCCCTTATTCGGCGTTTTCATCGTTTTTTGGAGCAAATAACGGAACTAGGGTCCGTTCGAGTTCAAAAAAGGTGGATTTTTTCCTAAATAACGTATTCTGAGTCCGGTTATGGATGGTATCGCTGCCTATAACCCTGCTACTAGGCGCGACGTTCTGGTACTGACTATCTTGCGCAGGTGAGGCGGATTTTGCGCCGACACTTACTGTTCTTGAAGTCATCTACTACTTGTTGCTCCCGACCTATCGGACTCCAGTTCCGCTATATTATGAGAAAACGCCATATTTTCAAACTTAGCGGACACCAGGTACGTTATTGGGCTCATATTCGGCGTTTTCATCGTTTTTTGGAGCGAATAACGGAACTAGGGTCCGTTCGAGTTCAAAAAAGGTGGATTTTTTCCTGAATAACGTATTCTGTGTCCGTTTATGGATGGTATCGCCACCTAATACCCTGCTACCTGGCCCGACGTTCTGGTACTGACTATCTTGCGCAGGTGAGGCGGATTACCCTCTAAGCAAGAGTATCTCAAGTTGATGCGGATTATCTTCTAAGCAAGAGTATCTCAAGTTGATGCGGATTACCTTCTAAGCAAGAGTATCTTAAGTTGAGGCGGATTACCTTCTAAGCGGGAGCACCTCAAGTTGAGTCGAATTACCCTCATAAGCAAGAGTACCTCAAGCTGAACCGAATTACCCAAGACACTGGACTTCAACTGGTTCGAACCTTAGAATCCTTAGTCATACAAGCTTCATGCGCGCAAACAAAACGAAATCCTGCTAAGCATTAAACTCCTCCAAATAACAAAACCCCGTGTTGGCTCAGTGCCTCCGAAAAATGGCAAGTTTTTCAGTGGCCGTGTCCGCACACGGGGCTTTCTACTATTTAATGGTTATAGAGCTGCATCTGGAAGCCGCCCAGAAATTCCTCAGGCATTCCGCTGTGCTTCACCCCTTCGGGCCCGAGAACCATGCTAGCCTGACCGTTTACTCCTTGATAGCCGAGATTATGCCCAGTCGCGCCGCAGCGTGAAGAGATCCTTCAGCTCATCGGTGGACAGCTCGGTAATCCAGCCCTCGCTGCTTGCGATAACCTGATCGCTCAGCTGCTGCTTGCTCTCCAGCATCTCATCGATCCGCTCTTCGAGCGTCCCCATGGAGATGAACTTGTACACTTGGACATCCTTGGTCTGTCCCATCCGATAAGCGCGGTCGGTCGCTTGATTCTCGACCGCGGGGTTCCACCAGCGGTCGAAGTGGAACACATGGTTCGCCGCGGTCAGATTCAGACCTACGCCGCCGGCCTTGATGGAGAGAATCATGACATTCGGCTGCTCTTCGGGCGGCAGGGTCTGGGATTGGAACTGCTCGATCATGCGGTCGCGCGTCCGCTTCGGCGTGCTGCCGTTCAAATACAGCACGGGCTCACCCAGCTCTTGATGCAGCACCTGCCGCATCATCTCGCCCATGCCGATATACTGGGTGAAGATCAGGCAGCGCTCGCCTTCGTCCCGCAGTTCCTTCACCATGGACAGCAGCCGCTCCAGCTTCGCTGAACGGTTGACCACGGCCTCGGTATCAAGCAAGCCGCCGCCTCCCGGCAGTTCCGGGAGCGGCTCCTTCGTCAGAAGAGCCGGATGGTCGCAGAGCTGCTTAAACTGCGTCAGAGCTGCCAGAATGGCGCCTTTGCGCTCAATGCCCTCAAGCTTTTGCATGCGTTCCAGGAGACTGCTCACGGTCTGATCATAAAGCGCGCCTTGCTCGGCCGTAAGATGGATATAAGTCTTCATCTCGTTTTTGTCCGGCAGGTCAAGCTGAATCGCAGGATCCTTTTTCTTGCGCCGAAGCATGAAGGGCTTAATCAGCTTCTGCAGGTCGGCCGTGCGCTGCTCGTTTTTGTCTTTTTCGATGGCCTGGATGAATCGGAGATTGAATGCCCGCAGGCTTCCGAGATATCCGGGATTGATGAAGTCATAGATGGACCAAAGCTCGGACAGCCGGTTCTCAATCGGTGTGCCGGTCAGCGCGACGCGATGCCTTGCCGGGAAGCTTCGCACGGCGGCGGATTGTTTGGTGTCGGCATTCTTGATGTTCTGGGCCTCGTCGATGCCGATCGTTTCCCACTTCATGTCTCTTAACATTTCTTGATCAAGCGTCGCCGTAGCATAAGAGGTAAGGATAATATCGGCTTGGTAAGCCTCATGATAGAAATCCTCGCTGCTGCTGCGTTTCCCGCCGTAGTGCAGCATGACCCGGAGCGACGGGGCAAACCGTTCAAGTTCTTTCTGCCAATTGCCCAGCACTGAGGTCGGACAGATCAGCAGGGAGGGGAGGCGTCTTTCTTCCCGCTCCATCGTCATCTTCACGTGCAGCAGGTAGGCGATAAACTGCACGGTTTTGCCAAGACCCATGTCATCGGCAAGGCATGCACCAAGCCCGTAACGCCGCAAAAAGGCAAGCCAGGCAAAGCCGTCATGCTGATAAGTCCGCAGCTCGGCCTTCAGCCCAGCCGGGACAGGGAGGCTCGGCCATTCGTTTTGGCGGCCGAGCTGGCCTATGAGCTTCACGAGGTGCTCGTTCAGTTCCACCTCAAGCTTGATCCGCTGCGGATCCTGTGTTTCCTCCGAATCCTGCTTCGTCTGCTCCGACTCATCGTTGTTCCCGAGCAGATGCAGGTGCAGAATATCTTGAAACGATAGGCCTTCCTCACGGTCTACGCCCGCCATCATCTGGCGGATTTGGGCGACCAAGGCGGGGTCCAGCGGAATCCATTGGCCCCGGAACCGCACCAGCCGTTCATTCCGGGCAACTAGCTCGGCGAATTCCGCTTCGGAAAGGGTAGCTTCGCCGATGGCGATGCGCCAATCGAAATTGATGAGCGCATCCAAGCCGAACAGGGAACCGCCGCTGCTTCGCTCGGCGTTCTCGCCCTCGCCCGAGCGTACCTTCGCCCGCAGCTTGGGCTTCTTCTTGCTGGCAGCTTCCCACCATGCGGGCAGCAGGACCAGCCAGCCTGATTGGAGCAGCCGCTGGCTGTCGTCGGTCAGGAACTGCCATGCGGCCTCGTCGGACAGCGGTCTACCGAGCACGTCTTCAGCCGGAGCGTGAAGCACTCTTGCCGGCAGTGCTGCCTGCAATCCTTGGAGCCAGCCGGGGGACCGCTCCTTGATATGGGGTGTCCATGTCTCGGGCCACGATCCATATGCCTGCCCGTCTTCAGCAAGACGAACGGCTGTAAGCGCCGCGGCGTCTTGCTTGTCTTGCAATACAAGACGAAGACGCCATGCGGCTTCTTCTTCATCAGGCTCCAACAATTGCAGCAGCGGCCGGAATGGAGCGGTATCCGGTCGCCATCCGATGGCGATCAGCCATGACTTGTCGTCCATGCCCTCGGCTGCCGTGCGGTTCCGCGAGAAGAGAAGCGGGTATTCTCTGCGTAGGTCAGCCGCCGCTTCTTCGCTGCCGTAACACTGGTCTTGAACGGCGGCGGAGAACGCTGCCCGCAAGCCTTCATTCCATATCTCATCAGCATTCAACAGGGACAGACGGGACTGCTCTTCCGCTGTGAACGCCTCTGTATCCCAGATCCATTGCAGCTTGCCCGATTTGAAGGCGCTCAAGCTTGGGGCATATTGCTTATCCTGAATGCAAGCTGCCAGCGAAGGCGCAAGTTCAATGAAGGGAAGGCAATCCTCGTCCCATACCCATTCAATATGTTCGAGCAGCCGTCCATCCGCAAAGAACGGTATGACCTGCTCGGAAGGCAGGATGACCACTTCCATGTCCTGAACGGATTGAACGGTAAGCTCTGTTCCGTAGAAGGAAGGTTCGTGCCACGCGAATAAACGGTGCTTCAGGTATTGTCCGGACACATAACCCTGCATGACCGTAGAGCCGTATATGACGGCATCTCCGTATTCGCTTAGCGCCATGTGGACCGTGATGGTTTCTGTGTGTCTGCTCATGATATCAGCTTTCCTCTCCGCAGCTCTTCCTGGAATGCGCGAAGCCGGCTGTTTCGTACAGATAACGAGATAATGAACAGATCCCAGCGCTCCTGCTGCTTGAGCTTTTTATATAGCTTGGCTAACCGTTTGAGCAGCTTGACGGCTGCTTTATAGCCGGCTCGGTTCTTATGAAGGATGTACCGCTCGACGGCCTGATGGTAAAAAGGCAGCAGCAGCTCGGGGGCGTTCTTCTCGATCGGTGCCAGCTCGCTGACCCGGAGCTCCAGCGGCTCCCGGCCTGTGCTTAGTTGATAGTCGATCCATTCCCGCCATCTCCCGTGCGTGATCAAGGCATTCTGATAGATGTCCTTCGAATAAGGAAGCATGTCGGCAAGACTGCTCCACATCCGTTCAGCCTCCCCGGGCAAATGCTCTATGACGGCATCCCAGTAGTATTGATAGCTGCTGAGATGCTCGTTGCGGTGACTGCCAAGCAGCGGGCCGATCTCCGGGAGCCAGCGGGCCAAGCGGTCCCATTGCTGCCCTGAATGCAGCATGTCGAAGAAGCCCAGGACGGAAGCCGGGGGCAGGCTGCTGACCTTGTCTGCTTCCCTGATCAGGTCCCAGGACGATTCGTCTTCTCCGAGATAGAAGGACATTAAGCTCTGCGCCATATACCATGATGCGCGCGAAAGGCTGCTCCCGAATTCGGCTTCGGCTGCCTGCAACTGCTCTAACTCCGCCTGGATTAAGCTGCTGTCTTTTTTCGCAAACGGATAGATCCAGTACATCCAGAGCTGCATATAGACCTGGGCGTAAAATTTGCGGTTCCGCGGCTCGCTCAGCATGCTCCGCCGGGCAAACGAAATGGTCTCGGTCAGTCGCTGCCTGAATGCCTCCCCATGTTCGCTGACCTCCAGCCCTTCGTGGAAGATGCGCTCAATTCTGGCCAGGATATGATCCGCTGCCACCTGTGTATGATAGCCGATGTAGGAGCCGGAGGAATTCCAGGCACTGGCGGGCTGCTTGACGAGCTTCTCGAGAATGAAGAGATGCGCATGGAGCTCGTATAACGGATCCAGATCTGGCGGAAGCGGGGGTTTAATGTGATGGAGGGAAGCCAGCGCATTTTTGGCGTAAAACGAATTCTGCGTATTCGTTCCCAGCGAAGCCGTGCAAACTTCGAACAGCTCATGCCATGCGGAGATTGGCAGGTCGGGCAAATGATCCGCTTTGACTCTCCATTTTGATGCTCCGGCAGACGGTCGGTCCTGCGCTGGGCTGAAGCCGGACTCGCTTCGGTCATACGAAGAGGTGGAAGCATATGTGGTGGAATGCGCATTAACCAGGGCGTGAATGGAACGACCCTGAAGTTGAGCATAGTCAAGCAGAACAGCCACCATATGCTTGCAGCCATCCTTAACGGGACAGCTGCATTCGCTGTCGCTCAAGGAGCGAAGGTGAAGCTTGGTACGGTAGGTTTCCGTTCCATCCACGGAAGCCTCGACCACACCGGTCTCATCTGCCGGCTCGCTGGCGTGGACACGACCTTGCTTGTAATACTGAAATCCCCGTTTAATGGTCAAATCGCTGAAAAATCCGGCGGTTTGTTGAATCAGCGTCTGCCATTGTATATCATCTAACGTTTCATTTGAGTTCATCATCGGACGGTCTCCTAAGAGAAATAATTCTAAGTATCCATTTAATCTATCACATTCCCATAGATGAAGAAACAAGCCAAGGCAGCTTCTCGCTGGAAAAGCCCGGCAACAGGCTGCACGGGCTTTCTTTTATGGGCGGAGCAATATGTTTTCCCCCTAAACCTAATACTGAATCGTAAACCGGCCGATCTGATCGCATTCCTCGGCGAACCAGACCTCGCCGCCCGAATCCACGGTTATGCCATGAGGTTCTGCGGAGGGGGTAGGGATTGGATACTCGGTAATGTCCCCGGTGCAGGTAATTCGTCCGATTTGATTGGCTCCCCATTCGGTAAACCATAGATCCCCGGAAACGCCCGCCGTGATGGCATGGGGTCTGGCATTCCCGGACGGGAGCTTGAATTCCGTAATTTCCCCGGCCGTTGTGATCCGGCCGATTTGATTGCCGTTGATTTGAACAAACCATAGAGCGCCATCGGCACCTGTCGTGATGCCGACCGGCCCGGATTGCTCTGTTGGAATCCGGTACTCGGTAATCTCCCCGTCCACCGTAATTCGGCCGATGCAGTTGTTCTGGTTTTCCGTAAACCACAACGCGCCGTCCGGACCGGCTGTAATATAGGAAGGGTACGATCCTTCGCATGGTAAGTCATATTCCGTGATAATGCCTGCCGGCGTTATCCTTCCGATTCGGTTGCCGCTTAGCTCGGTGAACCATATGGCTCCATCCGGTCCCTCAGCCAAGCCGTAAGGAGACGAATTGGCTTCAGGCAGCTCGAATTCCGCAAATGTTCCTTCCATTGTCATCCTTCCGATTTTATTTGCTTTGTACTCCGTAAACCAGAGGTCACCGGTATGGGCAGAGAGGATGGACATGACCCCGGCATCCGGAGTCGGCACTTCGAACGTGCGCATATCCCCATCTTTGGTGAGCCGTCCGATCCGGTTTCCTTTTTGTTCCGTGAACCATATGGTCCCATCTTGTCTTGCCGTAATACCATAAGGTCCCGATTCCCGATTCGCTGTCTTGTACTCCTGTGCGGCGATCTGCATGCAAACATGCCTCCCTTGTTTAGAATTGTTGTTAGGAATGCTTTATAAGACGGATTCATCATTTGTCTGAGCGTAAACATGTCTCTCGCTCCGGTTGCCCGTAATCGGGGAGGTTCAGTCTTCAGTCTTGGATGTTTGGATGAGTGCCTGTCATGGATAATCTCCATTCTCTCAATTGGTGTTTTTAAAATAGAAAAAACCTCCCACTCCGAGATTTCGGAATAGGAGGCTAATATGAACAAGAAAGATGCGGACTTTCATGTAGAAGTCTCAAACATCCACCTGTCACATAAAAAAAAGCCGCACGAATCCTATCCCGAAAACCTCGTATCGAAATCGAAGTGTTTTCCAAATGCTTGGGACAGGATTAGTAGATCATTGGCTTTTGGTTCACCCTTTCATTTCTGGTTGCCTAGACTTTACCATAGGAGATTCAGTGGTTTCAACCCTGAATTAACTGAAGTTCACCTTCACAACCGCCGGTTTCTTTTCTCATCGATGTAGAGTTCGACAGCTGTTATGGAGCGAATCAAAAGTTTGATGAGCAGATACAATGCATACAAACCAAGCAGCATAAAAAGTCCGTTTATGATTAAGATCAACATGGGCCATAAATTAAACATGGAACTGGAACTACCTATTATACTCATATGGCTCGCCTCCCTTCAATATTTTCCTTGCAGGGTTCTCCCGGAACCGGAATGATAACCTGGAACTCCTTATTCCATAATATAACAATCATATCTGATTCTAACATAATAGAAGGGGCGTGGTCATGATTTTTGACATGGAATGGGGTGAATGATTGGATGCCTGGCAGGAAGGGGACGACAGAGGAAGTATTTATATCATTTATGGATATGAACGAACCTACCCCGGTCACGATGCGTTTTAGTTATATAGCATTACCGAATATTACAAACCAAGGAGATTTAGAGAACATGATCACCCGGAAATGGACAAGAATAGCAGTAAGCGGCGCTATAGCGGCCACGATGCTGATGAGTACCTTCGTACAGGCTCAGGCTGAAGCTGCACCCAAGAAGGAAATGGAATTAAACATCAATCATTGGATTGTTACGACGGATGTTAATCCCGTCATCGTGAAGCAGACCACGTTGGTACCCTTGCGCGTTATGAAGTACTACATGAAACCTATGGAGCTTCACTGGAACAACAAAAACAAGACGGTAACTGTCAACACAGGTGCCGATCAAGTCACATTAGAGATGGGAAGCCTGAAGGCGAAGGGAAAAGGAAAGGCATATTCACTATCCATTCCCGCAGCGTTAAAGGATGGCCACGTTATGGTTCCGATCCGATTTATAGCGGAGCTATACGATGCAGAAGTAGGCTGGGATACGAAGGAGAGAATGATTTACATCTATACTCCGGATGTCGACGTGTCAACGGCGGAGGAGAACGGGGATGTAAAGCTGTATCCGGTAAGCGCAACGAAATACGGAAGATATGAAGGCATGGTGGTCGAGGTTGAGGGAAGGAAGCGGGTCTTTGAAGACTGGAACGGCGGGGACGGTACGCGTAAACCCGTCATTCAATATCAGGATGTGACAGGCGATGGGAAGCCTGATGTTGTGGTGTTCTACGTGGACGGGACCGGCACGGGGCTTTACATGGGGGAGATGCATGTTGTCGACGCCCAGACCCTGAAGGAAATCCCTATCGAATCATTGGAGCAGGCGGTATTGAGCCATGTGCAATCCAACATCGAGAAGTATGCGGATCACTTTGTTATCAAGCTTGTGATCGACGGGAAGGAGTATGTCCAAAGAGTCGAGGATGATTCCAAGGATAAAAGCTACTTATATGATAAGGTCGGCTTCGGGGCCGTCGTCATGCACAAACTAGCGGAAGGCCGGCTTGTTACGGAAGCGGCAGGGAGCATAAGTCCGGCCGGTTTTGCCGGGGATCTGCAAATAACGTATCGATTTCAAGAAGAGTCGAACCGGTTTGTGGTGGATAGCATCGAATACAGTCTGGAAGAGTAGGAGAAGTAATCGCTTATTGCACACGGAACTTTAGAACTACATATAAACGCATATCCAATACGAGGGTATAAACTTGAACGAGAAGTCATTAATCTTGATAGAATGATAGGTCTTGTTAATAAAAATGGCGCTGCGGCGTCCTTTTTTTGTGTTTTTTAATCCAATCCCTCCTGATCTATCCCCTCCCCGATCTCCGAAAAGGAATGAATGGAAGTGGCATATATGGAACATATGCAAGAAGATTTCATCCCCTTTCATAGGCCTTTGTTACCATTTACTTGAGTCTAAAGATTCCTCTAAGATAGTTAATAAACCTGACACATTTTTACTAGGAAAAGAGAGTGATTTCAAAGTAAACGCATTCAATGTCAAGTAATATAACAAGCCCATACCATGGGGACTTTGAACGAGGTGTTTTTGTGCAGCAATGGCTTGGGAAATCGCTAAAGCATAAATTGTCGCTACTTATTATTGTCGCTACGCTGGTGCCGCTGCTGTTTCTTGGTATTTTCTCTTTTAACATAGCCAAGAGCCTGACGGAGGAGAAGGCCAAGATTACAGGAATGAATACGCTTCGGCAGCTGGAAGCTTACCTGGATACGATGGTCAAAGACGTGGAGAACATCTCGCTGTTTCTCATCGGGCATACCGGAGTTCAGGCCTATCTGAAGACCGAGCAGAGCAACTATGTCCAGCAGACGACGGTTATCAATTTTTTGACGAACCTGGCCTTTTCCAAAGATTATATCGCCAACATCATTGTCGAACCGCTCGGCAGCAAAGATGCAATCTCGCATAAATCCTTGGTACGCTCCGAGTTCCGGGATATTACCGAAATGGTTCCCGACTATTACGAGCAGCATCCCAAATGGTGGTCCTTTGTTCATCGCCAGTGGACCTTCGAAGGCGTTAGGAAAGTCATTACATTGGCCAGACCGATCCGGAGCACGGATAAATATAAGCCGATTGGGAACCTGCAGATCAACCTGGACCAGGGCGTCATTGCCAATCAATTCCGGCAGGCCGTTCTAGAGAAGACAGGGTTTGTCCTTCTTCTTGACGAGAATAATCGGATTATCGCCGGTCCGCCGGATATGGAGACCAATCTTACGCTGGCAGATTATTATCCTGCGATTGGAGAGTTTGAGGGGCTCAGCGGCAATATTGACTATGGCGAGGGGAGCAACAAGAAGACCATTCTCTATAAGAAAATGTCCAGCGTGAACTGGAAACTGGTCGGCATCATTCCATCACAGGAATACCGTTCCCAGAACCAGTACTTTATCAAATTGACGGCGGTTGCGGTCACGGTGGCCATCCTGCTCGCCATTATACTGGTACTTTTCCTGATCCAGAAAATTACGAATCCGCTGTCCGTGCTAACGAAGTTTCTCAAGAACTCAAGCCCGGAGGAGCCGCTGCCTGCGCTCCCGGTTAAGACGGTCGATGAGGTCGGACAGCTCATTATCAGTTATAACCGGCTCAGCTCGCGAATTGTGAAGCTTACCGATGAAGTGAAGCTGAACGAGTCGCTGAAGAAGGAGGCGGATATGCATGCGCTGCAAGTGCAGATCAATCCGCATTTCCTCTACAATACGCTATCATCCATCCATTGGCTGGCGTTGATGAACCAGGATGTGAAAATTGCCGAGATGGTGGGATCGCTCAGTGATTTCCTGAGGTTCAGCCTCAATAACGGGCAGGAATATTGCACGATTCAGCAGGAAATTATGCATGTCCGTCATTACGTGAATATCCAAACCATCCGCTATCCGGAAAAGTTCAAGTTTGAGGTTCATGTGGAGGAAGAGCTGTATCAGCACACCATGTTAAAGCTGCTGCTGCAGCCGTTGGTTGAAAACTCCATGCTGCATGGTATTTTGAGCCGTGACGGGATGGGGACGATTACGATTCGCGGGCATCGCGAGCCTGAAGGGATCCACTTCGTGGTGGAGGATGATGGCATCGGAATGACGACGGATCGCCTGAAATGGCTTCAGGATCAGTTGGTTGAGAATCCGCTGCAGTACGAGAAGGGGCAGACCCCGCGCGGAAGCTACGGGCTGCGAAATGTCCATAAACGGCTGCTCCTTCATTACGGCAAGGATGCGGGCTTGCGTGTGGAGAGTACGGAAGGAGCCGGAACGCGTGTGATGTTTACGATACCTGATTTACCTGAAATTCAACAATCTGAATTATCCAGCAAAGGGGATGGCGACAATGAAGGTACTGATCGTTGATGATGAAGTGATCATTCGAAATGGTCTGAGTACAGTGATCAATTGGGCCGATAACGGCTTTACGGTGCTGACGCCCGCGGCTTCAGCGGAGGAAGCCCTTCAGCGTATTCCCGTTGAAATGCCCGAAATTATTTTTACCGATATTCGCATGACAGGCTTGAGCGGACTGGATATGGCACATGAAGTCAAGCAGCAGTATCCCGAGATCGAAATCATTGTGATATCGGGATATGATGAATTCTCATATGCGCAGCAGGCCATGCGGGAAGGCGTAAGTGACTATTTGCTGAAGACGAGCAGGCCCGGGGAAATTATCGAGGCTGCTGTCCAAGCGAGAGAGCGTTTGTTACAGCGCAGGCTTACACAAGCGAAGGGAAGGGCGCAGGAGTTGGTAGTCAGCCGGGGTTTCCTGAGAAGGCTGCTTGCTTCCGGCACTCCGCTGGACGAGCATGCCGAGGCCGAATTGTGTGAGCGATACCCGGAGCTGCGTTTGGAATCGAACGGCTCGGTGCTGCAGATCTGGATGCTGTCGGTATATCCGCTGCATCCAGAAGAAGAGGAACAATCGAACGTTAGCGAGTTGCATCGATTAATCGGCACGGAGTTGGCCGAAGAGCTGCAATGCGCGTGGCTGGAGTGGAACGGCTCCTTGCTTCTGTTGGTGCGGGCAGAGCCGAATAATGGCTGGGGGCGGGTAGATTCCGCTCTGCGGAAGATGGAATCCACGCACGCCTGCCGCATCACGGCTGCCAGCGGCCGACGGGTCGCAAACGCCAGGGAGCTGCACATTGCGCTGGCTACCGCGGTCGAGGCCAGCTCCTACGAATGGCTGCTGCAATCGGAACGGCATATCCGTTATGAAGATATCGAAGGACGTACAGGCATCCGCACGGTCTGTTCGATGGAGGAAGAAACCAAGATGTCATCCCTGCTGCGTTCGGGAGAATCCGCCGACTTGCAGGCATGGGTGACGGATTTGCTGCGGCGCATCCAAAGTCAGGGCCAGGCAACGCCCGGCTCGGTTCAGGCTTACCTGCATTCCCTGATCGTCTCGGCACAGCGCTGGCTTATACGGGCTGCGACGTCTATTGGCTATACCAGTCCGGTGAAAGTGGAGGAGACGTACGATATCCGCGAGTTGACCAAAAATCCGGAGAAGGTGCTGGTCGATTCGCTCGGGCTCATCATGAAGGAGTACCGTGATATGGTGTCGACGACAAGTCCCGTCCAGCGAGCGATCTCCTTCATTCATGAGCATCTGGGACAGAGCTTGTCTCTCCAACAAGTGGCCAAGCATGTTCATATGAACCCCAACTATTTCAGCGAGATGTTCAAGAAGGAAACCGGACAGAACTATATCGAATTCGTGACCCAGGCCAAACTGCGAAAAGCAATGCACCTGTTAAGGGAAACGCCAGCCAAGATCAGTGAAATCGCGAATGAAATCGGCTATGAGGATATTAAGTATTTTAACCGTCTGTTCAAGAAATGGACGGGACAAACCCCGTCGGAGTATCGGGCAAATCCTGAATTTTGTCCCTCTATGGACTGAATTATATCCCCTATGTAAGCGTTATATCCTTTTATATACTTGGACTAATCATCTAAGACGTTTCATCATTTTCGTATATTAAAAAGGGGGATTGACCATGAGACCAAAACGTAAAATAGGTCTTGTACTGCTGATGATGTCACTGGTCCTTGCAGCTTGCGGAGGCGGGCAGAGCAAAGAGCAGGCGGGAGGAAATGAGGGTAATCAAGAGAAGGTCAAGCTGACCATCTGGCATAACTTCGCCGGTGACGACCTGCGCGCAAAATCAGTCCGAAGCTTTATCGATCAGTTTGCTCAGGACCATCCTGAAGTGACGCTCGATGCACAAGCGATTCCGCCGGACGGTTATCGTCAACGTCTGAGTACGGTTGCGGCTGCGAATGAAATGCCGGATGTATTCTTCGTATATGCAGGAAGTCAGTCGGCCGAGCTTCATCAGGCGAAGCTGCTTCAGCCGATTACAGAGGTGCTCGATGCGCATTCGGATTGGAAAGATAAATTCCTGCCGGGAGCGTTTGATCCGTACGAGTTCGAGGACGGCCAGATCTACTCCGCTCCACTAGGCATGTCGGCAACTTCGATTCTCTATTACAACAAAGCATTGTTTGACAAACATAACGTAAAAGTTCCAACGACTTGGGAAGAAATGATGGCGGCGGTTAAAACGTTCAACGATAACGGCATTACGCCGATCGCGCTCGGAAACAAAGCGCCATGGGTTGCGCAATCCACCATTATCGGATCGATTGCCGACCGTGTGACAGGCACCGAATGGTTTAAGAAAGCGGCAGCACAGGATGGCGCGAAATTTACCGATCCTGAGTTTATCGAAGCGCTTGGATATTTCAAAGAGCTGGTAGATAACAAAGCCTTCCAGGAAGGCGCGAACAGCATCGACAACACGCAAGCCGAGCAGTATTTCATCCAAGGCAATGCAGCGATGATGATCAGCGGCGCGTGGACCCTCACGAACCTGGCGGCTTCTTCCTCGGAAGAGCAGATGAAGGATATTGAAGTGACGACTCTGCCTGCGATCCCTGGAGGCAAAGGCGAAGCTAACACCATCTCCGGCGGAGCTGGCGGCGGTCTGGCCCTTAGCAGTAGAACGGAAGGGAAAGCGAAAGAATTGGCGCTCGAACTGATTTATGCCGTGAGTGGACCGGAAGCGCAAAAAGCGATTGCCGAGAGCAACTCCATGGTGATGTACGATACTGAAATCGATCAGTCCAAAGTTACTTCCTTGTACTACAAAGCCTTTAACCTGGTGAAATCCACAGGCATTACGCCGGTATACGATGCTTATCTGTCTGCAGAGGCGGCTGAAGTCATCAACAACGGTCTGCAGGAAATTATGATGGGCGGTCCCGTCGAAGGTGTGGCCCAGAAGCTGCAGGACGCGCAAGCCAGATCCGCTACTCCATAAGAAACCATTCACCACTGCATAAGGATTAGGAGGGAGGAGGCTGCCATGCCTACAGCGATGAGAAGCAAAGGATTTATAGCCATAGCTCTTCTTCCTGCGCTTCTGTTGTTTCTGATATTTGTCATTATTCCGGTCTTCTGGTCAGCTTACTACGGATTTTTCAGTTGGAAAGGGTTTGGAGACGCCACATTTATCGGCCTTGATAATTATATAGAGATGTTCAAGGATCCGATCTTCTGGCGGGCGCTTCGGAACAACCTGATTCTGGTCGTATCATCCATTATCGGTCAGGTTCCAATCGCGTTGATTCTGGCCATTGTATTGTTCAAGAATTCGTTCTTCTCCAGGTTCATCCGGTCCGCCGTCTTCATGCCGATGGTTCTCTCCACGGTGGTTGTCGGTCTCATCTGGGGTTACATTTACCACCCGCAGTTCGGAATTGCCAACTATGTGCTGGAGATGCTCGGCCTGGAGTCATGGACCCGTGCTTGGCTGTCCGATCCGAAGGTCAACATGCTGGCGATATCGATCCCGATTAACTGGGCGAACATCGGCCCTTATCTGGTCATCTTTATCGCAGCGCTGCAAAATATTTCGCCGGAGATCCATGATGCGGCCAAAATCGATGGCTCCACCGGCTGGAACAAGCTGATGCAAATCACGCTGCCGATGGTCTGGAGCACGGTGGTCGTAACCATTGTGCTCTGTATCTCGGGAAGCCTGAAAGCTTTTGACCATGTCATCGTCATGACAGGCGGCGGACCGGCGCAATCGACCGAGCTGCTTGCCACCTACATGTACAACAGCACGTTCAGCGTGTACCGTTACGGTTACGGCTCCGCCGTTTCCACGATGATCATGATCGTCAGCGCCATTCTTATCGCGCTTAACTATTTCGCAACGCGCAGAAAGTCAAGTTAACATGAAGGAGGGAGCGATGTGAATTTACAGACGACCGGGACCGGAAGTGCCTCAGGGAAACGTGTCATCACGAAGGGGTTAACCGGGTTCGTAAAATTGCTGCTGATTGTGTATGCGATTCTTACGCTCTATCCCTTGTACTGGCTTTTTACGAGCGCGTTTAAATCGAATCAGGATTTCTTCACCAACCCTTACGGCTTGCCGAAGGAGTGGATGACCGAGAATTTATTCCGGGCATGGGAGCTTGGAAATATGGGCAGAGCGATGCTGAATTCAACGATTGTGACGATTACAGCCGTCGTTCTGACCATCCTGCTCAGTGTACTTGCGGCGTATGTACTGTCCAGATTCGAGTTTCGGTTCAAAAAGCTGGTGGTCGTGTTGTTTACGACCGGGCTGCTGATTCCGATTCACAGTACGTTGGTGCCTTTGTTTATTATGATGAAAAATATCGGCTTACTCGACACGTACGGTGCGCTCATTCTGCCGTATACGGCATTTGAGCTGCCGATCGCAATCTTCCTGGCGATGGCCTACATGTCATCCATTCCTAGAGAGATTGAAGAAGCGGCCATGATTGACGGCAGCGGCTGGTGGGGAATCTTCGGCAGAATGATTCTTCCGCTCTGTACGCCCATTGTGGCAACGATATCGATTCTGGCATTCCTCCGATTCTGGAATGACTTCTCCTTTGCACTCGTATTTATTAATACGCAAGCGCTAAAGACGCTTCCGCTCAGTCTGTCTCTGTTCTCGGACGGCTTCGGTACGGATTACAGCTTGACGATGGGAGCGATGGCGATCGCAGTCATTCCGACGATCGTGGCCTACCTGATCCTGCAGGAGCAGATCATGAAGGGCATGGTGGCAGGATCCATCAAAGGTTAATTCTCCAGCCATTTCAATATTCTTGAAAGAAAGAGCCTCTTCCGGTCAACGGAAGGGGCTTTTCGTAGTATTAGGTCAACCAGGATCATCAGGTTGGTCTAATTCCCGTATTGCGGTTTGTTTAAGTACCGAAGTTGGCAAAGTTTTCGCTTCTCCCTCAAAAATATTCATGCACGATTTTCGGCTACGCCATGCCGGCATATCCAATATAATAGGAACACCAGGACAAAGAGAGCATAATGGCATGGCTTGCAAGCGACAGTCATTTAGAGTAAGTACATGAGATCGAGGGAGGAACCCCAAATGATATCGGCTGCGAATCGACAGGAGTATTACCAGGCATTGCTGGAAAAGAAATCGGAGTACGAGGGCGTTTTTTATGTTGGCGTGAAAACAACGGGGGTATTCTGCCGCCCAACATGCCCAGCCCGGAAACCGAAGATGGAAAATTGCGAATTTTACGAGACGGCTCAAGAAGCGCTGCTTGCTTCCTTCAGACCATGTAAACGATGCCGTCCGCTATCACACCCCAATCAGGTGTCAGACCTGGTCCGGCTGCTCGTCGAGGCGGTGGAAGAAAACCCGGAGAAAAGATGGACTAACCAGGACTTTCAGAAGCTGTCAGTGGATGCTTCGACCGCAAGGCGCCAATTCAAAAAGCGGTTCGGGATGACCTTCGTTGAATATGCACGGGCCCGGCGGATGGGACTTGCCCTGAAGCAAATCCGGGAGGGGCACGCCGTCATCGATGCGCAGCTGTCAACCGGCTACGAGTCCAGCAGTGGCTTTAGGGATGCATTTTCCCGCATCATGGGCGCGGCGCCTAGCCGATCGGGGCACCATAACATCTTAAAAGCTTCATGGATCGATACGCGTCTCGGACCGATGATGGCTATCGCAGATGAGGAGGCGCTGTATTTACTCGAATTTGTAGACCGACGGGGCTTGGAGCGTGAGGTTGAGCGTCTTCGGCAGAGAACCAAGTCGGCAATCGTTCCGGGTTACACAGCTCCGATTCGTTCGATCGAGCTTGAGCTCGGCGCGTATTTTGACGGGAAATTAACGGAATTCAAGACACCCTTGTTCCTGTTAGGATCGCCATTTCAAAAAGAAGTATGGGACCAGTTACTGCAGATTCCACCCGGACAAACGTCTTCGTATGGCGAGATCGCAGCAACCATGGGAAGGCCCACCGCTTATCGTGCCGTTGCCCAAGCGAATGGCGCCAACCAGCTCGCGATTGTCATTCCATGCCACCGAGTGATCAATACGAGCGGCGAATTGGGCGGATACGGCGGAGGATTGTCGCGCAAGCAGTGGCTGCTGCATCATGAGAAATCGATGAGCAATGCAACCATACATGAATTGTAGACTTTGGTCGTAGAAAAGGTCTTACCTATAGGTAAGACCTTTTCTGTATAGATCGTGCAGTCATTGGTATGACGTAATGATATGCAGAATGTTTAAAATAAAGAGCATACCTTACATCAGAGGAAAAGGGAGCGTGAACATTGTGCAGAATCAAGGACAACTGCCTCAGTGGGCAAACAACTATTTGCAATATATTCAAGTCCCGATAAGGGAGGCTTCATTGGAATATTTAACCGAAATTTGCACCGCACATCATCAGCGTGTACCGTTCGAGAACATTACCACGTTGCTGCAGTATCAAGAATATCATCAAAAAGGAAGATTGGAGCAGGATGAGAAGAAATTCGTAGATCAGCTGTGGCAGCTGAATGCGGGAGGCACTTGTTATATGATTAACAGCAGTCTTCATCAGCTCTTGAACCAGCTTGGTTTCGAAACCCGGTATACGCTGCTGGGCGGGGGACATGTTGGGTTACTGGTGCGGATCCCGGGTGAGCAAGAAGAAGTGTACGTGGATTGCGGAAACTCCGCCCCTTTTTTCGAACCCGTACGTTTGGAGAGCGATCCCGAGCAAGTTTCCCAATATGCCGGGATTGAAGTCAGATTGCGCCCAGGGGATGAACCGGGAACATATACGTACTATCGGTATGCGGATGGTCGGCTGATTACAGAATTGGTTTGGTCATTCGACACGCGGGTAACGTATCAATTCGATGATTTCCAGCCGGCCATTGCAAGCTATTTTCAACCGAATGATCTCTTTACCTCTTCATTACGCTGTCAGCTGTGGCAACTGGATCAGCAGCGCTCGCTGTCTCTGGTCGACAATGTACTGAGTATCCGGTATGCAAACGGGAAGGTAGAAAAGCGCATTTTATCCGATCTCAGCGAGCTGCGAGAGGTCATCGATCATGAGTTTCATCTCCCTAAATTGCCTGTTGAAGATGCCGTGAAGGTTCTTCAGGAACTCGGATTTAATATTTTTAAAGGCAGCGCCATGACGATTTCCCTTGAGTAGAACGTTAAGAAACATACGCATTCATTCTGTCGATAAGTCGACGGATGGTTTGATCGTGGAATGAATTGGTATGAGCACGTCTCTATCTGTTGCGGATATGCTACAATTTAACTAGTTATAGCGCTCGGGACTTCATTCAGCAGTGACTCCAATATACAATTAACCCGAAAAATACGGCGCTCAGTTGGAGGTTAGAGATGAATCTCACCAAGAATAAGAGTTACGTATTTTTCTGGTTAGCTTCCACCATTTCATATTTTGGCACGTATATTACCACACTCGCTCTCCAAGTACTGGTGGTGGTTAATCTGGAAGGCAGTACCGTTGATGTGGGCTGGATCAACTCCTCGAGGTGGCTGCCTTATGTGCTGCTGGGATTGGTGGCTGGAGTGATTATTGATCGCGTCAGTCGTCGGAACATCCTGGTACTGACCGATCTGGGGCGGGGAATCTTGCTCGTAGCGATTTGCCTACTGGCATTGTTCGATGAAATCAATGTGGGCATTCTGATGATCATCATGATACTCTTCGGGGCGATGTCGTTATTCAATGATGCTGCATCTCAATCTATTGTGCCCCAACTCGTGCCGAGAAAGTTGTTATTGCCCGCTTATGCACGGTTGGAGCAAAGCGCAGCCGTTGCGGAAACCAGCGGCCCCGCAGCTGCCGGTTTATTAATCTCCATCGTTACGGCTCCGTTTGCAATCTTGGTTAACGCAGCTTCGTATCTATTTTCAGGGCTGGTCATGGCTTTCATTAAACATCAGCCCATACCGGAAAAGGCCTCGAATGAACGCATACTTGAATTGATAAAGGAAGGATTGCGCTGGGTCTACCGGCATCCGTTTCTCAGCACGCTGGCACTCAATACCCATGCGTGGTTTCTATTTAACAGTATGCTGGGTACGGTGCTGGTAACTTACGCTCTCACCGAATTAGGGTTTCATGCGTCAACCCTGGGACTGGTCATGACATCAGCAGGGTTTGGCGCTGTTATAGGCACGACGTTATCAACCCGGGTCAGCAAGCGATTTGGAATTGGACGCAGCATCACGTTTGCCAGACTTTTGTATGCACCGGCGGTCCTGTTCATGGCTCTGGCACCACCCACTGACAACGGTGATCTGTCGATTCAGACCTTCCTCATGATCGGATTTGGGCAACTGTTTTATGGTTTAGCATTAGGTATTGAGGGTCCGATTGAGATGGGTTACCGGCAGACGATCACACCCGCACACTTGCATGGGCGTATGAATGCCACCATGAGGTCTATCAACCGCAGTATGATCGTTATTGGAGCGCCTCTGGGTGGCTTCATCGCTGATGTATTTGGATTTCGCACAGCATTAGGCGTTGTTATCACCGGACTGGCTGTAGTCGGAGTTTGGTTCGTGTTCTCACCGATGCGGGCTGCCCGGATGGATGATACGACGGATGTGAGTAATTAGATCGATACGTTCTGCACGGTCATAGTGCCGTTACCTATGGAGTCTTAGCTCCCCGCACGATTTCAATATCAACCACACACAGTACGGTTCCGCAGGTACGAAAGAGAGGGAAAGACCAGATGATGGTTTCGATTCTAGCTTTGGCGGCAGCCGTTTCGGGCGGCATTGTCGCCTCCGGGGCGGGGGTGGCTATTTTGGTCGGGTTTGTATTCTTTTTGATCGGTTGTTCCGGAAAGAAGGGGAGACGGCCGAATTTCCTGACTTCGGACGGGCTCAAAGCCATCGGCACGCTCTTGGTTGCGGCCGTATTCATGGTCTTGGCCTATGCCTGTACCTTGACCAGCGGCTCCTTGATCCGTATTAACGGGATGGACCTTGTCTTCCAATACGAGCAAGGAAAGAAGCTGCTGTTTATCGGATTGGCCTCCGCTGCATGGTTTGTTGCCAGCTTTCTGTGGCTGCTCCCGTACATTGTGGAGATCAAGCCGCGGGAGTGGAATCGCAATCACCTGATAGGGGTCGGCGTTTATTTCGCACTTGTTTTTACCGCCGCCGGTGCCGCGATGTTATGAATGTGGCCTGAAAAAGCAGTCTAGAACGTATCGAGTTACTAATGTGCAAAGCAGCCTAGCTCCTGCCTTAAAGGATGAGCCGGGGCTGCTTTTTGCTACCCCATTATATAGAAGGAAAAAATTTAGCGTGAGCTCTTCTCCTGCCCCGGCCTTGCCGGCACCGTTGCCGTTTCCCGGAATTTGACCGGGGATACGCCATAGTTGGCACGGAATACCCGGTGAAAGTAGGAGTAGCTGGCGAAGCCGCAGGTTTCCGCGATTTCTTCCAATGTCATCGTGCTGTATTTGATGCGCTCGACGGCTGCGTTCAGCCTGATCTCGAGGGCGTATTGGATCATGGTTTTTCCGTAATACTCCTTAAACAGCTTAACCGCCCGGGATAAGCTGAGCCCGACATGGGAAGCGGCCTCTTCCAGCTTAAAGGTAAGGGTGGCATGCTCCTCCACGAATCGCTTCAGCCGCAGGGCAGTGAAGGCAAGGCGATCGGTCGGCTTGATCTCGGTAATGGCGCGGTCCAGGCAGAGGCAGAGACTGCGCAGCAGGTAGTCGGTCAGTTCCCCGATTTCCCCTTCAAGGCCGCGCCGCTTCTCCAGCAGCATTTGTCTCCACAAACCCAGCAAATAATCGTCGAGCCCCACGTGACTGACGACAGGGCGGGGGATACGGTTCCACCAGTCATCAATCCAGGAGCCGTCGCAGAATATAAAATAATCCCCGCTGGATACCCGGCCATCCTCACCGTCTTCCTTCACCCGCAGCTCGTATTCATCGCCGGGCTTCAACAGCAGCAGGTCGCCTGCCTGCACGTGGTGCTCGATGCCGTTGCAGTAGATTTCGCAGGAGCCTTCGGTTTGGAGTCGGAACAGATAGGTTGTCAAGCCGCCCCGATGGCTGTTGCTGAATTGCTGAAAGTGATAGGAATAGTCGCAGATGAGCAGCCTTGCTTCCATAATGGTAACAACCCCCAGTAAAAATATAAGCAGATAGTTCATGTTGCAGCAATATTGTTTATGTTCATTTTAGCCTATTTGCATGTATGATAGTAGCAGATAGAGCAGTAACTCATTTTTGGAATCGAGGTGCGCTATAATGAGAAGAATGAACATTGGTTTGCAAATGTATACGCTGCGCGATGAAACGGCACAGGATTTCCGCGGTACGCTCCGCAAAGTCGCTGAATTGGGTTATGAAGGCGTGGAATTCGCAGGTTATGGAGACATTCCGGCCGAGGAAATGAAAACGCTTCTTCAAGAGCTTGGCCTGAAAGCAATTGGCAGTCACGTGGGCCTGCATCTGCTTCGCGCAGATCTGCAGAAGGAAATTGATTACCTGAAAACCATTGGCGCTAAATATATGATGTGTCCATATGTGGCCGAAGAAGATCGTAAAGATGCTGAGGATTGGAAGAACCTCTTCTCCTTCTTGGAGGAAGTAGGGGCTGAAGCCCGCAAGCAGGGACTGATCTTTGGATACCATAACCATGCATTCGAGTTCGAAGCCGAGGTTGATGGCCAGTTCGTCTTTGACGCAATGTATTCCGCAACGACGCCGGAAGCCGTGCAAGTGGAGATGGACGTATGCTGGGTACAATTCGCCGGACAAGATCCGCTTGCCTACATTCCGAAATACGCAGGACGTCTTCCGCTGCTTCACCTGAAAGATTTCAGCAAGGATGCGGAAGGCAACATGAAGACGCTGGAGCTGAGCCAAGGCTCGGTTAACCTGCCGGGCGTCATTCAGGCTGCATCCGATGCAGGTACGGAATGGCTGATCGTCGAGCAGGACGTATGTCAGAATCCGCCGCTGCAAAGCGTGGAGAACAGCATGAACTGGCTGAAGCAGAACTACCTGAACCAATTTTAATTTATGAGCACAAAGGAGACTTTCGATGAGTAAAATTAAAGTGGCTGTGTTTGGCTGCGGCGCGATCGCCCAGCGCAGACATATTCCTGAATACGCGAACAATGCTAACGTGGAGCTGGTAGCTTTTGCCGATCCGGTAAAAGAACGCGCCGAAGAGATGGCAGCCCAGTATGGCGGTAAAGCCTATACAGACTACCAAGAACTGTTGAAGAACGAGAAGCTCGACGCCGTTAGTGTATGTACGCCAAACTATCTGCATGCTCCGATGAGCATCGCGGCTGCAAATGCCGGCCTTCATGTGCTGGTGGAGAAGCCGATGGCTACAACGGCTGAAGAAGGGGAGCAAATGATCGAGTCCGCCCGCAAGAACGGGGTGTACCTGATGGTAGGCCACAATCAGCGCCTCATGCCTCCGCACGTAAAAGCGAAGGAAATTCTGGATTCCGGCAAGCTCGGTAAAGTGCTTACCTTCCGTACTTCCTTTGGCCACGGCGGTCCGGAGAGCTGGAGCCTGGATGGACGGGACAGCTGGTTCTTCCGCAAAGAAGAAGCGATTATGGGCGCCATGGGCGATCTCGGCGTGCACAAATCCGACTTTATCCGTTATTTGCTGAACGATGAAATCGTGGAAGTGGCAGGTTTCATCGGTACGGTCCATAAAGAAGGAACCGATGTGGACGACAACGCGACTTGCATCGTTCGCATGAAGAGCGGGGCCGTGGGCACGCTGATGGCAAGCTGGACGCATTACAGATCCGGCGATAACGGAACAGTGTTATGGTGCGAGAAGGGTGCCATGAAGATCGGTACCGTTAACGGCGACGAGGTGGTTGTGGAGCTGACCGACGGTACGGTGGAGACCTACAAGGTTGGCGCCATGGCAACCAATGAGAAGCAGGTTCCGAGCGGCGTCATCGACGCGTTCGTCGAATCCATTCTCACGAACACGCCGCCTAGCATTTCCGGTGAGGAAGGACTGCGTTCCTTGAACGTGATCCTGGGTGCATTCGAATCCCAAGAGACCGGTAAAATCGTGAAACTGTAATAAATGAGTGTAGAAGGAGGCCGTACGCGTACGGCCTCCTTTTGTTTCTACGGGACAGTAACGCATAGCTTCGGGAAGTTAAGCATATAAAAAGAGCCGCTCTGCCATGTTCATGGAGAGCGGCCTTTTCGCGTATAGAGATTTTACTTGGGCATACGTGTTGTCCGATACATCCCATCCATCTTGATGCTGTCTCCATCCTCTGTGACGGGGATGAAGATCGGCCGTTCATCCGGCGTGCGGTTGGGGGTATGCACGGTCAGCATCAGCTGCCCGTTCCAGGTACGGAACACCATGCCGTGCCCGCCGTCGCTGGCGTATAAGGGTTCTGGCTCTTGAAGCCAGGGACCCGTCAGCTTGCCGGTTGTCGACTTGGCCACGCCGAGCGCGTATCGGCCATTCACAAAGCTGGCCCATAATAGGAGCAGACTCCCTGACGTTGTCCGAAACAGAAACGGTCCGTCCGTCACGTAGTTGCCCGATCCGGGAAAGCGGGGCGAGTGGAACGGCGTGGCCCAAGCGGCTTCGGAGGCACTGAACAGGGTCACGGGCTCCGAGGCTGCTTCCATGAGATCGGGACTCAGGCGCATGGCGCAGATCTCGCCGTCCCCGACCTGCTGCCATTCATGGCAGAACACCATCCACGGCTGATCCGTTTCGTCGATATAGAGCGTGCCGTCCAGGGAACTCCAGTCGGCTGGGGTCACGGGCCCTTCGCTATGGAGGGAGAAGGGCCCCGTCGGCTCCTCTGCCGACAGCACTGCAGTGCCCAGCCGATCGTTATCTTTTCGGCGGAAGGTGGCAAACATGATGTAACGCCCATGGTAATAGTAGACTTCGGGTGCCCAGAAGTTCACGTCAGCAAAGAAACCGTCCGGTTTGCGAAAGACTGTGTAAGGGCCTTCCCAATCGTCGAGATCACGGCTGATATAGACATCGAAGCCGGTCCCTTCCTTCCAAATATTTTTGTCGGTGCTGCCGTACATGTAGTATATTCGCTGTGCCAGGTCAGGCAGTACGTAGGGGTCCCGAAGCTGAATGTCTTGAGTTTTCACGCTTAAGCGTTCACCTCCTTCAATTAACGATAGGCAGGGTAGATGATGCCGATATCCCTCTCCGTCTTTAAATCTCCGTCTGAATACAGCTGCATCTCATTGCCTTTGATCCGGATCGGTATGGATGTGCCTTGATAGCGGAGCTCGCCTTCAATGGTACGCACGCTCATGCCGATCACGCCCTCCAATTGTCCACTGCGGTCCGTGACCAGCCGAATCCCGGCGGGGCCTTGAATATGAACGCGGCCTTCCCGATATACGGTAACGTTGTCCGGGGTATTCACCAATTCGTACTGCAGTCCGTTCACGGTTCGGCTATAGGCCGTGTTGCCGGCGACTTCTTCGCCATGATCCATGTCGACGGGTAGAAGACCGGTAAACCATAGCCGATCCGATCCGATCGGCATGATGCCGCAGAGCCGTTCCACGTAATCCAGCAGGCACAGAATGGAAGGGGAATACGCCTCGGTAAAACCCTCTTCACCGGTCCAAGGGCTCAAGGTTTGCGGGAAGCGCTTCGCCTTGGACAAGGCGGACAGAATGGGCTGCAGCACCCAGGTCAGCTCGACATAGCGGTGGTGATGTTCAAAGGCATGCGGCGCCCGGATCAAGCTCAGGAAATTGGATGGCCCGCCCCAGCTGTTGTAAGAGGAGGACGGATCGAACCGCGGATCGTCCATTGCGATGGACGTAAACGGATATTTGGCGAAGAATTTGCGGGTATTCAGCAAATAGCGACGCAGCATGTTGTCAAACAGCTCGCGGTCGCCCACCTCGCAGGCCATCACGCGCAGCAGCACGTCGGATTGGACCCGGACCAGTTCGTCGTTCCGATCTCGGTCGTAGAAGAATTGATCCTCCTCGTCATAACAATAACGGAAGAGGCTGTTCAGGCTGGCTTCGGCTTTGACCCTCCAATCGGCTCCGGATTCACCGAGCTCTTCGGCTATGCGGGCTAAATACTTGCGTTGGCAGTAGATGTTGGCCGTCAAGTCCGGTGCCAGGAAAGGCAGTACCGGGGAGTCCGGGTGGGAGGCGGCAGCATCGTTCCTATAGGGCGTGTCCGGAACATGCCAGAACCTGGGCGACAGATCATGCCCGGTATCAAAGGTGCTGAAAGCCTCCACGCAGCCGGTCCCCCGGGTGCTGCAAAACGCGCGATCCAATCGTCGTAACGCGACATGGCTTGGTACATGGTCTTCAGGAAGGAGATGTCCCTTCCATGAAGCTCATAGTGGTTCCAGACGCAGCGCGCCAGCGGCGTGACGAGCTGGATCTGGCGGAACGAAGGGCCGCTCTCCGTCAGTTTATAAGGGAGCAGCCCATCCTCCCTTTGCTGATCCGCAAAAGCGAGGTAGGTGGTTTCCGAGACCGAAGGAATCAGTCGCGATAGCAGTTCGGCATTGATGGTGCCGGTGCTCTCCAGCCAGCAGCCGAGATAGATACCGCCCTCCTGCAGAATCGGATCGGTGCCGTTCATCGGCACGATGCAGGCCAGCAGCTTCTCCAGCCCGGTATAATAAGCCGTTTCCAGCCGTCCGCCCGATGCCGCGAATCGGACGCCTGTTGCCTGCCACTCCTGCAGCAGTTTCCGATCTTCCCGTTTACCTGGCTGCACCCGGTCCGGCATCGAAATCCGGCGCAGCCGGTCCAGCATAACTTCTGTCATGTCCGCCTCCTTGAAAGCTTGTTATTGATTCGATTCAAATATGCGCACGGTGCCGTTATAGAAGTCCGCAACGGCCTGCTCGACGTTTTTCCGGCCGAAACCGATCTCCTGGGTCGTCGTCTGGGCCAGCTTGGAGAACTCGGCGAATCCCGGCGGATTATAACTTACGTCAAAAGGCTCGGTTTTCGTGGCTTCTGATACGAGACTCGTGTAATTGTACACAATCTCTTCCACGGGGCCTGCTTCCTCCTGGAGAAGGTTGCGGTTGGCTTCCGTTACCGGCACGCCGCGGTCGTTACCGAGGATTTTGGCCGCTTCGGGATCATTGATCCAGAAGTCCATGAGCGTGGCGACCTCCTTCGGATGCTTGGTGTTGGCATATCCGGATAGTCCTTGGCTGGACTCGAATACTACGCCCGTTCCCTTCGGACCTCTAGGTACCGGGTGGAGGATGAGCGGATCTTCCGTCAGGCTCTGGAATGCGGCCAGTTGATTGGAAGGGAGAAGGCTCATGGCCGCTTTGCCCGTAATTAACAAGGATTTGCTGGTATCATCGTGCGGATTGGACACCTGAAGTTCAGGCGTAACGACACCGCCGGCTTTCGAAGCCTCCTCCCAATACTCGAACCATTCCTGAATGTCTTCCTGGGCAAAACCAAGCTTTCCGTTCTCCATGTCATATAGCTGTTTTCCGCGCTGCTTCAGAAAGATATCCATTCCGTCGACGGTGAAATTATAAGTACCGTATACGCCGTCGCCAAGCTTGTCGGACAATTCTTTGCTGATGGCGGCATATTCCTCCCAATCCCAATCCTGCTTCGGCAGAGGAATGCCTGCCTTTTCGAACAGTGCCTTGTTGATAACGATTCCCCGGGCGTTTGCGCCTGCAGAAATATGCTGCAGCTTCCCATCCAGGCGTCCGTATTCCACCATGGTGGCATCCATGCCGTCCAGCTTCAGTTCGCTGCCGACATACGGATCCAGGTTCAGCAGCACATCTTTTTTGGCGTAGTCCACCACGTTTCCGCCCAGGAAGAAGATATCCGGTGCGGTGCCGGAAGCGAGCTGGGTGTTCAGCTTATCGAAATATCCGGAGGAAGGCGAGAATTCGCCGACGATTTTGATGTTCGGATGTTTGCTCTGGAACACCTTCAGGGCTTCGTTCGTAATATCGGCCCGTTTTTGATCACCCCACCACATCATGCGCAGCTCGACTTGGCCGCTCGGCTCAGCCCCTGCGTTCGTACTCCCGCCTTCTCCCGTGTGATCCGTTCCGGAACAGGCGGTAACGAATAACAGGAGCGAAGCTAACATGCCAACGAAACATTTCTTCAACATGGATAATCCTCCAGTCTAATCATTATTGGTTCATTTGCAGCGCGCTTTCGCATCACGACAGGCAGCTTCTGAGACTACTTCAGGCCGGTCGTGGCAATGCCTTCGAGAAAATAGCGTTGAAACACCAGAAAGATGATCGTCACAGGCAGCAGCGACAGCGTGGACATGGCGAGCAGGGCCCCCCAATCCGATTGCCCCGAAGGATCGAACAGGGATCGGATCCCCAGCTGTACAGTAAACAAATCAATCTTGCTTAAATAGATCATCTGGCTGAAGAAGTCGTCCCAGCTCCAGATGAAGGTGAAGATGGCCGTCGTAATCAGCGCAGGGACGAGAAGCGGCACCACGATGCGGAAGAAGATCTGCGATTGTCCGCAGCCGTCGATGGTCGCGCTCTCGTCCAGCTCCCGCGGAATGCCCCGGATGAACTGAACCATCAGCAGAATGAAGAAAGAGTCATGCGCCAGCCATTTGGGCAGGATGAGCGGGAAATACGTATTGATCCAATGCAGCTCGTTATACAGAATGTATTGAGGCACGAGCGTTACGTGGTAAGGCAGCATAATCGTCACCAGCATGATGCTGAACCAAAAGCCTTTGAATTTGAACTTCAATCGCGAGAAGGCGTAGGCTGCCAGGGAGCAGGAGACGATGTTCCCGATGACGCTCATGACCGAGATCAGCACGGAGTTGCCGAAGAATCGGCCGAAGGAAATGCCCTGAAGCCCGCTCCAGCCGTTCACGTAATGATCCAGCGTGAAGGCCGTCGGAATGAGGCTGCTGTTGGTGAAGATAAGATGATTCGGTTTAAACGAGCTGAAGACGAGCCACAGCACCGGATACAGCATGAGCAGGCCGAGGAGGATAATGGCGGCATGCCTCCCGGCTTGAACCAATTGTCGCTTAAGCGGCATATCCATTACCTCCCTTCCTGGTTATCCCCGTAGAAGACCCAGAATTTTGATGTAAGAAAAACGATTCCGGTGAACACCCCGATGATGACCAGCATGATCCATGCCAGCGCCGAGGCATAACCCATATCGAAGAACGAGAAGCCTTTCAGATACAGGTACAAGGTGTAGAACATTGTGGCGTCGAGCGGTCCTCCCCGCCCGTCTCCGATGACATAGGCCGGCGTGAAGGCTTGGAACGAATTGATCATGCTCATGATTAGATTGAAAAAGATAACGGGTGACAGCATGGGCAGCGTGATGCCGAAGAACTGACGAATCTTTCCGGCACCGTCTACGCCGGAGGCTTCATATAAATCAATCGGAATCTGTTTCAGACCGGCAAGGAAGATGACCATGGCCGATCCGAACTGCCAGACGGACAGCGTGATGATCGTATACACCACATAGTCGGGGTGGGCGATCCACGAGGGGCCCGAGATGCCGAACCAGCCGAGGAACTGGTTGACCAGACCGCTGCCGTCAAAGATTTGGCGCCAGACGATGGCAATGGCAACGCTGCCTCCCAACAAGGAAGGGATATAGTACACGGTCCGGTAAATGCCGAGTCCGCGGATGCCCTTGTTCAAGGCCATGGCGACCAGCAGCGCGAACGCAAGTCTCAGCGGTACGGATAAGAACACATAGTAGAACGTTAGCCACAAGGATCTTTGAAACGTATCGTCCTCGGTAAAAATCTGGACATAGTTGCTGAGTCCCGTCCAAGTCGGCGATGAGAGCAGGTTGAATTTGGTCATGGATAAGTACAGCGATGCAATCATCGGCCCCAGCGTCAGACAGAAGAAGCCGATGAGCCAAGGCAGAAGAAACAAGTAGGCTGTCTTATTCTGCTGGCCGTATAAGGGCCTGGACAGCTTTCTCATAATGTACCTCCCTTCAGGATGGATGAGCATGGGCGGTTACCTGACGGCTTGAAGCCGCTTACAATCGGGATGTCGGTGCGCCTGGTAAACTCATCATACCGGGGGAGGAGAAAGGGCGGAATCTCATTTCTTCGGATCATCGTGTTCGATTTTTTCGGATTGCGACAGTCGGAACTCGGAAGGGCTCTGATTGAACATTTTTTTGAATTTGGAGCTGAAATAGCCGGGAGAAGAGAAGCCCGTCAGCTCGGCTATGTCCCATACCGTCAACCGGGTCTCCTGCAGCAGGCGTACGGCGTGTTTCATCCGAACTTCCGTAACGTACTGGATGAACGAGACTCCAGCCCCTTCCTTGAACATCTCCGAGAAGTAGGTAGGGTGGTAGTTATACTGCTCGGCCAGCGAGGTCAGCGATAATTCCTGCATGTAATTTTCCTCGATATACCGCTTGGCGGATTCAATCAGGGTAGCGTCTTTGTCTCCGGATTCCAGGTGGTGGTCCACAAAATCCTGTGCCCACTGCATCAGCAGGCGTTCCGCCTGCTCCGGGGTCTCCAGCCATAAAACCCATTCGGGTGAAATCCATAGAGGCCCCCCTCCCTGTGAATGCCGTATGTTGTCGACGGCGGCCGATTCCATAATCAGCGTAATTTGAAAAAGGCTCCGTACCAAGCGGGAAGGCGATAGCCGGAATGCCTCGCCCAGTTCCCTCCGGATGATGCTGCGGAAGGATTCCAATTCGCCCCGGATCAGGCAGCGATGAAGCGCGCGGCTTGTTTCCTCCGGCAGCAGCGGACTTTGGTCGGTTACGGGTGCCTGATCCGGTCCGTTCTGGCGTCCTGCCAGATTCCAGGCCAGGAGGGAGTGGATATAACCCTCTTTCCATCGCTCAAGTCCCGATACGGGCAGCCCGAGTCCCACCTGCACCTCCACGATTAAATACGATGATGCCTGCGCGGCGAGTTTATCCGCGAATTCATGCTGAATGCCGTCAAGCGCAATGAAATGCATGATGCCGGGATGAGCTGTATCATGAAACACTTGAACGCCGCCCGGATAAGACTCGGCGATTTCATGGCAGACCATTTGAAACGGAAGGCGGAGATATTCGGGCGCGCGGCCTTCGGGTGCTTTCTGCATGCCGGATTCCCTCATGCCCGCGGTGATGAAGCAAACGCACCCGTCCTGCCAGTCCTCCAGGTGGAACAGTCGAATCCGTTCCGGCAGGGAGGCGGGGGGCAGACGATTGCCGCGCACGAGATCCAGCAGGAAGCGTTCCTTCATTTCTTTGTAATATTGGGATAGCCGCCATTGCATCATTTCCGAATCATCCCGTACCTTGCGGTTCTTATCCAATTCCTGTTTGATTTTGCTTAAGGCGGATTTCAGGTCGCCCCGGGCTACGGGCTTCAGCAAGTAGTCCATGGCCTGGCTGCGGACGCCCGCTCTGGCGTATTGAAAATCCTCGTATCCTGTAATGATGATGATCTGGATGGTCGGATTGTGGCTCCGGCAAACATCGAGCAACTGGACGCCGTCCATGACGGGCATGTTCATGTCGGTAATGAGCAGGTCATACGAATGGGATTTCAAGAGCT
Organism: Paenibacillus sp. QJM3NY_38; assembly: GCF_056173265.1. Lineage (NCBI taxonomy): Bacteria > Bacillati > Bacillota > Bacilli > Caryophanales > Paenibacillaceae > Paenibacillus > Paenibacillus sp. QJM3NY_38. Next base: position 573,835 of record NZ_CM149665.1, read on the forward strand.
CTTCAGCTTCCAGGCCGTTCCCGGCCTCCCCCGAAATGGCAAAGCCCATACTTTCCCAGTCGACTTTCAGCTTTAGCCCTTCACGAACCTCGATCTCGTCATCTGCGATCAATACGTTGTACATGATATTCCTCCTGTACCGGTAGAATCAGTTCGATGCATGTGCCGACTTCGCTCCCGTTCCGAATATGAACGGCAAATAAGTCGCCGTAATGCAAGCGGCAGCGTGCAATCACGTTGCCGAGTCCAATGTGCCAGCTCTCGCTTCGGAGGATCGGCTCTAATTGAGAGGCCGCCGCGGGATCCTGGAGTTTGCGGATGATCTCGGAGGGCATGCCTGGACCGTTATCCGCGACGTGGAGGTGCAGGCAATTGCCCTGCCTGCTGATCCGGATGTCCACCTGTGCCGTGGTTTGATGCTGAAAGCTGTACTTGACCGCATTCTCGATCAGCGGCTGCAGAATGAACTTGATCATCACCAGTGAATCCAGCCGGCCTTCCTCGTGGATGGAGATGTCGAGTTTATGCCCGAAGCGGGTTTGCAGAATGGAGATATAGTGGCGGACATAAGCCAGTTCTTCGGCTAAGAGGACCCGGTCGTCACTGGTATTCATGGAGAAGCGCATCATTTTGCCCAGGTCCTCGATCACCTGCACGGTGTCGTCCGTTCGGCGCTGCATGGCAAGACTGCTCACCAGCTCCAGGGTGTTAAACATGAAGTGGGGATTGATCTGCATGAGCAGCGCTTTATATTCGGCTTGCTGGCGGAGCAGCTTCAGCTCGAATTCGTTCTGGATATGCTGCCGCAGGCGGCTGACCATATAGCGGAAGGTGGAGATGACGTAACTGACCTCGCTCTTTACGTTTTTGTCGGGAGGCAGCACGGACTCGGCCTGGTCGAATGCTCCGCGCTGCACCTGCCTCATCGCCAGCACCAGACGCGTTAAAGGCTTGGTGACGCCATAGGAGAGCCATGCGGCGGCAAACAGGGAGGCCAGGATCAGAACGACCGTAACCACCAGAATCGTGCTCTGAAGCTTGTGAAGAGAGGAGTACAGCTCCTTTTCCGGCGCTAGTCCAGCCAGCATCCAGCCGGTGCGCCCCAGCTTCTTGTAAACCAGAATGTCCCGCTGCCCTTCATCGTTGGTCAGATAGACAACGCCCGATTTCAGCGGGCCGTTTCGAATGCGATCGATCTCCGATAGGGCTTCGGTGCCAAGTTCATGCGCCTGCTGGGATAGAATCGGGCTTCCTTGCTCGTTCAACAGAAAAATCGTGCTGTTCTTGGCCAGATGGATCCGGGTGAGCGGCTCCAGAAAATAAGACTCGCTGACGTTCACCTTCATCACGTTCTGCGCCGTGGCATGATGGAAGGTCCCGATGGGCATCAGCAGGCTGACGACGGGATTGCCGTGATCCCGGACACGTTCATGCTGGTCCGTATGCGCTGGCAGCCAGCGGTCTCCGGACGTAAAGAAGTTCGTGTACCACGATTCCCGCAAAAAGGCCGGGTCGCTTTCGACTTGGTTCTCGCCGCCGATCCGAAGTCCGCTGCGCCGGTAGATGGACACATCGGAGATACTGGTGTAGCTGTTGGTCGCCTGGGTCAGAAATCGGCTCATGGCAAGATTGGCCAGCATTTTCTCCCCTTCGGGCAGCAGCGGGTCACTGATGGCGTTATCCCAGTTCTTGGCCGTGTCGCTGTTGAACACGAGGGAAGCGACATCATAAATCTGCATCTGGACCATATCGACGTAGGAGCCGTATTCCTCCATCTTCTCAAGGGCAGAGGATTCGATGTAGGAGCGGATCACGGTGCGCGATTCCGTAAACAGCAGGAAGGAGAGCGTGCCGAAAGAGAGGACGAAGAGTGCGACGATAAAGGCGATCAAACGGCTCTTTAATGAGAAGAACATCCATTTCCTCCATTACGAAAAGCGGATTTCTAGGCGGTCTGCGACATGTGAAAAAAGGCTGCGCAAATACGCAGCCTTTGAAGGGAAAATTGCTTGAAGCAGCCGTGTACGGCTTAGAAACGAACCAGATTGTCGATTCGTACAGGCATGCCGGTGGCGATGGCGCGGTTGGCTGCAATTCCTGTCAGTATGGATCTCGCCCCATCGATATGGTTGGCCGCACGGGCATACGGATCTTCCACCGGTTCCCCGAACAGATCATTCAGCAGCACAGGGTCGCCTCCGCCATGTCCGCCTTTTTGCTCCTCGACGTGAACCTCGTACGGGGCATCGAACATCGGAAGCACCCGCAGCGTTTTCCCGATTAACGCGCCTTCTTGGCTTTTGTCGCCCAGTGAATTGACGTAGGATTGTTCAACGATGTTCATCTCGATCCGGCCTTTGGTGCCGTTGATGGCGATGCGATAGCCTTCCCACGGCTGATAGGCGACCAGCGAATACGTTAAAATGGCCTTGTTCTGATACCGCACGAGGACGCCCATTGTATCCTCAATGTTGATGCCGTCCCCGAATACGCTTTGATCCCGCTGGTAGCCATCCTCCGGCTCGGCATCCAGGTACATGGCTTTGAGATGCGCATCCGAATCCAGATGGAGCGCGAACGGGTCCTCTTTGGCAATGGGGTTCCCGGTTGCGCGATTGTAGAATTGCGTAACGCCCCGCGCTTCGGCATTCTCTCTACCATAATACATGAGATCTCCAAATGCGAAAACGGTTTCAGGATGGGAACCGATCCAGAAGTTAACCAGGTCGAAGTGATGGGTGGATTTATGGACGAGCAATCCGCCGCTGTTCCGCTTGTCCCGGTGCCAGCGCCGGAAGTAGTCTGCGCCGTGGCGGGTATTCAGCAGCCATTCGAAGTGAACCGAGGTCACCTGGCCGATGGTGTCATTCATGATCAATTCCCGGACCTTGGTATGATGGGGGGCGTAACGGTAGTTAAAGGTGACCCTGATATTTTGTCCGGTCCGCTTGGCGGCATCCAGAATGGCCTGGCATTTTTCCTCGTCGATCGTCATCGGCTTCTCGGTCACGACGTCGCACCCAAGCTCCATTGCGCGAATGATGTACTTGTGATGCGTCCGGTCGATGCTGGTCACGATAACGAAGTCGGGCTTCTCGTTCTCGATCATCCGGTCAAATTGGTCCGCGGGGTAGGTAGGCACCTCGGTGTATTTATATTTTTCCCGCAGCAGCTGATTCGCATAATTCATGCGGGTTTGATTGATATCGCAAAAGGCAGCAAGCTCGGATTTGTCGCGAAAATTCTGCGCCAGTGCGCCATAAAAGAATTCGGCGCGGCCGCCGGTACCGACCAATACATAACGTTTCTTGTCACTCATCTCTATCGCCTCCTTGAATATAGCTCTAGCCTATAACAAGGGAGCACTGCTTTCGCCGCATTTCATGCGTAATCGCTTTCAAATGCCGCATATTTTGCTATAATCCTAGGAAAGGGGGCAGCCGCATGACCAAGCCGTTTCGAGCAGATTACCACGATCCCACCGGATATTTGAACATGGAGTATGACCGCCGCATTGGCTATTTCTCAATGACGGTCGATCATCTCCACGATCATTATGAGCTGTACTACCTGTTATCGGGCGAGCGAATCTACTTCATCAAGGATCGCTCCTACAGGGTTCGGGCCGGTGATCTTGTCTTCGTGGACCGGAATGCCGTTCATAAGACACTGGACAGCGGGAGGCCCGATCATGATCGGCTTGTCCTTTATATAAGCCCGGAGTTGTTCGCGGATCTGGCCGTACCGCCTGAGCTGGCTGAAGGGCTGAAGGAGCCGTTCGGCTGGGATCTTCCGATTCTAAGGCTTCCTTCGCCAGCGAGTGAAGCGGTGGAGCGAATGGTCGGCGAAATGGTGAATGAGATGATCCAGCCCCAAGAGGGAAGCGGCTGGCTGCTGCGGCACCGGACGGTTGAATTGCTGCTCTTCGCCTACCGCAGCCGGCATCTGGGCACGGTTCAATCCGCCGATACCGAGCCCATTCTTCATCCGAAGACCCAGGCGGTCGTCCGGTATCTAAACGACAACTACCGGAAGGCCTTCACGCTGCCCGAGGTAGCGGAGGCGTTCCGAATCAGCCCGCACTATCTCAGCCGGCTGTTCAAGCAGACAACGGGGTTTACCTTTAGCGATTATCTGAACCTGCTTCGGATTAAGGAAGCGCAGCGCCTCCTGCGGGAGACCGATGATTCCATCACGGATATCGCCTGGCGATCAGGCTTCAGCAACTTCTCCCATTTCGGGAAGATGTTCAAGCGGACGGTTCAGCTGTCGCCGAGGGCATACCGGCAGCAGTATCGAATGCGAAGCTAGAGGGATATGGCTGTGTCTTCTTTCTGGTTCACTAGAAAAAGCTGTATTGAAATGATAGGCACCACGTTCATCGAGTTGGATCAGCTCGTGACTGTGGTGCTTTTTGGTGTGCATATGGTATCTTGGAAGTGAACGAAAACGCCATATTTGATAGATTCGTTGAGAGGATCGACAGTTAAAAATGAAAACAAAAATACAAGAGCTGCCGCTGTCGCCGGGCGTATATCTCATGAGAGATTCGCGGGGAACGGTCATTTACGTTGGCAAATCCAAAAGTCTCAAGAAGAGAGTACAATCGTATTTTTACAACAATAAATCGCACTCCCCAAAAGTGAAGAGGCTGGTTCAGCATGTCAAAGACCTGGAGCATATCGTCACCGACACGGAGTTTGAGGCGTTCATGCTGGAATGCAGGCTTATTCAGGACATAAAGCCGATGTATAACCGCAAGATGAAAAATCCGCTAGGTTATAGTTATATCGTATTGCGGCAAAAGCGAGATTGGCGATGGCTGGAATTTACGGATACACTGGATGAAGGCGGCCCTGACCGATCTCGTTTTTTCGGCCCCTATACAGCCAGTAGACATAGTCTTGAACATGCAGTGCAGAAGGTTAAGGAATGCTGTAAAATCGCCTGCAATCATACACCTGCCGCTTCTTCGGCAAATACTCCCTGCTTGAATTATTCGATTGGCCTCTGCCTTGGCAAATGTCTTGGCGGCGAAAGCGCGCGGCAATTTGATGAAATCATGGATCGATTCATTGCTCTGCTTCAAGGGGACGACCGACGTTTATATGATGAGATGGAGCGAAACATGCGGGGCGCCGCAGCGCGTTTCGATTTTGAACAGGCTGCAAAATACAGGGACGGCATGGAGGCGGTGAACCTGCTCTTAAGTAAACGGGATGTGATCGAGTTCGCCGAAGAGAATCACAGCATCGTTGTCTACGAGTATCTAGACGAAGATACGATTAAGTTATTCCTGATTAAGAGGAACGTTGTGCTGCACAGCGAGCGATGCTCTGTGGCTGCAACAGTGGAAATTGAATCGTTGAGGCGGAGGGTCAAAGCCTTGATTCTCAGCTATTTCACGAGGGATACGGAATGTGATGCTGCCGAGGTTACCCGGGAAGATATCGACGCTGCACAAATCATCTACAGCTATTTGCAGAGCAGCGCCTGCCGTTATCTTGTTCTTCAGGATTCATGGCTCGAAGACGATGGGGAGCCTGATATGGAGGCTGCACTGCGGGATTTTTTGAATAATTGTGTTGTGTCATCTTAATTTGAGGAGTTGTTATCATATTAGCCTCTATCCGACACGGATAGAGGCTTTGGTTTACTTATTTACTTCCAAAAGCAAACATATCTTTGAGTATTAAGGCTTATTGAAAAATCGCCCCATCGGCATCTCTCTCGTAAAAGTGATCCCCCAATACCTATATTTCACTTCAATTTGGGTGATGGGCTCATCGTTATAAAGACGGACGCCGTAATTAAGCGGAATGCGCGAACCTTGATTGAGCGCGGCTCTCTTCCCGTCCGGCAAGAGCTCGGGCTTTAACGGCACCTCCCCAATATCGACGAATTCGATATCGGGATCTTCATCAAGGCCTCCGCCGCCGACCAGATGAAGGGAATAACTGACGCCCAGCTCGGACTTGGCAGGCTTCATGCCATTATTCACCCGCACGTCCAGCAGTTCCACATCGGCGAATCCTTTATTGATCACTTCAAAGATCATGGTATTTTCATCTGTAAAGGATGTAAATCCACCCACCTTGATGGGCGTGGGGCGAAGGAACAGCAGGTATAGAAGGATGGATGAAAGGAGCAGCCCCAGGCCCATATATAAGAGTCTGCGGAGAGGTTTGGATCTTGGTTTCATGGCAGAGCAATCTTCCTTCTCTTATTAAATAGACAGCTTTACAACGGATTTGCCTTCCTCAATATCCGCTTTCATCGCCAACAGATACTTCCTGGAGCGTTCATCCATCCCATTCCAATTTACGAATTTGGAGAAATAGACAAAGGAGTAGATATTGCGGAAGTCGATGAAAAATGGAATTCGCTCGATCCAATCTTCACTCAGCGTATTCTCTTGAAGGTAGCCGGATAAAAACGAATCGAAGAATCGGGCCACAAACTCGGCTTTCCAGTTTTCCGGAACCGTCTGAACCGCATGATAGATAGCGATGGCGATATCGTAGGCGAACCAATGGTACGAGACATCCCCAAAATCAAAAAAGATAATCTCCCCGTTATGTACGTGAAAGTTGTGATGGTGGAGGTCATTGTGGACGATGCCGTAGCCTTCCTCGTCCTGCGGGAGGGACTCCAATTCCTTAAGATACTGTTTCCACTGCGTATGGACTCTTTCACCTGCGGCCTCCGGGAACGCATCGGTAAAAATCACATGATCATTCCATTGGGGAAACGCCATACGGTGCACGAGTGACGAAGCGGTGGTGTCTTTTTTGCCGAGCTTATGCATACGGCCCATCCCGCGTCCCCACTGCTTGATTATCGCAAAATCCGATGTTACATCCGTTAACGGGCCGCCGGGAGCCTTCGTAAAGGCAATGACATGGTATCGCTTGGAATCGTGGATTACCTCTTCAATAAGAAGATCCTGTGTAGATCGAATGGACACCGCCATGTTCAGACCCTGCTCGGCTAGATAGGCCATCCACGTCAGCTCGCGAATGATCGAGGCTTTGCGGTATTTGGACGCGTCCAAAAATTTAATAATGAATCGGCGTCCGTCTTCGCCGTTGTATTCAAATACATTCTGATCGAATCCCCCAAGCAACTTCAGCGAATAAGAACCTCGGCCGAATCGTTCGGCCCCTTGATCCAAGACAGCCTGTTCCATGAAAAGTCCCCTTTATCGTATTCTCGATATGATGCTCATGCTTACATACCGGAAAGTTACTGCACTCAGTTACTGTACTCACTACCAACTACAGTCTATCGAAGATCTCGGGTGGTTGCAAAAAATGGGGGGACATACGAAAAAGGGCGATCCCTTAGGAGCGCCCTTACAATTTCTTTATCAACCTTCGAATTTCTGCGCCAGCTCACGGAAATTTAGCTCCGCCGTGCTGGACAGCACGACATCCGCATGCGGGAAATGCGCGGCGTTGCCGATTGCGACGGCGAACATGCCGGCGCCCTTGATGGCATCAACGCCGGAGGCGGCATCCTCCACCCCGATGCAGTCGGCAGGCTCCACGCCGAGCTGTGCGGCAGCGGTGAGGAAGATCTCCGGGTCCGGCTTGTTGTTCTTCAGCTTGGTCACGTCGACAATCACGTCGAACTGGTCCATGACGCCAAGCCGTGTGAGCACTGCAATAGCGTTCTTGCTGGCGGACGCGATGCCGGTCTTCAGGCCGGTCGACCGGATGTCTCCCACAAACTCCGTAATGCCGGGCAGCAGGTCAGCTGGCGTGATCGTTTCGATCAGCTCGACGTACAGCTTGTTTTTGCGGTCGGCCAGCTGTACCAGCTCTTCATCGGAATAGTTTACAGGCGTCTCCGCCTGACTTAACAGGAGCTTCAGGGAATCCATGCGGGATACGCCTTTGAGATTCTCGTTGAACTCTCTCGTGAAGGGAATGCCCAGCTCGGTTGCGGTGGCTTTCCATGCCTGATAATGGTACTCCGCGGTATCGGTAATGACGCCGTCCAAGTCAAAGATGACAGCCTTCAGCTTGCGTGTTTCATTCATATCTTATAGCTCCTTTTTGAGATATCGGAAAGTATAAACCCGAAACAGGGACCTTCCGGATATCGCAAGAAAAATGACGGTTTATCGCAGTCTGTTTTCGTAGAAAACTTGTCGGGAAATGTGTCGATCGATCGTATTCCTCGTAAACCGGGCGGCGTTGCCCTGCGCGTAGGGAGGGCAAGCACCTAATGCCTAAACATCGTTATTTGCTCTGCAATGAATGTTTCACAGGTTTCCCGGCTTCAAGCGTTACCACCTCGTCGTACAGTTTGATCTCGATGGATTCGCCTTCGACGATCTCCAAGGTGATGCCTTCCTTCTCGATGGATACGCCGATGAGGCGGTCGCGGAAGTTCAGGCGGAACGCATACTTCTCCCAGTCCTTCGGAATGGCCGGGGAGAGGGAAAGTCCGTTTTCCTTCAGGCGCATGCCGGCAAAACCGTAGACGATCGACATCCAGGTGCCGCCCATGTTGGCCATGTGCAGGCCGTCCTTCGTGTTGCCGTGCGTGTTGTCCAGGTCCAGGCGTGCTGTCTCGATGAAATACTCATACGCCTTGTCCATATTCCCGATCTTCGAGGCCATGATGCTGAAGATGCAGGAGGACAGCGACGAATCATGCGTCGTGATGCCTTCATAGTAGTCATACGAACGCTGAATCGTTTCCAAGCTTTGCTCGTCTTCCAGCAGGAAGTGGGCGAGCACCGTATCCGCCTGTTTGCACACTTGGTAACGGTAAATGGTGAGCGGATGGTAGTTCAGCAGCAGCGGATATTTGTCCTCCGGCGTGTTCTCGAAATCCCATACCGCTTTGCGGAGGAACGTATCGTCCTGCGGGTTAATGCCGAGTGCTTCATCATACGGGAGCAGCATGGCGTCCGCCGCTTTCGCCCAAGCCGAAATTTCAACCGTGGTTACGCCAAGCCGGTCACACAGGGATTTGAAGCCTTGAGGATCGTAAGATTCCAGAATGGAGCAGCTCTTGGCAGCCCACTTCAGGTTATGCTTTGCCATGACGTTGGTGTAATAGTTGTTATTCACGCAGCAGGTATATTCATCCGGCCCCGTAACCTCATCAATATGGAAGGCCCCGTTATAATAGTGCCCGATGTCGGCCCAAAGGCGGGCGGTTTCGATCAGCACCTCGGCCCCGTAGGACAAGAGAAAATCCCGGTCCTGCTCGGCGAGATAATACTGAATATAGCTGTAGGCGATATCTGCGCTGATATGGTATTGCGCCGTTCCCGAAGGGAAGAAGGAGGAGCATTCCGTTCCCGAGATCGTGCGCCACGGGAACAGTGCGCCTTGCCGGTGCCCCATTTCCCGGGCTCTGTCTCTCGCCTGCTCCAGCGTGGAATAGCGATACAGCAGCAGCTGGCGCGCAATGTCCGGCTGCGTCATTAGAAATACAGGGAACATGTATATCTCCGTGTCCCAGAAATAATGGCCTTCATACCCTTCGCCGCTCAGTCCTTTGGCGGAAATGTTGCTGTGCTTGTCCCGACCGGCGGATTGCAGCAGCTGGAATAGATTGAAACGGATACCTTCTTGCAGTTGGTCATCGTTCTGAATCACCACATCGGCCGATTTCCAGTAGGTGTTCAGATACTCGGTCTGCTCGGCAAGCAAGTCCTCGAACGTAGTATCCTTCAACTCCTCCTGCAGCTGAATGCCGCGCTCGATCATGTCTTGCCCATGACGAAGACTGTCGGTATACAGATTGTATTTCGTAAACTGGATCGGTCCGGTCAATGGAAGGACAGCCGTGAAGGTAACCTCTCCGGTTCCGGCTTCGAGCCTAATGTCCGCATCGTCATTCAAGCGGTGACGGGTCACGCAAGCGGCACGCAGCTTGGACGCCATCGTCTCATCAACGACATAGGCATCGCTGCCCTTCACACCGGCATCGATGACGGTCATTCGTTCCGCATGCCCTGCGCCTACCCGGGGATCGTTGGCATTGGTGTAGTTCTTCACCTTGCCGTTCACGGTGGAAAGTATGCGAACCTGGCCGTTGAAATTGACCGGCTCGATTCGTACGTCGATGGCGAACAGCTCCCGGTGCGCGAAGGACACCAGACGGCGGAAGGTCAGCTTGATCTCTTTGCCCTCGGGCGATTTCCACTGTACGATTCGCTCCGAATACCCCTTGTCCATATGCAAGCGGCGTTCCTGGGCAGTGATCGTTCCATGATCGAGGCGGAAAGGTTCTTTTTCGTCGCCTAGATAGATCAGGACCGTTTGGGCATCAATATTGTTAACGAGTTTTTGCTGTGTATCAGGAAAGGCGAAGAGCTTCTCGCCGTAAGGGATTTCAATCACGTCGTGGAAAGCGTTCAGATAGGTACCACGGATGGTGGACATGCTCTCTCCGTAGCCTTCTTCGAAATTGCCGCGTACACCCAAGTAACCGTTTCCAAGTGCAAAAATACTTTCCATATTCAGCAGGGCTTGCTGCGACAAATCAGGATTTGATATATTCCAGGTCATGTTCTACACTTCCTTCCTAGCAAGGTTATGCTTGAATTTTAGAGCCAATCGGGGTTATCTTATACTAAAATATCAAGGTTTTTATCAATATTTTTAGGTGGTGTGGAAATAATGAAAGGGCCTTCACGCTCGGGAAACCGTCCGTTTTATCTGTCCTCCCGTATGCATTATTTGCGCGAGAATTTTATCCATCCCCCGTTTGATTATGAGCACGAACTGCTGGAAGCGATCCGCTTCGGCGATGAGAATAGAGCCATGGATATGCTTCGTAAGATTAACGAGCTGGAAGCGGCTGTGCTTGCGACGTATCCGCTTCGGTCGAAGAAGAATGCCCTGATTGCGTCCTGTACCTTATTTACCCGGGCGATCATCAAAGGCGGCGTAGACCCTGAGATTGCCTTTCATTTAAGTGATACGATGATCCTTGAAATTGAGAAAATGACCGATGTGGAGCGGCTGGTTCATTTTGAATATGAGATGCTGGTGCAGTTTGTGTCGATGATTCGCTCCGAGAAGGAAGACGTGTCGTACTCTCACATTGTGAACCTGGCGATCTATTACATCCGGGAGCATATTTTCGAGGAACTGTCCCTGCAGAGGGTTGCGGAGTATTTGAAAGTCCACCCGAGCTACTTATCCGACCGTTTTAAGCGGGAGACGGGTGTACCCATTACAACCTTTATTAATCGGCGGAAGATTGAGGAGTCCAAGCATTTGCTGGCCAACACGAATCAGTCGATATCGGAAATCGCGTTTACGTTCAAGTTCTGCAGCCAGAGTTATTATACGCAATTATTCAAGAATTTTACGGGGATGACGCCGAGAAAATTCCGGATCAGCGGGACGGCGCGATAAAGGACGATTATATCTAGCAACGAGAAGAGAGCGACAACACCCATGAAGAAATTAAATCAGACAATGCTGCACTTAAGTCTGGAGAAAAAACCGGTTGCGGCGTCAGTTCTTGAGAATGCAACCGGATTTCATCTCGTTGGCTGATCGGTCATACGATGTATGGCGTAACAACCTGTCTCTTAGCTTTTAAGATCAGGTTGTTTTTTGTTGAAATATTAGGAACGTATGTTCTATAATGATGAAGCGAGTTTGAACCTATTCGTGTTTTATACATTCTAGATTGGAGAGAACCTATGAATTCCTATTGTACATATGCATTGCATCAAATCGAGGTGGCTGTCATCTCTGTTGTTGCGATTATCGACAGGCTGGATGAATCGGATTTGCTCGTTCAACCGACAGAAGACAAGCATTCCGTTGGAGAGCTGCTCAAGCATATTGCAGTGATCTGCCGGGCTGATTTTTACATATCGGGCGGGGCCACGCAAGAGGAGATGGACGCTTATTATGAGGGCGTGTCGTTAAATAACCTGAAGGATATACAGGCCGAATTGTTAAGCAGCTATTCACATTTGGAGCAGGCATTCAGAGACATGACGGAAGAAGAGCTCCATCAAGAGACGACTTCCTACTGGGGCGTCACCTATTCAAGGTATGAATGGCTGCTTGAAATCGTCGCCCATCTGTATCACCATCGAGGACAACTGCATGCGATGCTGGTTCACTGTAACGGGAAGGATCCGAAGGTTCCGTTATTCGAATAGCCATAAGCTCTCTATCTTTCCCGACCCGAATTCTGTTTTCCGGAATTCGGGTTTTGTTTGTTTATAGATTTACATGTTATTATATCTGACTCAAAATCGAAATTATTAATATAATTCCATTAAATATATTTAAGTAGTGTTAATATTATTTACATTAATATATAATAATCCTCAATATTATGTTTTTTGTGTTAATATAGTTAACATTTAAGTCGATGAGGAGTGATTCGGCATGTCCAGATTAACCGGAGTTTTTTTCAAAAGCACGCTTGCCATTATCCTAATAACGACGACTTGGTTTGTCTCCTTGGGGCAAGTCCCCCGAGCTTGGGCAGCCGGGGGACAAAGCGGCAACCTGAGCCGGTTGGAATCCGTTCTCCAGCCCATTGTGAAAGCCGCAGCGGAAGACGGAATCGAGCTGTACGTCGGAGTCCAGGATCTTAGCGGTACATATGGCGGAGGGAAGATTCAGGCGGGATCATCGAATGTTTACTATGCGGCCAGCACCATCAAAATGGCCATCGTAACAGCACTGATGCAGGATATTGAAGCAGGGAAATACGCGCTGGAGCAAACCGTCCAGGTTAAACCGGAGCAGGTTGTAGGCGGAGCCGGTACGCTCAAGGATGGAAAGTTCCCTCAGGAGATCACGATCGAGCGTTTAGCGGGGCTGATGATTACGCAATCCGATAATACGGCAACCAATGCCCTGATTGATCTCCTTGGGTTCGAGCGTATTAATACTTTAATAGATGAACAGGGATTTGAAACCATGCAGCTGGGCCGGAAAATGATGACGCCCGCAAAATCCCCTGCTGCTGATAATTATGTCAACGGGGAGGAGTTGCTGACGCTCCTGGAGAGAATCTATGCTGGTGAGATCGTATCCGCCCAATCGCGGGATCAGATCCTGGCCTGGATGAAGGCGCAGGAAGTGAAGACCAAATTCGGCGCAGCTCTGCCCGGCAAGCCGATTGCCCACAAAACGGGGGAACTGGGCGATGTGAGCCATGACATCGGATATTTTCTCGTACCCGGACGCGAGGTTGCCGTCACGGTATTAACCAAAGTCACCAAGCCGGAGGATGCGGGCAAAGCCCAGGAACTGGGCAACCCGGTTGTCCAGCGCGCGGCCAAGGGGGTGTATAACTTCTTGCTGGATACGCCGGCTGAATCCGTATCGGCGGACGCATGGCCGGCCTTGTCGTTAGTCGTAAATCCCATCATTCAAGAAGCCGAAGAAAAGGGAATTAGGGTATCCGTAGGCTTGAAGGATCTAAGCGGTAAGCCTGACGACCGGGAGCTGCTCCTGGGATCTCGCCAATCCTATATGCCTGCGAGCACCATCAAGATGGCCCTTGTATCGGCTTTGATGAAGGAAGTGGACGCCGGCAGGTTAACCTTGGAACAGAAGGTGAAAGTTGAGCAGGAAGATGTAGTTGGCGGAACAGGCTCCTTGCAAAAGGAAAACTTTCCGCAGGATGTAACCATAGAACGATTGGCAAGGCTGATGATCACCCAGTCGGATAATACGGCTACGAACGTACTGATTGACGTGGTTGGATTGAATAAGGTCCAGGCCCTGATGGATGAACTCGGCCTTGATGTCATGCATCTGGGGCGCAAAATGTTCGCGGCTGCCCCTACGCCGGAGCAGGACAACTATATTAATGCGGAGGATTTGGTCCATCTGCTTGCCAGCATTCATTCAGGCGAATTCTTGTCGGATAACTCTCGTGATCAGATCATCGACTGGATGAAAGCCCAGGAGGTGGACACCAAGTTCGGTGCGGCTCTGCCCGATGCGCCGATTGCCCATAAAACCGGGGAGAATGCCAATGTGACTCATGATGCCGGATATTTTCTACTGCCCGGCAGGGAAATCGCGATTTCGGTACTGACCGAGGTCACGACGACCAGCAGTTTTGATGAAGCCCAGGCTATCGGAAATCCTGTGGTGCAAGAGATTGCGAAGGCTGTTTATGAAGCGCTGGAATACGAGATGACGTTCACGGATGTGCCGGAGGATCACTGGGCAGCGCCTTATATTGAGGGGGCGGCGACGGCTTCCTTGGTGAAGGGAACCTCGGATACGACCTTCGCGCCCGAGCGCCCAATCAGTCGTGCAGAGGTGACCTCCATACTTGTTCGATCCCTTCAACTGGAGCCCGCCCTGGTCTCTCCTCAATTCAGGGACGTTCGCGGGGATAGGTGGTATTCCGCCGATGTGGCAGCGGCTTATTCTTCCGGCATCGTCAGCGGACGGAATGACGGCATCTTTGATCCACAAGGTCCCATTAGCCGTGCGGAACTGGCTGCGATGATAATCCGTGCTTACGAGTATGTGCATGGCCCGCTGGCTGGATACGAGGATGTACTTTCTTTTAAGGATGCGAACGAGATACGGGACTGGTCCAGAGAGCCGATTCTGAAGGCGGTCCAATTAGGCTTCGTGAACGGTTACAGCGACGATACCTTCCGTCCGGACAGAACGGCATCAAGGGCAGAAACCCTTAAGATGATTGTGCATCTCCTCAGCAAATAAGGCCCTTGTTTTTATAAGCATTCGAGGCGCCGAGCACAGCGCGTTTTCCGACGAGTCTTTGACTTCTTTTCTCATACCGATGTCCGTCATTACACGCTTCGAGAGGTAAGCGGCGGTATTATCTGAAGTAACTAAATACCGTATGAGGTTTAATCTCACGGCAAGCTGCAGGCCTAGCTTTTTCAAGACGGCCTGCAGCATATTCCGTTTTCCAATGAGCATCCACCCCAGCTGTGCAGTTGTGCCAATAGGACGGACGATTACAGCTTCGGAACAAGTAAGAGCAGTCATTTCACACGAAATCTGCAGATAGTGATCGCAGGCTCTTTGAGTGGTAGCGCTATCATAGAATCGGGGGTTTCGCCATGATATTTGTTACATTGAATTGATATTCTTTTAAATTCGACAAAATAATACAAAATTCGCTATAGACTACGGCTAAATCATTCCTCTATGATAGATATTAAATAGCTTTGCAAGCTATTCTGAAAGCGCTATCCTGATCTTCGCTGAACCGAATGATCCTAAGTCTAGGGGGGAATCCACCAAACCAGGGGACATAGCAGAATCTGTTAACTGAATGGTAAGCGCATACATGATGTATCGAAGCCTTGATGAGTGCCGTTAACACAGATTTTACATATCGTTAATACTCTCATGATCCTATCGCCTTACCATAAGAGTGTTCGGTAAAAGGGGGACACGCACTTATGGCAGAACAAAGGACACGGCGTCTTCCCGTAATCGCTTCGATTACCAAGCTGGAACAGATCGATGCGGCTGTGAACAGCACGGTGGAACGGGTGAACCTGATGACAGGCGATATCTTGAAACTCAGGGATATCGTGAATCGACTTCACTCCTCAGGCAAAAAAGTGTTTGTTCATCTGGAGATGGTAAGCGGCATTGGCCGGGATAATTCGGCGGTGCAGTATTTGGCCGATTCGTACAAGATCGACGGGATCATTACGACGAAGACGAATACGGTATTGGCTTCGCGCCAAGCGGGCATTAGCTCAATACAGCGAGTGTTTGCCATTGATACGACAGCTTTAAGGACCGCAGTGAAAATGATCGGACAAGCCCGTCCGGATGAGGTGGAATTAATGCCGGGACTCATGCCCCGCGTAATCCGCGACCTGAAGAAGGAAATTCACTGTCCGCTTATTGTGGGAGGTTTTTTACGAAGCGAGGAAGAAATCGATGAGGCGCTGGAAAACGGTGCAGACCTCGTATCTACAGGAGATACGCGTTTTTGGACGTAAGGTTCCCTGTACGGTGATGGATTAACTATAATTACATATTTGCTAGGGGTGGAGACGATGAGATAACCCGAGTAGCAGCTACTTTAGCTTTTATAGGAGGTGGTGGCTCTTAGGTTGCGCTCTTTTTGACGTCTCTATTTTTGTGCGCTTTTTAAGGGGTAGACGGGTTGAAGTGGATAGACAGCAGTGATGAAGATGAATGATGAGTAGATTCGAAAGGGGACAATTGATCATCTATGAAAAAGAAATCATGGTTGTTAATGTTACTGACCATATTTATGGTTATTACCACGGCTTGCGGAGGCGGCGGTGGAAGTGAAAGTGCCGGAGGAGAGGTTTCGCTCGACGATGTGGAAGCCGCTTCGATGGATATGAAGAATGATACAACACCTGTCAAAATCCAGTACTGGCATGCCCACGCGGATGCTCAACTGGAAGGCTTGAACTACATGATCGCAGAATTCCAGAAGAAGTATCCGCATATTACGGTAGAGCCGGTGTTCCAGGGCGGCTATCCTGATCTTCACAAAAAACTATCGGCTGCAGTGGCTGCGAATGACGTGCCGGCTGTAACGAATGTTGAGGTCGCGTCCCTGCCTAACTTTGCGGACAGCGGTGTGTTCTCTGATTTGGGCCCATGGATTAAGCGCGATGAAGTGAAGATGGACGATTTCGCCAAAGGGATGCTGAATGCCTATGCATACAATGGCAAGCAATATGGGTTCCCTCTGATCGTTAGTACCAGTGTGTTTGTATACAACAAAACGATGCTGGACGAGCTGGGTGTAGAGCCGCCGCAGAAGTGGGATGAGATCGATGACTTTAATGCGAAGGTAACGAAAAAAGAAGGCGACAAAACGACGCGTTATGCCTTCTCCGTTCCAGGCTGGGATACGTGGTATTACGATCCGTGGAACATTAACGGCGGCGGACAAATCCTGACCGAGGACCTGAGTGCTTCGGCCGTTGAGAATGAAGAGTCGCTTCGTTATCTTCAGAACTTCTACAAATGGCAAAATGAAGGCCACATGCATATGGGCTTCGGGAAAGGCGCGTCCGATAATATGCGTCAAATGTTCCTGGGCGGCGAGATCGCCATGGTTCAGCATTCATCGGCTTTGCTCAAGATGTACCGCGAGAATGCGGACTTTGAGGTTGGCGTATCCTTTATCCCTGGCGATAAAGTGCGGACCTCCAACATTGGCGGCGCGGGGATCGTCATGATGGACGGTGCCGAGGATCTGGAGAAAGAAGCG
This sequence comes from Paenibacillus sp. QJM3NY_38, assembly GCF_056173265.1. Classification (NCBI taxonomy): domain Bacteria; kingdom Bacillati; phylum Bacillota; class Bacilli; order Caryophanales; family Paenibacillaceae; genus Paenibacillus; species Paenibacillus sp. QJM3NY_38. The sequence continues at coordinate 591,055 of NZ_CM149665.1, forward strand.
GCTTGGAAATTTATCGAGTTCATGACTTCGGCGGAGCAAAACATTAAGTGGGCTGAATCCGTTGGATACCTGCCGACAAGAAAATCCGCAATCGAGTCTGAGGAAGGCAATCAATATTTCGAAAGATGGCCGCAATACAGAGCGGTATACGAGCATTTCGACGAAGTAACGCCGCGCCTGCAGCACCCGGCTTACCCTGAATTCAGCGAAGTTTACAAAGAAGTCGTAGGGGAAATGGTGCTGAACAAAAAAGATCCGACACCACTTATGCAGGATGCAGCCAAGAAGATCAACGATATTCTGGCTGACTATGAGTGATGCCTATGGAGACCAATAAACAAGTGACAAAGGCGGCGTCCAATCGGGCGACCGCTTCGGTCTCTAAACGGATGTCTCATACGTTGATCGAGAAGTGGAAGGACTTTTCGTTCGCGGTTCCGGCGTTGTTATTCATGGGCGTGTTTTTGTATTATCCCCTAGGCTATTCCGTGTACATTAGCTTTACGAACTGGAACATGACGCGGCCCGTGAAGAAGTTCGTAGGCGTCGATAACTATACGCGCTTGCTGTCGAACTCGGATTTCTATCACTCCTTGAAGGTCACGTTCTTGTATACCGTGATGGACGTTGTATTCACGCTTGTCATCGGACTGCTGCTGGCGTTGCTGCTCAACGTGTCGTCGTCACGGTTGTTCGGATTCATGCGCGGCGTCATTTTTATGCCCTATTACATCTCGATGGTTGTCGCGGCCATGGTATTTACATGGATTTACAATGGACAATACGGGCTATTGAATTCCATTGTTTCCTGGTTCGGCATGGAGCCGGTCGAATGGCTGACCAACCCTTCGACGGCACTGCCGGCGCTGGTTGCCGTTTCGGTCTGGAAGGGCGTCGGCTTTGCGATGATCCTCTTTATTGCAGGCATGCGCGGGATTCCGGCCGAGTATTATGAGGCAGCTTCGATTGATGGAGCCAGCAAGCTGCGGCAGTTCCGCAACATTACGCTGCCGCTCTTGTCGCCTATGACCCTGTTTTTGGTCATCACCAGCTTTATCTCCTCCATGCAGGTGTTCCAGTCGATCGACGTCATGACGGGCGGCGGTCCGCTCAAGGCAACGAATGCGATTGTGTACTGGATTTATACGATGGCCTTTGATGAATTCAAAACAGGAAGAGCCTCGGCGCTTGTCATGATTCTGTTTGTAATCATATTGCTGTTAACATTGGTACAATGGGTGGTCAGCAGGAAGAAGGTGCACTATGAAGGATAATTATATGGCTGGATCCGCCAAGAACCGGAAAGCCATGATGACGCTCCGCGTGATCGGAGCCGTGATCGTGACCCTCGTCATGTTCTTTCCGGTGTACTGGCTGCTGGTCAGCGCGCTCAAGACGCAGTCCGAGATGCGGATGGCCGTTCCTACATTCTGGCCGGAAACCTTTGCCTGGCAGAACTTTGCCGAAGCCTTCCGGGTTATCCCTTACGCCCGGTTCTTCGGCAATACCTTGCTCATGGCGGTCGGCACCATTATTCTGCAGCTGAACGTGGCGCTCATGGCCGCTTATGCATTCGCGAAGGGGAAGTTCTGGGGACGGGACGCGCTGTTTCTGTTAGTGCTTGCCGCGTTGATCGTGCCGGAGCAGGTGATTTTCGTTCCCGTGTACGTCATGATGTCCAAGCTCGATTGGCTGAACACCTTCTGGGCGCTTATCGTACCTCACGGGGCGTCCGCCTATGCGATATTCCTGCTCAGGCAGGCGTTCAAATCGATTAACAACGACGTGCTGGAAGCGGCACGCGTGGATGGAGCCGGTCGGTTCTCCATTCTTTACAGGCTGTTGTTCCCGATGGCGATGCCGACGATCGTCACCATGGGCGTGCTGATCTTCATCTCGTCCTGGAACTCGTATTTCTGGCCGCTGATCATGACCAACAACAACGACATGCGCGTGCTTACGGTAGGTATTGCGATGCTGCGGGATTCCATTGCCGGCAATGAAGCGATGTTTTTCAATGTCATTATGGCGTCCAGCGTCATGGCGATTATCCCGATCGTGCTGGTCTTTACGGTCATGCAGAAGCATATTGTGGCCGCGATGGCGAATTCAACGTTTAAATAACATCATAACCGAATGATGCGGTATTCAAGACGGCATGGAAACGGTGGGCAAGGATGCACCGCTATGCCGTCTCTCTGTATTCTCCCGAAGGTTATGATCTGCTGCAGACAGAAGGGATCGGAAAGTTCATGGCGAACAGTCCTATAGAGCTATAAATAGCACCCCGATTACGTAAGTCAGTCCGTTACCGTAAGATACTGGCGTGATCGAGGCCATCAATCGACTAGATATGGAGGAATTGCACATGGAAGTACGTGGATTGGCTCATAGAGGGTATCCGCTGAAATACCCGGAGAACACGATGCTGGGCTTTCAGAAAGCATTGGAGCTTGGCTTCTCGCACCTGGAGCTGGATGTCCAGCTGACGAAGGACGGCGTGCCTGTTGTGATTCATGATGCGACGGTAAACCGGACGACCAACGGAACAGGGCCAATTAATGACTTCACGCTGGAGGAAATACGCAAGCTGGATGCAGGTTCAGGAGAAGTGATTCCCACGCTGGAGGAAGCACTGCGTTTTGCAAAGGATCGGATGATCGTTGACATTGAGCTGAAACAGATGGGGGATACCTACCCCGGCCTGGAACAGAAGGTCATTGACGTGATTAAGGATACGGGCATGGAGAAGCAGGTGTTCCTCACCTCCTTCGATCATTATTCCATTGAACGGGCACGCTCCCTGGATCCTGACATTGAGCTGGGCCTTGTGATATATGGAGCTACGCCATCGGTGTTCCCATATCTGGAGAAGATCGGGGCTCGTTATGTGTCCGTCAAATATGTGTACGTGACTCCTTCATTTATGGAGGAGGCGCGCAATCGGGGTATCCAGCTCATTGTCTGGACGCCGGACGATGAGGATGTACTGACATCTCTTGCCCAATACCCTGAGCTCTTGATCGTTACGAACAATTTGGAGGGCTGGGCCAGAGTATACAAGGAGAAGATTGCGCTGAACGCGTAACGCTCCAGAAAACTGATGCGCTTGCTGAGATGACATGTACAAAGCGTCGCTTGCATTTATAAGGTTAGGGGAAACGCCCGTTGACGGTCCCTGAAGTCGGCAGGTGTATGTATCAAAGGATCTGTCCTTGGTCGTGGAGCGGGGGCAGGTCCTGTTTTTAATAATGGGCTAAATACCTGATATCCTGCGTGTTTCTGCTGCTTATACTAGCGGACAATGCGGCGGACTTCATTCGGATTGCCGAATTTGAAAATTTAATGAAAATTTTCAGTTGACCTGCGGACAATTGTCCGTTAGAATAAAAAACGCATTACCGGACAATTGTCCGTATACAGAGATAAGGGAGGATAAGGTCTTGGATATGGGAGTGGGGCCAAGTTCGGCCAAGATTGATTTAAGCAAAATAAAGAGAGGGCCGATTGTTGCCGCACTGATTATCGGCGCGTTCGTTTCCATCTTGAATGAGACACTGCTGAACATCGCTTTCCCAAGCTTGATGGAGCAGTTTGGTATTGGAGAGTCGACGGTTCAGTGGCTTTCAACATCCTATATGCTGGTTGTCGGTATTCTGGTGCCGGTCACGGCGCTGCTGCAGCTGTGGTTCACGACAAGACAGATGTTTATAGGCGCTATGACGCTATTTCTTATAGGTACGATTATTTGCGGCTTCTCACCGGTATTCGGGGTGCTGCTGGTAGGGCGTATCCTGCAAGCGGTCGGAACGGGGCTCATGCTGCCGGTTCTGATGAACACCATACTTAGTATTTATCCGCCTCAGAATCGCGGAGCTGCCATGGGCATGATCGGTCTTGTCATCATGACGGCCCCGGCGATCGGACCGACGCTTTCGGGCTTGATCGTGGACGCGCTGAACTGGCGCTGGTTGTTCTATCTGGTCATTCCATTGGCTGCGTTCTCCATCATATTTGCTGCGGTTTTCCTGAAGAACGTATCCGTACTGACCAAGCCGAAGGTCGATTATATTTCGATTATTCTGTCTACCATCGGTTTCGGGGGTATCGTATATGGATTCAGCAGCGCCGGAGAAGGCACCTGGTCTGATCCGAAGGTGATATGGTGCATTGCGGCAGGGGCCATCAGCTTGCTGTTCTTTGTATGGCGCCAACTGAAGATGAAGGAACCGATGCTGGATCTGCGTACCTTCAAATTCCCGATGTTCTCACTCGTGACCGTACTAATGTTGGTACTGATGATGAGCATGTTCTCCACCATGATCATGCTGCCTTTGTTCCTGCAGAACGCACTGGGCTTAACTGCGCTTGCGGCAGGCCTGGTCATGATGCCTGGTGGTATCATCAACGGATTGATGGCGCCGATTACAGGGAAGCTGTTCGATAAATTCGGACCGAGGGTTCTGATTATCCCTGGTCTTGCTCTCTTGAGTATCGCTATTTTCCTGTTTTCGCGCATCGACGCTTCATGGACCGGTGGTTATGTTATCTTCCTTCATGTTATGATGATGATAGGGATTTCGATGGTTATGATGCCGGCCCAGACTACAGCCTTGAATCAGTTGCCGCGCTTGCTGTATCCGCATGGAACAGCCATCATGAATACACTGCAGCAGGTAGCAGGAGCCGTAGGTATGGCGCTCTTTATCAGCATCATGACAGCAGGTGCTAAAAATTACGTTGAAACAACCGGGGATCTCAATCCGGTAGAGAGCATGGTTGCCGGTCTTCATAATGCTTTCGTAATCGGACTTGTTCTTGCAATCATCGCCTTAGTACTGGGGTTATTTGTTAAACGCACAACTTCACCCGTTGAAGAAGAACAGTCTGCTGCATAAGGTTCCCGTGTGTTCAAATTAGAAAGGGATGCGTGCATTGCCGAAAGAGTATGACGAGTTGGGTCAAAAGATTTTGGATACGGCTCAGGCTTTATTTAATAAATACGGAGTCGAGGACGTCTCCATGCATCAAGTGGCAAAAACGGCCGGGATCGGGCAAGGCACCTTGTACCGCCGTTACCCCAGCAAGAGCAAGATTTGCTTTACGCTGATGGAAGCCAAGATCGATCGGTTTATGGAGGGGCTGGAGGTTTACCTTCAGAGCAGCGAAGGTGAACCGGTGGCTCATCGGCTGCGAACGGTGATGACCAAGGTCATTCTGCATTTCAATGAAGACTTGGAGTGGCTAAGGGTAATGCTGACCTCTGACCGGCTGGAGGACACCAAGAACATTATGTGTGAGAACCCGCCCTTCACGTTTTTGCGGTTTCAGATCAAGCGCCTGCTGGAGCGTGCGGCGGAGCAGGGAGTACTGATGCCGCTTGACCCTCAGTTTACCTCTGTGATGCTCGCATCTCTGCCGCGCGCGGATATCATTCTATACATGCGTGATATGGGATACAGCGCGGAGCAGATAGCGGAGGAATACTGCAGAAGCTTTGTTGACCCACTGTTTATCCATCGCTAAGTCAGATAATAGAGGCCGTTTCGGAAGACTTGATAAGTCTAACCCGGAACGGCCTTTTTGCGTGCTATCTTCCACATTCACTTATCAATTCATTGCAACATTTGGCAAATACACCCGTCAGTATAGTAGTACATGATAATTTAAGGCACCTAGAAAGGATGATGAGCATGAACAAACAATGGAAGAAGCAAGCAGCGACACTGATGGTTGCGGCCATCGCTGTCTCCGGTGGCGCAGCGGCTTCTGCAGCACCCCTGACTGGAGGCAGCCAGGAACAGAAACCGGTCGTAATTTCGGCTGTAATGGATTATGGTGTTCTGGTTAACGGTAAGGAAGTGGCTGGCACCGGTTATATGAACGCCGATGCGAAGCAGGTCATGATTCCGCTGCGGAGTGTATCCGAGGCGCTCGGATTTGAACTGGGTTGGAATCAACAGGACCGATCTGCGGAGCTGACTAAACCGGGATCCCCGATCTGGACTCTCGTGCAAACGGGCAAAGACCAGTATGCGGTTAACAAAATGTATAAGTCTCTCGGCGCTGCGCCGGCGAATGTGAAGGGCACCCTCTATGTTCCGGCTAACTTCTTCAGCGAAGTGCTCCATGCTAACGTCTCAGCCGATGGCACGAAAGTGAGCATTTCGTCCGAAGAAGAAGTGAAGAAGGAAACCGTCACTGGCAAAATCACCGAAATTATCAATAACGAAGATCGCCAAGCCATTCACATAAACGGAACGGGAACGGAAGGAATCGTTCTGAACGTGGATCAGAACACCGTTATCCGCGATGAAGAAGGCAAGGGGATCGAGTTTAAGGATCTTGCGAAAGGGATGAAGATTGAAGCCGTTCACAGCCTGGCGATGACCATGAGCCTGCCTCCGCAGACCTATGCTTATGAAATCAGCGTGAAGTCGGACAAGGAAGAGACGGAGCAGCTCGCTACAGCCGGTGCCATCACAGACATCAATGCGGATGGTGGCAGCCTGCGCGTAACGATTAAGGGTAAGGGATTAACGGAACAATCGCCGAATGAAGTGGTCCTAAATTTGACGCCTGAGACGGTTGTCGTGAATAAAGACGGAAAAACCCTGAAAGCAAGCGATTTGGCTGATGATGCAGAGATTATCGGTTACTACAGTCCGGTGCTCACCAAGAGCCTGCCGCCGATCGGCAAGGCAATCAAAATCGTTCTTCAATAAGAAATGTAAACAAGAAGCCTGGCGGATAACGCCGGGCTTCTTAGTCGTTAATGTAAAGCGGGGGAATGGGGATTTGAGGGATTCCATGGCATTGACCCCTTCGGAAGATCACGCCATCGTAGAAGTCACAGTATGGCTGCTTGCCATAGCTCAATTATGGAAATCCCTCTAACCCCGGCAGGAGCAGGTATATTCGTGCCATGCGCAGAATACTGTACAACAAAATCGTCCATGACGGATGGAGGGAAACGGATGAAGCGCAGTTGGGTGAATTCGCCGTATTCATATTCGCTTGGCATGTTTGCCATGATGGTTCCGAGCCAGGCGTTCAGTTCCTTTTACATCTTTTTCTACGTGGATACATTGGGTCTTGGCATAGGGCTGGCATCCCTGGCACGAACCGTATTCCTGATCTGGGATGCGGTTAACAATCCGCTGATGGGGTATTGGTCCGACCGTACGAAGACCCGGCTGGGGCGGCGCAGGCCGTGGGTATTCGGCGCCATTCCGCTGTTTATGCTGACCTTCGTGCTGGTGTTCTCGCCGCCGGAAGGATTGTCTGAGAACGGACTGTTCATGTGGTTCTTAGTTGCCCTTATCCTGTATGAAGCGGTAGCGACCGTATTATGGGTCAATTACGGAGCGCTGTTCCCTGAGCTGTTCCGCGGAGACCGCATCCGGGCGAAAGCCTCGGCCATCCAGCAGGGCTACCAGGTTGTGGCGTTATTGATCGGTACCGCGCTGACCCCGATTATTTATGACGCCATGGGTTTTTCGAGTATGGCAATTCTGTACGCGCTGCTGTTCGGCGTGTTTATGTTCCTCTGCATGATGAGCGTGCGGGAGCAGGAGGCGTACAGCGCCAGCGAGCCGCTCAAGCTCGTCCAAGCATTCCGCGAAACCTTGCGCAACAAGAAGTTCTGGGTGTTTAACATCTCCAATTCATTCGCCCAAACGGTAAATGGACTAATAAGCTCGACGATCCCTTTTTACGCAAAATATGTGCTCAATATCCCGGATAATCAAGTATCTATTCTGCTGGCAGCCGTGTTTGTATCGGTCATTCCGCTGGTATTCGTCTGGTACTGGATGATCCGCCGGATGGACGGCGTTAAGGCATGGCGTTTGTCGCTAGGGGTATATGGGTTATCCGTTATCCCTCTGTGGTTTGGCTATGATCTGATCAGCGGGATTCTGGCAGGCATTGGCGTAGGATTCGGTCTTGCGGGATTTCTGGTAACGCCGGCCATGGTTAGCGGCAACATTATCGACGAAGATGCGGAGCGGACGGGGCTGCGCAGAGAGGGGATCTATACGGCTGTCAGCGGATTTATTACGCGTTCCAGCGGATTGATCTCTGCCCTGGCATTTTTTGTGGTAGGCATGATATTCGGGTATGAAAGCGGTGACAATCCGGGGAGCGATCCGGAATTGACCTTCAGGTATTTGATTAGTGTCGTTCCATTGTGTTTGCTGGTGATTTCCTTCCTGTTATCGTTTGCCACCAAAATCGAATTCTCAAAAACCATAGGAGGCGGGCACGACCATGGAGCGAAGACTGATCATCAACTGTGACGATTTCGGGCAGAGCAAGGCCATGAATGAGGCGATCCGGCATCTGCTGGAGGAGAACAAAGTCTCTTCGGCAACCATTATGACCGTGGCTCCCGGCTTTGAAGAGGCGGCCTCCTGGGCGGCACGCCGACGCCAACCGAATGTGGGGCTGCACCTCACCATGACGAGCGAATTTGAGGCTCTGCGATGGAGCAGCTTAACAGGGCATTCCTCCCTTCATGATGCCAGCGGCCATCAATACCGGACCGTTCAGGAGTTTGAACGAGGGGCAGAGACGGGTGCCGTGCTAAAAGAGTTGGAGGCGCAGTATAGGCTGGCGAGCAAGGCCGGCATCCGCATCAGCCATGTGGATAATCACATGGGCAGCCTGTACGGGATGGAAACGGGGCGAAGCCTCATTCCGCAGATGCTGTGGAAGACTTCGCGTTGGCGCCTCCCCGCGCGACTATTCCGCTATATCTACCCGGAGGATCCGCTGCTCAGCTCGCTGCCGAATATCGAGCGTCCGGTCGCGCTCGCTTCAGGCCTTGCTGACACGTTTGGCGTGCCGATCCCGGATTATCTGCTCTCTCATCCGTTTCCCGTTGTTGAGGGAGAGACCTACGAGAGCTTCAAGCAATCGCTGATTGATAAGCTGTACAGACTCCCTGAAGGAGTCAGTGAAACCTACGTCCATCCCGGAGCGGAAGATGAATGGATGCTGGCGAATATCCCGCATTGGGAGAAGCGGGTGTGGGAGTACCGGCTGCTGTTCGATGACGATTTTGCTTACGGACTGCGGGATGCCAAGGTAATTCTGACGGATTACCGTTATGTTGAGGAGCATTTAAAGAAGCCGCGCGTGCGCTCGGCCATGAAGCTGATGAAGGCAATGGCCAAAAAAACGTAAGTCTATGCCAAAACAAGCCCTGCCGCGGCACCGGCAGGGCTTGTTTTTCTGTTAAGTACGATTGGCTTTCGCCGACCGATGCTAGCTGCTGCTGACGTATAAGTTTACTTCGCTTCAGCTTCCAGCTTAGCGATCTGTTCCTTGTATTGGTCCAGCAGCTTCGCCAATGCTTCTTTAATGGCATCCGAGTCCTTGGAACCTACGGCTTTGAAGAGGTCGATTCTGGCATGGATGAAAGCCAGATCTTCATCGCTGATTTTTACTCCTTCCAAATTTGCTGCATCGCTGAGCTTCACTGCCTCCATACCTGCTGCCTCGCTATGGATCACGTCGTGTTTCACTATGCCAGGATCGGTTTTAACAGCTTCGGCTACTTCTATTGCCGTACCTTCTAGTGGAGTAAACTCCTTGATCTGGATCGCTTTGAATTCCTTGATATCCCCGCTGCCCGGGGACTCGTTGATATCAACAGCCGGAGTAGCCTCTACGGCAATTGTAATTCCGAATTCGCCATCTCCCGTAACCGGATGTGCATCACCGTTGTCTCCATCGACAGCTGCAGCCTCCGAGAAGAAGAAGGTTCCCTCGGCTCCGGCAAGCTTGCCGTACTTCTCAAGCGTTTCTTTCCAATCCTGTACCGTTTCCGGTGCATATCTCTCTGCCAATTCCAGCGGGTTCGGCAGAATGGAGATGGTAGTGGCGGCTTGTATAGGTGCGCTTTTGCCTGGTTGTTTTGGTACATCACTTGTGTCAGCTCCTGATGCATGTACGGGGACGGCTGCGGTTCCAAGCAGGGCGGCGGACAGGGCGAGCTTGCCAAACAGTTTGTGTTTCATCGATTAACACTCCTTGTGGGGTTGGTTTGTCTTACAGTACCCAGTGTACGAGTCAGCATTGGCAGAACATTGGTGTATTTGTGGAAAAATAATGGCAATCCCCTTCATCTTCCTACAGCTTGGTATACTGAGAGGAGATGAAGCCCGGAGGTCTATATATATGAACCAAAATTATCTCATCGCCGTGGTTGACGATGATCAGCATATACGAAATTTGGTGGAAGCTTATTTGCGCAAGGAGGGCTACAAGACGGTTGGCCTTGGCACGGCAGAGGAGGGCTGGGAGATGTGGAGAACGAATCCGCCGGATATGTGGGTGCTGGATATTATGCTGCCCGGTATGGACGGCTTCGAATTGTGCCGACGGATCCGTGCAGAGGCCGAGGTCCCGATCATTATGATCTCTGCCAAGGATAGCGAAGTGGATAAAATACTGGGGCTTGAGCTGGGAAGCGATGACTACATGGTCAAGCCCTTCAGTCCCCGCGAGTTGGTTGCCCGAATCAAGCGACAGCTGAACCGATGGTACAAATTCCATCATGAGGAGCGTGTTCCGCGGCTTGCGGCGGCTTCTCCGGAGCTCAGCAACGGACGCCTTCAGTTAATGCTCGAGGAGCGGCGCGTGTTCTGGGATGGGGAAGAAGTGGATATGACCAACAAAGAATTCGAGATGCTGAAAGTGTTTGCCGAGCATCCGAACCGTGCGTTTACAAGGGATGAGCTGCTAACCTCCGTATGGGGCGAAGACTATTTTGGAAGCGACCGTGCGGTCGATCATCTCATTAAACGGCTTCGCAAGAAGGTGGAGCAGCTGCCGATCGAGGCCATCTGGGGGCATGGTTACCGAATGAGAGTGGATGGGGAGGAATCATCGATATGAAGCTGGTGCATCAGATCAATCTTGCGTTTGCCTTGTCGTTAATACTCGTACTTTCCGTGACGGCGGTTGTGATTCATTATGTGCTGATGGACCATTTTATCGGGACGCAGAGAAAGGACATGCAGACCATAGGGGCTGAGCTGACGGCTAAACTCGAAACTGCCGCCGCCCAGAGCATTCCTATCGAGAGTGCGCCTTTGGCCGTTAGCGGCTTGACCTCGGCACAGGTTATGGAGGTAGGCGTAATCATCCAGGATAACGAAGGGAATGTGGTCAGCTCGAGTCCGGTAACTCCCTCCGCACAATCCATGGTAAGTCAGGCGATTCGTCCGGACTTTGTGGCTTCATACTCATCCGCAGCGGGGAGTGGTCAATTCCTCACCGAGGTGACGGCGGTTCCTCAAGGGACGATGACACTGATCACTCCGATCAGCAAGATTAAGGCCATTGAGCAGGCGCTGATGGGGCGTTTGATGCTCGTATTTGCTGTGGGAGGCGTAATCATGGTTATCTTAAGCTTGTTCATCACCAAGAGATTGATTAAGCCGCTCATGCTGCTGCGGGAGGAATTGAAGAAGGTGAAAGAGCGTCAGTTCTCCGAAGTTCAGCGGGTGTCGGCAAGCGGAGAGATCGGCGTAGTTGCAGAGTCCGTGTACGAAATGGCGGGTGAGCTGGAGCGGTACAATCATGTGCAGAAGCAATTCTTCCAGAACGCATCCCACGAGCTGAAGTCGCCGCTTATGTCCATCTCCGGGTATGCGGAGGGAATTCGGGACGGGGTATTCGAAGGGGAGGAGATCCGCAAAGGGCTGGATATCATTATGAGTGAGAGCAGCCGCATGACCAATATCGTGACCGAGATGACGCTGCTCGCGAAGCTGGACAGCGAGGATGATATCTTTAAGGCAACAGCGGTCAATTTGAAGGAGCTGGTGGAGGAAGCGATCGAAAGAGTCAATCCGGTCTTGGTGAAAAAAGGACTGTTCGTGCATCTTTCCTATGGCGATAACGAATCGTTAATGGTGTATGCTGACCGGGATAAGCTGCTGCAAGCGCTGCTGAACATCGTTTCGAATGGAGCAAGGCACGCGAGCAAGCATATATACATTCAAGCCGGAATCCAAAATAGCCGGGTATTCCTCACCGTTTCCGATGATGGCGAAGGCATATCCGAGGAACTGCTGCCGTATTTGTTCCACCGGTTTGTGAAGGGCAAGAATGGGGAGTCCGGTCTGGGTCTGGCCATTGCTCGGGCCATTGTGGAGCGCTGCGGAGGTCTGATCACGGCAGGGAATCGAACGGAGGGAGGGGCCGTCATCTCGGTAGGTTTCCCTCCGCATAGGAAGACCGCCGTCTTCTAGTTCAGGTGTGTCCCCATCATGGGCTACAGACAGAATCATCACGATGGGGTAAGGGGGGGCTTTTCTGGGTAATTATACTTAGGTAAGGCCTCTTTTTTTTGCGCATTCGCACATATTATTCAATATTCTCTAACAAAACGCGTAAGCTATAGAGGATTTCAAGTGGGAAGGCAGAATTCTGTATATATCCGGGCAAGCTGGATGATAACAGGTGACAAGCATGATACAAAATAATCAAAAGGCGATGGTGATGTTGTCCATGGATATGCAGTATCGAATTGAAAAAGATTTTCTGGGGGAAAAACAGCTTCCTGTGGAAGCCTATTACGGAATTAATACGGTTAGGGCGGTAGAGAATTTTCCGATCAGCGGGGTACCCATCCATGCAGAATTGATATCTGCACTGGGCGAAGTTAAGAAAGCCGCAGCCCTGGCGAACATGGAGCTTGGCCTGCTGCCGAAAAAGATAGGCAGTGCCATAATAGAGGCGGCAGACGAGATCATCGCGGGCAATCTCCGTTCCGAATTCATTGTCGATTCCATTCAGGGCGGAGCAGGCACTTCGATCAATATGAATATGAATGAGGTATTAGCGAACCGAGCGCTGGAGATTTTGGGGAAACAGAAGGCCGAGTATTTCTACTGCAATCCTAATAATCATGTTAATATGTCGCAGTCCACGAACGATGCCATTCCGACGGCGATCCGAATCGCGTCTTACCGTCTGACACAGGATTTGCTTGAGGTGTTCCGGACCTTGGTTGCCGGCATTCAGGAGAAGGCCAAGGAATTTGATGATGTCATCAAGATGGGGCGCACGCATCTGCAGGATGCGGTACCGATTCGACTCGGACAAGAGTTCGGGGCTTATGCCAATGTTCTGACTCGTGACATCAACCGGATCGAGCGGGCCGCGCAAGGCTTGTTAGTCGTTAATATGGGGGCGACCGCGGTGGGTACGGGGCTTAATGCAACACCGGACTATATGCACAGTGTCGTCCAGCATTTAATTGAGCAGACAGGCTTCTCCTTGAAGCAAGCTGAAGATTTGGTCGATGCCACCCAAAATACCGATGCGTATATGGAATTGTCGGCTGCGCTCAAAGTGTGTGCCGTGAACTTCTCGAAAATGTGCAACGATATCCGCTTGATGGCTTCCGGCCCGAGAGCGGGCTTGAACGAATTGAACGTACCTGCAAGACAACCGGGTTCGTCGATTATGCCGGGCAAGGTCAATCCGGTGATGGCCGAGGTCATGAACCAGGTGTCGTTCCAGGTTATCGGCAATGACCATACGATCAGTTTGGCATGCGAAGCCGGGCAATTCGAGCTTAACGTCATGGTTCCTGTCGCAGCGAACAACTTGATGCATTCCCTCAAAATCCTGAAGAACGGCATGGATGTGTTCTACAAGAATCTGATGGTCGATCTTACGGCGAATAAGGAACGCTGCAAGTACTTCGTGGATAACAGCTACGGCATTATTACGGCATTGAACCCGCATCTGGGTTATGACGTAGCCTCCAGACTCGTGAAGGAAGCGCAGAAGACAGGCCAAAGCATCAGGGAGATTATTCTGGAGCAGGGTCTTTTGACAGAGGAACAGATCCAGGTCATTCTGGACCCTTATCATATGACATCCCCAGGTATTGCCGGAGAAGAGTTCCTGCTGAACCAATAAGGTGTACCCTCGTTTGATCGATACGAAGAGCCGACCAAGATGTCATCTTGGATCGGCTCTTTTTTGGTGCTGTCAATTATCTCTGACAGATGTTGTAGATAAAGGCTTATGAAACCGTGTTAGCTATTTGCAACAAATGACCCGCAGAGCAAGGGTGTGATGGGTGTTATGGATTGTTGAGTGCGGCTATAAGAGAGGCGATGTGGTTCTTCTCGGGATCATCCAGCTCCTTGTTCGTTTGCCATTGCTCGAGCTCTTCTTTCACCTGTGCAACATTCTGATAACCAAGATGGTAAGCAATACTGGATATGACGCTTTGCCTAATATCGTTGTCACTCAAATCAGCGAGTGCTCGAACTACGCCCTCCGTGTCCCTGGTAAACCATTCTCCTGCGATGGCAGCATATTGCTCGGCAGAGGCACCGTCCAGATTGGTGGTTGCCAGAAACAGGCTCCTGTAATGTTCGGGTTTGATATGGGACCGGTGAGTATACAGCAGCTCAAGAGTCTCCAATGTTTTGCCATTGCTCAGGCGGTTGTATTCTGTCCAGTCCATGCCTTCCAATTGAGCAAGCATGTTCGTGACCTAATCCTCGGTACTCATGTCTTCTCCTACATATAATGAAAATACGTTTTCCGCCGTACTGTTGTAGTCCGTCACTGCAGTTGTCGGAGGATCAGATGATGGGGCCGGGGCTTCAGCTTGATTGCTGGAACAGGCTGTTACAAGAAATAGAACGGCCATGAGGAACAAGTAAGCCATATTGGGTTTGAACATGGATTCTCATCTCCTTTACATCCTAAACGGATCTTTGCTGTAAATTTGTTACATCAACAGGAGGAGAATATAAGAATATGTTTCCAAATATCTGCTTATCCCGTATACCTTGATAAATGTTAAGATGAAAGCTGCCATGTTTACATTCGCATTAAGTATTACTGGCAGGCTCCATTTGCCGATAAAAGTGATAGAATAAACGTTAGGTTACATTAATAATGTGGCAGTATGATAAAAAGGGGTATGTGGTTTTGGATAATCGATGTGTTGAAATAACCGATCAGGAGATCATTCGGCAAACGAAGCAGCAGTGTATAGACAAGGGGATGAACCCGGAGCTGGTTCCAACACATACGAATCGATTGAATGACGAAGTATTGGCCGCAAGACGTGCAAAATATAAAGAATACATCGAAGTGATACAGGTTTTCGTGAATAAGTTCCTTTCTTCCGGATCAGGGAACCCTGTCGTGATTACGATTACGGATAACGAGGGATTCATTCTTGATATGGAAGGGGACCCGACCATCATAGAAACAGCCCGGTATTTGGGTATCACCGAGGGCAACGGCTATTCCCAAGAAGACGGTCCAAGCTCAATTGATCTGTGTCTCCGGTACGAACGGCCGTTTACGTTGATAGGAGAGGACCATTTTCATCACATTCTTCACCGTATGGCATGTTATTCGGCTCCCTTTTACGGCGAGGATGGGAAGGCGATCCTAGGAACGATCTCTCTAATGACGAACAGGGAGTTTGTTCACCCGCATTTGCATGCTTTGTTGTGCACGATGGCCGATTCCCTGGAACGGGAGATGGTTACCCGCAAACAGAACACGCAGCTGCAAACCTTGAATCAGGTGCTTCTCGGAACAAATCATTATGGCGTGATCATTACCGATGCAAAGGGTCAGATTCTGGAGATGAACGAAACCAGCTTAAGCCTGCTGTGCCCGGACGGGGGCAGTGATAGGAGACGAACCCAATATGTGGGTCGCTCGGTGTTTGGTATTAAACCGATTGGTGAGTACTATGAGCGTGTGATACACAGGCAGCAAATCTGCATCGGAGAAGAGCTTTCGCTTGAGATATCCGGAAACATGAATCACTATATACTGGATGTTCAGCCTGCTTACGACCGTGAGGGACAGCTCATGCGGGTGGTAGGTTTTCTTCGTGATATTACGGAGTTGAAGCGTACGGAGGAAGTGCTTCGGAATACGGAAAAGCTGGTGTTTGCCGGTCAGGTTGCCGTAAGCATCGCCCATGAAGTGCGTAACCCGCTCACCACGGTGAAGGGAATGCTCCAGTTGGCGAATAAGGAGGGCTGTCTTCGGCACTATGACCTGATCATGTCCGAACTGGAACGGGCCAATCTGATGGTAGGGGAATTTATGATTTTGGGCAAGCCCCAGGCTGCGGTCTTTAAGCTTGAGGACTGCGGCCAAATTCTGGATGAGGTGCTCCACTTGTTTGCGATCCAGGCGGAGCTTAGCGGGATCGAGATGACCCGAAACATCGGGCAGAATGCTACGATTCTATGCGACCGGAACCAGATTAAGCAAGTTTTTCTTAATATTCTGAAGAATGCGATGGAAGCCTTGCCGCATGGCGGGAACATTCACATTCATCTGGATGTGCAGGAAGGATATCAACGCGTGATCTTTACGGATAACGGCTCCGGCATGACGGACGATGTGCTTCAGCGGATTGGGGAGCCATTTCATACGACCAAGCCGGACGGCAATGGCCTTGGCATTATGATCGTCCACCGGATCATGGAGAGCCATAATGGCCGGATTGTCATCCGGAGCGAGGAAGAGCGAGGGACATCGGTCGAAATAAGTCTGCCGATCTCGTAATATGTCGATACTTAGATAGGTGTAACTTGTTGTGATATTATGCTAAATTATTAGAGGGTTTTTATATCCACACTACGAGGTTGACATCTAAAGGAGGATTTTTTTCTTGGATTGGCAGGATATCCTATTTAAGTTTGTAGGCGGCTTGGGCATTTTTCTGTTCGGCATCAAGTATATGTCGGACGGACTGCAGAAGTCAGCAGGAGACAAAATGCGCGGGTTGCTGGAGAAATACACGTCCAACCCGGTGCTGGGCGTGCTGGTCGGTGTCGGTGTCACGATTCTGATTCAATCCTCATCAGGAACGACCGTGATGGCGATCGGACTGGTCAATGCGGGACTGATGACACTTCGACAAGCCATAGGCGTTATTATGGGCGCCAACATTGGCACAACCATGACTGCATTTATCGTGGGGATCAAAATTGAAGAATATGCACTGCCCATTATTGCGGTAGGAGCGTTCTTTTTATTTTTCTTTAACAAGAAAAGATTCCAATATATTGGCCAAGTGATTTTTGGCTTTGGTACCCTGTTCCTGGGGTTGTCGACTATGGGCAGTGGGGTGAAGCCGCTTAGTCAGCTTCCTGCCTTCACGGATTTTATGATCCAGCTAAAGGACCAACCGATCCTGGCTCTTATTGTTGGTACTTTGTTCACGGTGATTGTGCAAAGCTCAAGCGCGACCATTGGTATATTGCAGACGATTGCAGACGAAGGCATGATCAGCCTGCAAGGATCGCTACCGATCCTGTTTGGCGATAACATCGGGACCACCATTACGGCAGTGCTTGCTTCGATTGGCGCAACAGTCGCCGCAAAGCGAACAGCCTTGGTGCACGTCATCTTTAACGTCATCGGTGCCATTATCTTCATGATTCTGCTGATTCCCGTGCATTCTCTGGTGGCGTGGCTGGGTGAAGGCGTTAATATCCGTATGCAAATCGCGTACGCTCACGGCATCTTCAATACGACCAATGCCCTGATCTTCCTGCCTCTAATTCCGGCGCTGGCATGGTTCGTAACCAAGATCATTCCGGGCAAATTGCAGGAAATTGAATTCAAGGCGATCTATCTGGATGAGCGTTTACTGGCAACGCCGGCGGTTGCTTTTGGACAAGCCCAGCATGAAATATTGCGTATGGGGCAATATGCTCGCGAGACACTCAATGATGCATCTACCTTCTTTTTTACCAAGGAATCTCGGGTAGGGGAACTCGCCCTGCAGAAGGAAGAGCTTATCAACGAATTGAATCGGAAGATTACGGATTATATGGTGAAAATCCAGCAGCAGAACGGATTGCCGGAAGGGGAGTCCGAAAAAGCCTCCGGTTGGTTCCAACTGGTGAACGATATTGAGCGGATCGGCGATCACGCGGAAAATATCGTGGAGCTCTCCGAATTCAGCATCAATAAAAAGGTTGAGTTCTCAGAGGAAGCCGGGCGTGAGTTGAAGGAAATGTTATCCCTGGCTGATAAGGCAGTGGAACGGGCGCTGACTGCGTTAGAGCATAATGACGTGGCCGCGGCTCAAGAGGTGCTGGACTATGAGCGGCAATTAGACGAGATGGAAGTTAGGTTCCGCAAGAGTCATATCCAGCGGTTGAACCAGAATCTGTGCACAGGGAACTCTGGAGCGGTCTATCTCGATATTCTGAGCAACTTGGAACGTGTCGGAGACCACAGTAAGAACATCGCTCAGTTCGTCATGCACGAGGAGTAAGCTTAATCGATATGGATTCCATAGAAACAGCGCTGGCCAAGCCAGTCCTTAGAACTCAGGGACAGGGCATGCCAGCGCTGTTTGTTATAGGATAAAGTACTTCATCCTTATTCCCAGTAACGGGACATAATGTCCGTAGCCCATTCGGGCTGCTTGGTCTGCGTCTTCGGCAAAAACTCCTCCATGACAGGTTTGATATCAACGACGGGAGTCCCGTCTATGGCATCCAGCCCTTTTACGAAAACGGACCTGCCCTCTCTGCTTACCAACTCCACCATGGTGGCTCCTAATCTGTTGGGCCGGTTCTTGCCCCGCTGGGCGAAGATACCGACCTTGGGAAAGCTCGGATTATTTCGCGGATGTCTCGCCGCGTACTGGATGCTGTCGTCCTGGACGAGATGGAATACATAGATGATTTCAAGGTGGCTGAACGTTTCAATCCCATCCAGGGAGCTTTCATCCCACGCTTCGCCCAGCTTGATCTCCGAGATGACATCCCCCCAGTAATCATCCTGAATCGCCTTTCTTTCGTTATGGACCATTCCGATCGCCTGTATCGTATACATGCATTAACCTCCTTCAGGTTATCGTTCCTTCATATAAACTTCCGGCGTTTTACCGATCACCGCTTTAAAATCCCGGATAAAATGCGACTGGTCGTAATAGCCCATGTCCATGGCCAATTGCAGTACATCCTGTTGATCAAGGCCTTCAAGCATTTCGGCGGCATTTTGCAGCCGGTACAGGCGGATCACCCACTTAGGGCTTACCCCGACGTACTGCTTGAACAGGCGCTGAAGTGATCTCGGGCTCATCTGGAACCATTCGCTAACCTGCTCGACCCGGATGATGTCCCGGTTGTGATGAATGTGATCGATGATGGTATGAATCCGTTCGATTTCTTCGTCTTCTTCGGGGAGAACACGGCGGATAAGCTCCTCTATGTACCTGACTTTTTGCTCCGGTTCTTCTGCGGTCAATAGCTGCTGTTCCAGCGCATGGGGGTCGACTCGGAGAATCTCCATGGTCCCTATGGAGGAATCCGTCAGACGGTCCATGGATGTGTTCACGAACGGATAGAATCCGCCGGGTCTGAACTTGATTCCGAATACTTGGCCCCTCCCCTCCAGACGGTGGGAATGCCTGGTGCTGGATACGCCGTAAAAAGCGGTTCGATGAGGCTGAACGACCAAGTTTACGCAAGGATTAGGAACAACATCCTGCAGATGAGGCTCCTGGCCGGTTAAATCCCAATGAATGATCCAGTAATGCTTGATGAAATAGGAAAGGTCGCTGGATGGGGGAACTCGCAGGAGCTGGAACTTCTCTCCGGCCCTTTTCATGTTCAAAATGCCAAGGCTGGACTGATGAGGATGCTGAATCATGGATATAAACACCTCCAATTATCCGTAACAGGCTGGATCGATAGACCACTGATCACTGGCCTCATACGGGACTTGTGCTTGAAATGATTTGAAGTGATTCCATAGGTTGCAGCCTGTCGCATTTTTACAATACTTGGATCACAGCTGCTTGATAACATCATCATATCACAGGAGGACAAGTCGGTCTTCCTGCGCATTTTATAGAGGGTAGGAGGAAGCTGCATGGAGCCGTTGCAATATGAGTTCTATATCGGTGCTTCGCCGGAGAAGGTATGGGATGTCTTAATTTCGCCGGAGGGTACGCGGGCCACCTTTTTCGGGAGCGAACTGAGATCTTCATTTGAAGTCGGGGAGCCTTATGCTTATGTGGGTCCGGGGAATGACGGGGAGGAGACGGTTCATGTCTATGGGAAGGTTCTGGCTTATGAGCCGCAGAAGACACTGAGTCTGTCCGAGCATCCGGGGCCGTCGTATTATGCCAATCATGAGGAGCTGGAGTCTCGGATTACATTCACTCTCGAGCCGGTAGGGAACTGTACCAAGCTGACGCTCGTCAATGATCAATACACGCCAAATCACCCGTCCCGTGCCAAGGCAGCGGACGGCTGGTGGATGACCATGAGCATTCTTAAGACCTATGCGGAGACGGGGGAAACCCTGGATTTAGGCTGGTAGCCACATGGTGAATAATCGCATATGGCCGACAGCATCCAAGCATCCGGCTGGACTGTACCGTACGCATGATGTATGGAATCGTTATATGCCCAAGAAAGAAAGTCGATTAAAGAGCCGTAATGGCTCTTTTTTTGCGGGGGTTTATAGAGGCAGGCAGCAGGCGTATAAGTCGTTAATTCCTTCACCGTGTGTTTTTATAGGAGGTTTGGAGTCTGAGCAGTCAGAAGCCTATTTACGGTGTGTACCAGCAGATGGATAGATTGTACCAATAAGGGAAACTCTATACCTAAAAAGGAAGGGAGGTCCAAGGGTGAGCTGGATCATGATTTTGAAGGCGGTGGGAATTATTGTTGCCGGAACCATCCTATTCCGGATCGGCGGCAGGAAATCCATCTCACAGATGACCATTACGCAGGTTGTCATTATGATCGGGATTGGTTCATTGCTCGTACAGCCTCTAAGCGGTCAGGGCTATTGGGTTACGATCGGGGTTGCTACCGTCCTCATTCTCTCTATGGTTATTATGGAGTACATCGAGTATAAGGCTGACGGGCTGGAGACGTTAATCTCCGGTAAATCGGTGGTGGTCATTGAACACGGCAAACTTCATGAGGCCAACCTCGACAAGCTGAGACTCACGGTGGATAAGCTGGAGATGAGGCTAAGACAGGCGGGAATCGCCAATATTTCGGACGTGGAGTGGGCTACGCTGGAGGTCAGCGGAAATCTGGGATACTCTTTGAAGAGCCATAAGCAACCGGCTACAAAAGAGGATATTAACCAGCTTATGGCGCTCATTCGCCAGATTGTACCTGTCCCTGCCACACCTCAATCGGAGACCAGCTCCACTGCCAGCCTCTTCTCTGAAATCAAGAACGGCCATCAGTCGAAAGTGCCGGAGAAATGGCAGTAATTAGAACTGGAATGAAATGACGAATCGGTTGAGAACCAAAAGTGGGAGTTGCTTCGCTTTTGGTTCTTTCACTTGCCAAATTTCCGATAGCGGGTATGATTTAGGTATCCATGCCGGTTTGCCGATAAGCGGCTTCCCGGCAATGGGAAAGATGGGAGTGAATGAAACATGACGGAGCGGAGGCAACTCTCTGTCCAGCAAATTCGTATCGGTATTATCGGAACCCAGACGATCGTTGATAAAATTATGAAGATCATTGAAACCTTTCCTTCCTTTGACCCCGTACCGCTTGTTTTTCAGGATGATGGCGAAGCGCCGGCACTGGCTGAGCGGATCGGAGGCGAGGTTGAGGTGTTGTTCCTCTCGGATCCGCTGACCCAGCGCAAGGTGAAAGAGCTCGGACAGTTCTCGATCCCTGTCCATTATGTCCCCGTCACGGACGCGGGTTTATATAAAGCGTTGTTCCATGCCGGGCAGCGGGGAAGACTGGCTGGCGGCATATCGGTGGATACTTTAACCGAGACGATGGTGGTCCGGACGATAAGGGATCTGGGTATCCCGGCCGTACAGGCCGCCATTTACGATGGACCGGCTTATGCCCCGAAGGAGAACCTGATTGCTTTTCACCGTCTACAATATGAATCTGGCGCGTGCTCCGTTGCGTTCACGGGTGTGGAAGCGGTGGCCCATGAGCTGACGAGGCTCGGGGTCCCTAATGAGTGGCTGCTGCCTTCCGATCAGGATATCGTGGTATCGCTGGAGCGGGCTTTGCTGTCTACGGCATCCCGCCGCAGCAGGGAAGGCCAGATCGTGGTCGGGATGATTAATATAGATGATTTTGGAACTCAGGCGTTAAGACGGAATAATGAGCATGAGGTGCAGAAGCTGAAGCTGGACATTCACCGGATGGTGCTCGATTATGTGGAATCGCTGGACGGCTATCTGACCCATCTGGGCGGGGACGAGTATTTGTTCTTCACGACACGCGGCATCTTTGAACGGGAAACCGGCGGCTATAAAACGATCCCCTTGGCTAAAGACGTAAATAAAACCTACGGTATTTCGCTCAGCATCGGCATGGGCTTTGGCCAGTCGGCCAGCACGGCGGGAACCAATGCGCGAATCGCGATGCGGAAATCCAAGGAGGTGGGCGGCAACGCCTGCTTTATCGTGCGTGAGGATGGCACGCTGATCGGACCGCTGGAGATGTCCGACCCTGTGCAGGAGGTGCTGTCCTTTACGGATGCAGGGCTGATCAAGCGGGCAGAGGACGCAGGGATGACGAGCGCCTACTTGAGCAAGCTGCTGAACCAGCGTGCTCGTTCGGGTAAATATGAATACAAGGTCCATGAGCTCGCTTACCTGCTGGACATTACCGTCCGCAGTGCACATCGGCTGCTCCAATTGTGGACCGACAACGACTTGGTTGAGATAGCCGGAATCGAGAAGGTGCCGAGGGGAAGGCCAAGGCAGATATTCAGATTCACGTTTTTGGAGTAGCGTTGTGAAATAACTTTGGGAACACTGGCGCCTCTTCCGTTATGCGACGGAGGAGGCGCCTTTCCGGTATGGTCCCGCTTGGAGAGTTTTTTTAGCGCGTCTGCAACCTTCCAGATGATGGAACCGTTAGTAGATAAAATGGAATATATTTGTCTACAGGGGGTTGAAGTATGGGAAAGCGGGGTTCATGGATTGCTGCTTTGATGCTTATCGTATTGCTAGTCAGCGGCTGCTCATCGGGTTCTCAAGACAAAAGCGCCGGAGGTGCCGCGCCCGTCGAAAAGCAAGTAACATCGACGGATCAATCCTCAAACAAAACAGATGGAGGTGCGGCGAAAGCCGAAAGCGAAACGGCGGATAAGAGCAAGAACAGCGCCGAGGAGCCGGCATCGGCGGATGCGGAGCTTCCGAATATGCCATCGCCTGCCCAGACTTCCGGCGCAGGGTTTAACCCGCAGGATTTGTCAAGCGGCCTTAACCAAAAGCTGATGTACAAAGCGAATATCGTGATGGAGATTCAGGACTATGGAAAAGCGCAGTCGGAAGTCCGGAACACAGTGACGCTTTCCGGCGGTTATATTGTTAATTTCAGCGAAACCCAGTCCAGCAGCGAAAAAGGCGGCACGTTTATTGTGAAAGTTCCTGCGAACGGTTTCTCCTCCTTTATAGACCGTTTGGAGAACATAGCGCATGAAAGCTTGCAGCGAAGCATCGAAGGGCAGGACGTGACTGAGGAATACATCGATTTGGAATCCAGGCTCAAGGCCAAGCAAATCATGGAGGAGCAGTACGTCGCCTTCATGAAAAAAGCGACCAAAACGACCGATCTTGTCGCTTTTGCCAACGAGCTGGAGCGCATTCAATCCGAAATCGAGCAGATGAAAGGCCGGATGCGTTACATTGACCAAAACGTGTCTTACTCCACGGTAGAAATCAGGCTTTACGAGTCGCCCCAAAAAAAGGATGATCCCAAAGCGTCCACCATTCAAGCGCCGCTCGGACAGCGGGTTTCCCAAGCTTTTCAGGGCAGCATCGATGTGATCACCATCATCATCCAATGGGTTATCGTTATCCTTTCCGGCTCGCTTCCCTTATTGGTCATCGCGGCCTTCGTTCTGCTCATCCTATGGCTGGTGCGAAGATCGGGGCAGCGGAAACGGGAAGAGGCAGCCCGAATACGAAAGCTGCTCAATAACGGACCGACATCTGAGCAAGGGCATCCGGAAGGCGACAAGGACGAGGAAAAACGATTGAAAGACGAGTAACGGCAGGAGCAGATTCGAATACGTCAAAGAACGATCATAAAATCCAGAGGAAGGGCAAGGCAAATCTTCAGAACCACCTTTCTGGAATAGGATATCAAATATGTATTATAATGGAGTGCGAGGTGATCGTGATGAATAAAACGAAGGTCAAATTTACCCGCGTTGAGAAAATTGTCATCTTCACGATGCTGGGGCTGGCAGCCTCCTTTATCATTGCCTTCCTCGTGCTTCGACACATCGTGCTGAACGTTTCGTTTGCTCCCTGAGACCAGGGAGCTTTTTTTTAGAGATAAGAAAGTATAAACATCCGAGGCTTAGCATCTTTATCTCGCAAGAAAAACTTCCTCTAAACTCGGTCTGTCTACCTATTTAAAGACGATTTAAAGATTTGTCTTTATATCAATTGGGGCCGTATGATGAAGAAGAATCATCAATCGGAGGAGGAGATTGTTCATGTTAACCGTTGCAGAATTAGAAGCGAAGCTGGCGGAGCCTTCAGCACAGCTTGTTGCCGATCTGGCATCTTTGGAGGGGGATATTCTTGTGCTGGGCGTCGGCGGGAAAATGGGTCCCAGCCTTGCAAGGCTGGCGGCCAACGCCGTTCGGGAAGGCGGTGGCGGCAAACGGATCATCGGCGTATCGCGGTTCTCGAACCAGGAGGCTAGACGTGAGCTGGAGGAGGCGGGCGTTCAGACGATTTCGTGCGACCTGCTGAACGATGGGGAACTGCAGCAACTGCCCGAGGCTCCAAATGTGATCTACATGGCGGGCAATAAATTCGGCACGACCGGCCGTGAATATTTTACATGGGCGATGAACTCGTACTTGCCGGGCCGGGTGGCCGAGAAATTTAAGCAATCCAGAATGGTCGTATTTTCATCAGGAAATGTGTACCCGTTCTCGCCGGTGGGCAGCGGCGGAGTCAACGAATCGGTAGCGCCGGAGCCGGTCGGAGAGTATGCGCAGTCCTGTCTCGGCAGAGAGCGCGTCTTTGAATATTTCTCCCACCAGAATGGTACGCCGATGGCGATTTACCGCCTGAATTATGCCATCGACATGCGGTACGGCGTTCTGCATGAGCTGGCCAGATCGATCCACGAGGACCGGCCGATTCACCTGGCGATGGGGCATGCGAATATCATATGGCAAGGAGATGCCAACGAGATGGCGCTCCGTTCGCTCCTGCACTGCAGCTCTCCTCCGGAAACTATCAACATTACCGGACCGGAGACGATGTCGATCCGCTGGGCGGCACAGGAATTGGCGGCACGGATGGGCAAGGAAGTGACCTTTACGGGTACGGAATCCGAGACCGCGCTCCTGAACAATGCTGCGAAATCCCACCAGCTGTTCGGTTATCCGAAGGTGACTCTGCTGCAGATGCTGGACTGGACCGCAGCATGGGTGCAATCGGGCGGCGAGAGCTGGAATAAGCCGACTCACTTCCAAGAGAGAAAGGGGAAATTCTAATGAGCGGACAGGTTCCTGCAACTCAACGTTTAGCCCCCGAGAAGCTTAAAGCTCTGCATGAAGGGCTTGTCATACCGGCTCACCCGCTTGCTTTGGATGAGAACCGAAAGCTGGACGAACGACGCCAGCGGGCATTAACGCGCTATTATGCGGCATCCGGTGCGGGCGGTGTTGCCGTCGGCGTTCATTCAACCCAATTCGAGATCCGCGACAAGGGCATCGACTTGTATGAACCCGTGCTGCGACTTGCGGCAGAAGAGGTTCGCAAGGCGGATCTAGATCGGCCGTTCATTATGGTGGCCGGCGTCTGCGGCCCCACGGAGCAGGCTGTAGAGGAAACGGAGATCGCCCGCAAGCTCGGCTATGACGCCGTCCTCCTCAGCATGGGCGGTTTAAGCGGCTGGAGTGAAGAAGACATTCTAAGGCGCACGGAGACGATTGCGCAGAGGATGCCGGTGATCGGGTTCTACCTTCAGCCGTCGGTTGGGGGCAACATCTTCTCCTTCGACTTTTGGCGCGCCTTCGCCGAAATTCCGAATATCGTTGCAATCAAGATGGCTCCCTTCAACCGCTATCAGACGATTGACGTCGTCCGTGCCGTCTGTTATTCGAGCCGCAGAGATGACATTGCGCTCTATACGGGGAATGATGATAATATCGTCAACGATTTGCTGACGACGTATCAATTCCAAGTGGATGGGACGCCGGTCACCAAGCCTATCGTCGGCGGTCTGCTCGGTCATTGGGCGGTCTGGACCAAGAAAGCGGTAGAGCTGCTGGAAGAAATCAAGGAGGCGCGTACAGAGGAGCGATTCGCGAAGGAGTGGCTCACACGCAATGTGGAGATTACCGACTCCAATGCAGCCTTTTTCGATCCCGCACATCAGTTTGCAGGCTGTATTCCGGGCATCCATGAGGTGCTTCGCAGGCAGGGGCTGCTGCAAGGAACATGGTGCCTGAATCCGCATGAAACGCTGTCTCCCGGGCAATCTGAAGAGATTGACAGAGTCTACCGCGATTATCCGCATTTGAACGATGACGAATTTATTCAAGAGCACTTGGAAAGTTGGCTGGCGGACTGATACAATGAGGGCAGAATAGTTGAAAGTGGGGAATCGCGCATGCGGTTTAAAGATGTGTTTTCTATTATTGGGCCCAGTATGGTGGGGCCGTCGAGCTCTCATACCGCTGGGGCCGTGCGGATCGGAAGGGCTGCGCGGCGCATATTTGGAGCATTCCCCGATCAAGCGGAAATTGTGTTCTACGGTTCTTTTGCTGAAACCTACCGCGGCCACGGCACCGATCTGGCTGTCGTAGGCGGATTGCTCGATTTTGCCACGGATGATATGCGTATCCGGAATTCGATCGAGCTTGCGGAGGCGGCAGGCATCGAACTTAATTTCAAAACGGCGCAGAATGTGGCCTTTCACCCGAATACCGTGGAGCTGAGGCTAACGGACGGCGATCATACCGATGTCATTGCAGGCGCTTCCATTGGCGGAGGCAGTGTTGAAATGCTGCGCGTGAACGGTTTCGACGTCAAGTTTACGATGAATTACCCGGTGCTGCTGGTCTTTCATGATGATACGCCGGGCATGGTCGCGCATATCACCCGGCTCCTGGAGGCCGGCGGCGTCAACATTGCTTATATGGACGTGGACCGCAAGGGAAGAGGCGGCGATGCCATGACGGTGGTGGAGTCGGATGAAGCGGTCCCGGCTGAGTTGATGAAGCATATCGAAGGGCTGCCGAGCGTGCATCGCGTCGTCGTTGCGGATTTGACAGTAGAGGAGGCGCAGTCATGAAGTTTTCTACGCTGGAGCAAATCATCGTATGCTGCCGGGAGGACCAGGTTACGATCGGCCAGCTGATGCTGAATGAGCAGATCAAGGAAACCGGCAAGAGTAAGGAAGAGACATTTAAACAAATGGCCGATTATTACGGTATCATGAAGGAAGCGGTGCACCGGGGAATCCATGAACCCGTTCCTTCCAAAAGCGGCTTGACCGGCGGGGATGCCGTGCGCGTCCATCAATATATGAGCAGCGGGGTGCCTGCGCTCGGTACCGACGCTTGCACGGCACTGGCCTACGCCCTGTCCGTGTCCGAAGTGAATGCCTCCATGGGGCGCATCGTGGCCACGCCGACAGCAGGCTCCTGCGGTATTATCCCCGGCGTATTCGTCAGCACGCAGGAGCGCTTCGGCTGGGAAGACGAGCATCTGGTGATGGGGCTGTTCAGCGCAGGCGCGATCGGCTACGTGATCGCCAACAATTCGTTTATTTCCGGTGCGGAGGGCGGCTGTCAAGCCGAAGTGGGCTCAGCCATCGGCATGGCGGCAGGCGCTCTGACAGAGCTGCGGGGCGGTACGCCGGAGCAAGCGGTTCATGCCGTTGGACTTGCACTGAAAAATTCCTTAGGGCTCATCTGCGACCCGGTTGGCGGACTGGTCGAGATTCCTTGCATCGTGCGCAACGGCTTCGGCGCCGTGACCGCGCTGGCGGCATCGGATATGGCGCTTGCCGGAGTACGCAGTGTCATTCCATCGGATGAAGTGATTGACGTGATGCTGGAAGTCGGCACAGCCATGCCGTCCAAGCACAGGGAAACGGCGAAGGGCGGACTTGCACAGACGCCGACAGGCAAAAAAATCCTGAAGGATTTGTACGGCAAGGAAGGCAAGAAATTGCGGGAGAAGGGTGCCAAAGCCAAGAAAGACGAAACGGATGAATGAATTCACTCCCATTTTCTTATAACGCCTAAGGCGTCAGCTTCTCTAATATACGATGAGGAAGAGAAGAAATTTAACATACTCCGTGAGGGATTTCGTTATGAAATTCCTCACTTTTTTTATCTATTTCTACCGCTTTAGCATTTTCCACCTGCCCAAAAAGCCTGATATCATGCGGGTTTTTGGCCTTTTATTCGCTTGATCGAGAAAAAACACCATCTCGCAGAAATACGCTTCTTTACGAATCGTGGAAGCGTTTTTATGATGTGGATGGGTAGAAAAATCCGTACCGGGGATCGGCATCGGCTGCCCGAATGATTTTAGAATATTCCCTGCGCTCAGCTGGGAATCTTCGCCAACAAGGAGGAGTGGTAGGAAGCGACTTGCATCAGCAGCGCAGACTGGATAAGTAAGCAAACATACACAGATGAGTGGAAATGACGGGGGTAGAGTAGCGATCGCACAGATTCAGTCAGCCGCATTCAAAATGATGGATTAAGAGGAGGAACGAACATGACAAATAAGTGGTTTCGCATGGCACTCGTATTTACATTAATCATTTCGATCCTGGCCGCATGCAGCGGAGGAGATAAAGAGGCAGCTCCCGAAGCGGACGGAGACACAGCACCTCCAACGGCACCGGCAGATCCCGATCAATATGGAGATACAGGCGGCCTCGCGCTTCCATTGGTCGATAAACCGACAACGATCAACTGGATGGTCGTTAGCGAGAAAACCAACCTGAACGATTCCTTGCTTGCCAAGGAAATCGAGAAGCGAACCGGAATCAAAGTGAATTTCCAGGCTTATTCCTCGGCTACGTTTCAAGACAAACTGAAAGTAACCGTTGCATCCGGCAAGCTTCCGGACATTATCCATGGGCTGACGCCTCCGGAGCTGAAGAAGATCGGCAAACAGAAAGCGGTTGTTGCCATTAACGAATATCTCGACATGCTGCCGAACTTCAAAAAAATGTATGTGGACGAGAACCCATGGGTCATTCCGTCCTTCGGAGACGAATCCGGAAACATCTATACTTGGCCGGTTGCGAACATTAACCGTGACGTCAACCACGGCTTCCTGTACCGCAAAGATATTTTCGATGAGCTGGGCATCAAGGAATGGACGAATACCGATGAGTTTTACCAGGCTCTGAAAAAGTTGAAGGAAGCCTATCCGGATTCCTATCCTTACGCCTCCAAGACGAAGGAGCACATTTTCCGCGACTGGGCCTTCGGCTGGGGAATCGGTGGAGCCAACTATCCGACGTATTACGACGAGACGGCCAAGGTGTGGAAATACGCTACGATACAGCCAGAGCACAAAGAAATGCTCGATTTCATGAAGAAGCTGTACAACGAGGGACTTCTGGATCCGGAATTCATGACGGACACCGACGATTCCTGGACGGCGAAAATGACGTCAGGCAATAAATCTTTTGTGACCTATGACTGGATCGGACGTTTGGACCTGTTCTACAACCAGGTTAAGGATCAAAACCCGAATTATGATCTGAGATACGGAAATCCGGTTGGACCGACCGGCAACGGCAAGACGATCGAGAGCATCACGAACGGCTTCAGCATCGCGGTAGCAAACAACGACAACAAGGAAGCTGCCCTGAAGCTGCTCGACTACCTGACGAGCCCGTCCGGCGCAACGCTGGTAACGATGGGCGTGGAAGGTGAGACGTTCAAGATGGAAGGCGATAAAGCCGTCTATCCGGAGCTGACCGACGTGCCGCTGGTGGATATCAGCGTGCTGGAGGACCGTTATGGTCTGTGGCTGCAAGGTCTGTATGTCAATTCCGATAAGCGCAGCGTGTACTTCAACTACACGGAGAAGGAGCAGGAGGCTCAGGATAAGCTGCTGAACGGCAATAAATTCGAGCCGCTGGATCCGGTTGTGAACTTTACGGATGACGAAACCGCAACGATTGCGGAAGTCCAAACCTCCCTGAAGAAATTAGCGGATGAATTTAACGCAAAATACATTCTGAACAAAAACTACGGCGATGCCGAGTGGCAGCAATGGCAGGTTCAGGCTGAGAAGCAGGGAGCCAAGCAGCTCGTCGATATTTTCAACGCAGCCCAGAAGAGATTGGATGAAGCCACGAATTAATCTGCAGAAGAAATAGGAGTGATGGCGGCATCCGGGTACCACGCTCGGGTGCTGCTCATCATCTTAAGGAGGGGACACCATGTCAAGTGCAGGGACAGAGACGAATCTCGCCAATCCCCGCGGCGGGCTTGGAAGAAGAATGGTTTCGGCCTTTCAGCATATGAAGCGGGACAGACAGCTGTTGATTTTGTTTATCCCGTGCCTGTTGTTTTATATTATTTTCCGATACGGGCCCCTGTACGGCTTAATCATTGCCTTCAAGGACTACAGCGTATTCACCGGCATCCTGGAGAGTGACTGGGTCGGGCTCAAGCATTTTGAGAAATTTTTCAACAGTCCGGATTTCTGGCTGTTGTTCAAGAATACGCTGCTTCTCGGCGTATACAATCTGATTTTCGGGTTTCCTTTTCCCATCATTCTGGCGATTCTCTTAAACGAGGTCAGAGTGAAATGGTTCAAAAAGTCGGTGCAAACACTCAGCTATCTGCCTTCATTCCTGTCGGTCGTCATTATCAGCAGCATGATCATCGACTTCCTGTCGCCCAATCAGGGGATCATTAACCAGCTTATCGCCGCGCTAGGTTTTGAGAAGACATACTTTCTCATAGAACCGAGCTGGTTTAGAACCATCTATGTTTCCTCGGATATCTGGGCAACCGTCGGTTATGAGGCCATTATCTATATGGCTGCAATCGCAGGGATCAGCCCGTCGCTTTACGAAGCGGCCAAGGTGGATGGTGCCAAAAGACGTCACATGATCTTCAGAATTACGATTCCCGCCATTCTTCCAACGATTATTATCATGTTTGTCTTGAAGACGGGATCGATGCTCCGGATCGGATACGAGAAGGTACTGCTGCTTTATAATCCGATGACCTACGAGGTAGCGGACGTATTCTCGACTTATGTCTACCGGAAAGGTCTTCTGGAGAGCAACTATAGCTATGGCGCAGCCGTGGGCTTGTTCGAAGCCGTGGTTGCCATGATATTGCTGCTGTCCTCCAACTACTTCAGCAAGCGGCTGGGAGGTAGCGGATTATGGTAAACAACAAACGCTTCAGCCTTCGGAATATCTCGTTGTTTGGCATCATCAATACGCTGATTCTGACATGCCTTGCCATTATTACCGTGTACCCTGTCGTGTATATCACCGCCGTTTCCCTCAGTGCGACTTCCGAAGTGGTGCAAGGGAATATCACCTTGTTTCCCAAGGGATTTAATCTGGACGCCTATGCCCAGGTTCTGAATGATGACCGGGTGCCGCGCGCCTACCTGAACACGATTTTTTATACCGCGCTCGGTACGACCATTAACCTGCTGCTTACGGCCGTAGCGGCTTATCCGCTCGCGCGCAAAAACTTTTTCGGACGCAAGTTCTTTCTGCTGGCAATCATCATGACGATGTTCCTGAATCCGGGGATCATTCCGAACTACCTGATCGTATCGGAGCTTGGCTTGCTGGACAGCGTATGGGCGCTCGTGCTTCCGAATGCGATTTGGACCTTTGAACTGTTAATCCTCAAAAGCTTCTACGAGAACATGTCGGAATCTCTGCGCGAGGCAGCCGTTGTTGACGGCGCTTCCGAGTACCGTATTCTGTTCCAGATCGTGCTTCCGCTGTCCAAACCGGCGCTGGCCTCAATCGGATTGTTTTACTTCATGGGACACTGGAACAGCTTCTTTATCCCGCTGATTTATCTGAACGATGCGAATATGTATCCGCTCCAGGTCGTGCTCAGGGATATGCTGATCTTCAGCGAGAACGGCAGCAACCCGAGTCTGGTGGATGCGTCGGCGCTTGCTCCGCAAGCCATGAAGAATGCAACCATCGTGCTGTCGATGATTCCGGTGCTGCTGATCTATCCGTTTGCCCAGAAGTATTTTGCCAAAGGGGTCATGCTTGGTTCCGAGAAGGGATAACGGGGAGGTGACGAGGGCTTTCATGTTGAATATGAAGGGATGACATCCAAGAGAGGTGAATCCGTATGAATCGATTGATCGCCAACAGAGGTTTGCTCCAGATTTTCTTCGCTCTGCAACTGGTCGTCGGCATCATGTTCATATTCAATTACATTGTGTACAAGAATTCCATTACCGGAATTTACGACAAGGTGAGCGAGAACAACCGGATGGTGATCAGAAATATCATTCAGTCGTTTGATACCAGTTTCTCCTCCGTAAACAACCTGATTTTTAATATCCATGCGCTTCCTTCTGACCGGATGCTGATGGAGAACGGCATGCTGGACATGGAGAAAGTCATTTCCTTGCAGGACAGCGTCTCCAGCATTGTGTCCAACGTGGACATCGTGGAGGATGTGGTCATCTCGTTCGACAATCATGATTTGGCCATTACGACGCGCGGAACCAGCAATCTCGACGCCTTGTTTGACAGGCGGTACAAGTCCCAGAAGTTCAACTCGATGTTCTGGAAGACGTTTACCCGATCGGAGCACGAGCTTACCATCTTTCCGGCAGAGGTTTATGCGGATCAGAGCAGCGGATATGGCCGTAATTTGATGATAGCCGTGGACGGCAACAAGGTCAGGATGTCGAACAAAAACCTCATGGTCCTGATCAACGTGAACCGGCTGCTGAAAGGGATCGATTTGAACTCGATGATTCCCGGCGCCTCGCTTATTGTGCTGGATGCGAACCGGAACGTCATCTTGAGCACCGAGAAGGATCTGGATTTGGTAGGTATTCTGAACGACGTATACTTTAACCCGTCGCAGGAAGCTTCCCTCACGCACGACGATTTTGAGTACAATTTCTACAAATCGGACTATAACGGTTTTATATATATCAATAAATTGCCGTACAAGTTTAAAAATATCGATTCCGTCACGAATGCCAATACGTGGATTATGTACGGCGCGATTGCGTTAAACGTCATCTTGTCGGTGCTGCTCAGTATCTATCTGTACCGGCCTGTGAAGAACATTGTGCAGCTGCTCGGAGGCAGTTCTCTGAAAGGGAATGATTTTGTAAAAATCCAGAGCGGCATCATCAAGGTCCAGCGGGAGAATGAATCCCTGAAGAAGCAGATGGACCTGGTGGATGAGGATATTCGCCGCGGCGTGTTTCTGCAAACGCTGGATGGCCATCACCATTCGCGCGAGCAGGAAATGCAGATGCAGAAGCATTACACGCATTTTTTCCAGTGCCGGCATTTCATGATGGCGGCCGTGTATTTGCAGCCTGCCGGCAAGGGAGCGGCCCAGGCGGATTTTGTCCTGGAGGAGTTGACGGCCCAGATTCGAAGCAGCCTGCAGGAACGCTACGAACATGTGGTGGTTTATCATGTGGAAGAGCTGAGATTCCTTGCGCTTATCGGTTTGGATCAGCCGTCGGACCGCAGGCAGCTGGTACGGAAATTCGAAGACTATATCCGCCTGTGCAACCAGGAGTATACGGATATGTTCACGGTGTGGGGCTGCGTTAGCCGGACATATGAGTCCAAGATCAGCAACTGCTGCGAGGCATACCGGAACATTAAGGATGGCCGGTTATACCGGAATGTGAATGCGGACACGGATATGGTCGATACGGAGCAAATCCGCTACGTCCCGGATATTTATTATCCGCTTCAAAAGATTGAGAAGCTGAGCAACTGCATGCTGAGCGGCAAGGTGGACGAAGGACTCCAGATCGTGAGTGACATTGTTCAGCAGAATGCGGACCTTCACATCCATCATCATCAGCTGGTGCACATTGCGAAGAGTATGTTCTTTCTTGTCATGAAGCAGGCGGATTCGCCGTCCGTTGATCGCAATGAGCTGTTTCAGCTGGAGAGTGATTTCATCCGCAAGGTCGATCAAGCCTACACCTATGAAGAGATTCAGAAGGCGCTGATGGAAGTGATGCGCGTGGTGGCCAATACGCGGAACCATGATCCGCGGAGCAAGCTGAATCCCGCCTTCATCTCTCAATATATCGAGCTTCATTATATGGAGAATCTGTATTTGGACCATATGGCTGAAGTGCTGGATACCAGCTCGAAATATTTTTCGAATTATTTCAAGAAGACATTCGGCGTCAATTATGTGGAGTATTTGAACAAGGTCCGATTATCGCACGCCCGTGAATATCTCCGGAACACGGATCTCAGCATTGCCGAAATCGGAGAGAAAACGGGGTATTCGAACTCTTCCACATTTACGACAACGTTTAAGAAGTATAGCGGCGTATCGCCCAGCGAATATCGGAAAGCATCAGGAAAATAAGAGGTGGAGCAGGAGGGTTCATATTGAAGGCTGTTGCCACGATTCATGGAAAAGTGATCGTTGATCAAATCGAGAAGCCGGCTGAATTGCCGGCAGGCCATGTGCGGATTCGTACCGAATACTCGGCGGTCAGCCCGGGCACAGAGATGATTTTTATACGAAGAGCATCGGATCAAAAGGTCATTATGGGTTACAGCGCTGTTGGAATTGTCGAAGGCATGGGAGAAGGCGTGCAAGGGCTAACCGTTGGTCAACGGGTGGCCTGTTACGGAGCCCCTTACGTGCGTCATGCCCAGTGGCTTACGGTGCCTTCCAACCTAACAGCGATGGTTCCGGATGGCGTGGATCCGCAGGAAGCGGCTTTTGCGGGACTGGGAGCGATTGCGATCCATGCCCTGCGGGTGGCGGATCTGCGCTTTGGCGAATCGGCCGTGGTGGTCGGACTTGGCATCCTGGGGCAGATCATTGCCCAGATTGCGCACGCGGCGGCTTGCCCGGTTGCTGGATTTGACCTGAATCCGGAGCGGGTGCAGGGGATGAAGCAGCATATTGCCTATGCTTATGATAACCGGGAGCAGCTTGAGGAGCAGATTCAGGTTATGACGGGCGGACATGGAGCCGACAGCGTCATTCTGTGCGCAAGCGGTCCCGGGGAGGAACTCATCAACTCTTCGATGTCATGGATTCGGGATAAGGGAAAAGTCGTCATTGTCGGCGATTTGTCCATGACTTACGCCCGGGACCGGATGTTTGGCAAGGAGGCGCAGGTGCTCATATCGCGAGCAGGCGGTCCGGGCCGATACGACGCAAGCTATGAACTCAACAATACGGATTACCCGATCGGCTTTGTACGCTGGACGGAAGGCCGAAACATCGCCGAGTATATTCGTCTGTTGGCAGAAGGGAGAATATCGGTTAAACCGCTGATCTCGCATGTGGTCCCCGTGGATGAAGCGGACAAGGCTTATGAGCGGTATGGCCCCGGATCAACGACGCTGGGGACGATATTTAACTACGCAGACAACGCTTGAATGCCGGGAATGGGATTCCCGGCACAGGAATGAGAAGCGGAAACATGATAGCTGTCTTTCCGAGCAGTGATGCGCTGCAGAAAGGCAGCTTTTTGCTTGCGTCGAATCAAATCCGTCAAACTGTTAATTTACAATAATATACAATTCTATTATACTAGTAGTAGATATGAATAATATTTTTTGTTACATGGAGGCAGTTACATATCTAATCTTCTTGGTATTTATATATATAAGCAGCGTTCCTCGTTTCCATCGATTATTGGAAGGGTGGTGGTTGATTCGAAACCGATTTACCAGGCTGTAGTGGTAATGGCTTTCCAATTCGAAAAACAAAGGAGCGAAGCGTGATGAAAGTATTCCGAAATTCGATCATCCGTAAGTCTGCTGTGTTGTTCTGCGCTGTTCTACTGATCTTGCCAGCCGGATTGTCTCTGGCGGCCAACAAGCCGTTTCCCCAGCATACGTCGTATACGAGCGGTTCGATTAAACCGAACAATGTGACGCAGTCAGCCATGGACAATGCGGTCAAGAGCAAATGGAACAGCTGGAAAGGGTCTTTCCTGAAGCCTGCAGCGACAGGGCAATATTACGTAAAATACAATTCGGCGGGCGAGACGGTGTCCGAGGCTCACGGCTACGGGATGCTCTTCACCGTTCTGATGGCGGGATACGACAGTAATGCCCAGTCGTATTTCGACGGACTTTATCGCTACTATAAAGCGCATCCGAGTAATAACAATCCGTATCTGATGGCTTGGAAGCAGAACAGCAGCTTTCAGAATATAGGGGGGGCCAATTCGGCAACGGACGGCGATATGGACATTGCCTACGCACTCCTGCTTGCGGACAAGCAGTGGGGGAGCAGCGGGGCGATCAATTACCTGCAGGCAGCAAAGGATATAATCAATGCCATCATGAGCAATGACGTTAATCAGTCGCAGTGGACGCTGCGCTTAGGCGATTGGGCAACAAGCGGCATCTTCGACACCGCCACGCGGCCATCGGATTTCATGCTGAACCATATGAAGGCGTTCCGTGCGGCTACCGGCGATGCCCGTTGGGATAACGTCATTAACAAAACCTATACCATCATCAACTCCATCTATAACGGCTACAGCTCCAATACCGGCTTGCTTCCGGATTTCGTAGTCATGTCGGGCAGCAATTATCAGCCTGCAGAAGCGGGATTCCTGGAGGGGGCAAATGACGGGAAGTATTATTATAATTCGTCCCGGACCCCTTGGCGGATTACGACCGACTTTCTGATGACGGGCGATACCCGCGCGCTGAATCAATTGAACAAGATGAACACGTTCATTAAATCAGCCACAAGCAGCAATCCCGCCAACATCAAGGCAGGGTATAACCTGAACGGCACCGCGCTGGTGACTTATAACAGCGGGGCGTTCTATGCTCCTTTTGGCGTAAGTGCGATGACTTCTTCCAGCCACCAGAGCTGGCTGAATTCGGTATGGAGTTACACGGCGAATGCATCCGCCGAGGGATATTATGAGGAAAGCATCAAACTGTTCTCGATGATCGTCATGTCAGGTAACTGGTGGACATATTAGCGCATAACGCCCTTTAATTTTATATAAGCATAAAACAAAACCCTGATCCGCATTGGATCAGGGTTTTGTTAGGTCTTTCCTACTAATAATTGATTTGTAGCAATAAATAATAAGAATTTGCATTGATATTTCATACCGAGCAGTGTTAATATCTTATCAAATATAAAACATTTTATATTAATCTAAACTAAGCAGCAACGAATTTACGAAACTAAACATCTCGGTTTTACATTTATGAAAGGGTTTACAAAAAACAAATCGGGAACGAAGGGAGAATCATATGCACAAGAGCATGCTGAGTAAGACGGCTGCGGCAGGGATAGCCGCAGTTTTAATGGTGGGAGGTTTAGGCGCTTCAGGCCAAGGTCCTGCAGTGAGCGGTCCTGAGGTATACGCGCAGGAGGCGCAAGAGGCGCAGGAGACGCAGGTGAAAAAGGGGGAGAAAGCGCCTATATTCCGAGAGGCATCCGTCCATGATCCGTCCGTCATCAAGACAGGGGATACATACTATGTGTTCGGTTCTCATCTGGCCGCCGCCAAATCGAAGGATCTGATGAGCTGGGACATGGTGGCGTCGGGGGTCTCGAATGGCAACCCGCTGATTCCGAACGTGACGGAGGAATTGAAAGAAACGCTGGAATGGGCGCAGAGCGATACCTTGTGGGCAGCCGATGTGATTCAGCTTGCCGACGGCAAATTCTATATGTACTACAATGCTTGCAAAGGGGATTCCCCCCGCTCGGCTATGGGCGTCGCGGTAGCTGATCAGATCGAAGGCCCGTATAAGGACACCGGCATTATTCTGAAATCCGGCATGTGGGGCGAGATCAGTGAGGATGGAACCGTCTATGATGCAACGAAGCACCCGAATGTGGTGGATCCGGATGTGTTCTTTGATAAGAACGGCAAGCTGTGGATGGTGTACGGATCCTATTCCGGCGGAATTTTTATAATGGAGCTGGATTCGAAGACCGGAAAACCGCTGCCTGGGCAGGGATACGGCAAGAAGCTGCTTGGCGGCAACCACAGCCGAATTGAAGGGCCGTACATGCTCTACAACCCGACCACGGACTATTACTACCTGTATCTGTCTTACGGGGGATTGGATGCGGTTGGGGGCTACAATATGCGGGTCGTCCGTTCCAAAAATCCGGACGGTCCTTTCTTCGATGCGGAGGGCAACGATATGAGAGAGGTGAAGGCCGATCCTTCCCTTCCGATCTTTGATGACCGATCGATTGAGCCGTATGGCGTGAAACTGATGGGGAACTACTTGTTCAAGCGCTTGATCGGCGATCCGGGAACGGGGATCGGCACCGGGGCCGTATCGCCGGGCCATAACTCCGTCTATTATGATGAACAGAGCGGAAGAACATTCCTTATCTTTCACAGCCGCTTTCCGCAGCGGGGGGAAGAGCATGAAATCCGGGTGCATGAATTGTATATGAACCAGGACGGCTGGCCGGTAGCGGCTCCATATCGCTATGCGGGTGAGGAAGCCAACGAAGCCAAGAAAATTACGCCGAATGATGCAGCCGGAGACTACAAGCTGATTCAACACGGGAAAGATATTTCGTCCGTGATAAAAGAATCGATGCCAATTGAGCTTCATAAGAACGGTAAAGTGACGGGCGGAGCATCCGGGACATGGAAGATCAGCGGCAAGCGGGATGTGCTGCTTACTCTGGATGGAAAGAGTTATAAAGGCGTACTGACTCAGCAGTGGGACCCGGAAGGGAAGCGGAAGGCGATGACCTTTACGGCTCTCTCGGCCGATGGCACCGCTGTGTGGGGCGCACGTCAGCTTGATCGAAGCGACAAGGAAATCGTGGATGCCGTGCAGAAGGACTTGTCCCTCGGGGATGTGAGCGGGGTTTTCTACGATCTTGATCTGCCGTCAGAGGCTTCCGGCGGTGCGGTTATTCGCTGGAGTTCCTCTCATTCCCAGGTCGTATCAGCGGAAGGGAAGGTCCAACGTCCTGCTGCCGGGGCCGGGGACGCGAAGGTTACGCTGACCGCTCAGATTACGAAAGGCAAAGCGAAGACTTCCAAGACCTTTGACGTGACCGTGTTGCAGCAGTCAGCAGGGCCGCTGCTGCTGAATTACCCATTCAGTGAGAATGAGGGCGGCTCGGTAATAGACAACTCGGATAATGGATTTCATGGCAAGGTCCTTGGAGGGGTTAAGTGGAATGAGAAGAGCCGGCAGGGAGGCGGAATGGACTTTGGCGGCTCGGACGGCTATATTGAACTGCCGAACCGGGTTGCGGATACAGAGGACTTTACCTTTGCTGCTTGGGTATATTGGAAGGGTGGAGCACCGTGGCAGAGAGTGCTGGACGTGGGGAACGGACTTGCCAGGCATATGTTTCTGACACCATCCCAGCATTCGGGCGTTCTTCAATTCACGCTGCATGGCAGCATGGGAGATCAGAGTCTCTTGGCAAAGACGCCACTGCCGAGCAATGAATGGACGCATGTTGCGGTCACGCTGCAAGGGGATGCCGGTAAGCTGTACGTGAACGGTCAAGTCGTAGCATCCGGTGATCATATGAAGCTAAATCCAAATGAACTGCTGGCAACGGAAGCTTATTTAGGTAAAAGCCGGTTTGCGGCCGACCCTTATTTTAACGGGAGCTTGGATGAGGTGCGGATTTACAATGTGGCGCTAACCGACAGTGAAATCAAGAAGCTGGCGGAATGACTTAGCAGCTGACCTGAGGATATCCCTTGCTCTGACCGTTCATAAATAAAGAAAAGGGATGGGATAAGCCAAAAATATAGGGCGCAGTATAAAATAATGCGTGATATATGAATCCTGTTGTAAAACAAAGACGGCCCTTCTAAAAGGGCCGTCTTTGAGGCGTTTATATCAATACTGTTGAATTATTTTACCGCGTATCCGACCGATTCGCCTTCGACCAAGGTGACGTAGATGCGTT
The DNA here is from genome assembly GCF_056173265.1 of Paenibacillus sp. QJM3NY_38. Taxonomy (NCBI): domain Bacteria; kingdom Bacillati; phylum Bacillota; class Bacilli; order Caryophanales; family Paenibacillaceae; genus Paenibacillus; species Paenibacillus sp. QJM3NY_38. The sequence continues at coordinate 631,195 of NZ_CM149665.1, forward strand.
CATTCTCAACGGTTTCCCCGGCGATCAGCTTGATCAGTTGTTCGGCTGCGAGGGCCCCCCACTTGCGTTTGGAGTAATCGATCGTTGCCAAGCGCGGCTGCATATAGCGGGTCAGCTCGATATTATCAAAGCCGATCAGATGAATCTGCTCGCCAATCATCAGAGAAGAAGTTTCGGTTATCTGGTTGTAAAGTCCGATCGCCATTTCATCATTTAGGCAGAATACGGCTACCGGATGCTTATACTCCTCAATGATTCGTTTAGCCGCTTTTTCACCGCCGCTTTTTTTGAAATCTCCCTCGATTTCGACCCACTCGATGTTATCTACCCGGTCTTGTGCCTGTTTAATGGCCTTCATCCGCTGCATGGAGTCGAAGGATCCGGGCGGACCGGTAACGATATAAATCTTTTGATGCTTGCGTTCGATCAAATATTCCATGGCCAACGTGGCGCCTGCTTTATTGTCCAGGAGCACCTGGTTAATGTTTTTATGATCGAGCTCTCGGTCCAGAACGACTATTTTGTGATTACGGTCCGCATATTCTAGCAGCTCCTCGCTTTCGAAGGCCTGATCCAGAATAATGGCACCGTCAATCATTCGTTCGGGAAGCATCCGGTGGGACTGCTTGCCGCTGCATACAATCAGATCATATCCTTGAGCGTTGGCGACTTCCTTCATCCCGTCTAGAAGATCTCCGTACACATCTCCTTTGAAATCGGTCAGAAAGACGCCTATAATTTTGGACTCTCGCTTTTTTAGCGTTCTGGCCGCCGCATTCGGCGTATAGTTCAGCTCCTGGGCAATGGCCAAAATACGAGAGCTCGTCTCATCCGTTACTTTGCTGCTGCCGTTAAGGGCATAAGATACGGTCGATATCGAAACACCGGCTTTTTTTGCGATATCCTTTATACTTACCAATTTCCTCGCTCCTCCGCTCGTAAACCAATCCCTACTGGGAACTTATTCTTGGATGCTATAGTCATGGCGTTATGTCGTTTGGGCGGAATTTGCATGCAGATTACATGAAAATCTCAACCCTATTATGTTCCTGGATCATCTCTTCAAAATGCTGTCTTGAAACCCGCAGGCCGCCTTTACGGTAAGGATTGGCCATTCGCTCTGCCGCCAGCTCGCTGCCGTTCATCACGATGCGGCTGACGGAATTACCTGTAACGTGGTAGACAAAAGTTACCGGGGTTCCGGCGAACTCATAATCGAAATGGAGGCCATCCATGCTGGCAGGTATGACCGGATCCAATATGAGGTCTCCGCGGTCCTGACGGATGCCGAGGGCATTGGAGATCAGCTGATTCATGTAGATTCCCGGTCCGCTGGAATAAATACGCCAGCCGCCTTTAACCTCCACTTTTCCGCTGCGCAGATCCTCGAAATGCTCTTGGGCCTCGTAACGGGTATTGAACTTGCCGTCAGAGCTGCTGAAATAAGCATTGCTTTGGCGGATCGCCGCATTCGGCACGACCTCCTGAATCCCGACAGGATTGATCGTTTCAAGTCCTTTCCATACATCCTCACCATGTCCAAGCTTAGCCATGGCCTCGATGTAGCGAATGTGGGCATGTACGTACTGCAGGCCCACCTCACGCCCGAAGTTTGCGGCCTGCTCCGCCCGTTTGAAATGCGTGCTTACGCCGCCTTCATAGGAGGCCGGGCGGTTCATCAGGCGTACGCCGTCAGGGAACAGCAGGGTGCTCTGAATGAGCTCGTAATGGGCACGGGCTTGCTCCGGCTCAAGCAGCTCGGCAATCATGCTGCGTGTCATTGGAAGCAGACGGTACTGGATGCCGGTATCCTGGTCTTCCGGATGCAGCATCAATTTAGGGTGATCCGGATCCTCCAGATAGAGGAATCCAGGGATAACATCATTGTTCAGCATGTACCGCTTGAAATCCTGCCCGATGTTCGATGCGATTTCAGATAATGCGTCCGCCAGCTCCTGATCAAACGATTGCAGAGCCGAAGAAAGCTGGCTCATCGTCTGATACGTGAGGGCTACGGTCCAGCTGCTGACCATGAACTGCTTCAGCTGCGCGTTAGCGGGCTGAAGGGTGTCGTCCCAGTCCCCATCCCCGTAGGAGGACAGATGCGTATCATGCAGGAAGTGGCTGCGTATATAGTCAATTTCTTTTTTGGCATGCTCCAGAATAGATGCCTTATTCTCTGTAAACTGGAAGGAGTGCTTAAGGGTATAAGGCACCTTCTCCTCCAAAATACTAAAGTCCTGTGTCACTGTTAAATAATCGCTCAGTACTTTCAGCGGCCACACAATGATATCCCCGTGGCTTTCTTCCTGCTGTATGGCGAAATAGCGGTCGAACATAAACCACTGCGGCCAGTTTCCGTCATCTTCGTATTGATGACAGTATACCATTTTGAGAATATCCCTTACTTGTTCATATTTCTGCGTGGCCATAAAATACTCGACAGGTCCCTGGCAGACGTCCCGTGTTCCCCAAGCCGCACCGCCGTACTGCTCCAAACCATGGGGGGAGGAATAGTGGACGAACATGTTATGGGTATACCACCAGGCAAGTGCGTTCACCTTGAACAGCTCGTCGCTGCCGTCTTCAGAACGCGAGAGATGAAAGCCATTCATGACACGGCGGTAGAACTCTCGGTAACGAATAATTTCTTCTGATGCGCTGCGCGGCAGGTTGGCGATACGCTCACCTTCCAGAAGGCCCTGCATCGTAAGCGTCCAATCGCTTGAGCCGTCCAGGCGGAGGGTGACGAGGGAGGAAGAGCCCGGTGTTATGCCGTCGGCCATAACGGTTTCATCTCCAACGGTTACCTTTGCACCATCGATCCATAGGCGATATTTCAGTTCCGGGTAAGCCCCGGCGGATACCGGATTCGTATCGCCGTGGAACGTAAGCACTCCGGCTTCCTCCGTCATGCGTACCGGTGTTTCGTATTCATTCACGTTCATGGTCACATGATTGGTAACCAGGTAATTGTACGGAATTCCGCTTTCCGATTGGACATGCAGGCGCACCTCGGGTGCATCCAGCAGCGTGTAGTTCGTGATGATCAGCATGTCATCCTCAGTTTTATAGTACCAACGGACATAATTGAAGCCCATTTCGAACATGGACGGCATGGTCAGCAGTCGATACGTTCCGTCCTTCTCCACATAAATCCGCTGTCCCGCTGTTTTTGGTACATTAAGTGCGCTGCGTGCATTGCTCATCATTTTATTCATGTTGGTGTTGCCAACGACGACATGAGAGTTGAAGATGCCGTACATGAAGGAGGTGGTCGCCATGACTTTGGCGCCAAGCTTCAGGTTGTCTCCGCTCAGAAGAATGTGCCCGTGCGGTCGTTCTGCAAGCATTTCCTTGTGCTTCATGACAATATGCTCATAAGTGTCTGTAAAGAAAGCCAGCAGACTGCCGTCTTTTCGCTCCTCTTGGTGTCTTGCATTCTGCGGAAAACGCACGTTTATTTCCTCTTCCGACAACTCGAGTGTTTCAAGCGGCTTTCCAATGGACGGTTTGAGTCGAACGGGAGGGAGGGGGTTCAGGCTTATAGCTTGTGCTCTGTTTTCATAGGTATGCCAAGCTTGTTTAACCTCTTCCAAGTATTCAAGCTCTTCTACAGCCGAAGGATGATCCCCTTTAAAGAGGCCGTAAAATACAAAGCGTTCCTCTCCGTCCAGCGTCTTTTGTTCGGACTGGAGTCCGATATACGCAAATTCATATTGATAAACCTCAGAGGCTAACTGTTCCTGGCTCAGGCAGACCGGCGTATTGGTCGCTTTGTACGGCAGGCCGAAGAACTGAAAGCCGTCCGTGGAAAAGCTTGAGGCGCCCGTGAGGGATCCCTGCTGAAGATAAGGGAAGGCTCCGGCCTGCGGCTGGTTCTGACGGGAGCATACCACATAACCCAGCTCCCTGTTCTCGAAGACGCGGTGGTCGATATATTGGGAAAGATAAGATTCGTTGCTGCGTACCGCTCCGGCATCGGCAATGCCGATATCCTGCCCATAAATCATGTCGATGACGGTCCCTTGTCCGCGAGTCTGGACGTCCCAGAACCAGATCCCGTTTGGATGAAGAAGGAAAGAAACCTTATATTCAACGGATTCAGCAGTGCCTTCCCAAACGATGGCTCCATCCGCCGTACTAACCTTGCTGCGGGAATGGATGCCGAGCAGCGGATAAGAGGTGATGCCGGACTCACTGTGAATCCGCAAATATATATTGTTCATCGAACCGTCCAGTGGACTTGCAACCAGTTGGTTGATCATTGTTCTGCCGCTTACGGCTTGATATAAATCACCGCTTTGCCAAAAGGTAAAGCGGTGGTTACCCGCGTGAATGTTTATCTGGTCTTGTGTAATGGTTGTCATAGGGTAGATCACTCCTCCTATCCCGGCAATAACCGCTCGATCCGGGCGGCTACTGCCAAGGCAGCTATGCTGTAGTTTGAAATATGAAAGTAAAGGAACAGGGTTATATAAGCTTAAAGGCAGCTTGGAGCGTATCCCGGCTGTTAGGGCCGATAAACAATTGGAAGCTCCCGGGATCACTTGTAAAGCGGAGATCGCTGTGGTGGTACCGGAGCATGTCCTCGCTGATGGAAAACTCGACCATTTTGGTTTCACCCGGCTGAAGCTCCAGCCGTTGGAATCCCTTTAGCTCCCGCAGCGGTCGAACGACTTCGCCCGTTATATCCCGAATATACAGTTGAACGGTTTCGATACCCGTTCTTGTACCCGTATTGGTTACCTCAACGCTTGCGGTTAGGTGCTGTTCTGCCGTCATTTCACTGCCGGAGATGTGAAGCCCATCATATTCAAAGCAGGTATAAGATAGACCGTATCCGAATGGCAGCAGGGGCTCGTTAGGACTGTCTATATATTTGGATACATAGCGTTCGCCGGTTTTGGATGGATCCATCGGACGGCCTGTATTAAAGGCGTTGTAATAGACGGGAATCTGTCCGGCTGAATGCGGGAATGACATCGTAAGTCTTCCGGATGGATTGGCGCGTCCGATTAATAGATCAGCAATGGCGGCCCCGCCTTCGCTGCCCGGGAACCAGGCCTCAAGCACGGCATCCGCTTCGTCGAAAACACCGTGCAGATCCAGCGGGCGGCCGTTAAAGATGACAGCGGCAATCGGCTTGCCCAGCTTCTTCAGGTGCTTAACCAGCTCGAGCTGCACCTCCGGCAGGGTGATATCTGTGCGTGAGCCGCCTTCACCGCTCATGGCGGACTCCTCACCCAGGGCGAGAACGATGACATCTGCTTCGCGGGCAGCCTCCAATGCTTTTTCCAGCTGCTCTGCAGTCATCGTATCAAAGCCGCATCCGGCAGCCGTGGTAAGGTTGCCACTTACGCGCTCCCGCATGGCAGTTCCGAGCTGCACCGCATCCTCCTTGGCGCCGACACAGGACCACCATCCGAGGATGTCTTCATGGTCCGCAAAAGGGCCGATCAAGGCAATGCTGGAATCGGGCTGCAGCGGAAGAACGCCGTTATTCTTGAGAAGAACGCTGGATTTGACAGCGAGTTTGTAGGCGGCACGCCGATGCTCATCGCAGAAAAGCACTTCGCGCTCACGTTCCGGATCTGCGCCGCGGAACGGATTCTCAAACAACCCAAGCTTATTTTTCAACTGGAGAATACGAAGAACCGCTTCATCAATCAACGATTCGTCGATACGTCCGCTCTCGATCAGCTGCGGCAGATGCTGGACATAGCAGGGGGTCATCATTTCAATGTCGACGCCTGCGCGCATGGCCCGGTAGGCTGCTTCGCAGTCATCCTCTGCGGCCCCGTGAGCAATCATTTCCCGGATGGAAGCCCAGTCGGAGATGAGAATGCCCTCAAAGCCCCATTCGTCCCGTAAAATACCGCGCATCAGCTTTTCATTGCCGGAAGCCGGTATACCGTCAACGGTATTGAAGGAGGCCATCACCATCTCACAGCCTTCATCCAGAGCGGCTTTATAAGCTGGAAGGTAATACTCGCGCAGTTGTCTCTCTGACATGTCCACTGTGTTATAATCACGGCCGCCCTCCGCGGCGCCGTATGCGGCAAAGTGCTTGACGCAAGCAGCGAGGCGTTCGTTATCCTCTGCAAGCCCGCTTCCCTGATATCCGCGCACGAAAGCTCTGGCGAACAAGCTGTTCAGATACGGATCTTCACCTGTCGTTTCCATGACTCTTCCCCAGCGCGGATCGCGTACCAGGTCAACCATCGGCGCGAACGTGACATGAATGCCGGAGACGGCGGATTCCCGGGCGGCGATCTCCGCGCTTTTTTCGGCTAGTACAAGATCCCAGGAACAGCCGATCGCAAGCGGGATGGGGAAGATGGTCTTAAAGCCGTGGACTACATCCGCCATGAACAAGAGCGGTATCCCGAGACGGCTTTTTTTCATATAATCCTGCTGTAATGCTATGATCGAAGCTGCCCCTGAAAGACCGAGTACCGAGCCGCTGGCCCGGACCATCTCTCCGGTAATTCCCATTTCCTCCATAGGGCCTGTAATTTGACTTTGATCTTCTGTGCCTTCATGAAGATTTGCGGTAAGCTGCAGCAATTGAGATATTTTCTCTTCGAGCGTCATCTTCGTTAGAAGGTCGTTAATTTGCTTCTGGTCCATGTAATTCCCTCCACTTTTTTATATATAAGAGAACAGATTGGCTGAAGACGGACGAACGATATATCCTTCTCCTTTCTCAGGAGCCTGTACAACATAGGATCGTGCTCAGTTGTGCAAGCTCCTCATTCAGAAGAACGAAGGACGGCAGAAGTGAAGAACCCGGCTGCATCTTAAATCCTGCACACCGGGTTCAATGACTTGTACCGCTGGCGAATGCCTCAGGCCAACTCTATGAAGCTGTTTGTTTTACTTCTTTAGGTTGTTAAGTTCATCCAATACAGGTTGTACAAGAGACTGCTTGCTTTCAACCCATTTTTTCCAGTTCGCTTCCAAGTCTCCTTCTTGGAGGATCAGGTTGGTGTACTCGTCTGCATAAGCGAAAGTTGCCTGATTTTTGGCTTTGGAATCATAGAGCTGAACGTCCCATTCATACAGGGCCAGCTTTCCGCCTTCCTTGCCCAGCTTCGCTTTGTTCTGGTAATGCTTGATTGCCGTATCGCGGTATTCCTGCTTGATTGCCGGGTTAATCATGCTGAAGTCGTCGCCCAGCAGGTAGAGACCTTCAAAACGGCCAGGGTATTTATCTTCCAGCGAGGTTCCTTCAGGAAGCAGGCTGATCAGCTCTTTGTTATCTCCGTACTTCCAGTCTTTTCCCTCGAAGCCCATGTTCAGCGTCATTTGTCCTTCTGTAGTTGTGGAATACTCCAGAAGGTCCATGATGCGTTCAAATTTGGCTTCGCTGATGTCTGGCGAGAAGATCAGTGCCGACCAGAAGTTAACCTGCTCCAGGTTACGGTATTTCCCGTCATCACCAAGTACGATAGCGGTGTGAACAACTTCATCGCTGTTCAGGTTCAGGTTCTTTTTCATGTCTTTATCCACATCGTTACGGTAGGAGGCCAAACCGCCGAGACTCATAACAGCAGCCGTGCCGTTAACCCGGAAGTTGTTGCTGCCTTCGCTGTTTTTCCATGTGTAGTATTCAGGATTGAGAAGGCCTTCCTTGTAGGCTTTCTGCATCAGCTTCAAACCGGTAAGCGTCTCAGGATCGGCAGGACCCCAGTGGTATTTGCCGTCTTCGCCTTTATAGAAAGCGGACTCGACACGGGAGTGCTCGCTGTTTGGCATCATGATGTTGGTCAGGACATCGTCGGCGTTGTAGGAAATCGGAACAAGCTTGGATCCGACTTTGCCCGGGTCTTTTTCTTTAACCAGACGTGCGTACTCCATAATTTCACTTGTTGTATAAACGTCCTTGATTTCAAAGTTGACTGCTTTCGCCCAGTCACTGCGGATTGCAATAACACCAATCTGGTTGGTGAGCGGGTCTGCAGGCTTGTTCTCGTAATAAACGGGTCTAGGCAAAAGATACGTTCCGCCGGTCAGCTCTTCCAGCTTATCGCCGAGACCTGTCAGTTTGTAAGCCGCCGCCACGTTTGGCCAGCGTTCCTTCCAGTCATCTGGGAATTTGTACAGAAGGCCTTGATCAATGTAATTCATAGCATCGCCGTGAACATAGTTCCAGGTAGCTACATCGGGCAAATCGCCAGAGTTGATCCAGAGTCTAAGCTTCTCGCCCCAGGAATCCCATTCGATAAAGTTGTAATCCCACTCGATGTTGTACTTGTCCATCCAGAACTTGTGGAACTCGTTGTCCATCGCGCCGTCTTTGAGCGTAACGGTGCTGGCTACTGAAATCTTCAGCTTTTCTTTGTAATTGCCATTCTCGTCTTTCTCGTTGCCGCCAGAAGATTCCTTGCTCGAGCACGCCGTCACCATGATCATGCTCAGACAGAGCAGCATGGTAAGAATGGATTTTGTCGACAGCTTTTTGTTCGTTTTCATGTTTTACCCCCATGAATAATCAGATTTTTGTTGAAAAAAATCTATGCATCAATCAGGTCTTGATAGCCCCTGTTAATACCCCTTTGGCAAAATGTTTTTGAAGCACCGGGAAGAAGCACATAATCGGCACCATGGTGACGAATACGGCCGCCATTTTCATACCTGTCGAGAAATTGGCCTTTCCTACGGAATCCACGCTGGCAGCATTGGATGCATTGGTCTGCGATTCCACGATGATGGTCCGGAGCACGTTCTGCAGCGGAAGCTGGTCGGCCTTTCGGAGGAAGATCATCGCGTCATACCAGCTGTTCCAGTAAGCAACGCCGTAAAACAGCGTGATGGTGGCTATGATCGGAGCGGCCAGCGGAAGCACGACCGAGAACAGGATTTTCCATTCCCCGGCACCGTCAAGCCGTGCGGATTCCATAAGGGACTCCGGCAGGCCCTGGAAATAGTTCATCATCAGGATCATATTAAAGGCACTGAAGCTGCCAGCCAGGATAACGGACCAGAGTGTTCCGGTTAAATGCAGCGATTTCATGATGAGATAGAGCGGTACGATACCGCCGTTGAATATCATGGTGAACAACACCAGCATAAAGATCAGCTTTTTGCCGGGAAATTTATTACGGCTGAGTGCGTACGCCATCGTCACGGTTAAAAACAGACTGAGCGGCAATCCCACAATCAGAAGTTTGAAGGTGTTCCAGTAACCGGTCAGGATGCTTCCGTCAGCGAACAATGCCTTGTAATTTTCGAGCGTGGGGTTCATGGGCAGCATCATAAGCGGGTTGTCCGCGTATTCCTTAGGCGTAGCGAACGAGATCATGATGACGTTCCAGAAAGGTATCAAAATCAGCAAGGCAAGTACCAACAGAACGGTGAACAGAATGTAGTCAAGCGGCGTCATTCTTTTCTTGTTTTTGCGCGTTTTCCGCGCTTTCGGTTGTGAAGCTATCGTGCTCATTCCTTTTCCACTCCTTTCTTAACGGAATAAACCGTCTCCGCCCATTTTTTTAGCAACCCTGTCCGCAAGCAGGAGGAGAATCATGTTGACGAGCGATCTGAACAAGCTGACCGCTGTGGAGAACGAGAAGTCTGTTGACGATTGGAAGGTAATCCGGTAGATGTAAACGTCGAGTACTTCCGATACGTTCTTGGTTGCGGCGTTCGCCAAGTTGAAGATTTGGTCAAATCCGGAGGACATCAGTCCGCCCACCGACAGGATGAACATAATCGTAACCGTCGGCATAATGTTGGGCAGCGTAATTCGGAACATCTGCTGCATTCTTGTGGCTCCGTCGATCTGAGCCGATTCGTACTGATCCTGGTCAATACCGGAGATGGCAGCCAGATAGACGATGGCACCCCAGCCGGCGGACTTCCAGATATCCGTCATCAGGATCATCGGAATGAACGTGCCTTCGGACCCCAGGAAGTTAATGGTCGGCAGTCCCAGCAGCGCCAGGGTGCTGTTCACAAGCCCGTCATAAGACAGAACGTTGATGACAATCCCGGATACGATAATCCATGACAGGAAGTGTGGGAACGTAAGCACCGTCTGGAATGCTTTTTTCATTCGTCCCATCCGAAGCTCATTGAGCATGAGTGCAAGTATAATCGGGACCGGAAAGGTGATGGCAAGCTTGATGATATTGATGTAAAGTGTGCGCCATACGGCGTCGATAAAGGTCGGGTCCCGGAACACGTATTTAAAATTCTCGAAACCGACCCACGGGCTGCCCCAGATACCCATGTTGGCTTTGTAATCCTTAAATGCAAGGGACAGGCCGCCCATCGGCAGGTAAGCAAATAACAACAGCCATATCAGTCCGGGAAGAAGCAGGGTATAGATCATTCGGTGTTTTTTAATTTCGGACAGAAGTTTATTAAACTTCGAACGTTCGGTCGGTTTTTTGTCAGGCCCTAAGGCTGCAGGTTTCAAGTGGCATCTCCTCACTCTTCTTGGGTCTTGTCGTTAAAAAGAAAATCAAAGGCTGTCTCTAGGTGCTCTTCCCAGAACCGCCATTCATGTGCTCCTGGTCCTTCTACATAGCGAAAGTCGGATCCGGTTTGCCGCATATATGCTGCGAATTCCCTGTTCATTCCGATAAAGGGATCCTCGGTTCCGCAGCAGCAGAGGATGGGAGGGAGCTTGCCGGTCTCTTCCAGGCGTTGTCTTGCCAATGCGTAGAGATCCTGACTAGGCTGGATTTCCAGCTCCGGACCGAATACGGCCTGCATTTCCTTGAGCATGCCGGGAGGCATGTCCATATCATGGATTCGCTGCCGAATATCGGTTACACCGGATAACGAAACGGCTTTTGCGTATCGGCCCGGATAAGTGAACGCGCATTTAAGCGCTCCGTATCCGCCCATGGACAAACCGGCGACAAAGGTTCGGGCCGGGTCCGTATTCAATTGAAACAGCCGGCTGCAGAACTCCGGAAGCTCCTTGGTAAGGTAATAAAAATAGTTAAGCCCATACGTCATATCGGTATAATAGCTTCGGTTTGCCTCCGGCATGATGACTGTGCAGTTGTATTTGTGTGCGTATAGCTCAACGGTAGTCAGGCGTTGCCAAGTGCTTGCGTTATCGCCTGCTCCATGAAGAAGGTAGAGCGTGTTTTCCGGCGGCTTGCCTGAGTCAACGGGCGATACGACATGGATGCTTGTCGTCATGCATAAGGTAGGCGACCCGGTCTCTATCGTGATATGCGCCATATGTAACCCCTTTCATTATCGTGTGATTTAGGTAAGGTGGCTCAGGTATCTATTGACCGATTATTTCGATATAAAAACCGAGACTGCTGAAGATTCCTGTCAGTTCAGTAACTGAAGAAGATAAAACGTTATATTTAGTTTTATGAAAGCGATTAATCGAATCGTTTCGATAACATCATAATTCCACTCCATATCTTCTGTCAATATAGTATTTCGAAAAAATGGTTTTCTGTGTCAAATTATGTCGAGTGGGCCTTTTTTTCTATTTCACCTCCCGTATTAGGTGGAATATGAGCAAGGAAAACGCTTCCAATGTATTGAGCTATATATATATTTCATTAGAACATATTTAGCTAAAGGGATTATAAACTGTTGAAACGTTTCTATCGAAGTTTAAACATGTTATTCTGGAATTGGATATATGAATAAATAAAGCTGAAGACCTTTTCAGGACTGCGACCTATAGGCTGCAGTTAAAATGACTATCGGATAGGAGGTAAATCCATGTCTAATCGATTATCCGGCTTTATTGATTACATTACAGACAGAGGATTGCAGGTGCACTCAACCCGGGTACGTCAAAGCGGCCAGCTGTGGGAAAAGTTCGATTTAACAGAGGACAAGCGGCGTGTCCAACATTCCATCAGCAAATCCTTTACCTGTATGGCCGTCGGCCTGGCAATTGAGGAAGGTAAACTGTCTCTGGACAGCCGTCTGGGTGAATTTTTTAATGATAACACCTCGGTAAATGGCAACCTTGAGCCGGCTTTGGATCCCGGTAACATTACACTATATAATCTGCTTCGAATGTCCTCGGGACATGATTCGCCGCCGTTATGGGCAGATGAAAGAGCATCCTTGAAGGAGAAGGATTGGGCTAAGCACTATATGTCTCTGTCGCTTGACCGGAAGCCTGGTGACATTTTTACATACAGCAGTGGCGATACGTTTATGATCTCGGCTATGCTTCAGGCAGCTACAGGGGAAACGGTAAGGGACTATCTGACTCCCCGCTTGTTTAAGCCCCTGGGTATAGAAAATGTCAAGTGGGAGTCATCCCCGCTGGGTGTTACGCTGGGATGTGCGGGCTTATCCATCAGCAATGAGGAACTCAGCATCTTTGGCCAACTTCTTCTGCAGTATGGACTGTGGGAGGGGAAACAGATCGTGCCTGAATCATGGATCCGATTTGTGACCGGCAAACAGATCGATACGAAGGGAAGCCCAGACTGGGCTCAGGGTTATGGCTGTCAGTTTTGGATGAGCACTCATGATGCTTATCGTGCTGATGGGGCATCCGGCCAGCTATGTATAATTCTACCTCGTAAAGACGCGGTCATTGCGGTGAACAGCCAGGAAGACCGAATGCAGGAAATCATGGATGCTGTTTGGACGGAAATTTATCCGTTGTTGTAGAGGATTACCATGAGATTCACATGAAGGGGATCCCAATGTCCATTGGACACGGGGTCCTTTTTTTGTTCCGATACCGTTGTTCCCTGAACGTGAGCAGGTGCCCCTAAAGGCTTTTTTGGCATGGAGAACCTCATTGATGAAGTGAAACATTCTGCATCTTGCCATTCCGATCATGGTCATTACGAAGTGTCTTTGACAGGGATGGGAAGGGATATTTTTGGGAGTGCTTAGCTTTAAAATAACGGTTGACAGGAGGATGTATTTCATATATCTTAATATTAAGTTAAGTAACTATATAAAAGTTAGTTGATTGAAAGGGGTAAGTTTGAAGTGTTTAAACGTTAGCGAAGATGAAGCAGGTTAATCATTCTATATGTATATATCTTTAAATTAAGATATAGATGAACGGTGTCGATGGATTTCTATAAATTATGAAAATGAAAAATAAAATGGAGGCGAATAAATGGCTATAGATATTGGATTGTTGTTACTTCGTTTGGTGGTTGGTTTGTCGTTCATGGCGCACGGCGCGCAGAAGCTGTTTGGATGGTTTGGCGGTTACGGGCCGAAAGGGACCGGCGGCTGGATGGAATCGGTTGGCATTAAGCCTGGTGTCATGATTGCGGTGTTGTCAGGTCTGATGGAGCTGGTTGGCGGACTGTTGTTTGCGGCTGGATTTCTCACGGTGCTCGGCGCAGCGCTGATCACGCTGACGATGCTGGGCGCAATCGTGAAGGTGCATGGCCGGAACGGGTATTGGTCTACAGCGAATGGATATGAGTATAATCTGCTGTTGATCGCAGTCGCAGTTGCATTGGCACTCACGAGTGCAGGCGCATATTCGCTGGATGCGGTAATCTTTAACTAATCGATGATGGAGGCGTGCAGATATGAGTGATCTGACAACATTAATTAAGAGCCGGAGATCGGCTAATCTATTTATGGAAGGGATTGAAATCCCGGATCAGGATTTGAACGATATATTTAATGAAGTTAAATATGCTCCTTCGGCTTTTAATTTACAGCACACGCACTATGTGGTGGTTAAGGATCCCGATATCAAGCACAAGGTTTACGAAGCCGCCAACAAGCAGCATAAGATACTTACCGCGTCGGCCGTCATCGTGGTGCTGGGGAATCAGCAGGCCTACCGGGAAATCGGGAGAATGAATGAGGGTTTTCTGAATTTGGGCGTGATCGACAAGCTTGAATATGACATGACGGTTGAATCCGTCACGAATTTTTATGAAGCGGGCGGAGAATCCTTCATGAGGGATGAAGCCATCCGCAATGCCAGCCTATCCGCGATGTTAATGATGATGGTGGCTAAGGACAAGGGGTGGGATACCTGCCCGATGATCGGTTTTGATCCCGAGATTCTGCAGAAGAAACTGAACATTCCGGACGCTTATGTGCCCGCCATGCTGATCGCGATTGGCAAGGAGGACGCAAGAAAGCCACGTCCCCGGGGCTATCGCAAGCCGGTATTGGAATTTGTAAGCTATAATCAATTTTAAATGATGCATAATATGAGAAGGAGCTCTCGCTGCAGGTCTTTAAATCTGGCAGGAGCTTTTTTTTTCATCTACAATGATAAACATTCCCCTCTGTTATGACGATGATGAATATAAAGAGATCGGTGCAGCGCCAATCCTACATACGATTGTATTCGTTATATATGGAGGTGAATGAAATGAAGACGAGGAAGAGGTCATATCTGCGATCCGGACAGATCCTAATTATGGCTGTCATGACGATGATGTTAATGGTGGCATGCACGAAGGAGGTACCGGGATCCGTATCCGTACAGCAAAATAGATCGACCTCCGCCACGCCGAGCGCAGGAGAAGCCGGGAATGCATCGGAAATGCCGCCGCCAGCTAGGGAGAGTTTGCGTAAGGCATTCCATTCGGAAGAGCAAAGCCATCACCAGGTTAAGCAAGAAGTAGAGCCGCCAGCGGGGGAGTCCAACCATGATCCGATTGAAGCGGTTCTCAACATGTATGAGGCGCTTCAGGCTAACGATTCTGCATCGTATTTCCGTCATGCTGACATTGCGAGTGTCCGTATGTCCCCCGCCATGCTGAAGGTGCTGTTCGAAGAGGCCGGCAAACGTGAGGTGAGACCGGAACGATTCAAGCTTTTTGATAAGGAGGGGCTGGATCGGGAAAGTCGCCAGCTGCTATCACTTACGTACGGCAGCCAGGCCGAGGTTGTGCTGGAGGAGCTTAGTCAGGGCGATCATAACCTATGGTTTGTGACAGCGTTCCCTGATGGGCTTAAAGTGGTGGAGCAATCCACGATCTACCCCGGGGCTTATGAGCTTGGAAGAGAGGCGACAATGGAAGAGCTTATCGCGATAGAGATCCGGCATACGGCGGAAGACAGGACATTTCTCGCAGCAAAAGCGAAGCAGCCTGTATGGAATCCGGTGCAGACCGTTTCCTTGCTGTATCAGGCAGCACAGGCGGAGGATGCGGAAACCTTTTATGCGATGTCGGGTGGAGACGAGGGATATTTTTCGGGTCAGTACGCCCGGGACATGGTGGAATTTACGGAATGGATGAGAGCTTTTGAAAGCGTGCAGCATATTTCAATCGAATCGGTTCCGCATGAGAATTTGGCTGGGAGTTACAGAGAAGAATATAATAAAAGCTTTGGCGACGCATGGCAATTCATTGTGGCTTGGGACCCGAAGGATGAAGCAGGATACCAAGGGACATACTGGATTATGGCGCCAGGCGAAGACGGAATTCGATATGTGGTTAAGCAGACGCTTACTGCCAATCTGGAATCCTTTTTTAGATGAAAAGTGAATACATACATAAACCTTAGTAAACATAGAAGCCCCGCTCATCAGAACAGGGCTTCTATGTTATCGTCATGACCTTGGCAAATTACGGCTGAAGATTTTGGAGCATATCCATCGTTTCGTTAATTTTAGTGATGGTTTGAACGATGTTGGAATTCTGGAAGTCGGTCACTCCGTTCTGGATTTGATCCATATAGCCGTTGATGTCGGTCAGCAGCGTGTCGTTTAAGCCGACCAGCTGTTCATGGATGGACTGCGCAAAGGCAGGGGCATCAATGCCATTAAACTCCGAAATCCGGGTTTTCATCGCCTCGAGCTCTTGGGTCAGCATTTCCTTGGCATCTGTATTCGTGGCGGCCTGCTGGGCAAGCTCCGGAATGGATTCGGCAAATTGGGAGGTTTCATTAATAAAAGTAGTGGCTTCTTTCGTATAATCCAACGAATTGTTCACGCTGTCCACCAAGGAACAGCCGGAGAGAACTCCCAGAACAAGTGAAATCAACAATAATCTTTTGATCATTTCTCATCCTCCTGTCGTCTAAACGCAGTTCTTATACGTTGTATACGTATGGCAAGGAGAATGGTTGTATTTTTTTCGCAGTCTCCTTTCAGGATGATTATGTATTAGACAAAAAAATCGATGCACAATGGCTCCGAGGAGGGTTAGGTATCGAATTCTTATTTTTTTGCCGGAAGCGCGAATACCCCGCAAGCCAAAATGGCTGCGGAGCAGGGTTGAACCTGGGCGCGCGTATCGCGGGTCGATTGCATTTTTCACGATGATGGTTAGTAGTTCAGGATAGAAGCAGGAACTGCAGGCCAGATTAGATCTGTCTTGCTTCCAGTCGTTTGGCGATGACGGACAGAAGATAATTCAGCGTGAAGTACAGCAAGGACGCAAAAACAAGGGCGGGTATAACATAGTCATAGCTGGAACCGCTAAGAATCTGCACATTGCGCATCAGCTCAGGCAGTGAAATGATCACGGCGAGCGATGTGTCTTTAATGAGCGAGATGAACTGGCTCACCATGGGCGGGGACATTCGGCGCAGCGCCAGCGGGAGAATCACGTGCCGCAGTGTCTGCATATATGAGAGACCTGAGGCCCGGGCCGCTTCAATCTGGCCTTTATCCACCGATACGAGGCCGCTGCGGACAATTTCGGCGATCATGGCTCCTTCAAAGATGCTCAAGCCGACGACGGCCGCCCAGAAGGTGGGAATTCGAATCCCGGTCTGGGGCAGAACCATGCCGATGAAGAAAATGATCAGCAAGAGCGGCAGATTGCGGATTATATCCACGAATATGGCCGTTGTCTTCGACAGGAAGGGTGTTTTCGTATATCTCACGGTCCCGAGCACGGTTCCAATGATGAAGCTGAATACAATGGATAAGCCGGCAACCTGCACCGTGATCCAAAAGCCTTGAAGGAGATATCGCAGATTCGGCCAGGAGTACGCACCGATAAAATCCATCTCATGCCACCTCCTGTTTATTAGGCAAACTTGCGTTTAACGTCAATTGCTTCTCGCAAAGCGCCGCTCCATGTAATGGACGGCCAGGCTGAGCGGTATGGTCAGGAGCAGGTAGAACAGGGCCACAAACGTATAGACGGGAATGCCTTTAAAGGTGCTCAGGTTAATCAGATCGGCATAATACATCAGGTCCAGTCCGGCGATAACGCCGAGGACCGAGGAGTTTTTGACCAGATTGATCAATTGGTTGCCGATGGCCGGCAATACGATTTTGATCGCCTGTGGAAGAACGATGTAGCGCATATTCTGGATATAACTCAGCCCGGAGGAGCGAGCCGCCTCCGACTGTCCGGAGGGTACCGCCTGGATCCCCGCCCGAATGGCTTCGGCAATGAAGGCAGCCGTATACACCATTAGCCCAAGCGTACCCGAAGTAAACGGGTCCACCGGTATGCCGAGAGAGGGCAGGCCCAGGAAAAAGAAAAAGACAACCACCAGTAGCGGAATGTTGCGGATAAACTCAACATAGATGGCGCCGATGGCTTTCAATATGCGGAATGGGGCAATCCGCAGAATGGCGATCAAGGTGCCCAGCACCAGGCTGCCGATCAGCCCAAGCAGGCTGGCGAGAATGGTCTGGCCCAGGCCAGCCATGAATTGATCCCAGTGCTGGACCAGAATGTTAAAATCCCACAAGGTCAAAATGCCTCACCTCCAATGGGGGATGATGGTCGTTTAGCCGGTCAAAAGTAGCCAGGCTGTTCCGCCCGATAATAGGGAGGAACCTGATTGGAGCCATGACAACTTAAGCCCGGCCGACCATTACATGCTTGCGGTTATTCCGGTTTTACGCCCATCCATTGCTCATACAGTTTGTCGTATTCGCCGCTATCCTTCAGCTCCTTCAACAGCTCGTTGACGGTTTTCACGAACTCCGGATTCCCTTTTTTGATGGCCATGCCGTAGGGTTCATCCGTAAAGTTGCCGCCGACCAGCTCAAAGCTCGGGTCCTGCTGCTGCATGCCGAGGAGGATGGAATTGTCGGTGGTCAGGGCATCGCCCTGTCCCGCTTTGAGGGCGGTGAAGGCGTCCTGATAGTTCTCGAATTCGAGAATGACCGCGTCGGGCGCTTTCTCGCGGATGTTTTGCGCAGAGGTAGAGCCCTTTACGGTAAGCACCTTCGTATCCTTGTTCAGGCTTTCCAGACCCGTGATCGGGCTTCCCTTCTTCACGAGCAGCGATTGGCCGGCTTCAAAATACACATCGCTGAAGTCCACCTGCTCTTTGCGCTCCTCCGTTATGGTCATTGTGGCGATAATGATGTCGATGTCCCCGTTTTTCAGCATGTCGATCCGGGTCTTGGAGGTGACCTCCTTCAGCTCGACCTTGGTCTCGTCACCGAGAATTTTTTTGGCCAGCGCTTTGGCGATGTCGATATCGAAGCCCTCCACATTGCCGGTCGCTGGGTCCTGCAGTCCAAACAGCTTCGTATCATATTTCACCCCGGCTACAAGCTTGCCCCGTTTCTTGATCGCCTCGAGGGTGTCCGTATTGCCGGAACCCCCGCATCCGGATACGACCAGCATGATGACTAAAGCTAGCAGGGCCGCGCTCCACTTGAAGGTCCTCGTCAATCTTTTCTTCATACACCAGATCCCCCTTAAAGATATGAATTCTCTTAATAAGTTAATTTCCTAAAGAGCAATGCGGCAATTTCTTTCCGCCCCTACGCACCAAGTCCGGGTTAGTGATGCAGCAGACGGCTCAGGAACGCCCGTGCTCTTTCTTCCCGCGGCTGATTGAAAAAATCGGAGGCGGGCGCATCCTCGATAATCCGGCCTTCGTCCATAAAGACGATTCGATCCGCGGCTTCGCGGGCGAAGCCCATCTCATGGGTAACCACGGCCATGGTCATGCCTTGGTGGGCGAGTGAACGCATGACATCCAGCACTTCGCCGATCATCTCCGGGTCGAGTGCGGACGTCGGTTCATCAAACAGCATAATCTTCGGGTTCATGGTCAATCCGCGGGCAATCGCAACCCGCTGCTGCTGGCCGCCCGAGAGCTGAGAGGGATAGCTGTCCGCTTTGTCCGCAATTCCAACTCGCTGCAGGTACGTCATTGCTTTTTTCGTTGCCTCCGCTTTGGACATCCCCAGCACCTTCATGGGCGCAAGAATGATATTGTCGATTACCTTTTTGTGCGGGTACAGGTTGAAATGCTGGAAGACCATCCCGATATCCCGCCTAAATGCATTGATGTCGATCTTTCTGTCATGCAGCTTGACGCCATTCACGACAAGCTCGCCATCCGTAATGCTTTCGAGCCGATTGATGCACCGCAGCAGCGTGCTTTTACCGGAGCCGGAAGGTCCAACGATGACAACGACTTCCCCCTGGGAAATGGTCAGGTCGATTTCTTTCAGAACATGGAAGGTTCCGAAAAATTTGTTGACGCGGCTAAATTCAATCAGTAGAAATCCCCTCCTATTCACTTCGAATTGGACGCTTGCATCATGTAAGCTTGTGTCCTGTCTTGGTGCCAGGCCCTTTTTACACTGGTATGGCAAAGGGAGCTTGTTCCATGCCACTTTTAGGAAAATTTAGTATCCAAGCGGTGGGGAGTGAGATATAATAGGGGGCGTAATCATATGGAGGAGGCAACATGGATAAACGTGCAAAAATAACCGAAATCGACCTGGTTCGGGGCTTTGCGATGATGGGCGTGCTGATGGTGCATGCGACGTCGTTCGCCACAGTTCAGATGCGCGGGGACGATTTTTTTGGCTTGTATAACTTCTTGAACATATTCTCGAAGGTTGGAACGACGACCTTCATATTTCTGAGCAGCTTCGTGCTGTTCTATAACTATTATCACCGTCCGTTCAAAGGCCGTGACCTTGCGCGGTTCTTCAAAAATCGGCTGATGTATATCCTGGTGCCGTACCTGCTGTTCTCGGTGTTATTCTTTACGGTGGCCTGGTATCATCGCGGAGGCGAGCCGAATCTGGCGGCAATGCTGCAGAGTTTCTGGCCCAAGCTGGCAACGGGGAAATCTTACACGCACTTATATTTTATCTTCATTAACATCCAGTTCTATCTGCTGTTCCCACTCGTGCTGATGCTGCTGAAACGATTCCGCGGCTTCGCGGCGGTCTGCGTGCTGGTCGGCATTGGACTGCAGTGGTTGTTCTATATCGGCAATGACGCCTGGTGGGACGTAACGAACCGGAACAGCTGGTCGCTGTCGTTTCTGTCGTATTATTTTCTTGGGGCGTGGATCGGCATTTATTATGACCGGGTCAAGGATTGGCTAACTTCAACGCAGCATCCCGCAAGACCGGTGCTGCGCAAGCTGGGCTGGATCGCCCTTTGGGCAATATGGCTGGGCGCCGCGCTGGCGCATATCGGCCTTCGATACAATCAGCGGCTGCTGGGGACGGAATATCATCCGCTGCTCTACGATGCCTTCTGGAATGTGCATACGTTGACAACCGCACTGGTCATGCTTCAGGTTGCTCTTCATTTCGGAAATAAGAGGTCGTGGTGGTTGAACGGGTTCAGGCGGCTCGGCGTGTATTCCTTCGGTGTGTATCTGGTACATCCGCTGGTGCTGCTCCTCTACCGGGACTTTCCTCCGCAGACGGAGAACTCCTGGCTGCTGCTGGCGTGGTATGCTGGCGGTCTTATCAGCGCACTGGCTGTCTCGTATATAGTGGTGTACAGTATGAGTTGTCTCGGGAGCTGGACCTGGATCTTTTTCGGTAAACTGCCGGGCGGCTTGCGGAAGGGAAGATCACCAAGTCAACCTGTTCCCGCTCAGCCGGTTACGGAGGTTTCATCGTAAGTTTGATAAGTGGAAAGGTGCAATCCTCGAACAGAGGATAGCGCCTTTTTCTTTTGGCCGATGGCCGATATTTCAGAATGATTCCCTGATTTTCGGAATGGAGCTTATTGCCCAGCATGACATGTTATATTTTGACTGATGTTTGGCCTGTAGAACGAATGTCGCCGTTGATATGGAACAGGTCAATTACATTCGTTACAGACATGGAAGCGAGGGAATGCCAATATGAATGATAGCAGAAATCCTTTGGTAAGCGGTTTTGTTAAGGCGGGCGGCAAACGCGTGGTGAATGGGGACGGGCAGGAAATTCTGCTGCAGGGAGTCGGACTTGGCAGCTGGCTGCTGCCGGAAGGATACATGTGGAAAATGCCGGAGCAGGTAGACCGTCCGCGGCGCATCGAAGGCATGGTCAGGGATCTGATCGGCGAGGAGAAGGCGGCTGCGTTCTGGGAGACCTATTACGAGCGTTATATCACCGAAGCCGATATCCGGCAGATCGTTTCGGAAGGCTTCAATTCCATTCGAGTACCGATCAATGCGAGGTTCATTATGGAGGAAGGGCAGCACCCGCCTTTTGTATATCATGAAGGTCATCTGAGGCTCATTGATCAGGTGATCGATTGGTGCAGGACGTATTCGCTGTATGTTATTCTGGATTTGCATGGCGCGCCCGGCGGACAGACCGGGGCCAATATCGACGATTCCGAGCGGGATTTGCCGGAGCTGTTCACGGATCGACGGAACGCGGAGCGAACCGTGGCACTGTGGCGCTTGTTGGCGGAACGCTATAAAGATGAGTGGATCGTGGCCGGTTACGACCTGCTTAACGAACCGCTGCCCGACTGGTTCAGCGAGTACAATGACCGGGTGATGCCGCTGTATAAGGAAATCACCGCGGCTATACGCGAAGTGGACAAGCGCCATATGATCATTTTGGAAGGCGTCCACTGGTCTACGGACTGGAGTATTTTTGACGACAAGTTTGACGATAATTTGATGCTGCAGTTCCATAAGTACTGGAATAATCCCGACACGGAGAGCATTCAGAAGTATCTGGATTTTCGCGAAGAATGGAATGTGCCGATCTTCATGGGTGAAGGCGGCGAGAATAACCCGCAGTGGTACACGGGCGCATTCCGAATGTTTGAGGACCATAACATATCCTGGAACTTCTGGACCTGGAAGAAGATGAGCACTCAAAACTCACCTTTCTCGATTCGCATGCCGAAAGGCTGGGAGAAGCTGACGAATTACCTGGAAGGTGGAGAGAGGCCCTCTTCCGCTGAAGCTGAAGCGATTCTGGGCGAATTCCTGGATCATCTTCCGCTGGCAGCTTGCGATGCTTACCCGAACATATCACGGTCGCTGCTTCGCCGGCTGCCCATTCAGATTCCGGCGGAGTTTTACGGATATCGGGGCGAGGGCCTTTCTTATCATGTAGAGACGAAGGCCAGTCAGGATATCGGCTTCCGGTTTTCTGACGGCGTTCCGATGCGAATGATGACGGGCAAGGCAGAGAAACCAAGCTACGCTCCGGAAGGCGGCAAGCCGTGGGCGAAGGACAACCTGGTATGCGTACAGCTCCGGGAGGGCGATTGGCTTGCTTATGATGCGCTTTGCGCTGGTGCAGGCATCTTTCATCTGGACATTCGGGTCCTGATTCCCGAGGGAACGGTGGATATTATGCTCCAGATCGGGGACCGGGAGCCTGAGCTTATCTCCTTGTCTGACTCTGGCGATGGACAGTGGGACATCCATAGGGTGGCTGCGGCTATGCCGATTGAGGAAGGCCCCGTGGATCTGGTGTTTATGGTGAATAAAGGCCGCATCGAGCTGGATTGGCTGGAATTTATCGAAGCTCGTTAAAGTGATATGGTGAAGGGGAGATGGCGCTGTGACGGAACAGGCTGCAATATCAGAAGGGTTGTGCCAATGGCTGGATGGCTCGGATCTGGAGTTGAAACAGTATGAAGCGATGATGCTATTGAGCGTAACTGAAGATGGATGGCCGAATACGGCCATGCTCAGCGTGGGGGAGGTGCTGGCCTTAGACCGGAACCGGCTTCGACTTGCATTATGGCAGGGAACGGTTACGACTGGCAATCTTCTTCGCACCGGACAGGGCACATTGGTGGCAATTCATGATGGAGCGGCCCATTATGTTCGGCTGCGCCTTCAAGCGCTTCCCGATCTGCCGGATGCCCGGCATCCGCTGCAGCGTTTTGATGCCCAGGTAGTGGCTGTTCGCGAAGATATCGCGAAGTATGCAGATATTATATCGGCCGTGAAGTTTCAGCTGCACGACCCGGAAGGAGTCCTGCAGCGCTGGAAGGAAACGCTGGAGGAATTGCGAAAGTAAACGTTTACGCGTTAAAACGCTGCTCTGGGTACAGCTCCCGGCATATGCCGGGAGTTGTATATGCTTGCTCGTGCTTAATCGGAATGATGCAGAATAAAATAACTTTAATTTTTCCGCAGAATCTTTTGCATTGGTATTTGCTATCGGCAGTCAAATGTGTTAAGATGTGAATATCGAAATCGACCTGAATTCACATATTGTAGAGGGTTGTCATTTCTGGTAACCTTGTGCAATATGTGAATTTTTTTATTCCGTCTGCGAAGAAAAAAGGTCATGTAAATATATATCAAGGAGGATTCCCCCATGCAAACAGGAACTGTTAAATGGTTTAATGCTGAAAAGGGCTTTGGTTTCATCGAAGTTGAAGGCGGTAACGATGTATTCGTTCACTTCAGCGCGATCCAAGGCGACGGCTTCAAAACGCTTGACGAAGGCCAACGCGTTGAATTCAACATTGTTGAAGGAAACCGTGGACCACAAGCTGAGAACGTTGTTAAATTGTAATTACAATTGAAGACTGCCCTTAATGTGCGACATTAAGGGCAGTTTTCTTTTATACGGCGTTTCTATTTTCTAAGACGAGAATAAGGAGGAGCGTTCATGTATTCGCGTAAAAACTCGATGGAGAGTATTCCTGAAGAAATAACGGAAGTTTGGGCATGCACTAAGGAAGACTGCAAAGGGTGGATGCGGGACGATTTTGCGTTCGACACGGAACCGGTATGCCATTTGTGTCAATCCCCTATGGTCAAGGAAACGAGAAGCCTGCCGCAGCTAGTTAATACCAATAAACAACAGAAATCTCTGGCTAAGGGGATTCAGATCGAGCGCAAATAGCAGCTAATACCTAGAGAAAGCGCTGGGCAAACACAAATTCTTCTTGAAGCTACCTTCGGATTTTATGGTAAATCCGTCTATTTCTGTTTCATTGGAAGGAGAATGGTTAGTAATACGTGTACCCTTTCATTCTGATTCAGAATGATTTTACGGATAAGGGACGCAAAATTCAAAGGAGTGAAATGTATTGAACACGCAAACCGAGGTACTGAAGAGGAACATTGACAACATGATCATCCAGGATAACCAAGGCGGCTTGAACGATCAGGAGAAATTCATCATGCAGAAGCTGATGCGTGAGAAATACCAACAGGAACATGAAAGCAAACAGGAGCAACGTGAGGAAGACAAAGGGGAATAACTGGGAAACCGTTTGATATACGTGACGAAAAACGATAACGCCGCCACAAGCGATCCGATGGATCGCTTGTGGCGAAAGATCGTTAGAGCAAGAGGAAAGGCATGAATGGCAGCTGTGGAGGCTGCTGTCCATGCCTTTTTTTTGTGTCTGGAAGAGTAGAGGGCGCAATATTTCGTTTTTGGGTTGCATTTTTTCGTGAATGGCGAAGTGTACCCGAAAAATGAGCCCCTTGAAACGAAATCTGAAACCTTTCGTGCAGAGAAAGGACGATCTACAATATAAACATAAAGAATGTAAAGGTTTTCAAAATGATAGGATCAACCTGGAGGTCATAACCATGCAAAATCAACTTCATGCCGACGTTTCCGAAACCGGTGTCGGTCCCTCAATGGAGCCTTCTGTACAGAAGAAGCTTGACAGAAAGAGATGGCTCAGAAAGCTCTACGGCCAACGACATCTTCAAATTATGGCGCTGCTCGGCGTTGCGTGGATGATCATCTTTAACTACATACCGATGTACGGTGTCATCATTGCATTTAAGGAATTCAATATCGTGAAGTCCATCGGCGAAGCGCCATGGGTAGGGCTGGCACACTTTAAGGAGTTCTTCTCAGACGAGGACTTTACGAACGTTATGCGGAACACGCTCGGGATCAGCTTGCTGAAGCTGTTTATCGGATTTCCGCTCCCGATCATTTTTGCACTCTTTCTGAACGAAATCCGGTCTGTTCGATACAAGAGGACTATTCAGACGATCTCTTATCTGCCTCACTTCTTGTCATGGGTCATTCTGGGCGGCATTCTGATGACCTGGCTGGCGGATATCGGGATTATCAACAATATTTTGATGGCTCTGCATATGATCGATGAGCCGATCACGTATCTGGCCGAACCGAAATATTTCTGGGGAATCATTATCACCTCGGATATATGGAAGGAGCTTGGGTGGTCCGCGATTATCTATCTGGCGGCCATTGCCAGCATTTCGCCTGAAATGTACGAGGCGTCGACGATTGATGGCGCAGGTCGGTTTCAGAAGATGTGGTACATCACCCTTCCCAGTATCAAATCGACCATTTCCATCCTCTTCATTCTTGCAATTGGTGGTGTGCTGAACTCCAACTTCGATCAGATTTTGGTGCTCCGGAACTCGCTGAACGAAAGCGCGAGCAACGTCATCGATATTTTCGTGTACCACACCGGGATGCAGAACGGACGTTACTCCTACGCGCAAGCCGTTTCATTGTTCAAGTCCGTCATTGCAATTATCCTGCTGTTGATCGCGAACAAGGTGACCAAAAAACTGAACGACACATCACTATTCTAGCGAGACCAGCCAGAAGGGAGACGAATAATCCATGTTTAAACGCAGAACCAAAGGCGAAGCCTTCTTCGATATATTCAATAATTTCGGCATGCTGATCGTATGCTTTCTGACGATCTACCCGATCTGGTACGTGCTGGTAAATGCCTTCAATGACGGGCAGGACGCCATGCGCGGAGGGATCTACTGGTGGCCGCGGATGTTTAGCCTTGAGAATTTCAGCGCGGTGTTTCAGAGCTCCGGCATCATGACGGCGATGGGCATTACCGTAGCCAAAACCGTCATTGGTGTGTTCATCCATGTCCTCTTCACCGCCATGGTGGCTTATGCATTCTCGCGGAAGGGTCTGATCGGCGGCAAATTCTATATTTTGCTCGGAACGGTGACGATGTTTTTCACCGGCGGACTAATTCCAACTTATCTGTTGATCAAGGATTTGAATATGCTCGACAGCTTCCTGGTGTACATTATTCCGTTCATGTTCAGTTTCTTCGACCTCATCATTTTCATGACCTTCTTCAGGGAAATTCCGGACGGTCTGGAGGAGGCGGCGAAGATTGACGGGGCTAATGACTGGTCCATCTTCCTCCGGGTTGTGCTGCCGGTATCCATGCCGGTTATCGCGACGATTGCCTTGTTTCATGGGGTGTTCCAGTGGAATGACTATTTCACCGGCGTCATTTATATCAACAATACGGATCTGCAGCCGATCCAGACGTATCTGTATAAAGTCGTCGCACAATCCAGCTCCAATCAGATGATGGCACAGGTTCCGGGCGGCGTGTCCAAGACGGTCACTTCCCAATCGATCAAAATGGCGACCATGGTCGTGACGACAGCGCCGATCGTATTCGTCTATCCGTTCCTGCAGCGATATTTCGTCAAAGGGATGATGATCGGCTCCATTAAAGGGTAATTCTCGGTCTCTGATAACGCAGCTTTCCTCTCCCGGGGACACCAGGGGGAGGGGATATTTTACAGGTAGCTTCTCTTGCCTAATCCGGCGGGAGTTCTATATAATCATATTTTTAAATAAGAAAAGGGGTAAACACATGAGCAAGATGCTTAAGCCAAAGAGCCTTCTGTTGTTGATGTTCGCGCTGGTCATGGCCTTTACAACAGCATGCTCGTCCGGCGGTGATAATAGCGCGTCGGAAAAAGAGGAAGACAAACCGGCAGAAGAAGTAAAATTGACTCAGGATCAGCCGGGATGGGAAGTCGATACCTCCCCGATTACGTTTGATTGGTACATCAACTTCGCCTGGTTCCCGAACAAATGGGGCGAGGACATTACGTCGCAATACGTAACGAAGAAGACGGGGGTTAACGTCAACTTCATCGTACCGGCTGGGAACGAAGTCGAGAAGATGAATACGATGATTGCTTCCGGCACACTGCCTGATTTTATTACGCTGGGATGGTATGAAGACGCTGTCAAAAAAATGATCGAAGGCGACCTCGTTCTGCCGCTGAACGAATTGGCCGACCAATACGATCCGTATTTCTATAAAGTAACCGACCCTGCGAAGGTGTCGTGGTACACCAAGGATGACGGCAATATTTACGGTTATCCGAATGCCTCCTCTTCACCGAAGGACTATGAGAAGTTTGGCGATAACATTACCTCCAACCAAACGTTCTTGGTCCGCAAAGACATGTATGAGGCGCTCGGAAGCCCGGATATGCGCACTCCGGAAGGTTTCCTGAAAGCGCTTGAGGACGCCAAGAAAATGTTCCCGGACGTGAACGGACAGCCGCTCATTCCTTTCGGATTGCATGATTTCCATGAAAAAGGAAACAGCTCCCTCGAGGGCTACCTGCAGAACTTCCTTGCCATTCCGCAGGATAAAGACGGAAAGCTGTACGACCGCAGCACCGATCCGGAATATGTAAGATGGTTGAAGACGTTCCGTATGGCGAATGAAAAAGGTTTGATGTCCAAGGATATTTTCGTGGATAAACGTCCGCAGATGGAAGAAAAAATCGCACAGGGCCGCTATTTCGCGATGCTGTACCAACGCAGCGATATGGCGAACCAGCAGAACGCATTGTATGCAAACGATCCGAACTCGGTCTACATTGCAGTGGACGGACCGGCTAACTCCAACCTGGATCAGCCGACCTTGTCGGGTCCTTCGATCTCCGGCTGGACGGTAACCCTCATCTCCAAAAACGTAAAAGACAAAGCGCGCGCCATTCGCTTCCTGGATTACCTGATCTCCGAAGAAGGCCAGCGTGATACTTACCTCGGCGAAAAAGGCGTGACATGGGACACGATTGACGGCAAAGATCAATTCCTGCCCGAGGTAGCGGAGCTGCTGAACAGCGACCGCGGGGCATTCGATAAGAAGTATGGAGCATCCCATACCTTCTGGATGATGATGGATAACAACGTTACGCAGCCTTGGATGCCTGCTGCCGTCGAGCCGTTTAAGCAGATGGAAGACTGGACTCGCGGCAAGACCCAGAGCTTCTCGCAATTCGATCAGTTGGATCCGGATGCAAGCTCCGAGGAAGGCATCATTAACGACAAGGTAATGAACGAGTGGGGTAAAATCCTGCCGAAGCTGATCTTTGCTAAAACGGATGCCGAGTTCGATCAAATTTGGAACGATTACCAAGCGAAGCGTGAATCCCTCGGTTTCGCGAAGGTTCAGGAATTCAGACAGAAAGAATACGAAGAGAACGTCAAGAAGCTTGAGGAATTCCTGAAGTAAGGATGATCCGCTCAGGCGGATGAACAGAATAAGGACTTAAGGTACCCTATTATCGATATTGTCGAAATAGGGTGCCTTTTGTCGCATCACGAGCTAATATAGGAGGGGATCCGATCGGCTGATGCCGCCTTTCCATTCTGGGCTCGGCTGGCTTGGCTGCGGTTATTCATAGAAAACGGGATGTGACAGTCATGATGAAACGAATGGCATCGCTTATACAATCGTTTGCTTATTGGATTGGCCGCAGGTCGATGCAGAGCCGTTTGGTTGCTGCCTATATTTTGATTTTGCTGATTCCGAGCATGATCGTGTCGAATTATTTTTTCAAGCAGATTCGGGATACCTATATCAGCGATGCGCTCAACCAGAACTCATTCCTGCTGGAAATCGAGAAGATGAACATGCTGAACCAGATCGAGGCGATCGAAATGGCCGCACAGCTGGCGATTTCGGACGACGGGATCAAGGATTATCTTCGGATCAATGAAGAACCCGAGGTGGCGTGGCTGATCGATTTGGCTCGGGGGCCCTTCAAGGACATCCAGCGGATCCAAACCAACAATCCGAATATTACTCACCTTCGGTTATACACAAACAACGCAAACGTGACGGAAATGTGGCCAATTATTTTTCAGGAGAAACGGATCGCAAGCGAGCCGTGGTTCCCCAAAGTCAAGGAGTTGGACGGCGGGGAGATGTGGTTATTCAACCACCGCGATCCCGATATTCTGCAGCGCTACGCTGCCGACGTGTCCGAGGAGCTGCCGAAGGTGTCCTTGATTCGCCAAGTCCATAGCGGGGATTACAGCAGCGTGATCCAGGTGGATATGCTGCTCAAGTACTTTGCTCCGAAGACCTTTGCCGGTATCGTGGATAACAGCTCGCAGATGGTTATCGTCGATCAGGAAGGGCAGTTGTTCATGGACCGAAGCCAATCATTCATGAACAGTCACGAGGGACTCCGAGGCGAGGTGGAGCTTCAGTTCGCTAAGCTGAAGCAGGAGGCGGGCGACTCCGAGAAGACCATACATGCCAGGTTTAGCCTGGACGGATCCTCGTTCCTGCTGATTGCTACCCCGATGGAGCGGCTTCATGCCCATGTGCTGAATGTCGTTTCCCTGGAAGGGGCGCTGAATAACGTATCCAAGGCCCAGGGGCAGATTATAGCGGCGAACATTGTATTGATTTTTCTGCTGTCGATCATTACGTATTACCTAAATTCCATTATTCTGAAGAGCCTGCGCCGTTTAACGGAGACGATGAAGAGAGTCCGCAAGGGAGAAGTTACCGCAGCCATTACGATTCAGGGGGGCGGCGAGGTTGGTGAACTGGCGCATCATTTTAACAAATTGATCCGCACCATCAATGAACTGATTGCCCAGGGCGTACGCAAGCAAGCGGTGACCAAAGAAGCGGAGCTGCGAACGCTGCACAGCCAGATTGACTCTCATTTCCTGTACAATACGCTTGAAAATATTAAGATGCTGGCCGAAATCGAGGGGCAGCGGACGATTTCGGATGCGTTGACCTCACTTGGCGGGATGATGCGCTACAACTTCAAGTGGTCGGGGGAGTACGTTAAATTGAAGGATGAAATTCGCCATATCCGCAATTACATTGATGTCATGAATATCCGGTTTGACGAGCCGATCCGGCTTGAACTCAATATTCCGTCCGAATTCATGGAGCTCGAGGTATTAAAAATGTCGCTGCAGCCCATCGTGGAAAACGCCGTTAAGCATGCCTGGCCCGAGTTCCCGGATCAGGAGAAGCGGATCAAGATCGATGCCATTGCATGGGAAGAGGATCGGATCACGATTAACGTTACCGATAACGGCATCGGGATGGAGCCTTATCGACTGGGCAGGCTGGGCGAGATTCTTCGAATGGCGGACAACGAGGAACTCCCTTCCGTAGATTACGGGCGGGGCGGCGTGCAGGCTGGAGGAATCGGACTTCGGAATGTGCACCAGCGAATCCAGTTGTTCTACGGGAATGAATATGGAATCGAAGTGAAGAGCGAAGAGGGGAAGTTCACGCAGGTGACCATGACCTTCCCTAAGGTTCTGTTAACAGGAGGAGGCAGTGGACATGAGAAGTCTGATGATCGTGGATGATGAGAAGAATATCCGGTATGGACTGAAAACGATGATTGAGCGGGAATTCCCGGATCAGTACGAGATCCGCCTGGCTGCCCAGGGGCAGGAAGCGCTGGATTCTTACCGCGCAGTGCCGGCCGATATCGTCATTACAGACATCCGGATGCCGGTCATGGACGGGATACGCCTGATTGAGGCACTTGCTGAACTGGAAGGAACATTGGGGGTTAAACCCGTCGTTCTGATCCTGAGCGGATATGACGATTTTGAATATGCCAAGGCGGCGATCCGCTATCAAGTAAAGGAGTATCTGCTTAAGCCGATTCGACGGGATGAACTGTTCGCCGCCCTCCGAAAGACAGAAGAAGTTTTGATCCGGCAAGCGGAAGTGCATAACCGGGTGGCTGCCAGCGAGGTATATCTTCAGCAGTTGCAGACCCATCATCTGAAGGAGCTGCTGGAGCTGCCGCAAGGGCTGGGGCTGGACATGGGAGCTGTCGCGAACGAAATCGGGTTTGATTCGTTTGTGAAGCCATTCCGGGTAGCGGTGATGAAATACAAGTACGAAGACGGCAATGCCATGAACAAGGATGAGCTGAAGCAATTGATTGATAACATGAGGGCTTCAGTGGAAGGGCGGATCAACGCTTGTTTTCTGGACAGCAAGGGGAGGGTCGTGCTCATCGGCAGTCCGGACGGACAATTCGAGGAGCTGGCACGGCAGTTTGCCGAGCGGGAGATGGACGGGCTCTTTGTGGGCATTAGCCGGGAAGGCTTCCGGGTCGAAGACATCCGGAGCTGTTACATTCAGGCGCTGACCGCTCTGAGCTATACGTTCATTCATCCCAACGTCAAGCTGATGAGCCATGATGATATTCAGGGAGAGCTGCGCACATATCCGGTGCCGGAAGAGAGTATCCGGAAGCTGGGCAACATGCTCGGCACGGAGCGGGAGCGGGAGATCAAGGCGCTGCTGCTGCATATTTTTCATATCGAGGATATGCCGCATGTGGCCATCGATTATTTGGAACATGTCAGCAAGCGGATTAATGAGCAGGTGCTGGATGAGGTGTTCCGCGTGTACGGGGAATCCATGGTGGAAGTGTTGAAGCTGTACCGAAAGGTGGGGACAATGGACAATTACCGTCATTTTCACACCTATTTCAGAAATTTGGAGCATCTGCTGCTGCACGTGAATGAATATGTTAAAGGGATTCGTTCCGCCCACAGTGAGCATTCGGAGATTAAGGCAGCGGTAAGTTACATGGAGGAGAATTACCACAGGCCGCTGAACATGGCGATGGTCAGCAATTATGTGTCTTTGAATTATTCTTATTTCAGTGAAGCGTTTAAGGCCCATACGGGGGAGAACTTTGTGGTATATCTTAAGAAGCTGCGGATTACGAAGGCCAAGGAACTGCTTCAGGACGGTGCCATAAAGCTTGCGGACATAGGCAAAGCGGTTGGCTTCGAGAACACCAAGCAATTCTCGCGTGTCTTCAAGGAGCTGGAAGGGATCTCGCCGCATGAATACCGGATCAAGGTACAAACAGGTCCGGGACTGCAGCAGGAGTAGGTAATGCAAACGCGGTGAGGATGAGACAACTGAATCCGATTGTCATATAAGAGGGGAGAACCTTGGCCGCAAGCGGCAGGGTTCTCCCCTCTTATATGAACGGGGGGATTTTACATCCGATCCCGTTTTCCCGGTTGACACTATTATTCACTAGTAAGCGTTGAACCTGTTTCTAGTAAGGTTTTCAATCCCGACAGTACGATCGGCAAGCCTAACTTGAGTGTGTTCGCCGTATGTTTGGCCTCATCAAACTCATCATGGATAACCGTTACAAGGGTTACACCGCTAAGCTCCGCATGGGGATCAATTTCCCACGTAATGCGTGAGAGACTCTCGCCGGCCGTATCTTCGTTTATTAACATCCTCCAACTCAGAACCAGCTTATGCGGAGGGTTTATGTTTAGAATGGTCCCTTCTGCTTGAACCTTGCCTTGGGGGTTCTTAAGTTCGAAAGGAGAGCCGATTTCCCAGTTGGATTGGATAGAGCAGTTGTACCAGAACTTTGATGTTTTGGCCGGATCGGTAATGGCGCGCCATACTTGCTCGGGTGCTGCTTTAATGGCAATTTGGTTTACATGTCGAGGTTTTTGTTCCATATTCGGTTCACGCTCCAATTCATTTTTAAGGGATGACAATTCCATGGCCCAGGGCTCAGCGTATTTGCTGACCCACCGGTCGTAAATTTGACGGATCGGTACGGAGTTCAGATAATGCAGCTTCTCCCTGCCGACCTTTCTCGTTGTGATAAGACCGGCTTCCTCCAGTATATGAAGATGTTTCATGACACCGAATCGGGTCATCTCCAGGGGAACACAAAGTTCGCTTAAACTTTGCCCATCTGATCTATACAGCAGATCCAAGAGTGTGCGTCGGCTGGGATCCGCCAGTGCTTTAAAGATTTCATTTTCCAATCGTGACAGCTCCTTCTTAACAGCATGCTAAGAAAATCCAAATGGCTATTTACATGTGACTAAATGGTTATGTGTTATAAATGTGACAGTATAGTCACATATTATCATACAACGAATCGTTTGTCAGCTTACGGCATTTGAATGGACGAATGGGGAGGTATATCGAGAATTTCCGGAATCGGAGTCTGGATAGCACCGATATGTGGCGCCGAATTCGAGGCAGCTAAAGATTCGGCACGATCCAGTCCTATTGACTGGGTCGTTTATTTTGCTCACCGAAAAAAAGACACCGGGTCGGCTTTCCAGGGACATGCCTGGAATTCGCGATCGGGTGTCTTCATATATGCAGGATTATGTAATCCCTATAATATTATTTATTGAGCTGCGGTCTCTAATGTGGACAGCGTCATTTCCATTTTGCGGGTGATTTCTTTCTGCCATTTCACGTCTCCAAGCTGGATCGCGAGGTTCAGCAGGTCCAGATAATCATCCATTTGCAGAGAACAGCGGCGGGAAGTCGTTTTCATAAGTCAATCGGCTCTCCTTTATATATAAACTCTTCAAGCGAAAAGCGTGTAAACCTGAGTATAAATACATTCTCAACACATTCTCACTTGTCCGGTAATGATAATCATTATCATGTGGTTAATTCTCATTATAAAGGCTTCCCGCCCAGGTTGCAAGCCACTTTCTTGGATTTTGCGTAAAAATGAATTAATTCATGAAGAATCGCTGCCTGTATTTACGCGGCGAGATCCCTTCCTGCTTCGTGAAGCAGGAGGTAAAGTATGCTGCATGATTGAAACCGACTTCCTCCGCGACCCGGCTGATGCTGAAGTCCGTCTGCATGAGGAGCATTTTGGCCTGCTCGATCCGATAGCGCTGCAAATATTCAACTGGCGAGCAGCCGAATTCCTTCTGCATGCAGCGTGCAATATAGACAGGGTGGAAGTTGATGCGGTCGCCCAGCTCCTGCACCTTGAACTCTTCCCGATAATGCTTCCGCAGATAGGCTGCGGCCCGCTCGGCGCAAGCGGAGGAAGGAGAGGACACCGGTGTATCCAATGCGGCGGCCAGCTGCTCGATGAGCTCTTGGAACACCACCTGCTGCCGCCACAGAAATTTAGCCTGGTGACCGTACTGAACCAGCGAAGACATGGTAGCCAGAAGCTCCAGAGCCTTTTCCGGTTGAGGCAGGGTGCCGAATTGGGGGATGTTGACGGAAAAATAGTTCGGCGTCATCGCCTTTAACTCCGGAGCCTCTTCTCTTCTGGGCGCTTGGCAGGCCTCGTCCGCATGCCAATTCCCGGAGGTTTGGAAATGAAGCCAGTAATAATCGGTCTCCTCCGTGCATCCCTTCGTGCCGAAATGATGCGTATCGGGACGCAGGATGAGGAACATGCCGGGTTTGATTTCATAAGGAATGCCGTTCTCCGTGACATGGAGCTGCCCCTTCATGACCACGAGCAGATCAAAGATGCCAATGTTTTTGCGGTTAGGATGTCCGCTATGAACAGGAGCGCGGGTAAGCCCGCTATTGATGTATTCCGGCAGCGGCGGAACGGTAAAATTCAGGATCGTCATAAGAAAGCCCTTTCGTGATTCGCGAGGTTTGAATTTTGATAGTTTTCGTTCGGAAAATGATATTATAACTCCAGTATACCATCTATAATTTGAGAAGGTTAAAGACCGTTTCATCATGAATTGTGTTTAACCCTTACATCATGGGTGGAGGTTGGAATGTTGGATAAAAACACAAGTAAATTTACATTATGGGTTCTCGCTTGGCCCATATTCATCGAGCTGTTCCTGCAGTTTTTGCTGGGAGCGGTGGATACATTGATGGTCAGCCGGATTTCCGACGATGCGGTGGCTGTGGTTGGCTTCTCCAATCAGCTGTTTCAGGCGATGACGACCCTGTTCATGACGGTTGCCAGCGGTGCCGGCATTCTCATTGCCCAGAAGATCGGTTCGCATCGGACGGGAGACGCTCGAACGATCGGCATCATGGCGGTGAGTGCCACCACAATCATCGGATTGGTGTGCAGCGTAATATTGTTTGCGATGCCGGAGGCTATCGCTTCGATCCTCCAGCTGCCGGAGCATCTGCTTCCGCTAGCCGGAACGTATATTTCCATTGTCGGCGGCGGGATGGTGCTGATTGCCATGATGGCTACGATGAGCACCGTCATCCGGAATACCGGCAACACGCGTGCGCCGATGTATGTAGCGATCGGAATGAATATCATTCACGTTATTATGAACTATGGGTTTATTTTCGGCGCTTTCGGGTTCCCGCAGTGGGGGCTTACCGGCGTCGCGATCTCGACAGTGGTCAGCCGGCTGCTCGCTGTGCTCTTACTGCTGTATATATTCCTTCGTTCATTTGAATACCGGATCAAGTGGAAGGAATTCCGCGTGTTCAACCGTCCGCTGTTCGGTGAAATTCTGAGGATCGGATGGCCGCTCGGCATCAATATGTCCTGCTGGGTGTTCACGCAGCTGATCATCTATTCCTTCATTGCAACGCTGGGCGCTGCCGAGCTGGCAGCACGTACGTATATGAATACCCTGGAATCCTTCTGTTTCTTGCTGGGCTCATCGATCGCGATGGCTGCCCAGATTCAGATTGCGCATCTGTTCGGCGCGGGCCGGATCAAGGAGGCTTATCGGAGCGCGTACCGCGCGCTGGGCATCGGGGCTGTTTACGTTGTCGTCAATGCCTTCCTTCTGTATGTGTTTGGGAAGCAGCTGCTGGGGCTGTTTACGGACGATAAGACAATCATTGCGATCGGAGCATCGCTCCTGGGCATGAATCTGATTCTTCAGCCTGGCAAAATGCTCAACATGGCGCTCGGCAACTCGCTTAATGCCGTCGGAGACACGAGGTTTACGATGTACATTTCCCTGGGCTCGATGTGGCTGGTCGCCACCGTGCTCTCTTATGTACTCGGCATTCACATGGGGTGGGGGCTTATCGGCATATACTCCTGCATGATTGCCGACGAGTATTTGCGGGGGGTGCTGTCCTTCTTCCGCTGGCGCGGGCAAAAACACCTGCGGAAGGCAGAGCGAGTCGAGCCGGTGAATCATCAGGGGACGTCAATGGAGCCGGTGCCGGCGCAAGCGTAATGATGGGTTATGATATGAAAAAGGATACTTCGGCCGTGGGGCATCGGGGTATCCTTTTTTTGCCATACTAAAAAATAATGCATTCGAAAACTTTTTAACCGCATGACGGGGTATTGTAAGTGATTGGCCAAGTGAAAGGAGGAAAGCGCGGTTTGGTACACGACCTTATACAACGACTAAAGACGGAATACAGTGACGAATTGTTCGAAGAACTTTACCGGTTATACGCGGATCGGGCGATTCGAACGGCTACTGCGGTAACCGGAAGTCCGGCAAGCGCTGCCGACGTGGTCCAGGAAACGTTCATCCGGGTATACCGTAACCTCGGTGCCTATGATGGAAGCAAACCCTTTGACCCGTGGTTCAACCGGATTCTCTATAACGAATGCAATCGGTATTTGAAGAAACATGCGAGAGTGGTGCCTTCCGAGATATCGGAGGAGAGGGATCTTCCCTCGGAAACCGACACCTACGATTTTGACCGGCATGGCGAGGTATATGAGATGGTACAGCGGCTGGATGACCAGCACCGGATTCCCGTTATCTTGAAATATTTGAATGATGTTGCCGAGAAGGATATCGCGGACATGATGGAGCTGAACGTCAACACGGTGAAGTCCAGATTGTTCAAAGCTCGAAAGAAGTTGAAGGAATGGATGCTGCAGAATAGGGGAGGGAATCAGCATGGGACGTGATCCATGGGATCAAGAGATAACAGACGGCCTGAAAAAGGGTACGGATGACGCGATGCGACATAAAGACGAGATTTGGTTGGCGATTAAGGAGCGGATTCATAGCGAGCAAGACCGGCGGCCTGCGGAATCGGAGACTCCCTTCGCGCCGCGGGAATCGAAAGGGCGCCGCCGTTCGGGACGAAGAACTGCCGGATGGATTGCGGCAACCGCCGCTGCGGCAGCCATCGTACTGACCGTCAGCTTTCAGACGGCACCGGTTCAGGCGTTCCTTGATCATGTGAAGGAATGGTTTGCTCCCCAGAAAACGGTCGAGCAGGAGCTTGAAGGCGCGCCGGAAACCAGCGTGGATCAGCTGCATGAGGGTGCCGATTACGTGATTTATATTGATGAGAGCCGGTTTAAAATGATTCATGAATCGGGCGTGGACCGCATTGAATTGAAGGAGAAGCCGACGGATGACCGCTATCCGGAAGTGTTCATGGAAATTTCGCAGGAGGGCGTCGATCCCAAGACGACAGCGGAGCGGATCCAGACGGAGCTGCAAGAATATCCGAAGGTTGAATCGAATCCCGTGGATGAACCGATTCAAGGCTGGGAAGTGCGTGCCGTTGGTGGAACCGGCGGTAAAGAGTGGGATGACCCGGTGATACGATATTATGTGTTCGATAACGGGCAGGGCGGTAGCTTTGTTGTGAAGCAGCAGTATTTCCTGGAGGCCTCCGAAGGCTTCGGCGCACGCTTCCATAACATGATGAAGGAATTCCACATTACGACGAATACCCATGCTGAGTCTGGCATCGAATAGGATTTTCAGTTTATTGCATTTAATGAGGACGCTCGATAGCGGACTCCTACTCGATCGATAACACAACAGACATATACAGGGATAGCCCAATCGCATGATGAGGGGCTATCCTTTTTTATGTTCAAAGATTTAAAGATTGGGTTAGAAACGCTAAGTATATAGTTTTATGTAATATTATGTAACATCAGTGGAGTCTATTAAATATAATAACACTTCCTATTACTGGATTATATTATTTTTAATTCGTTAAAAAAGGCTAATAACGCAGTTATATTTCTGTATTTCTTCAATTGTAAACGCTTTTCCTATAATATGTTCTGTTTGTTATATTAAATAACATCAAATAGAATAACTCTAACGAATACATATTTATATGTTATATATTATAACATCAAGGGAGAGTGCCATGATGAAACCAAAGTCAAAACGTCCTTTAGCGGTCTGGAGTACCGCTGCATTCACCGCTTTTGTTATTTCTTTATCACCTGTTGCAACCTATGCGGCACATGCTGCTACGGTGACGGAAGTGAAAGGAACGGTTAGTACGTCTGCGCCCGTACAGACCCCTGCAACGCCGGGAAGGAATACGACGGTACCTCCTCTATCGGAAGCTTCCAAACAATCGACAAGGCCGAACGTGCTGGTCATTGCTACCGGAGGGACTTTAGCAGGGCAATCGACGGATGCCACCAGCTTTCAATCCTACCGGGCGGGTACGTTGAAGATTGAGGACATGGTCGGTGAGCTTCCCAATACGGACAAGATTGCGGATATCAGCACGCTCCAGTTCGGCAATTCGGGATCAAGCGCGTATACCATGGCGGATCTGTATGATTTGTCCCTGACGGTGGACCATGCGCTTAAGGTCTATGACAGTGTCGTTGTAACGACGGGGACGGATACGATGGAAGAGATTGCGTACTTCCTTGATCTGACGGTACAAAGCGACAAGCCTGTAGTCATTACCGGCTCCATGCGGCCTTGGACGGTGATCGGTTCCGATGCGCAGGCGAATCTGTACAATGCCATCAAACTGGCTGGAAGCGGCCGCACGGAATCCTTCGGCACGGTGCTAATGCTGAATGATACGATTCATCTGGCGCGCGGCGTAACCAAGACCAATGATTACCGAACCGACACGTTTGAGACGCCAATGCTGGGCGCAGTCGGATATATCGATGATGAGAATATTCGGATATACCGTGCCCCCCTCCGTGCGATGAAGGCGGAAGGTGAAGGCAAACCGGTATTTGATCTGAGCAGAATCATCAAAGAGGACCTGGCGAAGGTTGAAATTGCAATCTCTTATCAGGAAGCCGGCGGTGGTGCGATTAAAGGCTTTGTGGCAGACGGAGCTAAAGGCATCGTCACTTCCGGCACCGGTGCAGGCGGCATCTCGAGAGAGATGAGCGCGGCCCGCAAGGAAGCCATCGAGAAGGGGGTGGTTTTCGTAACAACGACCCGTACAGGCTCCGGCAGCGTATACGGCGGAGGTGAGGGCATCATTTCAGGCGACAATCTGAGTCCTCAACAAGCGCGCGTACTGCTGCTGCTCTCCCTGTCCTTTACGGATGATTTCAATACCATTAAGGGTTGGTTCGCAACCTACGGAACACCTGAAGTGTAATCTCAGACTCAGTCATTTTTTAGCTGCTCATTATTCCTACTGAACCATGTAATTCCTTCCACCAATATATATTGCCGCCTGGGTTGCCTGGCGGTCTTTTTTTGACGGTGTATATTTCGTCTAATCAAAAACCATCCCCATGTAAGCTGCTCATAGAGCAAGTTTACATGGGGATGGTTTTTTGATTTATTTTATTTTTCGATATGCTCCACAAACCAGCGGATAATATGACTTAAGCGTTTCACCCGCAGATGCGGGTGGCCGCTTCGGGACAAGTTGTGATCGGCACCAGGGAAACGGATGAACTGAGCTTCCCGGCCAAGTCGCTTCAAGGCAATAAACAGCTGTTCTCCCTGTTCGATCGGGCAGCGGAGATCCTGTTCTCCGTGAAGGATGAGAAGCGGCGTATGGATGTCCTTCACGTAAGCGAGCGGGGAATGTTTCCACAGCTTCTCCAGATCGTCCCATGGATTGCCCCAGATCTGATCCTGCGTAAAGGTGTAGCCGATATCGCTGACGCCGTAGAAGGAGATCCAGTTCGATATCGAGCGCTGGGTTACCGCTGCCTGGAACCGGTCGGTATGACCGATGATCCAGTTGGTCATGAAGCCGCCGTAGCTGCCGCCGGTTACGCCAAGACGGGAGGCATCGACATACGAGTAGGTATCCAGAACATAATCTACAGCTTCCATCAGATCCTGGTAATCCCGTCCGCCGTAATCCCCTCTAACGGTATTAACGTGTACTTGACCGTATCCGTGGCCACCCCGAGGGTTGGTGTAGAATACAGCATAACCGGCTGCAGCCAGCAGCTGGAACTCATGCATGAACGTATGCCCGTACATGGCTTGCGGACCGCCGTGAATTTCAAGCACAGCTGGAACTTTCGTGCCTTCCGTGAAGCCGGCAGGCTTCATGATCCACCCTTGAATCGGCCAGCCGTCCGACGTCCGAAACGTAAAGGACTCCGGCGTGCTTAACGTAAGCTCGCTCCACAGCTCCTCGTTGCAGTTCGTCAGACGTTTCTCCTCGTTCTTAGCGATAGAGAAGCTGAACAGATCACCGGGCTGCAGCGGGTCAGCCGCAGCAAACACTACGTTCTCCTCCGGTGTCAGAGCGAATTGGTACACTTCGCGTTCACCCGATACCACCAGCTCGTAGGATGAACCGTCCAGGGCAAATCGTCCAATATGGACGCCGCCATCCTGGCTGAGCTGGATGTACACGGATTGACCGTCCTTACTGAACAGCGGAGGTGTTCCGGCTCCGGCTCTCATGTCGCTGACCGCGGCGTGCCCCAGCTGAATATCCATGTCCGTGAAGAGCACGCGGGATTCTCCGCCCGAGAGCGGGATCAAGTGGATTTTGGTCAGCGTAGCAAAACCGCAGCTGAGATCGCTGGCAAGCATGAGCATATACTGACCGTCCGGGGTGAACGCAATGGAGCCGATCGAGAGAGTTCCATCCGTCAATTCGGTTACGGATCCGCTGGCGAGGTCCATGACGAATACATCGCCCGTCAAACGAAGATCCGGCTCCGGGAATTGCTCCGTGGCAAGGCTGCTGCTGTATGCGATACGGGTACCGTCCGGTGACCAGGCGAAGGCATGTATATCAAAATCTCCTTCTGTGATTTGCTTGCATTCTTCCGTTGCCGGGTTCACGAGATATAGATGATGTCGACGTTCATTCCACAATCCGGCGCCATCGGCTTTATATTTAATGCGATTAATGATTTTTTCCTCAGGCAGCTTGTTTTTACCGTCTTTGTCTGACTCTTCGCTTTCAGTAGACTCTCCCGCGTCCACCTCGCTTCTAACAAGCAGGCGTGTGCTGTCCGGTGACCATTTAAAGGCGCTGACTCCGTGCTTCAAGTTGGTAACCGGTCTTGCTTCCCCTCCGTTGGCAGGCATGATCCATACCTGTGGCTTATCGCCCTTTTTGCGCAAGAAAGCAAGCTCCGACCCGTCCGGGGACCAAGCGGGTGCGGCATCCGCTTCGCCGGACGTGAAGGGAACGTCCTGGTCTCCTTCTGCAGGAAGCAACCGGATATGGGAACGGTAACCGTCGAATTTTTCGCTGACGGATTTATGTACATAAGCTATGGCTCCGCTAGCTGGAGATACGACAGGGTCATTCACCCAGTGCATCCGGTACAAATCCTCTGGCGTTATGAGTCGCTTATCAGTCATGAATCATCCTCCTAATCTTCTTGTATGAGTTAAACATCATTATCCCAGATAATGGCATGGAAATCTAGAAGAAATTGAGAGGGGGAATGCGAACGTTTCGCACCAAATGCTAGTAAAATAGAGGGGAAATTACAATAATTATAGGGTGTAATACGGAGGTTGTAGAACTGAAAACAGCCCATTAATTTTCAACTGGTCAATTTAGAAGCGATACGGTGCGCTTTTTGTTATAATTGAGACAGACTCTCAATTAGGAGTATGTAAAATAAAACCAACTATATATAGCTCAGGAGGAAATCAGATATGAACGTAAGTGAAGCGATCCGAACGCGCCGCAGCCTTGGCAAGGTCAAGCCTGATGCCGTACCGCAGGAATGGATTGAACAAATCGTAGAAGCAGGAACCTGGGCGCCGAACCACAAGCTCACGGAGCCGTGGAAATTTTTTGTCATGCAAGGAGAGGGCCGTGATGTGCTCGGCAACGCGCTTGGTGACATTCAGGCGGCAGGCGGCGATGATACGAGTGAAGAGGCTGTAAATGCAGCACGCGAGTCGGGACGTACGAAGGCATACCGGGCTCCGGTTGTCATCGGTGTGGCGGTTGAACCATCCACGGACCCCAAGGTGATTGAACTTGAAGAGTACGGAGCGGTATTTGCCGCCATTCAAAATATGCTTCTGCAAATTCATGAGCTTGGTCTGGGTGCCGTGTGGAGAACAGGCGAGCCGTGTTTCCATACGCTGATGAATCAAGCGTTCGGATTGAAGCCTGAAGATAAAATGCTGGGTTTCCTGTACATCGGATATCCGGATATGGAACCTAAGCAGGGGAAACGTCAACCGGCAGCGAACAAAACGGTATGGCTGAATAGTGCCGCAGACCTGTAGTTGATCTACCCTCCGCCGCAAAAATCCGGTATAATGAACCCTATGTTTGCCTAAAGGGTGTTACGGCATCCGGGCGATTGACACTAGGGGAGTGTACGTGGATGAAATTTCGGTTCAAGCAGTGGGATCTGGGGAGCAAGTTGATTTTTATAGCCACCTGTTTAGCGATAGCTTCTTTCTTTTTTAAATGGCTGGATATCGGCGTGGCTGCAGAGAATGGTTTCTTGCAGGGCGGCGTGTTTTTCATCGTATGTTTCATCTATCCATTTTTGAAAGTGGTTCGCGAGAAGAAGATGAACAAGATCATAGCATACGCCTTTGCGCTGGTCGCTATTTTTTTGACAATGATGTACGTGTCATCCAAGACCGTAGATTTTTTTGGAGAGACGATAAGAGGGGCGGCGGCAGGGCCATATCTGTTCTTGGCGTCATGCGGACTGCTGAGCTTCGGCATTTTTAGCCGCAAGTACTAGTCTCGCTGCGCAGTCTTTGGCATATGAGTGATAGGAATGAAGGGCCGAACCCGGAGGTGGCATACCTCCGAGAGGGACGCCCTTTTTCTATATGAGACGGATCACCACTGGGTGAGCAGAACAAAGCCGCTGATGGACACGGCGTAAATGATTAACAGCACCACAGCGTACTTTTTGGCACGGATGTTCAAGTTGAAGGCGGCGGTGAGTCCGTTGTTGATTAAATTACCGACGTATAGAATGAGTATGAGCGCAAGTGCGGTGATCGCAACGATGAGCGTAACGGTTTCCATAGGTTTGTGAATCCTCCTGTTTAAGCTGCTAATGTTGTATCAGATATAACCATTGTAACGGACGAAGTTTAAACCCCGGTTAAATATAGTTAAAAAATGAAGGCAGCCCTGGCAAGTGATGTAACGTTGAGCGGGATACTGGGGTTTTGATATACTGGAGAAAGCGGCTTTACAACCGCTGCATTACATAATAGGAGGGATTTCAGAATGGCCAATCAAACTTTTACCGATGGACCTACTTTGAATGATGGCGTAAAAATGCCGTGGCTGGGCCTTGGCGTATGGAAGACCAAAGAAGGCGAAGAGGTTATTCAGTCCGTAAAATCAGCAATCGCTGCAGGGTACCGCAGCATCGATACCGCTGCCATCTACGGCAATGAAGAGGGCGTAGGGCAAGCCATTCGCGAATCCGGAGTTTCGCGGGACGAGCTGTTCATCACCACCAAAGTGTGGAACGATGACCAGGGGTATGAGAAGACGCTGCAAGCTTTTGAGACGAGCCGCAAGAAGCTCGGGCTGGATATCGTTGATTTGTATCTCGTGCACTGGCCGGGAAAAGATAAATACCTCGACACGTGGAAGGCATTGATTCACTTGCAAAAGGAAGGACTTGTTCGTTCTATCGGCGTCAGCAACTTCCAGATCCGCCACCTGCAGCACATCATCGAGGACACGGGTGTTGTACCGGTTGTGAACCAAGTCGAATTGCATCCGCTGCTCTCCCAGAAGGAGCTGCTGGGGTTTGCACGCGAGAACCAGATCGTCCTGGAGGCGTGGAGTCCGTTGATGCAGGGCAATCTGGATCAACCGGTCCTCGCGCAGATTGCGGAGAAATACGGAAAAACCACGGCGCAAGTCATTCTGCGCTGGGATATTCAGAACGGCGTCATCGTCATTCCGAAATCGGTGAAGGAGCATCGCATCCGCGAAAATGCCGACATCTTCGATTTCGAGCTTTCGGCGGAGGATATGGCAGCCATTGACGGCTTGAACCAAAACAAACGTTTTGGCTCCAATCCGGATGAATTCCTGTTCTAAATTTTGCATTTATATAAAAAGAGCGAGCCCAACCCGGAATGAGGGAAGTGCTCGCTCTTTTTGCGTCAATTATCAGGATGGAGAGGCCTCTTACAGTTACTGTTCTTTGGGTCCATCCTCCGGAAACAACGGTTCGCCGATTGTGCCGAGTTTTCCCTGCACTAGGTCTTCGTTCAACCTTTTTAACCAGTTCAGGTCGGTCTTGGCATGTTCGTACATCCC
This sequence comes from Paenibacillus sp. QJM3NY_38, assembly GCF_056173265.1. Lineage (NCBI taxonomy): Bacteria > Bacillati > Bacillota > Bacilli > Caryophanales > Paenibacillaceae > Paenibacillus > Paenibacillus sp. QJM3NY_38. The sequence continues at coordinate 675,495 of NZ_CM149665.1, forward strand.
GATCATCAAGTGCTGGGTGCTGCGCGGTACGATATGCTGGTGTTCCACGTATAATTGATATGCCTGGTTCACCCGATGCTCTGCCTCCCGGATACGGGACTGCAAGATCGGGGCCAGAACGGCCGGATCCGCGTGTCGCGAGAAGGGTAGGGCAATATAGAGCGGGTGGTGTACGGGCTCGATGTCCCTGAATTTCTTGAGCAGCAGCTGCTCAAAAAGCTTGCGTCCGGCATCCGTGATCCGATAGATGGTTTTGTCCGGGCGGCTATCGCTCTGTATGGTTTCCACTGCCTCGATGTATCCGTCCTCGGCAAGCCGGTCTACCGCGTAATAAAGAGAGCCCATCTGGAGCTTCGTATATTGATCCATGCCGCGATCCTTCATTTTGATCCGGATCTCGTATGGATGATGGTCTCCTTCCAGCAGCAAGCCCAGGATGGCCAGCTTCATCGACATGCCATCAGGCTCCCTTGGCCTTGGCAGGTACGGTCACTCGTTCGTTGCCCATCATCAGCACGAACACGAGAGCCAGCACCGCTGGCACAAGCGCCCACAAGAACGTATTCGAAATGGAATCCGCCAAGGAAGCCGTGATCTGTTCACGTACGTTCGGAGGGAGTTGGCCCATCACTTCAGGTGAAAGCACAGCATCTGCATTTAACTCGGCACCGGCCGGCGCGTTTCCTCCGGCTTCCGCGAGTCGGCTGTTGAGGCCGTTGCGCTGGATAATCCCGAAGATCGTAATCCCCACCGTCATGCCGAAGGAGCGAAGGAAGGAGTTCGTTGATGTGGCCGCGCCGCGCTGTCTGGCATCAAAGTTATGGATGGAGGCCATGCTGAGCGTGGAGAACGAGAATCCGACGCCAAAGCCGGTCAGGATCATGAAGACCGTCAACAGGTAGCGCGGCGTATCCGGGCTTATCGTGCTCAGGCAGAAAATGCCTGCAATAAAGCACAAGACGGACAGAATCATGATGTTTCTAAACGAAGTCCGGGTCGTCAGCATGCCGCCGCCCTGGCTGCCGACTACGCTGCCGAGCATCATCGGCATCAGAATGAGGCCCGAATTGGTTGCTGATCCACCATACACTCCGCTAACAAAGATCGGGATGTAGATCGTTGCCACGATAAAGGTTGCTCCATAGAACAAGGCAACGATATTGCTGGAGGCAAACAGGCGTTTACGGAACATTTGAAACGAAATAATGGGTTCAGCTGCCCGGGTCTCTGCCAATAGAAACACAATAAACAGAGCAATGAATCCCCCGAACAAGCCCAGAATTTGCGGTGAATCCCATGCATAGGTTTGCCCGCCCAGTTCCAGACCGAACATCAGGCAGATGATCGCGCCTACAAGCGTTGCAGCCCCCGTCCAGTCAATCTTTTGTTTGGCATGGGAACGGGACTCCTTGTAGGAAGTCATGATGAAGATAAAGGATACGATACCGATCGGCACGTTGACATAGAATATCCATTCCCAGCCGATGCTGTCGGTAATAAAAGCGCCCAGCAGCGGTCCCATAATGCTGGAGGTGCCAAATACGGCACCGAGCAAACCCGTCATTTTACCGCGCTTCTCCGGCGGGAACAGGTCAAACACGATGGTAAACGCAATCGGCATAAGAGCACCGCCGCCGATTCCTTGAATCGCCCGGTAAATAATAAGCTCTGTCATGTTGTTCGCCATCCCGCAAAGAGCGGAACCGATCAGAAAGACAACCAACCCGAATATAAAGAACCGCTTCCGTCCATACATATCGGATAACTTACCGAAGATCGGTGTACCGGCCATAACGGCAACCATGTAGATCGAGGTTACCCAGACGACTTGGTCGAAGCCCTGAAGATCGCGGATAATCGTCGATAAGGCAGTGGCTACAATCGTATTATCGATGGCGGCCATGAAGATGCCGAGCAGCAGACCGGCCACGACCAATTTGATGTTGCTTTGTTGTGCATTCATGTTAAGGATACTCCTTTTCCATATTCAACTATGTACATATTATTCAAATTTGAATAATTCGGTGGTTATATTGTAGCCGGATTAACAGATGTTGGCAAGATGTTTAATGGCACGGCCTTTCTCTACATTCTGCACAAGAAAAAACAAGGCCAACCCTGATTTACGGGATGACCTTGCGATAATAAGGAGACAGTTGCCGGAATACCTTCGCGTTAAGACGCGCTGGCAGCTGTGCCAGTTAGGACCTAGCAGTTCATCTGCGGCGATTTGGGATCCAGCTGCATGAATTCGATCCGGTTGCCGTCCGGGTCCCTCGCCCAGCACTGCCAGTTGAAGTCTTTTCCTTGAACCGGCTGGACGTCCAGCTTCACGCCCTGATTGCGGAGATGCTCCGCGATGTGCTCGATGTCTTCCACCTCAAGGCAGAGATGGGAGAATCCGACGGGCCGATCTACATGCCCCGGTTTATTTTGCCCGCCGTAAAACAACTCGATAAATTGTCCCTCGCATACCTTAATGTACTCGATCCACGGCTCGCCCTGGTCGTTAGGGATATCAAAAGCACGGGTGAAACCAAGAATATCGCAGTAAAAATGCAGGGACTTCTCCATATCGGCTACATCAAACGCCAGATGGGCAATTCCTTTAATCATGACGGTATTCCTCCTCGGTATGTATCAAAGCATGAGATAAGATGATTTCTTAAGTCCATTGTAACGCATTCTGTATACGCTTCCATATTTATATGTAGAATGGGGAAATTAAAACAAAGAAGAGAAAAGGACCGACCTGATACGTTCGCTGAAGAACGATAGGGGTCAGTCCTTTTTGTATATTGGATAGCGTCTTATAAGCATATGGATGAATGATGACAGCAAATGAACGATGTCATTGTTTGCGGTAATTCCAGTAACTAGCTCCTTAACGCCTAATGTGCACCGGAACCTCTTTGCGCCCCTGTTTCATGGGCGACTGGCATAAAGGACAGGCCTTGCTCTCCCGATTCCGTGTGCCTGCAGGGATTCTTGCGTTGACCCGCTGCCAGCCTTTGCAATTGGCGCTGGTGCATAACCACACGTCGACGATCTCTGTCCCGGCGGATGCAGCCTGATGCTGTGGGCTCGGAGCGGAGCTCGAATCTGAACCGATACGTTGGCTCCTCTGACTGGTTGTGCTCACCGTTGCCCGCCCAGTAGAAGAGGGTAGGGAAGAGCGCTTGGTTGAGGTTGAGGTTGAGGTCTCTATGCGGATCGTGCGTTTAGCGCTAAAGGATGTACGGGTCGTTGACCCGCCGACCTTGTTTGGTATACGGTTGCCTTGTTTGCTCTGCTCGTCCGTGACGAACACATCGCGGAAGAAGCGGGAAACCTCCGCTTTTCGTCCCCGGTAAAAGCCTGGCGAACTGACAATCAATTCATCCCGTGCCCTGGTGATAGCGACATAAGCTAATCTGCGCTCCTCTTCCAGTGCATCCAGCGCCTTATCCTCCTTGTCCGACAGCGGACGCTGGTCGTCCCTGCGCTCGGCGTCTAAAGCGGACGTATGCGGCAGAATGCCCTCGCTCGCCCCGATCAGGCACACCGAGGGAAACTCCAGCCCTTTGGATTTATGGATCGTCATTAAGCGGACGGCATCGGCCTGCTCTTCCCGTTTCATGGCGGCCATTTCCTTATGAATGACGATCAGCCGATCGACAAATTCAACGAACTCAGCGATATCGCCAAAACGCTTCGCCGAGGCCTCCAATTCATCCAGTCCTTCCTGTATGAATTCCTTATGGAGGGTGATCTCCTGACGTTCGTCTGCCTCCAGAAATTTGTCGTAGAATTGCCGCCTCATTTCCTGTACGGCTTGAAGGGGCTCCATCGCCTTCAGACTCTTAATGAGCTTAGTGCGATCCCTAATATTCTCGATCTGGAAGTCCTTCAGGCCGGGAAAGGATAGAAGATGCGATAGAGGCCCCTTCTTGGGACGCGGAGCATCCTGCTGCCGGATGAAAGCCATCCCTTTGTCCCGGTTCATGTACAGCGTATGAAGCATGCCCTCCATCGCCGTGAAATTGCGCCGGTCCAGCGACAGCCGCAGATGGTCCATGAGCGGTTTGACGATCCACTGCTCGTAGAACAGATCCCCGTTCTCGTAATGAATGAACGGAATTTCCCGCATTACGAGCTGTTCGAAGATCGCCCGGCTGTTGTTTGCGGTTCGGTATAGAATCGCATGATCGCGGTACTGTTTTCCGTGCTCCCGGACCTGTTCGGTAATATGGGTCAGCAGCAGCTCCGCTTCTTGGTCGGGATCGCCTGGACGAAGATACAGCGGTACGCTGCTGCTCTTGCGGGTAGAGCGCAGCTGCTTGGGACGGCGGCGTTCATTGACACGGATAATTTCATTTCCCAGCCCGACGATCGACGAGAGGGATCGATAGTTGATATCCAGCGTCACCACCTTGGCCCCGGGAAACGTCTGGTCGAATTCCAGAATGAATTCGTTACGCGCGCCATTGAAGCCGTATATGGTCTGGTCATCGTCACCGACAACCATCAGGTTGCGATGCGGGGCGACCATCTTCTTCAGCAGCTCATAGGGCAGCAGTCCGGTATCTTGAAACTCGTCGACCATCACATAACGGTACCGCCTTTGAAGGGAAGCCAGCAATCCGGGATCCTGCGACAGTAGACGGTAGGACAAAACCAGAATATCATCGAAATCCATCTGGCCGTGGTCTTCCTTCCACGCTTCATAACGGGCGAAAATTTGCCTTTGCTCGACTTCCGCAGGTGTTTTGACAGGCAGCTCGTCAAGTCCGGTCATACTCATTCGATGGGCAGACCAGAGCGATAGCAGAGTCTCGGCTTCGTAGCTGTCCTGTAAGCCCATTTCTCGCAGGATGCGCTTCATAATAAATTGCTGATGCCTGGAGTTGCTCAGGATTTCCTGCCTGTAGCCGCGGGTTCGCAGCAAGTATAAGAAGAAGGAATGGAAGGTTCTTGCCGTTACTTTGGCGGTTTCGCTAGCCCGTAACCCGGGAAGCGCCATGATGCGTTCCTTCATCTCGGCTGCCGCTTTGGATGAGAAGGTGACAAGCAGGATGGAAGACGGATCGATCTTCTTGGCCGCAATGAGGTAGCCTGTCCGGCTGACCAGCACGGAGGTCTTCCCGGAGCCGGCGCCTGCAAGCGTAAGCAGCGGTCCTTGCGTATGTCGAACAGCTTGGATTTGGGCGCGGTTCAGCAGCAGCCCTTGTGATTCCAAGCCGCGAAAAAAAGCCGCATCCGGGGCGTCATCGCGGATCAGGTCCTGGCTGTTCTCGAAGGAAGCCAGCTTGGCAAACGGAATATCCTGACGCTCACCGCCGTACGGGCGTTTATAGAAGGGTATGGATGTCATGAATTTCACCAATCATTTCGTATTTCGATTATCGTCCTACCAGTTTACCGGATTCTCGGAAGTCTGGCAAAGCGCAGGATATGGATAAGAGACGTGAGGCGGGTGCTTGATAGACTGATCACGTTACCCCATTTCATTTAATAGTTTTGGATAGTCCATATTACAACTACACTAAGTTACTTGTTGAATGTAGTAACCTATACTCTATTCTATCGATTTCATAAGTTAGTTCCGGAAGAAACTCCTTGGTAACTATATTTAGCGTGTTCTGGTCTATCTCGTTGTATCTAATCTCTGGAACAAAAATAATAAGCGCAAGAATAGAATCCAATAAATCTAAAATAGGTTGCATATACTTCTCTCCATTGCTTGATGTTCTAACCTTATCCAAAATCAAATAAAAGGATTCGCTCGCTAAAGAAATCGGTGGGGCATCCTCTTTTCTTTTAAAATCTCTGAAATGTAGCAATAGTTCATCATTTGTATGCGATTTTATAGTTATATATAAAACCTCGTTGTTCAAATTAAAGCTGGCTTCGGCACCAGCATCTATAACTTTGAATTTTCGAATAAGGCTTTCTCTTGATTGATATATACGATTTATGAACATAGCATTCTCCCTTTCAATTCTAAATCCTTATTAATCTTGAGATCCTTTATTCGTATAGAGACCGTCTCACTAAATATATCTGGAAAGCATCTGACAGCACAATTGCTGATATGAACCAACTTCACATCCGGGAGGAGCGTTATATTATTTAAGGAATGTTCTAAGGAAGAGGCCATGTTCGAGGAGGAATCTCATGCTGGTCGTTATTGCGATTCTGCAGCTCATCATGATTGGCATTTTGCTGAACATCAACGGCAAGCTGAAGCCCCGAGACTATATTGCTGAGGCGATGGAGCGAGATCGTCAAATACGGGAGGAGCGGGAGAGGAAGCGGCAAATGGAGCCATGGTCAAATGAGGCAGGCGCTAGCAGCGCGGATCATTCATGACCTGAATCATTTATATGAATAACAAACACCCGGACTCGAATGTAGGAAGTCCGGGAGATTTGTTGCCCCTATGTGATATTGTACATCGTGTGTAATACTCCATGTGGCATGGTGTGTAATCCGGGGTATGCTTGGATGGCTGGGCACCCTTATTCAAAGTCAGCACGCTTGTAGAAGCAAACGAATTTCGCTAAAAGATCATCACTCGGTCCAGTTCCACAACCGCACTTCCCCGACTCGCAGGTCATGCACCCAGGGTACCTCGCGCAGGGTCAGCAGTTCCTTGACGGGCCCGGTTATGACAGCGCCATAGAGGCGAACGCCGTTTTGTTCCACATAAGCTAAGGAAGCGTCCACGTCTATGAACGGAGCCACCCGATTCGCAATGAGCTCGTACTGCTGCAGAAGACGCAGCGATTTGATGAAGTGTTCATTCCGCAGTTCCCCGTCCCCGTAGGTGTCTATGGAAGGGTAATGTCCGCCGCTGGACACGATTTTGCCGAACCAGCCGCGTTTTTCTTCCTGATAGGAGGTTACCGTCAAATCGTCATGGTGCCAGACGGGATGAGACGGGAAGCCGACAGGATCGGTGATGATTCCATCATGATCGCCGAATCGGTCATTCGGCCCGGTATCCACGGCAAACCAGACAGGCTCCATGTTCCGGTTCTCGAACTGCTTCAGCAGCTCGTCGGTCGAGAAGAAGCGGTTAAACGATACATAAGCCTCGGCCACGGTACCTTCGGGGAGCTTTCCAAGCCTGGACCAGTCACCGCTCTTGGCGGAGGAGGGACTGGTGTTCTGTTCTTTTGACTGTTCCTGGGGAGCTTCGTCTTGGTCGACTGAAGACGCCTTCGCTGGGCTGTCGGGTCGGTAGAAAACCCGTGATGGACTACTGCGTTCGTTCCAGTCCATGTCGACGGACGGCAGCCCGAACAGGAAGTTCACGGTATATTCGCCGACGGTCACTCGTTCTTTCCCCACTTTCTTGTCTATATCCCCATACACCTCCTGCATAAAGAAGACTTTGCCCTGACTGCTTAGTGGAACCTCGATGTTAGGTTGGGAGATCGAGATAGCGGAGGCGATGGCATCCTGGTATTTATCGTTTCGGCTCGGGTCGCCGACACCGTAGAATAACGCTGTACCAATTGAGCTAAGGATCGTTATAGCCAGAATTGCCGATATCACTGTCAGCGCATTCGAGATTCGGGCTTTCCATTTGCCCCTGCGCACGATTCGCTTTTCTTTTTTTGGCGAGAGGCTGGTTGGATCGTTATTGGCATGCGGGGGGATGACATCGCTCGAACGCTCGTTATCCAACATCTCGTTCACGTAAGCCTGGTATTCCTCCAGCTTCTCCATTTCCCGCTCAATTTCGATTTTTTCCTCATCAGTCAGTTTGCCGTCTGCATAATCCTTCAGCCGTTGTTTGAATTCTTCGCTCATAACGACCCATCCTTTCGTTTCATTTCCCGCAGCCGCTGCCTGGCCCGAAATAACGTAATCTTGATATGGGATAAGGTGATACCCATAATATCCGCCGCCTCCTGGTATGTGAATTGATGAAAATCCACCAGAAGCACCGCTTGTCGCTGCTTTTCCGGAATATCGGTTAACATTTGCCCAATTTCTCTTTGGGCTTCTTGCTGGAGCAGGATGTTCTCCGGGGTATGGTGGTCGATCAGCTGATCGAAAAAAACAGCGTCCTTCACGATGCTGCGGCTGGCCTTGCGCTGATAATCGACATAAGCGTTATGGGCGACCCGAAATAACCATGGCTTGATTCGTTCATCCTTCCAATTCTCAAGAAATAGGTAAGCGCGGTAAAAGGTTTCCTGTACCAGGTCTTCGGCCGCATGGTGATCAGATGAGAGGGAGTACAAGTAACGATAAACATCCTTTACGTAATATTGATAAACCGATTCAAGACTGTTCAGTTTCATGTCCTCCCCTCTAAGTAAACACACGTTTAACCAGAGCAAAAAGTTACACTTTCGGCAATAAAGAAACGAAGCTGCGATGTAACACCTTAGTCACAAAAAGCAAAAGCCCGCCAGATGAGCGGGCTTCAAACGTATATAAGGTGATGTAGGACTGTAAGGGGGTTGTATTGCTGGCTGTCGCACCTCATTATATACCATGCAGCGTTACCTCAATTGAATATTCGGATCCAACACGATAATTCGCTGTTCATTCAATGCAGTGTTTAGCAATTTATCCTTCAGCTGCTGCGTGCTGGTTATGACGTCAGGCTGGGTAGACTTGATATCCGTCGTCAGTTTATTCACTAATCGCTCGATCGATAGCATATCCCGATATTCCGGCGGGGAGTAGTCTTCCCAGTATTGATCTTCGCTAATGCCCATCGTATCCAGTATGCGCAATTGCTGTTCTTGCACCTGCCGCGGCTGGGTTTCGAGCGTCTTCCGAAGCTCCTTGGCCCTTTCAATACCATCCTCCAGACTCGCCGCAACGCCTTGTTCGTTGGCCAATTGAAGCATCAATTCCTGCGTTGCCATTTCTTTAAGGAGCGTAGCGTCATCAGGGAGGGGCGCGGTGCTATGCGCGAGGCTATTCTTATAGGCAGTTAAATGGGTATGCGTGATGTAGGTGGAGCCGACTTGAACCAGCGCCTGTCCGTTCATGTTGTCGTTCAAACGATGATGCTGGCCCGAGCGATTCGAAGCATCCGTGAAGAAGAATATGATGCTTACCGTCAGAACGCTGGCCACAGCGATACTGAGAATGGCGATATATTTACGGTTTATTTTCATTCCTGACACCTCTCTTGACAGGGATATATGAAAATGAAGATATAATATAGACGTTTCATCAGCCTGAAAGGTTCTAGAATAACGCGAAAAAAACGCCTGAAGGCACAAGATAATAAGTGCTTTCAGGCGCAAAAGTTACATGATGATGGAGCGACAGGCTTCCGTTGAAACTTACTTACGAAGCAGGCGGGTCTTATGCGCATAGATAATCGCTTTGTCCGCGAGAAATGCCGCGTAGAGGAGCAGGAAGACCGAATAAGGAAATCCGGTGCCGTCCAGGCTCGGAACCAGCCATTCGGCGGCAATAAAATACAGCAGCGTCAGCAGCACCGGGAGCTGCCGTTTCAGATGGTATTTCCAAACCGACCAGATGACGCCGGCAGTCCCGGCAAACAGCATGAGGAGACGGACGGCATCCAATGCGGATTGCACGACCTTTCTGGCCTCCTCGTTTCCGATCGCAGCCGCATATTTGGAGGTGCGGCCGGCATAGATGCTCCGGAAGAGATGGACCAAAGGGTTGCCTTCGATGTACCTCGATTCCAGCCACAGCGAGGCAAGGTTCCACGGACCGGACATATACATCAAACGATTGAAAAGCGGGATGTTCAGCCACCATGGAGATAAGATGAGCAAATAACCTGCGCTAATAAGCAGGAGCCCGCCGGTTACGATTTTGACCGGACTGCGGTACTTGATCCAAAAGGCAATGAACAATACAGGATACAGCAGCGCTTGAAGGTTGTAACAAGCCATTAGCGCTGTAAGCGCGCCGGCAGCTGCGTACCAGCCAGCCTGCTTCAATTCAAGCGCTCCGATGACGGCGCAGACCAGAAGAAGCATTAAGGTCTGCATGGTCGTATCCGGCAGGATCAGCCGGACTGCGCCGTAGGCCGGCCAGAACAGCGCGTAGATCATGCATGACAGAAAAGCGATTCGCGTATTAAACATGTAGCGAGACAGTACGAAAACCAAGTATACGGAAAATGCATGGAAGACGCATTGGAGGAGCTGGTAGGCAATCAGGGCGGCATCCATGCTTCCGAATAAGGCGGTAAGTCCGGCAATCATAAGCGGCACACCGGGCATGACGCTGGAAGCATGGTCTTCCAGGTCTCCACCGGGGTGGCTGATCATGGCCGCACTTTGGATATATCGTTCTTCGATCACGCTGCTTATGCTCGGGGAACGTTCATGAAGACCGGTAAGAACCAGCAGACATGACATAACTAGAACCGCTGCAATCAGTATCAACAGCATCCTTCGCTGCACACGGTTTAACGTCCATATGGAAAACAAAGGGTCCACTCCACTCTTTATATAATCTCTAGGTTTAAATCCGCATTCATCCTCTTCTATATTAAAGAAAAAACGGTGAAATAAAAAGGCTCCGCCAAAACGGAGCCGATAAGTTCAAGTTACGCTGCAGTGATAAGGTCAGTCCCTCTTTTAAAAGCCGCTGTGATACTTATCATTACTGGATGAACGCTTCTTTGACGTCCCGTCCCGCTGCTTCTCTTCCTGGCGCTCCAGTCTGGCGTCTTCCATCGGAATCGGGTCCACATGCTGTTCGCTCTCATGTTTATCGAACAGGCTTTCTTGTTCCGTCGGGTATTGTTCAGGGTGATCCATGTTGCCGGGACCGTTGTGAAGCGGGAGATCCTTTTTCTTGTCAGTCACCGTTTCTCACCTCATTTATCGTTGTGATACTACCTTTATACCTTATTTGGGGAAGTATCAAACATGAAGAGATGATAATAGGAGGGGCATCGGTCTCTTTAAGACGTCTCCGAACCGGCTGCAGGCTGCTGCTGCGCTTCTGCTTTGAGTCTTAAATAACGAATAAACAGCTCAACAAGCTCCGGATCGAATTGCGTGCCTGAGCAGCGGAGCAATTCCTCAATTCCCTCCTCGAAGGTTTTCGTTTTCTGGTAAGGTCGTTCCGTTGTCATCGCGTCAAAGGAATCGATAATGGTCAGCATCCGGCACAGTTTGGGGATTTGGCTGCCCTTGAATCCGTGCGGATATCCCCCGCCATCATATCTTTCATGGTGTAATTCAATGTAAGGAACCAGTTCCTTGAATTTCTCGTTCGTTTCCGCGATGCGCTTACCCCAGCTGACATGCCGTTTGACGGTTTCCCATTCACCGGCCGTGAGCTTGTCCCGTTTGTTCAAGATCCCCCAAGGAATCTCAAGCTTGCCGATATCGTGAATGAGTGCACCGAGTACGAAATTGCGTCGTTCCACACTATCAAGCCCGAGTACTTCGCTGATGTCCATGGCATAGCGGAATACCCGGTTGGAGTGTTTGAACGTATCCACATCTTTATACAAGAACAGCTTCAGCTGCTGCTCGATATCGCGGACGTCCTCCGCGAAGTCGATCTCGGATTCTTTTTCGGCGCCGCTCCCGTATACGTGCACATTATTCTTGCCCTGCTTCTTGGCATAGTACAGCGCCTGATCGGCAAGCTCGACGAGCTGTGACTTGTCATGGATGTCAATCCGATAGGACGCAACGCCGGCAGAGAAGGAGAGACACCCGGATGGGAATATCTCAACGCCGTCAAAATAGGTATCATTCAATTTTTTGCGGAGCCTGTTAATGAAGGAACGTGCTTTATTGTCATCGTAGCCCGGCATTAGAATCGTGAATTCCTCACCGCCGAAACGAGAGGCCACCACTTCAGCCGTTTCGGATTCCACCTTGAGGTAATTGCCGAGAAATCCGAGCAGCATATCCCCTTTCAGGTGACCGAATTGATCGTTGTATTTCTTGAAATCATCGATATCGATCATGGCCAGCGACAATGGCGTCTCATTGGCCTTGGCTTTCTTGATCTCGTCCTCCAGTAAACTTTCAAAATAACTGTGATTATACAGGCTCGTCCGTTGATCCTTGATTGCTTTTTCCTGTACTTCGTTATACATCGTGAACAGCTGTTTAAAGGAATAAGAGAGCATCACACTCAGGCCAATGAATAAGGTGAGGCCGAATACGCCGTTATGTACGATAAGAACGGAGAGGACCAGCGACAGTATGAGCGTACTCAAATAAACGAGCAGGGTGTCCTTAATGAAGGACTTCAGAATGTCGTATAAAGATCCCCGGTATAACAAGTAATAATAAAATCCAAGCAGAAAAACGTTAATAATGAAATAGACGAGCAGGGCGCCAAGGTAAGCCCCAAAATGATCATTGATGATGGGACCCGATTGTCCTCCTGCTGCCTTAAAAACAAACGAGGAACCAACAATCATGAGTGTGTATATGGAGAAATTAACGAAATGCTTCCAAAAAGGGATCTTTCTGTCATAGAGTGCTGTTGCTAGAGTATTAAATAGGATGACCGATAGAGCAAAAGGGGCGCCATATATAAATATGCAAGCTAAATAAACGGAAGAATCCATAGATTGCAAATTACCCTCAGGCGGCAGCTGGAAGGTGAAGTAATTTAATATTAGGGCGGCGCCTAACATTGCGTAAACCCATACCCACTGTGAAGGAGAGTAGTATAAAAATTCTCCTTGATGTACTAGTAGAAAGGTTATACAGCCCATAAGTGAAATGAACACAAAGTACAGCTGTCCCGGAAGTTCCCTGGAAATCTTAGGACGCTTGAATATGGACATAACGGTTTCTCCTCAATTAAAAAGCATGGTGTATTCTCCACATTTTAAGATATATTGCGTCGCAAAACAACGAAAAAGATGTAAAAAAACAGGCTGAGCATTCCAGCCTGTTTTTTTTAGGTGTTTATGTTATCCCAATCTGTATCCGGAAGTCAGAGCGACAACAACGGAAGCAACGATGATCGCATTCAACACGATACGGGAATACTTGATTTTATCAGTTTTCTTCATAGTTCTCCCTCCTTTCCAGGTGGTATGATGTATGATTAATTCTGCGGTTCAGCATGTTCAGTCGTATCGGATTTGCGTATTAAGGTTTGAACATTGGTATTCTTCCCGGAAGTCATAAGATGGACAATGTAGAAGAATATACCGATATTCATGATAATATCTCCGATACTGATTACCTGCGTTCTTGGATAAGGTGGAGATAATGGAATGATGTCACCAAGAAGAGACAGGCGGGTAGAGGCGTCCATTAGATAGTGCTTGGTAGTAGCTGTGGCATCCATTAGCATGTCCACATAAATGGGATCCAGCACGGAGGCTGCGCTCATGGAAACGGGCATTCTGCCACCGTTCACTGCCATGACAAGGAAATTCAGAAAGACACCTGCCAAGATGCTGCCAAAACCTTTCTGATCCCGGTTCATCCAGAGAAAGATCATGCCGGCAACGTAGATGAACATAAAGACGTAGCCGCTTGCAGCTGCCAACCAATCAGAGTTCACTTGAAAGCGGAATATGAGCAGCTGCACAATCAGGAGTATGGGGAAGATTAAGCCGCCCTTCAGACGAATCTTACTGAATTGCTGCAGTCCATGACGGAGTCCGCCGCGTATCAGCCCGACAATTAACCCGAGTATAATGCCGTCAAATACCATGATAGAATTCCTACTTTCATAGTTCATTATCTCTGTTATTAAGATAGTTCGACAGCGAATTGGTAATTCCTGCAACAAAAATCAAATTTTATGGAGAAATTTAGGAAGTCTGATAAAAAGCTTGTCCCTTCCTGTATGAATCTAATGAATTATGTACATTATAACAGATTAAAAGGATAAATCTTCCTACTTTTTTCGTGTTTCTGTTGCAGAAAGAAGCAAATTCTTGAGCTTTACATACTTATGGGGGGTATAGTAAGGTTGAATGGTACAACATTATATGACAGGAGGACGACAGCATGAAACAAGTGACATTGACAGTGGAAGGCATGTCTTGCAACCATTGCGTGAACTCGGTGGAAGGCGCACTGAAGAATGCGGGAGCTTCCGGTAAAGTCGATCTTGCATCCAATACAGTGGCTATCGAATACGACGAAAACAAGGTCAGCCTTGAAGCATTAAAAGAAGCGATTGAAGAGCAAGGCTACGATATCGTGTCATAACGATACATTCCCTGGAATAATCCAAGGCCATGAGCTTTGGCTAAAATAGGAGCCGGCTGCTGTAGGCGATCGACAGCAAGCCGGCTTTTTTGCGCGGTGTCACCTATCGCGTGAACTTGCACTGCCCAAGCCGAAGTTTCATAATAGATGGAACAATGCTTTCAGTCTAAGGAGTGGATACCCCGATGAATGATACCATATCGCTTCTGATGAACCATCGATCGATTCGTAAATATTCGGATCGGCCCGTGTCAGAGGAGCAGCTTAAGGCCGTTGTGGCAGCAGGTCAGATGGCATCAACCTCAAGCAATGTCCAGGCATACAGCGTGATTGCCGTTACCTCTCGAGAGAAGAAGCAGCGGTTGGCCGCTTTAGCGGGAAATCAGGCGTATATTGTGGAATGCCCGGTATTTCTGGTGTGGTGCGCGGATCTGTATCGTTTGAAAAAAAGCGCAGAGGCGCACGTGGTTGATCAAGAGACGTATGAGGATTCGACCGAGAATTTCATCGTGGCGACGGTGGATGCCGCTTTGGCTGCGCAGAATGCCGCGATCGCCGCGGAATCACTTGGTCTTGGCATCGTGTATATAGGCGGGGTCCGCAACTCCATTGCTGAGTTCTCCGAGACTTTGGAACTGCCGGAGCTGGTCTATCCGGTATTTGGCATGTGCCTGGGTTACCCGGATCAGGAGCCGGGGCTTCGTCCTCGGCTTCCGGTGGAGGCTGTTCTGCACCACGACAGCTACAATCGTGCGACTATAGAAGAAGTGAAGAACTACGATCGAACCTCTTCCGAATACTTGTCTCTGCGTACCCATGGCAAAAACAACACGCCGTGGTCGGCGCTTATGGCTAAACGCCTGGCAGAGCCAGTAAGGCTGCACATGAAGGACTTCCTGAAGGGGAAGGGGTTCATGGGGCGTTAGACATGAATAGAGAAAGCGGGGTACAGCGCTCTCGAGGTACGTGCTGCGAACCTGCAGATCCCGATCATCATGCTGATACGGCTGCTCTCGTGGGGAATACTCCGGAGGGCGCGTCTCTAGGAACTAAGCTCGGCCACGGAACTAGGCCGGCCCCGAAACTAGGCCTGGCATGAACCCAAGCCTAGTTCGGAACCAAGCCCGACCGACCTCGGACCCCATCCCGCATCAGCCAGCCTCGGAACAAAGCCTGACTGATGTGGGGTTGGTGGCGTAGGAGGCGAGCAGTGCACCGCAAGTTTAACCTTAGCTTACAAGCCGCAAGCTGGAACGAGTTGCAGCACGGCAGTAGCAGTATCGGACCTCAGATCCGTTATTTGCGCTATGGGCTCGTTTTTGCAGGATCTTTCGGACACACGTTCCGTTAAGTAGCGTATAATCCGAAACATGAGAGCCTTATTCGGTGAATAACGGATTTCTTGTCCGCCACCAATCGAGAAATGGTGCTTTTGATCAAAATAAGGTCCGCTGAGTCCGCAAAAATGTGCAACTATTTTGTACATCGTGCGCACTGCTCCCTGTCGCACGATGCGTTGTTCGGAGCATGCTTGGATGACTCGTCGGCGCTAATCGTGCCGCCATGTACGATGCTTGAACGTAAGTCATAACACATAAAAAAGGGGCTGTCCCAAAAGGTCATGAAATACGACCAAGGGACAGCCCTTTTTTTCAGCGGTCTCCTTTTATATGGAGGTTGCTGATCAGGATGACATGCCGATTTATTTGCCGATGCCCTGCTGACGGTATTGTCCGGGCGTAATCCCTTCAAGCTTCTTGAACATACGATTGAAGTAGGGAGGCTGATATCCGGCGGCCTCCGCAATCTCATGAATGCGAAGATCGGTGGTCAGCAGCAATTCTTTACAGCGGTTCATGCGCACGGTTGTCAGATAGTCTATATAATTCGTGCCCGTCATCTGCTTAAACGCTTTGCTCAGCTGGGATACACTGACGCCGGCTTCCATGGCCATGGCATCCAGGGACAAATCCTGCATCCCGTTTTGCTCGATTTGCTCCAGCACGTTTTCGACCAGCGATTTCATGGAGCTGTTGAAGTTCTTTGTTAACTGATCGAGGTAGGGTTCGATAATTTCTTTCTGAAACCAGGTCACGCAGGCCTTCGGATCCCGAAGCAGGGACAGCTCTTCCTGCAGATTGGAGAAATTGTACACCTGATATGGATTTAAGCCAGCCTGCAGCATAGACCGGTGAACGCTTGTGATTAATCGCATGAGGCCATGGTGGACATGCCACTCCGAGCCTCCCCCGGCCTGAAGCGCCGTTACGAAACGGCTTAGGGAACGCAGCGCATCCCCCTGAAGCCCAAGATTCAAGGTATGAATGAAATCCTGCTCCAATTCCAGCGGAAAATCGATCCAGTCGTTTTTCTGGGAAAGCACGGTTTCCGCTTCCAGCAGCTGACTGCCTGCGTCGAAGGACCGGTAATGCAGCGCCCGCTTGGCCTGTTCGAGAATATGGGGAACATCGGTCCAGGTTGAGCTTGGCCCGCCCAATACGATGGTTGCCGACATGCGGAGCGTATCGCGCAACGCCCGCATGATCTGATCGCACAGCTCCTTCATCAAACGCGATTGTTCATCGGCTTTATGGGAAGCCGGAACGATCAAGATGACGCCGAAGGAGCCGTCGAAGAAGTTAATGGGATGCATATATGCGCTTTTGTCCTCTGCCAGCTCCTGGATCACGTTCAGAGCGGCATACGTGAGAAGATGCTGATCGTTTTCTGTCAGAGGCGTCCGATCCTCCCCGTGAGTGTGCTGCTGAAGCACGATGGCCGAGAACTGTTTATGGGTAATGTCAAGATCCATCTCTTGCAGCTTGAGCACATATTCGGACTCCGTCAGGTGGGCGGCTTGTCCGCTCAAGAATTGATTGATATAAGCCTCCCTGATCGCGGGCAGGGACCGATTCCATTGGCTCTGAAGCGTATCGTGCGAGAACCGGTACTGCTTCCACTCGTGTTCAATATAATCAAGCTCATTGTATCTCGAGCTCGGTTTGGCCTGATCGCCGCCAATCATATTCAGCATCTTGCTGATAGGACGATACATGCTCTTAGAGGCAAACCAGCTTACAGCCAGTGATGCCGCAAGCGCAAAAGCAAAGCAAATCAGGATGATATGAGTATACGGCTTCGTTGGAGCAATGATTTTCGATTGCGGCGTGCCGGAGACATAGGTCCAACTTTGCTGCATTTTTTCGAATTGAACGGTATTCACCAGCAACACATCCTGGTCGACTGGAACCTTCAACCGCAGATGATTCGCACTCCGGGCATTCTCCGGTAGCCTCAGCTGTTCCTGAATCGCGCTCATCGCCTTCGGCATGCTGCGGCTCATGCCCGACTCTCCGATGACGTGGCCATGGTCGTCCAGTAGGAACGAGAGATTCTCGCTATTGCGAATGACGTGCAGCTTCGACGGATCAATATAGATGACAATCGCGCCGTAGGGCGTATGACCGTTGAAGGGAAGTCGCATGACGAGCGCGTGAGAGGATTTATCCTTGTTAAAAGGCCGCTCCAGGTCATGGACCCAAAACATGTCCGTATCTCCTTCCATGAGCCTGTTGAAGTTTAACGCATCCTGTTCCTGATCCAGCGTTCGCAGGCCGAGATCAGGCTCCATGATTTTATTTTGCTTTTTGATATAGAGATAGACCTGATCCACCAGCGGATCGGCATTCTCCACCAGGTTCAGTGTATTGAACAGCTCATTCGTCTCCTCGATATTCGATACAAAGTCCATATCAGACAACGAAGGCTTGAAATGGGGCTTCACCACCATATTGAGGGCGTAGTGGACTAACTGTGTGAATTGCTCGTCTACTTGTCTCGCAGCGTCAACCAGGGCTTCTTCGTTCCGCTGCTGATATTGGTTAATCATATGCTGGTTGCCCACATAAAGGTAGACGGCCGTTATGGCCGAGATGGGGAGGCATGTTAACAAAACGGCAAGCGCGATGCTTCTCCAATACATAACACCTTTGAAAACGGATTCATGATTCTGTTGCCTCATTACTTTAACCCCCTGTTGGCATAGACAAATCAAAGGCTTGATCGAAGCGAGCCGGTAAAATGATTACATACTATCATAGCGAATGAGTGGATGAGTTGAAAAGATCATATCTTCCTAATCGAGTTCGAGTCAACGTTACCGATTAACCGAATCGGACGTTCATTTACCGTGGAAAAAAAGTGCAATACAAGGAAACGAAAGGTTCCACAATGCCGTAGAGACCGAGCTTTCCCTGTGCCGTGCATCGAATGGGAGGGGGATTGAAGCCTGTGGAAAAAAAGTGGAATTGCAGGGAATCCTGCAACCGTTTACATTAGGACTACATTCCGTGAACGGTATGTTGAACGAGATGACAAGGCTGAAAGTGAGGGAGTATCGATGAAAGCACAAGAAACCGTTCAGTCGGCAAAAGGAAGCGGGAGCCCCCCCATTCCCGTGAAATCCAAAACGAAGTGGGGGAGGATATGGTCGGATGTTGTGCGCGACAAGTATTTGTACGTGCTGGCCTTGCCGGGTCTGATCTTTTTTATCATTTTCAAATATATTCCGATTACGAATCTCGTGATTGCCTTCCAGGAGTATTCTCCATACTTTGGAGTGCTCGGAAGCCCTTGGGTAGGATTCGAGCATTTCACTCGGTTCTTCTCCAACGATGATTTCTGGATGCTGCTGCGCAATACGCTGGCGATCAGCTTTCTGAGCTTGATTTTCTTTTTCCCGGCACCGATCATTTTAGCTTTGATGCTGAATGAAGTGCGAAATTCCTTCTATAAGAGGACCATTCAATCCCTGGTGTATATCCCCCATTTTTTATCCTGGGTATTGATCTATGGCCTTACGTACCTCATGTTCTCGCAATCGGAGGGCTTGTTTAATAAGTGGCTCATCTCGATGGATTGGGAGACGATCGATATTCTCTCCAACCCCAACTACTTCTGGGGGATGCTGACGGGACAATCCATCTGGAAGGAAGTCGGGTGGGGAACCATCATCTTTCTCGCGGCCATCGCCGGAGTGGACCCGCAGTTATATGAAGCAGCCGTCATGGACGGCGCGGGCCGTATGAGACGGATGTGGCATATTACCCTGCCCGCGATGCGCAACGTGATCCTGATTCTGTTGATCCTCCGTCTGGGAACGATTCTGGACACGGGGTTCGAACAGATATATCTGATGATGAATGCACCTGTTACCAATGTAGCTGAAGTGTTCGATACCTATGTATACCGGGTGGGGATTCGGCAGGGAGAGTTCAGTTACAGTACGGCTATCGGACTGTTCAAATCGATTGTCGGCGTCATTCTGGTGGTTACGGCCAACCGGTTGGCGAGGCGTTACGGTCAAGAAAGCTTGTACTAAAGGATGGGTGAAGACAAGGAGGAGTAAAGCATGCATGAGAAGGGATGGAAAACCAGGCTGTTCGGTCTTGTGAATAACGGACTGCTGCTGATCATCGGTTTGGCAACGATATTTCCGATTTATTATACCGTTATTTTGTCGTTTACCGATCCGGTGGAGTATTATCAACGAAGCCTGATATTGTGGCCGCGGGTTTGGACGCTGGATGCTTATAAGCATTTACTCTCCAACGGACTGTTTGTCACCTCGATTTCCGTGAGTGTGTTCCTGGCTACGGTCGGCACGCTGCTCAGTCTGCTTGTTACCGGGGGCTTGGCTTATGCGGTGTCCCGCAAACGCCTGCGGTTTCGCAAGGCAATTATGATTATGATCCTAATCACCTTTCTCTTCACGCCGGGATTGGTGCCGCTGTATTTGGTGGTTCGTAATGTGGGACTCATTGACAGCATCTGGTCGCTTATCCTGCCCAGCTTGACCAGCGCATGGTATGTGCTGCTCATGAAGGGATTCTTCGACAGCATTCCGGAAAGTCTGGAGGAAGCCGCGATGATTGACGGTTCGAATGATATCGGCGTATTCTGGAGAATTATTTTGCCTCTGTCGCTGCCGGCGCTGGTCGCTTTCGGATTGTTCTTTGCGGTTGGTTATTGGAATACGTATTTCAACGCATTGATGTTTATTAACGACCAGAAGATGTGGCCGCTGCAAGTATTGCTGCAAAATATGCTTGTGGATCCAACGACGATGGGATCCGGAAGCGGCGGCGGATTCGCCTTCCAAGTGAATCGTCCCGTTCCAACGGAAACGTTGAAGATGGCGGCGGTCGTTATTGCAACCGTGCCGATCATGTTAGTGTATCCATTCCTGCAGAAGCACTTCGCCAAAGGAGCGATGGTAGGCTCTGTCAAGGAATGAATCGATATACGGTTTATCTGACATCATGATCAGTCAGGAGAGAGGTATCATTATAAGGGAGGTCTAATGATGAAAAGAATGGAAACCAAGCCGGGCAAGTCATTTTTAAAAATGTCGGGGGTGCTGCTCTTGGCAAGCTCGCTCTTGCTTAGCGCATGCGGCAGCCGTAACGGAAGTGCACCGAGCGACAACGGAGGCGGAACAGACAGCAGTGAACCTACAAGCATTACGATACAGACCCTGAATTATGCCACCGAATTCATAGACAACACCAATGCACTATGGAAAGAGCTCGAGAAACGCACCAATACCAAGCTGAATATTACGTGGCTGTCGCCGTCCACGGCCGAAGAGAAGATCAATGTCATGCTTGCATCCGGCGATCTTCCAGAGGTTACTTTCGTGGAGACGCTGCAGAACCCACAGCTGCAGAAAATGCTGAAGCAGGGGGTTTTCTGGGATCTGACACCGTTTCTTAAAGACTATCCGAATTTGAACCGCGAAGAATTGAAGGAAATGTGGGAAATCACCAAGGTGGATGGCAAGAACATCGTCATTCCTCGTTATTATCCTAGCTATGGCGGCGGAGTGTTCCCGATGATCCGCAAGGACTGGCTGGATGCCCTTCAGCTGGAAACGCCCAAAACGCTGGATGAGTTCCATAACGTGTTAAAGGCTTTTAAGGAAAAGGATCCGAATGGTAATGGACAGGCCGATGAGATCCCGTATGCCGCTAATCCGAGCGCACTCGCCTATATTTATAATATATTTAATGAAACGCAAGGGTCCTGGAAGCTTCAACCCGATAATACCCTGACTCCGATTATGACGTCGGATGAGTCTAGGGAGGCCATGCTGTGGATCAAAAAAGCATATGATGAGGGCTTGTTCCCCAAAGACTTCGCTATCATGAAGTTCTCGCAGGTAATGGATACGATGCGAAGCGCCAAGGCAGGGGTAGGGGGCATGTCCATGAACCATGCCTGGGTGACCGGCGAAGCCGTGAAGGGCGTTGATCCCAAGGCGGATCTGATGCCGCTTGCTTATTTGGAGAATGCAAACGGGGTGAAGTATACGCCTTCAGGATCGCCATATTATGGAGTATACCTGATTCCGAAGAAAGTGCCGGAGGCGAAAGTGAAGAAAATCCTCGAGTTTTTCGACTATGGTTATAGTCAGGAAGGCAATGAAATGTTGACCTACGGAATCGAAGGGGTCCATTACAATGTAGAGAACGGGAAGAAGGTTGCAACGCCGCAGGCCGCCGTGGATAAGACGGGTGACGGCAACTTGAACAATATGATTCACCTCGTCAGCGACGATATGGCTATCAGTGCGGTAGGGATGCCGGATGAAGTATATGAGCGGAACGTAGAGATCGTCACGGAGCGCAAGACGGTCAAGGTTCCGAATCCTTCGGGAGAGCTGTATTCGGAAGCCTACAACAAATACTATCCCGAGCTTTCCAAGAAAGTGGAGGATATGCGGGTCATGGTCATCACGGGCAAAGAACCGGTTGAATCGTACGATAAACTGATCGAAACAATCAAGAGTGATCCGAAGATGAAGGAAATTACAGACGAGATGTCAAAGGCATATCAGGAGAAGTATGTTAAATAAGTACGCTAATTAAGTACGTTAAATAATGGAACCAAAGAACCACAATGCTTCGGTTGGCATTGTGGTTCTTTGGTGTGAATAACAGAAATAAGCCCCTCCATGTCATATTTCTGATGTCTAATATTGAACATCCTATAATTTTACATTAAAGCATAAAATATTACATGAGGGGAGGATATAAAGTCATGGAAACGAAGGAAGGCATAAAGTTTAGTATCGAGCAAGAACGGCATAAGCTTCATAAGATGAAGCAGCGGTATCGTGATTTTAATCATCCTAAAGTCCTCAGACAATCGATCGTGCTTGATGAGTTGATTAATCAATATAACCGATTTCTTCTTAAAGAGAACAAGCCGATTGCCTAAGCAACCGACTTGAACTGCATGAAGATTCTTTTTTATAGACGGTAAAGTCTCGCGGCGTTCTCATATAAAATCCTGCGGGCTTCAAGTATGGACAGCCCCTTAAGCTCAGCCCATGCCGAAGCCACAGAAGCCGTCAACCGAGGATGGGTCATTTGTCCGGTGAATGGACCTTCGAACGGCCAAGGTCCATCGGTTTCGGTCATGACGAGATGATCCGGATACCTACTTGCCATAGCACGAATTTCTTCCTCATAGAGGATGTCGGGCGTAAAGGAAATATAGTATCCGTTATTTGCCATCCGCTGTAAGGTGTCACGGGAGCCCTTAAACCAATGAAAATGGGCACGAGTGATGCCGTATTTTTCGAGCAAATCACATGCGATATCCGCATCTTCATATACAGCGTGCAGAATCACCGGTTTATGATGCTTCTTAGCAAAAGCTATAAATTGCTCCAACAGATAGGCGTAAGGGCGGTTATCCCAGGGTCGGCCTTCCGATTCAGCCTCCAGCCTGGCGTAATAGGGGAGACCCACCTCTCCTACGGCAACCATCTCATCGGCATGCTCTGCCATCCAATCCAGCAGCTCTTCGGTTTCGTCAGAGGAAGGGAGGGGCTGCTCCGGATGATAACCGAAAGCCGGCCGCACCATCGGTCCGTACTGCCGGGCCAGCTCCAGGTTTCGCTTGCAGGAAGTCAGATGCATGGAGACAGAGATGACGGATTGAACCTCATGATGGCGGATATCCGCGAGAATCGCTTGTTGATCGGATAACGCATAACTGTCCAGATGAATATGTGTGTCGATCAGGGGGAAATTCGCTTCACTCTGCATGAATGACTTCATCGTTATATCACCTCGCTTGCAAGCTTCCACGAAACGCTTTGCCCATCATGGATGTATGTATTGCGCTGGCCTTCACCGGTCAGCGCTTGTGCTGTTCTTCCCGCATGATGGCGGAAATTTCGGTTTTTAATGCGATGAAGGACGGATCCATCAGGATGTTTTCGGGGCGCGGACGGGAGAAAGGGACTTCTACCCGTTTCAAGATGGTTCCGGGCCGTGCTGACAGGATATAGATGCTGTCCGAGAGGAGCAGCGCCTCCTCGATATGGTGGGTAATCATCAGCACCGAACGGCGCGTATCCTCCCAGATATCGAGCAGCCAGCGCTGCATATCACTGCGCGTTAACGCATCCAATGCACTGAACGGTTCGTCCAGGCACATAACTTCCTGCGGACTCATCAGTGCGCGCAGAAAAGCTGCCCGCTGCTGCATTCCTCCAGAGAGGGTGTGCGGATATGCCTTTTCGAAGCCGCTGAGTCCGGCACGTTCCATCCAGCTGCGGGCATGTTCCCTGGCAGTGGCTTTCGAGGTGCCTCGCAGCTCTTCGGGAAGGAGCACATTGTCCTCCACCGTACGCCAAGGGAACAGGGCCGGCTGTTGAGGCATATAGGCGATGCGGCCTTTTTCCCCGGTAACGTCCTTACCATCCATGAGGACAGAGCCCGCATCCGGAGCTGTTAACCCCCCAATGATATGGAAGAGGGTGCTCTTTCCGCTGCCTGAAGGACCGATCAAGGAGACGAATTCCCCGGGCTGTACTTGAAGCGAAAGGCCATCCAGCACATGCACTTCGCTGCGCCGGTCGCGGAAGGTTTTTCGAAGGCTGCGAACCTCGAGGGCAGGTGAGGTTGAGACCGGCGCAGCCGACGGGTCAGCTCCGTCCTGGACCGTCAGGGGTACTTGATGTGTCATATCGACAAATGGCCTCCTATCATATAAGATTCGAAACATCTATTCACGGGGACTCAACCTTTTCGATTCCAGCGGATGAGCCGCTTCTCCAGCAGAGTGATCAGCAGCACCATCAGCAGGCTGAGCAGGACGATGACCAGGATGGCAACAAACACCCGATCCGTGCGATAGCCGGATTTTTGCAGCATCATGTAGTAGCCGATTCCCCGGTCCGAGCCGATCCATTCCCCGATAACCGCACCCATGACCGAATAGGTAGCCGCAATTCGAATCCCGGAGAAGATGGAGGGAAGGGCATGCGGCAGCTCCAGCTTGCTGAAAATTTGCCATGAGGTAGCCCCCGCCATCTGCATGTAATTCATCATGGTTCGGTCAGTACGGGCCAGTCCGTCCAGGGCCGCAACAGCAACGGGGAAGAAGCAGACCAGCGTAATCACGATAACCTTGGGCAGCATGCCGAAGCCGAACCAAATCATGAGAAGCGGGGCTAGGGCGATTGTCGGCACATTCTGGCTAAGAATAAGAAGCGGATAAAGAGCGGTTTTGAGAAAAGGCACCATGTGCAGTGCCAGCGAGATGACTAGACCGATCGCCGTACCGATCATAAATCCGACCAGGGTTAATTGCAGGGTGGCCGCTGTATGCTGGAAGAGACCGGAAGCTCCGGTAACGGCCTCATGCCCGATGGCCGTCGGCGCAGGCAGAATAAAAGGTTCAATGTCGAATATGGATACTGCGGCCTGCCATACCACCAAAAAGAAGAGGACCGCCACAACGGGCGGCCAAACCGAACTCCACCAGCTTCTCATGGACGGTATTTCTCAGTCAGCTTATCCATGCTGATGCCGCTGGGGTGATGGGCGATTTTGACTTGGGATATGATGCTGGGACTTCCCGCATTCACCAGCGCTTCATGCATGCGCTCCACGATTTTGAGCAGTTCGGCGAGCTCACCTTCCATGGTCGTTTCGAGTGCATGAACCTCGTATTTCACGCCTGATTCCTGAATGACCTTAATCGCTTCATCTACATAAGGGATGCTGTCGGCCCCGTTTGGCGTTCTCGGTATCACTTGAATGCTCAAAAGTGTATTCGCCATGTAAACTCATCCTTTCGTGCAAGCTATATTGATGGAAGAGAGCAGCCTGCTGCAAAGGCCGTCTCTCTTCTTTTTAAATAGAAATAACCTTATGGCTGCTCCGGTAAAAAATCATTGGTGAATGCGCGGTCCGCATCAAGTTCCTTCTCCAGCAGCTTGCGCTCAAACATCCAGTCGGCATATCCTGACCATACTTCGGCTTTCTGCTCGCCCCAGCGGGATGCATCATCCTGATAACGGGGGCTCAGCCATTTCTGGCTGGCGAGAACCAGTTCGGCATCCAAGTCAGGAACCGCCTTCGTAAGCAGAGCTGCCGCATCTTCAGGATGTTGAATCGCATAGTCGTATCCTTTTGAAGTCGCCCGCATGAACGCTTTGATAAGCTCAGGGTCCTCCTGGATCAGCTTCTCGTTCGTCACGATTACCGGTGTGTAATAATCAAGCTGCTCGGAGTAGTCCTTCACATAAATCATGTCAAGCGGCTCATTGCGAAGCTCGGCTTCAATCCCCGTCCAAGCATAGAAGATCCAGGCAAAATCAATGTCGCGTTTGACGGCCGTAAAATAATCGGCATCGCCCATATTGACCATATTCACCTTGCTGACATCGGCGCCATCGATCTCCATGATGGATTTCATGACGGCTTCCTCCACAGGTGAGCCCCAGCCGCCATAGGATTTTCCTTCAAAATCGCCTGCCTTCACGATGCCTTTGTCCTTGGGGGCGGCAAAGCCGGACGTATTATGCTGAATGATTGCTGCAATGGAAACGAGCGGCAATCCTTGCGTTCTGGCCAGCGTTACGCCTTCCTGATAACTGATGCCAAACGGCACGTTTCCGGATGCGACCAGCGTATCCGTTCCGCCTGCTCCCGGCTGGACGATCTGGACATTAAGCCCTTCTTCCTCATAATACCCAAGCTCCTTCGCTGCATACAGGCCGGTGTGATTCGTATTGGCGGACCAATCGAGCATCAGCTGCACGTCACGGAGTTTCCCGGAAGTCTGACTGCCTTCACCTTCGGCACCTGTCTTCTTGTTCTGTTCGCTTGTACCGCATCCGGACGCGAACATAAGCAGGACGCAAGCGAGAAGCAGCGGAATCCATCTTCCCTTCTTCATCGTTTCTTCTCTCCTTTAAGTTCTCTTTCTATTACCTCGCAACTCCACAAAAAAAACGCCCTGATGATATCAGGACGCATGACGGCGTAAGTGTATACCACGGCAAATAAATAGCTGCCGCAAACATGGGCTTCCTACGCTGGCATTACCCAGATCAGGTGTAAGGGTCAGTATCATATCGGATACACTCTCAGCCGGCCATATCCCAGCTCCCCCGGTATTTATGAAGTTTCGATCATTACATCCGCTATTATAGTCCTAACACACCAGACCTGTCTAGTTCGAAGAGGTACGAACGGGGCAGGTCTTTGCTTAGAACACTTATGCAAGGGGAAACATTAATTGATCCTATGAACCTTTCACGAGATAAAGTATTTGAATAAGGCTTCTACGTAGAGGTTAGCGCTGGAAGAACTCAATCCATTCCCCTTCGGGACCATGTACGAAGAAATAACGGAAACCATTCGGGAGCGTCACGATTTCCTCGTCCAAGTGAGGAACGTCAAGTCCTTGAACCCGGGCATATTCCTCTTCAATGTTGTCCGTGCTGACTGCAAAATGATGAACGGTGCCCTCGGCTGGCAGCGTGTCGCTGTATCCCTGAATAAGCTCGACTTCCGTCTCGTTGCTGCCATTAAACCCGAGGAACGCCAGCTGGATGACGCCATTCGTATGGGTCAGGCGATTCTTTAGTTCTAGTCCGACTACGGATGTATAGAAGGCGATTGTAGCTTCTAGGTCCCGGACAACAATACCGACATGATCTAAGCGTTTCTGTGACATGGTTCAACACCCTTTCCGATCTATATGAGATATGACTGAAATGTTATCACATAATCCCTATACGTCAAGTGGGAGTTGTGTTCATGCAGGGGCTGATAAAGATGATTTTTCTTTCATTTCCTCATCTTTACTTTTGGATGGGTAAAAAGTATCATGAGAAATAGAAAGATTAATTCAAAAGACCTAACATATGAAAGTGATCCAGCTTACCTTTTGGCCGAGGAGGAATGCTTATGAGTCCAACTCCAGCAGATCATCTGTGGATTCGACTCGCCATGATATATGCATTCATTCAGATCATGATTGCTCTGTGGATGCCTGAGGCTTTATCGCTTCAGCGTGTTCTAGTCATTATTCCTCCTGCAGCCGCCTCCGTTTATTTAATGCGGATTAGTCGGCGTTATGAGGTTCATCTTCGCAGATTTTGGCTTATTGTGAGTCTCGGATTAATGGGGGATGCAGCGGCACGAATCATTCACGCTTGTTATGTTTGGTTTGGAAAAGAGAGCGCTTTCTCGCCGATCCTAACCCACTTATTCTGGGGACTTGAACTCATTTTGTTCGCAAGTTCTCTCATTTATTTATTCCGGCATGTTCAAGGATTGTTTCGGGGACTCCGGTTTATGCTGGATATCGTGATTGTTGGCATAGCCGTCATGACAGTAGGGTGGGAATATTTCATCAAGCCTGAGCTTCAGGGGCTGGCCCATGAGGCAGTATGGGGAAACCTTTGGGTGGACATGCTGTATCCCCTGTGCGCAATAGTACTTATTTTTTTTACGCTGGTGTTGTATTTTAATACCGGACTGTTAGGGAAAAGGGCGGCCATTCTGTTATGTCTTGGCGGAAGCGCTTATATTGCCGGAGATGTCCTGTACATCTATCTCGTTGATCTGATGGGTATCGAGGTTCGTTCCTATCTGTATCCACTCTATACGATATCGGTATTAATCATTAGTTTCGCAGGTGGGCAGTCCGCTCCTAATTCCCGTAAACCATCCGTTGGCGAGCGGGAGCCGCGTTCAGTCGGAAGCCTGATCGTAAGGTACCTGCTTCCCTACAGCGTGCTTGGCGGGATGTTTGCCCTTATGGCGCAGCGGTTTGGAGGGTGGACTGGACTGTTTACCGGCCTTTCCCTGTGCGTGATCCTGATTCTGTTCAGGCAGATTTTAATCCAGTTCGAGAACGATCGCTTGTTTGACCGACTGCATGAGAGTCTGATGCAGAGTGAAGCCCTGGCACATCGTGATGATCTGACGGGGCTGTATAATCGCCGTTATTTTAATGCAAGGCTGGCGAGCTCGCTGAAGGAGGCGGACCGCGCAGGTTCCCGTGTAGGCTTATTGTATATGGATATGAATCGTTTCAAACGAGTCAATGACCGATACGGCCACCGTACCGGCGATTTGTTGATACGAAAGGTTGCAGATCGGCTTCAATCTCTTGAATCCAAGGGAGTTTTGGTTTCTCGTTTAGGAGGAGACGAATTCACCGTTATGATCCATCCGGCTGGTGAGGATCAGGAGCTGATCTGGATGGCGGAGGAGATTTGGACGATGCTTAGCGAGCCGTACGAATTGGAAGGGCATGAAGTCCGAACCACGCCGAGTATCGGCATTGCAGTTTATCCGGATCATGCCAGAAATGATCAGGAGCTGATTGGCCGCGCCGATGCCGCGATGTATGCGGCGAAGGAACGGAACGCCCCTTGGCATTTTGATGTGGAGCGGACGATGCTGCTGCAGCTTTTGGATCAAAAGGTTGAGTAGATCAAGTATGACCATCGTATTGACAATACGTTGTTAAAAGCAATATAAGTCGATTTTTGTAGAATTTGGCGTAATCATTGTACGAATCTTGCGCATTTCTCTTAAAATAGGTCATAACTTCGATATAAAATCCATAAAATGCAAAGAAATCATATTCAAAATGCCGATAAGAAGCATAGTGAGAGCTAGCTTGCCAAGGAGGACGAACATGATTTGCGACAATTGCAGCACCTTTGAACCGATTGAGGACCAGGGGACCATTCATATGAAGCCTGCAAGTGGAGAGCTTATTCAGTTGCTGGCAGTGAACGGCTACGCGGTACAAGAGAACAATGAGGGTTGTGCTGTAAACTACAAGGTACGTGCGGACCTGATCTCCATGATGAAGTGTCTGCAGCCCCTTCCGCTGAAGATTCGTCAAGAGCTGTCCTTCTGTGTTACCGGCGGAGAAGCTCCGCAAATCCGGCATTCGTGGACCCCTATGCAGAAGTTCGAACTGCAGATGGAGCATTACGATATGGTAAGTATCATTTTACATAAGCAGTTTACGAGCTTTATGCAGCCCATCGTGGATTCATCCGAACAGATCGTTGCCTACGAGTTTCTCCTTCGTCCGGTAGAGTGGGGAGTCAGGTTCCAGCCGTATGAGCTGTTTGAGACAGCCCGTAAAACCGGATTGCATGCATTCCTGGACCGGGCGGCACGAACCAGTGCCATTGAGACCAGTGCCGAGTGGCTTCCTATCGGCGTGAAGCGATTCGTGAACTTCCTGCCATCCTCTATATATGATGCGCAGATGTGTCTAAGCCACACCTTTCATACCATAGACAGGCTCCATCTGGATCCGAGGGATTTCGTATTTGAGGTTGTGGAAACCGAGAAGATTGATGATGTCGAGCATTTGCAATCGATTTTCGAGGTGTATCGCAGTCATGGAATCTCGGTAGCCATGGATGACGTCGGTGCAGGTTATTCCACATTGGAGCAGATGATTAAGCTTAAGCCGGATTATGTAAAGATCGACCGGAGTCTGATCGACCATTGCGATCGTAATCCCGCGCAGCAGGAGCAACTCAAAATGATCACGAACAAGGCTCATGATTTTGGGGCCATGGTGCTGGCTGAAGGCATTGAGAGACGGGAGGAGTTTCATTTTTGCCGAGATATCGGGATCGAGCTCTCGCAGGGGTATTTGTTTGGGAAGCCAGCCGAACGCCCTCCGCGTGATCCTCATTCTCAACTGATCTATTCATAACATACATAATTGGCAATTCCCCCCGCCATCGGGATGCGGAGCTTTGCATCTGATTGTCGCAGCCTTTGGCTGAGTTCAGACAATATAGATGCTTGGCGTGGATGAAAACGGGCCCTTTAAGAAGGAGCAATGCTGCCTGAAGGAGCCCGTTTTCTGTAAAAACAAGAGCCCTGGAATGTTCTCCAGTGGTATTATCCCCTGATGGTAGACAGTGAAAAAAGAGGACATGTTACAATGAACTCAAACACTGGATACCGGAGGGGATTTTTGTTATGCCAGCGAAGAAAGGTCAAACTTTTAATCGATATAGTGAAGAAACGAAGAAAGAGGCCGTTCGTTTGCGAGTGGAAGAAGGTTGGGCGTACAGCCGGATTATGGAGAAGTTTGGAATTAAAAGTGAGAGCCAGATTATCACATGGGTACGTAAAAGCCAGAACGGAGAGAGTTTTGAGGATTACCGGGGACGCTGGACGAAGAAGCATTTTAGCAGTGCAGAAGAAGAAAATGCTTATCTGAAAGCGCAGGTAGATTATCTAAAAAAGCTCAATCCGAACTTACACGGGGAGGGAAGCTGGATTTCGAAGCCCGGTGCCAGTCCATTCAAGAAATAAGCAAATGGGCTCCCGTGGTTTGGCTGTGTAGGATCGCTGAAATTTCACGTGCAGGTTACTACAAATGGAAAAAGAACGCTATCCTTAGAGAGAAACGAGCAGACCGGGATGCGGATCTGAAAGCACACATTTTGGGCATTCATCGGCTTCGTCCTTATTTCGGTTACAAACGTATGCGAACTGCTTTAGGAAAAGAAGGCTTGGTGGTGAATCACAAAAAGGTGCGTCGCTTGATGAGAGAACTTCATATTCGCTCCGTGATTCGCAAGAAGCGTCCCTTTGCTGGCCGGAAACCGTCAGTCCTGTTTCGTAATGTCTTGAATCGAGAATTTAGGGCTACGGCTCCTGAGCAGAAGCTGGTGACGGATATTACGTATGTCCGGATTGGACATGAGTTTGCTTATCTCTCGGTGGTGATGGATCTGTATAACAACGAGATTGTGGCCTGGGAACTCTCCGAACGAAATGACTTAAAACTCGTTACAGACACGGTGAAGAAACTGAAATGTGGACCTACCTTGCTCCATTCGGACCAAGGGTTTCAATATACAACACAAAGCTATGCCCAGTTGCTTGAAGAGAAGAAGCTAACAGGAAGCCATTCCAGGCGTGGGAACTGCTATGACAATGCTTGTATTGAGTCGTTCTTCTCCCACTTAAAGACGGAGAAGTTGTATTTGGAGAAGCCTCAGAATCTGGAGCAAGCCAGGAGCCAAATCACGGAGTACATTTTGTTTTACAACAAGGAACGTTTCCAAAACAAACTGGGCGACCTCTCCCCAATTGAGTTTCGGGAGAAAGACGCCGCTTAATAAAATTTCTCTTTTTTTATTGTCTACTTGACGGGGCTATGACCACCAGGGCTCTTGTTTTTTATATAACTCGGTAGTTTTTGTAGATGTATGCCTGTTATCTTGCGGCTTGGACCTGTCCAAATCCGTCGATGCTGTACTCCTTGCCATTCACGTTCAGGACAGCCGGCGTATCCGTTTCGTTGACGATGATGGTTTCCTTGCCTTTGACGTTGACCTTCAGGCGGGAACCGCGGAACATCACCTTGAAGGAGAAGGAAGACCAGTGACCTGGAATGAATGGATTCAAATGCAATACGCCGTCCTTCACGCGCAAGCCGCCGAAGCCATGCACAACGGACATCCAGGTTCCAGCCATGCTGGTTGTATGACAGCCGTCCTCGGTATCGTTGTTGTAGTTGTCCAGATCCAGGCGAGCTGTACGGAGGTACATCTCGTACGCCTTCTCCTGGTACCCAAGCTCGCACGCGAGAATGGAGTGTACGCAAGGCGATAGGGAGGACTCATGCACCGTGAATGGTTCATAAAAGTCGAAGTTGCGTTTTTTCGTAGCCAAATCGTACTGGTCGCCAAGGAAGAACAATCCTTGCAGCACGTCAGCCTGTTTAATGTACACCGAGCGCAGAATGCGGTCCCAGGACCAGTTCTGATTCAGGGGCAAGTGGACAGGGTCCAATTCCTTCACCGGAACAAGCTCCTTGTTGAGGAATCCGTCCTGCTGCAGGAATACGCCGAGCTCCTCATCGACCGGGTAGTACATTTTGCTGATGATATCCTGCCATTTGGTCGTTTCGACATCCTGCAGCCCCAGCTTCGCCGTAAGCTCGGCATAGCGGGCATTCTCGTTTTCTTTCAAATATTCGAGCACGTCGAGTGTGTATTCCATCGTCCAACTGGCAATCCGGTTGGTGTACCAGTTGTTGTTCACGTTGTTCTCGTACTCGTTCGGACCGGTAACGCCCAGCATCATATACTGATCCTTCGCCGGCACGTAATTCACGCGCTCTTCCCAGAAGCGGGAAATTTCCACGAGCACTTCCAGACCGTATTGGCCGAGGTAAGAGAAGTCGCCGGTATAATTTACATAGTTATAGATGGCATAGGCAATCGCGCCGTTACGGTGGATTTCTTCAAACGTAATTTCCCACTCGTTATGGCATTCCTCGCCGTTCATCGTCACCATAGGGTAGAGGGCGCCTTTGGTAAAGCCGAGCTTCTTGGCGTTTTCCTTCGCTTTTTCCAGGTGTTTATAACGATAGATCAGCAGGTTGCGCGAAATGCTGGCGTCCGCGGTGCTCAGGTAGAACGGCAGGCAATAAGCCTCGGTATCCCAGTAGGTGCTGCCGCCGTATTTTTCCCCGGTGAAGCCCTTCGGCCCGATGTTCAGACGGTCGTCTTCGCCGCTGTAGGTTTGGTTCAGCTGGAAGATGTTGAAGCGGATCGCTTGCTGGGCCGCCACATCGCCTTCAATGACGATATCGCTTTCCTTCCATTTGTCGCCCCACGCATCGGCCTGCTCCTTCAGCAGCAGCTCAAATCCGGTTTCGACCGCCGGCTCCAGCACAGCACGTGCAGCATCCACCAATTCGCCGAATCCATGATTGCGGGATGTGACGTTGGCTACATATTTATAGATGGTGATGGCTTCACCTTCGGACACAGATACATTTACGCGGTTGGCCGCATACTTCTCTTTTTCCACCAGTTCGGCTTGGAGATCCAGCTTCGCGCCGTTCTTAAGAATGCTATATGACATGACGGAGGTCACATGAAAATCGAGTTTCTTGGTCTTTACGGTCAATGCGCCCGAGCCTTGCGCAGCTTCCTTGAATACCTCCAGCCAGAACTTCTCGTCATAGTTGGAGTCTTTGTTCTTCACATCGCCATCGAGATAAGGCGTGACCGTAAGCTCTCCAGCAAAATTAAGCGGAGTTACGGCATATCGAATGGCGCCGATCTCGTGGCGAACAATGCTGACAAAACGGACAGCTTCAACCTTGAGCTCCTTGCCGTTTTCCATGACGGCGATAAAGCTGCGGGAGAGGAAGCCTTCTTTCATATTCAGCTCGCGCACAAAATCCTTCACCGTGCATTTGGCCAGATCAAGCGGCGTCCCGTCGATTTCAATGCCGATGCCAATCCAGTTGGTGCTGTTCAGCACTTTGGCAAAATATTCGGGATAACCGTTCTTCCACCAGCCTACACGGGTTTTATCCGGATAATACACGCCGGCCATATAACTGCCTTGCAGGGAGGAACCGCTGTAGGATTCCTCGAAGTTGGCGCGCTGGCCCATAAATCCGTTACCGATACTGAAGATA
The DNA here is from genome assembly GCF_056173265.1 of Paenibacillus sp. QJM3NY_38. NCBI lineage: Bacteria > Bacillati > Bacillota > Bacilli > Caryophanales > Paenibacillaceae > Paenibacillus > Paenibacillus sp. QJM3NY_38. The sequence goes on from NZ_CM149665.1 coordinate 709,457, forward strand.
CTCTCCGAGATCTCATGCGTGTGAGGATCAAAGCCCTCCTCAATAATTGACCATTCATCAAGCTTTAAATATTGTTTCACAATCATCGGCTCCTTTGTTTTTAGGAAAAATGGTTGCAGATCTATATGGGATGAAACTACCGGATGCCGTAAGCATGTGTCGCAATTCGCTTACAACTCCAGCAGACGATCCACCGTAAATCCTTCCAGGGAGGGAAGAACGATGTTGGCGCGCCCCAAGGTTTCAGGCGATCCGATGCCGACGCTCCGCATTCCCGCGCGGATGGCGGCTTCGATGCCGGCCTCTGCATCCTCGAATACGACGCAGTCGTCAGGCCGGGCGCCAAGCTCTCGGGCTCCCAGCGTAAATACCTCGGGATCCGGTTTCGCTTGGGCAGTCTTCGTTCCATCGATGATAGCGTCGAAGTAGGGAGTCAGGCCGGTATTGTTGAGGATCAGCATCGCGTTCTTGCTGGCGGAGCCCAGCGCAACCTTGATGCCGCGGTCCTTCAGCGCTTGGATAAATTCGCGGGCTCCAGGCAAAATCTCGGATTCGTCCATGTTGGAAATATACTCGACATACCAAGCATTCTTCTTCTCGGCTAGCGCCAGCTTCGCGTCTTCATCGAGCGTGATTCCGCCAACCTCAAGCAGAATATCGAGGGAAGCCATGCGGCTTACCCCCTTCAGGCGTTCATTGTCCTGCTCCGTAAATTCAAAGCCCAGCTCTCCGGCAAGACGCTTCCAGGCAATGTAGTGATACTTGGCGGTATCCACCAGCACGCCGTCAAGATCAAATAAACAAGCGGTTAGGTTTGACATGATCATCCTCCTTAATGAATTAGTGCAAACGTTTGAACCAAGCTGCAAAAATAAAGGAAGCACCACGATGCTTCTTTATTTTGATAATACTTCGTGTATTCCGCCATGCTTATCCAAACCTTATGATTTCGGCAGCGAAAACATCGAGGATTCGCGGATCATCAACCGGTGCGGAATGATATAGCGGTGCGGTAGTATCGTGTTGTCATCGTTACGAATGGTCTGGATCAGCGCTTGCGAAGCGGTGTAACCCAGGTTGTAAATACCGATGTCCACACTGCTCAGCGGCGGGGTCGATAGTTCGGTCAATGAGATGTTATTGAAACTGATAATGGACACATCTTCGGGAACCTTATACCCCAGCTCGTGCAGTCCTCTCAGCACGCCGAAGGATACAATATCGTCAACAATAACAAGCGCCGTCGGACGTTCAGGCAAGTTCATGAAAAAGGACATGGCGCGATAGCCGCTCTCCTGAAGGAACTCGCCTTCGACAATCCATTCTTTTCTCATCTCCAGACCGGCATCGGCAAGCGCTTTGCCATAGCCTTTCATCCTGTCCTGAGAGACGATCAGGTTAGGCGGGCCGCTGACAAAGCCGATCCGTTGATGTCCAAGGGAGATCAGATGCTTGGTTGCATCATAGGCAGCCTGCACATTATCGGTATCGACGGATAACAGATCCGGGTATTTCTCGCTCCGGCCGACAAGCACGAACGGATAGTTGTTGGACTTGAGAAAATCGACCACCTGATCGTCCTGCCTGGAGTACAGCAAAATGGCGCCGTCGACGCGGCGACCGTTAAGCAGCCGGGATACGGCCTCGACTTCTTCCTTCTCGTTGCCGCCCGAACTGAGAACGACGTCGTATCCGGAGCGGTTCGCTTGGGTGACGATCCCGCGGATCAGTTCCATGAAGAATAAGTTGAGGAACAATTCTTCCGCAGGTTTCGGCAGAATCACGCATATGCTTTCCGTCGTTTTGGAAACCAGGCTCTTAGCCATAATATTGGGATGGTAGCCCATTTCCTCCATGATCTCTTTCACCTTCCGCGAGGTTTCGCGGCTGATCCTAGGATGATTGGAAAGGACCCTTGAGACGGTGGAGGGGGATACGCCCGCTCGTTTTGCGACATCTTTAATCGTTACAGACATAATAGGACCTCCAGTGGAACCGTTTGCGTTTTTTTGAAAATAAGAAAGCGACTACTGGAGTTCTCTCTAATTTCAGAAGAGTAACTTCCGCTAATCGCGGACCGTTCTTCTTTATTTAATTGTGGGTCTGTCAGGCCCTGAGTATACATGATACCTATTGATTTAAAGCCATATTGATCCGGTTTGTTAAACGGTTTCACACTGCTATATTAACGTTAATCGATAGGCTTGTAAATACGTATCCAAGTCAGTCCAGCGCAAATATTTCACAAATACATCAAAAAAGAAGCAAGGGTTAGAAAACGGGAGAAAGTGCGGTATTATAGTCAGAAAAGCCCGGAAAACAACTTAAAACGACATTGTGCAAACGATTTAACAAAACCGAGAAGTAAGTTATGATATGGATGGATAAAAACGAGCCGTCATCAACGGAAGAAGATGAATGTTAAGTTGAACCACAAAATGTAACCGTTTTACTGGAAAGAAATCATGAAATCGAATACAAACGTTTGCGCTATTCTGAGATAGCTGTAGAGATCCATTTGAATAGATAAGTGCAGCAACTGGATGAATTTCAGCTGCTGCAACGAACAGGAGGTAAACAACGTGATACGTTCTACATGGGGAAAACGCAGGGCTCTGCCTATATGGCTCGTTGTCTTTGCGCTTACGGGAAGTCTGCTGGCAGGCTGCAGCGGCACAGCGGCTCCATCGCAAGAGGAGGCTAAGCCGCCGGCAGCCCCGGAAACAAAACAGCCGGATCCGAAAGCGCCCGAAGCAATGGAGACAGCGGAGGTGGATGAGCAGCCCTCCGACGTCTATTATGAGATCTTTGTACGCTCATTCTATGATTCCGATGGGGATGGGATCGGTGACTTACAAGGCGTCATTGAGAAGCTGGATTATCTGAATGACGGAAATCCGGAAACTTCAGAGGATCTTGGCGTGACGGGGATTTGGCTGATGCCGATTAATCCTTCGCCGAGCTATCACGGCTATGATGTGACCGACTATCGTTCCATCCACCCGGACTATGGAACCCTTGATGACTTTAAGACGCTGCTTGCCGAAGCGGATAAGCGCGGAATCAAGATTATTATGGATTTGGTAGTCAATCACACAAGCACGGAGCATGCCTGGTTCCAGCAGGCTGCGAAAGACAAGGCTTCGGCAACCCGCGATTGGTACATATGGGCCGAGGATCAAGGGAGGACTCCTTCAGGAGCCAGCGCCGCAGGCAGCGACTCGCCATGGCATGAGATCAACGGGGCCCATTACATGGGCACGTTCTGGGGCGGGATGCCGGACCTGAACTTTGATCATCCCAAGGTCCGCGAAGAGATGAAGGATATCGGGAAGTTCTGGCTGGAGCTCGGTGTCGACGGATTCCGGATCGATGCAGCCAAACATATTTATGAGGATCTGATGTCCGATAAAGGCGAAGCGACAACGGCTAAGAATACAGCATGGTGGCAGGAATTCCGCGCCAGCATGAATGAGGTGAATCCGGACGCTTATATTGTCGGGGAGATTTGGGATAATTCCGCTGCGGTCATTGCGCCGTATCTGGATAACGCGTTTGATTCCGGGTTCAACTTTAGCCTGGGCGAGAGCATCATCGGTGCCGCGATGAATGAAAAGGATAACAATCTGGCCTTCACCCTGGAGCGGATGTATGGTTTGTTCAGCCAAGTATCGGGCGGCAAGTTTACGGATGCCGCATTCTTGACGAATCATGACATGAACCGTGTCATGTCCCAGCTGAAGGACGATGAGAACCACGCCAAGATGGCCGCCGGCATTCTGCTGACCATGCCGGGCAATCCGTTTATTTATTACGGAGAAGAGATCGGGATGAAGGGAGCGAAGCCGGACGAACAAATCCGCGAGCCGATGATCTGGTCCAATACGGGCAGCGATAAGGGGCAGACGACCTGGGAGCCGCTTAAGCATAACCGCGGCGATCAGGTGCAGGGCGTGGAACAGCAGACGGAAGACCCGGATTCTCTGCTGTCCCGTTACCGCACGTTGATCCGTTGGCGGAATGATATGCCTGCGCTGAACAGCGGAACGATTGAATCCTTTGCTTCCGGTAATGGGCAGGTGATGGCTTATATCCGCCGTTCCCAAGACAACAAAGCCCTTGTTGTCCATAACCTGTCAAGCGAAGAGCAGACGGTCGATTTGGCAGCAAAGAGCGGGGAATCGCCGTTCCAATCCTTGTCGAAAACAACGGATGATAGAGCGGCATTAGACGGCAAAGGCTTAACACTGCCTCCTTATACAACCGTCATATTGGAGTAGGTAGGTATCAGCTTGTCTACTACAGTGGAACACAAAAAGACCGCGAGCCCCCTTGGAAGGAGGGGGCTCGCGGTCTTTTTGCCGTTAGGATGCCTTCGCATGAGCCAAAAAAGGCCTAACATGTCTAGCCTTGAAACTGCCGTAAATATCTGGCTGTTAGGGAATGCGGGTTCTTCAGCAGATCGGCCGGTTTGCCGGAGAACAGGACATTCCCGCCGTCATGTCCCGCGCCGGGCCCCATGTCAATGATCCAATCCGCTTGGCTGATGATATCCAGGTTATGCTCAATCACAATGACCGTGCTGTTCTGAGCGACAAGTCGGTTGATGATGGACATAAGCCGCTCACAGTCGGACAGGTGAAGGCCAGTCGAAGGTTCATCGAGCACATAAATTTCACCTTGCTTATCGAGCTCTGCCGCCAGCTTCACCCGCTGCCGTTCCCCTCCCGATAGCGTGCTTAAGGGCTGGCCGAGCGTCAAATAACCCAGTCCAACATGCTGAATGCGCTGAAGGGCGACCACGATACCTTGCTCCGTGAAATAATCCAGCGCTTCGTCGGTGGTCATGGCGAGCACGTCACTGATGTTTCTACCGCGAAGTTGATAGCGCAGAACGTCATCATGAAAGCGGCGGCCCTGGCAGGCTTCGCAAACCGTAACCAGGCTGTCCATAAAAGCCAGATCCATCGTAATCGTGCCGGAGCCGTTACACACCGGACAAGCCCCCTTGGCATTAAAGCTGAACAGGGATGGACTTACCCGATTCTCATCGGCGAACAGCTTGCGGATGGCATCAAAAATGCCGGTAAACGTCGCGATATTGGAGCGGTTGGATGCCTGGATCATGTCCTGATTGATAATGATGGCCTCCGGATAAACGTTCGGCAGCACCTGGTTAATGAGCGTGCTTTTGCCTGACCCGGCAACGCCTGTTACCACGGTCAGCACCCCGGCCGGAATGCTCACGGATACCTGCTTCAGATTGTGAAGGGAGGCGTCTTTGATGCGCAGCCATCCGGCCGGCTCCCGGACCGCGGACTTTAAGCGGGCGCGTCGACTGAGATATTTACCTGTCAGGGTGTTGGCGTGCCGCAACCCTTCCGGGTCCCCCTCATACACGATCGTACCGCCGGCGCTGCCTGCTCGCGGCCCCATATCTACAATATGATCGGCAATCCGGATGACGTCCGGATCATGCTCCACGATGATGACTGTATTTCCCTTATCCCGAAGCTGTTGCAGCAGGCGGTTCATGTTATGCACATCGTGCGGATGCAGGCCAATGCTGGGCTCGTCAAAAATATACGTTAAATCCGTCAAGCTGCTCCCCAGCTGGCGCACCATTTTGATGCGCTGGGACTCGCCTCCGGACAGTCTTGCGGTTTCCCGGTCCATCGTCAGGTAACCGATCCCGACCAGAAGCAGCTGCTCCAGCCGAGTGATGCAGTTTCCCACGACGGTTGCTGCCGCAGGATCCTCGATCGTCTGCAAAAAAGCGATCAGCTCATTGACCTGCATCCGTGCACAGTCGGCGATGGATGTGCCGTTGATTTTGCAGGAGAGCACCTCCTGATTCAGTCTCCCGCCATGGCATAACGGGCAGGCAGTCTCAGCCACCACTTGATCAATAGCTTCCCTGTACGTCCTCGCATCCCGTGAATCCTTGCTCAGGAACGTCCGCTCCAACCGGGGAATAATGCCTTCATAATACGAGGTGGGCGGCCATTCCTCCGTTGGGTTGGGTGGTTTAAAACCGGTTTTGTACAGCAGCGTGTCCCATTCTTCCTCGGTGTAATCCTTCAGTTTCTTATCATTATCAAACAGGCCTGTGGCGACATAACGCTTCCAGCGGAACTCCCCCGGGCGGAATGTCGGGAACCGGATGGGGCCTTCGTTCAGCGATTTCTCCTTGTCGATCAAGTTCTCGATCCGAAAGCTGTTCACTTTGCCCAGTCCCTCACAATGGGGGCACATGCCTTGAGGGTTGTTAAAGGAAAAGACGTCCGAATATCCGACAAAGGGCCGGCCTATTCGGGAGAATAACAAGCGTAGCAAGGAATGGATATCGGTGATGGTTCCCACGGTTGAACGGGCATTGCCGCCGATTCTTTTCTGATTGACGACGATGGCCACCGACAGGTTTTCAACCGAATCCACCTCCGGCTGTCCGTAATGGGGGAGGCGATGGCGGATAAAGCTGGAATACGTCTCATTCAGCTGACGCTGGGATTCCGCGGCAATCGTATCGAAGACCATGGCGGATTTGCCGGAACCGGACACACCGGTGAACACCGTGATTTGTTTTTTGGGGATCGAGAGGCTCACGTTACGCAGGTTTTTGTTGCGGGCACCATTAACCTTGATGGCCTGTTCCATAGGGTTGCACATCATGAGGGCTCCTTTCTTGTATCGTTTTGACCTGGACACAGCAATAGCATATCTTATAAACATGACAATTATTGTCTAGTTATAACGTGTGAGGTGGGTATTATGTCAAAAGCGAAACAGCTTATGGATGTCATCATGTATGTCAATGCCAAAAGGAGCTTTACCGCTCAGGAAGTGGCCGATGAATTCGGCGTTTCCGTTCGCACGGCGCACCGGTATCTAACCGAGATCAGCGACATGGGCGTTCCCTTATATACGGAGCAAGGGCGGCACGGGGGATACCGTACATTGAAGAGCCTCGTTCTTCCGCCGATCCTGTTCGATGAAGATGAAGTGTTTGCTATATTTTTTGCTTTTCAAGCCTTGAAGCGTTATACCTCGTTGCCGTTTGAGCTGAATATCGGCTCTGCCTCCCGCAAGCTGCTGTCCGGATTTCCGGAGGATACCAAAATGATGATCAGCCGCCTGGAATCGGTGCTGACGTTCTGGAGTCCAAGCAGAACCGCAGGGTCCCCTTATCTAAAAGACGTCATTGAAGCCGCTCTTCATCAGCGGGCTATACGGATCAGCTATCGTTCCAAATCGGGCACGGGCGACCGGGAAGTGCTGCCGATCGGCGTTTATGCCCAGGATGGTTTATGGTATATGCCCGCGGCGGAGCATGGGAAGGAAGGGGTGCGCCTGTTCCGCATGGACCGAATGGAATCCTTAGCCCTGACCGATAACACCTATGAGGCGGACATTAGCATGCAAGAATGGCTCGAGGATTACCCCATTCGGGAGCCGGTTCGATTGTATGCAGAGCTGACTAGGGAAGGGGCGAGACAGTGCGAGAGCATTCCGTGGCTGGAGAACGAGGTAGCCATGCATGACGAGCACCGGGGCATTGTGGATACAACCATTGATGGCAATGATCTTGAATATGTCGCTCAAATCTTCCTGAGTCTGGGTACGGAAGCGAAAGTCATTGAACCTCCGGAGATCGTTAATATGCTGAGGGAAAAGGCAAGGCAGCTGAGCTTGCATTACGGAGAGTCGGAGGGATAGGCTGCCCGGGCGGCAGTCTGACGGAGGACGGATGGCATGATATGAAGGTTGAGTAAGCTTCGAAAGGCCCAGTGAGGGAGCACTGCAGGTTAACAAATCGGATGCATGAACATCGGGGATCCCGTGTTACAATGACAAAAGATGAATTACGGTATACATAAAAGCTTACAAGAGCCTTCTTTGACTTAAAGCTATAGAATAACCCCTCTTGGGGAGATACGAAGGTTCGTATGGAAAGGAAGATTTGCCATGAGCGCATGCATTCTATATATCGAGGATGACCGGGAGATCGGCGGGTGGGTCAGTGAGTTTCTCAAGGACAAGGGGTATGAGGTGCGGTGGCTGCTCAGCGGAGAGAAGGCCGTAGGGGAAGCAGCTTCGTGTGCGGTCGTTGTTCTGGATGTTATGCTTCCGGGACTAGACGGCTTTACAGTCGGGCAGCGTCTCAAAAAGGCGTATCCCGGACTTCCCATCCTGATGCTATCGGCTCGAACCTCCATTGACGATAAGCTGCAGGGGCTTGAGTTCGCCGATGATTACTTGACGAAGCCTTTCCACCCGGACGAGCTGGCTGCCCGTCTCGAGGTGCTTCTGCGTCGATCCGTCGTCAAATCCGCGGAGCCCATGAGAGTGAAGCACTTATCGGTATACGAAGCCGAGAATCGGATCGTGAACGAGGATACCGGCGAGGAGACGCTGCTGACCGGTAAACAGCATCAAATTTTCATGTACCTGCTCCAGCACCAGGGGCGTGTCATGACCAAGGAGCAAATATATGAGTCGGTCTGGGGAGAGTCATATATCGAAGGGGACAAGACGCTGATGGTCCATATCCGGTATCTGCGCGAGAAGCTGGAGCGGGATCCCGCCAACCCGGAGATTATTGAGACGGTCCGAGGGCTTGGTTATCGGGTGAGAGCATGAGATGGAGAAAGAAGCAGGGCAGGTTCCGCAATTCGCTGACCAACCGGTATTTGCTGTTGATTTTGATGGCGATGATCTTCATGCCGATCATGTTTCCGTTAGCGTCGATTTTTTACTGGTTCGTGAACGATACCTTCTCGGACCGTCCGCCGACCCCTGCAGGGAAATATACCAGCGGTGCCGCGTTAGAGAGAATGTGGCACGAGGAAGCAGCCGGATTAAGCGGAGCTTCGTCGGAGGTCATTGAGCAGAAGCTGAATTCGATACGGCAGGAGTATCCGGAGATCTCTATGTTTTGGGTGGATGGCGGCAATGAGACCAGGCTGCAGCTGCCGATGCAGTCTAACCTGCCCGAGGTATGGAGCGCGCTCTATACCGTGCAATTTATGAAAAACTCCAGGGATAGCGACCCGTTCACTTCCGTGGCTTTTATCGGGGGAGAGGGATCGGGAGAAGGATTCATGGTCATGCAGCTGCCGAGAAAATACCTGAATGTCCAGCAGCCCATTGCGAGCGAAACAGCGATGTACGGGGTGTTCACAGCTTCGATGTCCGGCCTGTTCATTCTGGTCTCCTGGCTGTTCTTCGTGCGTATTCGCAAGCGGTTGCTGCGGCTTCGTACTGCTATGAAGTCGTCCCATACGGTGACGGGCATACCCCAGCCGGTTACGTTAACCAAGTATGACGAGATTGGGCAGCTGGAAGAGGGCTATAACGATATGGTCATCCAGTTGGAAGAGGGGCAGCGCCGCCAGCGCGAGGAAGAAGAGCTGCGCAAATCCCTGATCGCCAATCTGTCTCATGATCTGAGAACCCCCCTGACGGTGATTCGAAGCCATATTTTCTCTATGGAGCGGGAGCCGCTGAGCCCGAAGGGGAAAGAATCGCTGTCACTCATTGAATCGAAAATCGCGGATTTAGGCGGCCTGATCGACAACCTGTTGTCCTACAACCTGCTCACCAGCGGCAGAGTGCAGCTGAGCATGGAGCCAACCGACGTTCTGCGAATCGTCAAGGAAAGCGCAGCGGCCTGGTACCCCGTGTGGGAGAAGGCAGGAATCGAACCCGAGATCCAGGTGCGCGACGAGCCGCTGAGCTGGAACGTGGATGTGCTGTGGTTCCGCCGACTTCTTGATAATCTGTTTCAAAATGTCGTCCGCCACGCGAAATCCGGGCAATACATCGGAATACATACCGAGGAGAGAGAAGGGCTTGAGGGCGTGCTTGTCATTTCGGATCACGGACCTGGAATCGAAAGCGATTCCGGCAACAAGGGCACAGGCATCGGCCTGGCCATCGTGGATCACCTGACAAGGGAAATGGGACTTGGATGCCATGTGGTAAGCTCGGATGAGGGAACGAGGATCAGCATCTGGAAGCGGTGATGAATCAGGGAGTGCATGCTGACGAAGAGCGAGATAGTTTCTAGCGGAAGGTATACGCAATTCAGTAACCTCTCAGTTATAAGCATTAATATGTGGAGGTTTTAAACCACCCAAGGCTGTTCTTAGAAAGTTATTTCAAATCGTTGGATATATACGAGAAGGAACCGGAATTTGCTGGTTCCTTTTTTGGTTGCGGAATATACATAAGCGTGCGTGTTCCGAGGCATTCTTGGAATGGCTGTCGACCCTATGTGATTTAAAAAGTGACGGGGTAGGCATTTTTGGTTTAAGGTACGATGATTGTACTCTCAAGTTTAAACGGTGAACTTCTACGTGTACACCAGCGGAGGGGACGGAATCGTTGCTGGAGAAGCGAAGCGTTCGCCTTTAAAACCGGGAAACCACCGCTGAACAAATTCCAGTTTCCCGGTTTTAACAGCGATCGGAAGAACGATCCGGCACTGGAGCGGCCTCAGCTGCGCGAAGCTACTCTAGCTCTTTTCACGAAGTCATTCCTATCTGCACGAAGCTCCAGCGACAGAGATCCACGAAAATTCCCACGATGGTGGCAGACACTCCGAAACCGTTTGGATAGCCTGCCAGCTTTTTTAAAGTAAATTTAAACTTGAGGCCGACCGGCATTTAACCTTGGACAGGTAGGATATTACCTGAGGTGATGAACGTGACGGAACTCGTCATTCAAACGAAAGGCTTATATAAAATATACAAAAAGCGAGCAGCAGTCGTAGATTTGAACCTGGAGATCGCACGCGGCGACATTTATGGCTTCCTTGGACCGAACGGCGCCGGGAAAACAACGACCATCCGCATGCTGCTCGGACTCATTCAACCGACTCGCGGCGCGATTCATTTGTTCGGCAAGGATTTGAAAAGTGAAAAAATGGACATTTTGCGCCGGACCGGATCACTCGTGGAGTATCCTTCGTATTACGGCCATTTGACGGCCGTTGAGAATCTGGAAGCGATTCGCCGGATCACCGGCGGGCCGAAGTCCCGCATCTCGGAAGTGCTGGAGATCGTCTCCTTGACGAAGGAGGCCAAGCGCCCGGTCAAGGGATACTCGCTTGGGATGAAGCAGCGTCTTGGCATCGCGGCTGCCCTGCTGAACAATCCGGAGCTGCTCATTCTGGATGAGCCGACCAACGGCCTGGATCCGTCCGGCATACATGAAATCCGGGAGCTGATCAAGAATATGCCGCGCCAATACGGCATTACCGTGCTGGTATCCAGTCACCTGCTGGGCGAGGTCGAGCAGATGGCGGACAAAGTCGGCATTATCCGTGAAGGAAGGATGGTGTTCCAGGATACGATCGATAATCTGGTATCCACGGCTTCCAGCGGTTTCCGTTTATCGGTATCCGAGCCGGAGTTAGCACTCGGCTTGGCACTGGACCTGGGCTGCGAAGGAGTCCTGCGTAATCAGATGCTGGAGCTGGAAAGCATGCAGGACGCGAAGATTGCGCTGCTCGTGAAGCGGCTCGTGGAGAATCAGCACGCGGTGTACCGGGTGGAAGAGCAGCGGAGGTCGCTCGAGGATATTTTCATGCAGATCGTAGGGGAGGGAAGCCGGGTATGATGTTCCGTGCGCTTTCCGCCGATTGGCTGAAAATCCGGGGCAAGGGCATTTGGTTTCTCGCTGCGCTCGGTCCCATCGGGCTGGCAGCGATGCAAGGGCTGAACTTCGGACTTCGCTATGATTACCTGATGAAATCCTACGCGGCAGATCCTTGGGGCGGGCTGCTGGAGAACGTGCTGTTTTTTGTACCGATTGCCCTCTTTCTTGGAATCACACTGGTCTGCTCGCTAATGGCCAACGTGGAGCATCAGCTGAGCTCGTGGAAACAGCTGCTGGCATTGCCTATATCCAGAACGGCGGTATTCAGCGCCAAGTTCGTACAGGCCTTCCTCATTCTCTGCGTATCCTGTCTCCTTCTGTCGATCAGTACCGCCGTGCTCGGCATCATACTGGGGATGGGGGCAGAGCAAATGCCGTATATGGATCTGCTGCGCATTGGCTTTGTACAGCTATTTGCGGCACTTCCCATGCTGGCTTTTCAGCTGTGGCTCTCATTGACACTCAAGAACCAGGGGATTGCGGTCGGAATTGGGATTACCGCCTCTGTCGTATCGATGTTTGCCCTGCAATTCCCCGATTGGATGCCGCTAAAGTGGCCGCTGCTGGCTTATATGGGGCCGGGCGAAGTCAAGGTCATCGCAGCGGGTTTGCTGCTGGGCGCGGTCATAACGTGCGTTGGCCTGATTCATTTTAACCGAAAGGATGTGGACTAAGATGACATCCTATAGAAGAGCGGTGTCCGCAGAGTGGCTAAAACTGTCGAAATCGAAGCTATGGCCGCAAATCTTCTTGTGTGCGATTCTGGTCATGCTGCTTGGCATATTAAATGGAAAGCCTGAGGAGCTTGCGCCATGGGAGTATTTGATCAGCATTATGATCATCCTGCATGCGATGCTGCTGCTCCCGATTCTGACGGGGATTTTTAGTGCCATGGTGTGTCGGTATGAGCATTCGGGCGGGGGATGGAAGCAGCTGCTTGTCCTGCCGGTTTCACGCGGCACCGTCTATTTTGCGAAGTTCTCGGTGGTAGCCATGCTGCTGGCCGTCGTCCAGTTACTGTTCATGGGAGCCGTGCTGGGAGCCGGTTTGATCCACAAGGTGGATGCTCCGATTCCGTGGGAAATGCTGCTGCGTTGCCTGCTTGGCGGTTGGGTTGCTTGCTTGCCGCTTGCCGCGCTGCAGCTTGGAGTCTCCACGGCCTGGAGCAGTTTTGCCGCTCCGCTGGCATTGAACGTTGTTTTTACCATACCGAACATGCTGGTAGCCAACTCGCAGACGTATGCCCCATACTATCCGTGGACGCAGCCGTTTCTGGCGATGATGCCGGCGGGTCAAGCCGATTTCGGCGCATTCAACCTGCCGTTCGAAAGCCTCATGACCGTCGTGGTTGGCGGGTTTCTACTGTTCTTTCTTGCAGGCTTCATCTATTTTCAGCGGAAAGAGGTGTAAGCATTCAGAACCGGAAAAACCGGTTAATGCATGACAAAGAGCTGCCCCAGGCCCTTTTGGCCTGTTGGGGCAGCTCTTTTTTGTTTTCCTAATGTGTAACGAACTCTTGATTTCGCTATTGAGGCAAGTCCACCCACTCATAAGGGGTGTCAGCGGCCTTCAATCCATACTCGATCATCGTGATGACGGCGACCGTTTCTGCCGGGTTGACGGCAGGCTCGCCCGTTTCGAAGAAATTCACCAGATTCTCGATGAACAAGGCGAAGAAATTCGAATTCGCGGTGACCTGCTTGAAGCCCCCGTCGCCATTCTTTATCCCCAAGGTAAAAGGACAATTATCCCCAAGATGATTCACGGTGGCTTGTCGCCCGTCTCCGAAATCGATCAGCAGGGCAGGGGAGTCAGGCGTTCCGATATACATCACCCGCTTCGGGCTGGTCCCCATCAGGCTGACGATCGGCTCGATTTGATGGATCGAATAATTGGCGAAGGCGCCCGGTCCCCAGCTGCTGATCGTTTGAATATCGCTTCGGTCCAGCTCGCGGTATTCGCTGGCAAAACGCAGGGCGGACGTCGAATACATCGGCGTTCCGTGCTTTGCGGCCAGGTCGAACAGGCGGATGGCCGTTTCGCGGTCAGGCGCGAAGGTTTTATCGATATAGGTCGGCTTGCCGGATTGCAGAGGCAGCTGGGACAGCTCCTCATGGAATTCCGGGTTATCCGGGGACAGCACGATCAGGTAATCGCTGCGCTCCACCACCTCTTCGATCGTGGGCAGCAGCTCAATTCCATACTCCTTGCTCCAGGCAGCGTTCGTAAGCCCGTTCTCTTTGTCTCTTTTGCCGTAGGCGTACACGACCTTCATGGCATGTTTCGATGCCTGCTCAATCCACCCGGGATATTTGTTCGCATGGAATTGGTCCAGATGCAGGTCGATGAATCCGATTTTTTTCATGATAAAAGGGCCTCCCTGGCGTTCGAACTATAGGTTATAGGCTGTTCTGGGCAACGGGCTGCAGCGAAACCTCCGCGCCTTGGTCGGACGAGTCGTAAATCGCCTGGATGATCTGGGAGGAGAGGATGACCGTATCGATATGCGAAGGCTGCTTCTCCCCGGTTTGAATGCAGCGGATGAACCCGTCGATCTCATTCTGGAACATGCTGCCGAGATTGAATTTCGGCGTGGTTTCGATCAATGCGCCGTCCTCCGTGGTGTAGAAGGTGAAGTCCGCGCCGTATTTCAGCCGGATGCCGCCTTTGTCGCCGAGGAAGTCGATGAACATCTCTTCGGCGCCGATATTTTGCGCCCATGCGCCGTTCAGGGAAATGGTCGGGCCTTCCGTGCGGACGAGGGCCGTGACAAAATCGTCGACGTCATACGTGCCGTCATATTTCGGCGGACCTGCCCACATTTTGAGGAAGGTGTAATTCTCCATGTCTTTGCCCAGCTTGCAGTAAGCCTGGCCGGAGACGGTCTTCGGCTTCGGATCGCCCGTACAGTACATCACGACATCGAGGAAGTGAACGCCCCAATCGATAAGCGCGCCGCCGCCGGCAATGGCTTTGGTCGTGAAGGCGCCGCCGAGACCCGGGATCGAGCGGTGCGAACGGAAGCTGGCATATACGTGATACAGCTCGCCGAGATCGCCGTTTTGGATCATTTTTCTGATTCTGTTTACGCTTTCATTGTAACGGTTGACCACTCCGATATTGAGCGTTTTGCCCGTTTCGTGCTGAACCTTCTGCATTTCCAGCGCTTCTGCGTAGGTGCGGGCTGCCGGTTTTTCGCATAATACATGCTTTCCTGCCCGCAAGCAATCGATGGCGATGGAAGCATGAACGTCATTCGGCGTACAGATCGATACCGCGTCGACCTCAGGGTCGTTCAGGATCTGGTTGTAATCTTCGATGGCTTGGCCGCATTCGTATTTGGCGACGGCGGCGTCGGCCCGATCCTTCACGATATCGCAGAAATATTTGATCTCGGCATCTTCGTTGGCCATGTAGGCGGGGATATGGGCACTGTTCGCAATCGTGCCGCAGCCAATCACGGCAATTGTAATTTTGTTCATCGGTTCTCCTCCAAAATCGTGGATTGATGATGCTGTGATGACATAAGCCTGTCGCTTGATTCTTCGTTATTGCTTGCCCCGAGTATAGCATGTGAGCGATCGCTTCGATTTCACTATCGTGTTTATTTATTGGATTATCGTACCGGGGTGTTAGTCCACGGTTTTAAAAGCGTTCTTTTTATAGTAGGCAGGGGTCGTTCCCGTGTATTTCTTGAAAATGCGGCAGAAGTAGGGTAGCTCGTTAAACCCGACCTTGAAGCATACATCGGTTACCGTCAGCTCGGGCTCCGTCAGCAGTCGCATAGCCATCCGTATCCGATAGTTGGCCAAGTACTGGCTGAAGGTCCAGCCGGTCACCTCCTTGAACCGCCGGCAGAAGCTCGTTCGGGACATCATCGTCCGCGCACAGAGATCCTCCAGCCATAGAGGCTGGTCGTAATGGTCGTGAATATATTGAACGGATTCCAATATGGGCTCCCGGTACGGGGCGCTGCCCGCGGTTACCGCTGTATGCTTGCCTTGCTCGGCATGCTCGCGGTTTACGATTGCCAGCAGCTTCAGCAGATTTGCCTTCAGCAGAATATCGAAGAATGGACCCCGGCCTCCGAACTCGGCCAGCATTTCGGTTAGGAGTTCCTTTACGGCGAGGTCGCTGCCGCCGGTCAAGGTGATTTTGAGCGGGACCCGGTCTTCGGTCGTGACAAAAGGCTTGATGAAGGAAAGGTCGAACAGCTGCGGCTCAGCCGGCATACCCTCCAATCGTTCGTTAATGAAGGCCGGCATGAATTCGCACCCGAGCACCTCCAGTTCTTTCCCGGGAACCATCTCCACGCGATGAACGCTGTAAGGAGGGAGCACGAATATATTGCCCTGGACCATCCGGTATTTTTGACCATAGAGCGTATGGATGAATTCGCCTTTGCTGACATACCAGATCTGCAGATAATCGTGCATATGATCGGACAAACTCCCGAACTTTTCGGTAATGCGGTACATTTTGCAGGGCAGGCCATTCGCCATCTCCAGCTCCGACGTAAAGTAGGCGATTCCTCTTCGGGTGCATTCGGCGATATCCGGTTCCAGCCAGTGGATAGCCATCGTTTTTTTCCTCCTCACGTACGTTTCGATCCTGTTATTCATAGCATAACTGATTAAGGACATGAAGGAAGAGAAAAAGCAGAAAAAAGTGAGCTGATCATGCGCATCATGTCCATTGATCGATGTGATGAGGATGCCCTTAATAAAGAGGTGAACAAGTGCATTCTTTTGGCTAGGCGAGGGGCATGATCTAGAAAGTGAGACCTTCCATAGATGTTTCCCGTTGATGGCGTGATTCAAAATAACTAAAGATCAATCCCCTTTAAGCGTGCGAAGATCAAGTTTCGTACAGCAAAGAGCCGAGGAAACCTGAAGCACAGGTAAACCTCGGCTCTTTTTTCGTTACGGGCAAAACTCCTTCAGCATCTGCTCCTTCACTTCTTCAATGGGGAAGTGCTGGGGATAGGTGGATATCATCAGCATGATGCCCTGCAGGGTAGAAGAAAAGTACAAGGAGCGCTTGCGCGGCTCGGGAACCCCGAGGCTTTCGAATATGCGGCACTGAATCTCAAATTGCCGTGCAGCCTCTTCCACAAGACGCTTGCTGTAGGGAAACAGCTCTTGATCCGCTTCGGGCTGGGTTTGAAGATGCAAGTAAAAACGGAATACTTCCGGCTGCCGATCGACGTTGTCGATGGCTTGCTCCAAAATATATTTCAGCTGATCTGCAGGTGCTTGGAGCGAAGCGGCATTCTCTATGACTTCGGCAACGCCTGCGATTCGCTCCTCGACCATAGCGGCAAGCAGTCCTTCCTTGCCTGAAAAATAGTTATAGAGCAGCCCTTTGGAAATGCCGGCTTGCTTGGCTACATCACTAATGGAAGTGGCATGGTAGCCCTGATGGATAAACAAATCCATGGCGGCTTCTAAAATCTTCTCTTTCGCCATCTGGCGTATGCGTTCGTTCTCGCTGGGTGAGCGTGGCATAAAATCTTCATTCCTTCACGAAAGAATACCTAATCAATCTCCAATCATTTACAGCGCTTGATGAGATTTATTTTAGTATTGAATGAATGATTGGTCAATATTAATACAGAATCGGATCATAAGTTGCTTCTCGGAGCTGGAAGCGCATTGTGAATTTTACTGTGAATTAATTCACTAATATTGATTGTGAATTATGTTACAATCGAAAAAAATAACTTTGCGGATGAGGAGGAACGGACGATGGCTCGTTATTTTAACGGTAAAGAAGTGGAACTGTTGGCTCCTGCCGGAACATTCGAGATATTCAAAACCGTCATTGACGCAAACTGCGATGCCGTATATTTCGGGGGACCATCCTTGAACATGCGCATGATGCGCAAGGGCTATAACTTAAGTTATGAGGAAGTCAAGGAAGCCGTCCAGTTGGCCCATGAGCGTGGTAAACGTGCCTACATTACAGTGAACAACCTGATGGATGAGGAGGATCTGGAGGAAGCGAAGCGTTATTTCGCCTTTTTGAACGAGATTGGTCCAGATGCCATTATCGCACAGGATCTGGCCGTATTTCCTCTGATTCAGGAGATGAACTATACCCATATTCCGGTTCACTCCTCGGTCATGATGAATGTGCACAATCTGGAGATGATTGAAGCCGTCAAGGCATTGGGCGTTTCCCGCATCGTGGCTTCCCGGGAGATGGACCTGAAGACGGCGGAGGTGCTGCACACTAGGAGCGGAATGGAGTTCGAGTATTTTGTGCACGGCGATATGTGCACCGTTCACGGCGCTAACTGCCTGTACAGTTCCATGCTGTTTGGCAACAGCTCCAATCGGGGACGATGCATGAAGCCCTGCCGCTGGGATTATCGGGTGAAAAAAGACGGCTACCTCTATCCTACCGAGTACCCGCTAGCGGCGAAAGATATGTATATGTACGAGCATATTCCGGAGCTGATCAAGTCCGGCATTACCAGCTTTAAAATTGAAGGACGCATGAGAGACATCGAATTTTTGCTGATGGTCGTTAATTCTTACGGAGATGCCATTGATCGTTACATTGCGGATCCGCTGGGCTTTAACCGCGAAGACGGGGCGGATACGCTGCATAAAAACCGGAAGCGCGATTTCACGACCGCTTATGCCTTTGACAAGCCGGGACTAGCGTTCATCAATCGCCGTTATGAGGGAACAGGCAAGTTTTACAGTACGGGGAAGGTGTTCAGCACGCCTACCGCGGAACGCGAGATGAAGGAGGAGCGGGTGCTCCAGGTGAAGGAATCGCTTCGTCATGCGAAGCGGGAGCAGCCGGGCACGTCGATTCCGCAAATTACGGTGCATGTCAACTCGGTGGAGCAGGCCCGAGCGGCAATAGAAGAAGGGGCGGACGTCATCTATCTGACAGGCGACGTGTTCCAGCCGGATCGTCCTTTCGGCCGTGAGGATATCGAAGCTTTGACGGCGGATAAAGGGAATGCCGAAATGATTCTTGGCATGCCGCGCATGATGAATGAGCTGCATATGGAGCAGTACCATCATTTCCTCGCCGAGGGTAAAAAGCATAAGTTTTACGGCCTGGATGGCTTGCTTGCCTCCAATATCGGTGCTATGCACAAGTTTCAATCCCTAGGGCTGCCGATGATTGCCGATTTCAGCCTGAATATATACAACCATATGGCGGCTTCGTTTTATCAGAAGCATTTTGGCATATCCAGAATCATTCCGTCCCTTGAGCTTCAGCTCCATGATTTGACGAAATTGCTGCGTCATCCGGAGATTCCCCTCGAGGTCATCGTCCACGGATCGCCCATCGTCATGTATCTGGAGCATGACCTGTACGCCAATGCGGCAGAGTTTGAGCCCATAGCTGAAGAGGATAACCGGTTCGTGGATAACCTACATCTCGTACTGCTTACGGATAAAGGGGAGAACCCTGTATACCGGGATGCCGCAGGGCGTAACCACTTGGCACTGGCAAAAGAGCTTTGCTTCATGCCGTTCTTGAAGGAGCTGCACGAAGCGGGCGTGAATCACTTCCGCATTGAAGGGAAGACGTATACGACGGAGCAGCTTCGCGGCCTGGTTCGGATATATCGTCAAGCTGCCCTGAACCTGGACTCATGCGGCAGGTTGTATCAAGACATGACACCGATCTATGCCGGTTATACACTGGGTTCGCTCCAATTCGGCCATGCCATGCAGCTTGAGCTGACGGAAGTATGAGATGAGCTTCAAAACGGAGTATGAGGATTAACCCGACATAAGTCATTCGTTTGACATATCTTCCCGGAACATGGGGAACAAGAGAACAATTCAAAGAGGTGAATATCCATGAGGCATGCAGATCAGACGTATATCGGTCCGGAAGCTATCGTGACAAAGCGTCGGGAATACGGCTACCCTTGCACGGCCAATTTCTATAAAGAGCCGCCCCAGATCATCAGCGGCAAGATGCATAAACTTTACGGGCATGATGGCAAAGCGTATGTCGACTTCTTTACGGGGGTGTCGGTTGTCGCCTGCGGCCACTGCAATGAAGCCATTACGGCAAGAACGGTCGAACAGCTGCAGATGCTGCAGCATACGTCAACCATTTACCTTACCCAGCCGATGGCAGATTTGGCGGAGCGGTTGGCAAACGGCGTTTTGCCTGGCAACCTAAAGCGAACGTTCTTTGTAAACAGCGGCTCCGAAGCGAATGAAGGCGCGCTGCTTGTCGCCCGTCTGCACACGAAACGCCGCCATTTTCTGGCGCTGGAATACGGCCTTCATGGCCGCACCTTCCTGACCATGAACGTGACCGGCATCCCGATGTGGCGTGCCGATGATTTCCTGGACCAGGAAGTGGCTACGTTTATTCCGCGTCCCTATGATCCTGCCATGGATCAGGATGCTGCCGCTCGCCGTTCCCTGGATGCGTTGGCGAGTGTGCTCGCTGCGAAGGGAGATACCTTCGCAGCCATGATCGTGGAACCGATCCAAGGCAACGGGGGAATGATCGTGCCGCCGGATTGGTATTTCCGTGAGCTGAAGGCGATGCTGGAGGAGCATGGCATTCTCCTGATTGCCGACGAAATTCAGACGGGCTGCGGCCGCACGGGACGCATGTTCGCGATCGAGCATTACGGCATCGTGCCTGATATTCTTACCATGGCCAAGGCACTAGGCAATGGCGTGCCGATCGGCGCCTTTTCCACGACGGACGAGATCGCCGCCAGTCTGGATCGGCCTTCCGCCTCGACCTTTGGCGGCAACCCGGTATCATCCGTCACGGCGCTTGCCGTCTTGGATTACATCGAACAGCAGGGCCTGGTTGAGCGTTCCCGGCGCGTTGGCGGGCGGCTCATCGAAGGTTTAGGGGAACTGCAAGGCCGATATAAGATAATCGCCGATGTCCGAGGCAAGGGCTTTATGGCCGGGGCCGAAATCCATGGAGCGACCGAAGAGGAAAGCGCAGCATGGACGGATATCATTCTGGAGCGCATGAAGGAAGAAGGATTTATTATCGGCAAAAATGGGGTGGGCCGAAACGTGCTGGCTTTCCAGCCGGCCATGATGATTCCGGAGGAAGATATCGAGGCCATGCTCAGCGCGCTGGACAAGGTGCTGGCTGGGTTATCCCAATTCGTAAACGAATGAGGTTGGATTCGGATGCAGATGATGTATAAAGTCGTTCATAAGACCAAAATGTTCGGAGAACTGGTGATGTTCTCCCACACGCTGTTCTCGCTGCCCTTCGCCATCATTTCCATGATCTGGGCCGCGGACGGCGTACCGTCATGGCATGTCATGCTGTGGTCGTTGATTGCGCTGGTTGCCGCACGCAATGGGGCCAATGCCTTCAACCGCATCGCCGATTTGAAGTTTGATGCCGCTAACCCGCGGACGGCGAACCGCCATATGCCAAGAAAACTCCTGCTGCCTCGCGAAGTGTACGTATTTGTGGTCGTTAACTTTGCCATCTTTATTCTCGCGGCAGGGATGCTGAACCCGCTCTGCTTGGGACTCTCACCGGCAGCGATCGTGCTGATCTGCACGTACTCGTACACGAAGCGCTTCACCTGGCTGTGCCATCTGTACCTGGGCTTTACGATCGCTTCGGCTCCGATCGGGGCATGGTTTGCCGTAACGGGGCAATTCGCTTTCATTCCGTTTATCATCGGTACCGTCGTCATGCTGTGGATTGCAGGCTTCGATATCATCTACGCCACGCAGGATATCGAATTCGATCGCAGCACAGGCTTGTGGAGCATTCCCCGCGCGTTTGGTTTGGAAGGCGGGCTACTCATTTCTAGGGTGCTGCACGGGTTTATGGTCATCCTGCTGTTTTCCCTTTACTTTATCCAAGGCTTAGGCTGGCTCTACTTGGCGGGAATTGCCGTTTCGGTGATGCTGCTTGCCGTGGAGCATCGCATCATCAAGCCTTCCAGCCGCAGACGGATGCACCTCGCCTCCTACAACCTGAATCAGGTGATTAGCTTGACGATTCTGCTCTTTACTTTGGCCGACCAATTTTTGCTCGGATAAAAAACTCCCTTCGACTGCCGGCCCGCATACTCGGGCTCGATGGCATTCAAAGGGAGTTTAGTGTTTTTATTGCCCGGCTTTCAAAATCGCAAAGCCGTAAGCAGGCAGCTTCACGGTCAGCTGACCCTGCTTAGCGCTAAGGCCTTCGCCGTTCCACAGGTTCGTCCATTGCTGGTCCTGCACAGGGACGGTTATCGTGTTGCCCGCCTTGTCGTTGTTGACGGCAATGAGGATCGTTTCGTTGTCGTCCTCACGCAGGTAAGCGATTTTGCCGCCATTCTTCTCGGCCTTCAAAAATTTGAAGGTTCCCGTGCGGAGAGCGGAATGCTCTTTGCGGAGCTTAATGAGCGTTTGGTAGAAATGGAACAGGTCCTTGTCATGCTTGGACTCGTCCCATTCCATGCATTTGCGGCAGCCCGGATCGTGTCCGCCGTCCATCCCGATTTCGTCGCCGTAATAGATGCAAGGCGTGCCGAAATACGTAAACTGGAACATCGCGGCCAGTTTCATCAGGCGTTTGTCGCCGTTCGCCTGCGTTAACAGTCTTGCGGTGTCATGGCTGTCCAGCAGGTTGAACATCACTTCGCTGGCTTGTCTCGGATAGCCGGCAAGCTGCTTGCCGAGCATGAACGAGAACTTCTCGGCATCGGCGGTACGGTTGATAAAGAAGTCCAGTACGGCATTCGTGAACGGGTAGTTCATCACGGCGTCAAACTGGTCGCCTTCCAGCCAGATGGAGGATTCATGCCACACTTCGCCAAGGATGTAAGCATCCGGGTTGGCTTTTTTCACGACTTGACGGAATTCGCGCCAGAAGCTGTGTCCCACCTCGTTGGCTACATCCAGACGCCAGCCGTCGATGCCCGTTTCCTTGATCCAGTACTCGGCAGCCTTGAGCAGATAAGCCCGGACTTCCGGATTCTCCGTGTTCAGCTTCGGCATCAGCGGCTCGAAAGCAAACGTATCGTAAGTCGGAATGCCATCCACCACTTCCAGCGGCAGGGAGCGAACGTAGAACCAATCCTTATATTTGGAGTTCAAACCGTTCTTCTGCACGTCAACGAACGGGGCAAACGTTCTGCCGGAATGATTGAAGACCGCATCCAGCAAGACGCGGATTCCGCGCGCGTGGCACAGATCGACCAGTTTCTTCAGCGTGTCCTTGTCGCCGAACTGCGGGTCGATTTCCATATAGTCTTCAGTATCGTATTTATGGTTTGTTGTTGCCGTGAACAGCGGCGTAAAGTAAATCGCGTTGACGCCGAGCTCGCTTAAATGGTCAAGATGGTCGATAACCCCCTGAAGGTCACCGCCGAAGAAGTTCTTCGGCGTCGGTTCGGCACTGCCCCAAGGCAAAGTGCCATCCGGGTCATTGCTTGTATCTCCATTCGCGAAGCGTTCCGGGAAGATTTGATAGAAGATCGCGTCCTTGACCCATGCCGGCGGGTGGAAAACGTCATCCGGATTGATGAACGGGTATTCGAACAGGCGGTCCGGATTGGCCGGCGGCTCTGTCAGGAAATCGTATTCGGTCATCCAGCGCTTCTCGTCGCCCTGCTGGAGCAGGAAGCCGTATTTCAAACGGCGGTACGGAGGGGTTGCCTCGCACTCCCAATAATCGAACATTTCATCCGAAGACAGCTTGGTCATCGGAATATACTCCATCGTTTGATCCCACAGGTACTTGTCGCCTGCGAGGGCGTACACTTCGGTAAGGTCGTCTTTTTTGGTGCGGATTCTGAGATGGATGGTCGTGCCGTTATAAGCGTAGGACCAGTTTTTGCGCGGACGGTGATAGATGGCTTCCAAGAACATCGATAATTCCTCCTTAAATAGGTAAATTAAAAAAAGGCACAGCCAGGACTATGAATAGCCGAGGTTGTACCTTTGTAAGATAACATTGCCTTTAAATTATGAGGTTTGGATCTGGTTGCTTATGAATTCATTAGCTGATTAAAAATATACCACGCGCTCTGAGCGTATTCAAGCCCCAAGTCGAAGTCGCTGATCCTGGCCTGCAACGAGGGAGACAGGATGCGGATTTTCGAGCGGAATACCGCCGGGCGGTACAGGTCGCAAGGAAAGAGTGGGCATTTGTTGTATAATACAGGGATAAGGACAAGCCTGACAGTGACAGATACGATATATAGGAGGACAGTCATATGCAATACGACGATCAGATGAAAAACCGGATCAAGCGGATTGAAGGACAGCTTCGCGGCATCTTGAAGATGATGGAGGAGAACAAGGACTGCAGGGAGGTCATCACCCAATTATCCGCTTCGCGTACGGCGATCGACCGAACCATTGGCGTTGTCGTCAGCTCCAATCTGGTGGATAGTGTACGGAAGGCCGAAGAGAATGGTGAGGATACGGAGAAGCTTGTGCAGGATGCCGTTAATTTGCTCGTTAAGAGCAGATAAAGGATTAGGCACCGAACGCGAGAGCGCCGCTTGTTAAGGGGCTAGACTTAGGGCTAGGAAATTTGTAAACGGACAAAATGGGTAAAGATAGGATGACGGTTTTTTTAAAGGAGGGTACTCAGATGTCTGTAAACGAACAAATTATACTAGCCAAAAGGCCGCAAGGCATGCCGGAGGAGTCGGATTTTATATTGGAGGAGCAGCCTTTGCCCGTTCCGCAAGCCGGAGAAGTTCTGGTACGGACCGTATACTTGTCGGTGGATCCGTATATGCGGGGCAGAATGAGCGATGCCAAGAGTTATGCGAAACCCTACGAAGTAGGACAGGTTATCGCTGGAGGCGCAGTAGGGCAGGTCATGGAATCGACGGATCCGACCTATCGGGCAGGCGATTATGTTGCAGGAACATGGGGCTGGCAGCGCTTTGCCGCCGTGCGGACAGGAACACTGCGTAAGGTCAACCCGGATCTGGCGCCTGTGTCGACCGCCTTGGGCGTGCTGGGGATGACCGGTTTGACGGCCTATTTCGGACTGCTGGATATCGGTCAGCCGAAGGAAGGCGAGACGGTAGTGATATCGGGTGCCGCAGGCGCCGTTGGCATGATTGTCGGGCAGATTGCCAAGATCAAAGGGACCCGGGTGATCGGTATTGCCGGTTCTGACGAGAAAACCAATTACCTGACGGAGAAGCTGGGGTTTGATGCAGCGATCAATTACCAGACCGAAGATTTGGCATCGTCTTTAGCGGAAGCTTGCCCGAATGGGGTGGACGTCTATTTTGACAATGTCGGCGGTGAGATTTCGGATGCGGTGCTGCGTCTGATCAACAAAAATGCACGGATCCCGATTTGCGGCCAGATCGCACTCTATAACCTGGAGAAGCCCGATACGGGCCCGAGAATTCAGAGCCTGCTGTTGACCAATACGGCACTGATGAAGGGCTTCCTGGTCGGCGACTATGCCAGTCGGTACAATGAGGCATTGCATGAGCTGGCCGAATGGCTGAGGGATGGCAACATTCAGTATGCCGAACATATCGTCGATGGTTTCGAGAAGACCATTGAGGCGTTTCTGGGGCTCTTCTCCGGGGAGAATCTCGGGAAACAGCTGGTGAAGGTAAGCGAGGAGCAGAGTTAGCCTTTTGATATAGATAACAAAAGAGTGTCGGATTCACGCGCTTCGAAAGCCTCCTCATACGGAAGCTTTGCGAGCGGAAGGGTTATAGCCTTCCGGCTTGCGTGATCATCGGCACTCTTTTTTGTGCTTATTAAGTTTAATGACTATATAGATTGAACTAAAGAAAAGAAGAACTTCAACGGAGAAGGAGGAATTATTGTGTAGAAACGAAGTGGTCGGCCTTTGCCCCCGGATTTTAACCATGATATGAATGTATCGAAGAAATCTGGGGGCAACAGCGATCGGAAGAATAATCCGCATTCGTAGTGATGCTTAGGCTAAGAATCTTTAGTTCAACTTATATAGTTAACGATGGAACATGTCCGCTATATAGCCGCTCCTGGTGTCGTAAATTGCTGATACTGGCGATACATCGAGATACGCCAGTGGACAATCATGCCGTAAGCCAGCATGAAGAACAGCGCCGCGGTCTGCGGGATGGAAATATGCTGCTCAATGTATCCGTGGAGCAGGAGCCGGACTGCCAGCAGGCCGAGCAGAATGTAAACAAAGCTTTTCGATTTCTGCATGAAGATCTGGCCATCGACCTTCTCGAATTTGGTGCTTCGAATCAGTGGATAGGAGAAGATAAACCAGCCTACCAGAAAGGCAATTCCCGCCCACCATATAGGGATGCGTACCTGCGGCTCAACGAACATCAGAAACCCGGTGCTCATCGCGACGGGAGGGATGATGATCTTCTTGACGGTGACGGGGCGGTTGCTCGCTTTCATCCGAATGAAAATAACGGTCAGTGCCATAACCAGCATCGCGATCGTAGAGCCTATCTGAAGAATTGGGGAATCGAAATTAACCACAATTCAGAACCTCTTTCCATAAATAAAATGACATGAAATGTGCTGCCTTTTGATTATAGCACATTCTGATGCCAGGCAAAATCAGGCAGGTGCGGGAGGATCAGCGCGGTTGGCGGCGGCTGTCTTTAAGGTTGGAGTCCATCGATGAAAATCCGGATCATGAAATCCAGGCTTTCATCTACATTCAGATCCATAGCGAATTGACCCCCGCGTTCCAGAGATGAGAAGCCATGGCACAGGCTGCGAAGGGTCCGCACGGCATGCAGCGCCTCCTGCTCACTGAGCTGGTAGGGAGCCAAGATTTGGAGCAGAAGCTCGACAATCTGATTGCCTACTTGCTGCGCCTCCTGTTGTTCCGGACGGAGAGGCTGCAATGCGGCTTCGTATAATCCGGGGTGAGATCTGGCAAAATCGACGTAGGTAAGGCATGCATAACGCAGCGCATCTTCGCCAGAGCGACCGGCGACAGCCTTCAGCAGCCGATCATGCAATGTCTGGAGGCCATACAGCATCAGGGCGGCATGCAGACCCGGCAGTCCGTCTACGTGGTTATACAGGGAAGGCGACCGAACGCCCAGCTTACCTGCAAGCGCGGCCAAGGTCACGGCATGAAGTCCATCCTGATCCGCCAGTTCGGCAGCGGTTTGAAGCAGTTGAAGCCGGTCGATTCCGGGTCTCGGACTCATTTTGCACTCCTCCTAATTGTAGATTCCGCATGCGTAACGGCCTTCTGCATGGCAGCGACAGGATTCTTTAGCATCCGGCCGTGGCCGACGGCCAGAACGGCGGGCTTTCGTGCGATCAGCACTTTGGCGCTTTCCAAGGCAAGCTCCTTACTCCAGGTCGCCATGGCAGGGAAGGGAAACCAGGGCTTGAGCACACCGGATACGGCTAATCCGCCCCGTGTCTGCCAAGCATCGCCGGCAATCAGTATACCGCTGCGCTCATCGAGAAATGCCATATGCCCCGGCGTGTGTCCGGGAGTGGAGATCGCCTTGAGCGAACCAACGGAATCCCCGTCACCCAGAAGCACGTCCGGAACGGTAGTTATGTTCTTGGGGATATCTCCGCGAATTGGAGTTTGCAACTCTCCAGGCTGAAGCCCGGCGTTTCCTTTCAACAGCAGCGCATCACGCCGCGAGATGTAGACCGATGCATTCGGAAGCTCTTTCTTTAACCCGTCGAGCGCCCCGACATGGTCGCCGTGGGCATGGGTCAGCACGATCCGGGTGATGGGCTTGCCTATAGCGGCTGCTGCTTGCAGGATTCCCTTTTGGGAAAATGACATACCAGCATCAATCAGCGTAATGCCGTCGCTTTCTTCTACAAGATAGACATTTATCGGGAAAAGGCGAGGAAGAAAAGAAATTTGAGTCACGTGCTCAATCGTTGTTTGTAACATAAATATTATTCCCCTTTCACTAAAAACTAATTATGTTAGTATAATAACTAATTACATTAGTTTTATCAAGCCTAAATTTTAACATTTTCATGAATAGGCTCTTTTTACCCCTAAAATTTTTATATATTTACCAAATTTTGAGTGCAATTTTCATCGTTTTGCGTTACCATAAAGATAGATATACGGAAAAAAATGTAGATTATTGAGATGAAGGGTGAGGGGCGGACGACATGGATATTTTCAAACGCATCGTACTTCTGATGGTGATGTATGCCTTCTCCGCGGTACTTCTGTATGTAGCCAGTCAGCACACGCCATATCTGCTTCCTGTCATCTGGATTTCTGCGCTTATGCTGCTGTTATGCGGCATCGGCTATCTTGGATACCATTATTTCTTTAAAGGACGCAGAAAACGAAGTTAATCAAGAGATACGTACAAGTCTGCCTAACCGGGCGGGCTTTTTTGTTTGTATAAGGAGAACTCGAAAAATAAAAAAACCGTTTGAATCACTTTGCAGTCTTATATACAGTGATGTAAACAAGCGAGGCAGGTCGGACAAGGGGAAGGGTAATCGGATGATAGATCATAATGAGCTTGCGGCTGCTGCATGCAGAGGAGACGAGGAAGCGTTCTATGCACTCGTGACAGAGCACCGAAGGCGCCTATATGGAATTGCGTACAGTTATTTGCATAACGAGAGTGACGCACTGGAGGTATTGCAGGAGACGGTGTGCAGGGCTTGGGTGAAGTGCCGGAAGCTGAAGCATCCGGAGGCGTTTGTCCCTTGGCTCATTCGGATCCTGATTAACTGCTGCATGGATGAGCATAAACGAAAAAAACGCGTGGTTCCGGTTGAAGAAGTGCGCAGCCAGGAGACGGCTGCCGAGATGGTCAGTGACAGCAAGCTGGATCTGGAGCGTGCGCTCAGCCGGATGAAGCCCAAATACCGCCATGTGCTGATTTTGAAATACTATCAGGACATGACAATCAGCGATATCGCCAATATTCTCGATGTTCCGGAGGGTACGGTCAAAACCCGGCTGCATCAAGGATTAAAGCTGCTGCGGCAAAAAATCGAGCCAGGAGGTGCCATATTCCATGTTTGAGAAGGAAGAGCGAATGCTCAAGGAGATGAACAGGGACGCGGAGATCAGCGCAGCGGTTGTATCCGATGAAGCATTGGACGCGGCGGTGCGAGGCGGGATGCGAAGAGGACGGCGCACGCATCGGAGCCGGGCCCGAATGGCTAACGTCTCTGCCATGTTTGTAACCGTTGCGGCTGCGCTGCTGTTCGTCGTCTGGATCGGGAACGAAGGGCTGGTAAATCCCAAGGAGCAAATGGCGGCTCAAGGGCCGTATCCGTCATTGACCGGGTTTGATTTCGGAGAAGATATTACGCTGAATTCAGCCAACAAACACGGCATGATTCAACTGGTGGATCAATCAGCGACCAGAGGGGATTATACGGTAACGGTCAACGGGATACTTGTAGGCTCCCAGCAGATGGAGGTGTTCTATACGATCCAAAACCGTGCGGAGAATCCCGCAGATGTAAAGGGGCTGGAGATGAAGCGCCGGGGATCCAGCGAACCGCTGCCTTATAGTATTGGGTCGTCGGGTGGAAACGAGATTAAGCCCGGCGCCGACAAGCTGTTCCATTCCCGATCGTATATTCATATGGCCGAGAATCACTCTATACCTGAGGAACTGACGTTATCTTTTAAGATCGCTCCCTACTCGACAAATACGGCTTATGAATCTTCGGCAGAGAACGAGCAGGTGATCGATGTTAACGTATCCGTTGATATGGAGACAGTCCGGAAGTATATTAGCACGATTCCACTCAACAAAATGCTGCAGATTGAGAGTCAGCGGTTCTATTTGAAAGAAGCCGTGTTGTCTCCAGCCGGTATCGTCGTGAAAGCAAACATCCCATCCAGCAATACGATGAAGGTATCCGGTTTATGGGATGTGTATTTGGAAGCCGTGGTTAACGGCGAGAAGATCAGATTGAACAGCGATTCCGCATTTTTGCCCGGTGCAGGCGGTGGAGACATGACTTACTTCTTCGACAGCAATATATTGGAGAAGCCGGAATCGATCACGCTGAAAGCGAGCGGATTTCAGGCAGTGGACCCCTCGAAGATGAAACTCGTGGTGGATACGGATAAGAAGGAGGTCATTCGTTCACCGGACGGCGATCTTCGGTTCGGAGAGTACACGGGGCATACGCTGACAGTTGAATACGAAGAACAGGCTGACCGGCATATGGGCAGCGTGTCGATTGAACCGGAGTTTGTGGATGGAGAAGGGAAAAAGCATAGGATCAACGAGGATGCAGGGGGGCTCATTGCCTCGTCCCAATCCTCATCGGATTCTGAGGTAAGCCTCATTACGCAGTATATTCACCTTAAGCCCGGGGTTTACCCTCAGCCGCTGACATTTACGTTAAGCAGTTATCCTGGTGTCATGGAGCAGGCATTCGAGGTGCCGATTCAATAAACTTAGAGATGCTGAAAGCTCATCAGGATAACCACAACGCCGAATGCGATGGCCACTTTGCCGGCGAATTTTAGATACCATATTCTCAAATCGCTGAGTTCAATATCATCTCGCGTTCTTCTAAACCACCATGAATGCGGATTTCTGATGGCATGTATGCCAGTCGCAATGAATGCGATGCCCATGAACGCTGTGGATATGAAGTTGATGAACATGCGTAGATCAGCTCCTTTCTTTAGAGATAATACGTATAGTTAATCAACAAAGTTCCAACATATGTAAAGTAATAGAGCGTTCATTCTTTATGTTATGCTCCCGAATTAAGGACACGAAAAAGGAACCGCCCCCGACCAGATGGCCGGAGGACGGTTTCTCTTTTTCATTTATGATATTTTGAATCATGGGCTTGATGGCGCTATTCCTTGTGTTCGGTAGGGGAGCTGCCTTCGTGTCCCTTGGCATCCAGGAGTTCGATTAGAGCTTTGGGCACACCGTTAAGCAGGAGCCATTCACGGAGGGTTTCGATGGCGCGGATATGGCCATTCCCCTCATCCCGCCAGGTTAGCAGCTCGACAACTTTAATGACGAGGAGCATGAGCTCCATTTTGTCATGCTCGGTTTGGTCTGCGCGGATTTTTTGGAATGCGGCTTCTTTTTCCCAATCCAGCAGGATCTCTTCACCAATGGTTGGTCTCATGAGTGAATAGCTGTAATCGCACTGCGGGCAGAGTACCGTGGTGAACTGTTCTGATTTGAACGTAACCCCGATATCCGCCTGACACTGACGGCAGTGAAATTGGACTTCTATAGCTGAGTTCGTTTCCATATCTATGTTGCCTCCTTCGAAGAGAAAGGTATCTACTTATACCCAATAGTCGGTAACTATGACCCATCTCCCCATGAAAGAGGCGCATAAAAAAGGAACCGCTAATGAGACGATTCCTTGAGGACCCGAGCTAGAAATCAGCGTTGCCTTCTACCGCGTGCTTTTAACATGGGTTAGCACATTATAGAGAAAAGCGAGAATGCCCAGCGTTACCAGAACCCCTCCAACCGCAATGACCGGCTCTACCGATTCCATGCCGCTAACCAGCAGTGCAAGACCAATCATCATGACAGGCAGACCGATATTGTGCAGCCAAAAATGAACTTTACCTGCGGTGGATTCCCCAGCTGCGGGGAACTGAACATAAATAACACCTGCAAGAGCCAGGGATGCCCAGCCCAGAAGGTTAACGTGTGCATGAACTGAGGCGTAATCGTAGCTGTGGGTGATCGACATGTACATGCCCAGCAGTACCCCGAGCACGAAATAAACAGCAGAGATCTTGATTAATTTGACACCCATAAAACCCCTCCTTCAAGGATTACTATTATGATATATGTCACCTATGGTGAAGTAGACCAAGAGGGAGGAAGATTTAATAAAGAACTAAGTTAGAACCCCCCGGGGGGGCGAATATCAATCGCACGACTTTACATGGACGATACAAAAAGAAAACCGTGCCCCTCGTCGGGGAATTCACGGTTAATGTTTTACGTTCTCATTATGCCACTGACCTATTCCAGCTCCAGCACATCATAGATCAGCCATTTGCCTTCGGTTTTCTTGAGCCAGTAGAGGGAGGTCGAATGGATGATTTCACCGCCGGCATCATCGGTTTCTTCAGCGTAGACGACGGCGTCTTCCCCTTGGAAGAAGACCGTTCGGAGCTCAACTGATTTAAGGTTGAAATTCACCTCATCGAAGATGCCTTCCGCAATGCTGGTTCGGAACATTTCGTGGAAGACCGATTCCGGATGAATAACCGACATGAGCAGCGGACCATTCTCATCATTGAAGCCCTTGGACTGGGTGTCAATGGTCGCCACGATGGCTTTTTGTTCCGCTTCCGGCACTTCCGGATGAGCTTCCAGCAGTTCATCTCCGACTAGATATTCCGTCTCGTAATGGCTCAGATCATAGATTTTCCATGCTCCCGACGCGTCCTTCTTCAAGAGATTCTCGTAATGGAGCGTAGCATCCCAAGCAAAAGGCCCGCTGGTGCGGTCGAGGGTCACACTGGTGTAGGCATGGATCGACGTTCCGGCTACCGTTACTTCCCATACGTCAGCGGATACATGCAGATCGTTCTTGAATTGGTTCTGATAATGTTCTTGGATTTCTGCAAAAACAGGGGATTTTGGATGGAAGGCGCTCATGACAGCATCCAGTTTCTTGGCATTACCAGCTTCTTCAATCGTATGATAAAGCTTCTTCACCTCGTCGGTGGCTTTGTCGATTGCACCCTCCCGGTCGATCTTGATGGTACGTGACTTGAAGTCCCACTTCAAGGGCAGTCCGGTGGCTTCCGCTACGAAACGAAGGGGAACCAGCGTGTTGCCGCCTTGCGTGAATGGGGCGATCTGAAGCGTGGTTTTTGCGCCATTGACATAAGCGGTCTTCTGCCCGATGGTCATCTGCAGCTTCTGATCGAGGTATGTACCCGTTATCTGTTTATTTCCGCTGTTCCAATTGACTGTATAATCCAGGGCCTGAAACAGAGGGCGGAATTGCACGAAGGTAACTCCATTTTTCATAATAGGGGCTGCCTGAAATTTGATTTCCTGGTTATCGAGGTAGACTCGGATATTCCCTTGAATCTTTGCCGGAGCGGCTTGCGTCGCGCTGGCGAACAGGAACAGAAAAGCGAATGCCAGTAGGCTTATTTTTTTCTTCAATTGGCTGTCATCTCCTTCAACGAATGATAGAATAGAGGGGTAATTGTGGTAATCGTACATGATAAAACCAATGCTAGCAATAGATTTCTTCGTGAGTAATAAGGGGTAGAGCAACGTGGCGGCGGCTTGCCGGTTCGAATTGAAAAAAGGCGGTAAGCACGAAGCCCTTATGGGTAATACATAATAAGGATCAGACCGGGTCACCGGAACATTCATTAGACAAAGGAGTGGATCACATGACAGCAGGACAGGAACTGATATTTTACATAGGAACCTACGGTTCGGAGGAAGAGAATCGCATTCATTGGGGGGCGATGGACCGGGGTACAGGCGAGCTTCGTCTCTTAGGCGGTACGGCTGGTATTGAAAACCCTACCTATCTGGATTTCGATGATTCCATCTCCGTACTGTATGCAGCCAGTGAGAAGGGCGAAAGCGATGTGTCGGCTTATTCAGCCAATCTGGTAACCGGTGAATTAACGCTGCTGAATGTTCAGTCTACCGGCTCATCCGGTGCGTGTCATGTATCCCGGACATCGGACGGGAAGTATCTGCTTACGACAGGGTACAGCGATGGACAAATCTCGGTGCTGGCATTAGAAGAAGACGGTCAGATCGGAGAGCTGGTCTCCAAGATCAAGCACAGCGGACGCGGTCTTCGCGATGACCGTCAATCGGAAGCGCATCCGCATTCGATATTTGAAGACCCCGTCAACAAGTATATCGTGGTCAGTGACCTGGGCATGGATGATGTGAACCTGTATCGGCTGGAGGAAGGCAAGCTGGTTACCCAACGCGAGATCAGTCTTCCGCCAGGCTCGGGCCCAAGGCATGTGTCCTTTCATCCATCAGGCAAGTGGGTGTATGGCGCGAACGAGCTGAACAGCACGGTAACGGCATACGCAAACGACGGGACATTTGGGGATTTGAAAATATTACAGCATATATCGACGCTGCCAGAGGATGTAGTGTTGGATAACAACACATCGGCCCACCTGCTGGTATCTCCTTGCGGCCGTTATCTGTACGCCTCCAACCGGGGCCATGACAGCATCGTTCAATATGTGATCGACCAGGAGACCGGTACGCTCCGCGCAGTTAACTGGGTGTCTTCCGGCGGTAAAACGCCGCGCCACTTCAATATACTGCCAGAGGGCTTTCTGCTGACGGCGAATCAGGACAATGGTTTGATCGCAAGTTATCGGATCGATCCGGACACGGGTAACCTGGTCTCTACGGGTTATACACTAGAAGTTACGCGCCCGGTATGTATCTGTCCTGTAGAGAAGGCAAAGGCGAATAAACGTTAACTTATATAAAGAAGAAGCAGCCCGAACCCGGAAATGGGACGTGAGCTGCTTCTTTTTTTGGTGTTCTTCGCCCGTAGCAATGCACAAACCTCCGCAAAGGGAGCAAACAGGCTAAGCAAGGTCATAGGAAATCATAGGAATTCATGGGTTTAAAGATTCATTCGATGAATAATTAATGCGCAAAGATATGATTGCCGATCTGCAGCACTTGCGGTCTGGACCAGATCCATTTGCTGGTCGCTGTTTTGGGATTGAAATAATAAAGGGATTCATAAGTCGGATCCCAGCCGCGAACGGCATCCAATGCGGCCAGATAGGCGGTCCGGTTCGGGGGGAGCCAGTATTGTCCATCGTCTACGGCTGTAAAGGCCCCTTTTTGAAAGACGACGCCCCGAATATCATTCGGAAATTCGCTGGATTGAATGCGGTTCATGACAACAGCCCCGACGGCAACTTGTCCTTTGTAAGGCTCACCGCGGGCTTCACTGTAAATGACTCTGGCCATGACATCCATTTCGGATTGATTTAACGTATATT
This sequence comes from Paenibacillus sp. QJM3NY_38, assembly GCF_056173265.1. Lineage (NCBI taxonomy): Bacteria > Bacillati > Bacillota > Bacilli > Caryophanales > Paenibacillaceae > Paenibacillus > Paenibacillus sp. QJM3NY_38. Next base: position 744,038 of record NZ_CM149665.1, read on the forward strand.
TTTTCAGCTGTCTCCAGGTTTGCGCGCCGGTAACTCCATCGGCTGGCACACCGTATTCTTTTTGGAAACGGGTAACAGCTGTTTTCGTGTTTGCGCCATATTTGCCATCCAGCGGCTGCGTGTAGAAGTCCAGCGTTTTCAGGCGATATTGAAGTTCCCAGACATCCCCGTTTTCACTGCCCGGCTTTAACAGCGGAGCTGCCTCCGTCGTTTGGGCGAATGCAGGCATGAACAGAAGAATACTTAGGAAAAGAGCAGAAATTATTTTCCTGGTTGGCTTTCTTATGGTGATCATCTCCTTTGGGGTTGAATTATAAGGATGGAAGCGGGTTCATACAACCCTCAGTAAATGGAAAACCGCGCAGTGACTGCGTTCGCGGGCCAAAAATGGTACTATGGACCGGGGGGTCCCAAACTTGTAATTATTTGAAAAAAAGGTTTGACAGCAGAGGATGGACTTATTACAATAGCAACGTAACATACTAAACAGGTAGGAATTATAATATTTCGTTCTCACCGTATCGACGGAGGAACGCTCAAGGATCAAGAGCAGGCACGGTAGCAAACCGGCTTGACTCTGTTCTGATGAGCCTTCCTCCGTCTTTTTTTTGCCATACGGCCTGTTTAGTAGAGAATACCAGGGGGAGTGATCCATATGAAAAAGGTGTTGAAGCAAGGGGTTCTCATCGGATTAACCATGATGTTGACGGCGGCGCTTACGGCTTGCGGTGCAGAGAAAACAGAGACAGTCGCAACCGCCAATGGAGAAGCGCCTGCTTCGGGTTCAAGCAAGCCGAGCGTGGAACTTCTCAATGTTTCTTACGATCCGACCCGCGAGTTATATGACCAGTACAATAAAGCATTCGCGGCGCATTGGGAGAAAGAACAAGGCCAGAAGGTAACATTTAAGCAATCGCACGGGGGTTCAGGCAAGCAAAGCCGTTCGGTAATCGACGGTTTGGAGGCGGATGTGGTGACACTGGCCCTCGGATACGATATCGATGCAATCCGTCAGGCCGGATTGATCAATGAGGGCTGGGAGAGCAAGTTCGAGCATAACAGTGCGCCTTACACCTCGACGATCGTTTTCCTCGTCCGCAAAGGCAACCCGAAAGGCATTAAGGATTGGCCGGATCTGATCAAGGAGGGGGTAGAGGTTATCACACCGAACCCGCAGACCTCCGGCGGCGCACGGTGGAACTACCTGGCGGCATGGGGCTATGCACTCAAGGTTAACCATAACGATGAAGCGAAGGCACAGGAATTCGTGAAAGAGCTGTTCACCCACGTGCCGGTGCTGGACAGCGGCGCACGTGGTGCAACAACCACTTTTGTAGAACGTGGAATCGGGGATGTGCTGCTGGCTTGGGAAAATGAAGCGTATCTCTCGATTAACGAGCTGGGACCGGACAAATTCGAAATCGTGAACCCGTCGGTCAGCATTTTGGCGGAACCGCCGGTGGCCGTCGTGGATAAGAACGTCGACAAGCGAGGGACCCGTGAGGTAGCGGAAGCGTACCTGCAATATCTATACAGTGAAGAGGGACAGACGATTGCGGCGGAGAATTACTACCGTCCGACGCTTGCCAGCGTGGCTGACAAATACAAGGAGAAATTCCCGGCCATCGAATTGTTTACGCTCAAGGATGTGTTTGGAACATGGGAAGAGACGCAAACGAAGCATTTCAATGACGGCGGCATCTTTAATCAGATTTACGTGCCAGGAAGCTGATCGGCATAACCGCCGAAGGCAGGAAAGGATGAGTGGACATGGCTGTACTCCGCGTACAGAAGCAAGGCAGAAATCATCGCAGGGTGCTCCCTGGTTTTGGAATCGGCATGGGACTGACCGTTCTTTACATGAGTTTGGTTGTGCTCGTCCCGCTGTCCGCGCTGCTGCTCAATCAAACCGGACTAACGTGGGAGAAGTTCTGGTCGGTTGCAACCGATCCGAGGGTGCTGGCCTCCTACCGGGTTAGTCTGACGACAGCGGCGCTGGCCGCATTCGCGGATACGATATTGGGACTGCTGCTGGCTTGGGTGCTGGTGCGGTATGATTTCCCTGGTAAAAAATTGTGGGATGCGCTGATCGATTTGCCTTTCGCCCTGCCAACGGCCGTGGCGGGGGTGGCTTTAACCGCGATCTATTCCGCTAATGGCTGGATCGGATCGCTGCTGGAGCCGCTAGGGATCAAGGCGGCATTCTCTCCCTTAGGCATTACGCTTGCTCTCATGTTCATCGGCATACCGTTTGTTGTGCGGACGGTACAGCCGGTGCTGGAGGACGCGGAGCGGGATACGGAAGAGGCGGCTGCCACGCTGGGGGCAGGCCGATGGCGAACGTTTAGCACCATCATTCTGCCAACCCTGATTCCTCCGCTGTTGACCGGATTTGCGCTCGCTTTTGCCCGGGGAATCGGAGAATACGGCTCCGTGGTTTTCATATCGGGGAATATGCCGATGAAGACGGAGATTGCGCCGCTGCTGATCATGACAAAGCTGGAGCAATTTGATTACGCCGGCGCGACGGCGGTTGCCTTAATATTGCTGCTCATCTCTTTTGCACTGCTGCTCGGCATCAATATCTTACAACATTGGACGCGGAAAACCGCGCGTTAAGGAGGGGATACCATGGCTGGAACTGTACCTGCTGCTGTTTCTGCAGCGAGACGAAACACGCCGTCCTCTCCGGCTGCAGCGGAGAAGCCGTGGGTGAAATGGACATTCATAAGTTTGGCTGGGCTTGTTCTGTTGTGGCTTATTGTGCTGCCTCTGATTACGGTGATGACCGAAGCGCTGAAGAAGGGATGGGACGTCTATATAGCAGCCTTATCCGATCCAGATGCCCTATCCGCGCTTCAGCTGACTTTACTGGTAGCGGCCATTACGGTACCGCTGAATTCGATGTTCGGTGTCATCGCGGCATGGACCATAACGAAGTTCCGTTTTAAAGGCAAAAATCTGTTGATTACGCTGCTCGATCTGCCGTTTGCGGTATCGCCGGTCATCGGAGGCTTAATCTTTGTGCTGATCTTCGGTCGGCAGGGATGGTTTGGCCCTTGGCTTGAAAGCCATGATATCAAGATTATCTTTGCCGTGCCCGGCATTGTTCTGGCTACATTATTTGTCACGTTTCCCTTTGTGGTCAAGGAATTGATCCCGCTGATGGAAGACCAAGGGACGAAGGAAGAGGAAGCGGCCGTAACGCTGGGCGCCAAGGGCTGGCAAATATTCTGGAGGGTTACCCTGCCTAATATCAAGTGGGGGCTATTGTACGGCATCATTCTGTGCAACGCCAGAGCCATGGGCGAGTTTGGGGCCGTGTCCGTTGTATCCGGTCATATCCGCGGTGAGACGAATACGCTGCCCCTTCACGTCGAAATTTTGTACAACGAGTATCAGTTTTCGGCATCGTTTGCGGTGGCCTCATTATTGTTGTTATTAGCCGTCGTAACCCTGCTGCTGAAAAATTGGTTTACGCGAAAAAATGACCATTGACAGTCGTTTCCAACCCATGCTAATGTTAATTCATACTATGTAGGTTGGAAAAGAATGAATAATAAGCGCGTGCAGGCAGATGGCCACTTCGACTTGTGGGGATGAGTAAATAGATTGGGGCTTTGCCCGGTGAGGAGGCGTATCCATGGCTAAACCTTTAAAAGTGGATGAGATGTGGCTCGAACGCATAGCAAGCCTGCTGAACGACATGGAATTCGGTTCGCTGCAAATTGTAGTGCATGAGGGTCAGATCGTTCAGATGGAACGAACGGAGCGCAAGCGTTTCGAGAATACGGCCTCCGGAGCGGTCAAGACGTCCCGGGCATCCGGCCAACAACGAAGAACGAGCGCAAGATGATCCCGCGAGGTTGTCGAGTATTGAGATAAGAACTTCCATCGATGCCATGAAGTGCACCTTATCCAGTAGACTTTGGATAAACACCCTAGAGTGTTAGCGATGTATTCTAAGGGAGTGCGCTTCAGCATTTATGCGGAAGTTCTTTTCTTTTTTGTAGGAACAAGGAATGCGGTATGGAAGAGCGTGATATCGGATAATATGTGCCTGCCCCATAGGATTGCGAAAATAAAAAAACAGCCCGGCCGATGAATTTCGGCACGGGTTGTTTTTCGTAATACTCATGTCGCTGTTGTCTTATCTGGACCGCAGAGGACTGCTGCTAATCTCCGGTTCACTAAAATTTGCCGTTTCACTAAGAGGGTCGTGATCTCCCGCAGGATGAAGAAATTGTTCCATTAGCTCCGGGTGTCCGGCATAGGGCCGCTCACGCCGCTGGCGAGTGGCCGTAACCCGGAAACCCGCCAGATACAGCAAGCATTGGGTAGCCAAAACGTAAGGTGAGGCCTCGTTCCAGATCAGATTAAATAGGGCTGAAGCTACAATCAGCAGATGCAGCACGGTATAGATAATGCCATGCGTTCTTCTTCTGGAGTCCATCAACAATCGGTAGAAAGAAATCGTGGCAATCATGTTGGAGAGCCATAGACACCATACCTCGGGGTTTGTCCAGGCAGAGGATTGCCGTAGTTCTTGAACGAGAATCGTCGTCCATAGGATTGCAGCACCTAGTGAAAGGGCAGGTATTGCAGGTTTCAAGAGCAGCCATAATCCCATACCCCAACCTGGTTTCTCGAGCCGTCCAACCAGCTCGTCGCGCTCCTTCATAAGCCTGTTGATCTCGCGGTCCAGCAGCTTGTGAAGAGTTGTCAATCTGGATTCATCACGATCGCTTAGAAAGGTATCAATCTGTTCGTGGAGCTCCCGAGTCAACAGGTCAGCGGATTTGCATTCCTGCAGAAGCCGGATAAGCAGATCCTCGGGGACGGCCGTTCGGGTCGGTCGATTGATAAGGGTCCCCAGAGGCCCGGCCAGTCTGGTGTAAATCGTCAAGGACTGACGAATGCGGGCGAGTGAATCCTTGCGTGCACCCAATAGCCGGGATGCACTGTATATGTACAGGCCCGTAAATACCGCAGTGGCAAGAAGCACAGCCACAAGCGTGTCGAGTGAGCCAAAGATATCATTCATCCATTCCGTAAGGGACAAGCGGATCCCTCCTTCAATATTCTACCTTTCACTATTGCACAACAAGGGAGGGATTTCAAGCTGATTCGGTAACAGGCAGCTATGGAGAGCATAGGGGGTTGCGTATAACGTTACGTCATATCCTATAGTCACCTTAGGAGGGGATTGAAGTGAAACGAAAAAAAAGATGGGTAATCTTGGGTAGTATTCTCATTGCGATACTAGCTATACTGACGGTAATCGGCTTCCTATTTAGAGATGACGGGTCGTTAAGCGGTTTTGTTACAGAGGATGGGCAGAAGGAATATGCGGCAGCTTATGGTGAGGCGATGAGTCACTTACCAGAACCGGTTGAATCGATTAAGGTTCATACCGATTTTGGCATGGTACAGCTCTACAAGTTCCAGGGGAGCGATACACCGCATAAAACACCCCTGCTGCTGCTCCCCGGTAAAGGATCTGCTACACCGATGTGGGAGACCAATCTAAGCGGCTTTCTAGAACACAGGCCTGTATACACCCTTGATTTGATAGGAGAGCCGGGTTTAAGCACAGAAACCAGACGGATTGAAACCGCTGCGGACCAAGCAGCATGGTTAGCGCAAGTGCTGGATCAGCTGCCGGAATCAGAGATCCACCTATTAGGGCTTTCGTTCGGCGGGTGGAGTGCGGCGAATGTGGCGCTCAAGCATCCTGAGAAGATTCACTCACTCATATTGCTGGACCCTGTCTATGTGTTTGGCCCCATTCCATTGAAAATGATACTGGTGTCCATTCCGGCGTCCGTGCCCATGGTGCCCAAACCGATCCGGGAGAAAATGCTCAGCTATATATCCGGCGGGGCTGAAGTTGATGACAGCGACCCGACCGCCAAATTAATCGAAACCGGTATGCGGACATTCAAGAGCAAGCTGCCTATGCCGGAAGCCATCAAGCCGGAACGATTAGCTGAGCTGACGATGCCGGTGCTCGGTATTTTAGCTGGACAATCGACGATGCACCATGCTGATAAGTCGTATCAAACGGGGAAGGATTCCCTGAAAGACCCTAATAGCGAGATGGTCGTATTTGAAGATGCCTCGCACGCAATTAACGGGGAATACCCTGAAGAGTTACTGGAAACAATAGAAGCTTTTTTAGCCAAAATCGAGTAAGGGACGGGAAGGGATGGGTTCATGGGAAAAAAATATTCCGTAAAAGAACTCAGTCAATTGTCGGGAATAACTCCGCGAACCATTCAGTATTACGATTCTTAAGGCGGAACGAGATGAGCTGGGGCATAGAGTATATTATGATAAACAGCTGTATGTACTTGAACAGATTATGTTCTATAGAGCCATCGGTTTCTCTTTAAAAAAGATCAAAGAACAATTGATCGTGGGCACCGAGGAGCAGGATATCGAGAACATTCTAGATTATCAGGCATCGGTCCTCTATTCACAGAAAGAGAGTATCCAAGCCAAGCTTGACGGATTGCATGTCGCTAAGGAAATGATGAAAGAAGGTTACACCGTACCCTGGGAGCTGTTAGCCCATCTCATGCGTTCATTGAATGAGGTCGATATGTCGGCTTGGAAAGAATACGAATTTTCGGAGGAAGACTCGCGACTATTTCGAACAGTATTTAACTCTGAGCAGGCGGCATTGGATTTTTACAACACGTTCAGAAAAATATCGTTGCAAGCTGCAGCTTATAAGGCCTCAAACGTTCCCATCGAGTCCCGTTTAGCCAGAACCTTAGCCGAAGAATGGCAACGGATGGTTCAACGTGTGACACATGGCGACGAACGGATTCATGCTGCCTTCTTAGCAGTCGATCGAAATCGGGATCGATGGAACGCTGGAGAGCGTCAGCTTGTAATGGAAGCAGAACAATATTTGCAGGACGTCTTGAAGCACTACACTGATCTTGAATGAGCTGCAAGCTGCCCGGGTGCTGCTTCCTATGCAGGAAGCTTAATCGCATTCTTTTGTTTATATGATTCTATGTTTACATGCCTGATCGGTTTTTCTATCGGTAAACAATGTTTCCTCAAGGGAACATAAGGGGCCGAGCCGCATATAGTATATGAATAAGACATCGAAGAGAAGGAGGGGCCGGGGGATGGAAGTGCAGGTGAAAAAAGCGCCGCTTCAACGCGCGAAATTGACGGTCGGTTATGTACTGCTTCTCATGTTGACGGTTTGAAAGCAATCAGGCTTTTTACCCGATGGAGAGGAGAAGTTCTTTCATCTAAAAATATAAAGATGGCGCCAGAGGAAAACACCCTCTTGAAACGCCATCTTTTTTATTCCTATTATGAAATAATCGCGATGTTATCGATCGGAGTCATGCAATGCTTTCCAGTATCTATAGTCGTGAATGGCGAACCCGGAGAACGAAGGGTGCTTCTCCGCTTTGATACATAACTTGGATAACTGTTCCTCCATATAGGACGTGCCTTCCTCAAAAAAGGTAATGTAAGCTCCCTCATTACTCGATTTGGTCTCTACGGCAATCAGGGCTTCCTTGCCGAGCTCATCGGCTTCCTTAAGCTCGGCAGCAGCGACTTTATAAATGGTATCTGCCTGATCACGATAGGCCATAATGACGACCTGGTCGAACTGCTGGATCATCCACCGGCTGATTGACATCGACTGGTCCGGCAGCTGGTAGCCGTGCAGCCAGAATGTCATGTCGGAACCGATAGGCAGATTCAGCTTCCGCGCTTCATCAACCAGATAACGGACGCTCGCCTGCCATTGCTTTACCACGGTGGCCTGGTTTGTTTTCCACTCGGGCAGCACATGCGGCTCGATATCGACATGAATGCCGGTGAAGCGCTCATTCGGTGCAGCGGAAGCCTGATATTCAGCGGTCCATTGAATGAAAGTCTCCAATCGGTGACGCTCCGTTTCAAGCGCCCAGTTAGGCGCGCCGCCAAGGACATGAACCGCGATCCCCTGTTTGCCTGCTTGGCGGATAAAGCTGCGGTAATATTCGGGCCGAACATCGCGGTTCATCTGCAGATAGAGCACATTGACTCCTTGATTGGCGGCAAAATCAAGAATGTCGTCAGCCGAATCTTGAATCTGCGGCGTATCCCAGAACCAGGTTGCCTTCTGGCGGGGTTCGGCCGTAGCGGCATCAGGCTGAAGGGACAAGCTGCTTAGCAGCAGCAGACTGCCTGCGAGACAGAGGGCCAGCCAGCGGACGTATTTTTTTTTCATAATATGGATAATCTCCTTTACAATACGATTAGCTCATAGGAAAACGACAAATTCCAACAAACACACAACATTAGTATTGCGATTTAAGTCATTATTCAAGATATATATATATTCGTAAATATGCACTTATGTACTCTATCGGCGAAAGTGATATTGTGATACATAGGTCTAAAGATCTATTATTTTGAGGAAAAATGAACGAGTGGAGTTTGTAGAGGTCTGCATGGGGATAAGTAAATAGGAGGTGTGACAGCCCGGAACGGCTATAGACGGCACCAGGTGTTTATAATACTACTTAAGATTCAAGAAGAGCCATTCATCACCAGGGGTGATGTAGTATAATTTCTAAGCGAAGGAGCGATGAACATGAAGGTAGCATTAATTGGAGCAAGCGGAACGATCGGAAGACGAATTACGGAGGAAGCGCTGCGACGGGGGCACGAAGTTACTGCGATTTTGCGTAATCCGGATCGATTGGATGCAGAGCATGAGCGATTAAAGAAAGTCAAATCGGATGTAATGGATCCTTCATCATTAGAAGAGGCGATTCAAGGGCATGATGCTGTCATTAGCGCTTTCGGCCCGAAGTTCGGCCGGGAAGAGGAACTCGTTGCAGCCGCACGCACGATTATGGAGGGAACGAGACGTGGCGGCGTAACCCGCCTGTTGATCGTTGGCGGCGCAGGCAGCCTGATCGCCGATAGCGGCGTACCGCTTATGGAAACCCCGGAATTTCCGGAAGAGATCAGACCGCTTGCCCGTGCGCACGCGGATGCTTACGATCTTTATAAGGAAAGCGATCTGGAATGGACGTATGTCAGTCCGGCGGCGATCATTGAGCCGGGGAAACGTACCGGACAGTTCCGGATCGGCATGGATCGCCTGGTGACGGACGAGAGCGGAAGCAGCCGAATCTCGGTTGAAGATTTCGCGGTAGCGGTGATCGATGAGCTGGATGATCCGCAGTTTATTCAGTCCCGTTTTACCGTTGCTTATTAATAGACAGGCATCCTGAGTCGCCAATGCGTTTGCGTAGGATATATCGAAGCAAAGGGGAGAGCTTGGATGTATGTTGTGACGTCTGGACAGATGAGGGCACTCGACAACCATACGATTCATCAAATCGGCATTCCGGCCATAGCTCTGATGGAGAATGCAGGTAAGGCGATTGCCGAGGAAGTCCTGAAGCTGTGTCTGGAGCGTGATAGAGTGAGCCGTTCTCATTACGGAGCCGCTGCTGGGATAGCAGGAAAGGCTCGGTCCTTCATGTATGAGGACGGGCGGGGTGAACAGCGGCTATCCTTACCGGAGCAATCGGCAGCGGCGGAGGCTATTATCGCCGGGGATGACCTGGCTCTGGAGATGAGCCGTCCGTCGCCTGTCATCGACGGAGATGCTCGATTGCCCACCGCGCTTGCGGCGCAGGAGCACTGGCTCATTCTGGTGGGCAAGGGCAATAACGGCGGCGACGGGGCGGTCGCCGCCCGGCATTTGCGTGACGCTGGCATAAGCGTCACGCTGCTCTACGCCGCCTCGCCGTCCGCGTTAACCGGCGAGGCGGCGGTGCAGCGGGATGCCGCGGCAGCGCTTGGCATCCCGGCTCTGGTCCACGGCCGTGATGCCGTGGACTACGGCGCGTACACCGGCATCGTGGACGCGCTGCTCGGCACGGGCGCGGCGGGCGCGCCCCGCGGCGCTTACGCCGCGCTGATCCAGGCCGCCAATGACAGCGGCCTGCCGATTGTGTCCGCGGATATTCCGAGCGGACTGGACGCCGATACCGGCGCGCGGCACGAGCCGTGCATCTCGGCCGCGGTGACGGTATGCCTCGCATTCCTGAAGCGAGGCCTGGTGCAGTACCCCGGCGCCGAGGCGGCCGGCCGGGTGGTGGTCCGCTCCATCGGCATCCCGGCATTGCTGTGCCAGGAGCACGGCGTCAGCACGCATCTGCTCACCCCGCATGTCCTTCGGACCGAGCTGGGTGTGGACGTGGCCTGCTACCGCTCGCCGGATGGACATAAGGGCACCTACGGTCACGTGCTGACCGTAGGGGGCAGCCGCACGATGAGCGGTGCAGGCCTGCTCGCTTCCCGGGCAGCACTTCGTGCGGGCTGCGGCCTGGTGACCTGGGCGCTCCCTGCAAGCCTGGTGCTGCCGCTGAGCGGAGCCGCGCCCGAGGTGATGCTCGCTCCCGCCACAGACGAAGAGAGCGGAGGCTACTGGGATGAAGCCTCCGCGAAGCAGGTGCTGGAGCTCGCCAAAACCCGCGATGTGCTGGCCGTAGGTCCGGGACTTGGCCGTTTTGAAGGAGATGCCAGATGGCTTCGCCGTTTGTGGGAAGAATGGGAAGGACCGCTGGTCGTGGATGCCGATGCGCTGAATATACTGTCCGCGGCCGGTGATTTCGGAACCTGGAAGCCGCGCGGTGCAGAAACCGTGCTGACCCCGCATCCGGGGGAGATGTCCCGGCTGCTGGGCATCCCGACCGCCGAGCTGCAGCGGGACCGGATCGGTGCCGCCGCATCGTTCGCGACCGGGCACGGGGTTACCCTCGTGCTCAAGGGGGCACACACCGTCGTGGCTTCGCCGGACGGGCAAGCCTACATCAACACAACCGGCACCTCCGGCATGGCGACCGGAGGCACCGGGGACGTGCTGACCGGCATCATTGCCAGCCTGCTGGCGCAAGGATATGCCGGTCCGTCTGCAGCCGCGCTTGGCGTGTGGCTGCACGGTCGTGCCGGCGAGCGGGCCGCGCGGCACCGGGGACATCCCGCCTCTGTTATCGCCGGGGATGTCATCGAAGCACTTTGACACGAAGAGAAAGGCCCTCATCGAAGGGCCTTTTTTTCATGGATGAAAGCTATAGTCGCAGCTTGAATCAGATCACCCAGCACAACGGGGGAACGACCAAGGCAAAGAACGGGGTGGCCATAGAATTACTGGAGAACTTATGCTTCCCCCACAAGAAGATGAGCAGTGTTACAGCTCCCGCTGCCGCGCGCAGCCAGAGCTGCTCCGGATTTCCGCCTGTAAATAGGGCGAAGAACAGAAAACCGACCGCTCCGTACACAGCGGCTTGTTTAGCCTTATGCAGGGAAGGCAAGAACGAGAGTATGGCATCTGCCGCAAGGGATGCAGTCAGCGCGTAACCGTATACCCAGTGCTCTTGCGGCAGATAAAGGCCTAACCATTCCGAAGCTCGATCAGCGGCGGGAGGCCACACCCAATCGAGCAGGCTCAGCAGCAGCACAACGATGCCGGCGCTGGCCAGCTTGTTTAATGCATAAAATCCCATGTCCATCCGGCCGGACCGTTTAGGAATTCCCGTGTTCATGGTACACACCCTCTGCTTGTTATTCATAGCTTCTCGAACGCTTAAAGCACCGCTGTTAACTGGTTACCATCTGTCCCCCGTTGACGTGAATAGCCTGACCCGTGACAAAAGAGGAACAGATGGACGACGCCAAGTAAACATAGGCAGGTGCCAGCTCATAGGGTTGTGCCGCCCGCTTCATCGGTGAATCCGTTCCGAACACGGCGACCTCATCGGCTGGGAAGCTGGATGGGATGAGCGGCGTCCAGACCGAGCCGGGAGCGACGGAATTGACGCGGATGCCTTGATCGACGAGCGAAAGGGCAAGGGATCGGGTAAGGGAAACGATGGCGCCTTTAGTAGAAGAATAGTCGATGAGCTCCTTAAATCCTTGATAGGCGGTAATGGAGGCCGTGTTGATGATCGACGCCCCGGATTTCATGTGGGGCAGCGCAGCTTGGATCATGAAGAAAAAGGGAAAGATGTTCGTTTGATAGGTATGATGCAGCTGTTCCTCCGTGATGTCCAAGATGCTGCGCTGAACATACTGGACGGCATGGTTGTTTACAAGCACATCCAGCTTGCCGAAGTGGGCTATCGTCTCGTTTACTACGGCTTCGCAGTTCTTTTTATACCGCAGATCGATCTTCATTAAGAGGCAGCGTCTGCCGAGCGACTCAATCCGCTGCTTCGTCACTTCCGCATCCGAAGTTTCATATAAGTATGGGATGACCAGATCGGCACCTTCCTTGGCAAAAGCAATGGCCGCCGCTTTGCCGATGCCGCTGTCCCCTCCGGTTACAATGGCGATTTTGCCATCCAGTTTACCGCTGCCCTGGTAGGCGGGATCCTCGCTGATCGGACGCGGTGACATGAGGCTTTCAAGACCGGGCTGGCAGTTTTGATGCTGGGGAGGGAACGCGATGGGCTGTTCCTTGCATTCGGTTTTGGAGCCTACGTATGGAATGGGCTGCTGGGGATTCATTTCCTTCCTCCTTTGATATACAGAGTGTTTTCGTTGAACGCCGATGCTTTATCTCTATGCATTCGCCCAGTCGAGGGTGCCGTTTATAAACAGAATAGGAGAAAGGTCGTGCGCAAACGCGCGGAATACCGATTTTTTTACGATTTCTTTCGGGCTACTCAGTAAAAAATCTTCCCCAACCCCGCTGGAGGAGCGAAGTGTAATGGTTGGCGAATCGCCATGATTCAATTGCCGGAGCTGCTGCATTGACAAAAGCGCGGACACATTGATACGATGATACTAATTCTGACAAGTTTGCTCTGATTTATATGGGTTGACGTTCGAGATGACCTTACATAGCGATCTTATGAATGGATGAGATGGCGACACTATAAGATAAGCCGAGGTGAATGATTATGGCGAAAGCTGTTATTATTAACGGGAGTCCTACAGCCGGATCCCGGTTGAATGCGGTTATGGAGTATGCGGAGCAGGCATTGACTGATGCGAATTTCGAGGTTAGCCGGATCGACGTGGCCGCCCTGCCGCCTGAGGATTTGATTCATACCAAGTTTGAGAGTGAGCATATTGTCAAAGCGAACGGGCTTGTGGCCGAGGCCGATGCCGTGATAGTGGCAAGTCCGGTTTATAAAGCTTCGTTTACCGGTGTTCTGAAGACCTTTTTAGACCTGATTCCGCAAAAAGGCTTGGCCGGCAAAATCGTGCTTCCGATGTTTATCGGCGGCAGTCTCGCACATCTGCTGGCGATTGATTATTCGCTCAAGCCCGTGCTTTCTTCGATCGGGGCCCGTCATATTCTTGGCGGCGTGTACGCGGTGGACGCCCAGGTGGCACGTACCGAGGATGGCGGATTTGATGTAGCGGACGTGCTTCAGGAACGCTTGACCTCCGCGATGGAGGAATTAATTGAAGAAACCCGTTACCGGACAGAACGCGCATAAGGATGGCATGAGTGGACGGCAGGGATATAATAGCGATAGAGATCATATGGAGGGATACCATTTGCAAAAGCTAGTGTTTTTTGTCGGCGTGGCCGGTACAGGCAAGACAACCGTAGCCAAGAAGCTTGCAGTCCGTATACCGGCTGCATTTCTCGACCGTGATACGGTGGGGGGACGCTTTGTTGAGAAGTTCCTGGAAAGTAACGGACTGGATCCGAATGACCGCGACTCTTCCTTTTATAAAGAGAACCTGCGCGATCTGGAATATGATACGACCAAGGATATTTGCATCGAGAACCTGGGTGCCGGACAAAATGTTTTTATGATTTCTCCGTTTACCGCCGAGCTCAAGAACCGCGAATGGATTGAAGAAGTCATTGCATCGGCAGGGTTAACGAAGAGCGACGTTGACGTGAAGGTCATCGTGGTTGCGCTTAAAGATATGGATTTGCAGAAGGAGCGCATCATTGACAGACAGACCGAGCGGGATCAGTGGAAGCTGGATCATTGGGACGACTTCAAGAAGCGCGTCGATTTCGTGCCGGAAGTGAACTGGGACATTCCGCAGACGTCCATTAAGGTGTTTGATAACAGCGGCGATTTGACGGAAGAGAAGGTTGAGGAGCTCTATCAGTTTATCGTAAGCGAGTAGCATATCAGAATAACAACATTCGATATCGTATAATAAAAATGCGTCATACCAGGTGCCGGCGAGCCCTGTGATGGCGCATTTTTATTGAGTATCGACGAGGCATCAACATCTCGAGGAAAAACCTCCTGTTATGGCGTGAAAAAGGATGTTCGTATTCACCCTTCAGGGAAATGTCCCATGTTTATACTCGGAAATATCGAGTGATGGTCCTGAATTGGAACCATCGCCGGAATGATATATAGTAGAGTAGTAATTATAGGTTTCACAATCGAGGAGGGAAAGCGCTTGGATAACGCTGCTATGCTTGCCTATCTACGAAGCGTTGTGTTAATGAGGGATCGCATCCCTTCATTTCATGAATATCCTTTTAATTTGCCGGCCGTTGCGGCTTTGGACGGTCTTCATTTTCATCCCAAGGTTACTTATATCGTAGGCGAGAACGGCATGGGCAAATCTACGCTGCTGGAGGCGATTGCCACAGCCCTTGGGTTTAATCCGGAAGGAGGAACGATGAACTTCTCGTTCTCAACCGAGGAGACGCATTCCAAGCTTCATGAATACATACGAACCGTTCGAGGCGTACGCAAACCGCGGGATGGTTTTTTCTTTCGGGCGGAGAGCTATTATAACGTCGCCAGCGAGGTAGATGCATTGGAACGGGAGCGACCGGGACTTTATGATTCCTACGGCGGCAAATCGCTTCACCAGCAGTCGCATGGAGAATCGTTTTTTGCTACCTTTTTGCACCGATTCTGGGGGAATGGCTTGTACATCATGGACGAGCCGGAAGCGGCCTTGTCGCCATTTCGCCAAATGGCGCTGCTCAGACGCATCCATGACCTGGTCCAGGAAGACTCGCAGTTTATTATTTCCACCCATTCGCCAATTGTTATGGCTTATCCCGATTCCATCATCTACAAGCTGACTTCCGAAGGGGTAGAAGAGTCGAGCTTGGAGGAAACGGATCATTATATGATTACGAAGGAATTCGTGAATCGCCGGGAAGCGATGCTGCACGAATTGTTTGCAGACGATGAGGAATAAACGGGAAAGATAAGGACTTGTAAGATCGCATAGATCTTGCGAGTCCTTTTTATGTAGGAGCCTTTATCGTACCGAGCGTTTCGAGTCAGGGGAATGATTAGGAGTTTTCCATCCGTAGATATTTCTAATGTTAAGAATCATGGATATTCGAAATCCTGAAATAAACTTCGAATAATTTAAGTAATTAGTTAGTTGTACCTCAATAAATGGGATAAAATAGAATTATAATCATGAAAATGGTGTTTACAAGTTAGAATCATTGAACTAAAATAAGTAGCGAGGTGAGAAACTCTGGAGAACGGAAGAGAAGCAAGCGTCGAGAGACTCATGGAGATGTATCGTGAGTTATCGGATAAAATGACGAGCCATCGGGTCGTATCTTTTTTGAGTCACTTGAGAAAGAACGATTTAACGATGAATCAGTATAAGATCTTAAGTTTGATCGAGCAGCAGGGTCCGCTGCTTCCGAATCGGTTGGCTGAGCATATGGAGCTTAAGGCTGCAACGATCACGTATTTAGTGGACGCTCTGGGACAGCGGGGGCTGGTGGTTCGAACGCCAAATCCCAGTGATGGACGCAGCCACTATGTCAATCTTACGGCAGAAGGCCGGCAGCTTGTGCTCGATGCCCGCAGCGAAGGAGATTATGCCGTCATGGAATCCTTCAAGCAGCTGGATGAGGACGAGGCGGATAACCTGTATATTTTACTGCGATTGCTTGGCAAGAAATTATTTCCATAACACCAAAGACCAAACTCTTTGAATCCCGCCTCCAGCTCTGTTAACCAGATCCGGGCGGGGTTACTTTGTTTAGGAGGCTTCATGTGAATACACAAGATAAATCTTCATTTTGGCTTATAATGAGCGCTATCTTTTTCGGTAATTTTCTGGCGGTGCTCAGCATTACGACCATCAACGTGGCTTTTCCCGTTGTCATGGAGCAGTTCGATGCCACGCTGAGCACAACTCAATGGCTGATGGCCGGTTATTTGCTGGCAACGGGCATTGTGGCTCCCATCGTAGGTTACATGGGGGACCAGCTTAGTTATAAGAGGCTGTTTGTCCTGGCCTTGTTGGGCTTTACGCTTTCGTCGCTATTATGCGTTGTAGCCTGGAACATCGAGACTTTGATTGCTTTCCGGATTACGCAAGGCGTGTTCGGCGGGATGATTATCCCGATTACGATGACCATCATCTACCAGGTATTCCCCCGGGAGCGGCAAGCCTACGCCATGGGACTATGGAGCCTGGCCTCTATGCTGGCACCGGTGATCGGGCCGACACTTGGCGGATGGCTGGTGCAATATTTTGGATGGAAATCGATTTTCATTCTAAATATTCCGATCGGTCTGATCTCGATGGTCATCGTAAGCAAATTCATTCCTTTTTATCGACTGACCGGGAAGAAGAGGTTCGATTTCCTCGGATTCTTGACGGTGGTGGCGGGCAGTTCTCTTTTGCTGCTCTCCTTCAGCCACGGCAACGACTGGGGCTGGGGATCCTGGAAGACCCTGTCCCTGCTCATCTCCGGAATTTTACTGCTGCTGTTCTTCATTAAGTGGGAGCTGCGGGTTTCATCCCCGTTATTGCAGCTTAAAGTATTCAAATTCCCCCGATTTCGGTACAGCTTGATCCTGAACTGCATCGTGACGATATCGCTGTATACGGGAACCTTGCTGGTGCCGCTCTATTTACAGACCGTGCTGAAGCTGTCTCCGATGGATACCGGACTTATCATGCTGCCGGGCGCGGTTGTCATGGCCGCTGCTTCGCCGATTATCGGCAAATTTTACGATCGGATCGGTCCATTCCGGCTGGTGATCACGGGAGTTCTCATCATTGTGGCCGCCACGCTCGCTTTCAGCGGAATCGGCATCCATACCTCGGTTCTGTACATTTCCTTGCTGCAGCTGGTTCGCTGCCTCGGCATTGCTTTATGCAATATGCCGTTAACGAACGCAGCGATGAGCGCGGTGTCCAGCGAATATTCAGGCCACGCATCGTCCATCACGAACTGGGCGCGCCAAGGGCTCGCTTCGTTATCGATCGGCATATTCAGCGCACTGGTGGTATCCAGAACGTCCTACTACATGGGTGCGGGGGCTTCGACCCAGCGTGCGGCGACAACGATGGGCATTGATGACGTGTTTATGATCGGAACGATGGTGGCTGTTATTGCCATACCTCTTACATTTTTGTTACGGGTCAAAAAGAAAAAAACGGCTCACCCTGTTGCGCTCTGACCGGGCGTTCATCGGCCAAGTGGAGAAGATAATCCTGCGGGCCGTTGAAGCCTGGCGTAAGATAGGGAAACTCGAAAGGTATCAAGCGATTGAATGGGGTATGTTGAGCTGCATCGTTGGCGTCAAGGATAACCTCAAGCATGGGCAAATAGGACGTTAACGGGTAAGAGGGCAGCTGAAGGGCTGCTCTCTTTTTTTGCATTACACCCGTCAATGGATTGCACGAATTATGACAACGCTGTTCTTTTATTGAAATCGCGGTCTGTGGTAGGGTGAAGTATACGAATTACGAATGTGCAGGTGGTAGGAGGAGCTTATGGAATTTATACGGAAGCTGTGGATTTTCGGTTATCAGCAGGCGTTGTCCTGCATATTTCCGGTTATGATCTTCGGTGCGCTGGGACTGACCAAGGTGGTTGAGATTCCCGGCTTGGCGCGGTATGATCTCATCCTTCTCATATGTGTGCTGGCGCAAATCGGGATGCTGGTGAGCAAGCTGGAGACATGGGATGAGCTGAAGGTCATCTGCGTCTTTCACGTCATCGGTTTGATGCTGGAGCTGTATAAAGTGCATATGGGCTCGTGGTCTTACCCGGAGGAAGGCTGGAGCAAAATCGGCGGCGTCCCGCTGTACAGCGGCTTTATGTACGCCAGTGTGGCCAGTTATATATGCCAGGCATGGCGCCGAATGCATTTGCGTATAACGGGCTGGCCGCTGCCTGTGCTGACCGTGCTGATCAGCGCAGCGATCTATGCCAACTTCTTTACCCATCACTATGTGTGGGATGCACGCTGGCTTCTCACGGCATTGTTATTCGTGGTGTTCGGCAGAACCATGGTGTATTTTGACGTGGACGGAAAAACGCTGCGGATGCCGCTGGTGCTGTCGTTTCTGCTGATTGGCTTTTTTATCTGGATCGCTGAGAACATTTCTACGTTTCTTGGGGCCTGGACTTATCCGGGTCAGGAGCGCACATGGAGCCTTGTGCATATCGGCAAAATCAGCTCGTGGTTTCTGCTGGTCGTGATCAGTGTCATCATTGTAGCTCAGCTGAAGCATCTGAAGCAGGGTAGAGGACCGTCCCAAGGCAATCCGAAGGGAACGGTCATGTGAGTCAGTTTAGCGGATTTGACCATTTATGCCTAATCATATATCCTATGGTTAATTAGATGATGGAAAGCTAACGTTGCGACTCGAGCTTAAGGCAGAGACTTTGTATGAACATAGATGTTTGGCATAGATGAACCGCGCGAAGCAGAAGGGAGGAGGATCCACATGAAAAAAAGATCATTGGCGTCTTTGGCAAAAGGCATGGGATACTCCACCGCTGTTTTCTTTGATCCGTCCGATCTTGGGAGAAGTGTGTCCAAAATCGGATATTCGGGCGATCAAGGATCCTTCCATTCGATGACCGAATGAGGATGCAGTGGAATTAAACACCACAGGTCGCTTGCTTGTGGTTGCATAGATAGGCATGTACACCACAGGTGCGCTGTGGTGTTTTTTTTGTGTTTCTAATGATTCAAACAGAGGAGAGGGATACGTATGTTCATGCAAGGGAAACAGATTTATGTGAAGTCGGTAGAGGAATCGAATGTGGACGCACTTTTGAAGCTCGAGAAGGATAACCGGGATTTTTTCCAGCGGTTCACGGGCTTAAGGGAAGAGAGCTTCTACACCCATCAGGGACAGCTTGAGCGGATCCGAAAGGCCATGGAAGCCAGCAAGGCAGATCAAGGGTATGTCTATGTGATTGGGCTGCGGGACACCGGAGTGATCATCGGGGAGATTATGCTTACCGAAGTGGTGCGGGGGGATCTGCAGAGCTGCTGGATCGGTTATTTTTTGGACCAAGACCATAACGGAAAGGGTTATATGACCGAAGCGGTTCAATTGGTCGTGAAGTTTGCCTTTCAGGAATTAAAGTTTCACCGGATTGAGGCGGGCGTGATGCCGCACAACCGGCCCTCGATCCAAGTGCTTTTGAAAGCCGGATTCCATAAAGAAGGGATTGCCCGAAAAAACGTGAAAATCAACGGAACGTGGGAAGACCATCAGACACTGGCTATTTTGAATGAAGCCGATGAGCAGCAGCCGTCTTCAATTCAGCGGTACAATCCACCTGTTATTGCCCCGCCGGTCGGGCCTTATACCCATATAACCAAGGTTCCGAGAGGGAGCGAGCTGCTGGTCTTCTCCGGTCAGGTGGGAACCGACAGTGAGGGGAATCTGCCGGACGATATGAAGCAGCAGGTGGAGAACACCTTGGCGAATATTGAGAGGTTGTTGGCTGCGGAAGCGATATCGGCGGATCATATCGTCAAAATCAACATTTGGGCAGCTCAGGAGGTCGACTGGGATCATTTCCATCAGGTATGGGAGAAATTCCACGGAGGGAAGGCGCCGGCCATGACGATGGCCTACGTGCCGGCATTGGCGATGCCGTCCATTCTGGTGGAGATCGAGGTATGGGCAGCAAAGGGATAGCATTGATGAACCGTAAGTAAGAGCTGTAGACTTGGACTGCGGCCGATCATATGCAGTTACAAAAAAACCTCCGTGGATTCCTGTTAAGGGATTACGGAGGTTTGTGATATGGAGAGGAGCTTATAGATCGTCAAACCCGTTGTCGTCGCCAACTTTGCCGTAGTTTCGGGATTTGGCTTCGAAAAAGTCGGTCTTCGTCGCGTTGAGGGCTTCATCGGAGAAAGGCTTGATCCATGGCATGCAGTTAACGTCCACGCCTTCATAAGCTTTTTCCAGACCCATCATGGTGATACGACGGTTCGCGATGTACTTGATGTAATCGCCCAATTCGTTCAGATCGATGCCGCGCACATTGCTGAGTGTGTAGTGAGCCCAGTTGGTCTCAAGCTCAACCGCACGATCGATGGTGCGGTACAGGTAGTCGATGTTCTCTTTCGTGTTCAGCTCAGGGAAATCCTTGAGCAGCTGCTTGAACACTTCGGCGAAGAAGTAGCAGTGCTGGTTCTCATCACGCTGAATATAGGAAATCATCTGGCTGGTTGCCATCATCTTCTGGTCACGAGCCAGGTTGTAGAAGAAGGCAAACGTGCTGTAGAAGAAGATGCCTTCCAGGATCAGGTCCGCCACCATGGCTTCGAAGAAGGACTGCGGCGACGGATTGTCACGGAAGTTTTGATAGATGTCCGAAATGAACTGATTGCGCTCTAGCAGAACCGGATCATGCTTCCAGTACTCGAAGATTTCCTTCTGTTCCTGATCCGAAACGATGGAAGAGAGCACATAGGAATAGGATTGGTTGTGAACCACCTCTTGCTGACCGATGATGGCCGAGATGGCTTCGAGCGATGAATCCGTGAAGTATCGCTTCACGTCGCTCACAAACATCGTCTGCATGGAATCCAATACTGCCAGCAGGGAGATGTTGATCTTGAAGGTGCGCTGCTCTTCAGGGTCCAGGCGCGGGAACTGCTGCGCATCCTTGGACATCGGAATCTCGTCTGCGATCCAGTGGTTCAGCAGCAGGACCTTGTACAGCTTGTACATATGAGGCATCCGAATGTCGTTCCAGTTCAGGATCCCGGAGCATTCACCTTCAATAACACGCGTGGAGCGGTTGGGTGCTTCGGTGTTAAATATCTTTTGCATTTGCATGCCGATTTTCTCTCCTTGTATATCATAGTAGGGCGGCGCTTAGGCGAAGCTGAGGGATACTGGTCCGCATATTCACGGGACGGGTATCGCACCGGGACGGGTATCCATCTCGAGCCGCTTGTTGTCCGCCCTTTGCCTTGAATATATTTTTAAGGTTGCAAAGGGCTCCCAAAGGCGGACGTAAACTCTTCCGATTGGATACCCTTACCCTTGTAGTCTTCTATTTAGAAAGCTTATCCACTTCTGCTGTGCGGGAACACCCGCATGCAGCTGTTCGATGCTTGTTTGCACCGCATGAGAAGCGATTCCCAAAGGGAGAGCGATCCACGCAGGCAGTAACTCAACAAATCGCACGAAGTAGCTCATTAGCTTCGCACCACATGAGAAGCGATTCCCAAAGGGAGAGCGATCCCAGCAGGCAGTAACTCAAAAACCGCACGAAGTAACTTATTAGCCTCGCACCACATGAAAAGTGATTCCCAAAGGGAGAGCGATCCACGCAGGCAGTAACTCAAAAAATCGCACGAAGTAACTCATTAGCTTCGCACAATATTCCAGCGTTCCCGTAGGGAGAAAGCGCTCCTAGCCACCAAAGTAACGTAGAAGCGTCTCATTCACACCTTGAACCCCTTACGGGTGTCCAGAGGGCAGCGCCCTTGGGGCCCTCCCTTGGAAGGGAGGGTTTGGGTGGGTTCGAAAAAGGTTAGACTAAACTCTTAGCTTGCGCACGACTCGCACTCTTCTATCGTCAGCGCACGGCTGCGTACATAGTACGTGGACTTGATACCGGCTTTCCAAGCATGCAGGTGCAGCTCCAGGAATTCCGAAGCACGGATATCAGGGCGGACATACAGGTTAAAGCTTTGCGCCTGGTCAACGTGACGCTGACGGGCGGCAGCCATTTTGATGGACCAATGCTGGTCGATCAAGAAAGCCGTTTTATAGTACCAGATCGTTTTTTCGGACAGATCCGGAGCCGGGTTAGCCACTTTATAGGTGGTTTTTTCTTCATAAGAAAGAAGTTCGTACAATGGATCGATGCTCGCCGTGGAACCCGCGATGATCGAGGTGGAGCCGTTCGGTGCGATGGCAAACAGCCATGCGTTACGGACACCGTTCGCTTGTACTTCTTGCTGCAATTCGCGCCATTGTTCGGTGGTTACGAACTTGCCTTCATGCTCGCCGTCGGTGTAACCGCGGAACGTGAAGTACTCGCCGCTCTCCCAGTCGGAGCCTTTGAATTTCGGATAATGGCCTTTTTCCTTGGCCAGCTCCATGCTGGATTTAACGAGCAGGTAGTTGATGTGTTCATACAGGTTGTCATTATAGGCAACGGCTTCGTCGGATTCCCAGCGAATGCCTTCCAGCGCCAGCAAGTGGTGCAGACCGAAGGTGCCGAGACCGACCGCACGATATTGACTGTTGGTATATTGCGCTTGCAGAACTTCAATATTGTTAATGTCGATGACGTTATCCAGCATGCGAACCTGGATTGGAACGAGACGCTCCAGCACACCGGCAGGTACAGCACGAGCCAAGTGGATGGAGTTCAGGTTGCAGACAACGAAATCGCCAGGGATTTTGGAAATAACGATCCGGGTTTGTCCATCTTTCGTAACCAGCTCCTCTTGCTCAACGACTGTCGGAGATTGGTTCTGCATGATCTCCGTGCACAGGTTGGAAGAGTAGATCATGCCATGCGCAGAGTTCGGGTTCGCACGGTTGACCGTGTCGCGGTAGAACATGTACGGTGTACCCGTTTCAAGCTGGGATTTCATGATGCGCTTCATAATGTCGATGGCTTGTACCGTAATGCGTGGCAGCAGCGGGTTTGCTACAGCTTCAGCATACTTTTGACGGAATTCGCCTTCGCCTTGTCCTTGATCATAGAAGTCTTCCAGGCCCAGCGGACGGCCATTCTCGTCTTTCCAGCCCATGATTTTCTTCACTTCGTGCGGACAGAACAAGCTCCACTCTTCACGTGCTTCTACAGCCTCCATGAACAAGTCAGGCAGACATACGCCATGGAACACGTCATGTGCTCTCATACGCTCGTCACCGTTGTTCAGCTTCAGATCCAGGAAGGACAGAATGTCTTTGTGGAACACATCCAGATAAACCGCGATGGCACCTTTACGGGTTCCCAATTGGTCAACGCTAACAGCGGTGTTGTTCAACTGGCGAATCCAAGGGATAACGCCGGAGCTGGTATTCTTGTGACCGCGGATGTCAGAGCCGCGTGCACGGACTTTACCGAGGTATACCCCGATGCCGCCGCCCATTTTGCTGAGACGGGCGATATCCGTATTGGAATCGAAGATCCCCTCCAGGGAGTCGTCCACGGTATCGATGAAGCAGCTGGAAAGCTGGCCGGCTACCTTTTTGCCTGCATTGGACATTGTCGGCGTAGCCGCCGTCATGTACAGGTTACTCATGGCCCAGTAGGCTTCTTTGACAAGGTCGAGACGCTTGTCGGCAGGCTCGTTATGCATGAGGAACATCGCGATGACCATGTAACGTTCTTGCGGAAGTTCCATAACGCGACCATCAAAATCGTTTGCCAGGTAACGCTCAGCCAGCGTCAACAGACCGATGTAATCAAACAGCAGATCACGGCTTGGATCGATGCACTCGCCGAGTTCTTCGATTTGTTCTTTGGTATAGCTGGTCAGAAGATCCTCGCGATAGATGCCTTTTTGTACAAGTTCCGTAATGAGCGGATAGAAGGCACCGTATGGTTCTTCCGGGTAGGCTTTGTATCGGCGGTTGGTGGCCGCTTTTTTATATAAAGAGGTCAGAAACGAACGCGCAGCTGCAAACTTCCAATTCGGTTCCTCTTTGGTGACAAGCTCAAGGGCGGACATCGTGAAGGCGTTGCTGATTTCTTCGCCGGTAACTTGCTCGCCGCGCAATTTGGCATTGACGCCGCGAAGCAGGCGTTCTTTATCGAGCATGTCCAATCCTTTCAGAGTCCGATCGGCATAGACGGAGAGGCGAATTTCATCAAAGGCGAGCTGACGGTTGTTCGGTTTAACTACGAGCTGGGGCATGAATAAATTCCTCGCTTTCTTCGGGGGAAATATGAAAAAGGACATCAAAAAAACATTTTCTGAAACCCGCGGGCAGGCTTGAAAATGTCCGTGCGCTGTGATTCGAAAATGACGTTTGCCATAAGCCCATGAACGGGCATGATGTTATGTACAGACGCAAGTTTAACGAACACTTACCTAAAACCCCGTAGGTTGGTGTCTACTGCATATAGGCAGGTCTCCTGACTTGAGCTTCTTCCCTCGGCATTGCCTTTCCCGAAACATTGCTCCGGTTCCTCGGTGGCATATGTCGGATGTGGACGGCTGATAGATCATAAACAGCCTTAGAGCCCTTACAGTGGCGGGACCGTGATGGATTTACACCATGCTTCCCTATTAAGCCGGACTGCCTTATAGGTTGATCCGGCACCTATACACACTATATTTGGTTGTTGTTAATCTAATTTAACCCAATATATTGTGTTTGTAAACCATATTCTTAAAATTGAACGCAAAATGAATTATAGCAAACGAGCGGTCATTGTGCCAGTTAAGAAACTGCCAAAAGGCCATAACATTTCCGGAATTGTGACCAAATGCGACCTTTTCTGCGCAGATACCACGTATATTATCGTTTTGACAAAATAGGATATATTCGTATGGACGAAACGAGGAAGGTACACCATATCTTGTGTGAAGCTAAAGGCAGACGGACTTTGATATGGAGGGCCAGAATTGTTATGATAACAGTATTCGGAAATTTAGAGCATACCATATAATTGGGATGGGAACGAGGGAGGTTTTTAAGATGGCAATAGCGGAGGTAACGGTGATTCCAATCGGAACCGCAACAACGAGTTTGAGCTCTTATGTTGCTGAG
Source organism: Paenibacillus sp. QJM3NY_38 (assembly GCF_056173265.1). Classification (NCBI taxonomy): domain Bacteria; kingdom Bacillati; phylum Bacillota; class Bacilli; order Caryophanales; family Paenibacillaceae; genus Paenibacillus; species Paenibacillus sp. QJM3NY_38. Next base: position 769,019 of record NZ_CM149665.1, read on the forward strand.
ATGCAGCGTGTATTGAAACAACAGGATGGAATATCCTATGAGCTGACTTCAATGAGCACCATCATTGAGGGAGAGCTTAACATGATCTGGCGGGCGATTGAGGCTTTGCATGAAGCGCCTTTTCTGTCCGGTGCGCAGCGCGTATCGACTTCCGTGAAGATCGACGACCGCAGGGATCAAGTTTCCTCAAGCAAACAGAAGATCCAGTCCGTGCAGGAGAAATTAGGCGGGTAATGCCGCCAGTTTCGGGGGATATTTCCGTAAGAATTGGGCTTGCATTTTGCTGCTGAAGTATTATAATAATTTTTGTTGTTTCGTGAGGAATAACATCGAATCACATGTGCTGGTGTAGCTCAGGGGTAGAGCAACGCACTCGTAATGCGTAGGTCGGGGGTTCAATTCCCTTCACCAGCATCTTTATAAAGTCAATAACGGCGCGGTTTTCTGAGTTTTCGGAATCGCGCCATTTTTGTTGTTTAACCCGTTCTTCTACCATTTTTCTACCCTTTAGTCTGATGAAGACTTTTCCTTTTCACTTTGAAGAACAACCAACAATCGTCTTCCTTCTACATTGTTTGGGTTTAGGCCAACTCAACAGTGACACTTCCCTATGGATGGTTATAGTGTACGTGAATCATCAAAATGAGAAATGGATTGGTGTCATAGTGAACTTGAATTAGGTGAGTGGTGAGGGCGAAAGAAGTTTGCTATAGAAAGCCAGAAAGAAAATGACACGACAAAAGGAACCTCTGTCTATGCCAGCAGGTTCCTTTTGTCGTCTAGTCGGATTAATCGACTCACATGCTTTATTTCCTCTAATGGAACCCAGACTGGCCCATAAGCACTCCGCATCTCCAAGCGATCTGTACAAGCATCTGGTATGCCTTGTAATACTTCGCCATTGATGAGGTATATCGTCACGATATGCTTCTTCTGAATGGCTATTTTTAGTTCTTTATCCCACATTTGATTGATCACGCACCCATGACTAAAGTAATGAAGTCAGTATATCAAAGTCAGGTAAAATTTACTATGGTTCATTTGAACACGAGTAGATGTTATCTGAAAAAATGGGGATTCCAGACGGTAAGTTAGCAGACGGAGTGATTTATGTACCTCTCCGGGCTGCTGGCGAGGTGCTCGGAGTCAACGTGGCTGGGATAACAAAACTAAAATGAAAGCTAGAGTACTAATAGAATATAAGATCCTGCTGGCTTATTGACAGGCAGTTTTTTGTTATATCTAAGGGTCTCAGCTAAATTTTTCATCAAGTCAAAGTACACCAAAAGTCAAGGAGCGGGACTCGCGAAAGGGAACCCTGCTGCTGCAAAGTGTGTTGACTCAAAGGACCGATCTTGACCAAGATGGACTCTGAGATTGGTGAAAGAATGATAAAATCCCGCTCGAATGAGCAGGATTTTATTATATTGCTTCAACGTTCTCTTTAATGACGTTCCGGATTGCGACGTCTCAGACCTACGAGGCCAGCAAGACCGAGTAAACCGAGCCAACCCCAGTCAGTATCGTTGTCATTGCCTACAGCATTGGTGTTATAGCCGTTTGTGTTCACGTTATTGGTTCTCATATCGTTTGAATTCATGTTGTTGTTTTCTGCAAAAGCAGGAACCGCAAGAATCAAAGCAATACTTATACCGGCTAAAAATGTGGCGAGGATTTTCTTCATGATTTGAACTCCTTTCCGTAATTATGTTGATTTCTATCGGGACAGGTACCAGAATTATGGTGCCCTTTACAGATATTATTATTCGTTACTGAGCAACGAAGGAAGTATCTCAAAAAAGACAGAAAAGCAGCCTCAGAAATGGCCAGCACTATCATTTTTTGAAGGTTATACCACTGTAGATGTTAAGATTCCATATCCTTATCGTTATAGTGGAAATATGGATATGAACTGGGCTAAACAGTAATCGCATCTTCGATAGTTCTTGCTTTTATAAAATATGTCCTTGACTATTACCTCTTGCCTTTGCGTTATCAGACGCCCTTACATACTATGTATTATTCCAATTAGGAAGGGGTAGGGAAAAATGAGTGGATACGAAGGTTCTGGGTATGGAAGTAGTATTGGTGTTATTCTCGTTCTCTTTATTCTACTTGTAATTATACTGCGTACATGGGGATTTTAAGTAAATACCTTGTATAAGGACCCCGCTTACGTGAATTGAATGTTCCAGGATTATATTTGAAGGCATCCAGAAATCTGGATGCCTTTTCCATAACACAGTGCAATCAGAGAGAGGGTTCTTTTGTCGATTGTTTCATGGTTTCATTTCATAGATTAGTAGTCCAATTCATTCTCGCAGACGCTGCATATAATGCAATATCTTCTGTGAAGGGAGGATTTCTTATGAAAAAACATCATCATAAGGTTAAAGTTATCGTCCTCAAACCTGGACAAAAAATCATCGTAAAGTGTAAAAAGCATAAGAAGAATCACGCATAAAAAGTCTGTAATGCAGTGGTGAACCTTAACAGAGGTTCACCACTATCCATAGAGCTGCAACTTGAGAATGAAATGGAATTGACTATCTGCCGCTTTTCCGTTGATAGGATGTATAACCATTGAAAAAGGCGAGAAGGTGTGTGTGGGCTCGTTATTATGCTTGGAAAGAGGGATCATAGCAGAACAATCAGAATTCCTGCCACGAATAAAATGGATCCGAGAACCAGCAGAAGAAGCCCGCTGGATTTAATATGTTGAATGTAGTCCGAACTTGGCTCAGAATCATACTTTACTTTCCAGATTCTATATAAGGAACCCCATGTAGGTTTGCGTATTCTCAATACACCACGTACCAAAAAAACGACAGCAAACACGATAAGTACAAATCCAGATATATTAACCAGCTCCTCACCAAAAGCTCAATGAAAATAGTTAATCCGAGTAATACATATTACAAGCTAAAAAGGTGGATAATTCCACCAGAGCTCCAGTTCATCCGGATTGCTATTTCGTCGGATTTCTGAATACTAATAGATCAAGCCTGATATGAATGGCATCGACGAACATAGAGACTGTATCTAGGCCATCCAATATAGGCTTAAGCAAACACCGAATGTACCAGATTGGAGTATCTTATATATTATACTCGTCCTTGCAGTAGGACTTACAGTTGCTTGCCTAATATAAGCGTGGAAGCATTGGTGGAAGGAATTGCTGCAGTTGCCTTCGCTGTAATGGATCACCGGGCTATTCAACAACCTACAAAGGCGGTGAATGATCGTGAAAAAGGTTTGGATTGACGCAGGGCATGGCGGGAAGGATTCCGGAGCAACCGGAAATGGCCTGCAGGAGAAAGACGTCGTGTTAGCGGTGTCTCTTGCTGTGAAGAAACGATTGGAAGCTGATTATGGCGATGTCCAAGTACTACTCTCCCGGTCTTCAGATGTGTTCCTTGAATTGGCTGAACGGACTCATAAGGCAAACGCTGCTGGCGCAGATATCCTAGTTAGCATCCATTGTAACGCGGGTGGAGGTGCAGGGGGCTTTGAGTCATATCGATATACCTCGGCAAGCTCCGGTTCGGTAAAATTGCAGAACGTTATGCATACGGAGGTCATGAATGCCATTAAATCCTTCGGAGTCATCGATCGGGGTCAGAAGGCCGCTAACTTGCATATGGTCCGTGAATCTAAAATGCCTGCTGTCTTAACCGAAAACTTGTTTATCGATGTCGCGGCAGATGCAGCCAAGCTTAAACGGCAGGATGTAATAGATTCTATTGCGATCGGGCATGTAAATGGCATTGCTAAATATTTGGGGCTTCAGAAGAAAGAGGGGGCTGGTACAGTGGAGGATAAGGTACATGTCGTCGTCAACGGAAAGCAGATCGCGGATGGCAAGCTTGAGAATGGCGTGACCTATGTGCCGCTTCGGGCCATCGGTGAAGCATTAGGGGCCAAAGTGAGCTGGGATAATAAGACCAAGACGGCTACAGTTACGACCGAATAAATACCTGATTATTTGGAGATAGGAAGTATGGTTCTCTTCCATGATATGCAAACCTCCACCTGTTGGGGGTGTGCAAAAGAGCAGTGCTATTTGTGCCCCATCGAACAATTTATGTCCCTTTAATCCTAATTTAAGCTTCCATTAATATTCGGAGCTTATGATATAAGCACCCCTTAAAAAATATATCAGAAGCCCTTCTAACATCGGTTAGAGGGGCTTCTTTGGTTGTCTTCCCTCATCTGAGGTAAAGTCCAGGCTTTTGGATGACTATTTACAATCCCAGCCATTTCGTGATATAAGCCGATACGGCTAATTCCTGGAAATCCTGCCAGCTGCGAAATGGGGTATGCTCAACGATAAACGGGTTAATCGTATGTCCTTGTATGAATTCGTCAAACTCTTCATCTGTGCTTCCCTCATAACCTGCGGCTTTCAGCAAGTGACCGATTGAAGAAAACTTGGTATGTCTTTGAATAAATGATTCCGAGAACAATTCTTCCACGGGCACTTCTTGTTTCATGTCCGAGAGCCTTGCGGCATTTTCGCGAATTTCTGATAGCTTCTCTTCATCCAGTCCGTCTAATCCACTGATCCCAGTATTCATTATGCCCACCTCCAAAAAGTTGCACGTCACTCTATTATACATATACGAGTATGCTGAATTATCGGATTCGCTTTTTTTTGAAGCAGGTATTGACTTGCTATTTTTATATAAAGGGAGAAGGTTTATTACATATTTATAATTATTCTTTACCTAGGAATGACGGTCGATATCATGTAGACTGGTAATGATTTACTGCCGCCACACCTTGCTTTATGGGGTATGGAGGTCCGTACATACTTGCTTGCATATGGGGGTGGGCACTATGCCCAAACAAGAAAAGGTTTCCATGTCTTGGCTGCTGCGGTATTTGAAACCGGTAAAAGGACGGCTAATACTGCTGCTCGTGTTGCTGCTGACGTCGACGGGCTTGCAGCTCTTGAATCCGCAAATTGTCAAACGGTTTATTGACACGGCAGCCGAAGGAGGAGTTATAGCCGCGCTGATTCAGCTGGCGGGATTGTTTCTGGTCGTGGCTGTTTTTAACCAGCTGATAACCGTGGCTGTCAGCTATATGGGGAACGATATTTCATGGCGCGCGACAAACCGGCTTCGCGGCGATCTTTTGAAGCATTGCTTGCGGCTGGATATGCGATTTCATAATGTCAAAACGCCCGGCGAGATGATCGAGCGGGTGGACGGCGACGTGACGAATATTTCGAACTTCTTCGCGATGTTCATCGTGCAGGTTATCGGAAGTTTTGTGCTGCTAGCTGGCATACTAGGATTTATGTTTACGGTCAATCTGCCGATCGCGATCGTCATGACGGTGTTTACGCTGCTGTCCATTTTGTTCATGGTGTTCATCCGGAATATGGGCGTCAATTCTTCGAAGAATGAACGTGAAGCCAGCGCTTCGCTGTTCGGGTTAATTGAGGAACGCATCGCCGGCATTGAGGATGTACAGGCGAACGGCAATGTGCCGTATGTGATGAATCGGTTTCACCGGATGATGCGCACCGTTTTTCTGAAAGGAAGAAAAGCCTGGATGCTCCGCGTTGTCCCTTGGAATACCACGGTGATTCTGTTTGCCCTTGCGGTTACCGCTGTCCTGTTACTAGGGGTTCGCTATTATCTGATCGGTGAAATTACGCTGGGGACCCTGTTCTTAATCTACCAATATACGCAGATGCTGAATGATCCGATCGAGATGCTGGGTGACCAGGTGCAGGAGTTCCAAAAGGCAAAATCCGGCATGCTGCGTTCCAGAGAGTTGTTGTCCAATAAGAGCGAGATTGTGGACGGAGAGCAAGAAGAGCTTCCGGAAGGGGCACTCGGTTTGGAATTTGAGGGCGTCAGCTTCAGTTATAACGAAGATAAACCGGTGTTAAAGGACATCAACTTTGAAGTCAAACCAGGTGAACGCCTGGGCATTATCGGTCGTACCGGCAGCGGAAAGTCGAGTCTCAGCCGTATTCTGCTTCGACTGTATAACATCGACAGCGGCGTGATCCGCGTTGGGGGGACCGATATCACGAAGCTAAAGCTGCCCGCGCTTTACCGCCGGGTGGGTATGGTCACACAGGATGTGCAGCTGTTCGATGGCTCGCTGCGTGACAACCTGACGTTGTTTGATCACGGCGTGTCGGATGCATTCATTCTGGAAACGACGGAGCGTTTGGGGCTTCGGCAATGGATCGATGCACAGCCGGAAGGCCTGGATACGCATCTGACAGCAGGCGGAGCTTCGCTGTCCGCGGGAGAAGCGCAGCTGTTCGCTTTAACCCGGGTATTTTTGACGCAACCAAGCTTGGTGATTCTGGATGAACCGTCTTCACGCCTGGATGCCGCAACGGAAACGATGCTGCAGGTAGCCGTGGATCAGCTGATGAGCAGCTGTACGGGCATCATCATCGCGCACCGGCTGGCTACGCTGGAGCAGGTGGATAAAATTATGGTGCTGGGTGACGGGCGAATTATGGAATTCGGCGAACGGGAAGCTCTTGCGTTAGATCCGGCATCACATTATGCCAGACTGCTGAGCACAGGCAGAGAGGAGGAACTGGCATGACCATCACGGGTTTTATAGGGCGCCTCTTTCGATTCAGGCCTTCATTATTTTTAATCAACGGTCTGCTGTGGTGCATATTTCATTCCTTGCCACTATTGATCGGACTGGGGATGCAGTGGTTTTTTGACCGGGCGACGGCCAGTTCCACGGATTATGTATGGCTGGCGGTGCCCTTGATCTTTATTGCCGTTGTAAGGGTAGCGCGGGTAGGGACGTTCTTTGCGGCCTTCTATCAATGGGTAACGTATATTTACCACATTCAGGCCATTCTGCGAACGAACATGCTGGCCGGGATTATGCGCTGGCCGGGGCGTAATTTGCCAGCTTCTCCAGGGGAGGCGATGAGCCGCTTCCGCGATGACGTGGATGAAGTTGTGGAATACGTTGAATCCTGGGTGGATTTCTGGGGACGTCTCGTTTTTGCCCTCGTATCCGTTGTCATTATGGCGAGCATTAACTGGAAGATCATGCTGGTGGCCGTGCTGCCGCTCGTGGTGGTCACGCTCCTGAACAATCTGTCCGGCAACCGCGCGCGTCGTTACGGCCTAAAGAACCGGGAAGCTACAGGGCGCATTACCAGCTTTATCGCGGAAACCTTCGGTGCGGTTCAAGCCTTGAAGCTCGGGCAGGCGGAGGATCATGTGCATGAGCGCTTCATGAAGCTGAACGAAGACCGCCGGCAGGCAGCGCTGAAGGATAATCTGTTCAAACAATGGATGCGATCCTTGAATCAGCATGTGCTTAGCATCTGTACGGGATTGATTCTGTTGATGTGCGCTGCTGAAATGCAGGCCGGGCGTTTTACCGTCGGGGACTTTGCTTTGTTCACGTCTTACCTGGCCAATATCGGCTTCAGCATTTCCTTATTCGGTTATATGGTATTCCAGCACAAGCGGCTGAAGGTTTCCTTTGACCGGATGCGGTCTCTGTTTCGCCCTGGTGAGGAAGACCGGATCATTGAGGCACGGGAAACGTATCTGAACGAAGAGCCGCCGGAACTGCCCGTCATTCACAGAGAACCGGGAGAAATGCTGAAGGAGCTGGAAGTCAAGAATTTATCGTACCATTATCCGAATTCGGATAACGGTATATCGGATATTAATTTTCGCCTGGAGCGCGGCAAGTTTCTGGTGGTGACCGGACGAATCGGGGCGGGGAAATCGACGCTTGTCCGGACATTGCTGGGACTGCTGCCAAAACAGGAAGGAACGATTCGCTGGAACGGGGAAGAGGTGGATCCGGCAACCTTCCTTATGCCTCCTCGGGCGGCCTATACTCCGCAGGTTCCAAGGCTGTTTAGCGATCCCTTGAGAGAGAACATCGTGCAAGGGAAGAAAGAGCGGACCGAGGAAACTCTGGAACGGGCTGTTCGGCTGGCCGTCATGGAGAAGGATATCGAGAATCTGGATCAGGGACTGGAGACGTTTGTCGGTCCGAGGGGCGTTATGCTGTCGGGGGGACAAATCCAGCGGGCGGCTACGGCACGCATGCTGATCACGGGCGCGGATTTATTCATTTTTGATGATCTGTCCAGCGCGTTGGACGTGGAGACGGAGCAGCAGGTATGGGATGGGTTGTTCAAGGAGCAGGGCGTCACTTGCATCGCGGTATCGCATCGGAGGGCAGCCCTTTCGAAAGCCGATCATATCATCGTCATGAAGGATGGGCGGATCGAAGCGGAGGGCAGCTTGACGGAGCTGCTCGCCACGAGTGAAGAGATGCAGCTGTTATGGCAGGGCGAGCAGTCCGCTGTCGAGGCTCAGGCCCCCGCAGAGGATGAAGCTGAAGTTAGTAAGGTATAACATCAAGTTTGGTTTGGAATTGGGGATGTAAGAACAGGTTTCGACAGGTTTAGATAGGTTTAGAGCAGGGCAGCTTCCGTTGGTGTGGAGGCTGCCTTTTTTTATGGCTTTAGCCAGTTGAGTGCGTGAAACGCGCGAAACAAAAAACCACCCGCTATGCGGGTGGAGGGATTGAGGGTTTGACCACTGAGACCATTCCAATAAAATTGAGATGTTCAGGCTCAAAGAAAGGAATGGTTTCAAATGGCAACCAAGAGCTACAGCCTAGCTCACACAAAGTGGATGTGCAAATACCACATTGTATTTACCCCGAAGTATAGACGGAAAGAGATCTATAATCAAGTAAGAAGAGACTTAATAGAAATTTTCAAACGCTTATGTAAGTACAAAGGAGTAGAAATTATAGAAGGTCACATGATGCCCGATCATGTCCATATGTTGGTGGCTATCCCACCGAAAATTTCAGTGTCATCATTCATGGGATATCTAAAGGGGAAAAGTTCGTTAATGATCTTCGAGAAGCATGCACAACTAAAATATAAATACGGGAATCGAAAATTTTGGGCAGAAGGATATTATGTGAGTACAGTAGGTTTGAATGAAGCAACAGTAGCGAAGTACATTCGTGAACAAGAGGCACATGATCAAGCCATGGATAAGTTGAGTGTAAAAGAGTACGAAGATCCATTCAGCAGCAACAGGGGCAAAAAGAAATAAACCAGTTTAACTGGTAAGTGAAAGTGACAAATAACAATGAGCCTGAACAGAGTTATGGTCAGGCTAGCGTCTTTAGGCGCAGTTTGGCAACAAGGGGTTATACCCCGAGAGCAAACCACCCGTTGGACGGGTGGTCATGATTGTATAATATTAATGGGAAATAATGGATCCATATTCAGATGTATAAGGGAGAGATCTATATGAAGAATCGCAAATTCTTGGTAACGTTCGGTTATAACCTGGACCATAGCAATATCGATTACCTTGTGTCTGATCGCCTGTCCCGCCATAAGGGCTGGATTCAGAAGGATTACTTTGATCCGGTGCTGCACACAGGGGCTGCGTTTATTCTAAACTACCAGATCATCGACACGAATGCTGCCAGAGTCTCGCAGCGCTATTACTTGGATGATTACCACGTCACGGAAGCCAGGCTGCAAGGCTTTCTTTACTCGCTAAACAAGCTGAAGGGCACGCATGTGTTGTGCAATCCCAGGGTACAAGGACATCACAGGACCGTTATTGATGGGCACGAGTACAGCTGTTATGCCTATCAGACACTGGATGGAAGGGATCTGCGCTTCTTGCAGTACGAAGAGGATTCAGAAGAAGCTTCTCTTAAGAAGGGGGTGCCCCGGATTCCTGAGGATCAGCACTACCTAGTCTTTCCCTCTGATTGCAGTCAAGAAGAGAAGGATCGGCGGCTGACCGACTGGATCATCGGAATTATTGAAGCGGGGAGGCAGCAGCCTTAAATGTCACCGCCATTCATGATGGATACTCACTGCGTATTTCCACCACCGGGGAGCAACGTAATTCGTTGCTGCGTCTGCATATCGTCAAACCTATCGTAAATTCCGTTTCGCATATTCTATTATTTTACTTGCGAGAATAAGGATATAAATACAAGCCGATCGATAGGCTCGAGGAATAGGATGTAGAAGATGAATGGAAAGGGTGGGTTTACCATGGAATGGAGCGTCATTTTTCAATTGATCGACCCGCGGCTCTTCATGGTCGTTGCTGCCTGTTGGGTAATCGGATATGTGCTGAAGCAAACGCCCAAGGTTCCGAATTGGAGCATTGTATATTTGGTTATGGTCGTATCGATTTTGTTCACAACCGGCCTGATCGGCTGGAGCGTGGAAAATATCATTCAAGGCATACTCGCAGGGGCGTTTGCGGTATTCGGCCATCAGGCCGTTAAACAAACGGCAGAGGCGATTGCGACTAGAAAGAAGTAAGAACGGCTGAATGGTCCGGGATGATTTTTGCCTAAACCGAACTTTACCTGGCAGTCTGCCGCTTGAGTCTGTTACTCTTAAGTCCATAAGATGATTTAAGGGAGCGTGAAGATTTGCAGAGGAAAACGTTGACGGTTGAGGCACTGCCTGGGTTTGAGCCGGAGATCGGCCGCTGGATATGGGGACTTGAGGATGTGCGGCGAACGATATTGAAACGGCTGGAAGGGATTCGGTATGAGCAGTTGAACCATAGGGTGGACGGTCGGCAGTCGATCGGTTCGCTGTTGTACCATATTGCTTTCATTGAAGCGGATTGGCTATACGCTGAGGTGCTTGAATCCGATTGGGATCCGAAAATAAAGGCCAGCTTTCCCTGGGATCACCGTACCGCAGATAACCGTCTTTCTGAAGTGCCGGATCAGCCGCTCGTTGAGCATCTCCACCGTATGCAAATGGTTCGTCAGGAACTGGTTGCCCATTTCCGAGGCATGGACCTTTCGGACTGGAGAAGACCCAGACAACTGGAGCCGTACGATGTGACGCCCGAATGGGTCATCTATCATCTGATTGAGCATGAGTCCCACCATCGGGGACAGATATTTCAGCTGTTAAGGGAACTGGAGCAAGCTTAAAGAATCGAAAGTCCACTCAGATGAAAGTTTTGGCCTTCGCGGCTAAAGAAAGAGTTTTTTGAGGCTGCTGCTATTCACGTTCATATTCCCCGGGCAGGGAGCTTTCCTTGCTCTTTTTTTGTATACCCTGCAACGATCCAGATGTCAAAACGTAATAAGCATATAAAGAGCACGGTATCGGAGGAGATATGATGAATAATGAATTTTACGTCGGGTGGGGAACGCTGGCATTAATCAATGCGGGATTGGCTCAAGGGAAAAATAGAACGGGATTAAACTGGTTTCTGCTATCCCTGTTGTTAGGTCCGCTCGCAACCCTGATTCTTGTCCTGTCAGCTAAAAGGTAATCAGAGCAATTAAAGAGCCGCCTCCCGGCAAGGGAAGCGGCCTTTATCGGTTTACATCCGTTGAAACATAGCGGTGTCACGGCTGTAGTGCGTCAGATAACCTGTCTCTTCGTTGCGGATGCGGACGACATCCGGTGTGTAGCATTCAATGTAACCTCGCTCGATCTCCACGTACACGCTTGCGGGATCCTCTTCCCATACGGAAACCACGGTTTCCGATAAGGCGGCCGCGAAAAAATGGATGTCTTGCGATAGGTACCGGCTATTGCGGTCTGTATTCATTTATTTCATATCCCCTTGATGGTTAGAATCAGATAAAATGCGGTCTACTAGCTCGTTCATTCCCTTCCAGGAATCCTTCAGAATAAATTCATGCTGAATATGCGCGTTCCACGGACGCGGAATCAGAATGGTTTGTTTTCCGGCTTTTCTGGCGGCAATCGCATTATGGGGACCATCGTCAATCAGAAGATCAAATTCCACTAAATCCTTGCGTTTGGCCACGAAAAAATTCTCGAACGGAATAAAAGGCATATGCCGCTGCAGCCATCTCCATTTCTCGGGCACCGAGGAGGGGCGGGCTGCGGTAACAACAATGACGTCATAATCATGCGTCATTCTGTGGACTTCGTCAATCGTATATTCATCAAATAGTTCAAGTTCTTCATATAAACCCGGCTTTCCGAAGAAAAACTCCTCCGAGCATTCAGGATGCCAGATTTGGTGCAGGTTATAATCGGTAATCTGATCCAGCGTCAGCTGAGGATCCTTGTACTCAAGATTGTGATAATGAATGGCCTTGGGTATGAGATGGCAGATGGTATCATCCATATCGATGGCGACTATTTTTTTGCTCATATCGTCATTACTCTCCTGTTAATCATGAATTCTAAGAAACGATGATGTTCCGTAAATTGTAAGGGACAGGATGCTTGTTGGCAAACTGGAATCAAAAATGGGAGGGAGTAACATTTTCTTTCTCCTGACTCATTATAAACTAAGTATAGCATTAATGCGGCAACAACCTTCCTGATATTTCGCGGTTACGGGAATAACTTAATAAAGCCTTCGTCCATTATGACAGTACATGTCATGATTGCCCTTTTATAATAAGAACACTACAAGTCACAAGGGAGGAACGGCCATGGTGCAAGAATATATCAACATTCGTGGAGCCAGAGAGAATAACCTGAAGAATGTGACGCTGCAAATTCCTAAACGAAAAATTACGGTCTTTACCGGCGTATCCGGGTCGGGCAAATCGTCCATCGTGTTCGATACCATCAGCTCGGAAGCTCAGCGGTTGCTGAATGAGACGTTTACCGCTTTTGTCCGTAACCGACTTCCACGGCACAGTCAGCCGGACGTCGATTCGATCGAGAACTTGTCGACGGCCATCGTCATCGACCAGAAGCGTCTGGGGGGCAATTCGCGATCCACGCTAGGGACGATTACGGATCTGTACGCCATACTCCGTCTGTTGTTTTCCAGGGTGGGAAAGCCATTTGTGGGATATTCCAACGTCTTTTCTTTTAATGATCCGCAAGGCATGTGTCCGGAATGTCAGGGAATCGGCAGGAAGGTCGAGCTGGATCTTAATAAACTGCTGGATACAAGCAAATCTTTGAATGAGGGGGCGGTCCAATTCCCTATTTTCTCAGTAGATAGCTGGTATATGAAGAATTACACCATGTCCGGGTTCTTTGATAACGAAAAGAAGCTGGCCGACTATTCCGAAGCGGAATGGGATCTTTTCCTGTACGGCAAGGAGGGGAAGGTGACGTTCCCGTCCAAGGGAGGACCGGTACAGTCCGACTTCGAAGGTCTCGTGTTGAAGTTTAACCGGCTTTATATTCAGAGAGACAGCAGTGAATTATCGGAACGCACCTTGAATCACGTCAAAAATTTTATTACGCATGGCACTTGCCCGTTATGCAAGGGGACGCGGCTCAGTCAAGCGGCATTAAGCTGCAGGATCAACGGCTATAATATCGCTGATTGTGCGGCCATGGAGATCGGGGAGTTAAGAGAGGTCATCCTGAATATCAAAGAGCCCGTGGCTGCCAGTATGGTGGTCAGTTTGGCCGAGCGGCTGCAGCACTTGATGGATATGGGGCTGGATTACTTGACGCTGAATCGGGAGACGACCACGCTCTCCGGGGGCGAGTCGCAGCGGGTGAAGATGGTTAGGCATCTGGGCAGCAGCCTGACGGATATGATGTATGTTTTTGATGAGCCTAGCGTGGGTTTGCATCCACGGGATGTTCACCGGCTGAACGACATGCTCAGGAAGCTTCGCGACAAGGGCAACACGGTCCTGGTCGTGGAGCATGACCGTGACGTGATTGAAATTGCCGACCATGTGGTGGACGTGGGGCCGAATGCCGGTACCCGGGGAGGGGAAATTGTCTTCGAGGGCACGGTTGAGCAGCTATGCAGCCAAGATTCTACGTTAACCGGGCAGTATATGAAACGTTTCATGCCGATGAAAGAACAGTTCCGGGTACCGACAGGACAGATGCGGATTGCCAATGCCAATCATCATAATCTGAACAATGTGACGGTGGATATCCCGGAAGGCGTGTTGACCGTGGTCACGGGCGTAGCGGGGTCAGGCAAGAGCTCGCTGATTCATCATGCCTTCCTGTCCCAGCATCCCGAGGCTGTCGTCATCGACCAGTCCGCCGTCAGCACCTCGATCCGTTCGAATCCTGCTACCTATACGGGCATCATGGATGACATCCGGAGTTTATTCGCCAAGGCTAACGATCAGAGTCCATCCCTGTTCAGCTTTAATTCCAAAGGGGCCTGCCCCGACTGCCACGGGCTTGGTTTCATCTATACGGACCTGGCGTTCATGGAAGGCATCAAGTCTCCGTGCGACACCTGTGACGGCAGGCGCTTTAAGGATGATGTTCTGCAGTATAAGCTCCATGGAAAAATGATTACCGATGTGCTGGATATGAGCGTGCTGCAGGCGCTCGATTTTTTCGAGAAAAAAGAAATCAGGCGGCGGCTGGAGGCTTTGCACGATGTGGGCCTGCACTATCTGACCCTCGGCCAGCCGCTAAGCACTCTGTCCGGGGGCGAAAGCCAGCGCATCAAGCTGGCCAGCGAGCTGCATAAGCAGGGAAAGATCTACGTGATGGACGAGCCGACGACCGGGCTGCATATGTCGGATGTCGGGCATTTGCTGGACATGATGAATCGGCTCGTTGATAATGGCAGCACGGTGATCGTGATCGAGCACAATCTGGATGTGATCCGTCAGGCGGACTGGATCATTGATCTCGGACCCGAGGGCGGCAGCAGGGGGGGCAGGGTCATGTTCGAAGGAACGCCTGCTGAACTGATCACGGCGGAACAATCGCTGACTGCGAAGTATGTACGAGGTTAGCGGGAAATCAAGGAAGTGAAGGCCGGTCCTGACCGGAGTCTGACCGAACCCATGCAGTATGTAACATGGGAGCAGGGAGAAATTCGCTTTTCGTAGTTTCATAATAGACTTGCCAATGGCCATGCCGCATATCCCCGCGGCATGGCTATTCTATGGTTGTTAGGCTTATAAGATCGCTTAAACGGCAATACTGTATGCTGCGACAGACCAAGTTGGTTAATGATGTACGTGTAACGACCCGGTCTGCATTTCTAAATAAGCAGCATCTTTATTGTAAACGGGGGATACGACAATGCAGAAAGTATGGTGGAAAGAAGCCGTTGCTTACGAAATCTATCCGCGCAGCTTTATGGATTCGAATGAAGACGGCATCGGGGATCTGCAAGGGGTTATATCCCGCCTGGATTATTTGAAGGATCTCGGGATTGATGTTATATGGGTATGCCCCATCTATCGTTCGTCCAATAACGACAACGGTTACGATATCAGCGATTATCAGGATATTATGACGGAGTTCGGGTCCATGGCCGACTTCGATCAGCTGCTGGCCGAAATCCATAACCGCGGCATGCGGCTCATTATGGATCTGGTGCTCAATCATACCTCGGATGAACATCCGTGGTTTATTGAATCCCGTTCCTCAAGGACCAATCCGAAGCGGGATTACTATATCTGGCGGAATGCGAGGGAGGGAGCCGAGCCGAACAATTGGGAATCCGTCTTCACCGGCTCCGCTTGGGAATATGACGAGTTGACGGATCAATATTATCTCCACCTCTATTCCAAGAAGCAGCCTGATTTAAACATGGAGAATCCGGCGGTCAGGGATGATCTGGTCAAAATGATCCGTTGGTGGCTGGATAAAGGGATTGACGGTTTCCGCGTGGATGCGATTACCCATATTAAGAAGCTTCCGGGTTTGCCGGATATGCCGAATCCGAATCACCTTCGTTATGTCGACTCGAATCCCGGACATCGGAATATCGCGGGCATCCATGAATTTCTTCAGCAATTCAAACGCGAGGCGTTCGCTCATTATGACATTATGACGGTTGGCGAAGCGAGCGGCATTCCGATAGCGGAAGCAGACCGCTGGATCGGGGAAGAGAACGGGTCACTGAATATGATTTTTCAATTTGAGCATGTCAATCTTGATTTCGGACTGGAAGGACGCTGGGATTATGCGGTCTGGGACTTGGCCGAATTGAAGCAGATCATGCATAAATGGCAGACGGGCCTTGAAGGCGTGGGCTGGAATGCCCTCTATATGGAGAACCACGATCAGCCGCGGTCCGTATCCCGTTTTGGCGATCCGGTCCATTATCATAAGGAATCGTCCAAGATGCTGGCTACTTTTTTTATGCTGATGCAGGGGACGCCGTTTATTTATCAGGGGCAGGAAATCGGAATGACGAATGTCGAGTTTGCGGAGCTGAGCGATTATCGGGATGTGGAGATCTACAATTATTATCGCGAGCGGCTTCTGGACGGAAAAGACGTGTCCGAGACGATGCGTAGAATCGCGTACCGGGCTAGGGACAATGCAAGAACGCCGATGCAGTGGGATGACACGCTTTATGGCGGCTTCTCAACGGTTGTCCCGTGGATCCGCTGCAATCCGAATTATCATGAAATCAACGTAGAGCAGCAGCTAACCGATCCCGATTCCATACTGAATTACTATAAAGCCTTGATCCGACTGCGCAAATCCAGTGAGGCGCTGGTTTACGGAAAATATGAAGCCGTGCTTAAAGAGCATTCAGAAATTTTCGCCTATTCCAGATCGCTCGGGAACGAGACGTACTTGATTGTTCTCAACTTCTATAGCGGAACACCGGATTTTCAATTCCCGGCGGAATGGCGTGAGCATCAACCGGAAGTTGTACTCTCGAATTACGAGCGCTCGGACCGAAGCTTCGACGAATTCGCTCTGCACCCTTATGAAGCGATAGTTTATCGTGTAAACTAAGTGGGTAAGCGATTTCTTGAGATGAGAGGTGAATGCAGCTTGCCACAATTCAATATGATGTCTGCCGCCGTTCTTGAACGCCCGTTATCCATTGGGGTGAAGCAGGTTCCCATTCCGGAGCCGAAGCCGGATGAGGCCTTGATTCAGGTGTACTGCATCGGCATATGCGGCTCGGATGTGCATTACTATGAGCATGGACGGATTGGCAGGTATGAAGTGAAGGAACCGTTGATTCTGGGACATGAGCTTGCCGGCGTTGTAGTAAGAACGGGGGAGAAGGTAAGAAATGTCTCCGTTGGTGACCGCGTGGCCGTGGAACCGGGCGTAACGTGCGGGCGCTGCTCTTATTGTAAAAGCGGACGTTACAACCTGTGTCCGGATGTTGTATTTATGGCGACCCCGCCGGTTGACGGGGCTTGGGCCGAATACGTTGCGGTGCGAAGCGACTTCCTGTTCCGGCTGCCGGACGAAATGTCCTTTGAGGAAGGCGCTTTGCTTGAACCGCTGTCCGTAGGACTCCATGCCGTACGACGCGGGCGTATCCGGCCAGAGGACCGGGTGCTCGTGCTCGGACTGGGGCCGATTGGCTTGCTTGCCATGGAGGCGGCCAAAATGTCCGGAGCCTCTCAGGTATATGGCAGCGACGTCGTGGAATACCGGCGTAATCTGGCCCTGCAGATGGGAGCCTCCGGCGTGATCAATCCGATGGGCGAATCCGTTTCGCAGCGATTGAACGAACTGACGGACGGCAATGGCATTGATCTTATTATTGAAACGTCGGGCAACGCCGGGGCCATCGCGGATTCGATTGGTTATGTGAACCGGGGAGGCCGGATCGTGTTTGTAGGTCTGCCCACAAAGGATGCGATCCCGGTGGATATTGGCGCTTTGGTTGACGCCGAGCTGGATGTATATGGCGTGTTCCGCTACGCAAACACGTACCCGGCGGCTATTCAGATGCTGCAAAACAAGGCCAGCCGCATACGCGATATCATCACCCACCAATTTTCCTTGGATCAGATCGAGGAAGCCGTAGAGCTTGCTCGCACGCACAAGGACACCAGCGTAAAAGTCATGATCTATCCTCATCCAAACGTTTAAGGTGGTTCGCGGCCTGGAGAGTCGCTTCGGGAGCTGTCGTGTAACAAACGCGCCAATGCAGCGTAATGGACCATCATCAAAAAGCACCGCTCCAACACTTGTCGGAGCGGTGCTTTTTTTCGCGTTACCGGTTAGTTCGGGCGTTCATTACTCATCCAGCTGTCGATGCGCAGATCATCGCCGTAGCTGTCGCGGGCCGAAATTTCGCCGAGCTTCTGCTCGGCTTCCTCGCGGGTATCGAACCCGCCGATGACCGCGAGGAAGTCGTTGCTGGCCGTCTTAATGAAGGTCACGTCGTCTTCCATATAAATCTCTTCAAGGATGGCGAGGGATTCCCCCTGCGGCATGGCTTCACTGCGGATATAGAAGACCTCGCGCGGGGTGACCGGCTCTCCGGTCGAAGTGAGCTTCAGCTCAATATAGCCGGGGTCTTTATATTCGGATACGGTATGCTTCACGCCATCCTTCAGTTCAACGACAAAACGCATGGCCGAGTCGTCCAGAATCACATTCTCATAGACATCCTTCACCAGCGGCAGAGCCAGCATGTCTTTCTTGAGGGTTTCATAATCAAAATTTCGTACTCCGTTAAACGTGAAGATCAGACGGTTTGGCGCATCCCGATGATCCACCGTGTAGGCCGGGACACTGGAAACGGACTTGCCTTCCTGGTCAAATTGAATTTTTAATACGTCTTCGGAAGCTTCCGTGCCCACGGTAACGCCGTCGGTCCGCTCGCCTCCGCCCCCGAACTGCAGAACCTGAACGATGCTGCCCACCACAGGAACTTTGGATAAGGCGTTGGCCACCGTCGGGATGTTGACCACGAATAGCAGGGCAACGGCAGCTGCAACAACGGAAGAGTATCTCGTCAAGCGTATGGAGCGTTTGCGGGCAGCCGCCTTTTTCTGTGCAGCATCGATAACGCCGGTTAGCTGGGCGGGGATTTCAATGTGTTCGTAGCGTTCTTTTCCTGTCATAGGCTATCGACCTCTCCCTCGATTAGATATGATTTTAGTTTTCCGATAATACGATAAAACCTGGTCTTGACGGTACTTTCGGATACGGATAACACATCCGCCATTTCTCGAAAGCGCAGGTCTTCAAAAAACTTCAAAATCATGTAGGTTTTCTCCTCCGGCAGCAGTCTGTCCAGCGCATCGTACAGATCCATCTTCTCTTCCAGCGGTACGGCATGCTCTGCGGCTGCATAGTCCTGCGTCTGATCTTCCATATAAGTAACCCGCTTCTTGCGACCGAGATGGTCAATGGCAGCGTTAATAACGATCCGGGTCATCCAGGAATCAAAATACTGCGGCGTGTTCATCCGCTCGTAAGCGAGATATCCCTTATAGGTTGCCTCGGAGACGATATCCAGTGCCTCCTGTTCATTTTTGACATAGCAATAGGCTACCCGGTATAACTTGTTTTTGCATTTCTCCATATTTTCGCTGAACTGTTGCTGCTTCGACTCTTTCGCTCTCAGTTCACTCACCCCTAACTACTAGCACTAGTAATATTGTCATGGCACGAATTCGTTTCATCTATTCATTCATTGGCCGGATTGGATCATGCTCAAGTACTTGAGTGCGCTTGACTGATCATTAGACCGTGGAGGAGGCCAAATAGTTTTAACCGGGGATAAAAAAAGTCCATGAACTTAACAGAAGTCCTTAACGGTGTTACTATATTAACCATATAAAATGTACGGAGGCCAGAACATGTAGGTTTTTCTACCCTAACCCATACAACTAAATACAGAATTGGGGTAGAAAGATGGAAAGGAAATCTTTTCAATATCTCTGGATCGGTCAGGCGCTCGCCAATAGCGGCGATTTATTTTACATTGTCGGTCTGATGGCTATGATCCATAAGATTACAGGATCTGCCATGCTGATGGCCATGGTACCCTTTCTCACGACGATGGCACGGTTTATAAGCGGGAGCTTTGCACCCGTATTGATGGATAAATACAGCCTCAAGTCACTGCTTGCTTCGTCTCAGATCGGAAAAACGGCCATGCTGTTTCTGTTGTTGGTAACCTGCTATGTGCTGAGAGAGCAGGAGGCGACGGTCTATGCAATCCTCGGATTCGTATTCCTCATCTCTCTGCTCGATGGCTGGGCTGCACCTGCAAGTCATGCCATGCTGCCGCGTCTGGTGGATGCCGCTGAGCTGACGAAAGCGAACAGCTTTGTTGCCATCGTGGATCAGTTGATCCAACTGGGAGGCTGGGCCGTTGGGGGACTGCTGGTCGCAGCCTTGGGCGGAAGCAACGTGATATGGCTGACCTTTGCCCTGGCCCTGGCAGCCGCTGTCTGCATGAAGATGATCGAGGATCGGCATGAATCCTCTCCGGAACAGAAAGAGAAGGCGCGCGTTTCGAATTGGCGTTCCATTCAGGAAGGCTGGACACTCATTTGGAAACAGCCTTCTATTCGGGCGATTCATGTGATTTATGTATTGGAGACGATGGCGGGCGTGATTTGGATCGCGGCGACCATCTACGTGTATGTAGCCGATGTGCTGCAAAGGGAAGAGGCATGGTGGGGATATATCAACGCAAGCTTTTTCCTGGGACTTATGCTGGGCGGACTGTTTGGCATGAGAGGCGCAGGGCTGATCGACCGCAACATCCGCAAGTTCGTCATCTGCTCTTCCTTCGGCATCAGTATCATGACGTTCGGTTTTGGATTGACCTCGGTGCCTTGGCTGGCCCTGGTGTTCTCGGCAGGCTTCGGCGTTTTTGAACAGCTTAAGGCAGTCTCGCTTCAGACTACACTGCAGCGGGGCATATCTGTCCATGTATTGCCGAAAGTGTACGCTGCCCAAAGCGCGCTAGTTTCGCTGGTATTCGGCTTATCCACCCTGTTGTTTGGGTTCATAACCGATGAATTTGGCGTTCGGGCTACGTATATCATCGCTGCCACGGTGCTGTTCATCTCGGGATGCTACGCATTACGGATACGAACGAGATTGCCGGAGTCAGGGGAGGGGCTAGAACAAGGACGGATCGGCATCGAATAATCATTAAAAAAAGGCGAGCTTAAGGCTCGTCTTTTTTTGCATGCATAAATGGATCCGGACACAAGCTACAGCAAGCATCATCAATACGGTTTACTGAACGTGAAACCTTAATAATCGCGGGGCAATACTGGTTTTGAAAATATTTCGAAAATCCGGTTGACAATCCATCTACTACGTATTACGATATACCTGTAGTAGGTCACACTGAATACCGACACACTGAGCAATGAGGTTGCAAAAATATTTTAAAGAAATTGTTGACATCCCCTACTACTTAGTATTACAATGTACATGTAATAAGTAATACTTAATAGCATGTTTTCCAAATGCTATTAAGTAAAAATTTCCCTTAGTACTATGTTATACTGAATATAGGTAATACTGAATAGGGGAGGGACGAAATAAAGGAGGCTTTCGAATATGGAAAATTTAACTGAAATGCTGAAGGGTTCGCTGGAAGGCTGCGTGCTGGAAATCATCAGCCGCCGTGAAACCTATGGCTATGAGATTACCCGCCGTCTGAACGAGCTTGGCTTTACCGAAGTCGTGGAAGGGACGGTCTACACCATACTCGTGCGGTTAGAAAAGAAAAAGCTGGTGAACATTGAAAAGAAACCGTCAGACATGGGGCCGCCGCGCAAGTTTTACTCACTTAATGAGGCTGGCCGTCAGGAGCTTGAATTGTTTTGGGAAAAATGGGATTTCTTATCATCCAAAATCAACGTCTTGAAGTCAAATTAGCTTCATAAGATATTCCGTCCGATATTGTGTGGTGCCTTGTTCAGCTTTATATAAAAGGAGGAAAAAATAATATGATGGAAATGTTCAAAAAAATGATTGGTGAGAAAAAGGAGTACAAAATGATGATGGCACGGGTTGAAGCCCTGCCAGAGGACTACCAGTTTGTATTTAAGAAAATTCAAAACTACATGTGGAATTTCTCAACGGGCAACGGGATGGATATGCTGCACATGCAGTATGAATTAATCGAGTTGTTCGAAGCTGGTGCGGCCGATGGCAGACAAGTGCTGGAGATCACTGGTGAAGACGTGGCGTCCTTTGCCGACGAACTAGTGGCAAACGCTAAAACCTATGTAGCCAAGTATCGGCAAGATTTGAATCAGGATATCTTGAACCGATTGGGAAAAAAATAACTCCAATAGATAATACGACTGATTAGCTGGTTATCAAATGTGAATTACCGCCTTCGCTATTCAGTTAATTTTTGACCCGGTAGTAAGTCATACGGATTATCAGTCTTACTAAATAGATGAGTGTAGGCAATCCAGCTCAGCAAGGCGCTTATTATAAGGAGGATAAAATATGAGAAATGCAGCGATTTCTGTAAAAGGGTTAAAAAAATCCTTTAAAGACAAAGAAGTCTTAAAGGGGGTAGATTTTGAGGTGCGGCGCGGCGAAATTTTCGCACTGCTGGGCTCCAATGGAGCGGGCAAGACAACGACAGTCAATATCCTCTCGACGCTGATGAAGCCCGATGGCGGGGAAGTAGGTATTTGCGGCTTTGACGTCCAGCGTCAACCGGATCATGTCCGCCAGAGCATCAGTCTGACAGGGCAGTTTGCAGCTTTGGACGGCATGCTCACCGGGCGGGAAAACCTGATGATGATCGCCAAGTTGCGGGGAGTTTCCAATCCTGCTCAAGTTGCCGACAATCTGCTTGCAAGATTCAGCCTGACCGATGCGGCTAATCGCCGGGCAGACCAGTATTCCGGCGGGATGAAGCGCCGGATTGACATCGCCATGAGCTTGATCGGGACGCCAGCCGTCATTTTTCTCGACGAACCGACGACAGGGCTTGACCCCGAAGCGCGAATTGAAGTTTGGGATACCGTCAAGGAGCTTGCCGGCGGCGGCACGACCATCTTGCTGACGACCCAGTACCTGGAGGAAGCTGAGCAGCTGGCGGACCGTATCGCCATCCTGCATAGCGGAAAAATCATCACGACCGGTACGCTTGCCGAACTCAAAGCGATGTTCCCGCCGGCGAAAGTGGAGTACATTGAGAAGCAGCCGACATTGGAGGAAATTTTCCTCGCGATCATCGGCAACAAGGAGGCGATGTAAATGAAAAACAAAACAGGGACATTACTAGGGCGTTTAATGCGCAACATCTTGCGCAGCCCGGATACGATTATCACGGTGGCGATTACGCCGATTATGATGATGCTGCTGTTTGTCTATGTATTTGGCGGTGCCATAGAGACAGGTACGGACAACTACGTCAATTATTTATTGCCGGGAATCCTGCTGATGGCTGTCGCATCCGGCGTCGCTTACACTTCACTGCGGCTGTTTACGGATATAAAAAGCGGGTTGATGGCGCGTTTCGTTACCATGCCCATCAAGCGCTCTTCGATATTGTGGGCTCACGTGTTGACTTCGCTGGTTTCTAATGCGCTTACTGTCGTGGTGGTTTTCCTCGTCGCGCTGCTGATGGGCTTCCGTTCAAGCGCGAGTATCCTGGATTGGCTCGCGGTAGCCGGGATACTAGGGCTGTTTACGCTGGCGCTGACATGGCTGGCGGTCATCCCTGGATTGACAGCGAAGTCTATGGAAGGGGCGACAGCCTACTCGTACCCACTGATTTTCCTTCCGTTTATCAGTTCGGCCTTTGTTCCCACCGAAACCATGCCTAAAATTGTTCGGGCGTTCGCTGAGAACCAACCCGTGACATCGATCGTGAATACGATTCGTTCCCTCTTGTATGAAGGGTCTGTTGGGAACGGGATCTGGGTTGCGCTTGGCTGGTGCGTCGGCATCATGGTCATCGCTTACTTCTTCGCCAGTAAACAATTTAAACGCCAGTTAGGGTAAGTACACCATGATGAGATTCGCCATTTCAATAGTCAGCCGGTAGTCTGAAAGAGACCCTCCCCTGTTATCAGGGGAGGGCCTCTTTTATTTGGATTGCTATGGCGTTATCGTGAAGGGCCGATTGCAATCCAGGACATGAAACCATAGGCGAGATTGCAGTTAGGCTGGCGGCTTACTTCAAGGACGGCGGCATCCTCCCGCTGGGATTTCAAGGAAATCTGGAAGCCAGGATTGTTGCTCATTCCTACAATGATATAGTTGATCCCAGCAAAAGCCTCCTCGAATTGGACGGTCACCTCGGTCAAGGCTTCAGCTCCAAATACAAAAGGCGTCATGCCGAATTGCTGCAGCTTCGGCTGGCCGGCTGCGCTGCGTATTGGCGCAAAGCTTAAATGTTCTGCCGTTACGGCGCCTTTAGCCAATTGTTGTCCGGTAACGGCTCCGTCGGCCAGATGGGCGCTTGTGACGGCGCCGTTTGCAAGCTTATCGCTATCAATGGATCCTTCGGCCAACGTGAAGTTATTGAAGGCATCCGGTCCGAGGTGCCTGCTGCCGATGGCCCCGTCGGCAATCTGCGCTCCAGTGACGGAGCCGTCAGCAATGTGCGCGCTAGTGATGGAAGCCTCAGCAATCTTGCTGCCGTCAACTGAGCCTTCGGCCAACGTGAAGTTATTGAAGGCATCCGGTCCGAGATGCCGGCAGCCGATGGTTCCGTCGGCAATTTGCGCGCCCGTCAGCGATCCGTCAGCAATGTGCGCGCTAGTGATGGAAGCCTCAGCAATCTTGCTGCCGTCAACTGAGCCTTCGGCCAACGTGAAGTTATTGAAGGCATCCGGTCCAAGATGCTTACTGCCGATGGTTCCGTCGGCAATCTGTGCTCCAGTGACGGAGCCGTCAGCAATGTGCGCGCTAGTGATGGAAGCCTCAGCAATTTTGCTGCCAGTTACCGATCCTTCGGCCAACGTGAAGTTATTGAAGGCATCCGGCCCGAGATGCTTACTGCCGATGGTTCCGTCGGCAATCTGTGCTCCAGTGACGGAGCCGTCAGCAATGTGCGCGCTAGTGATGGAAGCCTCAGCAATTTTGCTGCCAGTTACCGATCCTTCGGCCAACGTGAAGTTATTGAAGGCATCCGGCCCGAGATGCTTACTGCCGATGGTTCCGTCGGCAATCTGCGCTCCAGTGACGGAGCCGTCAGCAATGTGCGCGCTAGTGATGGAAGCCTCAGCAATCTTGCTGCCGTCAACTGAGCCTTCGGCCAACGTGAAGTTATTGAAGGCATCCGGTCCGAGATGCCTGCTGCCGATGGCTCCGTCGGCAATCTGCGCTCCAGTCAGGGAGCCGTCAGCAATGTGCGTGCTAGTGATAGAAGCCTCAGCAATCTTACTGCCAGTAACCGATCCTTCGGCTAACGTGAAGTTGTTGAAGGCATCCGGCCCGAGATGGCGGCATCCGATGGCCCCGTCGGCAATTTGCGCTCCAGTCAGGGAGCCGTCAGCAATGTGCTTGCTAGTGATGGAAGCGTCAGCAATCTTGCTGCCTGTAATTCCACCGTCCTGCACAAGTTCCGTTGTGATTGCGCCGGCTTCGATATGCTGCGAACCGATGCTGGAAATTTGCAGGTGATGGGGAAGAACGGCACCCTCCGCCAGCTGCCTCGATTTTACGGCCCCCGGCTGCAATTGATCGACGCCAACGCTGTCCGGCTGCAGGTGGACATGACCGACAGACTGATTTCCAAGATGCGCAGCGTTGATCGAGTACGGCGCCAGGTGATGGCTTTGAATCGAGAATAATTCAATATGCTTGGAGCTCACAGCGCCTTCGGCAAGATGTCCGCTCTGGATCGACTCTCCGGCGATATGCTCAGGAAGGACAGCGTCGTTCGTGATATGTGCGGACTCTATGCTTTCGGCTTGAATGTGCCGGGCATTGACAGAGCCGGAAGCAAGATGGCGGCCAGTCACCGATCCTTCATCCATATGCTGTGACCTCACAATATCCACGCCCAGATGGTCAGACTGGACGCTTGCTTCTTGCAGATGCACTGCTGAAATGGAGAGAGGCTTGATCTTGTCACCACTCACGGCGTTCGCCTGCAGCGCGGCTCCCGAGACCGACGAAGGCGAGAGATGGGCTTCCGTAATCGATTGTGACCCGATTTTTACGCCCGGTATGCTGCCGTCGGCAAACAACGCTTCCGCCGAGCGGCTTTCATCGGCCAAATGGCTTAACATGATGGATTTTTTCTTCAAGTGATAACCATGAATGGCTTCCTGCACGATATGTTTGCCCAGGATGGATTCCAGTCCCAGATGTGCGCCCTCTACAGCTTGCGGAGCGATTTTTTCCGAAGTAACGGCCTTGTTCTGAATTGCTTCGGAAGTCACCGCACTCGGAGAGAGATGAGTGGATTGAACGGCCTTTGGAGCTATTTTGCCAGCAGAGACACTGCTCTCAGCCAGTTTATTAGAAGTTACGGCAAGGTCTGTCAGTTTATCCGTGGTCACGCTTTCCGGAGACAGCTTCGGTGAGGTTACGGCATGGTCCCCCAGATGTCGAGGCGCAATAACCCCATCGCCGATCGAGGACTCCACGATGCTGCCTGCGGCAATTTTATCTGTCGTTACCGCACCCTGGGCGAGCGCTTGAGTCCGTACGCTTCCCTTCTGCAGATGACGGCTGGCAATAGAGCCATCGGCCAGATGCTGCTCGCGAACCGCACCGTTTTGCAGAGCTTCGGCGCCTACACTGCCCCCTGACAGATGCTGCTGCTGAATGGCCTCACTGGCAATATTGCCGGAGGTTACGCCATGCTTAGCAATAATGGCTCCGCCAACCGATCCAAGCGCAAGCTTTTGGCTTGTCACGCTCTCAGGGGCCAGCGTCTCTTCTCCGACGGATGCGGGCTGAAGATGCTGTTTTCCGATCGCTCCGTCAGCCAGATGCTGCTCCGCTATCGTTTTGGGATGAATGGCGCTCCCTATGACGCTTTGAGGCGCGAAATGCTTAGATATGATGCTGCCCTCGGCAATGTGCTCGGCGTTTACTACATCCGCAGCGAGATGCCGGGTTTGAATGGCATCCGATGCAATTTGGTCTGATTCCACCGTATCCTTAGCCAGATGGCGCGTTTGGACGGCTTCATTGGCAATTTTGTTAGGAAGTATGCTCTGATCCGCGATTTTCGAAGCCGTCACCGCCTGTTCCACCAGCTTCACCGTATGGACGGATTGATCGGCAAGCTTGGAGCTTGTGACACTGGAATCAGCCAGATGGCGGGCGGATACTGCATTGATGCTGATCTGATCGGAACCGATAGAGCCAGGCCGGATTTGCTCTGATCCTATGGCTCCGTCCGCTAAATGGCGGGCGCTGAGCGAGCCATCCTCAATATGTCCGGCATTGATGGCACCATCTGCAATTAGGCCTGACCCGATGCTGCCGGCAGCAATATGCTCTGCAGTTACAGCTTCGCTTGCCAAATGCTTGCTTTCGATGCTTTGCGGTTTTATGTGGGACGCTGAAATGGCATCATCGGCGATTTTTTTCCCTGTTACGGCACCTTCACGGATTTTGGTCGAAGTGACTGCATCCTCTGCAAGCTTGGAGCTATGGACGCTCTCATTAGCGAGATGTCGGGTTTCTACGGCGCTGGATGCGATTTTGTCTCCTTGAACCGCTTGGTCTTCAAGCAGGTCGGTTGTCACGAGAAGCTGTTGAAGATGACGTGCGGTAATAGCCCCATCCGCGATTTTGTCGCTAACTACGGCGTGGTCTGCCAGCTTCTGCGAGGTTATACTGCCATCCTTGATCTTGCTGGCATTCACGGAACCGTCTCGAAACTTGCGCGTAGATAAGATGCCATCCATTAGATGTTCACCCGTGACCGATAATGGCGCGATTTTTCCTGAGGTCACGGCTTCGTCGGCAAGGTGCAGACTGGTGATGCTGTAGTCTTGTATGGCTTCAGGCCCGACGGCACCACGCGACAGCTTGGATGCTGTGACCGCTCTCGAAGCGATCCGGCTTTCGGTTACCGCATATTCCCCTATGTCCTCTGTATATATGAATGCGCCCTTAAGTTCAGGCATTTCCTTTTCCAAGATCAACTGCACATGCTCGATCTCCATCTCGGGAAGGGAGGGGGGATCGGTAGGCACGGTCGGGGTGTCAGCGGCTACAGCCTCTTCTGTTGGTAAGCTGGAAGCTTCGTCAGATATCGATAATGGGGTATTTTCTTTGTTTTCTTTTTCTTCTTGTTTTATTTCCATGATGCCGATAAGATCCTCATCCAGATCCATAATGGTTGCTGCTGAAAGAATGTGGGCATCTTTATCTTTTTTTGGGCTGCGTCCTTTATTTCGCTCGAGCAGATCGAGTTCCCTCGTAGTGGGATCTACCCTGTAGGGCTGGGAAGAGGAAGATGATGGGCTTTTCTTCTTTTTCTTCAAAACAACACGCTCCTTCCGAATACTCATCGTCTTCGGTATCATATGCATCCGTTTAGGCGACTGTCACTGGTCTTTTGGGATTCGACAAACGAAAGGGCAGCGTAAGATGGAAAAGGACCCGGCCAAAGGCCGAGTCCTTGATTGAGCGCTAGAAAGCACATATAAAATTTAACCCCTGACGGCCGGTAACGGCTGTACAGTCGGTTCCGTATTTGAAGTTTCTTCAAGAATCTTTGCTTCTAAAACGACAAAAGCCCTGCCTCTCTTTCGTCCTTGCGGCTCCGATGACCGCGCCAGTGTGAATCAGAAATCCGTTCCATAAAACTCTTACTCTTAGGGTCATAAAATAGGAATTTGCACTTCAACAGAGATGTAAATAACCATGTTTCGAGGAACTAACGGGGTTAAACTTCATGTAACAATTACTTATTATAGCACAGGTACTCGTAATAAGCAAAGATATTCAAATGTATATTAGAATGTTATGCAAAAACGCTTGATTTTTTCTGGAAATCCAACGATATTCATATTAACAGTTTTTTCTTGCAAATTCTGCTGTTGGGATCTTAAGTTGTAGCATCATGTCGAATACGTTCGGATTCACACCTGCCTTGCCGATGTTTATTATCTGTTAATGAAAGTAGGCGAACGATGCAACTGTATAAGTCTTTTCTTAAACAGCTAATCCGGAACTATATGATCGGGTCCATTGCAGCTGTGCTTGTTGTGGGTGGCGTATTAATGGTAACGACTCTGGAAATTCCTATTGAGGAAGGCGCGCGCCTTGTGGTCATACTGACCATTTCATTCATGGTGATGATTGCGTCCGAGCTGACCGTCTTTCTTCGGCATTTACGACCGATTCACGCGGGGTTTCATGAAGGCCATACGGATTTGGAAACGTTGGAAAAAGCATATTTGAGCATACACCGTATGCCGCGTTTGGCGGTATACCGTATATTCGGACCTCATCTGCTCGGCTTGTCGCTCCCGGCCATTCTGCTGACGGTTTGGATGATGGAGCAGGGCAAACTGAATTTTCCGCCGTTCTATATATGGCTGGCTTGCCTGGGGGCGGTCCTGCTAGCCAGCTGTCATGCCATGATCGAATTTTTTCTGACGATAGCCGCCATTCGCCCTTTGATCAAGGAGATTCGGCGGCAGGCGTTATCTCGTTATGGCGTGGACTTCTCCCTTGAGGGCCATGTATTCATGGCGATTCGGACAAAATTTTTGCTCAGCTCGATGCTAATCGGCACTTTTCCGCTGTTTCTGTTTAGTCTGGCGGTCCAGATTCGTCTGGAGGGGCTCAGTCAGATCGTAGCTCAGCAGTACTGGGGCTGGGCGGGATTTATATTGCTGCTTGGCGTCGGTTTTGCTTATATCGGCGCCTGGCTCTTGACCCAGGATTTACAGCGGCCGATCCGGCAGCTTTACCGGGCGATGAATGAGATTAAGGAGGGGCGTCTGATTCAGACCTCCAATCTCTATTCTGATGAATTTTCCAATCTGATCGCGGGTTTCAATATGATGGTTCGCGGGTTGCAGGTGCGCGAGGAGCGAAACCGCAAGCTGCTGGACAGTTATTTTGCCGCCCTGGCAGCGGCGCTGGATGCCAGAGATCCTTACACGGCCGGACATTCGCTTCGGGTAGCGGAGTATTCGGTGTTAATTGGCCGTCTGGCGGGACTCAGCGAAGAGCAGGTAGATTTGTTGCACAAGACGGCATTGCTGCATGATATCGGCAAGATCGGGGTTCGGGACAATATTTTGCTGAAGGAAGGGAAACTGACGGCAGAGGAGTTCGATCAGGTAAAGGCCCACCCGGCTCAAGGAGAGAACATTCTGCTGCAGATCGAGCCTGCCGATGCCATGGCTCCTTATCTGGAAGGGGTACGGTCCCATCATGAGCGCTATGATGGAGGCGGGTACCCTGACGGGTTGAAGGGGAAGGAGATTCCGTTGTTTGGACGGATTATTGCCGTGGCCGATGCCTATGATGCCATGACGTCGGACAGGCCGTACCGCAGCGGCATGAAATCAGCGGATGCCTTGAACATACTGGAAGCCGGCAGGGGAACCCAGTGGGATCCCGATTATGCGGGCATATTCGTTAAATATATGAAAGCGGAGAAGAAGGTCATTACGATCCGCTAGTAGGTAGTAAGCAGGGAATCGCGCTGATTCTATGGATAGGAATGAGAAGGAGACCGTACCTGTGCAGGTAAACGGCCTCTTTTTTGTGCGCCTGTCGTTAAAATATCACTGCCCCTAGGGCAGCCAATTAAATTTATACTCGTGCTGCTCCGAGAGTCGGCTAGGAGTGAATACGGAAATTAGATCATCTGGTGAACCGTATCGATTTCCGTGCTTTCTTCATGGTTCACATGCTTCTGTTTGCGATGCATCCAGCTTGCCAGCCATGTGCTGATCTCATACAGGGCGATGAGCGGGATGGCAACCATCAGGTGAGATACGAGATCGGGCGGCGAGATCAGCGCCGCAATGATCACCAGAACGACGTAGGCATAGCGCCTCATCGTATGCAGGATAGCCGGGCTTAATATTCCTATTCGCGTCAGAAACAGGACGACAACGGGCAGCTCGAAGGCAAGGGAGAGCGGGATGATGATATTGAACATGAATCCGAAGTACTGGGCAACGCCGTACGTTTCGACAAGGTCCATCTGACTGTTGATTCCTGTCGTAAATGCAAGACTCATTGGAAAAACGACAAAGTACGCAAAGGCAACCCCTATTAGAAAACATAACGCGGAGAATGGGATAAACCGTAGGGCCGCTCTCTGCTCGCGGTTGTTCAGTCCCTGATTGACAAACAGCCATATTTGATAAAGGGCAAACGGCAGGGTAGGAAGCAGCGATAATACGATGCTTATGCTCATATAGATGCGCAGTCCGTCCCAAGGCGAGAACACGTTCCAGGTTACCTGAAAGGCCGGTGAGTGATGCTTTAACATGGATAACACATGAGGGGCGGCAATGAGGCCTGCAGCCATGCTCAGGATGAAGACGGCAGCTACCAGTAGGATCCGTTTTCTTAGTTCGGCGATGTGCTCGAGCAGCGTCATGGTACTCTTGAACTCCATAGGTTTCGTCACTCCTTCGGTCATCATCGGAAGATGGGCGTGCAGCGCTGTTTTTTCGTTTTGTTCAATTCCTTCAGTTCAAATGTATTAAATCCCTCCTGCATTTTTTGATGGATTTCCTGGATGCTTTTCACATCCTCAAAAGAATATCGACGATTTCCTCCCTTCGTACGCTCCGGAAATATAAGCTTTCGTTCCTCGTAATACCGAATTTGCCGTTCCGTCAAGCCGGTCAGTTCGCAAACAACCCCAATACTCATCACCTTACTCTCCATAATCTTTACCTCCTATGTAAGTATTGTTAACCCTAAGCTATTGTTCCTGGCTTGAGATTAAAATCGAAGAAGATAAAACGGCAATAATTCTGGCGATTCCATTTTGTTTGGAAGGATTTATGACATGATTTTATGAAAAAGAAGGTGAAAAAGCAATCATTTTTCAAAAATAAAAAAACAGTGTAAGAAAACCTAACAAAATTTAAGCCAAACCTTATTTTCTCTGCTAAGATCGGCTCATGAATCCAATCACAAACTAGCGAAGGAGTGAACGAGGGTGGCTACAAAAGAACAACCAAAAGAGATGACCCGGAGGCAATTTCTGACGACTGTTGGCAAGGTGGGTGGATCTGTCGCCGTCTTCAGCTTGATGGGTACGATGGGGCTCCTTACGCCGGAAACGTTGAAAGCAGCGGAATATACGCCTCCCGGAAAAAATGACCTGAATCTAAGCGGCCGCGGCGGCAAGAAGATTGTTATTCTCGGCGCAGGAATCGCGGGTTTGACGGCAGCGTATGAGCTCGGTCTGGCAGGTTACGACTGCACGATATTGGAAGCCAAAAGCTTTGCCGGCGGGCGCAACTGGACGATCCGCAAAGGAACCTCCGTTGCGGAGATCGGATTTGGCCGTCAGACCTCCCGCTTTGATAACGGGCTGTACTTCAATGCAGGCCCGATGCGGATTCCGCAGTTTCACGTCACGCTGGATTATTGCAAGAAGTTTGGCGTAGCCATCGAGCCATTCAACAATGTGAATGAGAGCGGCTACTACTATAACGAGAACGTGGGGGCTTTATCCGGGCAGCGTGTCCCCAAGCGTGCAGCCAAAGCCGACGTACGCGGTTACGTGGCCGAGATGCTCGCCAAAGCCGTGAATCAAAATGCGCTGGATCTGCCGCTGACAGCGGAAGAGAAGCTGAAGCTGGTGGATTATCTGAAGATCGAAGGAGATCTGAATCCGGATCTGTTTTACAAGGGTTCCGAGCGCGGCGGGTATAAGGATGAGCCGGGAAGCCGCCTGGATGCCGGTGTGCTCCGGGATCCATTCGATTTGAAGGCGATCATCAATTCCGGCTTCGGCAAATATTTCAGCAACGAGTACGGTTACGACCAGCAGATGATGAT
Source organism: Paenibacillus sp. QJM3NY_38 (assembly GCF_056173265.1). Lineage (NCBI taxonomy): Bacteria > Bacillati > Bacillota > Bacilli > Caryophanales > Paenibacillaceae > Paenibacillus > Paenibacillus sp. QJM3NY_38. The sequence continues at coordinate 801,636 of NZ_CM149665.1, forward strand.
GTTTCATCCCGTAGGCGGCATGGACGCCATCATCAAGGCATTTGAGAAAAGAATCGGCAACCGGATCAAGTACCGGGCAGAGGTGAAGGAAATTCGCCAGTCCTCTTCCGGTGTGAGGATCGTGTACACGGACGGCCATTCCGCCAGAGAGCAAGAAATCCGCGGCGATTACTGTATCTGCACCATACCGCTGACGGTGCTGAAGAAGATTCCGGCCGATTTCTCGCCTGAGATGTCCAAAGCGATCAGCAGCGTCGGTTACGCCTCTGCAGGTAAAATCGGCCTGCAGTTCAAACGGCGTTTTTGGGAAGAAGACGAATATTTATATGGCGGCAGCAGCTTGACGAATATGGACATTACGCAAATCTACTACCCTCCGACAGACTATTTTGGAAAGAAGGGGATTCTGCTCGGCTACTACGCATACGGGGGCACTGCCGATAAACTCGGAGCCATGTCGTATGCCGAGCGCGAGCGCCTTGCGCTGACGCAAGGCGCCAAGATCCATCCACAGTATCCGAAGGAGTTCGAGGCATCCTTTTCCATCGACTGGAAAAGGACTAAATACCAGGAAGGCGGCTGGGTATCCTATTCCGCCAACGACAGGAAAACCTACTACCCTACCCTCTGCAAGCCGGATAACCGTATTTACTTGGCAGGGGAGCACATCAGCTACATCACGGCTTGGCAAGCAGGGGCCATTGAGTCCGCCCGCGAGGTCGTAACCGACATCCATCAACGCGTAATGAAAGCGTAAAACGAAGGGAGACGATTCCATGAAAAATCAACTGAAGACGATCCTGGCGCTGACCATGCTGATCAGTGCGGTGAGTGTAACCGCCGCGCATGCCGACAGCTCCTCCGCCTATAAGAAGCCGACCAAAGCTTCGCCCGCCCCGAAATTTTACGGCAGTCCTACATCCTCTATTTCCAGCGGCGTTATCATACCCGAAGGGGCTTCCTATCTTTATACAAGCGGGACGGTTCCGCCCTTGCTGAACAAGGATGGCAAGACGGTTTATGAGCGCTATGGCGATACCAAAACCCAAGGGATCGGCATCCTGAAGGAAATCGAGAAACAACTGAAGGAGCAGGGGTTGACGATGAAGGATGTCGTCTATTTGAGAGTGTACTTAACCCCGGATGCAGCCAAGAACGGAGCTTTTGATTATACCGGCTGGTTTGACGCATACGCCCAGTTTTTCAATACGAAGGAGAATCCCGTGAAGCCTGCGCGTTCTACCGTGGGGGTAGCGAGCCTCGTGAATGCCGATTGGTTGATTGAGATTGAAGCCGTAGCCGTATACCCTGGCAAGGATAAGAAAAAGTAAATTGTTCTTGTTCCACGTAGTCGGCTGATCGAATAGCCGCTGGCTTTCACAAAAGAACGGTCACCATCACATATTAAAGGAGTTGGGTTCCATGTTTCAAAATGTTGGCTTTGTCGGATTGATGATGATCCTGATTGTTGTGCTCATTCTGTTCGGTCCTTCCAAGCTGCCGGAGCTTGGCCGGGCGGTGGGCCGCACATTGTCTGAATTCAAAGCTTCCGCCAGAGACTTGGTTGGGGAAGATAAGGAAGAGGAAAAGGGCAAGGAGAGGGAAAGGGAGGGAGCGGTCATCAAACTGAAAGGGTGATCAGGGCCGTTTCATCCAGCCCTCAGCACTATGAGATTGGATATGTATGTACAAATGAAGCTGTCCCGTGGAGCTGCTGTAGCCCATGGAGACAGCTTTTTTGAATGCTTGGACTTTGAGGTCAATGCAAGGACTGAAACTTAGCGATGACATCCTTTGCCAGGATTCAGAGAAACTCCTGAGGGGTATACACAAGTACAGGCAATTCTACATTTCATCATTCATTACTCTAAGAGGAGCTGATATTTATGGATAGCAACGTATTTAAAGGGAAATGGAAACAGATGAAGGGTGAAGCGAAGAAGCAATGGGGCAAATTGACGGATGACGATCTCGATGTGATCGACGGCCAGAAGGATAAATTGGTTGGCAAGCTGCAGGAACGTTACGGACATACGAAGGATGCGGCGGAGCGTGAATATACCGATTGGAGTGCAAGATACCGCGACTAGTCTAAAGGACGATAAGGGAGGCAGAACGAATCATGTTGGAATCCCGGGTTGTGACCGGCAAGGTGATCGATATTCGTGACGGCAAGGTGTTTACCTTACACGGAGACATGGTCAGCACCTATCATTTGGGATACTATGAGATGATGAATGAGGAAGTTCTCCCTGTCACAGACAGTCAGCAGGCGGCATCGTCCACCGCGGGGCTTATGGCGGAGGAAGCTGCCGAATCCTCCGGCTGGCTCCGCAGGGAGTGGAAACCGCTGACCAGCTTCATAACCGCTTGGAGAAAGAGTGCAAATCGAGCCTGATTTGCGCTCTTTTTTTGCCTTTTTAAGCTTGGATGTCCGGGCACTGAGCCATGAGAATTTCATGTGAGTTTTATATTTAAAAAGTCATATTGACTTGGGTCTGATGCGGTGTAGAATGAGGTCAAAAGGAAGTTTGATCATCCCATTTAGGGCGGAGAGTGCTTCGTGCTGCATAGAAGAGCGGGGGCAGAGGCCTTTCATGTCATTCATATTTTATATCATGAACGGAGGGAGGGGGCGAGGTGGGAATGGTTGCACTTGTAGTCGGGGCCACAGGGCTTGTGGGGCGTATGGTAACCGAAGAACTGCTGGGACGCGAGGAGCTTGAAGAGGTTCGCGTGCTGGTACGAAGTCTGCCTGATATTACGCATCCCCAGTTGAAGCCCATCTTGGTAGAATGGGATCAACTGGATCGATACAGCGAAGCTTTCTCAGGCGTCCACAGCGTGTATTGCTGCCTGGGAACCACGATCAGGAAAGCAGGGTCCCAGCAGCAGTTCCGTAAAGTGGATGTGGATTATGTCATCAAGACAGCGGAGTTGGCTAAGCGGCACGGGGTGAGACAATTTATGGCGGTCAGCTCCGCAGGCGCTAATCCGAAGGTTCGTAATTTCTATCTTCGCACCAAGGGTGAGGTTGAAGAAAAGCTGGCCGGGATTGGTTTTCGGGGGCTGCATCTGTTCAGACCGTCATTATTGCTGGGCGAGCGGCCCGAGCGGCGGTTTGGAGAGCGGGTGGCATCGGTTCTCATGACTTCCCTCGACTTTGCATTCAAAGGTCCGAAGCTGGCTCCATATCGGGCCATACCCGCGCGGAAAGTAGCCAAGTCGATGGTGAATATCGGCTTAACGGATATGAAAGGCCGCCATGTATACACCAATGAAGTCATTCATGTTCTCGGCGAGGCCGCTGAATAAATTTGCCAGAGCACCCGTGGCAGATTACAATGTACACAGATAGGAATACATAGAAAGGGTGACAAACCATGAGTAAACATATCATATCGACCAACAAAGCACCGGGAGCTATCGGACCTTACAGCCAAGCTGTAGAAATCAACGGATTCGTCTATACCTCAGGCCAGCTCGGCCTGAATCCGGAAACGGGTGAATTCGGCGAGGGAGTTCAGGAGCAGGCGAAGCTGTCTCTTAGCAACGTGAAGGCGATCCTTGAAGCAGCCGGGACAAGCCTCGACCATGTGGTGAAAACTACCGTATTCTTGAAGGATATGAATGATTTTGCAGCGGTTAACGAAGTGTACGGCAGCTTCTTCTCCGAGCCTTACCCTGCTCGCAGCGCCGTTGAGGTTGCTCGTTTGCCGAAGGACGGACTGGTTGAGATTGAAGTCATCGCCGTTAAGCCATAAGCGATATGATCATATGTGAAAGGGAGCTTTGCCAATGCAGGCAAAGCTCCCTTTTTTTTATGCTCTATTGATTTTTAGCGATATTGAAAAGGGTGCGAACTAATCACATAGACGAGCAAGGGAAGCTTTTCGTTAAGGCTCGGTTTAATATCGAGATCTTCTCCGATTGCGCGTAAAGAAGAGCCATATGGCATATACAAACAGGACGATAGAGAGTACAAAGGCGGTCATTAAGATGCTGTCGGTTTCCCGATGCTCGGCCGCGATGGCGATGTAAGCCCAGGTGAAGACCAGCGGCACGATGCTGTCCCGGTAACGCTGGCCGATCCATATGGCGAGTAATGTACCGATGCAGAGCAGCACAATCCCCAAAGTGGTTTCGCGCAGGCCGAAGAGGCTCCAGTCATTCTTCTGAAACACGATTCCGACGTTGACGATAAAGGCAGGACATACCCAGCCGATATATAGGCTGAACGGAAATTTCAGACAGAACTTTTCCCCTGACGTTGGATAGTCGATTGTATGCGTGCGTACGTATAGAACCCATAGGGTTAACAGCAGCAGGAACATCACCACGACAGACCATTCAATATACAAATAGTGCCACAAAATAAGCCATGCCATATTGAATACGCAGCTGAGGATAAACCATGGACCGATGGATTTTACCGAATCGCGGTTTCCGGTGTCACGACGCAGCTGATAGATGACAAAAAAGAACAGCAGCACATAGATGACGGACCATATGGAAAAGGCATATCCTGCGGGAGTGATCGCTGTATAATACATATCTGATATCTCCCCGGTTGTTCTGCCGCCAAGCGGCAGCATGCCTGATAACACATTCACGGCAATTACACCGGCGAAAAACAGCAGATTCCACCAGCGGTACGGGTTGTTGCGGTACAATATAATCTCCTCCTGATATCAGTCTGGAATATATAGAATATACCCAAAAGAATGAATATCGAGCCAGCAGCCAAGAAAAGGGCACCGCCCCTTCACTTAACTCATAGGTTTCTTGCGGTATTCGTTGGGCGTTAAACCCTCCATTTTTTTGAACACTTTGCTGAAATACTTCTCATCCTGGTAACCAACCATCTCCGCGATTTGGGCGATCCGGATCTGGGGATTGAGCAGCAGCGTTTTGGCTTTGTCGATACGAATCCGCCCGAGAAAATCCGATAGCGTTACACCGAATTCCTGCTTGAATTTTCGCGAAATGTACTCCCTGCTAAGAAAGAACTTCCCCGCAATTTGCTGAAGGGAAATCTCCTCATGATAGTGCTGCTCCAAATAGTGGGCAATATCATGAATGATGTGACTGTCCTTGGAATGAATCTGGGTAAGAACCCGGGATGCTGCATACAGCCTTCCGCTGATCTGTTCGCGCCAGCGATCCCAGCAGATCATTCCCTCCTCGCTGTAAGGAAGCGGGGAGGGGAGGTCCTGCGAGATTTCAGCGTCTTCGATGGGCTCCTGCGTGCTTTTCACTTCATTTTCCGTCCAATGATACTGGATCCAGTCCCACTCCGAATTCCATCTCGCCAGATGCTCCGGCGATACGAGATCCCTCTCTCTCACATCTTGCAGCCATTCTTCCGTGGCTGCCTCAATGCGCTCCTTGCTCCTGCTAAGCGCAGCCAGTTTGAATTTCTCCTCGTAGGAGGAGAGCCGCAGGGTGCGCGAGCCATCGCTTTCAACGGCGCGTTCGCGATGGATACGGGATTTGCCGGTTAATAGATTGCGGCTGCACAAAGCTTGGGCGGCATTTAGATAAGCCTTCGGCAAATCTTCGGGAAAGGCGTCTGCTCTGGCGGCACCGAAATGGCTTCGCCTCCGAAGGGTGGAGAAGAACCCGTCATTGATTCGATCCAGTACGTCGTTAAAGGGAAGCCGCGGATTCCAACAGAGGATCATGATTTCACCGGGCTTGTCGATATGTCGAAAGGCAACCCCCTGATCCATCAACAGTTCATTGCAAATATTGATGAGCGTGAAGGATAGCAGATGGCGCCTGTTGCGGAATTTGGACAGCAAAGCTTCGTCAAATTGATCATCGCGTAGGACGGCAACGTTATAGATCATGCCGGTTACCGGCAGCGTCATCCGGTTCCGCAATTGAGAAACCACGCTGTCCCTGTTGCCGTAGCCGTTAACCAGATCCGAGAGCAGGCGGTCCATATAGAAAGGGGTCATCTGATTCATTTCGATATTCTGGTTAGTAATCTGCTGCCGCTTCTCTTCCTCGAGCTGCCAGGTTTGAACCGCTTTGGCCAGCGCTTCGTTCAAGCTGTCCGGTTCAACGGGCTTGAGAATATAGTCAATGCCTCCCGAACGGATCGTATGACGCACATATTCAAAATCATCATATCCGCTAATGACGAGCACTTTAATATCCGGTTTCGTAGTATGGAGCCAGGTAAGCAGCTCCAGTCCGTTTTTGCGGGGCATTCGCATGTCGGTCATGACAATTTGCGGTTTGTTCTCCTCGATTAAGCGGACCGCTTCCTCCCCGTCAGCGGCCTGATCAATTTCCGTGACGCCATGCTGCTCCCAGTCTGCCAGAAGCCCTATAGCCTCCCGCACATGCTGTTCGTCATCTACGATCAATACTCTCATTCTACTGTTCACTCTCCCATGCGTTGATATCGAGCGTGACCTTGACGCCGTGTGGTACTACATTCTCTATCGTTAATCCGGCCTTGTTGTCGGAGTATAAGTTCAATCGCATCAATACATTTAAGAGCCCAATCGATTCATTGCCGGCATCGTTCCGGTCAGGGTGGCCGTAAGCGGTCGCAAGCTTGCTGCGAATCAAGGCGAGCTCGGCCTCTTCGATGGAGGACCCGTTATTTTCAACGATGACGATCAAGCGGCGATCTTCCGAGATGCGGGAAGATATGGATATATGGCCGACGCCGGCGTGCGTATTCATGCCATGCTTAAAATAATTCTCAACAATCGGCTGCAGGATCATCTTTGGAACCGGAGTCGTAAGGCTCTCGGGATCCAAATCCCATGTGATGTCCAGCTGGTCACGGAACCGCTGCTTCTGCAGCTCAAGATACAGCCGCACATGATTGATCTCATCCTGCAGGGTCACTTTGCCCTCGCTGTTGCGCATATTGTAGCGCATCATATTCGCCAGCGATGAGAGCAGGGAATAGATTCGCGGCACATTATGCTGCAGGGCCAGGGTACCGATCGACTGGAGCGAATTGTACAGGAAATGCGGATCAATCTGCGCCTGGAGTGCCTTCAGCTGATTGGTCTTATTGGCGATTTCCAGCCGGTACTCACGCAGGATCAGGTTGTTGATGGTGTCCATCATCGTTCGGAAGCGGCGGGAGAGAATCCCGATCTCGTCCGGGCTTGTAACGTCAATATCCACGTCAAGCCGCCCGGTTTTCACCTGATTCATATAGCTTGTGAGTTGTTTAATGGGTCTTGTAATCCGAATGGATATCCATAGCGTGCCGAATATGACAACGAACAGTGCTAATATCGCAATAATCGCGTTAATGCTCGTGAGTTCTGTCGAATGTTTGTACAACGTTTGATGCGGGATTTGTTTGACAAGCGTCCAAGGAGCGTAAGGCAAATCGAGCTTCTCGTAGACGATCATCGCGTCTTCGCCGTCATAATATCCATTATCCGCTTGAGCGATTTCGCCCATGAGCACAGGGTCGTCCAAACTTTGCCCTCTCTGCTGCGGATCCGGACCGTAGATGATGCTTCCCTCGTCATCAATCAAGTATAGCTGTTCTTCCCCTTTAGCATACAGTTGATCGCAAATGGCCAAAATACTGTCAAGTTTCACATCGATCGCCATAAGGGCATATTGGTCGGGTGACGGCACATTGGTGATGGATCGATAGAAGGTGAAAACTTCAAAATTCAAAATGTCCGCAGGCCGCGGAGGGAACCCGTAACTGTGCACCTGATGGACGGGCTCGATGGCCGTATTGCCCGGGCCGAATTCTTCTATTTTACGGTAGGGCTCCTGACGGAATTCCCTACGAGGGAGATTACTAGATATCTGGGTGGACTGTCCCGTTAAATTATTATGCAGATAAATTTGATGCACGTCCTGCGTGCCCGTTTGAATGGCCTGCAAGGTTGTATACAGCTCGGCTACAACCCGGTGATTATCGGGATCTAAGGCAAGATTGCGCAGAAAATGGGGATCGGAATATACGGACAGGGAGGCGCGGTCGATGCCGCGCAAATAGTTCATCAGATTGGTGGCTCCCTGATAAATCAATCGTATATTTTCATCCACCGTCTGCTCCTTCACGGACTCGCGGGTATGCGTAAACGTAATGAACAGCGAGAGCAGGAGCGGAATGGTTGTGACAGCGAGCATGAATGTGATCAGCCGGGTCTGGATGCTGCGGTATTTCATATAGGATCACCCCCTGAGTTATGGATTGGGCATCGCGTATGGTCAATATTTTACACCTAACGGTTCATGATTCTCCGTGTTTATTGTTTACAGGTTACCGCATAATGGCTGTACATCATACAACAACTTAAACGAAAAGGGGAGATCAAGGGATGAATCGAAAAAAATCTTCGGCGCTGCTGCAGCAGTTTCTTTTCGTGGGACCTTCCACTATTTTTTTCATCCTGATCATGATCATTCCGTTCCTTCTGGGTCTTTATTATTCCTTCACGAACTGGAATGGCGTGTCAAGCAAAATCGACTTTGTCGGCTTTGATAATTTTGTTACCATTTTTACCAATGATGATAAATTCCGTGATGCCTTCTGGTTCACAACCCGGTTTACGGTGCTTGGCGTCATCCTTACGAATCTGCTCGGATTTTTACTGGCGTACTTCCTGACCAAGCCGCTTAAGACACGGAACGTGCTCCGGACGATTTTCTTCATGCCTAACGTCATCGGCGGCCTGCTGCTCGGTTTTATCTGGCAGTTTATTTTTGTCAAAGGGTTTGCAGCGATCGGTAATGCCACCAACCTCGGATTTTTCAATCTGCCGTGGCTCGGTACGAAGGGAACTGCCTTTTGGGCAATTGTAATCGTTTTCGTATGGCAGACGGCAGGTTACCTGATGGTCATCTACATCTCCTCGCTCAACAACGTGCCGAAGGATATTCTGGAGGCAGCCGAAATCGACGGCGCGAGCAGAGGGCAGGTACTGCGGTCTATCATTATACCGCTCGTTATGCCAGCGGTTACGGTATGTTTGTTCCTGGCGATTTCCTGGTCCTTCAAAATGTTCGACTTGAACCTGTCCTTAACTAAAGGCGGACCGTTCGGCTCCACGGAGTCGGTGGCCATGAATATTTACAACGAGGCTTATACGAATAACCGTCTCGGGCTCGGAACGGCGAAAGCGGTCATCTTCTTCATCGTGGTTGCCATCATAACAAGTCTGCAAGTTCGATTCACGAAGAGCAAGGAGGTTGAAGCGTAATGGAGACCACGAAAAAATACCGGCTGAACACCATGGTTACCGAGATCATTATGGTCGTCGTAGCCCTGCTCTTCCTGGTTCCGTTCTACTTCCTGTTCGTGAACTCTGTCAAAACCTTCGGCGATCTGTTGACGGACTCGGCAGGACTTCCGACCACCCTTGAATGGAGCAACTATTCACGGGCGTGGGAGATCACCAATTTCCCGCAGGCGTTCTGGAACTCGCTGGTCGTTACGGTAGCCAGCAATCTGCTGCTGGCGATGTTAAGTGCGATGACCGCGTATCAGATGGTTCGTCGGAACACGCGCTTTAACCAGATCATGTTTGCGCTGTTTGTGGCGGCGATGGTCATTCCGTTTCAATCGATCATGATTCCGCTCGTGAAAGTGACGGCAACGATGGGCATTAACAACAGCTTGTACGGGCTCATTATCTGTTACCTGGGCTTCGGAGTTCCGCTAAGCGTATTTCTGTTCCATGGCTTCGTGAAATCGATCCCGATGGAGATCGAAGAAGCCGCAACCGTGGATGGATCCAGCGGATACGGCGTATTCTTCCGGGTGGTATTCCCGCTGATGAAGCCGATGTTCGTTACGGTCATCATCCTGAACACCCTATGGATATGGAATGACTACCTGCTGCCATCCCTGATCCTGCAGTCCGCAGAGCTTCGGACCATTCCGATTGCTACCTTCGCCTTTTTTGGGCAATATACCAAGCAGTGGGATTTGGCTCTGCCGGCGCTGGTGCTGGGGATCATGCCGGTCATTATTTTCTTCCTGGCCATGCAGAAATACATCATTGAGGGCATTACGCAAGGAGCGGTGAAGGGATAGCCGCCAATCGGTCAATTCCTTCCCCCTCACAGATCAATATAATCCCTGATTTAACGAAAAAAGGTTGATTATACTGGAAAAGTAAACGCTATCAACAAATGCAGTACACGATCCTTATAGAAGAAAAAAAGGGAGGATTCACAATGAAGAAATACGGTAAGCTGCTCCTGGTCATGGTTCTGGCTTTCTCTACGCTGCTTGCAGCCTGCGGCGGCAAGAATGAGGACAATCAAGGCGCTGATGGTGGTGGCGAAGGCGGAACGAAAACGATTAAGATTTTTCAATTTAAAGTCGAAATCGCCGAGGCTCTGAATAAACTGAAAGCTGAATACGAAAAAGAGCATCCCGGCATTAAGCTGGACATTCAAACGGTTGGCGGCGGCTCGGATTATGGCGCGGCGCTGAAAGCGAAGTTCGCTTCCGGCGACGAGCCGGATATTTTCAACGTTGGCGGATACCGCGATCTTGAAACCTGGTTCGAGAATGTTGAGGATCTCTCAGACCAGCCATGGGTGAAGGATGTTGTTGACGTTGCCAAAGAGCCTATGACCAAAGACGGTAAACTGTACGGGCAACCGATGACGATCGAGGGTTATGGATTTATTTATAATAAAGATTTGTTTGAAAAAGCGGGAATCACCGAGCTTCCTAAGACGCTCACAGAGCTTGAGGAAGCAGCCAAAAAACTGCAAGCCGCCGGTATTACGCCATTCGTGAACGGATACCAAGAGACCTGGATTTTGGCCAACCATTTGCTGAACATTCCGTTCGCCCATCAGGAAGATCCGAATGCATTCGTTAAAGGAATGAATGAAGGCACGGAGAAGCTGGTTGGCAACGCGAAATTCGACGAATGGATGAGACTGTTCGACCTCACCGTCCAATACGGCCAGAAGAACCCGCTGACGACGGATTACAACACGGAAATCACGACCTTTGCCAGCGGTGAAGCGGCCATGACCCAGAACGGGAACTGGACGCAAGTACAGATCGACGGCATCAATCCGGATCTGAACATCGGCCTTCTGCCGATGCCGATCAATGACAATGCCGAAGAGAATGACAAGCTTCCGATCGGCGTGCCAAACAACTGGGTCGTGAACAACAAATCGCAGGTGAAGGATGAAGCGAAGGAATTCCTGAACTGGCTCGTCACTTCGGAGACCGGTAAACGTTACATTACGGAAGAGTTCAAGTTCATCCCGGCACTGACCAGCATCGAAGCAAACAGCGAGACGCTTGGCGATCTGGGGAACGATGTCATGAAATACAGCAAAGAGAACAAAGCGCTCAGCTGGGAGTTCAACAAATTCCCTGACGGCGGCATGAATGAATTCGGCAGCCAGATGCAAGGTTATGTGGCAGGCAATGTGGACAAGAACCAATTGTTCGAAGGCATTCAGAAATCATGGGAAAGCTTGAAAGCGAAGTAATCACGAGGGTAGCGGTTATAGCAGCGCTATGCCATCGAAATGATCCATTGACGTAAAGTAAATACGCTGTCCTCAAGGGGATATCGACACATCAACACAGTTCCGATTTTCATTCATGCATTATTAAAGGTCGAAGACAGACTCATTTAGAGCGCTGTGCTTCGACCTTTTTGTTTCGTGGTAATCACATACTTTAGCTTTGTGGCACCGTCTCTATCGTTGATAAGCATGCCCCGTGGTCAAGGGGAAGAAGCAGCGGAGCATGCTTATGACTAATAATTATTTCGAATTAGCAAATAAATAATGAGACCAACAACAGGGAAGAACAACAAGCCCAGCACAACCAGGATCGCAAATTCGGGGCTGCGGCCTTTTCGCCTGGCGTCATTATAACCCCATACGCAGACGGCAATGTGAAGAAGGAAGAAGAATAATCCCAGTAATAATGTCAAAATCCCGATAATACCAACGCCAACAAAACTCATAATGAAATACCCTCCCGAACTCTAATTGTATGATCTACATACGGTCGATCGGCATTAGGGTCGCATAAAAACGAAAAAAATTGGGATTTTCTTGCTGGCGGAACCGGAGATTGCATAAGATCACGGAAATTTTATTAACCTATATAGGAGAATTCTGCAATACATAGATCACTACGAAATAGTAAATACATGGTATGATAAAGGTTGACGTTATTTTGGCGTGGGAACGATTTCGCATCGTTTTGAAATGTTGAAGCTATCGTATAAGATAGTAATAATATCTATAAAGCAGGAAAAGACGGGAGACAACGATGAATCAACCGCTCTATGGCGTATGGTTAGGTGACGTATTCTTTTGTTTTTCCGGTGAGGTTTCGGAACCGAGAGTGGATGCTTGGAGCCGCGTGGTCCGTACCTTTCGCAGACCGGATGGAATCCGTCCCTTCGCTAACGCTTCCCTCCGGCTTGCCGAGCTCCGATATCCGGCCAAAGTTCTCGGATCGAAAAGCGCACGGCGTCCGGAACGGAAGACACTTGGCGGACGGACGATGGAAGGGCTTGCTCTGACACCGGGAGACGCATTTCAATTGCTAACCTCGCTGGATCCTGAGTATTACCAGACTCAGGGTCTAAGCGTTGGTGAAGAAATGGAATATTGGGTACAAGCGAGCAGATTCGCATTGGAGCTGCTCCTGCAAGGGAAGTTTGCACCAGGGACGGCCGAGGTGCCTTCCGTAGGCAGGCGTCGGACAACGATGCAAAATATAAAGGCGGTATGGAAGCCGCAGCTGTCTGCCGAGGATGGCGCGCGCTTTCTGCAGCTGGCAGCGAATATCCCGCCCATTGCGATTGGACCGCCGGCAGCCCTTGCCGGATTCGATCCTTCTACCCGTGAGGAAGCAGGGGCTATTGTGCTGTATTCTTTTCTGTGCGGCGTGATCGACAGCCAAGTCCGGGCGGCTGTCCGCGAATCGGAGGATAAGCTGCGGGCCTATCTGGCGAACTACCGGCGGGGACAATCTCCGCTTGCCGAGCTGTGGTGGAACAGCCTGTTGACCGTCAGTCGTGACATTCCCATTCAGGGGACGGCTGAGGAAGTGAGCGAGCTGGAGGAAGCCGTTGAACGTGTTGGAGGGACGGCGTTTCCATATGACAGCGGGGAGGATCAGCCTCCCGAGAACGGGACCATTGGACTTGGGTTGCGGCTTGAGCCGCCCCTGGATGAGAGCCGGAAGGACTGGAAGGTGTCCTTCTGGGCACGCGGTCAGGAGGATGAGGGCTTATCGATGCCCGTCCGCAGCATTTGGGGTAATCCGGAATCCGATCAGCTGATCCGTGGACGGATGTATTCTAGGGTTCAGCTGCAGCTGTTAATGAAGCTGGGAGAAGCGGCAGAGCTGGCACCGGAGCTGTCCGCTGGCTTGTACGGACGTGCTCCCGAGAGCGTGTCGCTGTCGCTTGACCGCTTGTCCACGTTTATGAAGGAATCGGTTCCGAAATTAACGGCAAGCGGAGTCACGGTTCAAATGCCTTCACGATGGAGCCGGGAAGGGCGCCGCCGCGTCGGCTTATCTCTCAAAATGATGCCGGATGCAAGACCATCCGGCGAAGCGCATCCTCTGCCGGTGCTAGGCATGGAGCATCTGGTCAGCTTTCAAATCTCCGCAGCGATGGGAGGCCAATCCCTGACGCGCGAAGAATTGAAGTTTCTGGCCGAACAGAATCTGCCCTATGTCCAGTTCCGCGGGGAATGGGTTGAGGTGGATCTGAAGGAGATCAACCAAGTGCTGCGGTTCATGAAGCGCCATGAGAAGGGCGAGATGGAGCTAGCGGAATGGATGCATCTTAGCGCGGATATGGATGGAGAACGGATGTGGAAAGGTCTCTTTATCGAGGAAGTGGAGACAACCGGTCTGCTATCCTCCTTACTGGATGGCGAAACGGCCCGCAAGCTGCCGTCTCGCCCGATTCCCTCCTCGCTTCACGGCGAACTGAGACCGTATCAGGAACGGGGGTACCAGTGGCTTAGCGTGATGCGCGATTTGGGATTTGGTGTTTGCCTTGCCGACGATATGGGACTTGGAAAAACGGTACAGGTTATTACCTGTCTGCTGGAGCGTCTCAATACGGAATCGGCTCGCGGTCCGGTGCTGATTATTTGCCCGACTTCGCTTCTGGGTAACTGGCAGAGGGAAATTCAGCGATTTGCACCGGATCTGACCTTGCATGTGCACCATGGCGTTCGACGTCTGCGTGGAGAAGACTTCCTGCAGGAAGCAGTCAATCATGATATCGTGCTGACCACTTATCATTTGGCGGGAAGAGACGGCGGTGATTTATCCGCTATCCAGTGGTCGAGTGTGGTGCTCGACGAAGCGCAATATATTAAGAATTACCGTACGAAGCAGGCGCAGAGCGTCATGAAATTATCCGCGCCTCACCGTATTGCCATGACCGGAACACCGGTGGAGAACCGGTTGGCGGAGCTGTGGTCGATCTTTCATTTTCTTAATCCGGGATATCTCGGCTCCTTTAACACGTTCCGTCAGCGATATGCGCCGGGAGAGGGGCAGCAGGAGAGATTCCGCGAGCTTCATAAGCTCGTATCTCCGTTCATGCTGCGCAGACTCAAGAGCGATCCGGATATCCGCAAGGATCTGCCGGAGAAACTGGAATTGAAATCGTATTGCCCGCTCACCGAGGTTCAAGGTGCGATGTACCAAGCGGTTGTCGATGAGATGATGGGACAGATCGAAAGCCGGACGGGCATGGCGCGCAAGGGACTTGTGCTTTCATCCCTCACCAAGCTGAAGCAGATATGCGATCATCCGCAGTTGCTTCGACGCGACGAAGGACGTGCGGTGCGTGCGGAGTCCTCGGGCAAAATGGAGCGCATGCTTGAAATTCTCGACAGCATCGCGGATGTTGGAGAATCCGCACTGATTTTTACCCAGTATGTAGGCATGGGTGAATTGCTGGTAAGCATGCTTGGGCGTAAATACGGGAAGGAGCCGTATTTCCTTCATGGCGGGGTGCCCAAACGGGAGCGGGATGAGATGGTACGGGCGTTCCAGGCAGGCGAGGGAACCGAGTTTTTTGTTCTGTCGTTAAAAGCCGGGGGCGTAGGTCTGAATTTGACCCGTGCGAACCATGTGCTTCACTATGACCGTTGGTGGAACCCGGCGGTTGAGAACCAGGCGACGGACCGTGTATTCCGGATCGGCCAGCATCGCAATGTTCAGGTACACAAGCTGATTTCTCAAGGAACACTGGAGGAACGGATTGACGAGCTGATTGAACAGAAGAAGGCGTTGTCCGAGCAGGTGGTCGGGTCGGGCGAAACATGGCTGACGGAAATGTCGGACGGTGAGCTTCGCCAGTTGATCGAGCTGCAAGAGCAGGACTGGATGTAACCGGATTGCGTACGGCGCGTGAAGCAGCGTAAAAGGCATACAAAAATGGACGCCAAGGAGGTGTGGGTTATGGAATCTGCGGAATCGGCCGAACGGATCGGGTTGGTGTTCGAACCCGGATGGTTAAAAGGGAAAGTGGATGGAGGGCCCGAATCTTCTGGGACCTATGAGGTCAGCGTTCAGGTAAAAACGCTAAGCCCTGCTGCCCGCGAGGCCGTGCTGGCTAATCTGGAGGAAGACCCGCAGGCGCTGTACCGCCTGCTTGCAGGGCAGGACGCCCCTTGGCTGGCCGAGCTGGCGCCGTCCCCCCTGCAGGGCGAAGAGGCGGCCGCCGCTGCCCGCTGCACCTGCGGCCAAGCGGCCTGCGGGCACGCCGCAGCCTTGCTGGCTGCCGCAGCCCTGCGGCTTGCGGCTGAGCCGCTCCAGCAGCTGACGCTGCTGGGGCTGCCGCGGGAAGCGCTGCTGGCCGGCGTTTTTGGCGCCTGGGCCAAAGCAGCTCCGCCGCAGGCAGGCGGCTCTGCCGCAGAGCAGGCCGCCCGCGCGAAGGAGAAGGGGCCGTCCGGCCCTTCTCCGGGCGAATGGGTGGCCGAAGCGGCGGCCGAGGGCCGATTGCACCGGCCAGGCCCGCAGCTTAGCGAGCTGGCGGTGCAGCTGTCACCGCCGCCTCCGGCAGATCAGCTGGGCCCAGTCGGCGACTGGACAAGCTTACTGCCAGGCGTTCGCGGCGCGTCCAAAGCGCTCAGCGTGATTGCCCGCGGCGCGGCCAAGCAAGCCGAGCAGAAGCGCCGCAGCTTGAAGTCGCCGTAAGGCTTACCAATCCATCACAGAATTGTATTGAATTTGATAGATGCGGCGCCATAAATCGGGGCAATCTGCCGGATATTTGACGTAAACGGAGATTATCCGGGATGTTTCGACAGGCGCCTCGTTTGTTCTGCTCATTCTGAATAAGGTACAATGGGGGCAGGACAAACCGTGGGAAAGGAAGAAGCCATAGATGAATGCATTTTCGGGAAAACGAACACGATTTACAAGCGCAATGCTGTCATCCTTGCTGTTAGCAGGAGCCATTCTGGCAGGCTGTCAATCGGATGATGCGGGTTCCGGCAAGGAACAGGGTCAGGAATTGCAGTCGCCGGCTGAAGGCCAGGAAGGAAACACGCTTCCTGAGGCCGGCGCGGGCAATGAAGAGACTGGGGCTGAGGATCAGCAGGCGGATCCGGTCATGGCGAAGCGGAGCGAGAATGCCCTTCAGGCCACGATCCAGGAAAGCGGCGGCAAGCAGGTTGTAACCAATGCAGAGGCGATGACGGTGGTTGTGAATAAGCAGCGCAGCTTGCCGGATGGATATGAACCAAGTGACCTCGTGGAGCCGGATGTTCCATTTTCTTTTGATGAGCCGCACGAAAAACGGCACCTGAGAAAAGAAGCGGCAGACGCGCTCGAGGAATTGTTCGCTGCGGCCCAAGCAGACGGCATCGAGCTCCGGGCCGTGTCGGGATACCGTTCTTATGCCCGTCAAAAAACGATATACGAGAACAATGTTCGTACCAAAGGGGAAGCCGAGGCTAATCGTGTAAGCGCGGTGCCGGGTACGAGTGAGCATCAGACAGGCCTTACGATAGACGTGTCCAGTCCTAGCGCAGGCAATGCGCTGGAGGAAGCGTTCGGGCATACGGAGGAAGGGCAGTGGCTGGCGCAACGCGCGCCGGAATTCGGCTTTATCATTCGTTATCCGGAAGGGGCCGAGGATATTACCGGCTATGTATACGAGCCGTGGCATATCCGTTATGTAGGCAAGGATCTTGCGCCGGATATTGCCGACAGCGGCTTGACGCTGGAGGAATACTTCGATGAGGCGAACATTAAACTGTAAGCTGTGCTAATAGTCGTGGGATAAACGGGACTTTTTATCCTTGTACCCCGGCTTGCGAATCTATAAAGTAGAACAGGACCTGCGCAAGACCGGGCGATGTTCTTGTTATACGAATGAATCCCGGGGCGGCTTGGCTCCGGGATTCATTCGTATTTTAAGAGATAAGAAAGCATACACTTCAGAGGCCTTGATCTAGCAAGAAAAACTTCCGCTAAATGCGGTCTGTCTTCCGAGAAGGTACGTCGATCTTTACTTATTTAATGGCGAGTCCTCATAACCGGGATCATCGTAGCCGGTGTCGGTCAGCTTACCGATGATGTTCATGTCCTCAATGGTTTTGCGGGTGCGTTCATCCCCATGTTCATGGAGAAAGTGGTAGAGGTTGATCGTTCGTTCATCGTATTGCTCGGCAGCATCGTCATGATCTGCCGACTTATAAGGGACGAATGTGCGTTTAAACGCATACCGATCGCTGCTGCTGACTTCATAGAGCAGCCCCCTCAGCTTTGAGACCTCTTTATCATCCATATATACGACATATTCGTTCGTATCGTTCGGCACATCCTGGATCAGGTTGTGATTGACTGAAACATAATACGTCTTTTTATCGTTTGTCATATTAAATCCCTCCAGTCTTCGGCAGCTAAGGGCTGCACGGTATAGGATGCGGCTGTAGCGGACAGTATCCGGCATTGCACTGTCCAGTTTTCTAATCATATACACGTTCGGGGCCGGGATGAATCAGCCGTGCAGTTGGAAGGGGCTTCCTTTTTCACATGGGGCAAGGAATTTGGTATGATAGAATCACCATGGCGGCAGTATACTGGACGATGAGGAGCATGGATCATCACATCGAGTAGTATGCGAACGTTAAAAATATGGGATGGCCGGTTTATGGCTAGTTAAAAATCGTTAATAACCTTAATGAAGTGATATGACAATGTGCCGGCGGCCTGCCGGTCAATCGGGATATGAGAAAGAGGAGGATTCATAAATGAATATTTTACAAAAGCTTAAGGATGGGGCCAACCGCGCAACGGAAAAGGCGCAGCACGTAGTGGAAGTGAATAAACTCAACAGCCAAATTTCCGAAATCGAACAGCAGAAGAACTCATATTACTTACAGATGGGTAAAGTGTTCTATGAGGGCTACCGTCTGCAGGACATGACGATGGCAGAAAAAGAAATGGTTGAGCTTGCGCAAACCTGCGATGGATTGCAGGAGCAAATGGAAGCGATTCGGAACCGCATTGCGGTCCTCAAGAATGAGCGGGTCTGTGATTGCGGACGGGTTGTCGCGTTGGATGCGAATTTCTGCCCGTACTGCGGAAACAAGCTTGCTAATTTGATACACCCTGAGAAGTCAGCATCGGATGAACCAAGGGAGCCTGAACGTAAGATCGTGTTTGATAAACATGAATATGCAGCGGCTGAAGAACAACAGGAACAGGATGAATTTCCTACCTACGACTACCGTTCGAATCCGGATCCATACGAGCCGGACATGTACGAGCCGGAGCCGGAACGGCAGCACGAGGAGATGGATCTCTCCGAACCTGAGGTTGATCCGGAACAGCTGCGTATCGAGCAGGAAGAGCAGGAGAAGGAGCGCCGTCACTGGGAAGAACTTGAGCGGGAGCGGGAGCGGCAGCTGGAACTGGACCGCCGCATTCGTTTCTGGCAGGAGAATAACCAAAGTCAGGACTATGTTGGTGATGATGAGGCGACGCGCGATATGGTGAAGTGCCAGATTTGCAGTGTCGACTTGCCAAAAGGCTCGAAATGGTGTCCGCGCTGTGGAGCTGAACAGATTTAAGATATAGGGATTCGGACGATCATGCCCTTGCGCGAGTGTTAATAAGACAGTGTGAATGATAGAGCAAGCGTTCGAGCATCTTGGGAGGACTAATATTATGGAACAATTGCTGCATCATTTGCGGAATTTGGGATTTACGGAGATTGAATCGAAAATTATGGTAGACCTTGCCGAGTATGGGCCGGCGGGTGGTTATGAAGTGGCAAAACGACTTGGAGCTTCGCGTTCTAATGTCTATGCTGCCATGCAGCGTTTGGAGCGGCAAGGGGCACTTGAGCGAATGGACGGGGAACCCGTCCGTTACCGTTCGCTGAAACCGGAGGAATTGACGCGGATGATATCCGGCCGTGTGGAGGCATCACTCGCTTTTGTTGAGAAGAGCTTGCCGCGAGGAAGCGGCACGGCCGCTCCCTTCCTCAGTATGGAGGGAGATCAGGCGGTGCTTGATGTGCTCGTCCGGGAATTGAAGCGAGCGAAACAGGAGATCGTGGTTGACGTCTGGCGTGAAGAAGCTTCGCTTCTGCGTGAACCGCTGGCTGAGGCGGAGGCTAGGGGAGTCAAGGTGCTGTGGGCTTGTGACGGCCCGGACCAGGGTCTCTCAAGAACGCTGGCGTGGTCTGGGTGGAACGGACTTGCGGAGCGCCGGGGAGGCGGCCGGAAATTCTCCTTTGTTGTGGACCGGCAGTGGTGCATACTAGGGATGCGCGGCGGGGAATATGATACAGGGGCGGTCATCACGGAGCATCCGGTAATGGCGGAGCTGCTGCTGCACCATTTTACACAGGAGATGGTATTGTTCCAGCTTGAACAGGATATGGGTGAGCAGCTGGAAGCCCGTTATGGAGAGCACTTTGGTCTGATTCAGAGCCAGTATCTTAATGCGGAAGCCGACGCCGAAGCACAGGATGACCAGACCGCGGGATCGAAATCGGGCGCGGAGTATGAAGCAGATTCTGACCCAATAGACGGCGATAGCAATCGAAATACGGCATAGGGTTCCGACTGGCGCCTGAGGAGGCCTTTCCAGAAGTGACTTTTATCACAGTTAGGCATCATGGTTCATCGTACAATGTAATAAACATAAAGATAAGGAACGCCGGGATTTATCTTGGCGTTTATTTGCTTAAGATCCGCAGGCAGGCGGGAATGAAAGTTGTAGCTGGCAAGAGGATAAAAGAAGCGGTCTTTAATCGCAATCATGACAACCAAGAGAAGGGGGATGAATGAGCATGGAATGCATCGTTCATTTTACAGTGGGACATAAGGAAGGACCCAAGAAGCTCCGAGGATTGATTTTTGTTGATAAAGGAGAGAATCCTACAGGTCAGCAGCTGCTCGATATGTTTCATGAAATGGAGTATAAGGTGGTACCTGACTCGCATGATGAACTTCTATTTAAACCGGAGAATCCCGCGGAAAGTTATACTTATATACGTGTGAACGAACTCGATATGGGTCAAGAAAAATATACGGAAGACCGCAATCTGAAATCGCTGCTGAACGAGCTGCTGCCTAAACAACGCACGGGCTTGTAACGAATAAACCCATCTGCCTTCCGCTGACATCCGCTGGGATTTGCAAAACCCGCTTGTTATAATGGATGTACGGAAGGGGATGGAGATGTTTATTTTTGCAGGAATCGCAGCATTATTGATTTACGGCTTGCTGGTTTATTATATTGGCCGAAGCGTATGGAGCTGGATGAAACCGGGTCCGTCCATTGTGCTCAAATGGATATACATAGTCGTGCTGACCGTAGTATCGACATCGTTTGTTTCAGGACGGTTCTTCGGTAACCTCACAGTGCTGAGCGTGATAGGATCGTATTGGATGGCTATTTTCTATGTCCTGATCATCCTGCTCCCGTTGATGCACATCATGCTGTGGCTGCTAAGATTGACGGCATTGCGAAGAGAGGGCCTGAAGAAGGCGGCAGGATTTATCGTGTTGGTGCTATTGGTCGTTGTGATCGGCTTCGGTTCTTTTAATGCTTATAGTCCAACGGTTCGCGCATATGATATTCACGTGGACAAGGACGCCGGCACACTTGAGGAGCTGAATATTGTCATGGCGTCCGATATGCACTTCGGCGTCCTGTCAGGTAAAGCCCACGCTGTGCGTTTGGTGAAGGAGATTAATGATTTAAAGCCGGATCTGGTATTGTTCCCTGGCGATATCATCGATGACGATCTGGATGCCTATCTTAGCCAAGGGATCGATCAGATCCTGACCGGTATCCAGGCAAGGTATGGTGTGTATGCCTCGCTTGGCAATCATGACCGATTCGAAGGCGAAATGCCGGATCTGATTGAGGCTCTTGAACATAGCGGCATGACCGTGCTGTATGATGAGAAATTGACGGTCGAGGGCCTGACGCTGGTTGGCAGACGGGATAAACAGGATCAGGAGCGGGCCGAGTTGTCCACGCTCATGGATGGGGCCGATCTATCCAAGCCGATCTTTGTGCTCGATCATCAGCCGAATGCCCTGGAGGAAGCACAGCAGCAGGGCGTAGACCTTATCGTTTCTGGGCACACGCACCGCGGGCAGGTATTCCCGGCGCATCTGATTACGCAGGCCATGTTCGAGAATGATTGGGGGTACCTGCAAAAAGGCCGGATGCATTCCATCGTGTCCTCGGGTTACGGCTTCTGGGGACCTCCGATTCGTCTGGGTTCCCGCTCTGAAATTGTCCAGATCCATGTTACATTTCAATAGATGATATTGAGGGATGAGCCACCTGTGAGGTGGCTTTTTTTCATGTCAGGTATTTGGGGAAAATATTGTATCCAGAAAGGATCGGATTATTGTATGATCTTTGCTAGATATACACATTGAGTGTAGGGAGGTAAACGGGTTGCGATCGATTCCGTGCAGGAAGCTTGGAATATTGGCCGTAGCCGCTGCCCTAGTTGGAAGCGGATTAGCGGGAACCGGGGCAATTGAGATGGTATCCGCGGCACCCATCGTGGTTAAGGAGGGGTTTAAGAACAGCAACGGGATGCCTTTAGGTCAATCGGTTACGGTTGCAGGAGGGCCCGATCATGTGGCTGGCCTATCTTCGTCACTGGCTGCAGAAGGACTGCGGCAACCAGGGAGCGTAGCTTGGCTGCCGGATGGCTCCGTTGTTGTATCCGATACGGAGAATCATGTCATTCGCAGGATAAAGGACGGGGAGAGCACCATTCTTGCAGGGGCATCCTTATCCTACAAGCGGGACGGCGGAGGACTCCCGATCGGCGGTCTGCTGGACGGACAGGGAGAGCGTGCTTTTTTTAACCGGCCGTCCGGGATTGCGGTGGATGGAAACAGACAATTGTACATAGCCGATTCAGGCAATCATGCGATTCGTAAAATCGATCAAGATGGCGAAGTGACTACCTTAGCGGGCAGCGGTCTTATGGGTCTTAAAGACGGTAAGTCTAAAGATGCCCTGTTCCATGAGCCGCAGGATATCGCCGTTACCAAGGATGGCATTCTGTATGTGGCGGATACCTTAAACCACGTCATCCGGCGGATTTCGCCAGACGGGGAAGTGACGACGATTGGGGCCCCATCCACGCGTGCTGTCCAAATCCGGGCTGGTGTCGTCGCGTTGGCGGGAGACTATAAGAACGGTTCGCTTGCGGAAGCGCGATTTAATGAGCCGGCAGGGCTAGCGCTTGATGGTAAAGGCAATTTGTATGTCAGCGACTCGGGCAATCACGTCATTCGCTACATCGATTTTGGGAAGGGGACCGTATCAACGGCTGCAGGCAGCGGACCATCATCCAGCTACTACGATAAGGACGCTTTATACGGCGATCCGGGTTATCAGGATGGAGCCTCGAATGGAGCACGCTTCAACTCGCCCCGGGGATTGACATGGAGTGCGGACGATGGGCTTCTCATTGCAGATTCCCATAATCATGCTGTTCGTCAATTGAAAGGGGAGTATGTATCCACACTGACAGGCGGGATCGGTGGCTACGTGGATGGAATTGAAAGTGAAACCCGGTTCCGTTCACCAGCCGATATTTCGTTGGCTGCGGGCGACGGGGCACTATTTATTGCGGATCAACGCAACGGGGCTGTCCGGGTATGGTCCGGATACAAAGCTCCCGAAGCATGGCAAGCAGGAAAAGGGATCACGGCTGCTTATGGAGATCAGGTAACCGTACTGGGTGACTTGTCTGTTATTCAACAGGGGCAGATGGTGGTGCCCGTCATAACGATAGGCAAGCTGCTCGGGTATCGTATGAGCTATCATGCCAAGAATAAGGAATTAACATTGGCTCGAGGCGAAGATGTGATCACGCTGCAAGCCGGAGGTCAATATATGACCCGGAAACAGGCAGGAGAAGAGGTTACCAGGTAGAGGCTGGAATTAAGCCGTATATTGCGAATGACCAGATGATGGCTCCGCTTCGAACGGTGGCAGAACTGCTGGGGAAAGATGTGCAGTGGAACGTCGGTGACAAGCTGGTTATCATCCGGGATTTGGCTGAACGAGAAATAAAGCAGGGGGACGTTAGCTTCAGCACTTCGAACGTTACGCCCCGACGCATGCAGATCGTGGAAATCACCGGTTCGGCCAAGATCCGTTACGGCGGGTATGCGCAGGTAGATGCCTACAAGGGAATGATCCTGGGTGAAGGCGATGAAATTGTTACCGGCTCTGGCATAGGAGGCGCGAGGCTACGGCTTTTGGATACCGGCGATGTCATCACATTAGGCAATAACACGAGATTGGCTGCCGAGCAGCTTCGCAAGGTTGGCATCTCCAACGTGACTCGACTGAATTTAGAGGCCGGGCAAGCTTATTATGATGTCACCGACTTGACCCGGTCGACGGATCGTTTCGAAGTACGGTCCGGTTATGTGACGAATAGCGTGCGAGGCACGCACTTTATAATCACGGTTAATCCATTAACGGGAGCGACAACCGTAGCAACGGCTAGCGGGAAAGTCACGAGTACAGTGACGCCGACAGGCAAAGACGGTTCCATGCAGCCATCAGGCCCAATAACCATTAGTCCAACGCAGCAAATTTCGATAGGCGGTTCGCAAGAGGGACGGTCCCCTGTACAATTTATCGATATTGAGGATTTGATAGGGAATGCCTCGCCGGAAGTCATTGCGCAGCTAATTAAGAATAAGAACGACATCGACCGGGAGAACGAGGAGCTCCTCAAGAAGATGCGGCAAGAGTTACAGTCCGGACAAAGCGGAAACGGCACCCAGGACTTGAATATTAAATCTCCGGATGATTTGTCAAAAGTCGCAGATAATTTGGATAACCTCATCGGAAACATCGTCAAAGAGACCCTGGATAAGAAAAAAGTAAGCAAAGAGGAACTGGATAAACTGATTAAAGAAGCAAACACGGATTCGGGCAAGAAACTTGATCTTGGCCAAGTGAAAGACTTGGATAAAACAGCTGGACTCGACCCTGCACTGGAGCAGGTGCGCTTGGAAGCACTGAAGCGCCAACAGGACGAGGAAAGAAAGAAGCTCGAGCAGCAGCAGGATCGGATGGAGCAGTTGCAGCAGCATCTCGGCGATATGCTGGCTAAGCTCGAGCAGCAGAAGAAACAGCAGGATGAAGCTAACAGGAAAGCACAGGAAGAAATGAAAAAGAAGGCCGAAGAGCAGCTTCTTCAATCTTTAAGCGCAGAGGAGAAGGAACGGTTTCTCCAGGGCAAGAAAGCGGCAGAGCAGGAGAAAGGCGCTCAGCAGCCGACGCCGGTTAGTCCGGGCGGTGGCACGGGATCAGGAGGCGGCGTATCGCCGCCTGTAACCAGTCCGCCTGTGACTGAGCCCCCAGTGACGGAGCCTCCGGTGACAGAACCACCCAAGCCGGAGCCGCCGTTACCTGATCGTTCTGTAAAGGTCATATATAGCGATGATATGAGCGGTGAACTATCGGCACGTCCAGACAATTATTTTGGATCCATTCATTTTGAAACGAAAGGCTTTGCCGATGATCTGGAAGTTCAAGTCAGGGTGACGCTGACAAGGGATGGAAGTCCGGTTGTTGGACTCCCTGTCCGTCATGGCGAGCAGACGGTGGAATCCAATGCAGAGGGAAGCTTTATGCTGCAGTCAGTTGAAGGTACCGGCTTTAAGTTAAGCGAGATGGCTTCACCGGATACTCCGCTGGAGTTCTATGCCGAACTGCTGGATTCCGGAAGTTATACGGAGAAGATCGAACTGCTTGAGGTCAAAGAAGGCCAATTGACTGTGCTTGGAGAAAGTGTCCGTTCCATCCAGGTCAGCCCTTTCTCGCAATTCGAATTCATTGGCGAAGGCCCGTTTTCGGCAGCCATTGATATGTATTGGGGCTTTTATTCCAAAGCGTACGGACTGAGCGAGGACACCAAGGTAGGCTATGAATTGACGATACTCGATGATAATGGCCAGCCGGTAAGTCTGGGCGTACTCGGATTCCGGATGAAGCCGCATGAATCTGTAACCACCTTGACGGAACCCGGGTATGAGATCGTCGCTCCCGATAGTGAAGGGGTATACCGGGCGAACGCAGGTTTAACGGTCGGGGACATGGATCTGGAAGGGAATGGGAGTGATATCTTGTTCCGCTGGCAGCAAGCTCATGTCGGAACGTATACGCTACGAATCCAGCTCGTTGATGTAAGCGGCGATGTACCCCAGTCCATTGGTGATCCTCTGGAATGGATAATTGAAGTTATACCTACAAGTTAATGCTCTAGAAAGGCTGTCCCATAAAACTTATGGGGCGGCCTCTTATTCGTTTTAATTGACCAGCAGTTTATTATTTCCGTAAATTTTCACTTTATTTTTTCATGGGGAATGCGTTATACTTCATTCATTCGGAAATATAACATTTATCGTAAGCATTCTAAGAAATTCGGATATCATACATTTTCTCGTATAGGTGCAGGAATTGGCCTGCATGTCTCTACCCGATCACCGGAAATGATTGGACTACGGGTTATAGCAGCAGCGGACAAGCCAGGTCGATTGACCGGTTGGCTAACGGTGCGTTTTTGCTGCTTACGCCCACTTGTTTCTTTCCCGGCGATTCGGTGAAGGAGGAAGTGGGCTTTTTTGCTTGGAATGTGAACAAATTTTAAGGGGGAGCATCATGCAATTACTGCAGAACAAGGTGAAAGAGGAAGGCATTGTATTAAGCGGACAGGTACTGAAGGTGGATTCATTCCTGAACCACCAGATGGATCCGGTATTGATGAAAGAGGTAGGTAAGGAATTTACGCGACTGTTTAAGGAAGCGAACGTGAATCGTGTATTGACCATTGAATCCTCCGGCATCGCGCCCGGCATTATGACCGCCCTTGAGATGGAAGTGCCTCTCATCTTTGCACGGAAGCAGAAGTCGCTGACGCTCCGTGAGGATATATTTGTGGAGAAGGTGTACTCCTTCACCAAGCAGGAGACGAACGAGATTACGGTCGCGAAGAAATTCATCAAGCCCGGCGATAAAGTGCTGATTGTGGATGATTTCCTTGCCAACGGCGAGGCGGCATTCGGGCTTGCCCGAATCGTCGAGCAGGCGGGTGCAGAGGTGGTAGGCATCGGGATCGTTATTGAAAAGGCGTTTCAACCGGGAGGACGCTTGCTGGCCGAAGCGGGTTATCGGGTAGAATCGCTCGTACGGATTGCATCACTTGAAGATGGCGTAGTGACATTCGCATAGAACGAAAGTTAACAATTTATTGGGGGGAATCAAGAAGCCATGGAACAACAGAAACAAGCGGTGCAAGAACCGATTTTCGATAAAAATCGGAGTCCGGGCAAAACCTTTTCACTGGGTTTGCAGCATGTATTGGCAATGTACGCAGGGGCTATCATCGTACCGCTTATCGTCGGTGGTGCACTCGGTTTAACGACGGAGCAGCTGACGTATCTCATCGCCATCGACCTGCTTGCATGCGGGGTCGCTACCTTGCTGCAGGTATTCGGCAACAAGTACTTCGGCATCGGCCTGCCGGTCATGCTCGGCTGCGCGTTCCAAGCGGTAGGTCCGATGATCATTATCGGACAGCAGCACGGCATGTCAGCTATTTATGGAGCGATTATCGCTTCCGGTTTATTTGTCATTCTGTTCTCCGGTTTATTCGGTAAGCTAATTAAGGTATTCCCGCCTGTCGTTACAGGGAGCGTTGTTACGATTATCGGTCTGACGCTGATTCCCGTAGCTTTAACTGACCTTGGTGGTGGGCAAAGTGCAGGGGATGAGTTTGGCAGCGCGTTGAACATTTCCCTTGGCTTCGGCGTTCTAGCCTTCATTATTATCATGAATCGGTTTGCCAAAGGTTTCTTGCGTTCGATATCGGTTCTTCTGGGTCTTATTCTAGGCACCGTGGTAGCCGCATTCTACGGTGGAGTGGATTTAACCCCGCTCCGCGAAGCCGGCTGGTTCCGTGCTCCGCAGCCATTCTTTTTTGGCACGCCGGAGTTTAAGATCGTTCCGATCATGACAATGATTCTGGTGGCGATTGTCAGCGTTGCCGAATCGACGGGCGTATTTATGGCGCTTGGCAAAATCGTGGATCGCGACATTACCTCCAAGGATCTGTCCCGCGGTTACCGTGCGGAAGGTCTTGCGATTGTTGTCGGCGGTATTTTCAACTCGTTCCCTTACACCACTTACTCTCAAAACGTTGGTTTGATTCAGATGAGCCGCGTAAAGACGCGCGACGTCATCGTAGTCGCAGGCGGTTTGCTTGTATTGATCGGATTCGTTCCGAAGATTGCCGCCATGACGCAGCTTGTACCGACTTCGGTTCTCGGTGGGGCCATGGTAGCCCTGTTCGGCATGGTTGTATCTTCCGGTATTCGGATGTTAGGAGATCAAGTAGACCTTAACCGTCATGAGAACCTGTTCATTATTGCGTGTTCCGTCGGCATGGGCCTTGGCGTGACAACCGTACCGGGTCTGTTCGCAAGTCTGCCTGACAACCTGCGCATTCTTGCCGATAACGGCATCGTGGCTGGCAGCTTGACCGCGATTGTGCTGAACCTGATCTTTAACGGCTTGAAATATACGAAGCCCACTCATACAGAGCAAGGTGATACCGCAGAAGGGCATGCTGCATAACCAATGCCCACTGTAAGCAGCCGGATGACTTCCGGCTGTTTTTTTAGTTGATAAGAAAGCAACAATTTCAGAGGCTAACGCTCCTTATCTCGTAAGAAAAACTTCCTTAACTAGCGGTCTGGCTTCTGCAGACAGGACATCGATAGATGGTTTTCCTTTGATATTGGTCCCGCTCGGTCCAACCAAAAACGGCTGCCTCCAGAGTAGAATGGAGGCAGCCGTTTTACTTGATGTATAAGCGTTAGACGCGCTGCATTTGTTTCTCTGCAATATTGCCGATCCAGGGCAGCTTGAACCATTTTCCCTGAATGGCGTTTGCCATAAGCACCAGCCACATCAAGACGCCGACCAGCGCCAGAAGGGCGGAGGCCAGAAGGCCGATGATGGGCACCGCGCTCGACAGCAGGTGAGCGACGGCCAGGATGCCGAAGGCCAGCAAGGACTGCAGCGCGTGGAATATGACGTAGCGGCTTCTCTTTTCTAATGAAAGAAACAGAATTCCTCCGACCATGGGAAAAAAATAGCACAGCGTAGCCGCCAGATTCTCGGGAAGTCCTGTGGACGATTTGAAAGGGGACATCTCATCAACTCCTTGTCTTAGACCGGTTCTGGGGTAGGGCAAGCTTTATACCTTACCTTATGAGCCGATGGGACAAAGTATGATGGTTAAATCCCGAACTATTTCATTTTCAATTGCAGCAGATATTTCACGAGAGCATCCTGCTGCTCCTGTGTGAACCCGCTGCTTTCGTCCACCCAAAACTCATGTCCCTGACCGGTGACATGGGTGTCTCTCAGTCTTGAATCCTTGCGATTCGCCTCGATGACCTGCAGTCTCAACTTACGGTCTATCAGGGCTTTCAGGCTGTTGTAAGGGTCAGGGTGAATCCCTTTCATAAGGGTCTGCGATACGCCGGTTTGCGTCAGCTTAGGCCCGACCGCTACGCCGCCGTCGTGCAAATACGGTGCGGACCAGCGAAGACCGATCAACCCTTTGACCTTATAACCGCCGCCCGATGTATGGCCGAAGCCCAACTTGATCTGCTCCGGGTCGATATTATCCAGCGAGATTTTGGTTATTTTGGCACCTGGAGGGATTGGGACAGGCGTGTCGGGCGGGTAGAACTCCGCATTGCCAAAAGCATTCTGCGTGCGCTGAAAAGCCTTTGC
Source organism: Paenibacillus sp. QJM3NY_38 (assembly GCF_056173265.1). Lineage (NCBI taxonomy): Bacteria > Bacillati > Bacillota > Bacilli > Caryophanales > Paenibacillaceae > Paenibacillus > Paenibacillus sp. QJM3NY_38. Next base: position 830,950 of record NZ_CM149665.1, read on the forward strand.
CCTTGCGGGCTCGGTACCGATTTCAGCCGCGCGCAAAACGCGGTTATTCGTATAGAAGTCACCAGCGTGGCAAGTGATGCATTGCGCTTTTTTGAATACTTCCGCTCCGAGGTTGATCGTCTTGGCGTCGGAAATATCCTTGGTATCCGTTTCTGGCGGACGGATCGTATTCTGATAGGCGGACATGGCGTTCACCTGCTCCCCGGCTTTGAAGCCCGGCGAGCTGATGTACAGCCCGTTCGGTGCGATGGCTGAAACCTTCGGGAAATTCGGAATCTTAACAACCTCATTCACGCCGGGAGTTCCGGGATTGGGATCCAGCCGGTTAAAAAATTCGGTGGGCTTCAGTCCGCTGCCCGGATCATAGCGAAACTTGCGATGGGCTGCATTTTGCAAAACGGTGCCCACATAAATCTCTTTGTCGATCCCCCACATCGGTTCACTAACCTCGGTTTGACTCAAGGTATCCGTGTTCTGGGCGTGAACATTGTTGCTGAAGGTGCTAAGTCCCTTGAAGGGACCCGCGGCAGCGAAGCCGCTCCAGCTGTATGGATGATCGCCTTTCGTAAACATATCGGGAATTTGGGTCAGGTCACTGACCAGATCCACGGTTGTATCAAACGTGCCGGGCATCCATTTGATCAGATTTTCGTCAACGGCTTTTTCCAGCAGGGCGGGATCCGGCAGCGCTTCGGTTTTTCCTTTGGAGTTTACAATCGTGCGCTGCTCGTTCTTTACATAATCCACCAGGCTGGTAATGTCCGTATGGGTAAAATATGCCGCGCTATTCGGGGCCAGTGCCAGCATCAAACCGAGGTTCAGATCGGAGTTGGGCGCGCCCTCGACGATCATTCCCGTTTCACGGTTGACGGTCGCATGGCAGGCCATGCAGCTAACGCCGATGCGAGCTTTGCCTTCGGCATATTTAAATGTGACGCCAACGGGGGCATAGGCGCCTTTGGCTACGTCAAAGCCGGTATCAATCTTATCCCCCTTGCGGTAGGTCCTGCCTCCGATCGTTACATCCTGATCGAGTTCTACGCGCAAATTGGTTGTTCCCCGTCCTTTTAACTCGGCGAGGGCTTTTGTAATTTTATTCAGTTTCATCGGCCCGCCGATGATTCCCACAATATCAGTTAAGAATACTTCATTGCCAAAAGACTCCTCATACAGTGTGCGACGCCCTAGGGCAAGCAGTTCTTTTGTCACCTCAACGGCGCCATGGGCGGCTGTTAAGCGGGGGTCCTGATCCTTCAGGGCGGTACCGGGAACCGTAAGCGTCTTGCCCCAGATATCATATTGGCGGATGAAACCCGTTTGCTGGGCTTGGATTTGCGTAGTATTCTCCAATTTATGTGCAGGCGGTATATAGGCGTATTCCGGCTCCACAATATTAGCAGCAAGCCATAAGGCCCCTACGACGGTGATCGGGATCAGCCATAGCAGAAGCCGTTTCGATTTTCGCATGTCTTATCACCCTTTTTTATAAGCAGATCTGATGAATCATCTCTTCACTGCCGATATACAAAGGCTTTAGTCTACATGCACATCATGGCGCAGCGGTGATTCGGCATTAACTTGTTTATCAGGACCTTTCTCTTTTGGAACCAGGCGCTCGTCTGTCATGCCTCGATGGTGGTTTTCAAAATCATACTCCGCCAGCCGCCACTCTGTGGAGCCCTTCTGCGGATCGAACGGAAATTCCTCGCCGCGTTTTAAATATTCCTCCCGTCCCCATTCATTCGTGTATGTTCCGTCTACTTCAACCTCTTCTCGCGAAATAGGGTGGAGATCCTTGTCTTTTCCGGACATGTCGCATGCTCCTCTCAGGCTTGATTTTAGAAATGATTCATATCGCATAAAGTAACCAGAAAGAGGAGGTACTATCCGCTGAAATTTGTAAGTAAGTCAGATTACGGTTTCGGGAAAGAACCGAATGCTCCTAAGTGTAGTAGGGGCGGCCAAAGGATGATCTGTCAGCTGCCTGAAGGTGATGCAGCAGGTTTTGACTTTAAGTCATCAAGAATATAGCGCTCCAGCAGAGATCGTGGGTTCTTCCAGCGGCTGACCTTGCTGTCGGCAGTAAATACGACAACCGTATCCAATTGGGGAAAAAGGTAGATTTGCTGTCCTCCATGGCCGTGTGCAAGCGCGAAGGGAGTCCCGTTCTGAATGCCGGTCCACCACTGAAATCCGTAATCTCCAAAGGCGGGATAACCTTTGACCTGCGGAGCGAGGGCTTGCTTAAGCCATGATTCCGGGATGAGTGTGGTGCCTTGCCATCGTCCCCCATTCAGGCAGCAAAGACCGAATTTGGCCATGTCGCGGGAGGTGAGATAGAGGCCGACGTGACCCATGCTGTGGCCCTCGGGACTTGGGGACCAGGCGGCATGGCGAATGCCGAGCGGCTCGAATAAATATTGTCTGGCATAGGCGTAAGCATCCATTCCCGTAGCCTCGCTAATGGCAACGGAGAGCAGATGGGAATCCGTGCTCCGATATTGAAAGAGGCCCATTTCCTGTTCCATGACAGGGAGGGATAGCGCGAAGCTCGTCCATTTCCGGTTGCGGTGGAATCGGTGAATGAGCGGCTCCCCTAGCTTTTTACCGGTTTGCCACGCAAAGCCTGAGGTCATTGTCAGCAGATGATGAAGGGAAACCTTGTGTAATAGCGGATGGGCTCGTTCAGGAACATATCGATGGAAGATATCCATTACAGAGGAATTCAAATCAGGTAATTCGCCGTGTGAGTGGGCGATGCCGCATAACGCTGACGTAAAACTCTTGGTGGCGGACCTGAGATCGTTCAGCGAGGAAACGCCATGACCATTGTAATAGCGTTCGTAGATGAGTTTGCCGGCATGCAGCAGGAGAAAGCTGCGCATTTTCGGATATTGTTTCTGAATGATCAGGTCGACCTGATCAAGCGAATCGAGGTGCAGCCCTGCCTCATGGGGCTCAGCGGCAGGAATAGGTGATCCTAAATCGACAGGGGAATGCAGGATAGACTGTGAGTTTGGCATGAGCTATAGGCCTCCTTGTATCTAGAATATGATATTCTGCGTATCCATTTGTGATATTCGCTGACTTCTGGAGTCGCGGGAGGTTCGTTTGAATGTATCTTAACCAATTCCGGGGATAAAGGATGACCTGGTGAAAAAACATAGTACCAAAAAACATTTTTTGGGAAAGATGAAACAAACAGAAGAATATGATATAATATATTAATGATTCAGTTGCATGCTGTTAGGGTATGTATAGTGTCAGGTGCATTGGTAAGTTGCTGAATATCAACCTAATGGTCACCGTAAGAACTGCAATATGGCTTCAACTTAATGAGGTAGATCTTTTCGGCATTCTCTTTAAACGGAGTAATTTTATTCCACACGTTTTGGGAGGGATCCATCATGGCAACGAAAGGTCACAATGAGGTTAAGGAAAGTCTGCGGGAAATGACACGAATTTTCCGGCCTAAAGATCCGAAAAAATTTGTAAAGGAGTATGTCCGGAAGTACCATATTATGGGGGGCTATGAAGAAGAGCTTACACTTGTTGTTGAGCATGAACTTGGCAAGCTGAATTCCTCCGTTTCGTAACCTGTAATAGCACCTGGTCTATAGAAATAACCAACACGCATCGCATCTTCACCTTGTTAATGACTAATGATATGAACCATTTAGAGTTTATGGTTAAACCGTTTTTGGGGCAAATGTCCCGAAAGCGGTTTTTTTGCGTTTGCCAGTCCCGGTTAAGTGAACAGACTCATCTCCTCGGAAAGTCTATTTCCTGGGGGAATTTTGCATCTGTACCTACATATATTGTTAGCAATCGATCCGATAAGGATATAAAGGAGTGGACAAATGTGAGGACTCAGCTCAGACGGAAGGAAGAAATCGGATATATCCGCGAGGCGGGACGTATATTGGCTGCGTGTCACCGTGAAATAGCGAAGGTCATCAAACCGGGAATCACAACGAGCGAGATCGATGCCAGGGTCGAGAGATTTTTGGAGAAGAATGGGGCTTTGCCCGAGCAAAAAGGATATAAAGGATTTCCATACGCCACTTGTGCTTCGGTCAATGAGGTGGTGTGCCATGGATTCCCTGATCAGCAGCCGCTGCAATCCGGGGATGTTGTGACCATTGATATGGTGGTAAATAAGAACGGGTGGCTGGCGGATTCTGGCTGGACCTATGCGGTAGAACAGGTTTCAAGGGAAGTAAACCAGCTGATGCAGCATACCCATGAAGCGCTGTTTAAAGGGATCGAGGCTGCTCGGCACGGCGCAACCTTGGGCGACGTAGGTTATGCCATTGAGCAGGTTGCCGAAAGGGAAGGCTACGGGATTGTCAAGTCGCTTGTCGGTCATGGCATCGGCCGCGCTATCCACGAGCCGCCTGATGTCCCGAACTATGGCATTCCAGGAAGGGGACTTAAACTCAAAGAGGGAATGGTCATTACCATCGAACCCGTTTTTACTCTGGGCCCCTCGGGTGCCGTGTTCTGGGGGGATGACGGCTGGACCATTTCCAGTGCGGACGGATCGGTTGGCGTCCAGTATGAGCATACGATTGCTATTACGCGTGGAGAAGCTGTTATCTTGACGGATTAAGATGCCGAAAAATATACCATAATAATAGGAGGTTTTCTTCGCGAGGCATCAGGGCTTTTTGAAGGAGACCTCCTTATGTCATGTGTGTTCAGATAAATGAGGGGCGGCTGCATATAGATTCAAAAAGGCGGAAATGACTGTATATATAGCTATGAAGGCTGTCCCTGACAGGGTGTGAAGAATGTCGAATGATGGGTCGCGGGATGGTGAATACGGTTTGAAAGCGATTGCAAAATCAGTAATGGCGCGACTTTGACGACTTTTCGAACAATTTGTGAACTCCCTGTGAATGATTGACAAAAGCAACCCATGAACTTATATTTAATAAGTGATTGCTTTAATTGACAGGATTACTTCATCCGTGATTGTGCAGGTAGATTACCGCTGTTTGCGCCGGATGGTAGTCTACGAAAATCGGAAAAGTGGGGTAGATCAATGATGAAACGGTGGCAGGCTGTAAAGCGTCTTCTTCCTTTGTTGGCCATGTTTGCTTTGGTGTTATCCGGCTGCGGCCGAGAGGATTTGTCGGTCTTAAGACCACAAGGTCCGGTAGCACAAGGTCAACTGGATTTAATTAAGCTCTCCATTTCGATTATGATCGTCGTAATGGTTGTGGTATTTGGAATCGCCGCATACGTGCTTGTTAAATTCCGTCGAAAGAAGGGACAAGATGAAATTCCTGAGCAAGTAGAAGGTAACCATAAGCTGGAGATTATTTGGACGGCGATTCCGCTGCTCTTGGTACTCGTGCTTGCAGTTCCTACTATTCAAAAGGTATTTGCTTACGGAGAGAACGACTGGAACAATCCAGATGCAGTTAAGGTGGAAGTTACTTCTCATCAGTTCTGGTGGGAGTTTAATTATCCAGACTACGGCGTAAGAACCGCTCAAGAGCTGGTTATTCCTGTAGGCAAGAAAATTGCTTTCCAATTAAAAACGAATGATGTGCTTCACTCCTTCTGGGTACCATCGCTCGGCGGCAAGATGGATACAAACACAGAAGGCAGCGTTAACTACATGACTCTGGTTGCTGACAAAGCAGATACATACATTGGTAAATGCGCAGAGTTGTGCGGTCCTTCTCACGGTTTCATGGAATTCCGGGTGAAAGCGGTTGACGATGCGACATTTGACAAATGGGTTGCGGCATTTAAAGAACCTGCTGTGCTTCCTGCCGATGCGGCACTCGCCGAGAAATTCAAGACCAACTGTCTTTCTTGCCACGCTGTGGGCGACCAAGGCGGAGCCATGGGTCCTAACCTGACCGGCATTGGATCACGTGAGACGATTGCGAGTATCTTGCTGAACGACATAAGCGGCAAACCAGGCACGAAGCCGACAAAAGACAACCTGGTGGAATGGCTGATGGAGCCTCAGGCTGTAAAACCTGGCAACACGATGCCTAATCCGAAGGATCTCGGCTTCAGTGACGAAGAAATCGAGCAGATCGCCGATTACTTGGCCAATTATAAGTTGGATTATTAATACAGCAGCAAGAACTTTAAAAGGGGGTACAAACCTTGGCTCACGCTCATGCTCAAAGCCATAGCGTCAAACGCTACACGGGGTTAATGGATTGGCTTACAACCGTTGACCACAAGAAAATCGGGATATTATACCTGATAGCGGGCGGCTTCTTCTTCGGGATTGGCGGTATTGAAGCGATTCTGATTCGCTTGCAGCTGATCAAGCCGATGAACGATCTGGTATCGGCTCAAGTATTTAACGAATTGATTACAATGCACGGAACGACAATGATTTTCCTTGGCGTTATGCCAGTTATCTTCGCCTTGATGAACGCGGTTATTCCGCTTCAGATCGGTGCGCGTGACGTCGCATTTCCATTTTTGAACTCGCTAGGATTTTGGACGTTTTTGTTCGGTGGACTTTTGCTCAATCTTAGCTGGATTATGGGCGGCGCGCCTGATGCGGGCTGGACATCCTATACACCGCTTTCCACAAATGACTACTCGTCCACGCACGGTGTAGACTTTTATACCATAGGTCTTCAGATTGCAGGCCTGGGTACGTTGATCGGTGGTATCAACTTCCTGGCTACCATCATAACGATGCGTGCACCTGGAATGTCCTTCATGAGAATGCCAATGTTTACATGGACGGCTTTCATTACATCGGCCATGATCCTGTTCGCATTCCCTGCAATTACGGTAGGTCTCGTATTGCTTAGCTTTGACCGTTTGCTCGGTGCCAATTTCTTTGATGTTGCGGCTGGCGGTAGCCCCGTATTGTGGCAGCATATTTTCTGGATCTTTGGTCACCCTGAAGTTTACATTCTGATTTTGCCGGCATTCGGTATTATTTCAGAAGTTATTCCGACATTCTCCCGTAAACGTTTGTTCGGATACAGCTCCATGGTATTTGCAACCATCCTGATCGCCTTCTTGGGCTTCATGGTTTGGGCTCACCATATGTTTACGACAGGTCTTGGTCCTGTAGCGAATGCGCTCTTCTCCATCGCAACGATGTTGATTGCCGTTCCTACCGGTATCAAAATCTTTAACTGGCTCTTTACGATGTGGGGCGGTCAAATCCGCTTTACCAGTGCAAACCTGTTCGCGATCGGTTTCGTACCGACCTTCGTTATGGGTGGGGTTACCGGCGTCATGCTGGCATCTGCTCCTGCAGACTTCCAGTTCCATGATACGTACTTTGTTGTAGCTCACTTCCACTATGTTATCGTTGGTGGTCTGGTATTCGGTTTGTTTTCCGGTTTGCATTACTGGTGGCCGAAAATGTTCGGTCGCGTACTGAACGAAACGCTTGGCAAATGGACGTTCTGGTTGTTCGCAATCGGCTTCCATCTGACATTCTTCGTACAGCATTTCCTTGGATTGCTCGGTATGCAGCGGCGGATTGTCTCCTATCTGCCGAATCAGAATTTTGACGAGCTTAACTTTATCAGTACCATCGGCGCAATCTTGATGGGGATCGGCGTTCTGGCCTTCTTGGCAAACGTTGTGATCACTTCGAGAAAACCGGTTGGTGCTCCGGCCGATCCATGGGAAGATGGCCGTACGCTCGAGTGGAGTATTCCTTCTCCACCGCCAGAGTACAACTTTAAGCAAATTCCGCTTGTTCGCGGCATTGACGCTTATTGGAAAGAGAAGATGGCAGGCAATAAAGAGATGACACCATCCGAACCGGTTGGTCCGATCCACATGCCTTCGCCAAGTATCCTTCCGTTTGTGATGTCCCTGGGTCTGTTTATCGCGGGTCTTGGTTTCATGTTTAGCACGGAGGACTTCTCAAATTCGTTCATGAGCTTAATCTTCAATAAATATATCGTTCTGATTGTTGGTCTTCTGATTACGTTCGCGGCAATGATCGCTCGTTCCCTGTACGATGATCATGGATATCACATCGAAGTTGAAGAACTGGAAGGGGAGGGTAAAGCATGAGTCACGCTGAACATGTAAACGGCGAACTTCCTCACGAGCCGGAGAAGGCAACACTCGAAGGCCGTAATAAGGTTCTTGGTTTCTGGCTCTTCCTCGGTGGAGAGGCCGTGCTCTTCGGTACGTTGTTTGCAACGTTCCTGGCGCTTCGCGGACAGAACAACGAAGGCCCAACAGCAGCAGAGCTGTTCTCGCTGCCGATTACGGCAGCGGCAACGTTGATATTGCTTGTCAGTTCCTTGACCAGTGTGTTCGCTATTCAAGCGCTCCACCGTCACAATATCGAGAAGCTGAAGTTGTGGCTGATCGTAACCGTTGTTCTAGGTCTTGGGTTCCTTGGCCTTGAAATTTATGAGTTCTATGAATATGTTGTGCATGAATCGTTTAACATGAAGACGAGTGCATTCTCGTCTGCATTCTATACGCTGGTTGGCTTCCACGGTGCCCACGTCGCTTTCGGGGTTGTGTGGATCAGCCTGTTGATCGCTCAGCTGTACAGAAAAGGGTTAACCGTAGTTACAGCACCTAAGGTATATGTTTCTGCCATGTACTGGCACTTTATCGACGTTGTATGGGTGTTCATCTTCTCGGTCGTATACCTTCTTGGAAAGGTGGGCTAAGGAATGACTGCGAATCAACAATCTAATGAGGGGCCTACAGTAAAACACCGCCATCGTGTGGAAGGCCCTGAGAAACACATTGTTGTCTTTATTTTCTCGATCGTTCTGACTGCGATTGCTTTTGCGGCTGTCGCAGCCGGTGGCATCAACACAGCATTTACAATTATCATTTTGCTGGTTATGGCTGTGTTGCAGGTGTTCGTGCAAATGGGTTACTGGATGCACTTGAAGGACAAAGGGCATCTAATGCCAATCCTGTTTATGATTGGCGGCTTCTTCGTAGCTAGTACCTGTATTGTCATGGCACTGTTCTGGGTTTGGTGGTAAAATGAAAAAGAGGTGGGCTCTTCAGCCCCCTCTTTTTTTAAATCGTAGGAAGGTGTCACAATTTCGACAGAATTTAACCCTTTAAGGGGAGGTTTTTGCATGCTGGGCTTAGAATATTTTAGTTTTGCAGATAAATGGAGTCCCTTGTTCCTGGCATTTATGCTGCTCGTAACAGCAGGCTACTTCCTGTTGACCGGGCCGCTGAGCAGTAGATTCGAAGGGAGTGCTCCAGTTTCCGCAGGAAGGAAAACACTGTTTGTAGGCGGTATGCTTACGTTCTATCTTGCGCAGGGTGGACCTATTGAACTGCTGGGGCATACGATGTTCTCGTTTCATATGGTCAGTATGGCCATGTCCTATTTAATGGCGATGCCGCTCTTGATTCTGGGTATTCCTGTCTGGATGTGGCGTGCCTTCGATAAGGTCAACCCGTTTAAGAAGCTCGGTTTTCTTGCGCGTCCGATCGTTGCAGCGGTTCTGTTTAATGGCTTGTTTTCTTTTTATCACATCCCGGTTATCCATGACTTTGTCATGTTGAACTTCTGGGTGCACCGTTTGTACTATTTGATCCTGTTCATCGCCTCACTGTTGATGTGGTGGGCTATCATTAACCCGATTCCGGAGAAGGACAAGTCCTCAGGTCTTTTGAAAATGGGATACATCTTTCTCAACATGGTATTGTTAACTCCGGCGTGTGCGCTCATTATATTCTCGAGCGAGCCGATGTACGCAACGTACAGCGATCCGGTGGTATGGGCGAAGGCAATGGGATACTGCGTAGCTGGCGATACCTCGGCATTGCTTAGCCAATTTGGCGGACCTGAGTTCTTCGGTTATCTGGAGCCTGCGATTGACCAGCGGGTCGGTGGGATCATCATGAAGTTTTTCCAAGAGATTATTTTTGCCTCGATGCTAGCTTATGTGTTCTTTCATTGGTACAAACGAGAAAATCAGGAAGACGATCCTTTGCCTGGCGAGATTCCTCCCGGCAAGCTCAATCAGGCGTAAGGGGATTATTGAAGGGGGATCCATATGGATTGGTTTTTTATATTTCCCACGGTCAGTACAACGTTTATTGTCATCAGCGCCGTGTTGGTAGCGATTGGCTGGGGTCTAATCATTAAGGGGAAGCGCGAAGCCCACAAGAAAGTGATGATCTGGGCGGCCGTCGCAGCCGTCATCTTCTTTATCATCTATTCCTCGCGCACCGTATTCATCGGGAATACGTCATGGGGTGGTCCTGATGATCTGCAACCGTACTATCAGGTATTCCTGATCTTCCACATTGTGCTGGCTACCGTAGCAGCGGTGTTCGGGATTACGACATTGACCCTCGGCTTCAAGGAGAAGTATTCCAAGCACCGCAAATGGGGCAGAGTCACGTCAATCATCTGGTTCTTTACCGCCATTACCGGCGTAGCCGTGTATACCTTGCTGTACCTGTTATATCCGGGCGGGCATACCCAGCCTGTATGGAAAGTGATATTTGGAATGTAAGCGTGGGAGAACACCCGTCAGAGGAATCTGGCGGGTGTTTTTTTATTGGACAGGGCGGCTCATTTGTGAGGGCAGAGGTGGGGAGTGTATCAGCTCCGGTCGCTGTTGAAACCAGGAAACTAGGATTAGACGAGATGGATGTTTCCCGGTTTCAAAGGCGAACGCCAGGTCTCCTCCGCGGTTACACTCCCCTTGTGCAGGGAAGCTCTTGCATGAGCCGCCATGGGGTAGTGAACATCCGATAGGCATCTCTGCCGGTTGTTTTGTGTGGGGGATGTGGGTGGGGAGTGTATCCGCTCCGGTCGCTGTTGAAACCAGGAAACTGGGATTAGACGAGGTGGATGTTTCCCGGTTTCAAAGGCGAACGCCAGGTCTCCTCCGCGGCTACACTCCCCTTGTGCAGGGAAGCTTTTGAATGAGCCGCCATGGGGTAATGAACATCCGACAGACATCTCTGCCGGGTATTTTGTGTGAGGGATGTGGGGGGAGTGTATCCGCTCCGGTCGCTGTTGAAACCAGGAAACTGGGATTAGATGAGTTGGATGTTTCCCGGTTTCAAATGCGAACGCCAGGTCTCCTCCGCGGCTACACTCCCCTTGTGCAGGGAAGCTTTTGAATGAGCCGCAGCAGGGGGACGTGACACCCGGCAGGAAACCTCTGACGGGTGTTTTTTTAAAACTACTATTGACACTGTTTATATACACACTATATACTGTGTATAAAGATATACACAGTGAGCACAGTAATCACACTAAGCACAGTGAAGCCTATACTCGGATTATAACGAAATGATGATATGTAGAAATGAAAGGGTGAGACGCGTTGCAACAAGTTATCCATAATGCGCTGAAGATCGTCAAGAAAGACTTCGCAAGCGACAAGCTGCAAATTTTATGGACTATGCTGTTCATGGTGTATATGGGATTTGCCACCAGCGTTATCATAGACAATCAGTTTGAACATTTGGATGAGTACATCAATCCATTTACTGATTTTATGTTGGTGTTCTACGCTCCGTTGTTGGGGTTCCTCTTCAGCAGAAGGTCTTTCCGTTATCTGAACGAGGATTCGTACACCCGAATGCTGTATTTTTACCGGAGTATACCGGTTCCGGCCTCGGCCATCTTCGTAAGCCGGCTTATGAACTCGCTGATCGCTTTTACCATAAACGGCATCGTGTTATTTGGAATCGTGTATGCAATAGGTAACCATATTAGGGACGCAATTGACATCCCGAGCTACATCGCATTTGTATTGACTTGGATCGGAATCGGATTTTTAATAACGGGACCCTATATTTACTGGGAAAATATGTGCAGCGGCAAGGCATACTTCAGAAACTCCCTTCTGGTGATGGTGCTTACCGCCGGATCGGCCGTTCTGCTCAGTTTGCTGGGTTACAGCATATTCGAATTCGTAGCGAAAGCCGCCATGAAATGGGGCCTGTTATCTCCGGTGATGTGGGGATCGCTGATTGTGGGATTGGGGGCTATGCTGCTTATGAGCAAATTCACCTACGCCCGGCAGCAGACCAGGGATTTATCATGAAGGGTATGATGATGAATCCGTATGGCATTGCAATGAAACGGGTTGATGTACAAGAGAAAAGCGAGGTGGTAAAAGGTGCGAATTCCGATTCAGATTAATGAAAATAGCGCAGAGCCTTTATATCACCAGATTGAATCACAGCTGCGCTCGCTAATCATTAGCGGTCAGATTGAGGAGGGAACGCTATTGCCGTCCATTAGGGAATTTGCCGGGAATCTGAACTGCAGTGTCATTACGGTACGCAGGGTGTATCAGGATCTTGAGAATGAAGGATTGCTGCGAACGAGGCAAGGTACGGGAACCTTTGTGGCCGGCGTCGGGGATCAGGCCCGTGAACAGTATAAACGCGATGCGGTTATAGAGGCGTTAAAAATAGCAGTAGAAAAAGGGCTTGCCGTTCAGTTTAACGAGGATGAATTGAAGGAACTGTTCATGGAAGTGATCCGGGAAATATTCGATGCAAAAGGAGGTCGTTAACACGCCATGGAACCACATATCATTGAATTTCGTAATGTCATTAAACGACGGAGAACAAAAACCATCGGTCCGATACAATTCTCGATCCCTCAAGGATATATTGTTGCCCTGGTGGGACCTAATGGCTCGGGAAAAAGCACGCTGCTGAACATGATGATGCAGACCGTGTTTCCGGACGAAGGGGAAATCATCTGGTTCGGTGAATCTTACCCCAGAGAGCTTCCGATCTCCATTCGAAAACAAATGGGATTCGTGCCCGAACAGCTGAGCGTAGAGGAACAGCATATGACGGTGGATGAAGCGGCAAGCTTTCGCGCATCCTGGTATGACAGTTGGGACGGTTACTTTTTCGATGAGCTGCTATCCCGGTTCGATGTCCCGCGGGGCGTAAAACTTCGCAAGATGTCCAAAGGGGAACGACGCAAGTTCGAGATCGCCGCTGCACTTGCGCCAAGGCCCAAGTTTTTGCTGCTGGATGAGCCTTCCTCTGGCCTGGATCCATTCGCTTGGAAGCTGATGATCGATCAGCTGCACAAAGTGATGAAGTCCATGGACACAACGATCGTGCTCTCAACCCATGTGGTGGATGAAATCCGGCGTCTGGCGGACTACGTCATTCTCATCCATCATGGGAAGCTCCTGGGCATGGTGGAGAAGGACTCGCTGCTGGATAACTGGAAGGAGTGCTGGATCCAAGGGGATGCCTCCATTGTCGAGGAGCTGCCGGGTATTCTGAGTTACAAACAAGAGACAACGACTACGATTTCTTTTATAACGACGGAATGCTTGGAAGTGGAGAAGATCCTGCAGTCTGCAGGCATACCGTTCATTCAGACCCGTTCCCTGGAGCTGGATGAAGTGCTTCGATTATGGATTGACGGCAACATTCCTGCCAACGTGCAGAACTAGGATAGAGAGGGGATTTTACGATATGCAACGCTTGCAATTAGACAATGTAGTTAAGATTTATGCGGACAAAACGGCAGTAAACCGGATTTCGCTTCAGGTTGAGGAAGGTGAAATCTACGGACTGCTTGGCGCGAACGGCGCCGGCAAAACAACCACCATGCGGATGGTGCTTGGGTTGATCTACCCGGATGACGGGACGATTCTGTATAACGGAAAGCCGTATAACAAGGAACTGCGACATATTATGGGTTACTTGCCGGAGGAGCGCGGGTTATACCCGAAAGTGAAAGTCAGCGAGCAGATTTCCTACTTGGCACAGCTGCGGGGCATGTCCGCGAAGGACGCGGATAAGAGTCTGAAATATTGGCTGGAACGGTTTGAAGTACCTGACTATTACGATAAGAAGATTGAAGAACTGTCCAAGGGTAACCAGCAAAAAATGGGATTTATCGCAGCGGTTGTTCATGACCCGCAAATTCTGATTTTGGACGAAGCCTTCAGCGGTCTGGATCCGGTGAACGTCGAACTTCTGAAATCAACGGTAAAAGAACTACGCGACAAAGGCACGAGCATTCTGTTCTCCACCCACCGGATGGAACATGTCGAGGAGTTGTGTAAGAACATTACGATTCTGCATCGCTCCAATACGGTAGTGAAGGGGAACCTGAAGGATATCAAATCCAAGTATCCTCGAGAAGAAGTGGTGCTCGGTACGTCCGGTGAAGTTAGGGGTCTTGAAGCTCTGGCCGGCGTAACAGCTGTGGAGCGGACAGAGGACGGCTACTCCATCCGGATCAGCCAGATTGATGCAGCCCAAAACATTTTGAATACGGCCATGTCGCAAAGCACGATCCATCGGTTTGAAGTGAAGGAGCCGACACTCAATCAAATCTTCATAAAGGCGGTAGGTGAATCCAATGAATAATATGTGGACCGTTATCCGATTTACGTTCATGAATAAAGTAAGAACGAAGTCCTTTCTTGTTTCAACCTTGATTTTTGCACTCATTATTACGATTGGGATCAATCTTCCTTTTCTGATTCAAATGTTTACGGGAGATAAGGCGGGGTCCGAAGAAACCACCCGCATCGGTCTGGTTTATGGACAGGAGCAGACGCTCGCCGAACAACTGGAGACTACCTGGAGTAACCTGCCGTCGACCTCCTATGAATTCGTCAAATACGAAACGGCAGATGAAGCAGCTCTGAACAAGGACATTGAAGCTGGCGTAATCGAAGGTTATTTGAAGTTTGAAGCGCAAGAAGGGAATACGTTCCCGACCGTGGTTTACACCTCTGAAGACGAAGCCATGAGCCCGGAACTGCAATCCAATCTGCAAGCAGCCCTGCAAGTGGCGAAGACTCGCAGCATCGTAAGCGGATTGGATTTGTCCGAGACGCAGATCAATGAGCTGAATACGCCGGTTCAAATCGACGCTCGGGGTATCGACCCTACAGAAACAGGTAACGCAGGCGGAGCTTCCGGAGAGAAGGAAGGGGCCTCCGAGGTTATTAACTACATTGTCGTGTATGCACTGATTATTCTGTTCTTCTTCACTTTGATGGGTACGGGGAATATGATCGCATCTGAAGTCACGACAGAGAAGAGCTCCCGCATTATGGAGATCTTGATTACAAGCGTATCTCCGCTGAGCCAAATGTTTGGTAAGGTTATCGGCATGTTCCTGCTGGGACTGTCACAGATCGCGGCATTTGGAGTTGTGGCTGCCGTGAACTTGATGCTCCCGCACAATATGGATACATTGAAGGATATGAATCTCGACCTAACGGCGATCGATCCGATGCTTCTGGTGTTTGGTTTGATCTTCTACATCCTTGGCTATTTCTTGTATGCGATGCTCTACGCGGCCATTGGTTCGATTGTCAGTCGTACCGAGGATTTGGGTCAAGCCGTTATGCCGATTACGATGCTGTCGCTGGTGGCGTTCTATATCGCAATCTTTAGCCTGAGTGCGCCGAACTCGATGCTGATGAAGGTGTCTACCTACATCCCGTTCATCTCGCCGACCACGATTCTGGTTCGCATCGGACTTGGTGATATCCCAGTATGGGAAATTCTTCTCTCGCTGGCGATCTTGGTCGTAGCCATTCTCATTTTCGGCTGGCTGGCAGCGAAAATCTATCGTACCGGCGTCCTGATGTACGGCAAGCGCCCTACATTTAAGGAGCTTAGAAAAGCGATGAAGGCTTATAAGATGTAAGCACGAACTGTACAAGTAATTTTCAATTTTAATGGATGTCTTTAAATCTGATACTGATCCTTAATAGCGAGGTTGTTAAAATGACCAAAAGTACTAGCTCGAAATTATTAATGTTTTTAAGCGCTGCTGCAGTCGTGATTTTGTTCGGCTTCATGTTCAACACGGAAGGTTCTGCGCTAAAGGATGCCATGCAAGAAGGATTAATGGGAGCAGTTGCCGTGATCGCTGTAGCAGGCTTATGGGCTGCTGGAGCAAAGAAGTAGAAGATATGGGGGGCGCCATACTGACAGCGGTATGGCGAACATAACCCCATAAATAAATAGCATGGTGCACGGCTATTCTGAATCGCATCCGATTACACCAACATAAAGGAGATTACATAAATGAAAAATTGGAAAAAAGTGATTTTGTCCCTCACGATTTCGGTAGGTTTGCTTGCTTCGGCAGTGCCTGCCATGGCTGCTCCACAGCAGCCAGCAGTAAAAGTGGATAACGAAGTGGTTAAGTACTCGCTTGGCACACCGGTTATTGATAAGGGCACAACGCTCGTTCCGCTCAGAACAACGCTCCAGGCGATGGATGTGAAACTGACGGATGCTGCAGATGACACGATCCATGTGGTTGTGGACGGCAAAACCATTACGCTGAAAAGCAAACTGAAACGAATCAATGGCGTGACGTATGCGCCAATTCGGGTTGTTGGGGACGCTGCGGGTTATAAGGTTAGCTGGGATGCGAAAACACGCACCGTTGTGTTGGTTTCCAAAGAAACGGAGGTCGCTCAAACAGGTGGCCGCGGCTTCATGTGGGAAGTGGAGAGCAATGGGAATACCGTTTATCTGGTAGGCTCCATGCACATCGCGGATGACAGCTTCTACCCGCTGCGTCCGGAGTTTGAAGAAGCATTTGCCGAGGCTGATTATCTGGGCGTCGAGATTGATATCAGCAAAGCGGCTGATGAGGAGCAGCAGAAGCTGATCATGGATCTGGGAATGTATCAGGATGGGACAACCTTGAAGGACCATGTATCCAGTGAGACCTATGCCAAGCTTGGGGAAATTCTGAAGCAAAGTGGCATGCAGCCGAACGCACTTGATGCATTCAAGCCTTGGGTTGCCGAAACCACGATTAGTAGTCTGAAATCCGTGAAAGCCGGGTACGACGCATCAGCTGGAATCGACCTGTATTTCATCCAGAAGGCCATTGAACGAAAAGTGCCGATTCTGGAACTGGAGACTTATGGATCTCAGCTGGGCATGTTTAATAGCTTCTCCAAGGAGCTACAGGAGAAAAACCTTAAGATCGCCCTCGATAACTTCGACGTGCTGGATGAGAGCGTGAACCAGATGGCGGAAATGTGGAAAACGGGCAATGACGAGCAGCTGCTCGAGTTCACCAACAGCATATCGGGTGACGAGGAGTATAACAAAGCGATGCTGATCGATCGTAACATCGGCATGGCGGACAAAATCGACGGATATTTGAAAAATGGCAAAAACGAAGAGTATTTCATTGTGGTTGGGTCAGCCCATTATCTGGGCGAGCATGGCATCGTGAAGCTGCTGCAGGATAAAGGCTATACTGTCGTTCGCAAATAGATAGCCGCAGGGTTGTGGATAGGGCTGTCAAGAAGTGTGATGCCAACGATTCAGAAAAAAGTCATGGAAATTATCAAACGTTAATGCAAACTATCGCACCGTCCCGAAAGGGGCGGTGCTTTTGTTAAATTAGCTTCGCGGCCAGGCTCCGTACATGTATACTAGTGTTAAGTTAATGTAAACGTACGGAAAATATGCCGCAAGGAGTATAAACAATGAAGGTTAGTATATTTGACGTAGCCAAAAAATCAGGACTGTCCGTCGTGACGGTTTCACGTGTCTTAAACGGTGCCGAATCCGTTCGAGAGAAGAACAGACTAAAGGTTCTGGAAGCCATCAAGGAGCTTGATTACCGTCCCAATGCAGCTGCCCGGAGTTTAGCACGCGGTAAGACAGGAATCGTTGGGTTGATCGTAACTACCCTTCAGGACTCTTTCTTCGACGCTGTGGTCAAGGAGCTGAATGAGGTGCTGGCACTGCACGGTTATTTCCTGGCCATTTCGGTCTCTATGGGTATAGGCTCCGACGAGGCCCATTATCTGATTCAGGAAGACCGCGTGGACGGACTGATTCTGCTCTCGCCGCTAGAAGAAGACAACTATATCGTGGAAATGAAACGCCGAAATATCCCTTATGTCCTGATAGACAACCAGAAGCCGGATAATGACGCCTATTCTGTCACCATAGACAACTACAAAGGCGGCTATACCGCAACGAAGCACCTGCTCGATCTCGGCCATACCTCCATTGCGCATATCAGCGGCCAGGATATGTTCCGCAGCACGAGGGAGCGTCGCAGCGGCTTTCTGCAGGCGCTTGAGGAAAAGCGCCTGGCGCCGTTCGAAATGATTACGGGCGATTTCGAAATCGACTTTGGCTATGATGTCTGCCGCAAATGGCTGCGGGAGGGACGGCTTCCTGCCGCCGTATTCGCAGGCGATGACAATATCGCGCTCGGGGTCCTGAACGCTCTTTTGGAAGAAGGCATCCGGGTTCCGGAACAGGTAGCCATTGTCGGCTATGATGATCAGTATATCTCATCCAAGCTGCGCCCCCATTTGACAACGGTCCGGCAGCCTGCTGACCGGATTGGGCTTGCGGCAGCGGATATGCTGCTGAAGCGCATGGATGGAACGATGAAACGCGGGGGCAATGTTCGAATTGACCCTGAGCTCATCGTGAGAGAATCTACGGTTAGACCTGTGCAAGGTACGTCTGAATAAACAGAAATACATTTTTATATAGGAATAACTTAGAGTGCCTGGTCCCCGAATTAACGGGGACTTTTCTTTTTCTATGGACTGTATAAACAGATGAGCATGAATGGTTGATTACAAACCATAATGCATTCGCAAGCCGTAGGCCCGCTTTCGCCCCAGCAGCTTCAAATACCATACATCGGTTAATAGAACAATGACTCGATAGAGTGATTTTCTTGATTTTCACCGAGTTGTCGGAAAGATTCGATTGTTTATTGAACGAGAGGCTTTCGTGATTCATTTGAGATATTCCTTCGTTATAATAACGTTTAAATATCGGGTATGTACTTATTAGGATTAATCCCGATAAACGAATGAACAGGGTTTGAAAGGAGGCAGGATCTCGTGGTTATAGATACGGTGCTGTGGAGCAAATGGCTGACGGGGCTAACCTTGGCGTTTCACGTCATTTTTGCCACGGTCGGCGTCGGTGTTCCGTTAATGATTGCCATTGCCGAATTCGTTGGTATACGTAAGAAAGATCCTCATTACATGCTCATGGCCAAAAGGTGGACACGAGGATTCGTTATTTCGGTGGCGGTTGGCGTAGTGACTGGAACAGCGATTTCCCTGCTGCTTGCGCTTGTATGGCCGAACTTTATGCAAGTGGCGGGGAATGTCATCGCGCTCCCGTTATTTATGGAGGTTTTTGCATTCTTTTTTGAAGCCATATTCCTGGGGATTTATATGTACACCTGGAATCGGTTCCGCAATCCGTATACTCATTGGCTGCTGACGATTCCGATTGTTGCCGGGGCAGGCATGTCCGCAATTTTTATTACGACGGTGAACGGATTCATGAATCAGCCTGGAGGCTTTGTCATGGAGGCAGGCCACTTTACGGCGGTTAACCCGCTGCAAGCGATGATGAATACGGCGACGCCTTCAAAAGTATTCCATGTACTAACCTCGGCCTATTTAACGGGCGCTGCCCTGCTGGCGGGTATCGCAGCCTACGTTATTCTGAGAAAAGGGGCCTCGGCATATTACAAAAAAGCATTGAAACTTATGATGGGGGTTGTTCTGGTGTTCAGCGTGCTGACAACCTTAGCCGGGGATATGTCGGCCAAGTTTCTGGCAGAGCATCAACCGGAGAAGCTGGCCGCCGCAGAATGGCATTTTGAAACGGAAAGCGGTGCAGATCTGATATTACTGGGCTGGCTTAATGCGGAGCAGAAGGTCATGGGAGCCATTCACATTCCGAAAGCGCTCAGCTTCCTGGCCTTTGGAGACTTTGATGCCGAGGTAAAAGGGCTGGAGGAGTTTCCGCTGGATGAAAGGCCGCCGCTGCTTGTCCACTATTTGTTTGATTTCATGGCCGGGATCGGTTTTGTTCTGTTGGCCGTTGCGGTCCTGTATTTCCTGTTTTTGTTCTGGAAGAGACGCAATGAGCTCAACAAGTGGCTGCTTCGGGCCATTGTTTTTAGTGCGCCACTTGCATTTTTGGGCGTTGAAATGGGCTGGTTCTATGCGGAGCTCGGGCGGCAGCCGTGGATAATCCGCGGATATATGCGCGTAGAGGAGGCAGCTACGACTTCACCGAATGTGAGGATTCTCTTTTTCCTCTTCCTGCTGCTGTATATTGTGCTGGGGACCATGTGTGTCTTTGTACTGAGACGGTTGTTCCGTAATAAACCGGCGGAAGCCGAGCTGGACGAGATTGTGAAAGAGAAACGCTCCACGGGAAAGGGTGAGCCAGTATGATCGATTACGAGTTGATAGGCATCTCCGTCCTTTGGCTGTTTTTATACGGCTATTTAATTATAGCCTCCATTGATTTCGGCGCTGGTTTTTTTGCCTTCTATGCCCGTTTGACGAAGCAGGACCACCTGATCAATCGATTGATATCCCGTTATTTATCGCCGGTCTGGGAAATTACCAATGTGTTTTTTGTCTTTTTCTTTATCGGCATCGTCGGGTTTTTCCCGGACACGGCCTATTATTATGGCTCTGCGCTGCTTATACCGGGAAGCATCGCCATTATTCTGCTGGCAATCCGCGGCTCCTTTTATGCGTTTGAAAATTACGGCTCCAAAGAAAACATTGTGTATCTGTTTTTATACGGGGCCACAGGTTTGCTGATTCCGGCTTCCTTGTCGGTCGCATTAACGCTTTCCGAAGGCGGTTTTATTGTGGATAGAGGGGGGTCTGTTTCTTTGGAATATGGGACGCTCATAACCAGTCCGTTGTCGTGGAGCATCGTTGCATTGGCCATCGTATCGGTGCTGTTTATAAGCGGATCGTTCCTGGCCTTCTACGCCTCCCGGGCGGACGATCAGCCAGCGCTAAAGCTGTTGCGCACATATGCCTTGTTTTGGAGTACGCCCACCATTATTGCCGCGCTCACGGCATTTATTTTCCTCAGTCAGCATAATGAGCGGCATTTTCAAAACATGATGGATTTATGGTGGCTGTTGGCGCTTTCCGTTGGTTTTTTCATGTCAGCCATATGGCTGCTGTACAAAGGACGCCGCTACGGACTGGCTTTTATTTGTGTCATGCTGCAATTTTTCTGTGCATTTTTTGCATACGGCATCGGGCAGTATCCTTATATTCTGGATCCGTACATTACCATTCAGAGCGGGGCCACGCATGAGTCGATGGGCGCTGCGCTTGTGGCAGCCTTTATCGGCGGCCTATGCCTGCTGATACCGTCCCTTATGCTGGTCTTCAGGCTATTTCTGTTTGATGCGGATTATGTAAAAGGCAAAAAATAATCGGGGCTCGGGTATCTTCATGTAAAGGTACTTGCATCGGTTTAGTATAAGGGAGGGGAGTTTATTTGAAGGGGAAAACCAGTCTGTTGTCCCAGCAAATGTCCGCACAAAGGAAACGGTTGATACTCTTGGGGTTCATGTCGCTTGCGCTCGGTGCAGCCATGACAGGCCAGGCCGCACTGCTCGCCGAAGCGGTTCAGCGGATTTTTGTGCAGCGGGCTTCCTTTTCGTCGGTAGCTGTCATACTTGGCGCATTGCTGGCCGTGATGGCTGCAAGGACGCTGCTGTCTTATGGAAACGGGATCATCGGCTTGCACATGGCTGCCAGCGCCAAGACGGAGATGCGAGCAGCAGTGCTGCAAAAGCTGGCTAACGCTTCCGTAGCTTCAATGCTTCGTGGACAAACGGGCGGAAAAGTCAGTGTAGCACTGGATGCCGTGGACGAGGCGGACAGTTATTTCAGCCAATATATGCCGCGTATGATAGAAGCCGCCATCATTCCTGTCCTGATTCTGGTCATTGTTTTTACGGAACATATGAATTCCGGCTTGATTATGCTGGTGACCGCGCCCTTTATCCCGATATTTATGGTGCTTGTGGGTCTGAAAACGAAGAACAAATCAGAGGAGAAATTCACACAGCTGGCCGAGTTTTCCGGTACGTTTCTCGACTCTCTTCAAGGGCTG
Source organism: Paenibacillus sp. QJM3NY_38 (assembly GCF_056173265.1). Classification (NCBI taxonomy): domain Bacteria; kingdom Bacillati; phylum Bacillota; class Bacilli; order Caryophanales; family Paenibacillaceae; genus Paenibacillus; species Paenibacillus sp. QJM3NY_38. The sequence goes on from NZ_CM149665.1 coordinate 852,838, forward strand.
GTTTCGCTCAAGCTGTTTGGACGGACGAATCATCAGCAGCAGGAAATTGAACGCAGCAGCCTTGGCTACCGGGATGCAACGATGGGCATTTTACGGATTGCGTTTACCAACACCTTCATGCTGGAATCCATCGTCATGCTTAGCATTGGCGTTGTCGCGCTTGAGCTGGCACTGCAGCTGCTGGTTTTCAAGTCGCTTTCCTTCCATACCGCCTTTTTGATCCTGCTGCTGGTGCCCGAGTTTTACAGCCTGTTAAAAAACACCGGAACTGCCTTTCACAGCGGTCGTACCAGCATGGGGGCTGTCCGAAAAGTAGAGGAGTTGCTTACGGAAACAAGGGAAGCAGGAGCAGTGACAGATGGGAAAGAGGAGGTCGGGAAAAAGGACAGAACACACCAGGCCGATCCGATAGATATGGCGGATAAGCCTGGGACAGCCGATTTGGGTTTGATTCGGATGCCGCCAACCATCGAACTGAGGGATGTCCGGTTTCGGTTTGGGACGGATTCATTCGAGCTTGCTGCCGGCTCCATGTCGTTTGGGCCAGGGGAGCAAATCGCCATCGTCGGTAAAAGCGGATCCGGCAAAACCACCTTGCTGCATCTCTTTGCCGGGCTGCTTGCGCCAACGTCGGGAGAAGTGCTGGTGAACGGACGTCCGCTCACAAAATACGATGAGGCTTCATGGTTTGAACATGTCAGCTACATTACCCAGCATCCGTATATTTTTGCCGGCACGTTTGCCGACAATATTGCGATTGGCGCGGGCAGGGACGTCACCAGGGAAGAAGTCGTGCAGGCGGCGGAGGCCGCCGGACTTGCTGCGGTTGCAGCCGCGTTGGAGCAGGGCTATGACACCATTGTCGGCGAAGGAGGCCGGGGATTGTCAGGCGGAGAGAAGCAAAGGCTGGCGCTGGCCCGTGCTTTTTTGAAGCGGCCTTCTGTTATATTGTTTGATGAGCCCACCGTCGGATTGGACCTGCACACCGAACGTGTTCTGCAGCGGTCCATTGCCGAGCTTGCAAGCAAGGCGACCATGATTACTGTGGCGCACCGCTTGTACACGATACGGCATGCCGATCGGATATTGTTTATGGACAACGGAGCGCTGCTGGACAGCGGGCGCCATGATGAGCTGCTAGCGCGTCTGCCCCAATATGCTGACCTGGTGGATGCGCAGCGGAAAGGGGGACTCGCATGAATGAGCTGGCTATTTTAACCAAGGCGATGATTCAGGAACGGAAGGATATTGCCATCGCCATCCTCGGAGGATTCGTTGCCGGCATCGCAGGTGTATGCCTTTTTGCCGCAAGCGGGTATGTGATCTCCCAGACTGTATTTGCTCCGCCGCTTTATACCTTGATTGTGCTGACGTCCCTGGTAAAAATACTGGGTCTGCTGCGGGCGGCAAGCCGCTACGCGGAACGCTTGTATTCCCATCGGGCGACATTCTCTCTGCTCAGCCGTTTGCGGACATCCTTTTTTGCCAAGCTGGTTCCTTTGACGCCCGGGATATTGGGTAAAAAGCGGAGCGGAGAGCTGCTCGCACGGATCGTTGGGGATGTGGAGAGTTTACAGCATTACTTTCTGCGCGTCGCCTATCCGCCTGTCATTGTTGTTATGGTGTTTCTGGCTACGGTTTTGTTTACTTCTGTCTTTTCATTCTGGATTGCTTGTTTGTTTGTGCTGGGGATGCTAGCAACGGCTTTTGTGGTTCCCGGACTTGTTCTCCTTGGACAGAGAAGGATACATGGCCGCGTGCGCCAAGAATGAGCGGCGCTTTCCACAGAAGTGACCGAGCTGCTATACGGATTCCGCGATTTGAAAGTATACGGGCAATTGAATAAGTGGGAGCGGCAACTGCAGCGTACCTCCGCCGCATTGGCAGCGGAACAGCAAGCGGCAGCCCGGCATTTGCTGCGCGGGCAATCGATGCATGTTTTTGTAACGTATCTGATTTCGTGGGGCGTACTGATTCTTGGCGCCTATTTAATTATGGATGGCTCGCTTGCCGGCGTATTTCTAGCCATGCTGGTCATGGCTTCGCTTACGGTGTTTGAAGAAGCTGCGCCAATGGCCACACTGCCTGCTTATAAGCTGGATAGCGAACATGCGGCAGCTCGGCTTGCGGAAACGGTTCATGCCCTAGATAAGCAGCCGCCGCAGCCAAGTGGCGTCCTGCCTATCGAGAAAGCCGTTTCCATTAAGCTGAGCGGCGTTTCCTTTCAATATGAAGATGAATGGCGCCCAGCGCTGAAAGACATTTCCCTCTACTTACCGCCGGGATCTAAAACCGCCATTGTCGGTCCGAGCGGATCAGGGAAAACCACCCTCATCGAATTGCTGCTCAAGCTGCGCACGCCGACAGACGGCCAGATTCGTTTAAATGATACGTCGGTTATGGAACTGAATGAAACGAGCATTTGGCAAGCCTCAAAGGTTGTGCTGCAGCACAGTCATTTCTTTCGGGGCACCATTCGGGACAACCTGCTGCTGAACGAGGAACCTCATTCTGATCAAGCGTTGTCGGATATACTGGATAAAGTGCAGCTGCCGAACAAGTCCCTGGACGATAGGGTGTATGAAAAGGGGGAGAACTTGTCGGAGGGAGAGAAGCAGCGCTTAGCCTTGGCCCGGGCGATGCTCCGAGAAGGACGGTTATGGCTGCTGGACGAACCGACGTCTTCGCTGGATTACGTTACGGAGCAGCGTGTTTTTCGGCAGCTGCTGGCGCAAGCGGTTAACGATACGCTTGTTCTCATTTGCCATCGGCTGACCGGCTTGGAAGAGATGGACCGGATTCTGGTCATGGACCAAGGCAGGGTTATTGAAGCGGGCACGTATTCAGAGCTGATAGAGCAGCAGGGATATTTTTATGAGATGAAACAAATTGAGCTGCAAATGATCGGCGAAGACGGATAAAACGAATGTGTTCGCTGGAAACGCTGCGTCAGGTCATGATTGGGAGATTGCGCGGCGATTCACTTAGAGATCATGTTTGTTCATTCCACTCCCTGACGGGTTGGGCAAACTCTACAGCAATAGAATGGCGGCACCCATCATGGGGGTGAGGACCATGCAGGTTTTCAGCCAGACAACGGGTACCCGCTTCGTAAACTTTGCCCCCACATACGAGCCGGACATCGTACCGATCACAACAGCGGCGAGCAGTTGAACATCCAGGTACCCGATCGAGAAGTACCCGGCTCCTCCTGCCAGAGCGATTGGCATAATGACCAGCATGGTCGTGCCGGCGGCAACACGCATCGACATGCCGAGGATCAGCATAAGCCCTAACTGGATGAAAGGGGTGGAGCCGATTCCGAACAGCCCCGATAAGGAGCCGGTTATGAGTCCGATTAACAGCGCCTGCAGCCAGTATCGGAAGTCATGGGTGCCGCCGGGTGGCACAGAGTCCCCGGAAGCCTCCGACCGACGTGAAACGTACAGCATCCTGAACCATAAGGCTAGTCCAGAGGCGAACAGCATACCGGATGTCATGAAGCCCAGCTTATCCTCGGGAATAAGCGAGGACCAGCCCGAGCTGACCCATGCCCCTGCCGCACCGGCCAAGCCGACGACGGCCCCCGTCTTCAGTGCCATGTTCCCTTCCCGGTAATGGCTGACAGAACCGGAAAGCGACGAGAAGAACATCGCCGCCAGTGCCGTACCCAGCGCGGTATGAATGGGATAACCGAATACGACGGTTAGGATTGATATAATGAAACCTGAGCCGCCTGCACCTACAAAACCGAGAAGGAGTCCGAGCAGCACCATAACGAGGGCGATATCGACCAACTGCATCAGACTATCCTCCAAACCTGATGAGGAACGCCGATCCCGGCCGGAACCGGCAGGTCATCGCGAACGCAGCAAATCTTGTCCAGAACCATGGTGGCGTGCCCGCTTCCATAGACGGGCCAAGCCGGCAGCGCATGGATATTCGGATCTCCGCTTTGTATAAAGGCAACCCATGCTTCCCGCATGGCGGTTGCCAGTGCATAACTCTCAGCTGCTACAGCATATGGATCCTCGTTGCTGGGTATTTCGGACATGGGATTGCGGATTAACGCCGCATGGATGAGACTGCCTTCATAACCGTGTATCGCGCCGAGTGTGCCGCCGCATTGAAGCCGATACATCCACACCAATGTTCCGGACGATGCCACGGCTTCTGCGAACTGCATCGCTCCAATCGTATATAGATGCTCGGTTAACGCTTTGTTCCAAGCATCACTCGATGACATCGATTGGTTATAACGACCATAGGCATCCCACACGACAGCGGCATTCGCTCCGAAGAATCGTTCGAGCGTCTCGAAGGCCGGTGATTGAAGCACGGGATCATCCTGAATGAAGATGGCTGCTTCATCCTCATTCGTGCCGATCAGCAGCGGCGGCATACCGATGCTGCCGGTTAGGCTCGCCAGGGGATCTACGGGGATAACATGGCCATCGGATACCGGGCCGAACATATGCAGGCTGCGCGAGGTATCGGAACCGATCGTTGACTGCGCTTCGATTATTTTCTCCGCAGGAAGTTCAAGCAGTTGATGCGCCTGCGCTGGAGATAATCCCAGCTCTTCTAGCAGCCGGAGAGTCGTGACATTGGCGGTTTGGCAATCCCGTATCGACTGCGTTGCGCCGCTTTGGGCTATAGCCCGGTGAAATAAGCCCTGTGCCGCTTCCATCACGTAAAGTGCGGCCGTGCATTTGGCCCCGGCAGAATTACCGATGACGGTTACGCGCGACGGGTCGCCGCCAAAAGCGGTAATATTCAACTGAACCCATTGGAGGGCGGCCGCGATATCCAGCATGCCATTGTTACCGGAGGTTGCATATTCTTTGCCCAGCAGGTCTACCAAATACAAGAAACCTAATGCGCCGAGCCTATAATTGATCGATACGTAGACGATTTCATCCTCGGCTGCATAGCGAAATCCGTCGCACTCCGCTCCATTGCCCGATATGAATCCCCCGCCATGGATATAGACCATGACAGGCTTTAACTTATCGCCTGCGCCTGGTGTCCACACATTCAAGTTTAGGCAATCTTCGGACTGTACAAGCTCCGGCATGAAGCCTTGCGGATTATGCTTCTGCGGTGCGATTGGGCCGGATTGGCTGCACGGCCTCACGCCCGGCCAGGGTTGCGGAGGGACCGGAGGCTTGAATCTGCGCTTGCCGACTGGCGGGGCCGCATAGGGGATGCCCCGGAATACATACGCACCGTTTGAATTTTCGCCTTCAACTGTTCCTGATAATGTCTGTACGATCAAGTCGATCGTCTCCTATCCTTACAAGATGAGATTATTATATCTTGTTTGTTTAATGAGCCCTAATATATATTAGATTATATTAATTATAACTTGGGAGTTATGTATTGTAGAAAGTGGGGATCAGTATGGAACTGTTGCAATTAAAGTATTTTCAGACTGCCGCCCGAATGCAGCATATGACAAAGGCAGCCCATAGCCTGCATATATCACAGCCGGCATTAAGCAAAATGATCGCGTCGCTTGAAGCCGAGCTGGGAACCAAGCTGTTCGAACGGGAACGTAAATCTATACGGCTGAACGAGCACGGCAAGCTGTTTCTTCGCCAAGTGGATATCGCGCTGCAAGCACTGGAAGACGGAAAGCTGCAGCTGCAGGATGCTAATGGCTGCGTCTCCGCCGTTATCACGCTTGATGTTCGCGTCTCCTCGCATTTACTGCCGGATCTATTGGCCGATTTCCGCAAAGAATGGCCGCATGCAGAGTTTCAATTGCAGCAGCATGTTTCGTCATTCGAAGGCATGCCGAGCTTCGATCTGTGCCTATCCGATGGCGCAACACCACCAAAGGGAACAGCGTCGGTCTGCTTGCTCGAAGAGGAGATCGTGGTTGCCGTTCCCGCCGAGCACCCGCTCGCGGATCGGAACCATGTCAGCTTGCAGGAGCTCAAGGAAGAGAGCTTCATTACCCTGCCTCCGGGTAAATCGCTGCGGGAAACAACCGATGCGTTCTGCCGCCTTGCCGGGTTTACTCCCCGCATCCGATTCGAGAGCGACGACCCCGCCACCGTCCGCGGTCTCATTCGAGCGGGTCAGGGCGTCGCCTTCCTGCCGGTGGTGACATGGGGCGGGTCAACCGGACCTGATGTCGTCCAGCTCCGGCTCGAAGAAAGCTGGTGCAAACGCTCCATCTCCTTGTCTTGGCCCAAGGACCGATACCTCATGCATACGGCGGTGCTGTTTCGGGATTTTGCCATTCGGTACTTTGCTCGGCTGGCCGAATCGCACCGGCAGGACATCGCTCGGAGCGGATTCTAGCCTGTTCGGCTTATCAATGAGGAAGTTAATGTGAATTCGAAAGCGAAAAGGAGCGTCTCAAGTGGAAACCAAGCAGCCTCCCAGGCTAACCAATGAAGAGTACCGATTACAGCCCCACGCGCCTGTTCAAGTATTTCACGGCGTTCATCCGGGGAGAATCCAACTGCACTGGCATGAATTTTACGAGCTGAGTTATGTGGTCTCCGGAAAAGGGGAGCATAGACTCAACGGCTCTTCGTATCCGCTCTCTTCCGGGACCATCTTCTTGCTGACGCCAGCCGATTTTCATGAGCTGGTTTCCTTGGAAGAGGAACCACTTGAAATATATAATCTCATTTTCACCGAAGCTATGATGGATGATAACGTCTACCATTGGTTATTCGGCGGGAAACTTCTGCTGCAAGCACAGCTTGATGAGAAGCGGCTCCCGGGGGTGTTCGCCGACTATGAACGGATGAAGGAGGAGAACGGAGTCTGGCGGGAAGGCAGCGAGATCGCGATCCGGGCTACGCTTCAGCGGCTGTTGGTGGATTTGTATCGTGGCAGCGCCGCAAATCGCCTCCTGCCCGCGAACGGGACGAGAGATCGGCAGCTCAACTTAAACCTGCAAAGGGCCCTAATCTATATTCATCATCATTTCCGTGAGGATTTGAGATTGGAAGATGCAGCTAGCCAGGCCCAATACTCGGCTACTTATTTCAGCGAGTGCTTCTCCAAATCCGTGGGGCAGTCTTTTCAACGTTATCTGCAAAACGTCAGAATGCAATTCGCCGAATCGCTGCTTCAGGCATCCTCGCTGCCCGTTACCGAAATTTGTTATGCTTCCGGCTTTAATACATTGGGGCATTTTGAAAGGGTGTTTCGTCAGCGAAAGGGAATGTCCCCCCGCCAGTACCGCAACAAGGCAGAGAAAGCCGAAGATATGCAGCATTTATCCTAACGAATGCGCAGTATGGCCCTGACCCTCCGGGATATAATGACCACAGTTAACGAAATCCTTAATTGACTGGAGGTTATGATGATGACAACGCAAGCCCTTTCGAAGCAGGAGGTTGAGTTTTATAAGGAACATGGGTACTACCTGTACAAGAAGCCGCTCTTTAGTGCCGAAAAAATGCAGGTTCTGACATCTATCTTTGAAGAGCAGCTGGAGGAGAAGGGCAGCAAATTATCCGACGAGCTGGATACGCCGCATTTCCGTGACGAAAGGCTGCTCGACTTTCTGTTATCCGATGAGGTACTGGATCTGGTTGAACCGATCATCGGCCCGAATATCGGGTTGTGGTCCAGCCACTTTATCTGTAAAGATCCGTATGTGGGACGTGCAACGCCATGGCATGAAGATTCGGCCTACTGGAACGGCAGATTAAGCAGCTTCGACAAGATTATCACCGTATGGCTGGCGATCGACCGCAGCTGGAAGGATAACGGATGCATGCGGGTCATTCCGGGTACGCACGATAGTGGTTTCTCGGATTATGAGGAAGTGGACCGGGCGAGCAATTTGTTCGACACCCAAATCAAGAGCGGTTCCATCGATGAGTCTCAAGCGGTTTACTTTGAGTTGGAAGCGGGAGAGTGCTCGCTTCACGATTCGCGGATCATTCATGGCGCGGAGCCGAATACAAGCCCGTACCGTCGCTGCGGGTACACCATGCGGTATTTCTCGACGGAAGCGCTGGTCTATCCGGATAAGAACCCCGGCTTTAAGGTATGGCTGGCCCGCGGTAAGAACATAGCCGGAACGAAATTCGTCAACGAATAACCTGGATGGGGATACGCCGGGCTGCCGATTTTGATCCGAAACTGATTGTGTCCCATAGTGCCCGGGTTAAACGAGTGGATGGCCAGGCGGATTTCGGAACAGACGGCACCATAGAAAAGGAAACCAAAACAAGCCGGACCATGAAGGTTCCGGCTTCTTATTCGTGCTTTGGAAAGCCAGCCTTGTCCAATCCATCACATACGGCTGACAGCCATCCAACTTATTAGAATAAAACAATACCTGCAGCACCGGCCATGAGGAGAATCAACAGGGGGTGGAGTTTATATTTCAGCAAGAGAAATAAACAGGCTCCGCAAATGAGCAGCGTAGGAATCAGGCCCTGTAGGAGCCCTTCCCCCTCATCGGGATACCCAAAGTGAATAGCTGCATATACAATGAGTCCTGTCGTTACGGGACGCAGACCGTATAGAGAAGATTGGACCCATGGATTGCTCCGCATGCGGTAGAAGAGGGCGGATAGCAGCACGATGACGACCAGCGACGGCAGGATGATGCCCGCGGTGGAGACGGCGGCTCCGATATAGCCGGCTGACTGATAGCCAATCAGCGTAGCGGCATTGGTGGCGATCGAACCGGGCGCCATCCCGGCCAGCGCCACGGTTTGCTGGAATTCTGCGGCAGTCAGCAGCCCTTTTTCCGTTACCTCCTTCTGAATGACCGGGATTACCGCATAACCGCCGCCAAAGGACACAAGGCCTACACTTATGAACATTATGAACAAGTCCCAATACATTTCCTATCGCCCCGATTCGTTTCTCTCAAATGTAATATTCCAATTCCGGGCGGCTGTTGGACGCAGCCTTCTTTTCCGTATTCGCTTGAAAACCCAGCCGTTTTTTGATCGGAATGACGGCCATTCCGCACAGTAAGCTTAGAGCAATGAGATAGAGAGGGTGCACGCCTGTAAACAGCATCACCGATATGGTGACAAGCGCGGTGATCGTTGTTGTCGCATCGAAGACGGCATGTTTGGCCATCCGGAAAGCAGCGAAGACGATTAACGCAATAATGGCGCCATGCATCCCCTTTAAAGCGGCTTCTACCTTGGGTTGATCCCGAAAAAAAACGGCGCCTACGCTGATCAGAATCACGATCAAAAACGTGGGGCATGTCACGCCAAGCACAGCCGAAACAGCCCCGGCAATACCGGCTTGCCGGTGGCCGATCATCGCGGCCGCATTCACGCCGACGCCGCCGGGAGCGGAACCGGCAAGCGAGATAAGCTCACCGATTTCCTCCTCGTTTACCCACTTTTTCTTGCTCACCACTTCGCGCTCAATAATAGGCAGCATTGCATACCCGCCCCCGAAGGTGGAGGGTCCGATGCAGCAGAAGGTCCAAAATAGCCGGGCCAGCAGCGTCAATCTTTTTTTCAGACTGCTAAAATATGCGGTTGTCCTTTTCATCAGGCGTGATGAATTCTCGGCATCGGCATCGGCTCCTTGCCAAGCTCGGCCCAGATGTATTTGAGCAGAAGCTCCGCCTTTAGCTGCTCGTACCCTGGTTCATCCCATAAATTGCGCAGTTCGCCGGGATCCGCTTCTAGGTCAAAGAGCTCGCCGTAGGTTTGATTGTAATAAACAGTGATCTTATAGCGCTGCTCGATGTACGTTTTTTGATGAATCGTCGAAGGCTCATGCCGGAATTCGCAGAGGGCGTGCTGCCGCGCGGCATCCACGCTGCCGAGCCATGCTTCCTTTTGGTCGATGCCCGTCATCCCGTGCGGAATCGGTATGTTGCAGAAGGATAGGAAGGTAGGGGCCAGGTCAACCAGAGATTGCATCGCATTGGACCTCTTCCCGGCAGGCACCCGGCCCGGGTATCGTGCAATGAATGGAAGCTTGATTAAATCCTCGTAATGGAACCCGCCCTTCGCTTGAAGGCCGTGCTGGCCGAAGAAATGTCCGTGATCGGTGGTGAAAACAACGATCGTATCCTCGGACAGCCCCAGTTCATCCAGTTTATCGAGAATGCTGCCGATATATTTATCCATCATGCTGATCATGCCATAATACACGGCGACCAGCTTCTTCTTGTCATACTCCGTTAACTTGGATTTCGAGCCGTATTCGTAATAATGATGGGAACGGTAGCCGTGAATGCCGAACCCGGTTTCAGCGAGATGCGAAAAATCCGGATTCTCTTCCTGCGTCAAGCGGAAGTGCGGCGGATTGCGGTCATGCTCACCAGGCGTTAAGGATGGGATCGTGAGTTTTTCCGGATCATACATCGAATCCCATGGTTCCGGAACCAGGTATTCCGGGTGCGGGTCGAAGAAGCTCGCCCACATAAAGAAGGGGTCATCCGCCTTTTTATATTGCTCCAACAGAGAGTTGGTTCGCTCGGCGATCCAGGTATTGTAGTGGTATTGTTCCGGTATGGGCCAGGTGTACGTTTGGGTAGGATCCATAGTTCCCGTAGGGGGCAGGAAGTACTCCCGCCAATTGGCACACCCTTGCTCCTCCAGCCATAGGGCATAATGTTGTCCGACATGGGCCTCATTCGTATGGTTTCGGGCCAGCTCGACGTGATCGAATCCGTAAAAAGGTCCGTTAAAATTCCGCCAATACTCCAAATCCTGAAGAATCGGGTAGGCCTCTACGGATGGGTAATCTTCCGTGGATTTTAACGGCTGGAAGTGCGCTTTTCCCACCAGTGCGGTTCGATAGCCTGCGTCTTGGAAGCTCTCTCCTACGGTATGGCGGTCTTCCAGCAGCTTTGTCCCCAGGGTCCATGCTCCATGCTGACTTGGGTACTGCCCCGTAATGATGGAAGCCCGGCTCGGCGTACAGGTGGGATTGGGGCAATACGCCCGATCGAACGTCGTTCCTTGACGCGCAAGGCGGTCCAGGTTGGGCGTAGAGATTTCAGGCTGAAATGCTCCGATGGTATTCCAATGCTGCTGATCGCTTGTGATTAGCAAAATGTTAGGTCTTCTCGACAAGTGTAATCGCCTCCTAGTATGATGATATTGAAAATATCAGGTTATAAAAATAGCGGGGTGTTATATTTTTGTTGTCATTTTGTTATTCTGGATAGAAAAATGAAGAAAAGAGGAGGGAGCCATCATGCAGGAATATGAATATGAGTATGCGGAGTTCATCTATTACACGCCTGGATATTTGGATAAAGAGGAACAGATCTGGCCTGTCCGGGCGGGACGAAGCATAGCCAAGCCCAATTACAGGGTCGGACCGAAACGAATCGAGTGTTACAGCCTGCATTTTGTACATGAAGGCATGGTGCGGCTGGAGTTCGACGGCAAACGAGTGGATCTGCAAAAGAATGATCTGTTCTGCCTGTTTCCGGGCCGGACCTATTATTATCACATGCTGCCTGCGGATACCTCACTTCAGATGAGCTGGTTAGCAGTGGACGGGAACAGGGTCAAGCCATTGCTGGAGCTGGCTGGCTTATTTCCGGACAACCCGTTCGGCAAACAAATGATATCCTCCAAGGTCAAGGAATCCTCCGAACGCGTGATTGATGCCCTGGCCGGAGCCGAGCGCTGGAAACCGGCGGTATCGCTGGAACTGCACGGCTTGATTTATGGACTGCTCGCCGGCATGGTCCCGGATATGGCCTCCGCGCAGCCGACGGAACTTGCGGGATGGATTCACGAGTGTTTGGATTATATGGAGCTGCATGCCACCGAGGGGATATCCGTACAGCAGGTTGCCGAATTCGCGGGGGTGCATCGGTCATACTTCTCCAACATGTTCACCCATCAGGTAGGAATGCCACCGTTAAAATACCTTCAGCGCATTCGAATGGAAAAGGCGAAACGGTTGTTACAAGAAACAGACGCAACAATTACCGAAATTGCCTTGTCTCTCGGCTATCCGAATTTATATTCGTTCACCAGGGCTTTCAAGATCTATTATAAGGTGCCTCCCATAACGATGCGCGGAGCTCGATGCTGACCGTACGGACGGCATTTGCTTTTTTGTAAACGTTTACGATCTGGTTCTTCTGATCTGGAAAAAGGAGAGGCGCCATGAAATTCTCTACGATTCAAAGGTGGATATCACCGAGGCGAAGTATTCAGGGGAAAATCTTTATTGCGTTCAGTGCGGTAACGCTTGTGTCCATCGTCTCCATTACGGTCATCGTGTATATGAGCATGCGCGAGACGATCATGCAAAATGCGATCACCTCGGTTTCGGACAGCATCAGGCAGGCGGATGAATCGCTGAATATGATGCTGGAAGAGATCGACCGGCTGAACACCGTCGTGGTGACCAACAAAAACACGGTAATCGACACCCTGCTGAGCCCTCATGAAGAAATTAGTTATGAATGGTTTCAAGAGCAGAAACGGATCGATGAGTTTCTATCCGTTCTGATCGATTACAAGCCTTACATTTCTCGGATTGCCGTAGTCGGTTTAAACGGCAAGGTGTTTTTCTCAGGTGGTCCGTGGCTGGATAAGACGGTCTTGGGGACCGGAATGATGGATTATATGCTCCAAAATGGATCGCGTCACGCGTACTTCAAGCAAACCGGGGTGTCCGATGCCATCACGGTCGGGCGGGAGATTCGATATAACCGTGAACCGATCGGGGTTGTCATGGTGGATTTGAATTATGATTTCATCCAAAAAACATACGGCGTGAAGCCGACCACCGATAGCATGATCTACGTGCTGGACAAGCAGGGCGGGTTTGTCTATGAGGCTGAATCGGCGCCGTCCTTTTCCCCTTCGTTCGAGAAGATCCTCAACATTCATGGGGAACTCGCAGGGGATGGGGACGCCGTCAAGCAAGCCATTGACGGCAGAGACTATATCGTAGTCAGCCGCCAATCCGGTTATACGGGCTGGACCACCCTGGCTTTGATACCGATGGATTCGCTGCTTAGCGAATCAACAAAACTCCGTAAACTGTTGGCGGAGGTATCGGTTATCGTCTTCATTGTAGTCCTGATCGGTTCGCTGCAGGTATCTTCCCGAATTACCCTCAACATCCGGAGGTTGAAATCCTTAATGATGTTCGTGAAGGAAGGGAATCTGACGTTTCCGAGAAAGGAGATAACCAGCGAGGACGAGACCGGACAGCTATACCGCGTCTTTGTCAGCATGGTGGAGGAATTGAAGCGACTGCTCGAAGGGATTCGGGTCAGCGAGAAGGAGAAGCGGGAGGCCGAATTGACGGCACTACAGGCGCAAATTCATCCGCATTTTTTATACAACTCGCTTAACACCATTAAGTATTTGGCCAAGATGAACGGCGTGCCGAATATCGAAGAGGTGTCCGGATCGCTGATTGAGCTCATGCGCGGCGTTCTGGGCAATTCGAGCGAATTTCTGACGGTGAGGGAGGAACTGGATTATGTTGAACGTTATATCTCGATCGTGAAGTACAGGTATATGGAGCCGATCCGGATGGTCACCCAGGTTGAGGACGATGCTTTGCTGGAATGCCGGGTGCTGAAGCTGATGCTGCAGCCCCTTGTGGAGAATGCCGTCATTCATGGTATCGGCGCGATGGAGCAGGAAGGGCTCGTGCTGATACGCGTATGCGATGAGGGCAGCGACCTGAAGATTGAAGTGATCGACAATGGCAAGGGCATAACGGAAGGGCAAAGGGCGCGCCTGCTGGGCGAGACGGGCAAGAAGGGGGAAACCTCCCGTTTTAGCGGTATGGGCGTGCGGAGTGTGCATGAGCGGATCGTTCATATGTACGGCGATTCGTACGGCGTCAAGCTGTACAGTGAGCCGGGGCTATATACGAAGGCCGAGGTCCGGCTGCCGAAAAAAATGGAGAGTGCGGACAAATCCAGTGCGGATAAATCCCGACAAGAGGTGATATAAAGCCATGTTTCAAGTGCTGCTCGTTGATGATGAGCCATTGGTACGGCATGATCTGCGCACGTTATTGGACTGGAATGAGCATGGATTCGAATTATGCGGCCAAGCGCATAATGGATTGATGGCCTTGGCCATGATTGAGCAGTCTCCTCCGCATATTGCGATCATTGACGTAAATATGCCCGAAATGAACGGCGTAGAGCTCAATCGGGCGATCCAGGAACGGTTTCCGTTCATTCAGACGATTATGCTCAGCAGCTATGATGATTATGATTACGTCAGGGAGTGCCTGAAGAACGGCTCCATCGATTATCTGTTGAAGCATCGGCTGGACGGTGCAGCGCTGGTTGCCTTGTTAAACAAAGCAGTTCTGGAAATACGGCAGCAGGATCGGCTGGAAGAACGCAAAACTCATGAGGCCGTGGCCGAAAGGCTGAATCCCGCGCTGATCCGCGATTATATCGTGTACCTGGTTAGCGGACGGAAGGATGCAACCACGGAGGTTAAGGCTTTCTCACAAAAAAACAGCCTGTACACCCACGCGTTAAGCTATGCGGCAGCCGCCGTGCAGATTGTTCCGTTCCTGCTGCTGACGGAGTCATACAGCGACGTGCAAACGAACCGCCTGGTTCAGCAGGCGGTCGATATGATGCAGCAGAGCTTGGGGGATATTCAGGAGCGGACGGCGGCTTACGTGGAGGATGGGCGGTTTGTTGTCGTGTTCGCGTTCAAGGAGCGGAGCGAACATGCCATAAAGAACGAGATCGCCGGACGGATGAGGAAGCTTCAACATGCGCTCGAGCTTTTCCTTAATTTAAAATGCGTGGTCTCCGTCGGACATGTATGCACCAGCTTGTCACAACTCGGCTCCAGTTATAGCTCCGCTGAGCGGGTGCTCGACGCTTCCACCATGGAGCCGTCCGGAAGCAATACGGTTTCAAGGATGCCGGGCCGGGCCGGGGGACTTGCTAGCGGAAACGATCAGCGTGTATCTTTGACGATCGAGGAACACAAGCAGCTTCTGCTTTCAATTGAAAGGCTGGATATCGATGACGTGCACGGGTTAATCTCCTCCATCTTTGCTTCGATCCGCCATCTGCCGGTCCATTCGTATGCAATCCAGATGATCGTCAGCGAGCTTATGTTAACCGGGGATAAGGCATGGAAGACATGGATGCCATCTGTGGAAGCCGTGAAGGAGAAGCTTCCTTCAAGAAGCGAGCTCGGAAGAATCGGCAGTGTCGAGGAGCTGGTGCAATGGCTGCAATTCTACTATGCGGGTTTGCTTGGCCTACTGAAGCAGCACCGTGCGGCGGGACCGTATTCACGGCATGTCACGCAGGCCGTTCATTTTATTCTGGAGAGGTATCCGGGTTATGTCACGCTGGAGCTGGCCGCGGGTGCCATCGGCCTGAACTCTTCTTATTTAAGCAGGATTTTCAAGGAAGAGACGCAGCGGACGTTCTCGGAGTATCTGAATCAGGTTCGGATCGACGCAGGGCGGAAGCTGCTGGAAAGCGGCAAATACTCGATCAAGGAAATCAGCAATCAAGTGGGTTTCACGACCCATAACTATTTTTTTAAAGTATTCAAGGAAATAACGGGGGTAACCCCGCAAGAGTATTTGAACCGTTTGGGAAGAGGCTAGGCAAAAACCCCAGTATTCGGATCGGCAGGTGAAGCATGCAGCGAAGCTTCCCTTCACAGTTCGTAAAATATGTGGAGTAAAAGGTCATATTTTTGTAATGGGCCGTCTTAAAGGGTGAATTATAATAATCACAAACCAGGTGGTAAACGCTTACAAGTGACGCCTGGTGAATGAAGAGATATGGGGGGCGCTTATTTATGCGTAAACGCTGGGGAAGAAATGCGGTCATCACGATGATCGCTTCCAGCTTGATGCTGGCCGGATGCAGTTCCGATGGAGGTTCGAAGAAAGAAGCTGCACCCGAAGGTACAGAGAATGTCGTTCATACTACAGGGTTTCCAATCGTAGATCAGACCGTAGATCTCAAGATGTTCACCCGGATTGCGCCCGTGAACGGTCCGTTCAAGGAGATGCCGGTGTTCCAGGATTACGAGAAACTGAGCAATGTGAAGGTCGAGTTCATCGAAGCGCCGACGGACGGCTTCCAGGAGAAGAAAAACCTGTTGTTCGCCTCCAATGAGCTGCCTGATGCCTTGTTCCGCTCCGGTCTGTCGCCGCTTGAGGCCGTTCGTTACGGATCGGCAGGACAGCTGATTCCGCTGGAAGGCCTTATCGATGAATATGCGCCGAACCTGAAAAAATTGATGGAGGAATATCCGGAAATTCGCGCGGGCATCACGACTCCGGAGGGGCATATCTATGCGATTCCTGGCATTGTAACGCTTGGTGCGGCGCGGACGGATAAGAAATGGATCAACCAGATGTGGCTGGAGAAGCTGAATCTGGAGGTGCCGGAGACGACGGACGAACTGTATGATGTGCTGATTGCCTTCCGCGATGGTGACCCGAAGGGCAACGGGAAGCAGGATGAAATTCCGATGACGGCCCGTGTCGGATTGGCGATCGTGGCTGCGATGAGCGGTTCATTCGGACTGGATACGCAGCTCGGATATAACATCAACATCGACAACGACAAAGTAAGCATCTGGATGGGGAGCGACAAGAATAAAGAGATGCTCATGTACTTAAACAAGCTTTACAAGGAGAAGCTTCTGGATCCCGAAATCTTCTCCCACACCGAAGCGCAATATTTGGCCAAGCAGGGCTCGGGAAATACGGGATTCTTCTTTGACCAGACCAACAATAACTTCTTGTCGATCCAGGACCAGTATACCGGAATCGCGCCTCCGGCTGGCCCGGGCGGAGATCGGATGCAAAGCCAGGCTTTGCCGATTGCGCGGGATTTTGGAGCTTTTGCGATTACGTCCATTAATAAATACCCGGAAGTCACGATGCGCTGGATCGATTATTTCTATAGTGACGAAGGTTCGACACTTCTGAGGTTCGGCAGGGAAGGGGAGCACTACGAGCTCAAGGACGGAAGTCCGTACTACACGGAGGATTTCCTGAAGGATATTACCAATCAGGCCAAAATCACGCCTTATGCGGGAGGAGGGGCACCTCATCTCATCAGCGAACAGGTTGCCTCGTTCATCAATCCGCCGCAGGTACAGGAGGCGCAGCAGCAGCTGGATCCGTTCATGCCGAAGGTTCGTTATGCGGCTCCGATGTTTGACGAGCAAACCGCGCAGCAGGTCAACATTCTTCGCAACGATATCGACAAATACTACGAAGAGCAAAGCACGAAATTCATTGTTGGCGCGCTTAGCTTCGACAAGTGGGGAGAATTCCAATCCACGCTCCAGAAGATGAAAATCGGCGAGCTGGAGAAATTGTATCAGGATGCCTATGACAAAATGCAGAAATAATGCTGCTACATCATAGATAAGGAGAGGATGCCCATGAAGCGTGTCAAAGCCGATTCATCGATGGCTCTGCCTCGAAGCGATTCGAGGCGGGGTTCCCGCCTATTAAGGCAAATGGCCAAGCGATATGACCTGTATCTCACGCTGCTTCTGCCGGTCGTCTGGTATCTGGTCTTTCACTATGGTCCGCTATACGGGCTGCAAATCGCGTTTAAAAATTTCAATCCGGCAAAAGGTATCCTCGGCAGCAGCTGGGAGGGCTTCGGGCATTTCGAACGCTTCTTTGATTCGTATTATTTCTGGCGGCTGCTGTGGAATACGCTGTCCATCAATTTGTTTTCCTTGTTGATTGCCTTCCCGATTCCGATCCTGCTGGCGTTGATCATCAATGAAATACGCAGCAAGACCTTCAGCAAATGGCTGCAGAACATTACGTACATACCGCATTTTATTTCGGTGGTCGTGATCGTTGGCATTCTAAACGTGTTCCTTTCGCCCAATAGCGGTCCGATCAATCTGTTAATCGAGGCCGTCGGCGGTACGCCGATCCGTTTTCTTGAGGAAGCCGGCTGGTTCAAGACCATCTTTATCGGCTCTAACATCTGGCAGAACATGGGGTGGCAATCCATTATCTATATTGCGGCGCTGAGCGGGGTGAACCCGCAGCTCTACGAGGCGGCCAAGATGGACGGAGCATCGAGGCTCCGGCGCATCTGGCACATCTCTTTGCCAGGAATCGCGCCTGTAGTTATCATTTTGCTCATTTTGGATATCGGTCATTTCATGAACATTGGCTTTGAAAAAATATTGTTGATGCAGAACAACCTGAATCTGGAATCAAGCGACGTCATCTCCACGTTTGTCTACACGACAGGCATTTTAAAGGGAGAATACAGTTACACGGCAGCGATCGGACTGTTTAATTTGGTCATCAATCTGTTCCTGCTGCTGTTCGTAAACCGGATTGCGCGCAAGACGTCAGAGACAAGCTTATGGTAAAGGGGGGACGCGCCATGTCCAAGCCGTCGACAGTAAAAGAGGCCGCGAATGAACGGGTATTCGATGTCATCATCTACGTGATCGCCGCGATCATTATCGTCATTGTGCTGTACCCGTTGATCTTTATTGTCAGCGCTTCGTTCAGTGATCCGACCAGGGTATTGAACGGCGAAGTATGGCTGCTGCCGAAAGGCGTAACGCTGGATGCCTACACCAATATTTTGCAAAACGAAAAGATTTGGACGGGATATCGCAACACGATTATCTATACGGTCGTCGGCACAGTGATCAATATCATCATGACGATTTTGGCGGCCTACCCGCTATCAAGGCCTGACCTTCCGGGGCGAAATGCGATCATGGTGTTTATCACGCTGACGATGTTCTTCAGTGGAGGGTTGATTCCAACATATCTGCTGGTCAAGGATTTGGGAATGGTCGATTCGATGTGGGCGCTGATTGTTCCCGGCGCGATTGCCACTTACAATCTGATCGTGATGAGGACCTATTTCCAATCGAGCATTCCCTGGGAGCTGCAGGAGGCCGCCCATATCGACGGCTGTTCCAACTGGAGGCTGCTTTTCAGTATCATTCTCCCTCTATCCAAGCCGATCCTGGCGGTGATGGTGTTGTTTTATGCGGTCGGCCACTGGAATTCATTCTTTAATGCGCTCATCTATATTCGTAACGAGAATTTGCATCCGCTTCAGCTGGTGCTGCGCGAAATTTTGCTGATTAGCCAATCAGATGCCGTGGACGGCAGCGTGGGACTGGAAGAAAGCATCCTGCTTGCCGAAAGCATCAAATACGCGGTCATTATCGTCTCCAGTTTACCTGTACTGCTGATGTATCCGTTCGTGCAGCGGCATTTCGTTAAAGGCGTCATGATTGGCTCGATTAAAGGTTAATTTCTGATACCGATCGCACGGGCCAGCCTAAAATTGCTTGGGGAGGTTATATGTTGAATAAGAACGCAGCGATTACCATTGATTGCAGCCGCAAGAGCGAGCATACAATCAATCCTTACCTGTTCGGTCATTTTGTGGAGGATATTCGGGATCATATGGAGGCGATGCTTGCGTTTCCACTGAGAGACATGGATTTTGAAAGCGAGGCGGAGACTAAGACGCCGGTGTCGGGAAGCTGGCGCGCCTATACCAACGGGCGCAACACCGGGTACGCCATGGAAGCCCCGGCGCCCCGGCATTCGGGACGCGCCCAGCGCATCCGGATCCTGAGCGATGACGAAGCCTATGCCGGCATTGCGCAGAAAGCGGCATTAAAGGGTCCGATGAAGTATACGGTCCGGCTTGTTGCCCGCGCTTCCATCGAGCTTCAATACGCGATGGTCGAAGCCGTGGACCGGCGTACGGAAGAAACGCTTGGACAGCTTCGCGTGGAGCTCGGCAGCCACAACTGGCATGAATACGTGGGTGAGCTGTCGATCACACGCGCTTGCAGTGATGCCGAGATCCGGGTGTATGTTCCGGCCGAGCATCCAAGGTGGATCGATCACGTTTCCACCGGCATGCTCTGGATCGATCACGCGTCCCTGCTGCCGATCGATAGCATCGCGATGGTGAAGCGTGAAGTGATCGAGATGACGAGAGGGCTGAATGCGGGCATGATGAGGCTCGCGGGCAATTACATCAGCGCTTACCACTGGGAGCATGGCATCGGTCCGGTTCTGGAGAGACCGGTCATGTACAACGAAGCCTGGGGAGGATGGACCAGCAAATATTTCGGCACGGACGAATTCATCCGCTTTTGCCGCGAGCTGCAGGTGGAGCCCCTGATTTGCGTGAACGATGGATCGGGTACCCCTGAAGAAGCTGCGCAGTGGATCGAATACTGCAATGGGAGCGTGGATACACCCATGGGCGCTTTACGTGCCCGAAACGGTTTCCCTGAGCCATACAACGTCAAGTATTGGGAGATCGGCAATGAGGTATGGGGCCAATGGCAGGTCGGCACTTGTACGGCAGAACAGTTTGCGAAGCGGACCATATCGTTTGCCAAGGCCATGAAGGAGGCGGACGCTTCCATCGTGCTGCTGGCCTGCGGGCATTACGAGCAGGAATGGAACAAGGCCGTGCTGGATCTGGCAGGCGAGTATATGGACTACTTGACGCTGCATATATATCACGGCTACGGCCCCTTCGGCATGAACCGGGATACGCCGGCAGAGGAACGTTATAAAGCGATTGCCTCTTATCCCGAGTGGACCCGGCACCATATCCGGAAGACAACGGAGTTGATCCGATCCCAGTCGAAGCATAGTCACGTGAAGCTGGCGATCACCGAATACAACACGATGTACTATCCGAATACGGTGCGAAAAGGGCTGCCGAACGAGCATACATTAGGTGCCGCGGTGGCCAATGCCGCCAACCTGAACGAAATGATTCGCTGCAGCGACATGGTGCATATCGGCAGTTTCTCCGATCTTGTGAATGGCTGGCTCGGAGGATGCATACGGGTCGGGGACTACTACGCGGATCAGTATTGCGGCAAGGAGCCCGGATGGAGCGGGCTTCCGCTCACGATATACGGGACGCCGACCTATGAAGTGTTAAAGCTTTACGCGAATCGCGACGTCCGTCGTCTTCTCCCCGTCCAAGCGGAATGCGGCACTTTCTCCGTGGCATCAAACAAGGAGACGCCTATGGAGCTTGATGCGCTTCCGGAACTGGACATTGTAGCCGGGACGAATGACGACGGCAGCCAAGTCACCGTATTTATCGTTAACCGCAGCCTGGAGGAGGTAACAGCCGTACTGGATTTGCAGGCCTTCGAGGCTTCCGGGGAAACGACCCTTTATGAAATCACCGGCAATTCTTACGATGATGTGAACTCCGTGTTCCAGCCGGATTATATCGTGTGCCAGGAAAGTAAAGTGCCTGCAGAGGCATGGCAGCGGGGGCACCTGTTACGACCTTCATCTGTTTACGCGCTTGAATTCAAAGCGCGCTCATAGTTTGGCGCAAGGTACAAAGGAATGAAGCAAGCTTCTAAATGAATCGATCCGCAAAAAAGTCGGGCTGCGCTGGCAGCTTCCGGCTTTTTTTGGTGCAAGCGACGGTTAAAACTTTGTCTAATCATAATGGATGACTCAGCAAAGGAAAACGGAGTTATAAAGGATTCATCGTTTAACTTATTTATGGGAAGTGTAATTAGAGATTAAATACAAGGATGGGGTGATTGAGATGTCAAACGGAACCGTAGTGAACCGGGAAGCGGTCGAGACCGTGAAGGATATTATCAAGGATATTGAAACGGCGATGTTCTCCACGATATCGGAGGGCGGGATTAACTCCAGACCGATGCAAACGCAGGATATCGAATTCGACGGCGATTTGTGGTTTTTGACGAAAAGGGACACCAGCAAATATCAAGAAATTATGGCTAATCCCAACGTCAATATCGCTTATGTCGGCAAATCCTATGTATCGATTCGGGGAACGGCCCAAGCCGTGGACGACCTAGAACGGAAAAAGGCGCTCTGGAACGCGGCATATGAGAAGTTTCTGCAGACGTCCTACGACGATCCTAACATTATTCTGATCAAGGTGGATACGGACACCGCAGAGTATTGGGAAACCGGAAACAAAACCAAAACGGTAAAAGCCTTCTTCAAGAAAATGGTGGGCCAAGAGCCGGAGGGCGACTCGGATATTAACAAAACCGTTGATCTCCATTGATTACGAGGTACGATAAGAAAACCGCAGGGTCCAGCCATGATCCTGCGTTTTTTTATAGTATGTTAAATCCGCATGCGCATATCCTTCAAGACGGCGACCTTTTGGTTTGTTTGGATAAGCACCGATATTGTGAGCATTTTAATACATAACAGGACAGATTTAACATATAAAAAGAATATACCTCATCAAACAAGTGAGAATTATGTGAATTCGTATTGAAATCCGCTCCCAAACCATAACGTGCAACTGGATGGTTTGGCATCCGTTATGATATACTTTTTTCATAAATATGAAAAATAGATTCCAGGAGAGGAGGGAGTTCATTGGGAAGGCGTTATTGCAAATGGATCCAAATGCGGAATTAGGCTGTAATACTCTCATCTGCGAACTACCTCTTTTTTTATGGAAATATCGTATATAGAGATGACCTGTTCTGATGCCCAAACATAGGGCATTTAATTCAATCTGGAGGTGAATCCCTCTGAAGAGGGAAATTATTGGACATAATTACCATCACTAATTTAATCATTCTTGCCATACTGATTGCGTTGACCGCTTTTTTCGTGGCGTCCGAGTTCGCCGTTGTTAAAATCCGCATGTCGCGGATCGATCAATTGATTGTGGAAGGAAACAAGAAGGCGGTTGTTGCCAAAAAGGTAGCCGGCGATCTCGATTACTATCTCTCGGCCTGCCAGCTCGGCATTACGGTGACGGCGCTGGGGCTTGGGGCCATCGGCAAGCCGGCTGTTGAACGTTTCATGTACCCCGTATTCGATTGGTTTGACGTATCGGCTTCAACGGCCTCGATTGCCTCTTACGCCATTGCGTTCATTCTCGTTACATTTTTGCATGTCGTGGTGGGGGAGATGGCGCCCAAGACCTTGGCTATTCAATTCTCGGAAAAGACGACGCTGCTCCTTGCAGCCCCGCTGTATTGGTTCGGAAAGTTGATGTATCCGTTCATTTGGGCGTTGAATGGGGCCTCGCGCGTGCTGCTTCGTTCGTTCGGCGTGAAACCTGCGCCGCATGAGCAGGCTTATTCGGAAGAGGAACTGCGCATCGTCATGGCGCAGAGCTTTCAGGGCGGCGAGATCAATGGGACCAAGCTGGCTTACATGGAAAACGTGTTTTCGTTTGATGAGCGGGTGGCCAAAGACATTATGGTACCGAGAACGGATCTGATCACTCTGGATAAAGGAATGAAATACCCGGACATCGTCCGTATTCTGGATGAGCACAACTATACGAGGTACCCTGTCATCGAGGATGGGAGCAAGGACCGGGTGGTTGGCGTCGTCAACGTGAAAAAGATGCTGCCCCACATCGTGGCCGGACGAGAACGCAGGCTGGAGGAATTCGTTCGGGACCTCCCGGTCGTGCTTGAAAATACACCGATCCAGGATGCCATGTTAAAAATGCAGCAGGAGCAGATGCATATGGCTCTGGTGATTGATGAATACGGCGGTACGGCCGGGATTCTGACCCTGGAGGATGTGCTGGAAGAGATCGTAGGAGAAATTCGCGACGAATTCGACGAAGATGAAGTAGCGGATATCCGGAAGATTGGGGAACGCGAATACCTGATTAGCGGACGGGTTCTCTTGGAGGAGCTTGAGAAGCGCTTCGGCTTGGTATTCGAGGATAACGAGGAGATGGATACGATCGGCGGCTGGATACAGTACCAGAAAGGCACAACAGCTCAAGACGGCGATGAGATTCAGCATGGCGAGCATATATGGGCCGTAGCGGAAACGGATAATTTTCAGATCAAACACGTCATTCTCAGACACGGATGATCCAGGGCGGGCATGATCTCCTGTACATTCAGACCATAACTTTTTTGGAGGTGAATCCCTCGCAAGAGGGAAATTATTGGACGGAATAATCGCGTTAAACTTATTTTTGGTTGCCGTGTTCATAGGACTGACTGCATTTTTCGTTGGCGCCGAATTCGCCATCTTGAAGGTGCGGCTGTCCCGGATCGATCAATTGATCGCAGAAGGGAATAAACGGGCGGTTACGGCCAGAAAGGTAGCCCATGAGCTGGATTACTACTTGTCCGCCTGCCAGCTTGGAATTACGATTACGGCCCTCGTGCTGGGCGCGCTGGGCGAGCCGACCGTCGAAAGGATGCTCCATCCGCTGTTTGAACGATTCGACGTGCCGGCGGCCGCTGCAACGGTACTTTCTTATGCCATTGCTCTTGGGATCATTACATTCCTGCACGTCGTCATCGGGGAACTGGCACCAAAGACATTGGCGATCCAATTTGCTGAGAAAATGACGCTGCTGCTGGCATCTCCCCTGTATTGGTTCGGGAAGATCATGTATCCGTTCATCTATGCACTGAATGGAGCCTCGCGTCTTCTGCTTCGAGTATTCGGTGTAAAGCCGGCAGGGCATGAAACGGTCCATTCCGAAGAGGAATTGAAGTGGATCGTGGATCAGAGCTACGAGAGCGGCGAAATTAACCAGACCGAGATGGGGTATTTGACCAATATATTTGCTTTTGAAGAGCGCACTTTGCGGGAAATCATGGTCCCGAGAGATCGCATCGTCACGGTAGAACGAGGGTGGCCCCTTGCCAATATCCTGGAAGTTCTCGGCGATTACGACTACACCCGTTATCCGGTGACGGAAGCGGGACCCGCGGAGGATTTCATCGGGTTTATCCATACGAAAGAGATGCTGACGGGCATAGCGGCCGGGAGAAACTGCAGCGTGAATGACTTTATTCATGACATGCCGCGTTTTCCGGAGTCGTCTTCGATTAAGGATGTCCTGATTAAGATGCAGCAAATCCGTGTTCATATGGCCGTCGTCACGAACGAATCCGGCGAAGCGATTGGTCTGGTGACGATGGAGGATATTCTGGAGGAAATCGTGGGAGACATCCGGGACGAATCGGATCGCCGCGAGCTGCAGGGTGCACAGGCCTAAGCGATGGCGAATAGCATCGGGGACGTTCTAAGAGATAATGCCTTTTGCTACCCGTTCGGTGGTGAGAGGACATGTTCTTGCGGAATCATGAAAAGAGCAGCTTCAATACGAAGCTGCTCTTTTTTGTATTTTTTCTTATTGATTAGGTTCAGCGTGCTACCCCCATCGTAAAGCCGAAGCTGTACGTACGGTTCGCAGGCAGCATGAATTCTTCATGGATTGGCGCTCCCCAGCTGTCGTCGCCGCCTACGCCCATTTGTTTGTAGTTTATGCGCAGGACGGTTTTATCGCTTGGCGGGAGCTTGTACGCATGGTCGCTGCCCTCGAGTTCCTCCGGCGTCCACGGCAGGGCGCACAACTCCATGAGGGAGGAGCTTTCGAACCGCAGACCTTCCCCGCTGCTACTTTCGGTGAGGCTCGCGAAGCGGACATCCGTTTTGTTTCCGCATTCTTGAGGTCTCAAATAAGGAACGAACTGATCGGCGACTCTTCCCGTGTATCGACCGATTTTGGCTCCCGTCTTTCGGTCCCAATAATTATCATGTGGCCCCCGGCCGTACCAGCTGAGTATATCGAGGCCTTCATCCAGCAAGAACAGCATGCCGATTTCCGGAATGTCAGGCAGACCGCTGCCCGGGACAAAGGTTTCTTGCACGCGGATGGTTCCATCCGGGAAGATTCGATACTCCAAGGTCAGTCCGGATATAGGAGTCGTCTCGATCTGGTAGTGACTGGAGACCACGACGGCAGGACCTTCCGTATGCCAGCGCAGGGACAGCAGTTTCCGCCGGTCGTGGGCCGTTCTCCACACGCCGCAGCGTTCAGGGAGCCGGTTGCCCAGATCGTTATCAGTCACGGCTCGCCAGAAATTTGGTCTGGCCGGTGCCAGCAGGTACTCCTTGCCGGATCGCGCGTAAGATGTCAGATCGCCGGTGCCCAGGTGGAAGCGTAACGAAACGGCTGAACCCGCGATGAGAAGCTCTTCATCCGATTCGGTAACTTCCAGAGTCTTCGCGTTTGAAAGAGCGTCCGTTTCCGATTTATTCGCTATATAGGGCGTTAGCTCAAACTGTTCCCAAGCCTCTTCATGTCCTGCGGGTGCCCACTTTGCGCTCTCCCTACGAACCAGGGAGACGGTGAGCACCGCTTCCTTTCCACCGTCCTCTATAGGGGAATACGGAATCTCGATTTCGGTATGGTCACCGGGCTGGAGCGAGAGCTGGAGCGTGCCGGATTGGCTTTCTTCTCCGTTCAGCTGAATGTTCCATCTCACAAGATACTGATCGAGATTGGTGAATAAGAAACGGTTGCTGACCCGAATCCGACCAGCAGCAATGTCCAAACATTCGAACTTGACGTTCTGGTAGCATTTTTTCACTTCGTCCAGCTTGGGGGTTTTGCTGCGGTCCGCGAAGATCAGGCCGTTTCCGCTGAAATTGCCGTCATGCGGCTTTTCGTTGAAATCCCCGCCATACGCTAAATATTCGATACCGTCGGCCGTTTGGGTACGGATCGCTTGGTCAATCCAGTCCCATATAAATGCTCCCTGTAAAATGTCATACTTCTCAAACAGCTCCCAATACAGGTGAAGACCGCCGCAGGAATTGCCCATGGCGTGACTGTATTCGCAAATGATGTAAGGCTTGCTCGGGTTGCTGGTTGCATACTTCTCCACTTCCTGAGGTTTTGCATACATGGTGGATTCCATATCGCTAGCCGCCTCGGACGCCCTGTAATGAAAGATCCCTTCATAGTGAACGAGCCGCGATGGATCGGCCTCCTTCAGGAAATCGTGCATCGCAATGAAGTTGTCGCCTCCAAAGGATTCATTGCCAAGCGACCAGATGATGACGGAGGGGTGGTTCTTGTCTCGTTGAAACATCGAATTGCAGCGATCCAAAACATTGTCGCGCCACTCGAGCTTGCTGCCGGGGACCGTTTCTTTCAGTTCCTGCTGCCCATACTCCCATGTTCCGTGCGTCTCCAGATTCGTCTCATCGATCACGTATAAGCCATATTCATCGCAGAGATCATACCATGCGGATTGATTCGGGTAATGGGAGGTCCGTACCGCATTAATGTTATGCGTCTTCATCAGCTCAATATCGGTGATCATGTCTTCGCGGCTAAGCGCCCGTCCGGTATCCGGGGAGAATTCATGCCGGTTCACGCCTTTGAACAGAATGCGCTGACCATTAATCCGCATCAATCCGTCCTTCAGCTCGAAGCGGCGGAAGCCGGTGCGGCAGCTTACGGCTCCAAGGCATGCTCCGTCCGTATCCTTTAATGCCAAAACGACGGTATACAGATAAGGCGATTCCGAGCTCCATTTTCTTGGTTCGGGGACGTTCATGCTCAGGGTGAAGGTACTCTCCTCCAGAATGTAATCCGCTATGGCGAGCGTTTGTTTCCGAACCAGCTGACGGTCCTGGTCGTATAGAAGCGCCTCAAGCTGAAGCTTGTCCTTATCGATGGTTTCATTAAAGTAATTCATAACGGTTGCATCGATCTCGAGCTCGGCATCCCGGTATTCGTCATCAAGAATCGGCCGCACGAAGAAATCGGAGATATGGATGGCCGGGGCGGAATAGAGGTAGACCTCGCGGAAAATCCCGCTAAGCCTCCAGAAATCCTGATCCTCCAGCCAACTGGCGTCACACCAGCGATACACTTCTACAGCCAATTTATTCTCGCCATCGATCAGATAGGGCGTAATATCGAACTCGGCCGGCGTAAACGTATCTTCGCTGTATCCGACCATCTCGCCGTTCACCCATACATAGAAAGCGGATTCAACACCTTGGAAGCTAATATACACGGGCTGTTCCTTCCAAGTGTCCGGCACCGTAAATTCACGGATGTAGGAGCCTACGGGATTGTATCGCGTTGGCGCGAAGGGGGCTTTCAATTCAGGCTCCGATTCGGACCAGGGGTATCTAACATTTGTATATTGAGGATAGTCATACCCTTGAAGCTGCCAATGGGAAGGGACGGGCATGTCGGCCCAGCTGCCGGAATCATAATCGATCTCATAGAAATTCTGGATGCGCTTGTCAGGGGTTTCGGCAAACGCAAACTTCCACATCCCGTTCAATGACTGATACCAGGGGGACATGGAGTGGGCACGGTTCAGCGCCTCAGACTCCGACGGGAACGTCATCATGTATGCATGGGCTTTGTGACGGTTCAGCTGGAAAATATTAGGATTATTATTCCATTCGGGATAACCGTTTGCAGGTGCCTGGTAAATGAATTTGGTACGCAATGTGCTCAGCTCCTCCTAGATTATGGTTTCCTTCTACTGTCAGTATAGAGGTTAATTCGCTCCAAGAGTATAAAGAAGTTGCGTTTTTCTATTAAAAAAGACAGCTTGATTTACTCACCAGAGTGGTCAGCGGAGGGGGACTGAGTTTTTTTGGCTGCAGGCCGTATGTTGATGTGCGAGTTCATCTCCAGGCATTTCACGGTTTACACTCGAGAAAGTTTATGAAACAATAGTTAGTAAATGACCATTCACTAACTATGGAGAGGAGATTACGCATGGTAAGACCTCGTGAATTTCAAGATGAGGCTATCTTCTACGGTGTCTACCGGGCACTGTCCAAAAAAGGATACGGACAAGCAGCATTAACCGACATCACACATGAAGTGAATATTTCACCGGCAGCCTTAATGAAGCGATTCGGTTCGAAGAAGAATTTGTTTCTGGCCTATAGCGATTATGTTATTGAACTAACCAGACATGCCTTCCAGGAGGCTGACCTATCCGATCAATCGAGACTTGATGCACTAAAGGCCGTATTTAAGCATGCGGTTTCCCATATGAAAGATCCTGTTGAATTGGCGAACCATACTTCCTTCTATTTAGAAGGGACGAACGACCCCGATTTGTTGGAGAAAACCCGGTATCGACTGCAGCTGATTGATGCGTTTACCCGGCAGATGCTGAGCCAGGCGATCACGAACAAAGAAATCGCAGAATGCGACGTGGCTATGGTTAGCCGGGTACTGCAAGCTGCCATCATCGGGGCTATGATGATCTGGATTAAAGAGTCAAACCGAACGTTGGAGGAACTGTTTGATGAGTGCTTTCAGGTGATATTTGCTCCGTTACGGAATGTCGGTACGCAATCTTTTTAAATATAGCAAGGAGGATGGTTATATGCCGATTTTCAAAGGAAGGGAAGTCGATCTGTACTATGAAGTAAAGGGAGAAGGAAAGCCGCTTGTTTTTACGCATGGTGCCTCATGGAATCATGAACAATGGCGGCCGCAAGTCGATTATTTCTCACGTCAGTATCAGACCTTGGTATGGGATATCCGGGGACATGGTTCCTCTTCCTTGCCGGACGGAAAGGTGGATTCGGAGGATTTCAGCAGGGATTTGGCGGATCTGCTAAGCGGACTGGACATTGAAAAAGCGATTCTTTGCGGGCTGTCCCTGGGCGGGCATATTTCGCTGCAGACGGCCGTTCGCTATCCTGAGAAGGTTGCAGCCCTGGTACTGATCGGCACGCCGTTCACGAATGCGTTCAATTGGTATGAGCGAATGTTCGTGCCGCTGAATCGCTGGTCAAGTTACTTGATGCCGATGTCCTTATCGGGAAAATGGCAAGCGAAAATGCTATCCAAGTACAACAAGAGGAATCAAGATTATATAGAGAAAGCCTTTCGTTCCATCCCGCATTCCAACTGGGTTCGGATATGGGATGCGGTGACCCGGATGGACAGCACGCAGGATCTGCATAAGATCGATTGTCCAACCTTGCTTCTACAGGGAGAGAGCGACACAATGATCCGAAGGCAGCAGGCGTACATGCAGGAGAGATTGGCGGATTCGCGATTAAGAATCATCCGGAACGCTCACCATGCAACGAATATGGATAATCCCGATGAATTGAATGAAGCCATCACTTCATTTCTGAAGGAGAACGCGATGTAGACTTATGACCAGTTTTACAGCTTGACGCGCTCATCTGATAATAGGTACAATATGTAAAACCTACTTTAAGGAGAGATTTGTTGTTCTTAACTTTGTTTGAACCTATAGGTTCTGAAGAGCGCCTGACATAGCCGCCATTGGCTAGGTTTAGTTCATGGTGCATTCTTCGGCCGGATATGGAGGAGTTAAGAACTGCGGAGATCAAGGAAGCCTTGGGTAGACTATCCTATTTGCGTCTTGAATCCGCGTTGCTTTTGCAGCGCGGATTTTTTTATTGGATTATTGAATTTGTAAGTTTTCAGCGAAGCTGAACCATTCGATAATCGCAAGAAAAACCTCATCTAAACGCGGTCTGTCATCTGTGAAGTGCGTCGATTGATGTTTTTCTTATGGATGCAATTAGCATATAGACTTCATGCAAAAGGCGGAGAAAGACTCAAGTTCATTTTCCGTCTTTTTATGTTTTCTAATAAAAATAAATCTGAAGAAGGACAGGTGAACACATCATGGAACTGGAAACAAAACGGTTGCTGCTTAGAACATTGGATTTGGATTTGATTGACGCGGCATCGCGCCGGGATCCGAAGGCATTCGA
Organism: Paenibacillus sp. QJM3NY_38; assembly: GCF_056173265.1. Taxonomy (NCBI): domain Bacteria; kingdom Bacillati; phylum Bacillota; class Bacilli; order Caryophanales; family Paenibacillaceae; genus Paenibacillus; species Paenibacillus sp. QJM3NY_38. The sequence goes on from NZ_CM149665.1 coordinate 883,336, forward strand.
GGATTTAGGATACCACAGTAACGGCGAATGGCCGGGCACCGACTTTTATGAGGCATTGCCTTTTTTCCGGGAGTTGTTGGTCAAGAATAAGGGTACGCGGGGTTTTGATTCATGGATTATGGTAGACAAGGCCACGCGCGATATTGTCGGCGGCATCGGATTCTTGGGAGATCCTGATCCGGAGGGCAGAATCGAAATCGGCTTTGCGACCAATCCAAGCCATCAGCGGCAAGGTTACTGTCATGAAGCGGCGCAGAAACTATTGGATTGGGTTTCGGGGCAGCCGGACGTCAAATCCATCATCGCTAGATGCGAACCCGGAAATGCGGCTTCCCAGCATATTTTGCTTAAACTGGGATTTCAGAAGAGTCATGAGGATTCGAAATTCATACACTGGATATATCCGAATTAAAGGGGGAGCGGCGATCGGTGATCTCCTTCATTGACACCCCCAAATAGGGTTGCTACAATTTTAAGTATATATCCATCGGAATACAAGGGTTAGCAAGGAGGGGACGAACTTGAATCGATCCGGTTCCACAGATCCATTCATACGTAATGAACGCGAAGCCATGATCGCAGCTCGGTCCGAGAAGCTTGGGACGAAATTCGCGGAAAGAGCTCCACGGCACGATTTGGAGGGTTCGTTTCCGTTCGAAAATTTTGATGATCTGAAGGAGTCGGGTTATCTGAAGCTGACCGTCCCGGCATCCTATGGAGGCGAAGAAGCCTCTGTATACGAAATGGTGCTTGCCCAGGAACGACTCGCCAGAGGCGACGGCTCTACGGCGCTGGCGGTCGGTTGGCATATCGGGCAAATACTCCAGCTGCGCCTATCCGGGGCTTGGCCGGAGCCTTTATTCAAGAGGCTGTGCAAGGACGTTGTAGCTGAAGGCGTGCTCATTAATGAACTGGCGAGCGAGCCTGCGACAGGAAGTCCAAGCCGGGGTGGAAGGCCGGAGACCACGGCACGACGAGTGTCGGGCGGCTGGCGCATTACCGGACGCAAAACCTTCAGCACGTTAAGCCCGATCTTGAAGCAGTTTGTGGTTACGGCCGGTATCGAGCTTAGCGAGAAGGTCGGTGCATTCCTCGTTCGAAGTGGACCCGGGGTCAAGGTCGAGGAAACCTGGAATACGATGGGCATGCGCGCTACGGGAAGCCATGACATGATTCTGGAGGACGTCTTCGTGCCGGATGCGGAAGTGATTCGGGGACTCGATTATGAGAAACCTGAGTTTCCCGTGCCAACCGAAGGCATTCTGCTTCACATACCGGCATGTTATATGGGGATTGCTTATGCCGCGCGTAATTTTGCCATCGATTTTGCCCGTCATCATAAACCGAACTCCTTGACGATCCCCATTGCCGAATTGCCGAATATCCAAAGACATATCGCCGAAATCGAAGTGGACCTGCTTACAGCCCGTAGTTATTTATATCAAACCGCCGACCGCTGGGACAAGGAAGTGGAGAACCGCGGTGCGCTTAAGCCTGAGCTGGGTCTTGCCAAATATGTTGTGACCAATGCAGCGCTCCGGATTGTCGATCATGCGATGCGGATCGTTGGAGGATTGAGTCTCTCCCGGCAGCTTCCGTTGGAACGAATGTACAGGGATGTCCGGGCGGGTCTTCATAATCCGCCCATGGACGATGTCGTGCTGACGAATCTGGCCAACCGGGCTATTTCGGAAGCAGAGGAGAAGGGGAAGTAAGACGCTTGATCGGTAGATGAAAGTATGGACTGACTGCATATGCAATCGCGAAGGATCTACGGATAGAAACCGCTGGAGAGTGATGTCTCCTGCGGTTTTTTTGCACTGGATAGAGGCTCTCTCTTTGTGACTCCATTAAAAATGTCCACATCGGTAGTCCCTCCTGCTTCATATACATACAGTTGGGTTAGGATGGCGGGTTAACGGGTATAAAACCTATCATTACGTGCTGCAACAGGGATCAATCAAGATCCGGTCGTCAGGAGTTAAGATGAAGGGAGATATGACCATGGATTCTTTACTGTATTTGGGCTTGGCCGTTGTATATGCTGCGCTGCTTCTGTATGGGTGTGTGCTGTTGAAGCGTGATTCTTCGCCGGGTCTTCAGTGTTTGCTGCTGGTCGTGACGGCCGGACTGGTCTGGGATAACGGCGTGATCGGCATCGGGAAGTACATCGGGGAGGGAGATCTGCTGGAGGGGCTGAACGTTACGCGTTTCTGGGTGCATGCGTTGGCAACGCCGCTGCTTGTGCTCGTGTCGTTCGATCTGATCCGCAAGGCAGGAAGCCCTTGGGCCAGCAAGCTGGCCGCCGCATGGGGAGCCTGGCTTCTCACTGCAGCTCTAATCGCGCTTGAGGTGATGACGGAGACGCTGCCGCTTAAGCTCCAGCCTTCCATGGAATACGGAGCGCTTCGTTATGTTCCGACCGAATCCGGGGGGCCGCCGCTCATGGTCATTCTGATCCTGATCCCTCTGCTGATGGCAGGCGTTATCGTATGGCGAAGGAGAAAGACGCCGCTGTTGTTTATCGGTACGGTGCTGATGGCTGCCGGGAGCGCCATTCCGATTCCGATCGAAAGTTCGGCTGCGACGAACGTATTCGAGCTGCTTCTCCTCTTATCCTTGTGGCTGACGGTTCGCAAGCTGGCCTCCTACCCAACGTTGTCTTTTCGATAGTTGCTTTTTATGATGTGCTGAAGCCCATTGGCATACCGCCACATTCAGCAAACCTTCAGCTGAGCCTAAGCCTGGCATAACGTTCTCCTAAGTTTACTTTCAGATTCCCTCTCTATACTTCAAATTGTAAGACAAACCATGAACCTAAAAGGAGAGATGACCATGAATCCGATAAGTAAAAAAGTATTAGTGAGCAGTATGGCAGCAGCGATTGTGCTGGGGGGAGCCGGGTATCTTCAGAGCAAGGCTTTTGCCGCGACGAGCACAGACGCTTCCGCCTCGGTATCACAGGATAGTCAGACGGGGACAGATCAATCGGCTGCAGATGCAGTAAAGAACCGAGATGGAAAGTGGATGGAACGTAAGGGTGGCGGTCCTCGCGGCGGCAACATCGTCAAGGAGACGGCCGAGGTCCTTGGGCTCACGGAGTCCGAGATTCGGACGGCGCTTGAAGCGGGCAGCACATTTGTCGAAATTGCTGAAGGCAAAGGAATGACCCAATCCGTGTTTGTGCAGAAGCTGATCGAGCTGGAAACCGCCAAGATCGATGAGCGCCTGAGTGAAGGCAGCATTACGGAAACCGAAGCAGCCGCGTGGAAAGAAGGGCTGAGCGACCACCTTACTCAAATCGTGGAGAGCAGCGAAGCCGGTTTTGGAAAAGGTCATGGCAAAGGCGGCCGAGGCTTCGGCAAATTCGGTAATCCGGAGGAACTTGCAGCTCTGCTTGGATTGTCTGAGGACGAATTGAAGGCAGAAATGAAGGAAGGACAGTCGCTAGCTGAGATCGCGGCCGCGAAGGGAATTACGGAGGATCAATTGATTCAGAAGCTGAAGGATCAAATGACCGAGCCGTTGAAGCAGTGGGTGAACGAGAAGCATACGAACGCTGATGAAGCAGCAGATCCTGCGGCAGACACGGAAGCGGACGCAGACGCGGAGTAACATACTGAAGTAGATCGTTGGGGAGACTGGATGATATTCTGTTAAGAATACATTCAGTTTCTTTTTTATTTAAGAAGTTTATAATTTTTTTTCACAGTGTGTTGACCTTAACGTTACGTAAAGGTGTACATTGATGTTGTCAGGAGGTGAGAAACCATGGAATACACGGTGCAGAAGCTTGGAAGGCTGGCAGGAATAAGTACCCGGACGCTCCGTTATTACGATGAAATTGGTATTCTGAAGCCGGCCAGAATCAACTCGTCGGGATATCGGATCTATGGGCAGGAGGAGGTCAATCAATTGCAGCAGATTTTGTTTTACCGGGAGCTCGGACTTCAATTGGACGATATCAAAGAGATTATGACCTCACCATCCTTCAACCGGACCAAGGCGCTCCAAGAACACCATGCCCAGCTCCTAGACAAAAGAAGGCAATTGGATTTGCTGATTACCAATGTGGAGAACACGATCGCCTCCGCCGAAGGGAGAATAACCATGAGTGACCAAGAGAAATTTGAAGGATTCAAGCAGAAGCTGATTGATGATAATGAGAAGAAATACGGTAAGGAAATTCGCGAGAAGTATGGCGATGAGATTGTAAATAAATCCAATGCCCAGCTGAAAAATATGACGCAAGAACAGCATGAGGAAGTAACGCGTCTGGCTGATGAGCTGTACGAGACGCTGGCCGAAGCGTTTAAGCAAGGCGATCCTGCCAGTGAGCTGGCCCAGAAGGCGGCTGATCTTCACAAGCGCTGGCTCACTTATTATTGGAACGATTACAGCAAAGAGGCTCACGCAGGCCTCGCCCAGATGTATGTTGACGATGAGCGCTTTACCGCTCATTACGATGAGAAGCAGCCTGGAACGGCGGTATTCCTCCGCGATGCGATTCTGGTCTATACGGGCATGAACTCTTCATCATAAACAGGCTGGTAGGGTAGGCAGCCTGACATGATGACAGGACCCTTTCCCTGCGCTTTAACACGCAGAGGAGAGGGTCTTTTTTAATTATGAATGTCCGAAAATCCCGCCTTGAGATCAACAAAGGATCGCCGCGAATAAGAAATGAGGTAACCGCCCAGGTTAGTTGAAGCATTTTCCACAATTAACCTCTTGTATTGGAAGGGGAAGTAATGGTTAGATGAAACGTGGACTATTGTACACAAAACCTACACCATGGGTGATGACTTATATAGCGAGGGTAGAATATGGATCAAATTGTACAGCATGTAGTGAATATCTTTAATGATTTTTTATGGTCTAAGCTGCTCATCGTATTGCTGATTGCCGTTGGCCTGTATTTCACGGTGGGGACCAAGTTTCTGCAGTTTCGCCTGATCGGCGAGATGTTCCGGGTCATCCGCGAACCCAAGAGTAAAGCGAAGGGAAGCATTTCGCCCTTTCAGGCATTTGCCATCAGCATGGCGGCCCGCGTCGGAACCGGGAACATTACAGGCGTTGCCCTGGCTATCTCGCTTGGGGGGCCGGGGGCCGTATTTTGGATGTGGATTATTGCGCTTATCGGTTCGGCGTCCAGTTTTATCGAGAGTACGCTGGCCCAGATCTATAAAGTAAAAGATGGGGCGGGTGGTTATCGCGGCGGTCCCGCTTATTACATGCAGCAAGGATTAAAGAAGCGGTGGATGGGCGTGTTGTTTGCGATCCTGATCACTTTGTCCTTCGGTCTTGTCTTTAATGCGGTCCAATCCAATACGATTACGATTGCCTTTGAGAATTCATTCGGAACCGACCGATTAACCATCGGCATTATTATGGCGGTTATCTTCGCGGTTATCATCTTTGGCGGCGTGAAGCGGATTGCCAAAATGTCGGAGCTGATCGTTGTGGTATTGGCTGTCCTGTATGTCGGTGCCGCGTTGTTTATCGTATTGGCGAACATCACCAAGCTGCCGGAAGTTTTTGTGCTTATCGTCAAAAGCGCGTTCGGTTATGAGCAGGTTGTTGGCGGGTCGATCGGTGCCGCTCTCATGAACGGGATCAAAAGAGGGCTGTTCTCCAACGAAGCCGGCATGGGGAGCGCGCCTAACGCTGCGGCTACCGCAACGACAAGCCATCCAGCCAAGCAAGGACTGGTGCAGGCGCTGGGCGTATTGATCGATACGCTAGTCATATGTACAAGCACCGCTTTCATCATTCTGTTTACCGGTGCCTATCAGCAGACCGGACTTGATGGAATCGCCCTGACGCAGGCCGCGCTGGGAATGGAGATGGGGGCATGGGCGTCCGACTTCCTGGCGGTGATGGTCTTCCTGTTTGCGTTCAGCACGCTGATCGGCAATTATTATTACGGGGAAACCAATATCGAGTTTTTGAAGTCGAATCGGGCATGGATATGGGTTTATCGGGCTTCTGTGCTGGCCATGGTTATCTTCGGTTCTGTTACCAGCGTGAAGCTGGTGTGGGATTTGGCTGACCTGTTCATGGGATTGATGGTGATTGTGAATCTTGTGGCTATCACGCTGCTATCCCGTACGGCCTTTGCCGCGCTTCAAGATTACATGAAGCAGAAGCGGGCAGGCCTGAATCCTGTCTTCACCAAGGATAGCATCAAAGGGCTTGATGATGTGGAGTGCTGGGACGGACAGAACGCCCCATTCACTGAAGGGAAATAATATACAATATTCGTCATATGGAATCGTTACGGTAGCTGCTTGTTTTTAGCTGCTGTAGCGATTTTTCTTATTTTACCGTAACATTAGCGCGATTAAACCGTTGTCTACATGAGAAGGTAGAGAGGAGATGGATACGGAAGTGATGAATCGGATAACCTGGCAGATAAGGGTGAAGCAGCTTATAAATGCTTTGTTAGCTGCGTTTCTTATTTATGGCGTGTATTATGCAGCCGTCTACATCTACCATGAAGAATCCGGCCTGAACGATAAATTCTTAAGGTCTGTCATGACAACGGTTGAATTGCATGAGAGTGGACTTATGGTAGATAAGCGCGGCTTGTATTCGGTAGAAGTGACGCCCTTCCTCACCCAGAAGAAAACGCTGAAAGTGTACAGGGATGTGGGGGAATGGCAGGTAATCGTTGGAGAGCTTCACGCGAAGAAGAGGTTATGGGGAGAATTGACCTATTCCATTGAAGAACTGGGGCCGTATCTGAACGGGGATGAAAGAAATCCCTTTTACCTGCACTCTGCCCTGCTGGAGGGTGGGAAGATTACAGACTCCCTTCATCAGAATGGTGCAATGAATCAGTTAGAAAAGCTTGAGGACGGCAACGTGGCGGAAATATTTTTCTCGCTTCGAACGTTGAAGTCGCCGGAGCAGGTCTTAAAGCTCTTGTCGGACTACGATGTTAGAGTAGCTAATATGGCTGTATATGCAGGTGAACTCAAGGCATTTAAGCCGGGTAATTACAGCTCTAGCAGTGCTGGTCACACAATCCCCCATTTTACATTGAGGCCCAAGGTTCAGTTTAGCGATAACCACTTTCTTTCTGCCTGGCATACTTACTTCTCATTGGATGCCGGGATCACGGATCATGTGCAGCAACTGATCGCCGACGTTGAATGGATGACGGACAATATCAAATATAACGGTGTTGATGAAGATAAACAGCGGCTGGCTTACCTAAAGAAAAATGGGGTTCAAGTTTACGGCGCGACCGTTACGGGACCTGTGCGTGAGCTGGAGAAGCTGAAGGAGGAGTCGGAATTCTGGGGATTCCGTTTGGGCCGCATCGAGGTATGGAATTGGAGTTAAGGCAGGCAGGCTCTGCTAAACCATTACATAATATAGCAGGAAAAAAGGCCTCAGCTGAGGCCTTTTTTAAATTTGGGGAGGTGAAGACAGACGATGTGAATCGGCAGCATGCCAAGGGGCATCCCTCCAGGCCAAATGCCGTGTAAGGATGCCCCTTCATAAACTACGTTAAATATTTATCCCGTAGAATATTCAGGTGATGAAGCTCATGACCGGCAATGACATAGGCGGCTGCCCGGGCGGAGAGCGGGTAATTGTTGAACGTGCCCTGGCGAAGCAGCGCTTCCTCCGTCAAACTTCCAACCAGCGTAATGGTAGACTGCCGGACGGCAGCATAATCCTTGAGGGCTTCCCGTAACGGAAGATGGCTGAAGGGAGAATTCTGGACAAAAATCTCCCGGTCGTACCCCGAGAATTCACGGGCATCTCCACGCGCGATGTAGAGAATGCGGTAGTTCCATAAGCGCTCTACATCGGCGATATGTCCGACCACCTGTTTTAGACTCCATTTCCCTTCGGCATAGCGAACATTCGCTTGATTTTCCGTCAGATCGCTGAGCGATCGTAACGTTTCATCATGCTGCCGCTGCAAAACTTCGGCAATAGGACCTTCGGGGACAAGAGAGACGTATTTTTCGGCGAGGGGCAAGTATTCATTAGAATCAGGCCTTGTGTTCATAACAAGTTCCTCCAGATCAATTAATAAGAGCTACGTTAAAATTTATGCCGACAGGTCAAAATGAATGAATGGATCAGGTTGCTTGCGCCCAGATCAGATGAACGATGCCGTTCCAATAGCGTTCTGTCTTTACGATGTTCAGTTCCGAGGCTTTCGCAATCTGGATCATGTCCCTGTTATAATGACAGCCGGATATCCGCCGTGCTGCCGGGTTGATCAGATGCTGAATAGAACCAAGGAGCCGGTTCGTGCTCATGCCATGCTCCAGTAAATAAACGCGGCCGCCGGGTTTGGCCCAGCGATTGATTTTATTCAGAGCTTTGACCGGATCCTCATAGCCGCATAGTGACAGGGTAGATACAACACAATCATAGGAACGTTCCGGCAGCTCCAGCGTCTCGATATCCCGTTCCAGGAAATGGGCCCGAATGCCAAGTTCGGAGGCCATCCGCCGTGCACGGCTTAACATCTCGGGACTGAAATCGACAGCCGTTACGTTCACCTTGTCACGATGATAGAAGGGGAAGTTCGCGCCGGCGCCGACAGCTACTTCAAGCACGCTACCCTCTACATCCTGAAGCAGCCGCTGTCTCCATTCACCGAGCCTGCGCTGTCTGGTATTCCTTTCATATATCGCTGCCTGCTTATTGAACTTCCGAATGAGGGATTGCTTATTCACGCGGGATTCTCCGGGCAACGCCGGTTTTGATCGCCGCTTTCACGACAAGCTCGCGAATGGCTTTCACGACGTTCTGGTTAAATACGCTTGGAATAATATACGACGGGTTGCGTTCCTCATCCGATACGGCGGACGCGATGGCTTCGGCTGCAGCCAGCTTCATCTCCTCATTAATCGTGGTTGCTCTGCAATCCAGGGCTGCACGGAAAATACCCGGGAAGCAGAGGACGTTGTTAATTTGGTTCGGATAATCCGAACGTCCGGTTGCAATGACGCCTACAATATCCTCGACTTCTTCCGGTTTAATCTCCGGCGTAGGGTTTGCCATTGCGAACACGATCGGATCCTTAGCCATGGCTTGTACGTCTTCGCGGCGAAGCAGGCCGCCGGCGGATAGGCCGATAAACACGTCGGCACCTTGGATCACTTCGCGCAGGGAACCTTCAACTTTATTCGGATTCGTATGCTCTGCGTACCATTGCCACATACTATTACTGTACTCTTTTCCAGCAACCAGCGCACCCTCGCGGTCTACGCCAATGATGTCCTTGACACCGGCCGACAGGAGGATTTTGCTGCATGCCACGCCCGCAGCGCCGATTCCGCACACAACGATCCTGACTTTATCAATTGATTTTCCGACAATTTTCAGGGCATTGATCAGTGCCGCATACAGAACGACCGCTGTGCCGTGCTGGTCATCGTGGAACACGGGGATATCCAGCTCATCCCGCAGTCGTTGTTCGATCTCGAAGCAGCGCGGGGAGGAGATATCCTCCAGGTTAATGCCGCCAAAAGCCGGTGCCATGGCTTTGATGCAAGAAATGATCTCTTCCGTATCCTGGGTATCCAGGCAGATCGGGAAGGAGTCTACACCTGCAAATTGTTTGAAGAGCATCGATTTTCCTTCCATCACCGGCATGGCCGCATAAGGGCCGATATTGCCCAAACCGAGCACGGCGCTTCCATCCGAGATGACGGCCACCGTATTTCTTTTGATCGTGAGCGTAAAGGCTTTTTTCGGGTCCTCCTGAATGGCTGCACACACCCGGGCAACATCTGGCGTATAGACGCGCGACAGATCATCGCGGTTTTGGATCGGAATTTTGGGCTGGGTTTCGATCTTGCCGCCGAGATGCAGCAGGAAAGTACGATCCGAAACGTTGACGAGCCGGACGCCTTTCAGATTTTTCACGGCATCTGTAATTTTTCCGATATCGACGCTGTCCGTGACCGTAATGGTAATATCGCGTACGGTAATGTGGCCGCTCGCCTGAATGACGTCGATGGCGACCATGTCTCCCCCGGCTTCAAAGATGGCGGATGCTACCTGACCGAATTTGATTTCTTGTGTATTCATTTCTAGTCTGAGGATAATGCTCTTTCCTCCGAGTCCGTTGTTTTCCATTGTTACCTCCAAATGTTTGATCGATTTCGACATTCTCAGTGTATGTAACTATGCAAAATGTTAACGTTATCATAGTTCGCTGAGCAGTGGTCAATTTCCTGTTTCAGTATAAAGAAACCGTGATATATATAAGAAGGATTTTTTGGAAATGCAAAATGTCAGGGAAATATAATCAAAAGCAGTTTATTGTGAAGGAGGGAGCGCCATGAATGCCAGAATCGAGGAACTTGAAAAGCGTTTGACGACCCAGCATCATAGGGATCTGTTCCTTCAGATGAAGCATACGTTGAAAGCCGTTGACGATTTGGCCGAACAGCACCGGATCTACCAGGCCGTTCAGGCACTCAGCGGCACACGCATTGTAGGATCGGAGGAGAACGTGTATTTTGACACGTTGAATCAGGTCAAGGAGCAGATCATTCATACGCTGGAGCTTACGATCGAGGACTTGGAGCATAAAGGGGATAAGCATTATCAGAAGCACTTTAAGGACGGCGTGGAATAGGAGTTGCTGCGCGGTCAAAACGGAAAGAACAGCATGGAATGAAAGCATGGTTCCCAGGGGGAGGCATGCTTTTTTTGTGATTTTTTTCTGCAATTTCCGTGTGTTTTCATAACATTTCAGGTTACATATTTATCCAATTTCATTGAAATGTGTAACAAATCGTTGATTAGTGTTATGGGATAGGGCTTCCAGATGCTTTAAAATAATTATAGTACTGGTAAAGCTTGGACGATGGTTGTGGAAGATTTCCAAGTTTAGTCAAGTTATCAGTCAAATTAAGAGGGTGACTACTGTATCAAAGAAAGGGAGGTGGGCCGAGCAGCCGGAGGTTGTGTAAACGCTTTATTTATTATCTTTTATATTAAAGGAGGATTAATTGTATGACTTTAAGTTTGCCGAACAAAACTTGGCTCAAGAATCTGATCATTGCCGGTTCCACGATGTTGTTGATGACCTTGTTCATGGTATTATTTGCTGATAAAGCTTCTGCCCACGGATATGTCGATTCCCCAGGCAGCCGCGCCATTCTGTGTAAGCAGGGGCAAAATACCGATTGCGGCGCAGTCGTGTATGAGCCTCAAAGCTTGGAAGCTCCTAAAGGCTGGCCGAACGCAGGCCCTGCCGATGGCAAAATCGCCAGTGCAGGCGGCGTGTTCCCTAAACTTGACGAGCAATCCGCAACTCGCTGGAGCAAAGTAAGCATTTCCCCGGGAACCACAACGTTCCAATGGCATTTGACAGCCAACCATGCGACGGCAAGCTGGAAATACTACATTACAAAAGACGGCTGGAATCAAAATGCTCCGCTCAGCAGAGCTTCGTTTGATCTGACGCCTTTCTGCTCCATTAACTACGGCGGTGTAAAACCTCCGACAAACTATGCATCCACTTGTAACGTTCCTGCAAAGTCCGGTTACCATGTCATTCTGGCGGTATGGGAAGTAGCTGACACGGCTAACGCTTTCTATAACGTTATCGATGTGGACTTTGGCGGTGGTGGAACGCCGAACCCAGGCGTACCGGCACCGACAGGACTTACTTCCCCAGCCCAAACCAACAACAGTGTTTCCTTGGCATGGGCAGCTTCCACAGGTGCTTCCAGTTACGAAATCTACCGTGACGGATCCCTTGTAGGTACTTCCACTACAACCTCCTATACCAATACGGGGTTAGCCGAAGGAACGTCCTATACGTATACTGTGGTCGCCGTAAGCAGTACGGGCAGCAAATCATCCGCATCCGCTCCGCTTACCGTATCAACATCCGGAAGCGCAGCGACCTATCCGGCATGGAGCGCAACAGCCGTGTATTTAGGTGGCAGCAAAGTCAGCCACAACGGCGTGAACTATGAAGCAAGATGGTGGACTCAAGGCGAAACTCCTGGATCTGCCGAAGTTTGGAAGGTCATTCCTTAATCGATAGGTGAGAGATCCGGCGTCTTATGACTGCCGGATCTTTTTTTTAAGCAGCCGGGCAGGGAATGAGAGAGTGAGGGGAATTTCCTTTTGTTACTTCCATTAATAAACGTAGAGGAAATAGCTTCCGTCGGCTACGCATTGTCCCTGGTGGCTCCTTGAATTTCCGGTCGAAATGTTGCGGGTTCACTGACTGTCGATGTTCTTCATTCGAGGATTTCAAGGCTTTCGTCAACTTTAACGGACCCCAGTTCCGTTATTTAAGATCATAACCCGATTTTTCACAATATTCCGGACTCCAGATCCGCTATTATGAGAAATACGGGAGCAAATATCGACTAAAACCGCAAATAAGGTCCGCTGGGTCCGCTAAAGTTACTTAAAGGGGTGTTTTCTATGAAATAAGGTATTCTGAGTCCGTTAGGAATTTCTTATACCAAAGAACAAGTACATCGTCCGCACTGCTCCCTGAGCGCACGGTGCGTGGTCCGGGGCATGCTTGGATTGACTGTCGACCGTTGAGTTTTGGACATATTGAATGATATGGCGATCGTATTTTTGGGCGTTCAGTGAATTTTCTGTTTATTGCTTTTGGTCTAAGCGGGGGGATCGCGAAAAAAGAGCGAGTAATGGATGGTAAACATAACAGTGGAATATAAATAAACAAGCTGCTGGCAAGCAGCAGCTTGATCAGGCACCCCTAGGGGTGCCTTTTGTGTTTTCTGCAGGAAGGATATTCAGATATGCCGAGGTACGCCAAGGTATGCATTTATGAAAAGTATGCCAAGGTACGCAAGGTATGCAAGGTATGCAAGGTGTGCAAGGTATGCAAGGTGTGCAAGGTACGCAAAGGTGTATGCAAGGTACGCAAATTGTGCAAGGCTCAAACCCTGTACACGGTAATGCCCCGTTCCTGGAACGGCTTGATATCCGAGTCGGAAGCTTCAGTGCCGGTGACAAGGGTATGTATCGCGCTGTTAGGGGCGACCGTGTGCAGAGACAGCTTGCCGATCTTGCTGTGGTCGGTGACAACGACAATTTCACCGGCGGCCTGAATCATGTTCTGCTTGGCTGGGACGAGCAGCGCTTCCGGGTGCATGAGGCCATGTTGAGGATGCAGGGCAGGGGTACCGATGAATGCTTTCTCGACATGCAGGGATTTCAGAACATGGTCGGTAAACATGCCGTTTAGCATGTAACTCGAGGGGTACAGCTCCCCGCCGGTCAGGATGACTTTGATGCCCGGAGCATCGCGAAGTTCGACGGCGACGTTCATATCGTTCGTAATGACCGTAATGTCCGAGCGGTGCACAAGATGCGTTGCAATATGAAGGGTGGTTGTTCCCGAATCAATGATGATGTTCTCCCCGTCTTCCACGAGTGAAGCCGCGAGCTGACCGATGCGTATTTTCTCGTCCCGATGAAAGTTGGTTCGCTCATTAAAGGACGGCTCGTTATGCGTCCATTGCTCCATGATGACCCCGCCATGCGTTCGCTTTAAAGCGCCTTCCTGTTCGATCTCCGCCAGATCGCGGCGGATGGTTGCCGTGTGAACACCGAATTCAGATGCCAGCGCAGCAACCGTTGCTGTTCGGTATTGCCTTACGTAATCAATAATCCTTTTCTTTCGTTCATGTGCTAGCAATCGATAATTTCTCCCTTCCTAAATAGACCATGGGCTGTGCAGGTACGTTTGTACATACAATGCGCACTTTTGCTCTTTTATGCTTAAGAATTCCATGTCTATCTAGTGTACTCCCATTATGTTAATGCCATGTTAAATCCCTTGATGCGAAGCGAATTTACAAAATCCGTACGAAGGTCTAACACTCTCCTAATATTGCACATCTACAATCGAATTAAATAAAAATGAACAAAAGTGATCATTACATGTGCATTTGATGCGTACTTATTATCAGATGCATGTAAGGGATTTCATTTTTATGGATTCATTTATTATTCGCTTGTCATGACAGAATCATTACACTTTCGTGAGGGGGATCGCTCTTGGCATCCATTGAATTTGTGAAAGTAAGCAAGTCGTTTGATCGTCAAACCGTCATACAGGACCTGGACCTTACCATCGAGGACGGAAAATTCACCGTGCTGGTCGGTCCGTCAGGCTGCGGAAAAACAACGCTCCTAAGGATGATCGCGGGCATTGACCCTCAAACCTCCGGTTCCGTACTAATCGATGGCAAGGATGTTACGCGCATTGCGCCGGGTAAACGCGGCGTGGCCATGGTATTCCAGAATTACGCGATCTACCCGACCATGTCGGTCCGCGAGAATATCGAGTTTGGTCTCGTGAACAACAAGGTTCCCAAAGCCGAGCGTACACGTTTGGTGGAGACCATAGGGGCAACCGTTGGACTGAACGATTACTTGGATCGCAAGCCATCCACCTTGTCCGGCGGACAACGGCAGCGGGTGGCTTTGGCCCGGGCGATGGTTAAGAATCCGTCCGTTTTCCTGATGGATGAGCCGTTGTCCAATCTGGATGCCAAGCTCAGGGTTCAGATGCGGATCGAGCTGATTGAGCTGCACAAGAAGCTGGGAACGACCTTTGTTTATGTGACCCATGACCAAATCGAGGCCATGTCGATGGCAGACACCATCGTGCTTATGAACAAAGGCGTCATTCAGCAGGAAGCGCCGCCTGAAGTGGTGTACCGGGAGCCCAGCAACCTGTTTGCGGCCCAGTTTATCGGGGTTCCCCCCATGAATATTGCGCCGCTTGGGGACGATCGCACGACATTCGGATTCCGTCCGGAGAGCGTCGTGATCGGCACAGAACCGGAGTCGTTTCATTATACGACCAAGGGGGAGGTCATCACGCGCGAAATGCTGGGTTCCGAGACGATTTATCAGGTGAGGACAACGGAGGGCCAGGCATTCATGGTGAAGTGTCAGGATGACCAGTTCCATGTCGATCAGGAGGTATATCTCGGCGTACCGGCGGATAAATTGTTTTTCTTCGGAGCGGATGAGAACCGGATCGAAGCGCAGGACGTCCGCTATAGGGAGTTCATGGAGCGGCTGAGAGGGCTGGCTCATGGATAAGAAGCGGATCTGGGAAGGGATCAGGCCCTATGTGCTGATCGCGCCGGCCATGGCCGGTATCATACTGTTTGTGATGTATCCGGTAGGTTATCTGATTTACTTAAGCCTGTTCAAATACAATCTGATGAACAAGGACAAGAGCAAGTTTGTCGGACTGGACAATTTCACCCAGATTCTGGGTCGCGGGGATTTCTACAAAGCGCTCTGGAACACGTCCATCTATACAGTCGGCGTCGTAATTCTAACCATGCTGCTATCCTTGCTGATTGCGGTATGGCTTAACAAGAAGGGGCGTTTCAATTCGGTCGTTCAGGCCGGAATTTTTACGCCGCACGTCGTTTCGATCGTGTCGATCTCGCTGGTCTGGCTGTGGCTGATGGAGCCGAATCAAGGACTTCTCAACTATCTCTTCAAGCTGGTGGGACTCCCGCCGTCCGCATGGCTGCAGAGCTCCAAGACCGCATTGATATCCGTCATTATCGTATCGGTCTGGCAGGCTATCGGCTATTACACCCTGATTATCGTGGCAGCCCTGCAGAGCATATCGCCAAGCATTTATGAAGCGGCGGCGCTGGATAATGCCAGCAGGTTCAAGGTGTTTTATAAAATCACATTGCCGATGATTTCGCCGCAGCTGTTTTTTATCCTGATCATCATGACGATCGGTTCCTTCAAAGTATTCGATACCGTTCAGGTGATGACAGGCGGAGGACCGAATAATGCAACGACGACGCTTGTGTATTACATATACGGCTTCCGAACGACCAATATCGGTTATTCGGCCGCGACAGGCGTTGTGCTTATGGCCATTATCGGTTTGCTCACGTTCATCTATTTCCGGCTGCTGTCCAAGAAGGTCCATTATCAATAAGGCTTTGGCCATGCAGAAAGGAGGCACAGTTTGAAGACCTTTGACTTAAAAATCGTATGGACAATGCTAGGTTATTTGCTGAAAGCCGCGGTGCTCATGATATTTATCTTCCCGTTTCTGTGGATGATCTCCACCTCGCTCCAGACATTCCGGGAAACGATGACGTTTCCGCCAACGTGGATTCCAGCCTCACCGCAGTGGGGCAACTTCGCGGAGGCGATGCAGGCAGGTCCTTTTCTGACCTATTTCAGGAACTCGGTTGTTGTCACGGGATCCATTATCGTTCTGCAGTTCCTGATCATGATCCCGGCCGCGTATGCATTTGCCAAGTATAAGTTTCCGGGAAAAACGCTGCTGTTCGGCATGATCCTCCTGGCCTTCATGATCCCGGGCCAGGTGACGTTCATTCCGGTCTATCTGATGATGGCCGATTGGGGATTGGTCAAAACCCTGCTGCCGCAGATTATCCCGTTCATCTCGAATGCCTTCGGCATTTTCCTGCTGCGGCAATATTTCATGCAGATTCCGGAGGAAATCATTGAAGCGGCCCGCCTTGATAATGCGAGTGAATTCAAAATCATTCGAAAAATCATGATTCCCATGTCGAAGCCGGCACTGGCTACCATTGCGCTGTTCAGCTTTGTCAGCCACTGGAATGACTATTTCTGGCCGCTCGTCATGACCGATTCTGCTGCTGTCCGGCCGCTGACCCTGGGGATCGCCATGCTAAGGGAGACTGAGGGCATCAGCAACTGGCATATCATTATGGCCGGGAATGTGATTCTGGTGGTGCCGATCCTGCTTGTGTATATATTCTGCTCGAAACACATCGTGAAGGCTTTTGTTTATTCAGGCATTAAATAATTACAGGAAATGACAGGGTTCAGCAATTCATAATCGAATAATTAATGGAGGAATGAGTCATATGAAATCCAAATGGTATACACTGCTATCCGTCATCATGCTGTTCAGTTTGCTTGCCGCATGCGGTGGCGGGGGAACTTCCAGCGATCCAGGCGTAGCCCCAGGCAGCGGGGGAACCGAAGCCTCGTCCGGAGACAAAGGGAAAACCACGGTACAGTTCTGGCACTCGCTGGGCGGTAAGAACGGGGAATACATGGACGCGCTCATCCAGCGTTTTAACGCATCCCATGAGGACATCGAAGTGATAGGCACCTTCCAGGGAAGTTATGACGAGACGGTAACCAAGCTGCAGCAAGCGATAGCATCCGATACCGGTCCGGACGTCAGTATGCTGGAGCGAGCCTACGTTCAGATGTTCGCCGATTCGGAAGTGCTTGAAGATCTGACGCCTTATCTAGAAGGCTCAGGCATCAGCGTCGATGATTTTACGCCGGGACTGATGGGACACTCCACCTTCAATGATCAATTGGTATCGCTGCCGCTGAACCGTTCCACCCCGATTCTGCATGTGAACAAAACATTGCTGGATGAGCAGGGTCTTCAAATTCCGACCACATGGGAGGAGCTGAAGGAGGTCGCCAATGCGCTGGTGGTTAAGGAAGGCAGCGAGTATAAGCGCTACGGCGTTACGATGCCTTATGACACTTGGTATCCGATTGCCATGATCTCGCAGGCGGGCGGCACTTTCTTCAACGAAGATAATACGTCGATCGGCTTCGGGGATAACGGCGCAGGCGCCAAGATGTTCACTTACCTTAAAGACTTGCAAAGCACAGGCGCCTTGTATTATCCGCCGGCTCAGGATTCCGGCAACATTGTGAACAGCATGTTTGTGGAAGGCAAGGTCGGAATGATGTATCAATCGACGGGATCGATTGGCGGGCTGTCCAGCGCGGTGGATTTCGATTACGTGACGGCATTCCTGCCTAAGGACGAAGTATATGCGAATCCGACCGGAGGCGCGAATGTGACGATGCTGTCCTCTTCCAAGAACAAGGAAGCGGCATGGGAGTTCATCCGGTGGATGGAGATGGAAGAGGAAGGCGGCCTTGAATTTATTTTGCAATCCGGTTATCTGCCTTTCACGAAGAAGATGGTGGAGTCGGAGAAGATCCAAGAGCTGTGGGCCAAGGAACCGAACCGCAAAGTCGCCTATGATCAGCTGGAATTTGCGACCGATACCAATAAGGATGTGGCATGGCCGGAGATTATGCATGAGTTCTTCTCAGCCATGGAAGCGATCATGTACGACAGCAAGGATATTCCGGCTACGCTGGATACCTTCAAGAAAGAGACGGAACGGATTTTGGCCCAATAACAACTGGTAAAGGAGTGGCAGGACATATGATCGAACGACTACGGGAACCATCCTGTACGATGGTGGCTGCACATCGCGGGTATAAATCAGCTTATCCGGAAAATACGCTGCTGGCCTTTCGCAAGGCGCTGGAGTTAGGGGTAGATATGCTGGAGTTTGATCTTCGGCTGACGCTGGATAAGGAAGTAGTGGTTATCCATGATGCAACGGTTCAGCGCACGACGAGCGGCGCCGGCGAGGTGAGGGATTATACGCTTGCAGAGCTGAAATCCCTCGATGCGGGCGGCTGGTTCGCTAGGGAGTTTGAGGGATTGAAGATCCCGACGCTTGCGGAGCTATGCGAACTGCTCCGGGAATATCCTGATGTTCTGTGCAACGTGGAGATTAAGCCAAGCCCTGATGCTATAGAGGCCGCAGACCTGGCGATTGATGTGCTGAACCGATACGGGTACCTGCCGCGCTGTGTATTCACCTGCTTCGATGCAGAAGTTCTGACCCATATTCATGATACGCATGGTCTGAAGACCCAGGGTTTTCCTGGCGAGAAAATGTCCCGATTTGTCCTCGGCGAGGATGGAACCTACTCCAAGATGTGGGCAATCGGTGTGGAGATGTCGCTGCTTACGCCGGAGCTCGTTGCCCGGTTTCAGGAGCAGGGGCTGCTGGTCTGGAGCTATTGTCCGGATGATGAGGAGGGTGTCCGCTATTCGCTGGAATGCGGGGTTACCGGCATGACCTGCAATGACCCGCTGCCGGCGATGGCTGTGATCGGAAAGAAGGGCACGCCGATATGACCTCCATTTTATCGAAAGTCCGAAGTTTGGCTGCGGACTCACCTCCTAGGCAGCTTTCGAATCTGGATGAAGTGGAGCTGGTTCAGATCCAGTCCGGAGCTCTGCGCGAGGTCGCGGGTTACCTTGAGACGAAACGGTGGACCTCGGTGGTGATGGTCGTCGACGGGAATACCTATGACGTAGCGGGCCAGCCGCTTGCGAGCCTGCTCACGAAATCCTCGATTCAGGTCCAAGTCACCAGCCTTCACCCGGACCGGAAGGGAGATGTTATTGCGGATGAGATTTCCCTGATTCAGGTCATACTGGATATCCAGCAAAGCGGGGCGAAGGCGGTGCTGGCGGTAGGCGGGGGAACGATTCACGATATTAGCCGGTATGCTGCCTATACCGCGGGTATTCCGTTCATCTCCATACCCACGGCCGCTTCGGTGGATGGATTTAATTCCAAGGGAGCACCCATCATTATACGAGGGGAGAAAAAGACGATTCCGGCCATTGGACCGAGCGCGATTTTTGCGGACGTCGATATTCTCATGTCGGCTCCTCCACAGCTTACCGCAGCCGGGTTCGGGGATATGCTGGGTAAGTATACATCCCTGTTCGACTGGAAATTCGGAAGCCTGGTGGCCGATGAACCCTATTTGCAAATTTCGGCGGATATTACGCGATCTGCGCTTAACCAGTGCGTGAAAGGGATGGAACAGATTGCGGAGCGAACCGAGGAGGGGGTGCGCATCTTAATGGGTGCGCTCGTCGAATCCGGCTTAGCCATGCTGCTGTTCGGTCAATCCCATCCGGCTTCAGGCTCGGAGCATCATCTGTCCCACTATTGGGAGATGGAGTTTATCCGGCTGGGGGAGAAGCAGCTGCTGCACGGTGCCAAGGTAGGTGCCGCTTGCGTGGAAATCTCGAAGCTGTATCACCGTCTCGGGGAACAGGGGCTTGAGTTGAACAGAGGCGCCTCCCAGGGTGCGGATGACGCTGCACTTCGGATCACGTTGCACTGGAATGAAATCCGGTCCCATATAGCGCAAATCCCGGAACCGGCAGAGCTGGCTGATATGATGCGAACGGTCGGCGGACCTGCTGGGGTGTCGGAGCTTCCGATCAAGAGCGAATTGTTGAAGCGCAGCCTGGGTGAGGCTCACAAGGTTCGAAACAGCCGGTACACGCTGCTCCATGCTTACAATGAACAAGGATATCTGTTCGTACATTAAGAATCCACATGCAATGAAACAAGGCTGTTCCTTAAAAGCGGATTATTCTGCTTGATAGGGGACAGCCTTATTTGCTTTTATCAGCCGTGCTTCTATTCATCCGATTCATATAAACTCAAGAATTCCTGCAATCTGTTGGCAGGGACTAAAGATGTATGAAAGTATTTATATATATTTAAATCTTTTGAACTAGATAGACTCATGGATTTTCGCTTTCTTACGTTAATGTCGAATTGTGTAAAATGTCTCATTAACCTCTCAAAAAACGAACATACCCTACCGATAACTAATAAAGTGGAGTCTTATTTCACCATTTTATACCATGATTTTTCGACGTAATTTGTTCATTTTTGTTTGTAGAGAGAAAGTCCTTACAGAAAAAAGAGCACTTGCAAAAATTTTGGACGAATGATCGGATAGGACCCAGGCACTATTTTTGGGGAGGGTTTACAGCATGCTAAAGAGTCTCAAGCAAAAAATGATTACAATGATTTGTTTGCTCTTGCTCGTCAGTCTTGGATCCGTCTTTGCCGTAACTTACAACCGGTCCTCCGTATTGCTTCAGGAGAGCCTGGACAAAGAAGCGCAGCTTAGCGCGGAGAAGCTTGCGCTTCAGATCGACCAATTTCTTGACGTGGAAATTGCCAAGGTTGAAAGCGTGGGGAAATTCGTCACGGGGAATAAAGCGCAAGACTTGCAATTGATACAAGCGGCGCAGGAAGTGAACCCGGAATTTGAAACCTTTTTCTTCTCGTACGATTTGAGCGGGAAGAATGTCATTAACTTTCTGGGTGAAGTGACCGATGTATCCGATCGCGTTCACTACCAGGAGGCCGGGAAGGGCGAAGGCAAGCTGGTTGTATCGGAGCCGGTGCTTTCCAAGCGTACGGGCAACAACATCGTAACGATGATCATTCCGTTAATGAAGGATGGAAAACAGTACGGTTATATGGGCTCTACGCTTCCGATCAACGAGGTGCAGAAAAAAGTATCCTCCCAAACCTTCGGAGATACCGGATACGCATTTCTTCTAAGCAAAGCGGGAACGTTCATGTGGCATCCATCAGAGGATTTCGTCCTTCAAAAGAAGGTCGAAGACGTGGAGAGCACGGAATTATCCCAAGCTTTTGACAAGGTGCGTCAAGGAGAGATGGGGGAATTCGAATATGTTCTGGATAACGTCGAATACACGGCGGCTTTCGCTCCATCCAATTTGAATTGGGGCATATTCGTAACGGCACCGACCAAGGAGCTGAATGCTCCGATCACGGAGATGTCGGTTACGTTAGTCATTATTTCGGTTGCCGCGCTGGTCGTTTCCGCCGGTGCAGCGGTCTGGTTCACGGCACAGATCGTCCGGCCGATCCGCAGGCTCAACACGGCAGTTAAGGAAGTTGCGGCAGGCGATTTGACCAAGACCATTCAGGTTAGCGGCAAGGATGAAGTTGCCGTCCTTTCCGGCGATTTTAACCAGACGGTATCACATCTGAAGCATCTGGTCCTCGGTGTGAACGATTCTTCTCGACAAGTTATGTCGGTAACGGAGACCGTTTCGAGCGGGGTGGAGACGGCTATGGACAGCGTGGATCGTATCGGCGCCTCCATTCGTCAAATTGCCAGCGGCGCGAATGCTCACGCCTCAAGCTCCAACGAAATCGCCGTATCGATGAGTGACATGGCTAGCGGGATCGTCAAAATAGCCGAAACGTCCTCCATGGTATCCGAAGCTGCACAAGAGGCAGCAAGTCAAGCGGAGACCGGATCGGTTGTCGTTGAACAAGCCGTGAAGCAGATCGGCAACATCGGCGCGGGTACGACCAAGGTCGGCACGGCAATTGAGCGCTTGAATGAGCGTTCTTCCGAAATCGAGCAGATTCTGAGCTTCATCACGGAAGTGACCTCCCGGATTCGCTTGCTGTCCTTGAATGCTTCGATTGAAGCAGCCAGAGCAGGCGAGCATGGACGCGGCTTTGCAGTCGTGGCTGAGGAAGTCAAGAAACTGGCTGGACAGTCCGAGGTATCGACCGATCAGATCGCGAAGCTGATTACGGAAATCCGCGAGGACACAATTAACGCCGTACAGGTGATGGACGTAAGCCGGAAGGATGTACAGGATGGAATTGCGCTGATTGAAGAGGTGCGCGAGAAATTCGATAACATTTTGAGTGCGACACGCAACGTGGCTGACCACATTCTGGAGGTATCGGCAGCTTCCGAGGAAATGTCGGCGGGATCGGAACAGGTCAGCGCTTCGGTGGAAGAGCTGAAATCCATCGCAGATCTGACTTCAAGCGACGCCCAAAATGTGTCTGCCGCTGTGGAAGATCAAATCTCAACCATCAAGGAAATTTCGAACTCCGTTAAACATCTGGAGACAGTCGCTCAGGAGCTTAGCAAAGAGCTTGCCAAATTCAGGCTTTAACATTCCGTTCTTATGGACCGCACGTATGGGTACTTGAGAGGGGGGATGCCTGGAAGAAAAGAGGCTCAAATCGTAACGTGCAAGGCAGTAAGTCACGGAAAGTACCAGCAAGAGGATGACCAGAGTGTTTCAGGCAGATCGATGCCGCTGCCAACCAAGGGGCATCAGGATGTACAACTAGATGAAAACTGGAGGAAACGAAGACATGGCTAAGAATTGGAAAAAGGTATTACTAGCAGGGGTAGTCAGCTTATCATTGGTGGCAACGGGTTTTGCTGCAAACGAAGTACTCACATCACCGGAGGTATCCGCTAAATCGGCTTCGACCAATGCACCCGGACAACTAAAGAAACAATCGGCTTCCCAGCTCGACGAAATTATCGAAAGAGGCTACATCCGGGTTGGTATGACAGGGGATTACAAACCGTTTACATATTTGAATCCTGCTACAAAAGAGTATGAAGGTTATGACGTTGACGCTATGGAAGAGCTCGGTAAAGATCTAGGCGTGGAAGTTCGTTACGTCAACACCACATGGTCCAACATGATGAAGGACCTGCAGGCTGATAAATTCGACATTGCAGTGGGCGGCGTTACCCGCAACACGGCAAGACAAAAAACGGCTTATGTATCCCAAGGGTACATTTCCTTCGGTAAAGCCCCATTGATTCGTGCTGAAGACAAGGACAAATACCTGACGATTGAAGACATTAACAAACCTTCGGTTCGCATTGGCGTGAATCCGGGCGGAACGAACGAGGTGTTCGTACGCGAGCATCTGACGAAAGCTAATGTGACTGTCGTTCCAAATAATCTGGATATCCCGCATTTGGTAGCGGACGGTACGTATGATGTGATGATTACCGATACGATCGAAGCGATTACGTATGCAAAAGCAGATTCCAGACTGTATGCTGCATTGACGGATAAGCCGTTCACGAACAGTGAAAAAGGCTACATGATTCCTCGCGGCGACTTTGAATATGCAAGCTATCTGGAAATGTGGATTGACGAAATGAAGCTGCAAGGCAAGTTTGCGGACATTCATAAAAAATGGTTGGAGTAGGTTGAATCAGGCTATGAACAGATAGCCAATCCCTGCCAGCAGATCAGGTTGAAGAGCCTGATTTGTTGGCTTTTTTGTTTTGTCCAATAAAGTGAAGAGGGCGTCGCCTCGGCGTCCGGGAGGTTTACCAACCAAGCAAAAAGGGTAGTAAATAGACATGGACTTTGACCAAAACTACATCAGGATATGAAACGGGGGGCAGACCATGAAGCTTGGTACAAGGATCGCGGCGTGTTTGGTGATGGTATTGATGCTGGCCGCGTGCGGTGCAAAAGAGGAATCGGGACGCGTGCAGATTGAATTTTTTCAGAATAAGCCCGAGGCTAAGGGCTCCTTTGACGCACTAATTGAGAAATTTAATCAATCCCAATCCGAGATCAAGGTTGTTCAGGTAAATCCGCCGGATGCGGAGACCGTACTCAAGACAAGAGTTGTCAAGAATGATATTCCTGACATTATCGGCATGGGTGCAACAGATACGTATTCATTGCTGGCGCAAAGCGGCATATTTATGGATTTGACGAATAACCCACTGCTGAGTCAGGTGGATGAGACCTATGTTCAGATGCTGAAAGACGTAGCGGGGATGGACGAGGTTACGGGCATTCCTTATTCAACGAACGCTAACGGCGTGATGTACAACACGGAAATTTTTAAAGAATTGGGACTCAGCGTTCCCAAGACCTGGGACGAGCTGTTAGCTACGGCGCAGAAGGCCAAGGATGCGGGGATAATCCCGTTTTATTTCACGTATAAAGACGATTGGCAGACGGTGCTGCCGTTTAACGCATTGGCATCCAATCTGGAAGGCATTGAATTTTATATGGATCGGCGGGAAGGCACGGTAACGTTTGCTGAGAAGTATCGAGAGATTGCGGAGAAGCAGCTCGCGTTGATGGACTATGGTCATGGGGATAACTTTGGCAAGAACTACGCAGACGGCAACCGGGGGTTTGCGAGGGGCGAATCGGCCATGTATATCCAGGGAACCTGGGCAATTCCGGAAATCCGGAAGGCCAATCCGGATGCGTCGATCGGCTTCTTTCCGCTGCCAACCGGCGATCATCCGGAGGAGAATAAACTGATTTCAGGCGTGGATACTCTGCTGGCTATTTCCGAGGATTCGAAGCATAAAGAGGAGGCTCAACGTTTCATTCAGTTTCTGCTGGAGCCTGAGAATAGCAAGCAATACATTACGGAGCAAACGCTGTTCTCGACCGTTGAGGGCGTGACGCAGGATGATCCTGCCGTTGCAGAGCTGCTGCCTTATCTGGAGCGGGGCCAAGTCATCGACTTTGCTGATCACTATATTCCTGCTGCTGTGCAGCTGAACTCGGTGATCCAATCTTTCCTCCAGAATAGGGATATTGACGGGTATCTAAAGAAGCTGGACACCGAATGGGACAAGGTAGCGGACAGACGCTAACGGAGCGACCAACGCTGTGACACGATATCCATGAGCATTGAGGAGGACCCAACATGAACAAGCGTCTTATGCCTTATTATTTGATGACCGTGCCAGCGGTCGTGCTGTTCTTCGTATTTCTGACACTGCCGGCCTTGCAGGGGGTGTATTACTCCTTCACGAACTGGAATGGATTCGGCGATAACTTCGATTTCATCGGATTCAAGAATTATGTCAATCTGTTCAAGGACGGTAACGTGGGCAATGCGTATTGGTTCACATTCAAATTCGCGGTCGTGGTAACCATCCTGATCAACATCTTCAGTCTGCTGATTGCCATGGGGCTGAATGCCAGAATCAAAGCGAGGAATTTCTTCAGAGGCATCTACTTTCTTCCGAATATTCTGAGTGTGCTGATCATTGGTTACATATTCAACTATCTGTTCTCGAATGTGTTCACGATCTGGGGCCAAAATCTGGGGATCGAATGGCTGTCCACCAATATTCTGGGCAGTGAACAGCATGCCTGGATCGGGATCGTGGTGGTAGCGGTATGGCAGGGCATAGCTTATAACACGATCCTGTATCTCGCGGGGCTCCAGACTATCCCTCAAACACTGTACGAGGCGTCCAACCTCGATGGGGCGAACCGTTGGCAGGAATTTTGGAAAATAACGTTTCCGCTGATCGCGCCATTCTTTACGATCAACATGGTGCTTGCGATGAAGAATTCCCTGATGGTCTTTGACCAGATCGTCGCTCTTACCAACGGCGGTCCAGGTCGGGCGACGCAGTCCATCTCCCATCTGATTTACACCGGCGGCTTCGAGGGAGGGGAGTTTGCCTATCAATCCGCGAACTCCGTGATCTACTTCATCCTGATTGCCACGATATCGATTGTGCAGATTCGGTTCCTGCAGAGAAGAGAGGGGGACATGTAATGCGGACGAAAACCAACTGGACGGTGATGATTCTCATCACATTGGGGACGATACTGATCCTGTTCCCGCTGTATATGACAATCACGATTGCGCTCAAAACGCCGGAGGACATGCTGGCTTCCGTGTTCGGACTGCCAAAGGAGCTTCATTACGAGAATTTTACGCATGCCATAAAAATGACGAATTTCTTCAACGCGCTGGGCAATAGTGCGATGGTAACGACGGCAACGGTGGTACTCACCCTGCTGACCAATTCGCTTGTCGCTTATGCCATTGCCCGCAATATGAACCGAAAGTTCTTCAAGGGTTTATACTTCTATTTCATCAGCGCTATGTTCATTCCGTTCCCGATTATTATGCTGCCGCTGGTGAAGCTGACAGCCGGTTTCAATATGACGAACCTGGTCGGGCTTACCATCCTGCATACCGTGTATGCTTTGGCATTTAACGTATTTGTGTATGTTGGTTATATTAAATCCATTCCGATAGCGCTGGAGGAAGCGGCTCGGGTGGACGGTACGTCGACTTGGGGAACCTTTTGGAGAATCATATTCCCGATTATGGCACCGATCAATGCGACGGTAGGCATTCTGATCTGCCTCTCGACTTACAATGACTTCCTGCTGCCGCTCATCATTATCAGCGATACGGATTCCTACACGCTGCCGCTTGTGCAGTATATTTTCCAGGGGCAATTCAATACAGATTTCAATCTGGCCTTTGCTTCATATCTGATGGCAATGCTGCCGATGATCATCATTTATCTGTTCGCGCAGAAGTGGATCATCAATGGCATTACGCAGGGAGCTGTGAAATAAGGAGCGGCTCGGTCCCATCCAAGTTTCCGTCGACGGACGGAGCCTGAATCGGATGCTGTAGGATAGAGGTACGCCAGAGGTTAGTCGTGTATGTGCATGTGCGGCCTGCTAAAATTAACAAAAAGCTGTATTCCGGCATGATATCCATGATGTCATGCCAGGAGATACAGCTTTTTTGCTGTTATAAGGATCCCCTCCGCAAAAGGGCCCTTGCTTATGGCTTGTTCATTTTATAATTGCAGCATGTTCCGTTTCTCCGCATCCGGGTCCTCGGTGATCCTGCTGTCGTTGTTGAATATCATCGTTGAACGCGATGCTGGATCATAAGCTGGCCACGGCATCGCCTCGGTATCCGGCGAGCCACTCCGCGCAAATGATATCCAAGCATCCTGCATCCGGTCGGACAGGGCTTGCGTGGCACCATCGACTTGAACACCGATGTTCTGAAACAGCGCCAGCGTGTTAAATACAAACGGTATTTCCAGGGCATGCATCGCTTTGCCGAGAACCGGATGATTCGGCAGCGTCCAATCGAACCGGTACATCCACACCGGCGCGTGCTTGCTCTGAGCGGAAGCGAATTGAAGGGCCGAACGCCAGAAATACAGGTCAGTCATAATCTGGGCATGTCCGTCGATGCTGTACGGGTATTCCTTGGTGATAGGCGCGGCATCCTGGATACCGGTCATCATTTCAATGGTGCGTACAAGATCGTCTTCCTTCACAAGCGGCATGTCCGGCCGGAAGAACAAGGCGCCTTCATCGAGATTTGTGCCGATCAGGATCGGCACGTCCTTGGCCCATCCCGATTGAACAGCCTGCAGCGGATCATGAGGCAAAGTGCCCGGTTCCAGCACCGGCTGGAAGATCATGCTGACGCCGGGGCCAAATCGTTTCTTCAATCGTTCCCCGGCTTCGAATATTAACTCACCTGTGAGCGTTTCAAGCTCATGGACCTTGTCAGGCGAGATGTCCAGCTCTTTAAGCAAACCAGCCGTTACCATCTTTGCCTGTTCCGGAGCCATGACTTGGGCAGCGCCGCTTTGCATGATGGCCCGGTGAAACAACCCTTTGGCTGCCGGCATTGCAAGTAAGGCCGCGATGCTCATGCTGCCGGCCGATTCTCCGAATACGGTAACCCGTTCGGGGTCGCCGCCGAAGCCCGCAATATGATCCCGCACCCATTGTAGGGCCGCTATTTGGTCCAATAAACCAGTATTGGAGGAATAGGCTTCGCCGTATGGGGAGAGATGGAGAAAGCCGAGCGGACCCAGCCGGTAATTGATTGTTACCACAATCACGTCGCCCCGGAGTACGAAAGGCGTGCCGTTATAGCTTGGCAAGCTGCCGGCGCCTGTGACGAAAGTACCCCCGTGAATCCATACCATGACCGGCAGCGGCTCCGCTGGCGTGTTCAGGGGTGACCACACATTGAGATAGAGGCAATCCTCGGACACTGTTTTGGTCACTCCTCCGCCTAGCATGCTTGAGGTGGATTCAAGCGGTTGAAGGCACATGGGGCTGAAGGCAGTGGCATCCTTTATCCCGTCCCATGGATCGGGGGGCACAGGAGCACGGAATCGAAGCGGGCCAACCGGGGGCTTCGCATAAGGAATTCCCTTCCATACGCGTGCTCCGTTTTCCGAACTGCCTTGAATACGCCCGGCTTTCGTTTGAACGACAAGTTCTGACATGTTCACTCTACACCCTTTCTCTCTGTGGATCTTTCCTGTCGACCCTATTCGAATGTTATTCATAAATGGCTGAACCGTCATATAGAAGATTTTTACTACTCTCTATATACACTTTACCAAGTTAGCGGCATAAGTTCAAAAAAGCACGAATCATGCGAAATAGAGGCAGGAATGTCATGTCACATGAAGAATGTAACAGGGGGGGGCGTATTCGTGGACAACGAAACGAATACGGTATCACCTTTTGGTTCAAGTCATTATAGGTATACTGGAGGGAGAAGCATGAACATAGCGATTTTGGGCTGCGGAACGATGGGGACAGCCTATGCGCACAATTTGGCGAAAATGCCGGGAGTAACGGTGACAGGCGTGGTTGATATTAACGCCGGGCGGGCTGAGCGGGCAGCAGCTTTGACTGGGGCGAAGGCATACACGGATGTAGAGTCGCTGTTTGAACAAAAAGATTTGGAAACGGTTGCGGTGTGTCTGCCCACCTATCTCCATAAACCGTTTGTGCTGAAGTTAGCTGAAAGAGGACTGCACGTCATCTGCGAAAAACCGGCTGCATTGACCCTGGAGGATGCACTGGAAATGAGGGCAGCCTGCGAAAAGCATGGAGTCCGCTTGTTTATCGGACATGTCGTTCGATTCTTCCCGAACTATCATGATGCCTATCGGCAGGCCAACTCCGGGAGCATCGGAACACCAAAGATGGCTCACTTTAAGCGGTACGGTTCGTATCCGCAGGGCATGGATGGATGGTATAACGATCCGGGCAAGAGCGGCGGTGTTATCATGGACCTCTTGATTCACGATATCGATTTTGCCTGCTGGCTGTTCGGGGAAGTAGAGTCGGTATATGCTTCCACCGTTAAGCGGGATGAGCCTGAGATGGAGTATGCTCAGCTTACGCTTCATTTTAAAAATAAAGCAATCGCGAGTCTAACCGGCTATTGGGGGTATCCTGGACCGTTTACGACGCAGTTCGAAATTTCGGGAAACCAAGGAATCATAAGATTTGATAGCAATCAGGTGCAGTCTCTGGATATTAAATTGGTGAATGCGGAGGCAGGAGAGGGAGCAGCCGTACAGGTTCCTTCAAGCCCAAGCTTGTATGACCCATATTATTACGAGGTGCAGCATTTTATCGAGTGCATCCGGAACGGCAGCGAGCCGCTCGTCAGTATCAAGGATGCTTGTTATGCCGTTGAAATCGCTCAGGCAGCGGAGCAATCGGCTCAGACTGGACAGCCCGCGATGATCGGAGGGACGATTTCATGAAAAAAGTTAAAGTAGGCTTTATTAGCTTTGCCCATATGCATGCGGCGAGTTATCTCTTAGGCATGCTGAAGCGGGAGGATGTCGAGGTGGTCGGAGTCGCGGATGAGAACGCGGAGCGCGTGCGTCCTTACTCGGTGGACCGGGGAATCCCGTATTATGCAGACTATAATGAATTGCTGGCACAGGAACTGGATGCGGTTGTCATCTGTTCGGAAAATGCACGACATGCGGAATTTACCAAGCTTGCCGCTGCGGCGGGTAAGCATGTGCTGTGCGAGAAGCCGTTAGGCTTGTCCGAGTCCGAGATGCTGGAGATGATTCAAGTGTGCAAGGATCATGGCGTTCAGCTCATGACGGCTTTTCCTTGCCGTTATATCACCTCCGTGCGTCAGGCGAAGGAAGCGATTGACGCGGGACAAATCGGTGAGATTTTGGCCATGAAGGGAACCAACCGGGGAAGCATGCCTGGCGGCTGGTTTATCGAACGGGAGAAATCGGGCGGCGGAGCCGTATTGGACCATACCGTCCATGTAATGGACCTGATGCACTGGTTTACCGGCAGCAAGGCAGAGGAAGTGTACGCCCATGCGGAAACACTCTTCAATGACACGGAGATTGACGATGCCGGCATGGTCCATGTCAAATTCGCGAATGGCGTTGTTGCTGTACTGGACCCAAGCTGGTCCCGCAATCGCACCTTCCCGACCTGGGGAGATGTAACGCTTGAGATCATCGGCACCAAGGGCGTGCTGAACATTGATTCTTTTGCGCAGAAGAACGATGTCTACAGCGATGTAACTGGTAAAGCTGCGTGGAGCTTCTGGGGCGATGATATGGATGCAGGTCTTGTCAACAGCTTTATCGACAGCATCCGCGACGGCAAGCCGGTCGAAATAACAGGGGAAGACGGCTACTATTCTGCCCGTGTAGCCATTGCAGCGTATGAATCCGCTAGCACCAAGCGTACCGTTCAGCTGAAACCGCTGGGGTAAATGCGATTTTTCCGGCTTTAGCCGTACAGCAGATACACGCTCGGATACGTGTCACCGTCGACGACACGCAGGAAGCCTTTCCCGGGATCCATAATGAGAATCATGTCATAGCAAAAGCCTCCTCGATCTTAGTAATCGAAGGGGCTTTTTGATGTTGGCAAAAAAGATCAAAAACGTCCTTCTTCCATTTGGTATTCTTAATAACAAAGGAGGGCCTGACCTTGAGTACCCAGCGAATCATCCAAAATAGCATAGCATACATGGAGCAGCATCTGGAGGAGCAGCTGACCCTCGCGGAGATTGCAGCCCATGCCGGTTTTTCGCCATATCACTTCCACCGCTTGTTTCGGAAGGAGGTCGGTATGAACATCGCGGATTACCTTAGAAAACGAAGACTCTGTTATGCAGCACAGCTTCTGCTGCACACCGAGGCTGCGATTATCGACATTTCCCTGCACTGCCACTTCGAAAGTCAGGAGTCGTTTACGAGAGCATTCAAAAAATTATACGGCATGCCGCCGGGGCGTTACCGGAAAATCTTTGCGGTTCACGCTCATCACTCAAGCCAATATAAAGGAGAGGATCATATGCAGCAGCAATCTCAACCCGAATTAAAAGGCTGGTTTCTGAGCGGAAGCCACCCGCATGATTATGAAATCGGCGTTGACCGTTCCACCGTCCACCAAGGAAGCACTTCCGGTTACCTTAAAGCCCTTACCCCCATGGATGCGGGCGCTTTTGCGACCATGATGCAGCAGTTCAAAGCCGATAAGTATGCGGGCAAGCGGATGCGGTTCTCCGGATTTGTCAAAACCGAGAACGTCAAAGAATACTGCGGGCTGTGGATGCGCGTTGATAACCGTGCGGAAGACGTGCTTCAGTTCGATAATATGAACGATCGGCGCATTATGGGTAGTACGCACTGGAATCACTACGCCATCGTGCTTGACGTACCAGAGGAGAGCGCGACGATCTCGATCGGTGTTCTGCTGATGGGGGCAGGCAAGGTGTGGCTGGACAGCCTCCGTTTTGAAGAGGTGGATCTTAGCGTACCGACGACGAACCTCGATCTTCACTATGAGCTGCTGGAGGAGCCTACCAATTTATCGTTTGAAGAGTGAGGTGGAGGGGGTTCACGCTGCCACGGAAATGAATGAATCTTAGGTCGTCGATGGATAGGGGATTCCCCATACAACCATTAGGCAGAAGTCCCTCCTTATCGGAGGGCTTCTTCTTTTTTCTTCATGGATGAATGGTTGCGTTGCATCATATTTACTCCTATGATGGTCTTGAGTAATTACTCTATTATTATGACAATCATAGATAGCTTTAGCGCATTAGAAGCAACTCTTATCATCCGCATCTTTTCTTGTCCACGATATTTTGAAGAAAACGAGCATCTATTTGCCAAAAGGAAGGTGTACTATGCAGGTAATAACGCTATGCGGATCGACCAAGTTTAAAGCACAGTTTCGGGAAGTCGAGGCTGCGCTTACGTTAAGCGGACATATCGTTCTTAGTGTCGGTTTTTTTGAGCAGAGCGACGGGATCGAGATCACGGAGGAGCAGGAATGCAAGCTTAAAGAGCTGCACTTCCGCAAAATCGATATGTCGGACGAGATCTTTGTAATCGATGTGAATGGCTATATTGGAGACAGCACTCGGGCCGAGATCGAATACGCCAGCAGTCATGGTAAGAAGGTACGGTATTATTCAAAGGAGCAACTGTAGTAGTCGATATCATTCTCTGCATACCGTTTTTACGAACTAGGATTCAGGATGGGCACTAGCATTCACGCCCATAGCCATAATATTGAATCCATATGCTTTTTTTGTTATAATTCCCAAATGGCGGTGGTGGATTCAATGGATATTTATATGGTTATTCAGCAGTTATATCCGAGTTTCTCGAAGAAAGAACAGTTGGTAGCGAATTATATTCTTCAAGAAGGTCAATCAATTAATAACATGAATATATCTGTCCTAGCGAACCATGTTGGTGTCTCGAATGGGACAATCACGCATTTTTGCAAGAAGATTGGTTGCAATAATTTTGCCGAATTGAAGGTTCAGTTGGGCAGGCTTCGTACTGCAGCGGCCCCTTCGGCGGAGGACAATATTCTCATTCAAGTATCTAAATTCTATCAGACGGTCATCGAGCGTTCGAATCAATTACTGGACATTACATATTTGCATCGACTTGCTGAAGCGATTAAGAGCGCAGCACGAATTTACATATACGGAATCGGGAGCTCGGGACTTTCAGCGAAGGAAATGATGCTTCGTTTGCTGCGTATGGGCTTCAATGTGCAGAGTATTACGGATTCTCATTTAATGCTGATCAATAGTTCGATATTGAATGAGAATGATTTCGTTATTGCGATTTCCAGTTCAGGGGAAACGTCTGTCATTGTCGACGCAACCAGAATTGCAAAGAATAATGGGTGTAAAGTCATCTGTCTGACCAGCTTCTCCGAAAGTACCCTGGCGCAACAAGTGGACTCTTTTATTTTGGTCTCCAATACATTGTTTGTTGATAAAAAAAGGTTTGTAAATAGTCAATTTTCCGTCATGTATGCGATAGATATTTTATGCATGATTTTACTCGCGGATCCGGATTTAAATAGTCGGATGCAAATTACAGTTAATACGATTCTTGAGCATAATCGAATGGATTAATAACAAGCTTTCATTGTACCTGTGAACCTCAAAAGTTGACGTATTTTTCGTCTACTGGAGGGGCACAGGTTTTTTTATTGTCATTGTTCATACTAAGTGTCGTAGATTAATTACCAATTAATAAAATTATTTCAGTAAAATTATATTTACTAAAATAATTTCATGATGTAGAATTGACATATCGCGATGGAATACAATGATTGATCCAATAGGAGGAAAATCCATGTTTAAACAGTTGCAAAAGCTTGGTAAGTCATTTATGTTACCGATTGCAATCCTGCCTGCTGCGGGTTTGCTGCTTGGAATTGGGGGAGCCTTATCGAATGCGAATACGATTGCTGCCTATCCGATTCTGAACACGCGGTTTTTACAAGCTGTTTTTCAAATTATGTCGGCAGCCGGCAATGTTGTGTTTGCCAACTTAGCGCTAATCATGTGTATTGGTCTTGCCGTGGGGTTAGCGAAAAAAGATAAAGGTACTGCTGCCCTGGCGGCAGCCGTCTCGTTCCTGGTTATGAATGCATCGATTGGTGCAATGATCACTGTATTTAATCCAAGCGTTGAATCCATTGACACCGGAGTTGTAGGGGCTATTGTCATTGGTATCCTGGTTACTTATTTGAACAATCGATACCGGGGGATTCAATTACCTTCCTTTCTTGGATTTTTTGGAGGCTCGCGGTTTATTCCGATCGTCTCATCGTTTAGTGCTATTTTTGTAGGCGGGATCTTCTTCTTAATCTGGCCCACATTTCAAGGCTGGCTGGTAGCGGCAGGGACTGCTATAGCCGGAATGGGATATTTCGGTACCTATTTATACGGATTCTTGCTTTGTCTTACAGGTGCTGTCGGTCTACACCATATGATTTATCCGATGTTCTGGTTCACAGAGCTGGGCGGTGTCGCCACGGTTGCAGGTCAGCAAGTGGTGGGTGCGCAGAAAATCTTTTTTGCCGAACTGGCTGATCCGAATCATGTTGGAATGTTCTCCGAAGGAACCCGTTTTTTTGCAGGACGTTTTGCTACGATGATGTTTGGTCTTCCTGCGGCATGTCTAGCGATGTATCATTGCGTTCCGAAGCACCGTCGCAAGCTTGTGTTTGGTTTGTTCTTTAGTGCAGCGCTGACATCGTTCCTGACAGGGATTACGGAGCCGATTGAGTTTATGTTCTTGTTCGTCGCTCCTTGGTTATACGTGATTCATGCGGCTCTAGATGGTCTATCCTTTATGATCGCGGATATGTTATCCGTTCGTATCGGGAATACCTTCTCTGGCGGGGCCATCGACTTCATGCTCTTTGGGGTTCTGCAGGGGAATGCCAAAACGAATTGGATCTATGTCATTATTGTGGGGCTCTTCTGGGCTATCATCTATTACCTTGTGTTCCGCTTCTTAATTACGAAATTCAATGTGGCGACACCTGGACGTGAAAGTGATGGGGAGAGCGTATCGGTTGAAACCAAGGACAGCATTGGAGAGACCGCGATGAAAGTGCTGAATGCGCTTGGTGGCAAGGAGAACCTGGAAGATGTCGATGCATGTATTACAAGACTTCGTGTTGCAGTCAAAGATGTATCGAAAGTAGATAAGGATACAATTAAAGAACTGGGTGCTACTGCAGTATTGGAAGTAAAAGGCGGGATTCAGGCTGTATTTGGCGCAAAAGCCGACTTAATTAAACAAAAGATAAATGAGGCTATTGGAGAAGAATAAAAGAGGATATGGCATGGAGGGAACATATTGTGAAACGAGGATTAATTGTATCATGTCAGGCTTTGCCAGGCGAACCGTTGCATAGTTCGTTTATTATGGGACGTATGGCCATTGCGGCAGCCGAATCCGGTGCGGTGGGGATCCGTGCTAATAGCGTTGAAGACATTGAGGAAATAAAGAAGCAAGTTGAGCTGCCCATTATTGGCATTATCAAAAAAGACTATCCGGGCATGCAATCGTTCATTACAGCGACCATGACCGAAGTGGATGCGCTTGTTGGTACGGGGGTTGAGATTATTGCTGTACAAGCAACGATGGATCAGGATGAGGCATTCCTGCAATCGATCTTTACAAAATATCCTTCGCAGAAGTTCATGGCGGATATCTCCACAACGGAAGAGGGGTTACGAGCGGATCGATTGGGGTTCCACTACATTGGAACGACACTTATTGGTTATACACCGCAGTCTCAGCATGTGGAGAAGTTCACCGTGCTGGAAGAACTGATTAAGCAGTGTAAGAAGCCAGTCATTGCAGAAGGCAACTTCAACACACCGGAGCAGGCTGCAAAAGCGATCGAAATGGGAGCTTATTGTGTGGTTGTAGGCAGCGCCATAACAAGGCCGCAAATCATCACGAAGTGGTTCTCGAACGCGGTAAACGAAATTCTATAACAAAAGAGATACAGTTGTACGAAAGCTATCCGCGCACCCTTAATAAAAGGCGGGGCTGTCCCAAAAGTCATTGAAGATGACTTAAGGACAGCCCCGCCTATTTCCAATCTTGTGCATTCATTATACATGAACGAGCGGTTTTACAGATAAAGCACCAACGCAATAATAGCAGCGAGCACGATCCGATAGATCGCAAACGGCACCAGCTTGATCCGGTTAATCAGCTTCAGGAAGAAGCGGATGGAGATCAAGGCGAAGACGAAGGCTGCCACGAAACCGGCGATGAAGAACGGAAGAGCCTCCAGCGTGAAGTATTCCCAGTTTTTTAGCAGCGACAGTAAGCTGGCTCCGAACATGATCGGCACAGCCATAATGAAGGTGAAGTCTGCCGCCGCGCGGTGACTCATACCGAGCATGACGCCTCCGGAGATGGTGGAGCCGGAGCGGGAGAAGCCCGGCCAGAGCGACAGACACTGAATCAGTCCGACGCTGAATGCCTGTCTGTACGTAATTTGGTCGACAGTGACCACTTTCGGCTCTTTTTTCGAGCTGACTTTATCGGCGACGATCATGAAGATGGCTCCGATCACAAGTCCGATAAGTACCGTTTCGGTGGAAAATAAATGCTCGTCAATCAGGTCTTCGAACAAGACGCCCAGAACACCGGCCGGAATCAAACCAACGATAACCTGGCTGAGCTTCAATCTGCCTGTACCCGCCGGTACGCCGGCTTCAGGCTTTTTGCGTTTGAGTCCCAAGAGATCCAGGAAGCGGTCCTTAAACACAACGAGGACGGCGAGAATGGAGCCAAGCTGAATGACAACCTTGAAGGTGTTGGCTACGTATTTCGTCAGAAACTCCTCGGATTTCAGCCACATATCATCAACGA
This sequence comes from Paenibacillus sp. QJM3NY_38, assembly GCF_056173265.1. Taxonomy (NCBI): domain Bacteria; kingdom Bacillati; phylum Bacillota; class Bacilli; order Caryophanales; family Paenibacillaceae; genus Paenibacillus; species Paenibacillus sp. QJM3NY_38. The sequence continues at coordinate 920,134 of NZ_CM149665.1, forward strand.
TGATCATATGACCGGTAGAGGATACAGGAGCGAACTCGGTCAGTCCCTCGACGATTCCTAGAATAATTGCTTTGAGGATAGTTAAAAAATCCATGACCTATAGTCTCTCCCTTACAAAAAATATTAAATGTAATGATATGAATGATGAATGGCATGAAGTGCGTGATCCAATCTTCAACTTTTCAGCGGGCACCCGATTTTAAGCTGATTTTCTCCGCTTGCGGAAGAAAAGGAACAGAAACGCAATCACGGCCACAGCTATTACAGCATAAGCGATATTGGAATAGACGTCCATGAAAGCCACGATTTTTTCCCATGAATCACCGACGGCGGCTCCCACGCATACCAGAATAATGTTCCAGATCAGTGTACCGATTGTCGTGAAGAGGAGGAACATGCCGAACTTCATGTTGGACATCCCCGCCGGGATGGAGATCAGGCTTCGGATCAGCGGAATCATGCGGCAGAACAGCACGGTCCAGTAGCCGTATTTATCAAACCACGCATCCGCCTTGCGGATGTCTTCTTTTTTAACGCGGAGGATATGCCCCCAACGATCCACGATTTTTTCAAGCCGCTCGACATCGAGCAGGCGACCAATCCCGTACAGAATAACAGCGCCGACTACAGATCCGATCGTAGCTGCAATAATTACGCCTGGTACCGTCAATTTCGTGTAGGTGGTCATGAATCCGCCGAAGGTAAGAATGACCTCGGAGGGGATTGGAGGAAACACGTTCTCCAGGGCAATCATCAGCAGGATGCCGATATAGCCGAACTGCTCCATAATATCCGTAATCCAGTTTTCCAAAAGTTACACCTCTTTCAAAGTAAGAATGCTGCTTACATCCTTTATATAAGGGTCTGCTTCAGCTTGCGCAAATACTGACTGCGGATGAAAAAGAAATACATAACCTGCATCATCAGGAAGCTGATCAGCACGATGCCCATTTCTGCCGCAATGGATAAATAGAAGTAGCTCTGCAGCGCGACAAAAGCAAAGATGCTGTGCACAATCGCAAGGCCGATCGGTACAAAAAACAGCAGCGCCAGCTGTCCGGTGACGATCCGCCGGAACTCCTTATCGGTCATGCCAAGCCGGGATATCGTGGCATAATGCCTGCGGTCATAATCCAGATCGGCATAGAGGCGGAAGTACAGGAAGCTTCCCGCCGCGATAAAAAACACCGTACCCACAAGCAGTGCCGCGAAGAGCAGCATATTGTACAGGCTATCCCGGAGGGCAAACAGCGTGCCGCTGACCGCCAGCGCAAAGGTCCGGTCCATCTCATAACGCACCGCCCCGCGTGGGGCCAGATGAGGGACGATGCCCTCAGTCTTCGTGAAGTCATCCACATAGAAGCCGGTGTACCGCTCTAGCCGGACCGGATTCGTGATGGCGGCGAAGGCTTCGTCACTGACCACAAGCCCGCCGAAACGGGAATCGTTGTCCATTTCCGGCAGCAAATATTCCGGTACGCCGACATGATCGGAATAACCGGTTTCATGCAGGAGGATTTCGGAATCATGGATCCGGTATGAAGCGTGCTCCCGATGGCGAATATAAGCTCTGTCATTTTGCGAGGCAATGAGAACAAGAGCATCCTCACCGCTCAGCGGCTGTTCATCAAATGGCAGCCCCGCCATCAGCACCACCGCCTTATAGTCGGAGAAGGAGATCAGTGCCAACGGATTTTGCAACTGCCCGACCTGCGCGGAAGCCGGCTGGGCTTCCGTATATTTCACGCGAAACGATAGCGTTTCAAACGGTATTTTTTTCGATTCAAGCTCCTGTCGAATTTCATGTAAATGCTGCTTCTCAGAAGTGTCTCCCGTTTTGGCAAGATAGCCGATGGCAGCAGGGAAATCCTCATTGAATTGCTTCGTGAGCACCGGGATGGAGGCAAATACGCCTACCGAGCAAAAGGAAACAGCCAGCACGATGGTTACCATCGAGAACATCTGTGCATGATCCCTAAGCCGGTAATGCAGGCTGGATAGCGAGATCAGCTTGGTCCGTCTCCAGGCTAACCGGCGGCTCTGTTTCAGCCTTCGCACAAGAGCAACGCCTAACTGCGTATACAACAGATAGGTGCCGATCATCGTCATGAAGGTAACCGGAAACATGCGCAGCGCGAGGGTTGACGCGCTTGTTGTGGCCGCCAAGCTGTAGCTGACCACCAGCAGCACGGCTGCCAATATGGATAACCAGGGCGATGTCCTGGGCGCGGTTTTCGGCCGCTGTCCGGACTGAAACAGATCGATCAACGCTTTAGGACGCAGCAGCCAGGATGTGCACAGCGAGATAATGATAAACAGCAGCACGTAACTTGCGACCGTCAGTCCAAGCGCACGCAGGGGCAGTCGAAACGGCAGGGGTGGGATTCCAAGAAAGGCCGAACCAGCCATCAGAAACAGCTTGCCTGTAATGACGCAGAAAAGGATGCCCGTTGCAATGGCGCTTACGCCGATGATCATATTTTCGAGAAATACCATCTTGTTAAACTGGCGATCCGTCATGCCATGCATGAACAGAATGCCGAACTCGCGCTTGCGCGTCTTTAGAAAGGCCCCGACGGAATACAGCACGAAGAAAAACGAGAATACATACATGATCAGCTCGGCGCCGAGCATCGCTTGGATAACAACCGGATAGAACATCTCGCCCGCTATCGAAGGATGGAACAGGAACAGCGCGCACACAAAGAATATCATGACGGAGAATGCGCTGCTTAAGAAATAGGCTGCATAGGTCCGCTTATTCCTCAGGACATTCCTAAAAGCGAATTGTCGAAAGGTCATGACTGCCTCCTCCCAGTAAAGCCAGCATGTCGATGATTTTCTGGAAAAAGGCTTGGCGGTTGTCACCGCAATACATTTCATTATATAGTTGTCCGTCCTTGATGAACAAGACGCGGTCACAGTAGCTGGCTGCCACCGGATCATGAGTGACCATGAGAATCGTTGCGGAAGCTTCTTTACTCGATGCGGAAAGCGTCTGCATCACCTCTTTGGAGGCTTTGGAGTCCAGGTTGCCGGTGGGCTCGTCAGCGAGAATCAGGGAGGGCTCCTGAATGAGCGCCCTGGCAATGGCAGTGCGCTGCATTTGTCCGCCGGAAATCTCATAGGTATGCTTATGCAGAATGGAACCGATGTCGAGTCGATCCGCGATCCGGCTCAGCCGGCTGCCCATATCGTCCAGCGGCATGCCTTCCAGCGTTAACGGTAGAACGATATTTTCCTCAACGGTGAGCGTATCCAGCAGGTTGAAGTGCTGGAAGACGAAGCCCAGCTCCCTGCGCCGAAACAGAGCGGTGTCGCTTCTGCTGAGAAGATGAGGATTGCGCCCATTGATGATCACTTCCCCGGCCGTGGGCTGATCAATGGTTGCAATCAGATTGAGGAGCGTGGTTTTTCCGCTGCCGGATGGACCCATAATACCGACGAACTCTCCTTTGGCGACGTTGAAGTGAATATTGTTCAACGCTTGAAACGCCACTTTACCCTCGTAGATTTTGGATAGATGCTTGACGCTCAGGATGAGCATATCTTCACTCCTCTATAACGATGATCTCATTGTAAAAGATTCGGTCGCCTCCATGCCATATTCGTAACTTACAGTTACCTTACAACCTTGTAAGGTTTCTTGAACGGCCGTAAGTTAGATGTTAGATCAGGGACTGCCACTGCCATAGTATCCGAATGGGCACTAAGCAGAGGCTCTGCTTGCCATGAAGCTATTGAGCAATGTGGCCTGAAGAATCCATGAAAATGATACGGACCGTCGTTCCTTCATCCACTTTGGATTCGATCTCGAAGGCATGTCCAAGCTTATCGCATATTTGTTTGACAAGAAACAGCCCCATGCCTGTCGATTCTTGGAACCTGCGACCGTTCTCTCCGGTGAAGTAGGGGTCGAATACCCGCGGCAGGTCGCTTTGGGGAATGCCGATGCCTTCGTCCCGGATCTCAAGCACAACTTGATTCTCCCGGGTGTAGCCGTTAAAAAAGAGGGTGCCTTGTTCCTTCAGTGTATACCGAACCGCATTGGTCAGCAGCTGCGTCAGTACAAAAGAGAGCCATTTCTCGTCCGTGGCCACCGTTAGTCCGGAATCGATCCGGATGGACGGGTAAATTCTCCGCCGGATAAACAAACGCTTTTGCTCGGAAGTGACATGACGGACGATTCGTTGAAGCGGCAGGTTTTCCACGTGAAAATCATGCTCGAACGTATCAAGCCTTGCGGTATACAGCACCAGATCAAGCCCTTTTTTGAGTCGGTCCAGCTCGTCGCCGATCGCGGCGAAACGGGGATCATCGTCATCCTGAAGAATCAGGTGAATGACCGAAATCGGCGTTTTCATCTGGTGGGCCCATTGGTTGATGAACTGAAGATGTCCTTCAATTTTATGTTTATAGTTATGCAGATCCGTGGTGTAATGCCGGAACTGGGTTTTTAGCAGCTGATGAAGCGCTTCAGCGAGCGGAGTGTGAGAGGATTCTGCCGAGGATTCGCCGGTGAGGGATTCTCCCGGGAGTGGCTGCTCTAATCGTTTATAGAACGAACGGTTGGCAATAAAGCGAAAGGCCAGATAGCCGAGAAGCAGCAGTAAGCTGATGATGCCCGCGTACAGACTGACCGTCAAATTGCGATAACCATCCAGTCTGTAAATGAGCGTTATCAACATAAGCTGGGCAATGTATACCATTATTAAGGGACGCTGTTCTTGCAGGAATAGCTTCATGCTTCGTCCCTCCAGTTCGGTACCAGTCGATAGCCGCGACCGCGCACGGTTTGAAGGCCATCCTCGATTCCGAGGGCAGCGAGTTTCTTGCGGACGCGGGTGATGTATACGTTCAGCGTATTATCGTCCACAAAGGCCTGATCATCCCATATTTTCTCGAGAAGCCGGTCTCTGCTGACGATCTGCTCGGGCTTCTTCATTAACTCGTCCAATATTTTGGCTTCGGTATGGCTGATTTCCGTCTGGGTCTGCTCAAGCGACAGGGAGAGACGCTCAACGTCGAGCGTAAGCCCGGCGACGCTCAGAACCCGCTCATTCTGTGCGACAGCATAGGAGCCGTAGGCACGCCGGAGCTGACTCTTGATTTTGGCCATGGCAATCTCGTAGTCAAAAGGTTTGGTTATATAATCGTCGGCGCCGTTTTCCAAGGCCATCACCTGATCCATTTTCCCGTCACGGGCGGAGATGAAGATAATCGGGCAGGTGGAGAGGCTGCGGAACTGCCGGCACCAATAATAGCCGTCGTATTTTGGCAGATTGATATCCAGAAGCACAAGGTGGGGGCCATACGATTCAAATTGATCGCGTACCGTCTCGAAGTCATGAACGGACTGCGTCATGTAACCGAATTTATGAAGATACTCTTTCAGCAGGTTAACCAGTCCGGTATCGTCTTCGACAATAAAGATTTTGAACATATCGATCATAGTCCCTTCATTCGACATTCTAGTACCGACTGTATTGTACCAAATTGTAAAGATTTAAGGAAAAAATATGTTAGCAAAGACAACGGAAATCGCTGCTGAAACGAAAAATTTCCTACAGACCGCCGCTTCGTGAACGAACGGTGCATGAAGGGGATTACAGGCTAGGGACTGATGCCCGGCCACTCGGCACGAAAAACCGTTCCTTGGTTGACCTTGCTGTCCACGTTCATCTGCCCCCCATGCGCGGAAATGATGGATTGGGTAATGGACAATCCAAGACCCGCACCACCATACTGTCTGGTCCGGGATTCGTCGATACGGTAGAAGCGCTCGAACAGATGGGGGAGATGCTCCTTCGGAATCCCGGCTCCGTTATCGGCAACCAGCAATACGACCTGGTCCTTGGTTTTATTAGCCGATACGGTAATCTGCCCTGTGGTAGAGTCAGTATGCTGTACCGCATTATGAAAGAGGTTGTAGATGACCTGTTTGATCTTATCGGGATCACACCGGCACAGCAACGGTATCGTTTGAATCGCTACACTCCTGCCTTGGGCAAGCATCCTGAGATGAGGCTCCATTTCAAGCAGCAGTTGATCCAGCCGGGTTTCCTGCAGATGGAGCTCCGGCTTGCGATCAAGCTTGGCTAACAGAAGCAAATCCTCGACCAATTTCTTCATGCGCTTGGATTCCCCGTGCATGCTGGATAGTGCAGCATGCAGCTGCTCCGGGTTGTCGGCGGCGCCGCGGCCCAGCACCTCCAGAAAACCGTGAATCGAAGTCAGCGGCGTTCGCAGCTCATGCGAAGCATCGGCAATAAACCTCCTCATCTGCTCTTTGGCTTCGCGTTCGGCTTCAAACGCATCCTCGAGCCGTTCCAGCATGCCGTTAAACGATTCGGCCAAGCGGTCAATCTCCCGTTGACCCTGCACGGCAGGAAATCGCTCCGCCAAGTTTCCGGCATCCGTGCGTTCGACCGTTTTGACCATTTGGTTCAGCGGGTGGAGCGTCCGGCGCAGCAAAGGCAGGTACAATGCAATCCCCGCAGCCATGGCAAGTAAAGCCAGTACGGCAAAAATCAGCAGCTGCCGCAATAGAACGGCATGCAGCGGCTGCGTATCCAATCCAAGCTGCAGCACACCTGAGGGGCTGTTTGGGTTGCCGTAAGGACGAAAGACAATGATCTGCTCGATGCCTTCGGCATTGTCGATCACTACATACGAAATAGGCTGACGTCCCTGGAATTTTTCCAGAATCGCTGAATAAACCTCTGCTGTCAGCTGTGGTGCGGACAGGCTATTGCCAGCGGCGAGGTCGGTATACCCTCCGTCAACTTCTATCTTGGCAAGCGACATGTTTGGCAGAAAAAACATAGGTCTGTCTCCCTGACGCGGATTTTCCGGAAGGGCTTCGTTATTTCGCCCTGCAGACCGGTTACGCGGCTCCCGATCAGGCTCCCATATCTCCACGGGGATAGAGCGAGCCTGAAGGGAAAGAGCCTCGGCTTGATTGCGGAACAGGGCATTTTTCATTAACACATATTGCAATGCGCCGATCAGCACGAGCAGAAGCGCCAAGACGATGAGGGATCGTGACAGGAGCTGCGTACGTAGAGACGTAGGTCCGGATGAACGTATTCGCAAACTCATGGCAAATCAACCCGGTAGCCGGCTCCGCGAAGCGTGCGAATGACCCGGTGTTCCTTATCGCCGAGCTTCTCGCGCAGGGATCGGATATAAACCTCCACGATGTTGTCCTCTCCGCCAAAGTCATAATCCCACACAATATTCAAAATGTTTGGTTTACTCAAAACGCTGCCGTGTTTGGTCACAAGCAATTTAAGCAGCTTATACTCCGTGGGGGACAGCTCAAGTGCCTCCCCTTGGTATGCAATTTCTTTCTTGCGGTCATCGATGGTGAATGGGCCAAGCTGGAGTTCACCCAGCAGGCTCGGGAACTGATTGCGCAGCCTTGCTTGAATTCGGGCAAGCAGCTCTTCGAAACTGAAGGGCTTGGCCATGTAATCATCCGCGCCGATCATGAGGCCCTTCACACGGTCATCAATCTCGTCCTTTGCGGTAAGCATGATGATCGCGACATCCCGGCCCTCCTCCTTCAAGCGCCGGCATGCCGCAAGTCCGTCCATTCCCGGCATCATCACATCGAGAACGATGATATGCGGCTCGAAGCGGCTTGCTTCCATTATTGCAGATTCCCCATCGGGGGCCGTCCGCACCACAAACCCTTCATTATGGAGACCAAGCTCCAGAAACTGCAGGATATGCGGCTCGTCATCCACGAGCAAAATGCGAATACGATGCATTGATTCCATAACACAAAACTCCCCTTATCTCATTCCTTCAACTTTATCATACGTGCTCCAGCTGAATGAAAACTGAACATAAACTGAAAATAAACTGAAAAGTGATTCGCAAATATGCATCCTCAATAAGGGAATTTAAGGATGTTGATATATATTCTGTTATCGTGGATACTATCTTAAAGCCGAGACAATCAATGCAGCACCTGTTCAAGGTCATCATGGATGGGTGAAAGGAGGAGACTGGACATGATAGGAAATGTATATCCACCCGAGGATCAGAGCAAGGGCTCTCTCGATGGAGGAAGGATAACGGAGCAGAAGCCGATCGGTTTCTCCGGAGAAGGGTCTGCCGTGACCCGGGTGGGACCGCTTTTCTATTGGTCCTGGTTTCGTTCGCCCGTCGAAGGTTATATCGCGCCTCATCCCCATCAGGGTTTTGAAATCGTAACTTATATGATTCAGGGGAAGGGCGTTCATAAGGATTCGCATGGTACGCACAATGAGTTGGGGGCTGGAGGCCTGCAATTGATGAGGGCGGGTTCCGGACTAACGCACGAGGAACGTCTCACTGGGCCGGATGCAGAAGGATTTCAGATTTGGTTCGAGCCGTATCTTCGCGATTCATTGAAACAGAATCCTGCCTGTCGTCAGTATCGACCGGATTCCTTTCCGGTAACCCGCATACAGGGTGGGCTGGTTAAAACGATGATTGGCGGTTCTGCGCCAACTGATTTATCCGTTGATGTGAGGATGCTGGATATTCAGATTCTGGCCGGGAACGAAGCTCAGTATGAATTGAAGTCCGGCAGGAGAGCGGCTGTGCTTGCCGTGAGGGGAGCGGGCAGCTTTTGTGCCGAAGAGGAAAGCCTCCAATTTCGTCAGCGGGACTTTATGGTAATGGATACGAAGCATGGCGAGACGCTGAGCCTTAAGGCGCAAGAGAATGTCAGGGTCATCCTGATTGACGTACCGGAAAACCCTGGGTATCCGCTCTATTCCAAGAGGCCATAAGGTTAAATGTTTACAAAATTGTAGTGGAATGAAATTTAGGATGTACGATAAACTAGAGTCTGTCAGATGGGGATGCCCGTCTGGACAGGCTTTTTTAGCTGTCGGAGTGATTCAAATATATTCTCTCATGCAACAATAACAACAAAAAATACGTATATATGGTAAGTAGAAAGACCCAACAGAGAATTCCGGAGTTCGTTATACCGGGATGGTTGGGTTATTTTGGCATGTATTATTTCTAAAATAATCTATTTATACTAAATTAAAGTATAAAAAGAGACTAAAGTCCCCCTCTTTACCAATAGTTGGCATACGTTTTTGTGAGGATGGTAGCATGCGTCCCAAGACATAGCCTGTCTATAATGATTGCGGGATCACGAAAATGACAATTTCGTCATTCCACAATCTAACGAGATGGGGGAGATCATTATTTTCTCGAAAAAAAGCTTTAAACAATTGATGGCCGGAGCGCTTCTATCAGCAGCTGTTCTTGGTTCTTACGGATATGGGTCTGTGAATGAAGTGGCTGCTGCCAGCGTGCAGTCAGTAACCAAAGGTGTAGCAAGCTCGAATGTGTATATGCGCAATCAGCCTTCGACTTCGGGTAAAGTCTTGGATCGTGTGTATAAAGGTGACAGCGTTCAAATTCTGGGCAGCAGCTCAGGGTGGTATAAGATTAAAACTTCGGAGGGTAAGAAAGGATATGCTTCCTCTAAATATATTAACCAAAGTAACGGCTCTTCTAACAATTCCGGCAGTAATTCCGGCAATTCGGGAAGCACTGCGCCTTCTGCAAGCGCAAGCGTTGAAAAAGTAATCAGTGCAGGCATGAAGTATTTGGGCACGCCATATGAATTCGGTTCTAACCGCAATTCAACGAAAACCTTTGACTGCTCGGCCTTTGTCCGCCGCGCATTTATGGACGGCGCTAACATTACGCTGCCAAGCGATTCCCGCAAGCAAGGGCAGTACATCAAGGACAAAGGAACTGCTGTATATAACGTGAATCAATTAAAACGCGGGGATCTGGTATTCTTTATGAGTTACAGAGGTTCATCGGCATCCGCCTATGCCGGATTGGACAAGTCCAAACAGCGGATCACGCATGTAGCTATTTATCTGGGAGATAATAAACTGCTGCATACGTATTCGAAACAATCCGGTGGTGTCCTGGTAGGCACCTTCGGTGATTCCTGGAAAAATCGCTTCGTGCATGGCGGAAGCGTCCTGTAACGTATCTGTGTCATTTTTTCATTAAGTATATATTCATACTTAGTATGAGATAGAAGGACTGTCCGAATCGATCTGAACGATCTTTAACGGGCAGTCCTTTGTTATTTGGGATTTGCTTTTCGCCTTTGATTTTTAGTAAGGTGGACAATAGAGAACGGACAGCATCAAGAAATGGACAGGAGGGACGACGATGAATGGTGGACAGCGTTCCAATATCAAACCGGGACTTGAGGTTGATATCGTATTGAAGCAGGATCAGCGAACGGGCAAATTAACCCGTGGCGTTGTTAAAGATATTCTGACCAATTCCCCGAACCATCCGCAAGGCATTAAAGTACGACTTCAAGATGGCCAGGTGGGACGGGTAAAGAACATTTACGAGTCTTGAAAATTCAATGTATCCTGCGGCCATCATAATTCAGGCTGCCATTATATAGTACAGTTTGAGTATAAGTCGATCCAAAACTTCGCAAATTTGAGGGGGGTTGGATGCGGCTTTTTTGCATTTCTATGCAACATTGCCTTCAGATCATCCGTCTGGAAGTTGAGGTGAAAGTAAAGATGAAAAGATACCTTTATATCGGGTTTATCTTGTTGCTTATTATGCTAACAGGTTGTGTGAAGCAGGAGACGCAGGGGGCGGCTCCGTCTGATCCTACATTGAATAAAGCTGCCAGGGGAAGTCAGGCGGAAATGACCGACGGCGACTTCGTGTATCGACTCGTTAGCGAGAAAGAGAAGTATGAACGGGGAGATCAGGTTCAAGTATACGGGGAGCTGGAATATATCGGCGAAAAGGATGAGATTACGATCGGCCATGCGGCTTCCGCCTTTTATTTCCCGATGAAAGAGCTCACAAGGGACTACAACATCAGTTACGCCATGAATGAGCCTTATATCACCACCAAGCTGAAAAAGGGCGAGCCACTGCGGGAATATTACAAAATCGGCGGCGGTTACGATAGCAGGGACGACAAAAGGTACAAGGATTTCATCCATTCGCTGAAGGATGGTTTTCCGGGCGGGCACTACGTCGTCTACGGATCTGCGGATTTCGTGATTGATTTACAGTCGCACGGGGCGGACCCGGGCGGTTCGAATGGGGAAGAGCCGAAGAGGTATAAGATACAAGCCGAGATCGAATTCAGCGTAAGTGAAGATACGAAGTAAATAACGATGGAAGGGGTATCTCGCAGGTCTTATCGACCTATGAGATACCCCTTTTAACATTCTTATGCTTATTGGAAGCCTTGGCCTTGATGTGTGTTAGGAAAACCCTGTTGGCCAAACGAAGGCTGAATGTGCTGTGTTTGGTTGTGAGCTTGCACGGAATTCTCGACTTGCCTAACGATTTGGGAGATTTGCTGATACTGCTGCATCGCTTGTTGATGGCCTTGAAGGGCAGACTGGATCATCTGTGCCGCTTGGCGCTCTCGCTGAGCGAGCTCCTCCAGGCGGGCTGTATTTTGCTGCTCCTGCTGCATCAACTGCTGGTACATAGCCGAAGCCTGCTGCGTTTGTTGGGTTAACTGCTGAAGAATTTGCTCGCACTGACGAATTTGCTGCGAAATTTGCGAGTTATTGTTATTCATTTGATACATAGCGTGTATTCCTCCTAAGAATTGTGGTTTCAAATCCTTGGTTAGTGTACGGAAGAATACGTGAAAACATCCTGATTATAAAGTGAGCTGGCCCTCCAATATATGGACAAACTCCTCCAGAAAAGCCTGGTCCTCCTGGTCGAAACGGTTCTTTAGCGGACTATCGATATCGAGAACGCCATACAATGCCCCGTCCACCATTATCGGAACGACAATTTCGCTGTTCGAAGCTGCATCACAGGCAATGTGCCCGGGGAATTCATGTACATCGGGAACAAGCAGTGTCGTCTGTTCAGCCGCAGCCGTGCCGCAAACGCCACGATTCATCGGAATCCGAATGCAAGCGGGCAGACCTTGGAACGGTCCAAGCACCAGTTCTTTACCATCATAGAGATAGAAGCCGACCCAGTTCGTATCCGATAGAAACTGCTTGAGGAGCGCAGAGGCATTGGACAAATTGGCAATGGCATTGGGCTCATCGTGTATAAGTGCTTTTAATTGGTTCAGGACCTGTACGTATTGCTCGCTCCGGGTGCCTTCATAGGGTGTGTTTTGAAACATGTGGATTTCCGTCCTTCCTTTATTCGCGTTGGTTTAATGACCTTAGTATAAGTATATGATATTCGTCAAGGGACAAGCCACGGAGAAGAGAAGCATCAAGAGGATCCGGCTGATTCCTCTTCCAGGCGCAAGGGTAATGTATGACATGACCAGGTATTAATTTTAATCAGATGGAGGGAGAGACCTTAATGCGGGCAGACGTACAGAATTTGTTTATCGGTATTCATATGCTCTATCACGCCCATGAGCGGGACCTAACGATCAGCGAGATGCAGCCCGAGTTGGAGCGCCATGGATATAAGGTTGGCGACCGGGAGGTTAAGCATGAGCTCGAACGCTTGACCGAGGAGAACTTCCTGACGGCGCACGGGGAAGGATACAGTCTCACGGGAGCCGGGATCGAGGAATTCAAGGAAATCCAGAGCAGGCTTAAGGAGCTTTGTGATGAAGTGCTTAAACCGGTGAATCCGAAGAAGGCAGACTCCATGGCGTAGGTAGATAATAGGTATAACATTAGAAGAAGCCCCCGACTCACGCTGGTTCTTACGCGTGCAGGCGGGGGCTTTTTTGAAGAGATATGAAGTATCAAACTCCGGTCTATATCGTTTCAAGTGAGCCGTCCAACTCCAACTGGAAAGAATGCGGGGCAGGCGCAGCTTCCGTATCCGGCTGTGATACTCGTTCAGCGTCCACCTGCGGTGCTCTTACGGGTTGATCTATATGTTCACGAAGGAAAGAGTGCACGCTTTCCCGATATTGCTTGGGATCAACGTGATAAGCGTTTGCATGGATAGCGCCTTCGATAAGAAGAAGTTTTTTCGGTTCCGGTTTGGCCTCAAACATCTCGATGCTCATTCGGGTAGGCACGTAATTATCCTTGGTACCATGAATAAACATAACCGGCAGTGTACTGTTCCGAACAGCACGGATCGGACTGACTTGATCGAGGCTGAACCCGGCTTTGCGCCGTATTCTGGCATTGACCCAAGACAGGAACGGCACCGAAGGGATTTTGTTAATGCGTGTAAGCTGATGCCGCATTAAATCCGTCAAATCGGAATACGGACAATCGGCAATGACAAGCTTGACCTGCGGCTCGGCAATGGACAAATATTCAAGCACGGTCCCGCCTCCCAGCGATTGACCATGAAGCCCGATGGCCACATCCTGTCCATACTGCCGAATAAGCCAGCGAACCCACGCTTGCACATCGTGTTTCTCATAATAGCCGTACGTGGTATAACGTCCTTCGCTTCGCCCATGCCGGCGTTGGTCGATAAGAAGGACATTGTAGCCCTCTTCTGTGAACAAATCGATGAATTGGGTGGATACGGCTCGGGATCCGGTATAGCCGTGTGCGAGAAGCATCCAATGCTTGGAGCCGGGATTGTTCTCAATGGCTGCGCCGCACAGCTTTAAACCGTCAAAACTTGTGATGACCACTTCGTTCTTCTGAAGCGACTCATATTGCTCTCTGCTGTACAGTCCGGCTTTTTCCAGCACGGTGAACAGCCTGAGATCGTTCTTTACTCTCATCCTTGTAATCTGCAGATATCCGATTTGCGTAATGGCAGCGGGAATGATAACGACGGTGAACAGCAAGATAATCGCGATATTCATACTCAGATGACTTTCCTCCTTCTTCGGTACTGTTCAACGGGGCTGTAACATGCATATTGACGGAAGCCTTCCGAATCCATCAATATAGATACATCCAGCTTCTAGAGATACTGAAGGATGACCAGGACACGGGTTAAATATTCGCTATACTCTTTTATACACGACATAGTATCACCGGAAACAGTCGATACAAGTCGGATTTTTTGCAAGGAGGTGCAAAAACCATGTATGTCTGCAAGGGAATCATTCCGGAAATGAATGGCCGGCGAATACGGCTGCGCAGGATGGAGACGGATGATGCGGAAGCGATGTTCCGCTGCTGGTCCGATCCGAATACGACCGCTTTTCTGGATTTGCCCGCCATGCACTCGGCTGAGGACGCAAAGGCTTTGATTCATTGGCTGCATCTGCTTGCCGAGCAGGACGAGGCCATCCGCTGGGGCATCGAAGCCATCGACACAGGCCAATTGATCGGCAGCTGCGGGTTTAATATTTGGCAGCTGGATGGCGCGTTCAAAGGCGAATTCGGCTGTGAGCTCACAAGCGCTTTATGGGGGCAGGGCTTCATGTCGGAGGCAGCCGAAATGGTTGCGGCATTTGGGTACACTTCCATGGGACTGAACCGGATTGAAGCTTTTGTTGATCCGAGAAATGAACGGGCATGCCGTTGGTTTACGAGGATCGGCTATACGCGCGAAGGCGTCTTAAGAGATTATCGCCATACGCCAAGCGGTTATGTGGATGCCGTCGTTTTTTCACGGTTAAGAAAAGATTGGGCAAGGCAGATAGAAAGGCAGGAGTTGTAATATGCTGATTCAATATGAGAAGGGTAACACGCTTCTTCATCGATATGATCCATTAAGCAAGCTGGTGATATTACTTTGCACCGCTGTGATAGCCATGCTGCTTGATCAGGCCTGGCAGCAGGCGTTATTCCTTCTGTTATGCATCGGACAAGCCCGATTTGCAGGCCAGGTGTCAGGCAAGCGGCTGCTGGGAGGGATCCGGCTGATTGCGATCGTTGCTGTACCCTATTTCATTCTGACCAGCCTGACGGTCAAGGGAGAGACCATATGGCTGCAGTGGGGACCCATCTCCTTAACAGAGGAGGCGCTTAACGCTGCGGGTGCCATGACGCTCCGGATGTTTACCTTGTTTCTAACCTCGATGGCTTATATTTTGACGACAGATCCGAGAGAACTGGTAGCCGAATTGACCAGACGTCTTCGAATCCCTTACCGGTTTGCGTTTGGCATATCCGCTGCGCTAACCTTTATCCCGCTGTTGGAGGAAGAGGGAACCCATATTTTGGCTGCCCAGCAGGTAAGGGGCCATCGGCCACCAAGGGGCCTAGGTAACCGAATCAGCTATGGCTTGAAGTTTGTCTCGGCTGTTCTGCTCAATGCGCTGCGGCGCGTGCAGCAAACGGCGGGTGCCATGGAGTCCAAAGGCTTTGGCGCGTATCCGGAACGAACGTACCGTACGGAGGTTAACATTCCTTTATGGGCGGTCATATCGGCTGTCATGTATGTGTTAGCAACGGTTTTTGTGTGGTGGATTGTTTAAATTGTTAACCTTTTATATTAAAAATTAGGTTGACGGTTGGGGAGGAAGCATGCAAAATATGAAATGAAGCATCCGAAAGTGCTAGAACAGCCAATCATGGCTGGAATTAAGGAGGACTACATTTGAATTCATCATCATCTTCAAAAAAATGGTTTGCTTTTACGACCCAGGAAATTATCCTGATGGCGATGCTCGCTGCCGTCAATGCCGTTCTAACGGTGTACATAGGGCCGGTTAACAAACTGCTGAGCAGTCTTGGCGGGCCCATCGCAACTTCGACGACCACAGGCATCTATATGGTGTATGGGCTCTTGGCCTATTACATCATTCGTAAACCGGGGACGGCGGTTGTCACCTTTGCGATTGGCGGCACGATTCAAGCTCTGACGGGTACGGTATACGGCATCGCTTCGTGTTTTGTGGCCGCAGGCTGTTATATGATCGTGGCCGAGACGATTTTTGCCATCTACCGCCACAAAAAGTGGAGTGCCGGCGTGCTCATGCTGGTTGGCGGCGCGATGGTACCGCTGTGGTTTCTGTTCGCGGCCAACATGTTCGGATATACGTCTTGGCCGCTTGAAGTGCTTGGTATTGCGCTGGTCGTGCGCATTCTGAGCGGCGTGCTCCTCTGCGGTCTGTTAACGAAAGTGTTAGGAGAGGCGTTAGTGAAGACAGGCCTGCTTCGCCGGTTTGCCGTCGCCGTAAAGGGATAGTTCCATGTCGGGATCAACGGTAACATGCCGGGACCTCGGATTTCTTTACGATGGAGAAGAGCGCCCGGTTATACAGGATCTCCATCTGGAGATCGAGCAGAACGGGTGGGTCGCGGTCCTCGGGGCAAGCGGGAGCGGGAAGTCAACGCTGTGCCAGCTGCTGTGCGGTCTTCTTCCGCGGAGCGGCGGAGGCACAAGAACCGGGGAAGTGCTGCTTAATGGTTTCGATCCCGCCACGGCGCCGATTGCCGAGGTGGCCGAGGCGATAGGGGTATTGTTTCAGGATCCGGATGCACAGCTCGTTCAGGGCATCGTAGAGGACGAGGCGGCCTTCGGTCCTGAAAATATGCGGGTTTCACCCGCTGAGATTGAGGAGCGGGTGGTGCAGTCCCTTACGGCGGTCGAGCTGCTGGAGCGCCGGAAGGATCCGGTGCGCAGCCTGTCCGGCGGACAACGGCAGCGCACGGCCATTGCCGCGGTGCTGGCGCTGCGCCCGCGGCTCTTCGTCTTTGACGACGCCTGCGCCAGCCTGGATGCCGCGGCGCAGGCGAACTTCCTGCAGCTGTGCCGCAAGCTGCAGGCGGAGGGCCGGACGCTGATCACCGCGTCCGGCCGCTTTGACGATGTCGCGCGCGCCGCAGGGCGCGTCATCGTCCTGGACGGCGGGGCCGTCGTGCTCGACGGGCCGCCGGAGGAGCTGCTGCACCGCTGCGGGAAGCAGCTGGTGCAGCTGGGCTTGCTGCCTCGGCCTGCAGGCGAGGCAGCGGGTGTCGCCGCCGGGGACAAGCCTGTCCCGGCGGCAACTTCCCCGCATTCGGCTGAACCCCACGCGGAAATGCCGATCCTCGCAGGCTCCCTGCCAGCATCGGTATCCCGTGCGGAAGCGTCGAACCCCGCAGGTTCCCTGCCTGCATCGGTATCCCGTGCTGAAGTGCAGATCCCCGCATGTTCCCTGCCTGCGGCGGTAACCCATGCGGAAGGCGCGCGGCTGTCTGCCGTCTCCCCGCTGCTCCATATCGATTCGCTGACGTTTGCGTATCCCGGCGGCCGGGAGGCGCTGCGCGATATCGATGCGAAGATTGATCCCGGCGACTGGGTGCTGCTGACCGGGGAGAACGGGTCCGGCAAAACGACCCTCAGCCGCCTGATCATGGGCCTGCTGCCGGCTCCGGCAGGCAGCATACGCTGGCAAGGGGAAGATACGAAGGGAATGGCCGTTTACCGCAGAGCCGAGATGATCGGCTATGTGTTCCAGCAGCCGGAATATATGTTTACCGCCCCGAATGTGTGGGAGGAGCTGATTTACAGTCTTCATGGAGGGGTGTCCGTGAAGAAGCGTCCGGAGCTGTCTGCTGGCCAGCAGCAGCGCGCTAGGTTTCTTTTGGAGAAAGCGGGGCTTACGGGTCGGCTTCAAATGTCTCCCTACCTGCTCAGTCAGGGGGAGAAGCGCCTTCTGAGCATCATCAGCCAATTGATGCTGCAAAGAGCGCTGTACATCCTGGACGAACCGACGTCGGGGATGGACTATGCCGCCATCGATAAGGTGATCGAGCTGTGCCGTTTTGTCATTGGGGAAGGTTCGACCATATTGATGATTACGCACGATCCCGAGCTCATGAAGAGACATGCCACTTCCTCTATTCATCTGCGAAGCGGGAAAATGACTGTGCAACCTTCGTTGTAACCCTTATAATAGAAATGTTACATGATGTGAAAGCGCTCCTGGTATCGGGAGGCGCTTTTATGCTGTTGGCCCCGGTTTTTATCCTTATCAGAAGGACATATATCGGAAACCTGATACAGCAGGGACTGGAATCATGCCGGGGCTGTCTAGAGTAAAGGGGACGAAGGAACGTGGGTGTATTAAAACAAGACAAACGCAGTTATATCCTGGTCGGTATTTTGTTATCCACCTTCATGGCTGCGATCGAAGGAACGGTAGTCGGCCCGGCGGGACCGGCCATTATCAGCAGTTTCGGCAGCGTAAGCCTCATGAGCTGGATTTTTACGGCCTACCTGCTGACGATGGCGGTAACAACGCCGATCTTCGGTAAAATAAGCGATTTATATGGACGCAAGCCCGTATTTTTATACGGCTCGCTGATCTTTCTCGTAGGCTCATTGCTGTGCGGCCTGTCGCAGAACATGACGCAGCTGATCATATTCAGGGCAATCCAAGGAATTGGGGCCGGTGCGGTTATTCCGGTGACCTTTACGATTGTCGGAGACATTTACAATCTGGAGGAACGAGGGAAGATTCAGGGGATGATCAGCTCCGTATGGGGAATCTCCTCTCTGATCGGACCGCTGCTTGGCGGGTATTTCGTGGATTACCTGTCCTGGCACTGGATCTTTGTTTTTAATGTACCGTTTGCGCTGTTATCGATATGGCTGATTTTCCGTTATTTCAAAGAGGAGCGCACCACCCGCGAAGTATCGATCGATTACGGGGGAGCGGCCCTGTTTACCGTGGGAATGACGGCGCTGCTGTTTGCGCTCGCGGTAGGCGGCGGAGAGAGCTATTCCTGGACTTCTCCGTTCATGCTCGGTTTGATGATCGGTTCCGTGGTGCTGCTCGCTGCGTTTCTGGTGGTGGAGAGCAGAGTGAAGGAGCCGATGCTGCCGCTCCATCTGTTCAAGATCCGGGATATTACGGTATCGACGGTAGCCAATATTCTGGTAAGCGCGCTTATTATCGGGCTGACCACGTATTTGCCACTGTGGATTCAAGGGGTTCGGGGCGGCAACGCGACCTTGTCGGGCCTGACATTAGCCCCGATGTCGATCGGATGGCTGATCGGTTCGATTATCAGCGGGCGCCTGATCATTAAATCCGGTTCCCGGAAAACGGCGATTATCGGCGTCGTATTTCTAATCATCGGAGCGGTGGGATTGGCGTTCATGCATAAGGATACGGCGCTGGGCGTGCTGCTGGTCTTTACGTTCATTTATGGGGTCGGCTTTGGATATATCTCCACCTTGTTTCAGATCATCGCGCAATCCTCGGTGGGTTATGAGGTCCGGGGAGCTTCCACGGCGCTGAACTCCTTCATCCGCACGTTCGGTCAGACCGTGGGCGTAGCGGTGTTCGGATTATGGGTCAATGCGGGAATTGCGGGCAGACTTGCGGCGGAGCCGGATGCCGCAGGCATTACCAGCGACGATATTAATAAGCTGCTCTCTCCGCATGGCATGGCTGAACTGCCGGAAGGGTCAGGCAGCCTGCTGAGCGGGATACTGGAGGGCAGCCTGAATTCCTTGTTTGTGGTGATGGCCGTGATGGCGGTGATCTGTATGCTGATCGTGGCCGCCTTCCGCAATGCGCCTCCTGAACCCGAGACGGGAACGGAAGAGACACAGCCGTCAGGCCATTGATGGATGGACTCATGTAAGGCATATATTTTTTCATAGCATATTTAACAGGATCCCGCTCTCTTTGAGGCCGGGATCCTGTTTTCTCTATTTCGCAACAATCCCCTTCGAAAGTGTCTGAAATCTTGCTAATATGCCCTACACGGCGCAGGGTGAACTCCGATATAATAAACATATTTCACTCTATAAATGAACTTCTCATACTACATAACCCAAGGGGCTGCCGACGTATGTCCAAATTTAATCTGTTCCGAAAAATCATGCTGTTTATTTTCCTGATGTTGATTCCGATTGTCGGCCTCTATTTCTATTCCAACCAAACCACGACGAACGTGCTCAGCAAGGAGCTCAGCCGATCGAATACGAACCAGCTCGTCTTCTTTCAGAATCAGGTGAATACCAATATCGATATTTTGGCATCGTGGCCGAATTTGCTGCTGCATGACCCGGACATTTCAAGCTTTCGGGATATTTATTTGCAGGATAAATATCTGAACCTGGACGCGATTAACCTGGTGAAGCAGATTCAGACGAAGCTGAGCATACAGGAGAGCTCTTCGAACTGGCGCAGCCACCTGGCCATTTATTCCCCGTCCCTTGGGCGGGTGGTCACCGAAAGCGATGCCGGGTTTTACTCGCCAAAGGAGCTTGCGGAGGACGTGAAGCCGGGCTGGCAGGTCACTCCTTATGATGAGGGGAGCGATCGGCGTTTCCTGTTTGTCTGGTATTCGGTGGCACCGTATTCCACCCAGCATCATACAGGCAAGTCAAATACCGTGATCAAGGTGGAATTCGACAGCACCAACATTCAGGATATGCTGGACCGCTTTAAAAGCGACGGAAGGAGCGATCCGTTCTACTATAAACCGGATACCGGCGTTATTTACAACCGTACCGCGGACCAGGAACTGATTAACCATATGATTGCGGAGCTGGGTCGGGAGCCGCTCCAAGACGTGGAGAACCGCGTGAAGGAAGTGGGCGGCAAAACCTATTCGGTCAGCATCGTATTATCGGAAACGACCGGATGGTATTTGATAGACTATATTCCGCTATCGGACATTATGAAGCCGATCCATACGTCCAACAGGCTCTTTTATATATCGATCGCCGCATTGCTCTTGATGAGCTGCCTCGCTGCATACCTGCTGTACTCCCAGGTTCAGGTTCCGATCAAGCAGCTGGTTTATGTGTTCCGCAGGCTGCAGGCCGGGGATTACGCGGTGAGGATGAAGGTATCGGGCCGAAACGAGTTCAGTTTTCTGGCTACGAGATTCAACTCGATGGTGGAGCAGATCCAGGAGCTGTTCGAGCATGTATACATGGAGAAGATCCATGTCAGGGAAGCGAAGCTGAAGCAGCTGCAGTCCCAGATCAATCCCCATTTCTTCTACAATTGCTTCTCGTTTATCACCAGTATGGCGAAGCTTCGGAAATACGAAGCCGTCGTGGCGATGTCGCACAGCTTGTCCCGGTATTTCCGCTATACCACGCGTCAGGAACGGGAACTGGTTCCCTTGCCCGATGAGATGGAGTTCGTTACGCATTATTTGGAAATTCAGCAGATGCGGATGAGGCGTCTTAAATATTATCTCGATTTGACGGAGGAAGCCGAAGGCATGGAGATCCCGCCGCTGGTCATCCAGCCCCTCGTGGAGAATGCCGTCCTCCATGGCATTGAACCTCACTCGGGCGACGGTGAAATCAGGATAACCTTCCGAATTTTGGACGGCATGGCCTGCATCCAAGTGGATGATAACGGAATAGGTATGAACGGGCAGAAGCTGGCCGAGCTGGAGGCTCGGTTGAACAAGCCGATGGATCAGGAGATGGGATGCGGCGTCTGGAATGTTCACCAGCGCATGCGGCTGCGTTATGGCGAAGAGGCGGGCCTGCGGTTTGCGGCATCTCCGCAGGGCGGCGTACGGGCTGTGCTCTATTGGCCGCTGCCGGATCGCTTGGAAGGAATCAATCAAAGTCAGGGCAGGGGGCAGGGAATGAATGAATATCTTATTGGTTGATGACGAGAGTTATGTCACGGAAAGTTTATATCAGACGATACCATGGCGTGAGCTGGATATTGAAGAAGTGTATCAGGCTTCTTCCGCCTTGGAGGCGATCGACCTGCTGGAGGAGGAGGACATCGATGTGGTGGTCACGGATGTTCGGATGCCGGTCATGACCGGCCTTGAGCTGATGGAGACCATAACCGAGCGCTGGACGCATATCCGCTGCATTTTACTTACGGGTTATTCGGATTTTGAATATGCCAAGCAGGCGATTCGGCTGCAGGCATCCGATTACATTTTGAAGCCGGTGGACGATGATGAATTCATACGCAGCGTGAGCTCCGCCTTGGCGTCAATCAAGGAGGAGCGGAAGGAGCTTGGGCAGTACCATCAGTTGATGTACAGCCGCAAATCGGATCTCGGCATTCTGCGAAACAGCCTCATGCATGATCTCTTGCTTGGACGCGAGATACCGCGCCCTTCGCTCGAACACAAGCTGCATGAATACGAGATCCCGCTACGAACAGACCGGCGGACGGTCATGCTGCTGATCCAGCTCGGGCAGAAATTTACAAGGATGGACGACCATTCGGTCGGCCTGATGGAATATGCCATCGGTAATATTGCGGAGGAGGTATTTGCCGAGCTGCTCCATGTGTGGTCCAGCAAAACGCCGCATAACGGCTTGATTCTGTTGGCTCAGTCCAAGAGCGAGTACAAGGCAGAGGAAATGAATCCATTTGCGGATTCCCGCGCATTGAAACAGTATGTATACCAGTTTCAACAGGATGTGGACAGCTATCTGAAGGGGAGCATTTCTGTTCTCGTATCGGCCTCCTTTGATTTTCCGGAGGAATTGGCATCCGTTTACCGGTCGGGATTAAGCTCGCTTTACCTCTGGGGAAACGGAGATCATGAAGCCATCCGGTTTACTGAAGACCATGATGGCCGGCTGCGCGAGCCTGTATGGGACGTTACCCAGGCTTTTGCCAAACCGCCCAGTCTGCTGCATCTGCTGGAGACAAGGCAGTGGGATGCCGCCCGGGACAAAATAGAACAAGTTTTTGCAGAGCTTGAAACCGCATTCATTGGGCAGACGGCGTTGTATGAAATGTTTTTATCGGTTGCGAATGCCTTTATGTACCTGGCTCATAAGCAGGGCCATTACGTTCATCAGCTGGACCAGGCCGGCTGGGATCCCCTGTATATTCAGCAGGTGGTTCAGTCGGCTGCGAAGCTGCGTTCCTGGTCGCTTGATATGCTGAACAAACTTCATGATATCTCCTCCGAGCAGGAGATAACGAGCAAAAGCCATATCATCAAACAGGTTCAGGAGATGGTGACTGCCGATTCGGGTCATGACCTGTCCGTCAAGACGATTGCGGACCGGGTATTCCTGCATCCGGTGTATTTATCCAAGATTTATAAGAGTGAAACCGGAGAGGGACTTGGCGATTATATCATCCGCAAGCGAATGGAGCGGGCGTTATACCTGCTGAAGCATACAAACAAGAAGATTTATGAAATTACCGCTGAGCTTGGCTACCAGAACCCGCAGTATTTTAGCAAGATGTTCCGGAAGCACTACGGGATGACGCCGAACGAATACAGAGACCAAGGATGTTGCTAAAGGTGCAGAAATCTTCGATTCGTGACATAGGATGCGGCTGCCGGCCCCTCTATAATTAAACATGTAATCCATAAGGTGGTAGAAGGGGGATTTAGATATGAACGCTAGAAGAAAGAAATGGTTCCCGATCCTGGCTGCGTCCTTGCTGTTGGCCGGATCCTTGGCCGGATGCTCCGGGAGCGAGCCGAAGCCGGAAGCGGCACAGCAGCCAGCCGAATCCAAAACTGAAAACGTCTACAAAGACAAATACGATCCGGAAGTTACGATTACGACGGTGTGGGGCGTCGATCCAACGCTGCAATTCAAGAATGGGGAAACGATCGAGAACAACGTGGCTACGAAGTGGGCCAAGGAGAAGTTCGGCATCAACATCAAATCGCTGTGGTCCATTACGGATACCAACGGCGCTTTTGCAACCAAGCTGCGTCTGGCTATGTCCTCCGGACAGGAGATGCCGGATATCGTCACGCTCGGTACCGAAAATCAGCAGCTGGCCCAGGATTTAATCGATTCCGGCATGTTTGCCGAGGTAGGCACGCTGTTTGACCAGTATGCATCGGAAACGTGGAAGAACGCGATGAATCTGGATTCCAATGTGTGGAATCAGTACAGCCGGGACGGTAAGCGAATGGGGCTTCCGGTACTGGATTTTGCCTATAATCACGACTATGTATTATGGATCCGGCAGGATTGGCTGGACAAGCTGGGGATGAGCGCACCGAAGACGATGGATGAGCTTGAGCAGGTGATGGAGGCCTTCAAGAACCAGAACCCGTCCGGTCTAGCCCCGGACAAAGTCACCCCGCTCAGCATTGGCTTCAAAACGTCCATGAGCACCTGGATGGGCGATCCGTCCTGGATATTCGGCGCTTACGGAACGCTGCCGCAGCAGTGGAACGTGGCTGAGGACGGAAGCCTGGAATATGGCTCGGTTCATCCTGGCATGAAGGAAGGCTTGGCGAAGCTGAACGAGTGGATGAATAAAGGGTATATTCCGAAGGAAGCCGCACTGTGGGATGAGAATAAGACTGCCGAGCCGGCTGTAGCCGGAACGGCCGGGATCATTCCGGGGCCCTATTGGATGAGCGGCTGGCCGCTGATCGATACCGTGAAGAATGCGCCGGAAGCCGTCTGGAAGCCTGTGCAAATTCCGGCTGGTCCTGATGGCACTGCGATGCGGCATGGAACGCAGTATACAAATGGCGTTACCCTGATCCATAAAGACATGGAGCATCCTGAAGCTTTCTTCACGTATCAGAACTACCTGTTTGATAACTTTGCCGTGT
This sequence comes from Paenibacillus sp. QJM3NY_38, assembly GCF_056173265.1. Lineage (NCBI taxonomy): Bacteria > Bacillati > Bacillota > Bacilli > Caryophanales > Paenibacillaceae > Paenibacillus > Paenibacillus sp. QJM3NY_38. Next base: position 944,511 of record NZ_CM149665.1, read on the forward strand.
CCAAGGAAGGCGGCGAATTTGCAAATGGACTGTTTGAAGGTTATGACTTCGAGCTCGATGCCAATGGCGAAATGGTTCCGAACGATCAAATCGAAGGCGGTTATGTCAATGTCGTCCGTTATTTGCTGGTCCGCGACGGCGCCCGGATTCCGGACGAGCAGATGAAAGCGCTGCTGAAGCTGGCAAAAGGGGAAAAGCCGGAGAGCCGTCTCGAAAAAGATGTCGCGGTCAACTATGGCAAGGATACGCCGGCCGCTGCCGAGGTGCTCCTCTCCCAAGAGGAGATCTCCAAGAAGAACATGTTTACGGGACCGGTTACCGCCACCATGAAATCGAAGTGGGATTATCTGCTGAAGATCGAGAATCAAACCCTGAACGAGATCATTTACGGCAAGCAGCCGGTTGAATCGTTTGATAAATTTGTAGAGACGTGGAAAGCCGGAGGCGGTGAACAGATCACCAAAGAGGTTAACGAATGGTATCAAAGCGTGAAATAGTTATGGTTACCGATTAATGAAGGGCGGCCTGCCAAAGGCCGTCCTTTTTGTGCAATTGGAGCCGCCGCAAATTGATTGCTATCGTGCCATGAATATTGGTTTTGTGGGCTACTGCGTCCCGTGGGACGGGTCCTATAATCAAGAGGTAGATTGATTTAACGGGAGGATCTTGGATGAAGAGGATGAAAAAAACATGGCCTTTCCACGTCATGCTGCTGCCGGCCCTTATCTGTCTGTTCTTATTCAGTTATTTGCCGATGGGCGGCATCATTATGGCTTTTCAGGACTATAAGCCGTGGGAGGGCGTTGGCGGCTCCGCATGGGTGGGCTTGGACAATTTCCGTTATTTATTTGAAAGGCAGGACAGCATGCAGGTCATATGGAACACCTTGGTCATCGCGGTGATGAAAATCGTGTTCAATCTACTGATTCCGTTCGTGTTTGCCATCCTGCTGAATGAAATCCGAAAAACGGCGCTTCAGCGGAGCATCCAGACGATGGTGTATTTGCCCCACTTTTTGTCCTGGGTCATTCTGGGCGGAATTTTGATCGAAATGCTCGCCGTGGACGGCTTTGCCAATCGGATTCTGGCGGCCGTCGGCATCGATCCGATCTTTTTTCTCGGAGACAATAACTGGTTCCGGTTCACGGTGATCGTGTCTGACGTATGGAAGGAGTTTGGCTACAATACGATTGTATTCCTGGCTGCGCTGGCCGGTGTCAGCCCGACCTTGTACGAAGCTGCGGAGATGGATGGAGCGGGACGCCTGAAGCAAACGCTTCATATCACGATCCCTGCCATGATTCCCATCACGATCGTTGTCGGAACATTGGCGCTTGGCAACATCCTGAATGCCGGGTTTGACCAAATCTTCAACCTGTACAATCCGCTGGTATACGAGAAAGGCGATATTATCGATACCTTTGTATACCGTACAGCAATCCTGAATGGCGAGATGGGGTTTGGAACGGCCATCGGCTTGTTTAAATCGGTGATCAGTATGGCCCTTATTCTCGTATCCTATCGGCTGGCCTACAAGTGGGCGGGCTACCGTATATTCTAGCAGAGCGAAAGAGGGAGAGCCATGTACCATAAAACGATGGAATACCGCATATTTAACGTGTTTAATACCTGCTTGCTTGTCGCGCTGGCCATTCTCTGCATCATTCCGCTGCTTCATGTGCTGGCGATTTCGTTCAGCTCCAAAGCCGCTGCCGACGCCAGTCTGGTGGGATTATGGCCGGTCGATTTTTCGCTGGAGGCTTACAAGAAAACGATTAATAACCCGGCGTTTTTGCACTCGATCTGGATCTCCATTGCGCGTACCGTATTAGGAACGGCTCTAACGCTTGCCGTAACGTTCCTGGCCGCGTACCCGCTGTCCAAGGAGAACCGCGTCTTCCGCAGCCGCAGTATTTATTCCTGGCTGTTTGTGTTCAGCATGGTGTTTAATGGCGGCCTGGTGCCATTCTATATCGTGATTCAGAAGCTGGGCTTGATCAACTCCTTCTGGGTGCTGGTCATTCCCGGCACGGTGAATACCTTTCTGGTGATCCTGATGCTGAACTTCTTCAGGGGGATTCCGAAAGAACTGGAGGAAGCGGCTTTCATCGATGGAGCCGGCCATTTCAAAACGCTGTTTAAGATTTATTTGCCGATCTCGCTGCCCTCGATTGCCACGATTGCGCTGTTCAGCATGGTGTTCCATTGGAACTCATGGTTTGACGGGCTGCTGTATCTGAACAATGCCAAGGACTTCCCGCTGGCGACCTTCCTGCAGACGGTTATTATCCAGCGAGACATGAGCTCGATGAGCATGAGCCCGAAAGAGATGGAGCTGTTGTCCCAGACGACGGTGAATGCCGCACAGATCTTTATCGGCGCGGCGCCCATCCTGCTGGTCTATCCTTTTTTGCAGCGTTTTTTCGTTAAAGGGATGACGCTGGGCTCTGTCAAAGAATAAGAGATGCAAACATAACAGGAAACAGGAGGTTTAACCTACTATGAAACGAACGTTTAATCCGATTAGCTCGCGCGTTCCGCACATGCTGCATGGCGCCGATTATAATCCGGAGCAATGGCTCCGTTATCCCGAAGTCCTCGAAGAAGACATCCGGCTGATGAAGCTGGCGAATTGCAATGTGATGTCCATCGGCATTTTTTCATGGGTTTCATTGGAGCCCGAGGAAGGGGTATTCACGTTTGATTGGCTTGACGGCGTATTGGACCGCTTTGCCGCCAATGGAATTTATGCCTTTTTGGCTACGCCAAGCGGCGCAAGACCGGCCTGGATGTCGGAGAAGTATCCCGAGGTGCTGCGCGTAAGCGAGAGACGGGTCCGTAACCTGCACGGCTTCCGGCATAACCACTGTTATACTTCGCCGGTCTATCGGGAGAAGGTCCATACGATCAACAGGAAGCTTGCGGAGCGGTACGGCAACCATCCAGCCGTGATCGGCTGGCATATCTCGAACGAGTTTGGCGGCGATTGCCATTGCGACTACTGTCAGGACGCATTCCGGTCTTGGCTGCAGGCGAAGTACGCCACGCTGGATGAGCTGAACCATGCCTGGTGGACCGCATTCTGGAGTCACACGATTACGACATGGAGCCAGGTTGAATCCCCGGCACCACACGGAGAGACGCAGGTCCATGGAATGAACCTGGATTGGAGACGGTTTGTAACCGATCAGACGGCGGATTTCATCCGGCATGAAATGGAACCCCTCCGCAGGGTCAATCCATCCCTTACGGTTACGATGAATCTGATGGAATATTTTGAAGGACTGAATTACTGGAAGTTTGCCGATCTGCTGGACGTGATATCCTGGGACAGCTATCCGACCTGGCATGACCAGGGCGGGGATGATGCTGTGCAGGCAGCCCGCGTTGCCATGATGCATGATATCATTCGTTCGATCAAAGGCGGACAGCCTTGGATGCTGATGGAGAGCACGCCAAGTCTGACCAACTGGCAGCCGGTGAGCAAGTTGAAGCGTCCGGGTATGCATTTGCTGTCTTCCATGCAAGCCGTTGCCCATGGTTCGGATACGGTGCAATATTTTCAATGGCGCAAGAGCAGGGGATCGAGCGAGAAGCTGCATGGCGCCGTCGTCGATCATGTCGGTCATGAACACACCCGGGTGTTCAGCGATGTGGCCAAGGTCGGGGACTATCTCAAGAAGATGGATGCCGTTGTAGGGACAGGCATTCCGGCGGAAGCGGCGGTCATTTTTGACTGGGAGAACCGCTGGGCCATCAACGATGCCCAGGGTCCGCGGAACAAGGGAATCAAGTATGAGGAGACCGTGCAAGATCATTACCGGGCTTTATGGGAGTTGGGAGTCCCGATCGACGTCATCGATATGGAGCAGGACTTCTCCAGATATAAACTTTTGGTAGCGCCCATGCTGTATATGGTACGCCCAGGCGTGGGCGAGCGGATTCAACAATTTGTGGAAGCGGGCGGCACGTTTGTTGCAACGTATTGGTCGGGAATCGTCGACGAGTTTGACCTTTGCTTCCTTGGCGGATTTCCGGGGCCCCTCCGTAAGACGCTCGGCGTATGGTCGGAGGAAATCGATGCTCTCCATGATCACGATGTCAATGGGATCGTAACGAATGACGGAGGGGGGCTTGGCTTGGCCAAAGCTTATGAAGCCATTGAGCTCTGCGACCTCATTCATCTGGAGACGGCGGAGGCACTGGCCGTTTACTCATCCGATTTTTATGCGGGACGGCCTGCTTTGACGGTCAATCAGCTGGGGAAGGGCCGGGCCTATTATATTGCCTCCCGGAACAAGGAGCCGTTTCATTCCGATTTTTACAGGAAACTCGTTGAACAGACTGGTGTCCGCCGGGCGCTGCCGGTGGAGCTGCCTCCAGGCGTTAGCACATCCATTCGTACGGATGGAGAGTCGGACTACATTTTCGTGATGAATTTCTCTGGCGAAGCGAAGCGTGTCACGCTGGACGGAACCCGGTACAGCGATTTTATCTCAGGCGAAGCCATAGGGGCTGAACTTGTGTTGGCTCCTTATGGAGTGAAGGTGATCATGAAAGGCGGGAGTGCGTAAGCCGTCTTAGCTTTCGATGCTCCGATTCGTTTCACAACATGCCTCCTCCAGGGACAGGTGCCTTCGTACGGTGTCTGTCCTTTCTTCATATACCGCGCAGTTCTTTTGTCTATACCATAGGATCGTCTTATCCGCACCGGATCTGACATTTCACCCCCTTGCGCACGGGGTTCATTTTGCTTGGAAAAGGACCGGAAATGTTGGTATTATGCCCTGTGGCTTCATTTGGAGAGCGCTTACAATAGGGATGTCACTTGCGCAGTGAACGAAAACCAAGGAGGTATCATGATGACTGAAGTTGCGAAAGGAGTTTGGTTCAGGATGTTTCTATGCGTATCGATGCTTGCGTTATCGTTTGGCTTTACGGGTAACGGCTCAGCCGAGGCGGCGCCTGCTTTTGCAAAAGGAGCGGACATCAGCTGGGTTCCCGGTATGGAAGCTCAAGGATATAAGTGGAAGGACAAGACAGGGGTTCAGCGCGATATTCTGGACATTCTGAAGAATGATTACCAGATCAATTCCGCCAGGATTCGAGTCTGGGTAAATCCCAATATGAATGATTACATGAACGGCTATCTGAATGCGGAAAAAGCCGCCGAGCTGGCCCAGCGTGCCAAGAATAAAGGCATGAGCATTATGCTTACGCTGCATTACAGCGATTCCTGGGCGGACCCGGGACAGCAGAACAAGCCCTATGCCTGGCGTAATTTTACCTTTCAGCAGCTGATGGATGCGGTCTATTCCCATACCGTCTATGTGATGAACACCATGAAGAATAAGGGCGTGACGCCGGATTGGGTACAGGTCGGCAACGAAACCAACAACGGGATGCTGTGGGAGGACGGCAAAGCTTCGGCGAACATGAAGAATTACGCCTGGCTCGTCAATACGGGGCATAATGCAGTGAAGTCCGTCAGCAGCCAGACCAAGACGATCGTTCATTTATCGAATGGCTACGACAATGAATTGTTCAAGTGGAACATTGGTGGCTTGATCAGCAACGGCGCGAACTTTGATATTATCGGCATGTCGCTGTACCCGGAAGCAGGCGATTGGACTTCGAAGGTCGATCAAACGATTGCCAATGCCAAAGACATGACCGCCAGATATGGAAAAAGCATCATGATCAGCGAAATCGGCATGGATTACAATCAACCGGAGGCAGCCAAGAGCTTTATCCAGAGCATTAAGACCAAGGTGAGAGGCTTAGCGGGAGGTACGGGGCTGGGTGTGTTCTACTGGGAGCCTGAAGCAGCGCCGGGATACAATGCGGGATACAACAAGGGAGCCTGGCAGGCGGACGGGAAACCGACTATTGCCTTGGAAGGCTTTAAAGACTGAGCGTTTCTAACCAGTACATTGAGCTAGAAGAACCCTGTTTCCGAGAAGGAGGAAGGGTTCTTCTCTTTGTTTTTTCAGCCCTGCTGGCGCACGATTTGTACCTGTTCCGCATGTTTCCCCATTTTACTCAGAAGCCCAATGAGTTGATGTTTCTCTTCCTCATCCAATCCACCCAGGGCATGCTCGATGTGACGTTCATGCAGGGGGTATAGCTTCTGCATTAATTGCTCTCCGGGCGGAGTCAGCTCGGCGTAAATGACTCTTCTGTCCTCGGGACAGGGTTTGCGGCGCACATAACCTTTTTCAACGAGCTTATCAACTACATAGGTTACGTTTCCGCTCTGCAGGAGCAGCTGTGCCCCGATCTGCTGGATGGGCTGGCGGCCTTTATAGAACAGTACTTCCATTACGGCAAATGAAGTTGGATTAAAGCCTTCGATTTTACTGTTATTCACGACATGTTCGTTGACGCTCTTGAATGACTTGGCAAACACCCGATACAGGTGCATAGCAAGCTGTGTATCGCGTTCATGTGACACCTTCATACATTCTCCCGCCTTTGATATGGACTCATGTCCTGAATTACTTCAAATCTAAGATTACGCTGAAATGAGTAAATTCAACATGTGATTTGTCACAATCCGGCCGAAACATTTTCATTCTCCGCTCGTATCAACTACACCTCCAGCTCGATAAGCCGGAATCAGAGGGATTTAAATGAATGTTTTGCTAAATGCAACGAATCTTTGTCCATCTGCGTAATACTGAGATAAGGATTAACGGATGGGGTGTTAGGATGCATAAGATTCAAGAGAATGAATGGGGTACCGAACCGGTACTGAAGGTGGATATTCAGCAGGCGGGTTACGAACCAGGCCGCCCGCGCATACGGGATATATCGTTTCAAGTGGCACCCGGCGAACTGCTGGGGTTGATCGGTCCGAATGGAGCCGGAAAGAGCACAACCATTAAGACGGTGCTGGGGCTGCTTAAAGATAGTAAAGCTGACGTCTTTATCGCAGGTCAGCCTCCCCGATATGCTTACGTTCCCGAGCAGCCGGTGTTTTATGAGGATTTGACGCTGTGGGAGCATTTGGATTTGGCGGCGGCTGCATTTGGAATGGATGATGAACATTTCGAGAGACAGGCCGATCAGCTTCTCCGTCAGTTTGGAATGGAGCCGGTGCGCAATGAATTGCCGGGAGGCTTCTCCAAAGGAATGAAGCAGAAGATGATGCTGATGATCGGATTTCTCTCTAAGCCGGACGTCTATATTGTAGATGAACCGTTTATTGGATTGGATCCCCGAGCCACCCGAGATTTCTTGAATCTGCTGCTTGAGGAGAGAAGTCGTGGAGCCGGCGTATTGATGTCCACCCATGTGCTGGATACTGCAGAGAAAATTTGCGATCGCTTTGTGCTCATATCCGCAGGCCGGATTGCCTCGGAGGGCACGTTGGATCAAATCCGCCAGGCCGCTGATCTTCCCGGCGCATCGTTGTTTGATTGTTTCGATGCGCTGACATGAGGGAGGGAATGGACATGGATCGATCCTATCATTTTAGCCATCCGGGCGCCCTCTTTTGGCGAAGGGTGACCGCTCATTGGAAGAATCAACGCGACAATCTGGCAACCGTGGTCGACTGGATCGTAATGCTGTATATCATTGTTCCGGGTCTGCTGCTGGGAGGCGGGCTCTACCGCGAGTTATGGACGAGCCCGCTTCCCGGATGGGCCCAGTTCTTTCCGCTGCAGGCGGTGGCAGGCCTTCTGCTCTTTATGTTCTCAGGCAGAGTGCTGCTGTTCCTGGAAGAGGCTGACGTATTGTTTCTTCGCCAGCAGCGAGGCTGGATGAAGGGGTTAATGATCAGGGGCATGGCATACAGTCATACGGTCTCAGCGATCAAGGGATTGGTCGTTACAGTGCTTGCGCTGCCAATTCTGGTCAGGGAACATGAGATAACCGGCATTGCCCTGGTGACCTTGCTGATGATGACGGCTCTATGCGCCTGGTGCGCGAATTTATTAACCGCTATGATTCGCTCCAGCTATAAAGGCTGGCGGAAACATGGAATGACTTATCTCGTACGCTGGCTCTCATTCGGACTGTTAGCGCTGCTTGTTACATTTTGGCTTGAGTCCTATGCTGTATTGTGGGCAGCTGCCTTGATTCTGCTTATGGTGCTGTTTCTTCTTAGCCGCAAGCGGCTTGCCATGCAAGGAACCTTCATCGCAGATGCGCGTGAGGATGCGAAGACAAGGGTCCAGTTGACGGAGAAGCTGCTCGTTCAAGCCGTCGGCAAACCACCAAGTGTACGAAGCAAGACCTGGTTTATGCGCAAGTCCGGCCGATTGTTCAAAGGTACAGTGGAGAAGAGGCTGGCCGATGCGGGGTTAAAGGCGATTTTGCGCCACCCGGAGAGCTTGTTATTGTACATTCAGATTACGCTGGTCGGCATTCCGGCTGTCTGGCTGCCGCCGCCGATCATCAAAATCATCGTATACCTTGCTCTGGTATTGATGATGTCGTATTGGCTGAATACAAGATGGGCGGTGTTCGCCAAAGCCGAGTTTATGCAGGTGCTCCCGTTTACGAATCAGCAGCATCGTTCGGCTGGTGTCCTCGCGGTCCGAACCTTGCTCGCTCTTCCCGCATTTCTTTATTCGCTCGTGGCTGGGCTAACGCTTTTGCAAGGGGGGATGGGATGGCTCGCCGTGCTTGCACTGACTGTGCTGGCAGTCATGGTAGCGCCATCGCTTATGTCTTGGCCGGTCTACAAAGAGGAGAGACACCCGCAAGAATAATAAAAAGCGCGCTGGAATGCTCCAAGGGATGGGGCATACAGCGCGCTTTTATTCAAGATATCAGAAAGTATAAACTTCGAAGCTAGTGACTTCCTGATATCGCAAGAAAAACCTCATCTAACCGCGGTCTGTCATCTGTGAAAGAACGTCGATCGACGTTTTTTATGATTTGTTTACCGCTGCTGCTTCGGCAGCATGCTTGCCTGCCGTATAACCGGTTGCAAAGGCGGCCGTAATATTGTAACCGCCGGTGTATCCGTGAATATCCAGAATTTCACCGCAGAAGAAGAGGCCGGGCATCAGCTTGGATTCCATGCTTTTGGGCTGGATTTCCTTGAGGCTGACGCCGCCGCCTGTCACGAAGGCCTCCTTCAGCGAACGGGTGCCCGACGCGCGGAACGAGAACTTTTTTAGAATCGAGATAAAGGTTGTCAGCGCCGTTTTGGAGATACCGCTGCAGATCATGTCGCTGTCGATGGAGGACTTGGATAGCAGCAGGGGGATCATTCGTTCCGGCAGCATGCCCTTGAGCACGTTTTTGATGCTTTTTCTCGGCTCATCCTCCAGCCGTCCTTTGAGATCGGCCTCAAGCTCAGCTTGAGAGCGATCGGGGAACATATCGATGGCCATGTCCACATTCACGATATCAAACTTCCGCTGCACCTGGCGGATGAACTGACTGCAGCGCAGCGCGATCGGCCCGGACACCCCGAAATGGGTGAACAGCATATCTCCCCGGTGGGCAATCACTTTTTTTCCTTTCGGATTCCAGACGGAGAGCTCCACATCCCGCAGTGACAAACCTTGCAGCTCTTTAGAGGCAATAAAAGGCTCGGTGGAGACGATAGGCACTTCGGTTGGATACAGCTCCGTGATCGTATGTCCTGCCGCCTCAGCCCAAGGATACCCGTCCCCCGTCGAACCGGTTTGCGGCACAGACTGTCCGCCGGTTGCAATGATCACGCAGGAAGACTTGATCACTTCCCCGGATTTCAGTTCGATCCCGGCCGTCCGGCCGTTCTCATAAAGAACTCTTTTCACCGGACTGTTTGTCCGGATGTCGGTGCCGAGCTCCTTCACTTTGCCAATCAAGGCATTCACGACACTGGAGGCTTTATCCGTCACAGGAAACATGCGCCCATTGTCTTCTTCTTTGAGGCGAATGCCAAGGCCCTCGAAAAAAGACATGATATCCTTATTGTTCCAATGCTGAAAAGCACTATATAGAAAACGGCCGTTTCCCGGGATGTTGGCAATCAATTCATCCTGTTCTTTGGCATTCGTCACATTGCATCTTCCGCCGCCCGATATGCCAAGTTTACGGCCTAGTTTATCTCCTTTGTCAATCAGCAGAACGGAAGCTCCTCTTTCCCCTGCCGCAACACAGGACATCAATCCGGAAGGTCCGCCGCCGACGACAATAATATCATATTCAAGCATGTTTGCTCATAGCTCCTTTGGGGGTATATCAATTAATAGATGAATCTTATTATATAGGATTTTTGCGAATTATCCCAAACCTCATGAATAGGACATAGGATGTAGTTTACCCGGGCTTCGAAAGAGAAATTACAAGATATTGTAATATGATGTCGCCTATGCTTTAATCAGAAATATTAGATGCGTCGTCCAATTGAGGTGATCGATCACTGTGCTGAGCCTATGGAAAGATATTTTGCTGCAAGTTTTGCTGTCTGGTACACTCATCTTTCATCTGCCGCTTCTCCTCGACAGACATCTAAAGTGCCTGAACAAGAAGAATCCGGATGATCTGCTTCGATTTCGCAAACATATTGTCATTGCATGCGGAATCAGCACTGTATTATGTGTCTTGATCTCGGCCATGAACGATTATTACGTACCGATCAACCTTGGCGTAATTCCGTTATTTTTAGGCATATTATATGGAGGTCGTCGTTCAGGGCTATTTCTTGCAGCTGTGTATATCACAAGCCAAGGGCTGATTAATGGTTGGTCCACGATCGGCCTCATTCTGAATATGCTGGTTCTGGGATATTCGCTATTACCTTGGATCACCTCTAATTTCAGGAAAGGCTCCATGACCGAGAAGATTTGTTGGCTGTGGAGCGCGCTTATTCCGGCCATGCTGATTATTGTAGCCTCCCACGCGATTGAAGGTAAGGTTAAGAATGATGCTCTGAATCCGGATACGATATTGGTGACCATTTTGTATATGCTGATCGGCATTTTTTATTCTGGAATGATTGTGTATTGGATCGAATTAACCAATGAGCGTCTGGGCGCGGGCCAATATGATGTGAAGAACAGAGAGTGGTCATCGTTAACCAAAATGATGGAGATGATTCCTTTAGGGATGGTCGCGGTAGATCGAAGCGGCAATATCATCGCCTTTAATCAACCGCTTATCCGCAGCTTTCGAAACGTGTTTCCCAATCTGTCGACCAAGGATGTTATCGGCAGACCGTTGTTTGACTTATTGGATGGCATGATTCAAAAAGAACATCTGCGCAGTCGGTTTCATAGAGCGATAGATGGAATCGAAAGCACCGGTGAGATTATGCGAAGCGCTACCAGGGTGTATTCCACGGGCATTTATCCGCTTATACATAACGAGAACGGCGACATCTTGGGTGCGGTAGGTATTATGGAAGATATTACGGAGCTGGAGCGGCTTCGGACGGAATTTATTAATGTAGAGCGTTTAAGTTTGGTTGGCCAAATGGCGGCAAGCATTACCCATGAAATTCGCAATCCGATGGCTGTCGTGCGTGGATTCTTGCAGCTGATGCAGGAGAAGAGTCCGGATACGCTGGACCATTATTACCGGATTGTCATGGAGGAGCTCGATCGGGCTAACGGTATCATCAGCGATTTTTTATCCCTCGCCCAAAACCGGGTTGCAGAAAAAGAAGAGTGTCACCTGCATGACATTATACATGAGCTCAGTCCCCTCTTGTGGGCTGACGCGAATTTGCGCGGCCAGAGCATTGAGCTGAAACTCGGAACCGAAATTCCCCATCTGCATCTGAATGCCAAGGAGATGAAACAGCTGATTCTGAACCTGTGCCGAAACGGGATGGAGGCTATGGACGACAAGGGGACGTTGACGATCGAAACCCGGCTCGAAGGGGATCAGGTCCAGCTTTATGTTGCGGATACCGGGATTGGCATCTCCGAGAATGAGCTGGAGCGTTTGTTTGAGCCTTTCTTTACGACGAAGAGCAAGGGAACGGGGCTGGGACTTGCCCTGTGCATGAGCATTGTACAGCGTCATCACGGGACCATTGATGTGAAGTCGCGGCTAGGGGAAGGAACGGTTTTCATTATTTCCTTTCCTGTCCGCTCGTTCCCGCAAAGCTTACCGGAAACCGAGAGTGCTGCCGCTTCCGAATAAACGGATTGGTAATTAGGCATTCTAAGGTAGAGCTTAGGGTAAAGGAGGGATTCGGATGAGTAAAAATGATTCCAAACAACAGGAGCAGCAGGAGCGTGAAAACAAAGAGCGCCGTGGCGAGCCCATCGTTGACAAGAAAAAAGATGGGGTAAACTATCCTGCTACCTAGTTCAAAGAATGAAACAATGAAAGACGGGCGGTATCCTATTTTGTGATGCTGCTCGTTTTGTATTTTCTTGCTTTCAATCTTTAGGATTGTATAATATAGATATCGATGAGCTGTTATAATTCGAACAATCTTGTTTATATAAGGAGTGAAGCAGTTATGGGTATGTCTTTTGACCGATATATGCGCGATATGGTTCAACCGATGCGGGATGAGCTGACTAGCTTGGGAATCAAGGAGCTGACAACACCTGAAGAGGTGGAGGAAGTGCTTCCGGCAGCGAAAGGCACAACGCTGGTCGTTGTAAACTCCGTATGCGGATGCGCAGCTGGGCAAGCACGTCCTGGTGTAGCTATAGCGCTTGAGAACCAGGTGAAGCCGGATCATTTGTATACCGTGTTCGCAGGACAGGATAAGGAAGCAACGGCGAAAGCCCGCGAGTATTTTGCTCCGTATCCTCCATCCTCCCCATCGATTGCGCTGTTGAAGGACGGAGAATTGGTGCATTTTATTGAGCGCCATCAAGTGGAGAATCGTTCTGCAGAAGAAATCGCGGCGGATTTGACCGACGCATTCAATCGCTACTGCCAGTAATTCGGCAGTTACATAGGCCCCGAAGCATTCGGCATATTCCGAAGCCGCGGGGCTTTTGTTATAGAAGCACTTCATAAAAGAGAGAACATACTGAAAGGAGTCATCTATCATGAGCCTACAAGAACAAATTATCGCCGAACTGGGTGTCAAACCTACCATTAATGTGGAGGAAGAGGTGCGCAAGCGCGTTGATTTTCTGAAAACCTATGTGAAGAACTCGGGTACTTCCGGATTGCTGATCGCCATTAGCGGCGGGATTGATTCGGCGGTGGCTGCCGGTCTGTGCAAACGGGCTACTGACGAGCTTACGGAGGAGACCGGTAAGGAATACAAGACACTAGGGGTGTTCCAGCCATACGGCGAGCAGGCTGATATTTCCGACAGCTACGCCACGGCGAAGGCCTTCGATTTGAAATATACCGTCGAGACCAATATCGAGGAAGCCGTGAACGAGGTTGCACTGGAGGTAGAGCATGGCCTGAAGAATATCGGCGTCCATAAACATATGAGCATTCCCGGCAAAGGTAATGTGAAAGCAAGGGTGCGTATGGTGGTACAATATGCGCTGGCATTCGAACAGAATTTGATCGTTGTCGGCACGGATCATGCTTCCGAGGCGATTACCGGCTTCTATACCAAGTGGGGCGATGGAGCAGTGGACATTACGCCGCTGAGTTCCCTGAACAAGCGTCAGGTTCGTATGCTCGCATCCTATTTGGGGGTTCCGCAATCGATTCTGGACAAAGCGCCTTCTGCCGGCCTTTGGGAAGGTCAGACAGACGAGAAAGAGCTCGGAATCAGCTACGAGGATAACAGCGATTATCTGGAAGGCAAGACGATCAACCCTGATGTTCAGCAGAAGCTCGAGAGCTATTACAACAAAACCGCGCACAAGCGCAATACGATTCCAGGCATCTAACATACGAATACCCAGCAAATAGCCTTCCGGAGAAATACCCTCCGGAAGGCTATTTATTTAGCGAGGCACTAGGTTAGGTATACATGATGTTGTAGGTCGGTTTGAGAACGCCGTTGGCATATTGCTTCATATCGACCAGTTCGAGTCTTAGCCGGGGTTTGACACTGCCGAACAACGGAACGCCGTCGCCAACGATTACCGGGTTGACCTTTAATACAAGCTGATCGATCAGTTGATGCTGAAGCAGGCTTCCTGCCAATTCCCCCCCGCCGCACAGCCAGAGCTTACCGTCTGTCCGTTGTTTGAGATTATGGATGTATGGGATGGCGTCCTCCTTGACTAACTCAACTTCATCATTGGATTCGAATTCTAATGACCGTGAGAATATATAATGTTTGAGTCCTTTGTAACCAGGTTCACCCGGCTTAGCCCCCATCTTAAATCCAAACTCATAGGTTTTACCGCCCATCAGCACAGCCTCAAACTCCTGAATCTCTGCCAAGAAGTCCGGAACATGCTCCCCATCGAATAAAAAGAGAGTGCGGTCGATCCTCCCATCCATCATGGCTTGATCTGCGATAAAATAGTCAAGCGAAACGGCAACGTGATAAATCAATGAGCCCATAATATGCTTCCCCCTCACATCATGCTATTTTGTACAGTCTATATGGATAAAATTTGAAACACAACAATTTTATTTAATTCATTTTGTTGTAACACCGTTGGTCTCGCGTTGAGGTACATCGACTGATACAATAAGTAGGAGTTTATTTTTTTGGACAGGAAGACTGGATCCATGAAGGAGAGCGGACGATTGTGATCTACGGAATCGGACATGACGTGCTGGACATGAAGCGAATGGAGATGTTAATGACAGGCCCGCATGGAGAGAGGTTCATGCAGCGCGTGCTTACGCAGGGCGAGCAGGTCATTGCCGCAGGCAAGGGGGCGAAACGCACGGAGTTTGTTGCCGGGCGCTTTGCTGCCAAAGAGGCGATATCCAAAGCCTTTGGCTCCGGAATCGGGGGTGTAATCGGGTTTCGTGACATCGAAGTGCTGCCGGGTGCTCTTGGCAGGCCTGAGGCACGTTTATCCCGGGAAGCCTGGGACCGCCTTGGAATGGAGGAGTCCGCCCATTATGCGATTCATTTGACGATTTCGCATCAGGCCACGCTGGCTTCCGCTTTTGCCGTGGTTGAGAAGATAAAGTAAGGTTAACGAAGGAGATTACTTATAGATGTATAATAAGGAACACAAACAATACTTCAGCCACGAGCTGCTGGATTGGTATGAGATCAACAAAAGGGATTTGCCTTGGCGCAGGCACCGCGATCCCTACTATATATGGGTATCTGAGATCATGCTGCAGCAGACCCGGGTGGACACGGTAATTCCTTACTTCCACCGGTTTATCGAACGGTTTCCAACGATTCAGTCGCTTGCGGATGCGCCGGAGGACGATGTACTGAAATGCTGGGAGGGCCTCGGCTATTATTCCCGGGCACGCAACCTTCAGGCTGCCGCCAGGCAGGTGACAGAGCAGTATGGTGGCGTTATGCCGAGCGGCAAAGAAGAAGTGTCGGGACTTAAAGGCATTGGTCCATATACCTCGGGTGCCATTCGCAGCATCGCATTTAACATTCCTGCCGCAGCAGTGGACGGTAACGTCATGCGTGTGCTGTCCCGCTTTTTTTTGATTGAAGAAGATATTATGAAGGTGAAAACCCGGACCAAGATGGAGGATCTGGTGCTGATGCTGGTTCCGGACGGGCGAGCATCGGATTTCACTCAGGCGCTGATGGAACTGGGGGCGTTGATCTGTACGCCGAAGTCTCCTAAATGTCTGGTATGTCCGGTGATGGAGCATTGTACAGCGCGGTTTGAGGGCAAAGAGGAGTCCCTTCCTATTAAGACGAAGGCCAAGCCGCCGCGCCCTGAATACCGCCTTACGGCGATTGTAGAGGGCACCGGCGTGCACGAAGGGAAGATTCTGATCCGTAAGCGTCCATCTACCGGTTTATTGGCAGGGATGTGGGAGCTGCCGCATGTAATTGTATCGACCGAAGGGAGCGGCGTACCGGCCACGATGTCCGAGGAGACAACGATGAACCGCTTGAGGGATGCCCTACTGGAAGAAGGGGTTCCGGTTCTGCCGATCGGCCATGTGATGGACGCTGAGCATACCTTTAGCCATATTCAATGGAATATGGACGTGTACCGCTGTAAGTGGCACGAGGTTCCGCCGGCAGCCCTGCAAGCAGCAGAGAGTGCAGCGGCTTATGAGACAGGCGAAGAGAACTTTCGCTGGATTCACGTGCATGACATGGAACGCTACGCATTTCCGAATGTGTTCATTCGGATTTTGAACTCGTATTTCTCATCTTGAAGCCGAAAATACCCTTGGAATGGGGATATCATAATAAAACGGCTCGTAAGGAGTAGTGGAGCTTTTGCATACCTGGAAGAATGCGCTTCTTTACATTTTTGGCATCGGGGTCTCCAATCTGGGAAACTGGATCTATCTGGTTGCCATCAATTTGCTTGTGCTGCACATGACAGGTTCTCCTGCGGCGGTGGCTGGATTATTTATCATCCGACCGCTCGCAACCCTGTTTATCAACTCCTGGGCGGGCAGTATGATTGACCGGGCGAATAAGCGCAGGCTTATGGTCACCACCGATGTGATTCGGGGGATTTTGATTGCCATGATCCCCTTTATTTCATCGGTTTGGGGTATCTATTGCATCATGTTTCTGATTAACGTAGCGGGCGCTTTCTTCGGGCCTACGTCCATGACTTATATAACGAAGCTGATACCGGGAGAGGAACGAAAGCGGTTCAACGCATGGTCCAGCTTTACAACATCCGGAGCGGTGCTGCTTGGACCCGCCATATCCGGCCTTTTGATCGCTTATACGGACATTCGGGTTAGTATCTTCATCAATGCCGTATCATTCTTCATCTGCGCGCTTGTCATTTACTTCCTTCCCGATGTGGATGGAGAGGAGAACGCGGGCAATGGACGTGATGCCATCACGATGAAGATGCTCCTTCGGGATTGGGCAGCGGTTATTCATTTTGGGAAAGCGGCGAAGTATTTTATGCTCGTATACCTGTTGTTTCAATCTGCCATGCTGCTCGGCTTCGCGCTCGATTCCCAAGAGGCTACCTTTATTAAACAGGTGCTGTTCCTCGGAGACGAGGATTACGGACTACTCGTCAGCGTAGCCGGAGCGGGGTATCTGGCTGGCTCAGCGGCTGCGTCTCTAACAGTCAAATGGCTGTCATTGCGCATGTTTATCGGGGCTGGTGTGCTGCTGTCGAGTGCCGGATATATGATCTTCTATGCCGCATCCGGCCTCCTGACGGCAGTTATCGGCTTTATCGTGTTTGGTTTCTTTACTTCGTATGCGAATGCGGGATATACCACTTTTTTTCAAAATCACGTGCCTATTGATCTGATGGGGCGTTTTACGAGCGTGACCCGCTTGTTGGAAGGGATGCTGCAGATTCTGTTAACGCTTCTGCTTGGTTTTGTCGCCGCTGCCTGGCCGCTGCAGACCGTATGCCTGATCGGTGCAGGTGCAGCCGTCCTGATCTCGGTCATCCTGCTCGCGGTCATCTATACGCCGTCCAAGGTCCGCTATTATGAAGCTACCCCTCCACCAGCGGTAAATAACACGTAACAGCATGATATTGATATAAAAAGGCTGCTTTCGCGGTAGACAGGGTCTACAGCGGAAAGCAGCCTTTTTGGTATGATATCGGTTTTTAGTTAAGCGATATTATTTCGCGTTATCGTAACGTTTGCCGACTTCTTCCCAGTTTACTACATTCCAGAATGCAGAAATGTAATCAGGGCGTTTGTTTTGATACTTCAGGTAGTAAGCATGCTCCCAAACGTCCAGGCCGAGGAGAGGAGTTTGACCTTCCATGATCGGGCTGTCTTGGTTTGGTGTGCTGGTTACTGCCAGTTTGCCATCTTTAACAATGAGCCAAGCCCAGCCGCTGCCAAAACGGGTTGTAGCCGCTTTTGCGAAATCTTCTTTGAATTTATCGAAGCCGCCGAGCTCGCTGTTGATGGCATCAGCCAATGCGCCAGTCGGTTGTCCGCCGCCGTTTGGTCCGATAACTTCCCAGAACAGGGAGTGGTTAGCATGGCCGCCGCCGTTGTTGCGAACCGCTGTGCGGATGCTTTCCGGTACAGCGTCAAGGTTAGCGATCAGATCCTCAAGGGATTTGCCTTGAAGCTCAGGAGCGTTCTCAAGAGCAGCGTTCAAGTTGGTTACGTAGGTATTATGGTGGCGATCATGGTGGATCTCCATCGTTTGTGCGTCGATATGAGGCTCGAGCGCGTCGTTTGCGTAAGGAAGTGCTGGTAATTGAAATGCCATAGTAAAAACCTCCTGTAAATTTAGTTTTTGGTTATGATGAAAGGGTCTTCCTTCATCAGGAAGTCTTTATCATCCCGGAGAAACGTAATATGTAATCCGGCTACACTACATATATTAAACCGTTTTGGGTGATTAAATCAACTTTTATGTTTGAAAAGTCGACAGAGGGCTAATTTTTTGCACGATGGAACGTTGTTTCAGCGCATTGAATATTAATGGAAAACTTTTCTTTGAAATTTGTCGTTATATATATTGTCTTGAACAAATCTATGATTAAACGTCGATATAGAAGGGTATGTCGAGGTAGAAAGGGGTCGGTACATAACATGAATAGTACAAAGCTCAGAGTGACTGCCATTCTGATGGCTGCCATTCTGGCTGCGGCACCGCAAGTGGAAGCTGCAGCATCTAAGACGCAGCCATCGCAAATCACGAAGTCGACTGCGCAGAAGGGTGCAGCGCTCGCCTGGAGCGTGAAACTTGGCAACAACGTCACGGCAAAGCTTGACCATGCCGACGTATGGCAGCAAACCGGCACGAATGTGGCGGTATTTACACTGACTTATAAAAACGGAGGGAAAAGCGCAGCGCGCCTGGTATCTTATTTTCCCAAGGTGGTGCTTCCCGGCGGTTCGGTGACGGCAGCCAATCCCATTTCCAAGGATCTAACCAAGAAGAAGGTAGAACCTGGGCAAAGCCTGAGTGTAACCTACTATGCGAAGACCGATAGCAGCTCCTTGTCCGGCATGAAGCTGGTGATGGACGTATGGAATCCGCAGGTCAAAGGCTACCTGCAGCGTGTCGGAACGTACAGGATGCCGGCCAACTATTCAGCCGCCGTACCATCCGGTTCGAGCTCCAAGCTGCAACTGGGCGGCAGTCCGGTTACCGTACAGGCTGAATCACTGGAGATCATCAAGTACGACGGGAAAGTCATCGCCAAAGTCGGGATGTATATGACGAACCATGGCGGAAAGGTATGGAATGACCGCGGGTTCGAACCGTATTTGGTGACGGGAAGCGGCAGTTCATTCCTTCTGCGTCATGAGGCAGGGGCCGAGGGTGTGCCTGTTCAGCCGAAAGAAAAGAAACTGGTTTATTACATAACGGAAGTTCCCTCCTATCTTAAAACGACCGGTTTGCGTTTCTTGTGGACCGAAAACGATGAAACGCTGAAGCTGTCGTTGCCGGTCGCATCCTTCAAGCTGCCTGCGGCAACAGCTCCAAAGTGGGATGTCGCGGCTGGCGCGGCCAAGAAGTTGACCATCAAGGGCATTCCGGTCGATGCCAGAATCCGCCAGGCTTCGCTGCGCGCCGCCGGGGGACAGGGCATATGGAGTATCGAGATGGCCTTCAAGAACAAAGGGAAAAAATCGGTGGAGGTTCCGGCCTACGAGTATGCGATTAAAGCATCCGAAGGCTCCTTCCATCCCTACGCTCCGGATAACAAGGCGGGTTTGACACTCCGTCCCGGGGAAGAGAAAACGATGGTGATGGAAATCACGCTTCCGCTTGATCTAAAGCAGGACCGGTTGAAGCTGCAAATGATCGGGGCATCTGGCCCTGTCAGCTCATCCAATCCGCCGGCGGGCTCGGGTGAACCGGGCAGTGAGACGACCACCGAGGTCCAGGAGTCATTCACCCTGCCGATTGCATATTTTGCCATCCCTTACCAAACGGAACGCAAATCATCGATCGGCGTTGAGTACGACGCGCAGACGGCCAAAGGATTTGCGTACACGCTGGAATCCATGCAGCGTCTGCCATGGCAGGATCAGGATCTGATCGTTGCGAAGCTGCGTCTGCGGAATACCCAGGAATCCAAATCGCTGCCGCTGCCTGAGCTTAAAGTAAACGTCACAGCGGACGAAAAAACGACGCTGGCCGGTTCGGAGGTTATTGCGGAGGAGCAGGGTTCCCTGATTCCCCCGGGCTCATCAACCGAGGTATATGTCATGGCGCGAATCCCTTATACCAAGGATATCCGTTCGCTCCGCTTCGAGCTGTTCTCGCAGCAGGATACAGCCAAAACGTCGTTCCTTACCATGACCACGTCCGGCATGACGCAGTCGATCAGCACCTTGGAGAAAGGGAAGCCGTATACGGTTACCGCGATTGGTAAGCGCGCAGAGGCGCAGGAACGGCGGACGGTCATCTATGAAGGCGTGGACTCCGATATTGTCTATTCCGAGTTCTTGCTGACCAGCAATGAACAGCGCCGCGTTCAAGCAGCAGTGCTGAAGGGGTATTTCCAAAGCACGGATGGCAAGATCTACGAAGCGGAAACCATTCAGCCGGAAGCCTCGCTTCAGCCGGGATCCAAGCAGTCGATCGTCTTTTGGGCCAGAGTGCCGAAGGGGGCTGCAAGCGAATTGGGGCTTGCTCTGGGTACGGCAATGACCGGAGGCAAGCTTGCGGAGACGGGGAAAGACGCTACCGGTGTCATGGGCGTGAAAAAATTGATGCTGAATCCGATCAGACCTGCCGTAAGCTCCGGACTGACGAACCTCGATTGGTATCCTTACCACGTTTCGGTTACGAAAGCGGTAGGACATCTGCAGGAGGGCAGTTCTTCCATTCCGCTGAATATCACGTTTGATGTAAAACGCAGCGAGAGCATCGTTGCGGCGGACTCCGGCCACAAGCTGATTCTAATCATCAAAGACAGCCTCGGACAGACACAGGAGCGTACGCTCACGCCAGGTACCGATATCCAGGTGCCGGGCACCCGGTCGGTGTCGATGGAGCTGTCGGATGAGCAATACAAAAAACTTCGCGGCGGTTGGTTTAACTTAACCCTGGTGGACGAATTCCAGAATGAGCGGATCACGCTCGGCAGCCAAAGCTACAATCTGATATTCACGCCTACTGCAGTTCCTGACGAGGAGAGTTAAATTAAGAACCGGAAAGGAATAGCGAACATGTTGCGTTTGGAAAATGTATCGCACAGCTTTAAGAACGGTAACGAAGTGTTAAAGGTGCTCCATAATATCCAGTTCGAAGTCCAGAAGGGAGAGATGATTGCCCTGCTCGGCAGTTCCGGGTCGGGCAAATCCACGCTGCTCAACTTAATGGCAGGACTGATGAAGCCGACGGAAGGCCATATTTATATTGCCGATCAGGATATTGTCAAATACGGGGAAAACAAGCTTGCTGTCTTCCGGCGCAAGCATATCGGGTTTATTTTTCAGGCCTATGAGCTGATCCCGACGCTCACGGTTCGGGAGAACGTGGAGCTTCCCCTGGTCTTTCAATCCGTTTCTCCGTCCAAGCGCCGCAAGAAAGCGATGGAGCTGCTGGAGATGACGGGAATCGGCGATAAGGCTTCGTTGTACCCGTCCCAGCTGTCAGGCGGGCAGCAGCAGCGCGTCAGTATTGCGCGCTCGTTGATTACCGAGCCTTCCGTAATTTTTGCGGACGAGCCGACGGGGAACCTGGACACCAAGACGGAAGAGGAAATTATCCGAATTATGATGGCGCTGAACGAGTCCATGAAAACAACGTTTGTCATCGTTACCCATGAGATGGAAGTCGCTGCTCAAATGAAAAAAACGATTATGCTCCGTGACGGTTATTTGGTTCAGCCGGAGGACTATACAACGCCAGCAGCAGGGCAACGGGGGCCAAACGCCCCTTCGTCCCTGTCTGGGGTCCCGGTTCATGCGGAGGAGGCAGGTGAGGTCAGCTGATAATTTTAGACAGCATACGGCTGGCATGGGGACAGATCAAACGCCGTAAAGTGGTGACAGCCCTGTGCATGACCGGTATTTCGATTGGATGCGCGGCTATTATCGTAGCGATCAGCATTGGCAACGGCGCCCAGAATTATTTGGAGACGGAAATTATAGGCGGCATGAAGCTTGACGAAATTACGGTGACTCCGCAGGGCTCAAGCGGGCAAGGTGAAGGCAGCGGCCCCACGGTCGGAGCTGACCGGGGATTGCTTACGGATGATAAGGTTCAGGTGATTCAGGGCTTTGATCATGTCAAATCCGTTATAGCCACCAAGCAGCTCGGGTATTTTAGAGCCATTTCGTCCGACAACCTGATCAACGACGGCTTCAACGTTGTGGCCGTGGACCTGTCAAAGCTCAAAGAGCAGGGTAACAGGTTCAAGGAAGGCGGCCCGCTTGATCAGATCGGTGCTATGGTGCTCAATTACGGAGCAACAACCGGATGGAAGGATGCAGAGACGAGCGAAAGATTAATGAATATGATCAATAGCGATCCCAACAATCCGAAGATATGGGAAGAATATCAGATGTATGAGAGCACCGTATCGGAAATGAACGGGAAAAATATTCAGCTGGAGCAGATGGACGGTGACAAGAAGCAGCTTAGCCCGGCGCTTTATGTTGGAGGCGTGCTGGACGTGCCTACGGGAAGAGATGCCCAGTTTGCGATCTACGATCGTCAGGCCTATATTTCCTTTGATACGGCGGAATGGCTAACAAACAGTTTGAAACTGCAAAATGGGACAGCTTCCAAACAGCGGGTATACGATAATCTAACCGTCAAAGTGGATGATCTGCAGCATATTAAACCGCTCGAGGATTTGATCTCAAAGCTTGCGCTGAATGCGAGCGACAATTTGGCTATGCGTGACCAGGTCGCTTCCCAATTGGATACATTCAAAGCGATCGCTCTCGGCATCGGCGTATTTATCCTGTTATTGGCCTCGATATCGATCATCGTAGCGATGACGATGTCTACGCATCAGCGCCGCAGACAAATCGGCATCATGAAGGTTCTGGGGGCGAATATGCCGCAAATCCGCAACATGTTCATCGTAGAAGCCAGCCTGCTCGGTTTGCTTGGCGGATTGCTTGGCATCGTATTCGCATTTTTGATCATCAAGGGACTAAATTCATTCATTATGGCTTCGGCGGGCATGTCTGGGCTGCAAATTGCGGTTACGCTGGAGACGCTGCCGATCGGCATTGCATTCGCCGTGATGACCGGAATCTTCTCGGGGATCTATCCGGCGATCAGTGCAGCAAGAACGAACGCACTTCTGGCCATCAAGCGGGATTAGGATAATGAGTTTCGGAAAGGAAGCTAAATCGGTATGATAAAAAAAATCATAAAATGGACGGTTATCGTTGCCGTGCTGGGCTTGGTGGGATATTGGGGATATGGACAGGTGAAACCGAAAGAACCCGAGATTCCCATGATGGAAGAGCCGCAGGTCATCTCATTTCCCGTAATCGAGGAAAGCATCGTTTCGACCGTGCAGGTCAAGGGAACGTCCGAATACGGGCGGGAGACCAATGTGTACGCACCTTTTGAAGCGAAAGTGGAGTCTTGGAACGTAGAGAACGGCCAGCAGATCAAGAAAGGCGATGCGCTTTTTAAATTGGAGCAAACGGCCATTCGCCAGCAGCTTCAGCAGAAGGAAGCCGAGCTGCAGAAGCGGAAGCTGGAGCAGGAGCTGAAGGAGTTCACGTTAAATCAGGACCTCGATAACGCCCCGGCGTTAGCAACGGAGGCCGAGCGCCTTAAAATGCTCGCAGACCAGGAAAATGCTCGGCTGAGCAGTCAGCTGGACGAGGTTACCAACGATATTGAACGCCAGACGCTGGCCGACTTGAATGACAGGCTGAAGAAAGCTACATACCTATCACCTGCAACAGGCCTGTTTCTGTTCGATCCGACGCAGCAGCGGCCGCAATCGGTGACGGCGAACCAGTATATCGGCAAAATCGTCGACCTGGATTCTCTTCGATTAGTGGCATATGTCGGGGAAAACGATATATTCAGCATTAAGCAGGACATGGCGGTTGAAGTAAAGCTGCCGTCCATCAAGGATCTAAAGCTGAAGGGAAAGGTGCTGGAAGTGGCCAAATTTGCCGAGACGACGGCTCAGGAGAAGCAAACCTCCCAGACACCACAGTTTAAGGTAATCATCTCGCTGCCGAAGGAAGATCGTTTGATCGGCGGGCTGACGCTAAACGGAGACATTGTAACCAAACGAAAGGATAAGGCGGTTGTGGTTCCTAAACTTGCCGTTATGACGGACGGAGGCACCTCCTACGTCATGGTGGACAAGGGAGGCGGCCAGATTGAACGGCAGGATATCGAGACCGGCTTGCAGACGCTGGATAAAGTCGAGGTTGTGTCAGGACTGAAAGTGGGCGACACCGTCGTTCTCCAGTAAATATGATGAACGTAAACACAGCGTTGCTCAAAGGCACATAGCCTAGAGAACGCTGTTGTTTTTTTACTTGCCTATATCAACGATAGGACTGGGAAAGTCCGGTTATTTTATTAAAATATAGATCTCAATCAGAAAGAAAAGGCTTGGAAATTCATGGGTGTAATTTTAACAGTGAGCTAATGGTTTAACAGCAGGAAACAAACCTGTTATTCAACAAAAATATGGAATATTATCCAGCTAAAAAGATGAAAACGCTTCATATAAAGCGCTTTCAGAAGAAAACTCGTGAATTTACGAGAAAGATGTGGTTTAATGGACAAGGAAAGAGGATTTTCGGGTTTTTTGTAGTAACATAAATGTCAGGTTTGCGTTAACGGAATACTAGATTTTTGTAAACCGGGTAAACCGCATCATGCTAACGAAAAGGGAGATTTTGAAATGCATGTTCGTTCCTTTCAGTTGAGTGACTGTAACCCCGTAACCGAGCTTCTGCAGATTGCTTTATCGGAAGAATGCTACGAAAACACGATGGAGCCCTTCTCCAGACAGCTTGCTTGGGACTCCGATCTGATTATGGTGGCTGAAGAAAACGGTGAAATCGTTGGTGCCTTAATCGGTACGATCGAACGCAATCATGGTTGTTATTACCGCATTGCCATTCATCCCGACTACCGCAGAAAAGGGATTGGCAAAGCATTGATTTCGGCAATGGAACAGCGTTTTCAATCACGGAAAGTCAGTCGGATCATGGTAGCCGGAGACGAGCACAACGCCGCAGCCATGCCATTTTATGAAGCTATGGGATACGGTGCCAGCCAAATCCTGCGGTCGTTCCAGAAGCTCAGTATCCTTGGTCAATAGTAGTCATGACGAGAGCGGTACATACGAGCGACGCAAACGGCGGCCTTAAGCTTCGACAGAGATAAGAAACGACATTTTTTCGATATGAAGCATATCTTTCAGCCGTTGCAAATGGGTGGGAGATATGCTTTTCTATTAATGTACCTTTTTGAAGGTGCCGCCTTTGGTACCCGAAGGCGAAATCGAAGTAAAGTAGGTGTAGCATGGGACAAGTGATTTCTCCGGATTCAACTGAGCATGGCGAGAACAACGGACCTCAGAATCAACCTGGCAAGAAGAACAGCTGGGCTGCCGAGCTTTGGGATTGGGTAAAGACGATTGCGATTGCATTTGTTATTATGGTGCTTCTAAATATGTTTGTGTTCAACCTTTCTATGGTTAAAGGTGAATCTATGCAGCCGACACTGGTAGCATCGGAGCGGCTATTTATTAATAAAGTGGTATATCGCTTTGCCGAACCGAGCCATGGCGATGTCATTGTGCTTAAGGACCCGAGTGATGGCCCGGATAAGAAGGAGTTTCTTGTAAAGCGTGTCGTTGGCGTACCTGGGGACACCATTGAGGTAAAGGACCAGAAGCTGTACGTAAACGGAGTTGCACAGCAGGAAGGATATACGGATGTCCCGATCGAGGACCCGGGCTTTGAGCCTATAACCCTGGAAGAGGGCCGCTACTTCGTTATGGGAGATAACCGCCATCTTGGAAAGAGCAAGGACAGCCGCATGTTCGGCAGCGTGAAGGAAAGCGACATCGTGGGCAGGGCTGAATTTATTTTCTGGCCGTTGTCCGAGATCAAAAAGCTGTAGCTGAAAAGACAGAACATCATCCCAGGAAAGGAGGCGCTGGAGAATGACCTACACACTCGGCTCGTATGCTCCTCCGCCTTCGGTATGGGAGGAGCTTAAGCAGGAGCTTAAGACCGTTGCACCGGAGCTTGGCATTGATGATATCGGCTTTGCTTCGGCGGAGCCGTTCGAATCCTTGAAGGGAATATTGCAAAACCATCGGGATAAAGGGTATGAGTCGGGCTTTGAGGAGTCCGATCTGGATAAGCGGGTTACTCCGGCCCTTTCCGGTACGAAGCCGAAGTCCCTGATTTCCATCGCCATAACGTACCACTCCAAGATGGAGAACCCGCCTAAATCAGAGCCTGGCAAGTACAGGGGGATTATGGCGCGGTCTGCATGGGGAAGGGATTATCATCAGGTTCTCCGGGAGGCCATGAGCCGCCTGGAGGAATACATTAAAGAACGCGTGCCGGATGCGAAGCTTGAAAGTATGGTGGACACGGGCGCGCTTGTTGACCGGGCGGTTTCGCAGCGAGCGGGGATTGGCTTTAGCGCTAAGAACTGCGCCATCATCTCTCCGAAGTTCGGTTCCTGGATATTCCTCGGCGAAATGGTGACCAATATCCCGTTTCCGCCGGATACGCCGGTAACCGAGGACTGCGGGGAGTGCACCAAGTGCATTGACGCTTGCCCAACCGGCGCGCTTGTCGGTCCCGGGCAGCTGAATGCCCAGCGCTGCGTTTCTTTTCTAACCCAGACCAAAGGGTTTCTGGACGAAGAAGCCATGCGCAAGATCGGTAACCGGCTGTACGGCTGTGATACCTGTCAAATTGTTTGTCCGAAGAACCGGGGCAAGAATTGGACTCATCAAGAGGACTTTAAGCCCGATCCTGAAAAAGCCAAGCCGCTGCTCCTGCCCATCCTTGATATGACCAACCGGGAATTCAAGGAGGCATTTGGAGATACTTCGGCCGCTTGGCGCGGCCGAAAGCCGATTCAGCGCAATGCTGTCATCGCGCTTGGCAACTTTAAAGATATTTCAGCCGTACCGAAGCTGAGCGAGGTACTGCTGAAAGACCCGCGCCCGGAGCTGCGGGGAACCGCTGCATGGGCTCTGGGCCGCATTGGAGGCGAAGAAGCGTTGAACAACTTAGAGAAAAGCATGAAATCAGAAGGGGATTCCCAAGTACGAGATATGCTGCAGCAAGCCTTGAATAAACTGAATACACCGAGTGAGAAAGAAGCGCCTGCCGGAGCTGCGGCTGATGCTTCTTCCGCTGGCACTCCTGCTGCGGGTTCCTCTAATGGGGACAAGCCGGAACAGGAGAGTCCTGTTATTCAGGGAGTTGAGCCGATGGCCATCCCTGAAGGAGGACCGGAAATGCTGTATTACGATGAACTTCAATCTCCGATTGGACCGCTGACGGTCTGCGCAACGGAGAAGGGATTATGTCTTATTGAATTTGGCAGCTTCTATGTGAAGGAAGCGGTCATCCAGCAGTGGTCACGGACCTGGGCCGGTAACGGCGGCTACCAGCGTGACGAGGCAAGATTAGCTCCTGCGATCACGCAGTTGAAGCAGTATTTTGCAGGGGAGCTAAAGTCGTTCGACGTACAGCTGGACATGCGCGGAACTTCGTTCCAATTGCAGGTGTGGGAAGCGCTGAAGTCCATTCCTTATGGAACGGTGTGTTCCTATAAGGATGTGGCCGAATCCATCGGGCGTCCTAAAGCGGTTCGTGCCGTAGGCGGAGCGAACAACAAGAACCCGGTCCCGATCATCGTGCCATGCCATCGTGTGGTAGGTGCTGACGGAGCTCTCATCGGATATGCCGGCGGGCCGGAGATCAAACGCACTCTGTTAACAATTGAAGGAGCTATGCCAGGTCGAAAAGGGTCGTAAAGGATACAATATGCATGACTAGGGCCGCTTGCTGCCATGTATCCGTTATTTTCATTTGCTGTGGCGAAAAGGACATGCTATGATAGGTTCGTATATGCGCCATTAAATGGTAAATATTAGTATAGTAGAAGGTGGTCAAGTGATGGATATAGTTATTCCGATTATTACATTGATCGTGGGTCTGGTTGGCGGATTTTTTATCGGCGTATTCTATCTCCGCAAGCAATTGGAGAAGATGCAGAACGATCCGCAAATGCTGCAGAAGATGGCAAAACAAATGGGCTATAACATGAACAGCAAGCAAATGCAGCGCGCACAGCAAATGATGAAAAATCAGCCTATGCCGGGTAAAGGGCAAGGCCGTAAACGCAAATCATAATGAAAAAAAGCCCGCTCCCGTCTAAATGAAATGACGGAGGGGCATTTCTATTTAAAAAGGCCGCTAACAGCGGCTATAAGTTAACCGTTTGCTTTTTCTATGGAACGAAAAAGGGGGATGTACTGTGGCGGGTGTAAAGGATTATGTGAACAATAAAGTAGGCGATAACCGGGAGCAGATCGAGTATCATGTTGAGCAAATATTGAAACTGATCGGTGAAGATCCCCAGCGTGAGGGACTCCTTGAGACACCGGCCCGTGTAACGCGGATGTATGAGGAGATCTTTGCGGGATACGAAGTGGATCCCAAGGATGTCCTCGGGGTTACCTTTGACGAGAATCATGAGGAATTGGTTATCGTGAAGGATATCGTATATTACAGCCAGTGCGAGCATCATATGGCGCCGTTCTTTGGCAAAGTCCATATCGGTTATGTCCCTAGCGGCAAAATCGCCGGCTTGAGCAAGCTGGCGCGTCTGGTTGAGGCGGTTACCCGCCGTCTTCAGGTGCAGGAGCGCATCACCTCGCAAATCGCGGACATTATGGTGGAGGCGCTGCAGCCAAACGGCGTGATGGTCGTTGTGGAAGGCGAGCATCTGTGCATGTGCGCGCGCGGTGTGAAGAAGCCGGGCAGCAAAACGGTCACGTCAGCTGTACGCGGTACCTTCCAGAGTGATTCTGCACAGCGTTCAGAATTTCTGTCTTTGATTAAAGACTAAGCAGGATCCAGACCATTGAAACAGGCTTCGCCCACGGGGGCGAAGCCTGTTTTTTGTGCTCAGCAACGAATATGAGCTTCTATGTTAATCGATGCAAGGGCTTCTCAAGAGGCCCCATCCACTTGTTTCATATACTGCACATATTGGATGAGTGCGTGTTTTTGCTCCTCGATATCCCGGATGCGGCGGGACATCTCCATGAAGAAGGTTTCAATCTGATCGCGCAGCACATTGGCGGATTGTCCCTTCCAATCCTGCAGACGGGCGTACATGACCCGTGCCTCCTGTTCGTCGGCCCGAATGGCTGCCAGCAGTCCTGACAGCTCGCGTTCGGCCTGAAGCAAATCATCCAGCTCCAGCAGAATCTCTCGACTCATCTCCATCCCTCCCGGTAGTTGTCGTATTGATGTTTACCCGCTGTTGTCTGTCCGTTCAAATAAATCCGCTTTGAATTTAATATACTGAACGATGTCGGTGGTATGTTGCAGATGCCATTGACTCATCGACATGATAGATGTATCCAGCTGCTGGACAATCGGCTGCAGACGTCTGCTGTGGCTGGAGAACATGTATTTGGAGAGACGCTGCCGGATTCCTTGGATTTCGGCATCACTTTGATGGGCGTGTGCTCTCCATTTCTCGGCTACGCTTCGCAGCTCGGCAGGGGTTACCTGGATGGTACCGGAGGAGCCTCCTGCGGAGCCGCCCAGGGCTCCCAGTGAGCCGCCCAAACCTAAGCCCAAATTGCTCAGCGGCCCGCCAAGACCAAACAAGAGATTGCTGTGAGCAGGGATTCTAGGCGAATCCACAGCTTTATCGGTAGCACCGTTATAAAGACGGTTCGAAACGTAGCCATCCTCGAATCGATAGCGGTCAAGCTGATGATAATTGGGGCCGCCCAGTGTATTATCAATTTTTTCTTTTATACTGAGACCATCATTGGCGTCTTTATAACTGGAGTCTATGTAATAGGTAGAACCGACGTGGCCATCGAAGCCGCCGAGCGCGCCGCTGGCAATAATGTCGCCTGGATGGGCGAAATTAATGATTTGGGAATCGAATTCCCCGTTCTCTGCCTTTCTTCTGGCTTCAGGGGAGAGGCTTCCGATGACCGACGGAGCGCTGAAGGTGACAGCCGACATGCCCGTATAGGCGGCAGCATATTGCGCGTTGGCTCCCCCTAGGGAGTGACCCGTGAGGGTGAAATCAACACCCTTGTATTTCTCCTTCATTTCCAGCGCATAATCCTCGGCTTGATACAACTGGTTGGTTCCCAATATATCCGTTTTTTTATCGATCTGCCGCGATTGTTCACCGAACCAATCCGTGACATCGTTAATCCCCGTGGCTTCTTTGACTTTGTCTACATGGTTCGCCCAAGGTGGCCGAAATTCCGGGATTTTTCTTTTGATCTCTTCAATGCCAATGTCCGCATCGGCCAAATAATCGGGGAGAGCATGGGATAAGTCTTTGCCTGCCTCGGTGCCCCGGTATGCGATAACGGCCTGATTCGTTTCCTTGTTGTAAAAAGTTACCGCATCAAAACCAGATATGCTGTTGCTCTTATAGTCCTCAAGGACCTCCCACCCAGGCAAGTCCTCAACGGTATCTTCTTTTTTCAGATCGAGATAAGCCGCTTCTGACATCAATCGGTACGTCTCGTCATCCACTTGCGGTGAACTCAAATATACTCCTCCTTAACATGACTCAGCAGGATCAGAACCTTTAGTTACAGCCAAAAGGCAGCACAACCCATCACTCGCCCTTAATCGCTTTTCTGAGCTCCGGGTTCATTACGAAATTAGATGTCTCGCCTGTGTTGAAATCGACGGATATTTTAAAGGTTTGTTCCGGATGATCTACTACAAACCCTTCAAGGTTGACCTTGTCCGCTACAATAGAAGGCATCATCTCTTCTTTGGTAATCTCGACATCCAAGTTGTATTTCTCTTTAAAATGCTCAACGGCTGTGGTCTTAGCCTTCGTTATGACTTCGTCCGAGCTGTCGTCTGTATTGGCTTGGTTATTGTTCACTGGCTGGCATCCTCCAACAATTAAAATGATAAGC
Source organism: Paenibacillus sp. QJM3NY_38 (assembly GCF_056173265.1). Lineage (NCBI taxonomy): Bacteria > Bacillati > Bacillota > Bacilli > Caryophanales > Paenibacillaceae > Paenibacillus > Paenibacillus sp. QJM3NY_38. The sequence continues at coordinate 975,554 of NZ_CM149665.1, forward strand.
ACAAAAGCAAAAATGAAAACACGTGATTTGAAACTACTGTTCACACTGACCCATCCCTTCAGTGGTGATGTTCTGCTCTTACAGGCATGCTGCATCTTGCAGTACTGGTTTGGAACGCATCGTTTCTCTTCGTTTCGCCTTAGGCAATGTAGATGTGGCGCACCAAGCTTACTGTCATATCATAATCCAGCATATGGTAGCGTTCAACCGAATAAATAACCAGATATGTAGTAAAAAAGACCTAACAATAGGCTCGGATTATTCCTTAGTTTTAATAATCTTGTCCAATTCTGGACTCATGACCAAGTGCCCGGTTTCAAGGGTCTTGTAGTTTACAGATAAATTGAAAGTCTGATCGGGATGCCCTATGACAAAACCTCCAACATCAATTTCATCGGCGACATATGTAGGTAATTTATTTTGGCTCGTTATTTGGACCTCCATATCGTACGTTTCCTTAAAGTATTGAATTGCAGCATTGCTTGCTGCAACGATGGATTCATTGCCATGGCGATTGTTATTGTTGATGGAAGACGGATGGCCGCATCCTACGGATACAAAAAAAAGGATGAGTAAGGTAAGCAATCCCGACCCCTTTATCCAATGTGCTCCAGTGTACAGAGAATCACCCCTTTGAATAAGGATAAGCCCTCCTTAAACTCCATAATGAAGTAAGGAGGGCTATAGACAACATACCCAATATTAACCAATGTGAAGCAACCCAGCAAGGCTTTGAATTAAAAAGGCTTCCATTTCAGCTCACTGGCATGCTTGAAACGCTCCGCAACCGCCGGCCAGTAGACCACGTTCCACCAATCCTTGATGTAATCCTTGCGTTTACTTTGATGTTTGAGGTAGTAGGCGTGCTCCCATACATCCAGTGCCAGAAGAGGTACGACGTCCCACTGGGAGAGGTTCTGATGCTTCTCGGCTTGTAGAATTTCCAGTCGATGGCTGCGCGGACTCCAGACGAGGATCGCCCAGCCGCCGCCTTCCACTTTGTCTGCCGCTTCCGAGAAGTGCTTTTTAAAGCGATCGAAGCTTCCGAAATCCTTCTTGATCTGCTGGGCAAGCTCCCCGCCCGGTTCCCCACCGCCCTGCGGGTTCATAATGTCCCAGAAGATCGTGTGCAAATAGTGGCCGGCACCGTGAAAAGCCAGCTCGCGTTCCCAATGCTTCACCAGCTCGAAATCGCCGCTTTTTCTGGCCGCCTCCAGTTTTTTCTCTGCTTTGTTTAAACCGTCGACGTAGCTTTGGTGATGGATATCGTGATGAATCCGCATGGTTTTCTCGTCGATATGAGGCTCCAGCGCATTATATGCGTAAGGCAGCGGAGGAAGGCGATGTCCGCCAATCGGTACGGCCTTGCCGCTGTCTCCCATGCCTTGAATGGACAGATCAGCCTCAGAGCGAGATGGCGGTGGGGAGGAGGCCTCGTGAAGCGTCATGGATTGCACCGGCATCTCCACATCCATAAATCTCTCCAGCGCTCCAGCGGAGTTGAGCGTCTCCAGCGCGTTCAGGAAGTATTCGGACTCCCGAATCACATGGTGCAGCACCGTGCTGGCAAGCGGCACTTTCCGAACAGCCTCACTATGCTCCTTCAAGCCATGCAGTTGGCGGATGAACTCTCTGGATTGCTCGCAGGAAGCGCGCAGCAGCTGTTCGACCTGGGCCAGCACCTGCGGCGAAGGAGGCCCGTCATAACGGAGAATGTGGCGCAGAAGTTCGTCTGCTGCTTTTTCCGTGTCGGAGAATACCACGGCCCATTGATCCAGCGTTTTGACATAGTCCGGCTCCAGCTCCGGCACAACGGCTTTGATAAGGCCAGTATGCTTCCTTTCCTGATGCTTCCAATAGCGAATCTCTTCGAGTAATCGTACCGGGAGCTTTGCTCCGTAAATAAATAACATGTCCGTTCCCTCCAGTATCAGGTTCACTAAACACACTATATTCACGTGACGGCCTGTATTATGAGGGGGAAATAAAAATACCCCCGCCGCATCCAAGCAGCAGGGGGAAGTGGGTCGTATGATCAATAAAGCATCAGGATCCATCCGGTGTTTCGAGTTTTCCTAGAAAGGTGGATACTCTGCGCAGATATTCTTTAGGGTGTTCACGGAAGATAAGCTCATGATGCGCATCCTCTACAATCCAGGAATCCGAATCCGTATGGGTTTGGTTGGAAGCAATCTTCTCGGCGATCGGGTAAGGTGCCTTGTCGTCTTTCGTTCCGTGGATGAACAAGGTCGGGAACGGATAATCGTGCTTCTTCACCTCATTGTATGGGATCTGATCCAGGCTGGTACCATTGAGCACCGGGAAGAGCAGCTCCAGAATCTCCAGGGACGGATGACGAGGAAGATTGATCTGGTTGTGAATGTTGTGGTAAAGCGTGTCCGGCTCCAATAAAAAGGAGCTGTCCAGAATCATGGCATCTACATCCTTGGTCTCAAGCCCTGCCTGCAGCGCCGTACCGGCACCCATGGAGAAGCCCCAGACGACAATTTGCTTCGCGCCGCGCTGCTTCACATGCTCAATGGCCCCGAGAAGCTGGCGTTTCTCTTCCTTACCCCCGGTTGCCACTTCCTTGCTGGTCTGTGAGGCAAAACCGTAATCAAACATCAGCACATTAAAATTCATGTTGTGCGCGTAATGGGCGATATCGTACATCGGTACCCAGGTTTCCTCCCGGTTAGCGCCGTATCCATGGCTGAGCACGATGGTTTTGGAGGAGTTCTCGGCCGGGATATACCATCCATTTATATTTCGTTTGCCGTCAATGGAGTGGAACGTGATATTCTCGTAATTCATATCTTTAGCAAGCTTGGGATTGGAGTACAGCGGAGCAACCGTCGGATTCGACAAAACCCATGCAATATAGGCATGAAGCGCAATAAAACAGAAAACAAGGAAAAAAACGACAGATAATAACAACGCTAATATAATATGCTTTAAACGAACCAAGCCCGTCGACAGCTCGGCTGGCGTGTCATTTAATTGGGAGAGTGGGGCATTACTACCAGTTGTTGTGCTCATAAGTGGCCCCTCCTTACCATATAGTCTGGATATGTTTCGTTAACATGAAAGAGTTGAAATTATAATAATCGTATGCCCGGATGCCTATAAAGTCAATGCAAATCCATAGATTGTAAGACAACTGTAAAGTCCCTGTCTCCATGGTTTACTTTTGAGAAGAATTCTCATATAATTCTTGTAACCAGGTTTCATAGAATGAAACAGGAGAGGAGCTGGTCGGGATGGAAGACCGTAAATTGACGGTGCGTGCTGTAGAGCGGGCGCTTGATATATTGATGTGTTTTACGAAAGACAGTGAACTTGCCCTCACAGAGATTTCTACCCTTATCGGATTACATAAAAGTACCGTTCATCGGCTGCTAACAACGCTGGAAGACAAAGGATTCGTTGTGCGTAACAAAGAGACGGAGAAATATCGGCTCGGCTTGAAGATATGGGAGCTGTCCATGCATCTGTCTCAAAGCGACGACCCGGCGATACGCCTTCTGCCCGCAATGGAGGCCTTACGGGATCGGCTTGGGGAAACGGTGAGCTTGTATTTAAGAGACGGTTCGGATCGTCTTCGGATTCAAGCGGTTCAGAGCAACCAGGGCATTCGGCGGGTCGCCCAGGTCGGAGTGCGACTTCCGTTGTCGGTTGGCGCTTCCAGCAAGGTACTGGTGGCCTTTGCGCCACCGGCCGATCAGGAGGAGCTGCTGAATGCGCCGGATTGGCCGGAATCTGTCGACCGGATCGTTTACCGGCAGCAGCTGGCCGAAATACTGGAGAAGGGATACGCGATCAGCATCGAAGAGCGCGAGCCTGGAGCCGCTGCGGTATCGGTACCCATCTTTGACCGGAATGGTCAAGTGGCGGCAGCACTGTCGATGTCAGGGCCAGTCACCCGCCTGTCAGCGGAAACGCTTCGCGAACATGCGCCAATCCTGATGGAGGCGGCACGGGAAATGGGAATGATGATTTAATTCATTCTATTGCGAGAGTGCGGACAGCATCACTATAAGTTATTGAATGACCGGGCGGCCCCATGTGATACAGCTGCCCGGTCATTTTTATGCGGGGACGAGTGTTCGATAACGAGCAAAAAGACCGGACCCATGATCTTGGTGATCGTAGGGACGGTCCTTTTGCCGTGACGGCATCGCTATGTACAGGCAAGGGCAGCTTAAGTCAGCTTCACGTTCTTTTCCTTCATTTTCTGATTAAGGATCTCTTGAAAGGTGAGGGCTTTATCCGTCGTTTCCTCTTTCTTAGGCGCTGCCACCGGCTGCGGCCGGTGGTATTGATATTGGAACGAAGCCATCGTATGTATTTTGATCATAGATACTTTCCTCCTGGGTATGGATTTCCGGAAATGTTTTTTACCAATTAACCTTATTGGCATCGTCCGAAACGGAAAATCCAATATTCAGGAAAAAAGTACCGAAAAATAACAAAATCCCCATCATCCATAAGCGGATGATGGGGATTTGTTCCTAAGGCTAAAGCGCCTATAGGGTGTGTCTTATTGGTTCGATGCGATCATTTGACGCAGTACCGTTTGGAGGATACCTCCATTGTGGTAGTAGTCCACGTCCACCATGCTGTCGAGGCGGGCGATAGCTTGGAACTCGAATTGGGTTCCGTCTTCACGCGTAACGACAACAGTCAATTCCTGGCCTGGCTTCACATCGTTGCTGAGGCCCAGGATATCGAATGTCTCGCGGCCGTTCAGACCAAGGCTCTTCCAGCCATGACCTTCCTGGAACTGGAGCGGAAGAACGCCCATGCCCACAAGGTTGGAGCGGTGAATACGCTCGAAGCTTTCAGCCAGCACGGCTTTGACGCCGAGGAGATACGTACCTTTTGCCGCCCAGTCACGGGAGCTTCCTGTACCGTATTCTTTACCGGCGATAACGACGAGGTTCTGTCCGCCTGCTTGATAATTCATCGAAGCATCATAGATGGACATCACTTCTTCCGTTGGCAGGTAAGTCGTAACGCCGCCTTCCGTACCCGGAGCTACCTGGTTACGGATCCGGATGTTAGCGAAGGTACCGCGCATCATGACTTCGTGGTTACCACGGCGGGAGCCGTAGGAGTTGAAGTCTTTGCGTTCAACGTTGCGGTCGCTCAGATATTTGCCGGCTGGGCTGTTCACTGCAATGTTACCCGCTGGGGAGATATGGTCCGTTGTAACGGAATCGCCCAAGAGAGCAAGCACGCGCGCTTCCTTGATGTCCTGGATGTCGTTCAGGCCGTTGCCCAGACCTTCAAAGAATGGCGGGTTCTGGATGTAAGTGGATTGATCGTCCCACTCGTACAGCTCGCCTTCAGGAACAGGAATCTTGTTCCAACGCTCATTGGCGGTAAACACATTCTCGTATTTCTCACGGAAAGCGTCAGGGCTAACGGCTTGACCGATCGCTTCGCGGATTTCCGCACTCGTTGGCCAGATGTCTTTCAGATAGACAGGCTCATTGTTCGGATCGTAGCCGATCGGTTCGTTCTGCAGGTCGATGTTCACTGTGCCTGCCAGAGCGTAAGCAACAACCAATGGCGGCGAAGCCAGGTAGTTGGCTTTGACTTGAGCATGCACGCGGCCTTCAAAGTTACGGTTACCCGACAATACGGCGGCTACCGTCATGTCGTTGTCGGCAATCGCTTCGCTCACTTCATCCGGCAATGGACCGGAGTTACCGATACAAGTTGCGCAGCCATAGCCTGCAACATAGAAGCCGAGAGCTTCAAGGTAGTGCAAGAGACCGGACTTCTCGAGGTAGTCGGTTACGACAAGGGAACCTGGGGTCAAGCTGCTCTTCACATAGCCAGGCTTCGTCAGGCCGCGTTCAACGGCTTTCTTCGCCAGGAGACCTGCACCGAGCATAACGCTTGGGTTGGACGTGTTCGTACAGCTGGTGATGGCTGCGATAACAACCGCACCCGTTCCCATTTCACTGGTAGAGCCGTCTTTATGATTGACTTTAACGGTTTCCGCAATTTTCTCATCGCTGAGGCCGTATCCGCCTTTGTCGATTGGCGTACGGATGATATCGTTAAAGTTTTGTTTCATGTTGGTAAGCTCGATACGGTCTTGCGGACGTTTCGGTCCAGCCAAGCTCGGTACAACCGAAGCGAGATCCAATTCGATCACATCGGAGAACTCAGGGTCCGGCGTATCTGCCGTACGGAACATGTTTTGCGCTTTATAGTAGCTCTCCACGAGCTCAACCTGCTCATCGGTACGGCCCGTATTACGGAGATAAGCCAGGGTTTCGCTATCAACCGGGAAGAAGCCGATGGTAGCGCCGTATTCCGGAGCCATGTTGGCTACCGTTGCGCGGTCAGCCAGACTGATGTTCGCGAGACCAGGGCCGTAAAATTCTACGAATTTACCTACAACGCCTTTCTTGCGGAGAAGCTCGGTTACCGTGAGGGCAAGGTCAGTCGCTGTTGCGCCTTCGGCCAGGCTGCCTGTCAGCTTGAAGCCGATAACTTCAGGCGTTACAAAATACAGCGGTTGGCCGAGCATGCCGGCTTCCGCCTCGATACCGCCTACGCCCCAGCCCACAACGCCAAGACCGTTGATCATGGTTGTATGGGAGTCCGTACCTACGAGGGAATCAGGGAAGACCAGCGTTTCGCCGTCAACCGTCTTCGTAGCCGCTACGGAAGCAAGGTATTCCAGGTTAACCTGGTGAACGATCCCCGTTCCAGGAGGAACTGCGCGGAAGTTGTTGAATGCCGTTTGAGCCCAGCGGAGGAAGCGGTAACGCTCTTCGTTACGCTCAAATTCAAGCTTCATATTCGTTTCCAGAGCTTGATCGGTACCAAAAGCGTCAACCATGACGGAGTGGTCGATAACGAGGTCAACCGGAACGAGAGGGTTGATCTGTTTAGGGTCGCCGCCGGATTTTTTAACGGTGTCGCGCATAGCTGCAAGGTCTACGACAACCGGAACACCGGTGAAGTCCTGCAATACGATACGGGCAGGAATGAACGGAATTTCCTTGTTGTTGTCGCGTCCTTCATTCCACTTGGACAAGAGTTTTACATGATCTTCGGTAATTGCACGTCCGTCGAACTGACGCACGGCTGCTTCCAGCAGCACCCGAATGGAGAAAGGAAGCTTGGATACACTTCCGTATCCTTGCTCTTCGAGAGCCTGCAGGCTGAAATAACGGTAACTTTTACCGCCCACCTCCAGGTTGCGGGAGATGGAGAATTGATCCTTTGCTGGCATTGATGAACCTCCTTAAGTCATTTCATAAATCGAATAAAGACAGTTTGAGATAAATCCTCTTTCGTTTCACTAGGTGAAACCTAATTTCATAAATTAACTACTTTAAGTATACCGTTTTCAACTCGCTGCGTAAAGCATTTTTTATAGAAGAAACGTATTTCAAAAAGGTGAAAACAAGCCTGTTTTTTACCCGAATACAGTCGCTGTGATCCCGGTGTTTCTGTATTCTCTTGACCGAAGTACATAGCCCGAACATTTTCTTCATATAGTTGTGATAGGGAACAGCGTGAAAGGCAAGGTTAGAGGAGGAGAGTAGATGAACAGTCTGAAGCAAGCAGAGAAGCCTTGGAAGCAAGCTCTATATATTTACGTAAATCAATATAACCAAAATCGCGTGGACTATTCTTCAGGCCTGAAAGAACAGATTGTAGCGGATCTGAATTTCCTGGTAGAGAGAGGAGAAAGGCAGTTTCGGCTGCAGTCGTGGTATGCGCAGCGGGAGGTTACGCCGCTTAAGAGCGAGACTCGTGCCCGCCTCCTGCGCATTCTGAGGGAGACGGAGGATGATGTGGTCGCGGACGTGCGGCTTCACAGCGTATTTTATTATGAAAAAAGAGGGATGACGCACCGGGAGGATACGGTTTTTAAAGAGCGGCTGACGCTGATCCGGGACGGGGATGCCTGGTTGATCGTAGGCATCGAACGTCTGCAGGATGAACGCCATCCCCTGCAAAGAGCCGATGTTCCGGCAGCAGGCGCGGATGGGGCTGGAAGAGAGCCGTCCATTCCCTTTATGAACGGCCGCGTATACGCCGCTGGCAGCAGCCCGCGGTCCGGCCGTTACGAGCGTGAAGCCGCAGCTGCATATGCCGACCGTTGGTGGGATTCCGGGAATCCGGAGTTTGAGGAATTTGACGTGGATTGCACGAATTATATCTCCCAGTGCCTCTTTGCAGGCAAAGCCCCAATCCACTATACTGGTAAAAGAGAAACGGGATGGTGGTACAAGGGGTACGTAAACCAACGGGAATGGTGGAGCTACAGCTGGGCGGTATCGAACAGCTTTGCGCATTATTTGAACGCCAGTACCTCGGGGCTGCGGGCCGAGCGGGTGGAGCGTCCCGAGCAGCTGATGCTGGGGGATGTCATCGTATACGACTGGGATGGTGACGGCGCGTTTCAGCACAGCACCATCGTGACGGCGTTTGACGCGGGCGGTAAGCCGCTCGTTAATGCACATACGGTGTCCAGCCGTCATCGCTATTGGGACTACCGGGATTCCTACGCTTGGAATGATAACACCGAATACCGGTTTTACCATATCCCCGATTATTTTTAAGATGACAGCATGTCGTGCTGCAATACGGACAAGAGAGAGGTTAACATGGGACAGGATAAATTGACGGTAGGTTTAGTATACGGGGGGAAATCCGGCGAGCATGAGGTGTCGTTATCCACGGCATTCGCGGTCATGAACGCTTTTGATTTTGATAAATATGAGATTGTTCCGTTTTATATTTCCAAGCAGGGTAGCTGGAGAATCGGCAGCAAGCTGTCGGCTCCTTTTGCCCAGCTGGAAGAATTGAAGCTGGCTGAAGGGGAAGGCACGCAAACCGCGCTGAACGCCGTGTTCAGCAGATTGTATGGCCAAGAGAGTCAGGCGGTGGATATTATGTTCCCGCTGCTTCACGGGACGTTCGGTGAGGACGGAACGATTCAGGGACTGTTCGAAATGGCGGACATTCCTTATGTGGGAACCGGTGTGCTTGCGTCGGCGGCGGGGATGGATAAAGTCGTCATGAAGAAGCTCTTCGCACAAGCAGGGCTGCCGCAATGTGAGTACTGTTATTTCAATCGTACCCAGTGGGAGCGGAGCCAGCATGAAGTGCTGAAGGATATCGAGGACAAACTCGGTTACCCGAGCTTCGTCAAGCCGGCTAACCTGGGTTCAAGCGTCGGGATATCCAAGGCTAAGAACCGGGAGCAGCTTAAGGCGGCGATTGAATCCGCGCTCCGGTTCGATGACAAGATCATCGTAGAAGAGTTCGTGGATGCGCGCGAAGTGGAGGTCAGCGTGCTCGGCAATGATGAGCCGATGGCATCCGTTCCGGGTGAAATTGTCTCTTCCAGTGAATACTACGACTATGCGGCCAAATATACGGATGGACAATCACAGATGCAAATTCCGGCCGAAATCGAGCCGGATACGGCTGATCGTCTGCGCGACCTCGCCATTACCGCGTTCAAAGCGATTGAAGGCGGCGGCATTACTCGGGCCGACTTCTTTGTCCGCCGCTCGGACGGCGCGATTCTGATCAATGAAGTGAACACGATGCCGGGCTTTACACCGTTCAGCATGTACCCGCTCTTGTGGCGGGAAACGGGCGTGTCCTACCGCGAGCTGCTTGACCGGATGATCGAGCTGGGCCTTGAGCGGTACAACCGCAAGCAATCCCTGATTTATGAGAACCAGGCGTAAGCCGTCACAATAGGATATGAAACACCAGGGGGAGTCCGCGCTATTTAATACGGCTCCCCTTGAGTCTAATATTATGGGATGAAAGGAAGATACGTATTATGGGATTTCAAACCGAGTTCAATTCCGTTTGTAAGTTTAAGAGTGAGCAGGAGCTCTATGAGCTGCTGGAATACGGCCGCGGTAAAATGCTGAAGGACGGGCTTCGGGTATTTCCGACAGGACAGAAGGTTATTGCTTATACGCCGGATAACCAGGCGGTGGCCATCGTCCTGATCACTGCATGCGTATCGGAGATTAACTTCCAGGGCCGCGAGGTTACTTCGGTCGAACTGCAGCTGATCCGCAAATTGACGGATGAGGAAGCACGCGTACAAACAGCGCTGGCTCACGAAATGTTCTTTGGAGATCATGCATGATTGTCCGTTTCGGTTATGTAGCCATGTCCACGGTTGTGCAGAATGCTTCTCCTTCCAAGACGATGACCATGAAGAGTTTTATGAAGCTGAATGACCGTGAGGCCGGCTTACACAAACTGGAGCGGATCGCGAATGAGAATCTACATAATACCCTTCGGCTTCTAAAGCATAATGCGGCTCACGATATCAAGGTGTACCGCTTCTCGTCCAAGCTGATTCCGCTGGCCACGCATCATGATATGCAGGATTGGAATCCGTTCCCGGCTTTGCGGGAAGGCTTTCAGGCCATTGGGGAATTCGTGAAAAAGCACGGGATGCGGGTCTCCTTTCATCCGGATCATTTCACGGTGCTGAGCACGCCGCGTCCCGAAGTGCTGGCCAATTCGATCCGTGATCTGGAGTCGCACGTCCATATGCTGCGGGCGATGGAGCTGCCTGCTTCGATGAAGAACAACATCCACATCGGGGGAGCTTATGGGGACAAGCCCTCGGCAGCGGCGCGATTCGTTGAACATTTTCATGAGCTTGCGCCGCACATCAAGGAACGATTGACCCTTGAAAATGACGATAAAACCTTTACCGCCCAGGAAACGTTGGCCGTATGCAAGCAGACCGGGCTGCCGATGGTACTGGACATTCATCACCAGTGGGTCAATAACGATGGCGAGGCTCCCTGGGAGCTGTGGCCGGATATCCTTCGCACCTGGGAGACGCCGCTTGCGCAGGCCGATTCGGACCGGGCGCAGCCGCTCCCGCCCAAGATTCACGTATCCAGTCCCAAGAGCCCTGCCGATATCCGCAGCCATGCGGATGGGGTGGATGTCGTGCCATTGCTGGCGTTTTTACGGAATATTGCGGGGGCTACGTCGAAGGTGGACGTCATGATTGAAGCGAAGATGAAGGACGGCGCCTTGTTTGATCTGATGAAGGATTTGGGAGATTATACGGAAGAGGGCGTAACCATTCTCGACGGTGCTTCCATCGAAGTAAACCCATAACCGGGTAAGATGAGATTGTTAACACTTGCAAGTTGATGGATTTTGGGTTACGTTGGAAGTATCCAAACAGAGATTCCCCTTAACACATGACATCGGATAAAAAAGTTCGTTCTCGCCAAGCATTCAGGTGCACAGCATAGGACGGACTTTTATTGAAATAGGCGGAATTTTCCCTTGATTGCCCTTTCGATTACCGCCATGACTGAATAGGATGTAGGGATTGTCAAAAATCACTAGATTTATATAGAAAGTAGAGTGAGTGCTTTGAACGAGAATGAAAAGATTCCTTATGTTGTCAGCAGTAAGAGCTACACCGCCGTTGCGATTAATTGCGCCGCCAAAGCGGGAGAGTGGATTAAGAGCAAACTCGGTACCGTCAAGCAGTTGAGCACCAAGTCTTCGGCACAGGATATCGTAACCGAGGTGGACAAAGGCGCGGAGCAGATGATCCGCAAGCTGATTTTGACGCACTTTCCGGATCATGCGATCCTCGGAGAAGAAGGGGTTGCCCCGGGTAGTGATGCCTACAATAAGGCACTCGGGGACGCCAAGGACGAAGAGTATCTCTGGATTATTGACCCTGTGGACGGAACGACGAACTATGTTCATGGATTTCCGTTTTACTCCGTGTCGATTGCACTGGCTCATCATGGAGAAGTCATTGTCGGCGTTATTTACGACCCTTCCCGGGACGAGTTGTTTGTTGCGGAAAAAGGAAAAGGAGCCTACGTTCACGGCAACCCTACCTATGTTTCCAAGGAAGATCAATTGTCGGACAGCTTGCTGGCCACGGGCTTCCCGCTGGACAGCACGGTCAACCTGCCGCTGAATATGGCGGAGCTGCAGGCGCTGTTGCCGATGGTCCGCAATGTAAGAGCAGGCGGATCCGCTGCCCTTCATCTTGCTTATGTGGCTGCCGGCCGCCTCAGCGGATACTGGGAGCACGGCTTGAGCGCTTGGGATGTTGCTGCAGGCGCACTATTGGTTCAGGAATCCGGCGGTAAAGTAACCGATACGGAAGGAAAGCCATATGATCTGTCGGTGCGTCATTTGGCGGCAACCAACGGGCTGATTCATCAGCGTTTTCTGGATACACTAAAAGACGCTGGCGAAGCTTTGGTTCGCTAAACGGCCAGGGACGACAGAGAAATGCAGGTCACTTACAACCGCTTGATAAAGGAGTGTGCTTACGATGAATGAGAAGTCGGATCAGGATTTGGAGCGCCAGCTCAGCGAGATGTTAACGGACGGTGAAATGCAGAAGAAGGATCGGGAGAAGGAGGAGCGCAGGCTTCTCTCTCCGAAATACGAGATCCGGATTCAGACGCAGCTCGATCCTATTGTGGAAGAGACGCAGAAGTACCGCAGCATGGCGAAGGAAGTGGATGATCGCTATGACAAGTATATGGATAAGGCAGTTAAGAAGGATAAGCCTGAGGATTCAGGTGAAGAAGCTTGATAGCGCTTTAAGGAATGGGATGTTTACGAAGCGGGACATCTCTGTTCGTTAAAGGCCCGAACCAGGAATGGACAGCATAGAGCGTGCTGTCCAATTTTTTATGATGGCTGGCCAGATAACACAGTTCTAGGCTGGCTCAAGTTGGTGTGACTATGGTTGACCTTGACCACATAGGGGGGAATTCGGTGCGAGTTCGGATTCAAATAAGTCATGTTCTGGGAGGCGCATCCGGGGCAGCCTCCATGATGCTATGGTGCATCCTTATCTTCTTCAACCCTTACTCCGATGAGACCAGCTGGAAACCAGCCTTAACTATGTTCATTATGCTGTTTCTTCCAGCCAGCTTGGCGATGCTCGGGGTGATTTATTCCTACCGATTGCTGCTGCTGGTTGCTTTTGGATGGTCGATATTGCCAAGCCTGTATCTGGCAGCCACGCCTGGGATATTTGCTTGGTTTGGAGCTATATCCCTCGGTTATTTATTCGCTTATCTTCTCATGAAACCTTATCGTCCTGGTTGAGTTCAGTACCATTCATAGGTTGCTGGTGGTAAAATAAGGCTGTACTAAGATATTGACGTTGAGGGAGTGAAGGCATGTTCAAACAATGGAAGAAGGGGCTGGCGGCAGTAACCGGCACCTTGACGCTCGCGGTGGCACTGGTTGGACCGAGCGTTTCGCCGGCTTATGCCGATGAGGTTACAGCCAAGGATACATATCATATTGTAGCGCTGGGGGACTCGTTGACTGTCGGGTATGAGCCGGGAATGGATCTGAACAGCAAGCCTTACGGTTTTGTTGACCGGCTGTATGAGCAAGGTTTGTTCCACGGCCGGACCGAGGTAACGAATCTGGGGATCGGCGGACTGAAAACCGATGGGCTGAACCATTACGTCAAGGCCGTCTTGGATGAACGCGCAATTACGGCGGAAGAGCTGCAGCCTGGGCTAAGCGGCATCGATCCACGCACGAAGCAGATTGGCGCTGACGCAGCGAAAGCCAAGCCGATTATCGCGGGTGCGGATCTGATAACCATTACGATCGGCGGCAATGACATGATGAGTCTGGTCAGTACAGTGGAAACATTAAGCGATGAACAGTTGAAAACAAAGATGCAGGAACTGTTCAAGATCTATACCGATAATGTCTCATCCGTCATTACCAACTTGCGCGCCATCAATCCGGATGCCGCAATTGTGGTGGCGGACCAGTATAATCCAGTGCCCAAAGTCGCTGACGAGATCGCATATGCTAAACTGCTTGCAGCATCCGGAGAGTTTACGAAGCTGGTGGAAGGCGTAGCTGACAGTTTTGCCACTCAGGGCGTGAATATTAAGGTAGCCCATGTGGCGAAGAAGTTCGTGGGCTCCGAGCTGACGATGACCCATATCCTGAAAGACGATATTCATCCGAACCAATATGGATATGAGACGATGGCCGGTGTGTTCGCAGAGACGATCTGGGGCAGCTACAAGAATTCCGCTGTTCAAGAACAGGGGCAGCCGATGCGCATCATCGTGAAGGGGCAGGAACTGAACACGCCGTATAAGCCGATTCTTCGCGATAATCTGAATTACGTAGCGATACAGGATATCGTAGATGCAGTGGGGGCGACGACCACATGGGAAAATAAAACGTCCAGTGCAACGATTACGTTTGGAGATCAGACGGTGGTAGTGAAGATCGGTGCCAAAACCGTTCAAGTTAACGGAACGGCTATACCGATCGATACGCCGGCTTTCCTGCAAAAAGTAGGAAAAGAAGATAAAACCTACGTCCCGCTCGCGGTGATTGCATCCGGTCTTGGTTTTGATGTTCAATACAGCACCAAATTGCGTACCGCATTCATTAATTTGTAATCCCATAAGCAAGCTGCATCGGCTGGAAGGAGTCGATGCAGCTTTTTTTGTCATTAGCGGTTTTGTGATGTTTTTAACATAAGTAACTCCAGGCAGATGGTACAATACGACATCATTTCCTTTCATGGATGGTTTGACATCAGATCAGATTTTGAACCCCTTTCCTGACATATGGAAAGTGCAGATGCGTGAAAGCGGTAGGGAAAGGGTTGCCGAATGTCGAATCTTGGAAGAAACATAGATAGGGCATGATAGGGGGAACAAGGAATGAATGGACCGATGATCGTTACGTTGTCTGTTTTGGCCGTGGCATCCGCATTGTTCATGTCGGGAAAAGTGCGGTCGGATTTGGTCGCGATCGGCGTGTTGATGGTACTTATGTTAACGGACATTTTAAGTCCGGCTGAAGCCCTTTCGGGCTTTTCCAATTCGGTTGTCATCATGATGATCGGTTTGTTTGTTGTGGGCGGGGGGATTTTTCAGACCGGGCTGGCCAAGATGGCAAGCGGAAAGCTGCTGAAGCTTGGAGGGGGAAGCGAGACCCGGCTCTTGATTATGATCATGCTGGTAACGTCGCTTATTGGCGGATTCGTCAGCAATACCGGCACGGTAGCGGTCATGCTGCCCATTGTTGTCAGTCTGGCGTTCAGCGCCGAGATTAATCCGGGGCGGCTGCTGATGCCTCTTGCTTTTGCTAGCAGCTTGGGGGGCATGCTCACGTTAATCGGCACACCGCCGAACCTCGTGATTCAGGAGACGCTGATCAACGCAGGATATAAGCGGCTGTCGTTTTTTGCATTTCTGCCGATCGGTTTTGTCTGTTTGGCAACGGGGATCCTCGCGATATTGTTCCTTCGCCGTTTTCTTCCCAGCAATGAAGAAGGGGGTGCAGGTAAACAGGGCGGGCGCTCGCTTCGAGAGCTGGCCAAACAGTATCGGCTGACCCAGAACCTGTATCGGATTCAGGTTAGTGCCGATTCCTCCATTCGATCCAAAACATTGCGGGAGCTGGACATTCCGGCGAAGTTCGAAGTGAACGTCATTGAAATCCGCCGTAAAATGTCGGCCAAGAATCAATTCTTCAAAACGATTAACCAGGAAATCGCCGGTCCCGAGACCATGATTGAGGAAGACGATATTCTGTATGTAAACGGCCCGTTCGAGCGGGCATCGGAGTTTGCGGAGACGTATGGGCTTGTCATGCTGGACCAGCGTGTACCCGAGCATCGAAAACGTACGGAGGAGTCGCAGTACGCCACGAGTGACGTCGGCATTGCCGAGGTGATGCTGACGCCGTCCTCGCGCCTGATTGGCCGGCTCGTCAAGCACTCGGGTTTCCGCGAGAAATATCGGGTGAACATTTTGGGGATTCAGCGAAAAGAACAGTATCTTCTGCATCATCTGAAGGAAGAGAAAATGCGCTTTGGCGACGCGCTGCTCGTTCAGGGAACATGGAAGGATATAGCCCTTCTGGCGGCCGAGCAAACGGATGTCGTGGTGGTGGGGCAGCCCGTGGAGGAGTCGCGCAAAGTGACGATGGACCACAAAGCGCCGATTGCGGCCGGGATTATGCTCTTGATGGTGATCCTGCTGGTGACCGAATGGATTCCGGCGGTGGCCTCCGTGATGATTGCCGCGGTGTTGATGGTGGTGTTCGGATGCGTGCGTAACATGGAGGAGGCCTACAAGACGGTCAACTGGGAGAGCATCGTGCTCATTGGCGGCATGATTCCGATGTCCATTGCCATCGAGAAAACGGGAGCCGCCACGCTGATCTCGGATATGCTGGTCCATTCGCTGGGCAGCTATGGATCGCTTGCCCTGCTGGCAGGGGTGTATTTCACCACTTCGCTACTGACCCTGTTTATCAGCAATACGGCTTGCGCCGTATTATTCGCGCCAATTGCGCTATCGGCTGCGATCCAGATGGGAGCCAGTCCGTATCCGTTTCTGTTCGCCGTCTCCATCGGAGCGAGTATGTGCTTTGCGTCACCGTTCTCCACGCCGCCGAACGCACTCGTTATGTCGGCAGGCCGTTATAAATTCAGCCATTATGTGAAGGTCGGATTGCCGCTTCAACTGGTGATCGGCCTGGTCATGATGGCGGTACTGCCGCTGTTCTTTCCGTTCTAAAGTAGAATCGGCACATAACACCCACATGTTCAATCCGATGAGGATCGCGCATGCGGGTGTTATTCCATTTTGGGGGTAGCATATCGTGAAGACTTGTCAGATCAGTACTTCCTCACTCCTCGATCGATCGACTCCCGCCAGACACGCCCGCCGCTTTTGCAGGAAATCGCCTGTCGTAAGGCTAATACATCCATTTAGGACTTTCTGCCTGATCGTAAAAATACGCATCATTTCCGTAGAAATGACTACGCTGATGCCGCTGGATTGTTGCTATGCTTGAGAAAGCCGGAGGTGCAAGGACCGATGAAGAACCGCTTGAAAAATCCGCTGGGCCGCATGAATATCAAGCAGCAGATGATTCTGCTGTTCCTGGTGCTGGTCATTCCGTTGTTTGCGCTGAACGCCTACGGGAATTCCATGGCCGGTCAAATCCTGAAGCGCCATGTGACCAATGCTTATATCGAACTGAACAAGCAAAACTTTAAGCTGATTAACCGTGATATTGAAACCGTTAACAAAGTGACCTCCACGGTCATCCAAAATTCGCAGATCCAGCAGCTGGATCCCTTTGCCGAAGACACCGTTCTCGCGCGCGTCAAAAACTACGAGCGCCTGGAAAAGATGCTGCTGTCCTTCTCCCAAGAGACGGATGAACGCGAACCGGTTTATTACTCGCTCTATGTGTATGACCCGGACAACAGCTATTTCTTTGCTCCCTATTACCCTGACCGCCGAAAAGCGGGGGTATATTTTTTCTCCGACGAGAAGGAGAAGCCGGAATGGTTCGATGAAGCCGTGGCGATGAAAGGGAACGGGTATCTCAAGCGAATGGCGAATCTGTCGCCGCCGGTACAAGGGCGCCAGGATCAAGAGACCTTAAGTTATGTAAGGGCCGTGAACAATATTTATAAGGGCGGAACCATCGGCGTTCTGGTGGTCACGAATTTAGACGCGCGAATCGGCGAATCGTTATCGACGGTTTCGATTCCGGATGGGGAGCTGTATTTTACGGATGGGAACGACCATATCCTGACTTCGTCGGTACAAGGCCTGGCAGGAAGGCTGGAATTGCCCCCTGAAGCGGATCCGGGTCAATCCACGATCGGCGTCATGGACGTGATCACGTCGGATTTTATCTATGTCATTGATTATAACTACGTGCTCAATCAGAAGCTGGTCTACAAGGTGCCCGTCAAAACGCTGCTCGCCCAGCAAAGCGAGATGAAGCGTGTTATCCAGGTCATCTCCATCGCTTACTTTGCCGTGGGTCTCATTATCGTTTTTTATTTCTGGCAGTCGCTGATGACGCCGCTCCAGAAGCTGGCGCATTTTGTAAGAAGGTATGAACCGGGGAACGTCGTGCCGGAAACCCCCTACAGGCGCAGAAAAGATGAAGTCAGTGTCCTCATCTCCACGATCTATGACATGGCCCGCCGATTGAATGATCTGATCCATTACAAATACCGTATGGATCTGAAGCAGAAGGAAGCGCAGCTGCAGCTGCTGTATCAGCAGATTAACCCCCATTTGCTGTATAACACCTTGGAAAGCATCTATTGGAAGAGCACAATGGAGGGCAATACCGAGTCCGCCGAGATGATCAAGGATTTGTCCAAATTGATGAAGATCAGTCTCAGCCGGGGGCGGGATCTCATCACGCTTGGGGAAGAGCTTGAGCATGCGGGGGCTTATATCAATCTGCAGCTGAACCGTTACGATTATCAGTTTACCGTTCACTGGGAAGTGCCCGAGTCCTTGCTGGTGAACCAAGTGCCGAAGATTACGCTGCAGCCGCTGCTGGAGAACGCGATCATTCATGGCATTAAAAATATGGGCGAGGACGGAATCATCCGGATTTCAGGCCATCTGGAAGAGGGACAATGCCGGATCGTCATTGAAGATAACGGTTTCCGCCCCGTAAACTACGAGTCCATCCACAGGCTGCTCCATGATGAAGCGCCGGACCCTTCGCTGGGCTACGGCATCCGCAATATCCAGGAGCGGCTCCAGCTGCATTTTGGAAGCGGCTGCGGTCTGCAATATAAACCAAGAGAAGAAGGGGGAACCCGCGTGACGATCACGATTCCCCGAATAGAAGAAACAACCATTACCGCAACCGGACAGGAGGTTTCCTGATGTATAACATTTTGGTGGTAGATGACGAGCCTTTGATCTGCAAGGGCCTGGCAGGGCTGTTAACGTCCTCGGGCCTGGCCATCGATGGGATTGCTACGGCCTACAGCGGGCAGGAAGCGCTGGATTACATACGGATGGGAGATATCGACCTGCTGGTCACCGATATCCAGATGGGCGAGATGAACGGCATTGAGCTGATGCAGCAGGCCAAGATCGTGAAGCCTTGGGTTCAGACGATCATTATTTCAGCCCATGAAACATTTCAATATGCGCAGCGGGCGCTCCAGCTCGGAGCCAAGGATTATTTGATCAAACCGCTGAACAGCGAGCAGTTTCTGGATTCGGTTCGCAGCGTCCTGCTCAAGATGGATCGACCGGCTCCTCAGATAGAGCCATTTCTCATGGCCGATAACGAGCATTTTCGGATGGAGGAGACTCCGTCCGAACGAATAGAGCGGCTGAATCAACGGCTCTACACGGAGCGGGATCAGCCGCAACTGGCCGGCCTAGACGATTCGGAGCTGGGCTTGATCGGTCCATATTTTGCGGTAATCAAGATGAAGCTGGGATTAAGGGAAGACAGCAGCGCTTCTTTTTCCAGGAAAGATATAAGCCTGATTCAATATGCCGCGCTGAATATCGCCAAGGAGCTGCTGGAGCAGGAGCCGCACGCCTTCGTATTCTTTTCGCCGGAGCGGGACATCAACATCATCCTCCAATGGAGCGAGCAGGAGATGGAGGAGAATGCGAGCGGCAAGATCCACCATCTGGAGATGATCGGCCGGAGCCTGCACCATCATGTGGAGCTGTACCTGAAACGAAGCTGTACCGTTGGGATCAGCCAAATATTGAGGGGGCCTGAATTTTTGAGTGTGCTCAGCCGTCAGGCGGACAAAGCGATGCTGTGGAGCGAGCAGCTGCAGGACTTCCACGTGTTTTATTACGGGGATTTCAATTGGCACAACTATGCCCAGGAAACGTCGCACGAGGTGCTCTCGAGCCAGGGCAATCGGATCGTGGAGAATACGAGGGAATATATCGAGGAGCACTACCGCCAGAAGGGATTGACGATTCACGAGATAGCCAAGAACAATCACGTGAGCCCGAACTATTTGAGTTATCTGTTCAAAAAATATACCGGCAGCAGCCTGTGGGAGTATGTCGTGAAGCTGCGGATGGAGGAGAGCAGGTCCCTGATCCTGAGCACGGATCTCCGCCGCTACGAAATCGCGGAGCGAGTCGGCTATGAATCCCCGGAGCATTTCAGCAAAATCTTCAAAAAATACTACGGCGTCAGTCCCAGCGAGCTAAAGAAGTAAGAACGGCTATACTTCACATAGTTTTAGACATGTTCGAAGACTCCCTGCCTTTTTAAAATTAAAGCTGGACATTTAATTAAGGAATGAGGGAGTCAGATGGAAGAAACGGCCATGCCGCAAGGCCAGGCTCGAATAGAGCCCGGTCATCGCACCCGGCAGGAGCACAAGCGCAAGCCGCTGTGGAAGAAGTACATATGGGGGTATATGTTCCTCGTTCCGGCGATTGCGATCTTTATCGTCTTTTTGTGGGTGCCGATCTTGAAAGGGATCTTTTACAGCTTTTTTCATATCGATTTCGTCAAAGGCAACACCTTCGTCGGGTTCGATAATTATGCCAAGGTTCTCAGCAATCCCGATCTGCTGCTTTCCGTTCGAAATACACTATATTTCATGCTGTTAACGCTGGTCATCGGCTTCTGGGTGCCTATCGCGGCCTCTATCGCCATCTCGGAGCTGAAGCTGTTCCAGGGCTTTGCCCGGATTGCGGCGTATCTACCGTTTGTCGTACCTGGCGTCGTGCTTTACGGCATGTGGAGGTGGATGTATGACCCGGTAGGACCGATCAACGCCCTGTTCGGCTTCTTTGGGGCAGAACCGGTATCCTTTATTTCGGATAGCCGTTTCTCCATGGTGTCGCTGGTCGTGATGGAGACATGGCAGCAATTCGGCTCGGCGATGCTGATCTATCTGGCCGGCGTGCTCAGCATACCGAAGGATTGGTATGAAGCCGCCGAGATCGACGGTGCGGGCGTATGGGCCCGGATTAAATACATTACGCTCCCCTCGATGCGCAATTTGATTATGCTCATGCTGATTCTGCAGCTAATCGGCACTTCGCAGGCGTATCAGTCGCAGCTGGCGATGCTGGATGGCGGACCGAACAAGGCCACGCTCACCTATGCGCTTCTAACCGTAAAATACGCGTTTAACCAGCTGGATTACGGGGCAGGAACCGCCATGGGCATCTTGATGTTTCTGGTGCTGAGTTTGCTGGGCATTCTGCAATTCAAGATGAACAGGGAGGAGTACTAGGATGAAAGAGAGAGGCATACTGTCCGCTTCGGATTTGAGAAAACCGTGGAACAAGGCGATATACGGATTTATGGTGCTGTGCATCGCGGTGATGGTCTTTACGATGCTGTACCCGATCGGCATGACGATGTTTAACGGGCTGAAGAGCAATCAGGAGATCAACACGTTTCCGCCGCGCTTTTTCCCGTCGGAATGGCATTGGAATAACTTCCCGAAGGGGTGGGAATACATCGATCTGCCGATGTTTCTGAAGAATACGCTGCTTATTTTTGGCGGCAATCTGCTGGTTACAATTCTGGTACTGGGCTTGGCGGCATTCAGCATTTCCCGTATCCGGGTTCCCTATCACCGCGTCATCTATTTCTTCATTCTCATGACCTTGTTTATTCCGGCGTCGAGTTACATGATTCCGAACTTCGTCAATTTGAAGGAGCTGGGGCTGCTGAATTCCTACTGGGCCTTCTGGCTGCCGGCCGGAGCGAATGCGTACTTCTTCCTGCTGATCAAAAACTTCTTCGATGGCATTCATCCGGAGATCTTCGAGGCGGCACGCATCGATGGCGCTTCGGAGTTGAGCAGCTTCCTGCGAATTGCCGTGCCGCTGTCCGTCCCGATCTTTGCAACGCTGGCGATTTTTATCTTCTCCACGGCATGGAATGACTGGTTCTGGCCGTCGCTGGTCATGCAGACGCAGGACAAGTACACGCTGGCCACGGCCATCTACAAGTATGTCATCAACGCAAGGAGCCTGGACAGCAGCATAAAATTTGCGATCCTGTTCATGGTCATGGTGCCGCCGATCTTCGTATTTCTGGTATTCCAGAAGTTCATTATGCGCAGCGTCAGTCTCTCGGCTGTTAAAGGGTAGGGCAGCGTGTACACCATCGTAGCCCTGCACATGATCGTCATATGAATGCACATCGTCCTTTAAGGGTTTCGATTCTATGATGGAGATAAGAAAGGACATTATCAATTCAATAAGGAAAAGGGGAGTATCCATGCGCAAGTTCTCAGCACTACTGATCTGCCTTATGCTGTTCAGCTCCTTGCTCGCCGCGTGCGGCGGTGGCAAAGCAGCGCCGGAGGCCGGCAATAAAGACGGAGGGACCGCCAATTCGGGCGGGACGACCACGACGCAAACAGAGGAACCGAAACAGGATATCGCGGATCAAAAGATAACGATCAAGATCCACTATCCGCTGCCGGATGACACAACGCTGCGTCAGCAGGAGGATGATAAAATTGCCCGTTTCCAGGCGAAATATCCGAACGTGACCATCGTGAAGGACGACTGGCAGTACAGCGTCAACGAAATTGGGGTGAAGATGGCTTCGAACGAAGCTCCGACTTTTTATAACACTTGGGCCACGGAGGCACAGCTGCTCGTGGAGCGGGGCTGGGTGGCGGACATCACGGAGTTCTGGAACGAGTGGGAGTACAAGGACGACATGAATCCCGTGCTGCAGGATCAATTCATCGTGGACGGCAAAGTGTATGGCGTTACGCAGAACGGGTATATCACGTCAACGATCGTGAACAAGAAGCTGCTGGATGCGAAGGGCGTACCGGTTCCGCCGATGGATTGGACTTGGGACGACATGTACAACACGGCGAAAGGGGCCGCAGATCCGAAGGCCGGCATATCCGGCATCGCGCCGATGGGCAAAGGTAACGAAGCGGGATGGAACTGGACCAACTTCCTGTTCGAAGCCGGCGGGGATATCGAAGTGAACGAGGGCGGCAAAGTGAAGGCCGTGTTTAACTCGGAAGCCGGCGTGAAGGCGCTGGACTTCTACAAGAAGCTGAGATGGGAAGCGAACGCCATTCCGCAGGACTGGGCTCTCGGTTGGGGCGATGCCGTCAGCTCGTTCCAGCAGGGACGTACGGCGATGGTCATTGCGGGCGCATTTGACGTGATCCAGCCGGCATTGAATGAGGGCGGCATGAAGCCTGAGGATGTGCTGGCATATCCGATGCCTGCCATGGAGAAAGGCGGAGCGCATCACGGCATTTTGGGCGGAAATTACTTGGTCATCAACCCGAATGCCACGAAGGAAGAGCAGGAAATGGCTTTCCGTTACATCACGTTTGATTATTTTACGGATGATGCGCTGAAATCGGTGGAAGATACGATTAATGCCCGCAAAGCCGAAGGCAAATACTTTGTACCGACGCCGCTGGAATATTTCAGCGATGATTCCGAGTATGCCGCGAAGGTGAAAGCCATCTACGATAAGTACGATAACGTCTACAAATATGATCCGCAGCTCTTCAGCCTGTTGGAAGGCAAACCGGAAGCGCAATTCGGTACGCAGGATTATTATGCGGCGATGTCCAACGTTGTACAGGAATCGTTCTCGAAGGAAGGCACGGATTCCAAGAAACAGCTGGACGAAACAGCCAAGCTGGTTCAGGAGAATTTCTTCGATAAGATCGAACAGAAGTAAGGGAGCGGCTGCCCCGGATGGGATTGGGGAGAATTCTGCAGCACAGTAAAGAGAGATGCCGGAGCGGCGTCTCTCTTTGCTTTCTCATATCCTTGGAACTAGTTGCTCAAGCCGGGCGAAAGGTCAGCCCTTCTTAAACACGGCCGCCTGATTCGTGTCCGGATCCCGAGACTGCCACAGGCGACTTTTTATATTGTTATAATGATTGCTATTATGACAGCCCTAAGCCAAGTGACATCACGCTGCTTACTTGGAATCCGTCTTCGGAATTATTGTCTTGGCAATGCGGATCAGCTCTTCGGCAGCGATGTCACCCGTGGTAGAGTTGAGCGAAAGCATGTAGTGATGTCCGGTGGTTGGTTCTTCATAGACCCAGTCCAGCTGCGCCAGCTGCGCCGAGTTTCCGCCGCTCCACGTTTTTTGCAGCACGTCCTGCCCGTTGATCTCGATTTTCCGGCTGGTCATGCCCGTGCTCTCGTCCCAGTAGGAGGTCACGCTTCCGTGGTCCCCGTTATTCAGAATGGTAAGGGAGACTTTTTTATTGCCGCTGGCATAATATACCGTCGAAAGCCAGAATTGATCGGTGAACTTCACCGGCATCAGGGCGTAGTCCTTCCCGGAGGCTTTGGCTTTTTCAAGCAGCTTTTTGGCGATGTCGGCTTTTTCCTGTTCGGTCAGCGGGGTCACATCAGTCTCGCGTTCCATGTGCACACTGGCGTTTTTGAACGTATATGTGCCCGAACCGGACAGTTCCTTGGCCAGCGGCAAACCGGGCACGTTCACCATGCTTTGCAGCTTGGCGAAATCCTTGACGGCATGCGGAGTGGATTTGATGTCGATGACATGCTTTGGATTATCCGGTACGACGGAAATGATGGCGGCTTCGCCCGGCTTGATCTGTTCGTCCCAGATGGTGTTCATGAGATGTATGCGGTTCAGTTCCTTTTTTGAATAGTTTTTTGGTGAAGGCGCCTGAGCGTCCGATTTCTCCTCATAAAGAACTTCCCCTTTGCTGTTGGTTAAGGAATGGTACTGTACGGCCGCAAATCCGGTCGATGCGGTAAGCAGCATGCCGGCCATTAAGAGAATGCTAACTTTGTATTTCACAAAAAATCGCTCCCTTTTAAGTTGTTTTTCCCGAATTTGGTTCATGACGCGTTCCTGGAGGGCTGTCCCGATCGGCTCAACCCTCTGAAAGAGTGGTTTCAGGTCCTGGTCGTTGTCCATGCTCATTCGTTTCTTCCCCCTCGGCCATGGCATAATGTTTGCGGAACTTGGCTGCGGCTCGCTGAAATTTTTTCCTAAGATAGGTCGTGCTTTGTTGCAAAATAAGGCTGATCTCATGATAGCTCTTGTCCTCGACGCAGCGCAGGATGAGCAGGCTTCGTTCCTCGGCGGTCAGCCTGGCCAGCGCCCGGAGCACGGACGGATTGTAGTATTTGTGCTCGATGACCTGATCGACATGCCGGTTATCCTGATCCTTCTGATACAGAAAGGGGAGGAATCGGGATAGCTTTCGCTTGCGGAGGTAGTCGATGCACTGGTTGGAGGCGATGCGGTACAGCCAGGCTTCGAAAGGCTTGTCCGGTTCGAATTTAGATAGATTGCGATAAGCTTTCAAAAAAGCTTCCTGGGTGCAATCTTCGGCTTCGGCATAGTCGCCAAGCATGTGATAGCAATAGTTGAAGATGGCTTTGTGGCAGCGGTTCATGATCAGCTCATATTTGTCGATCTCTCCCTTCAAAACATCAGCAACGATCTGATGGAATGCTGGTTCATCCAAGTGGTTTCACCCCTTTACAATTTGTATTACGTTTGGGCAAAGCACAAATGTGACAAATGGATTCAATAAATTTTGTTTGCAGGAGAGCGCAGTCGCCAAGATCGGGTTGAAGTAAAGGAGCGGCTGTCCGCGGATGGGATTTTGGAGATGTCTGCAGCACAATAAAGAGAGACGCCGGAGCGGCGTCTCTCTTTGCTGATTCATATTCTTAGCAATCGTGGCTTCACTGGGACCAGTGGTTAATCCGCTTTGAGCCCGGCTGCTTGGGTTCGATATTTGGAATCAAGGGAACCGCAGCTTCCCGCAATCTTAATAGATCGCCTTGGCATCCGCCGGCAGCTGCCGGACATGCTGCAGGAAGGAGGTAACGCGCTGATCCTGCCCCATATCGTATTCGAAGCCCAGCTGTTCAGCGACATAAAGCGCGGTTCTGCGGAACAGCGCTCCCATCGTAAACAGCGCCTCCCACACCTCTTCGTAGGTTCCGCGAGGGTAGGTGGACATCAGCTCGTTCCAGCTGTCCGATGACAGGTAGTTTTTCAAGTACTTGCCGTTCTTGCCTATGCTGAGCGAGAAACCGGTCTGGGTACCTACCTGCCACCCCAGCATTTTCATCAGCATCGGACGCATGATGTTGTGAAAGTGGTCTTGGGCATACAGTATTTCTTCCCGCCACAAGCCCTTGGCTACATACGTGGATACCCACCAGAATTCATTGCAGCAATCCTCGAAAAAGGCTGCCGACGGGCACTTTACCCAGAAATCCGCGTCGGAGGGAGCAGGAATATTGGGAAAGGCCTGATCTTTATCCATTAAGATCTGGATCAGTTTGTCTTCCCTGCAGTATTTCTCCTTCTCCTCAATGGGAATCAGGGTCATGTCAATCCGGTTGCCGTCGGTAAATAGCATCAGGTACGAGAACCAGCCTCCAAGATCCGGAGGAAACATGGCCATGTTTTCGGGCGTCTGCAGTATAATTCGTTCGCCGAAGACGTCGATCCAGTTCGGATCCTGAATAAAGCTGTCCATGTCCGTTACGTGAAAGCTGATATCGTAATCCTGGAAAATATCCTTCGGCACGTTGGGATTCGTTCGGGAGCCCTCCAGGGTCACGGCCCGAACCCGTTCGTCGCGGGCTGCGTAGCCCAATACCAAATCCATCATTTCTTGCTCGCTTCTCATGTTATCCAGCCTCCGCATTCATATTTAGATGACTCATGATTTGAATCGGACAGGTCTGGAGGTCCACGGATCCGGACCGTTGAAGCATGGCATGGATCTGGAGCATGTTATAACTTGTTCAACCGCTTTTTCATGAGGAGTTCTCCTTTCGCGGGTTATGCATTTATCTATATTAATTCTTCATGGCCTTAAAAGATTCCTCCGCAGCCTCAAGCGTAGCCTCAATGTCGGCATCCGTATGGGCAGTGGTCATAAACCAGGCCTCGTACTTGGAAGGAGCCAGGTTTACGCCGCGGTCCAGCATATGGCGGAAGAATGCGGCGAAGGCTTCGCCGTCGGTGTCCTGCGCTTCGTCATAATTCGTGACCGGGTGATCGCAGAAGTGAGTGGAGAAGGAGCCCCGGATGCGGTTGATTGTGAGCGGAATGCCGTGGCGGTCGGCGGATGCCTGCAAGCCTTCCGTCAGCTTGTTGGTCAAGCGCTCCATTTCTTCATATACGCCTTCACCCTGCAGAACCTCCAAGCAAGCGATTCCGGCGGCGATGGAGGCTGGATTACCCGCCATGGTTCCTGCCTGATAAGCAGGACCGAGCGGTGCGACCTGTTCCATCACGTGTTTACGGCCGCCATAGGCGCCGATAGGCAGACCGCCGCCGATGATTTTGCCAAGCGCCGTAAGATCCGGCTGAATCGCCTCGTGATTGTCCAGACCCGCATAAGTTTGGGTAGATCCGTAGTGGAAGCGGAAAGCGCTGATTACTTCGTCATAGATGACCAGCGAGCCGTTGTCGTGCGTCATCTGGCATAAGCCTTCGAGAAATCCCGGCTTCGGCATCACCATGCCGAAGTTGCCAACGATCGGTTCCACCATAACGGCAGCCACATCATCGCCCCACGCGTCGAGGGCAGCCCGCAAGCCTTCCAGATCGTTGAACGGAACGGTAATGACTTCCGTTGCAATGCTGGCCGGGATCCCGGCGCTGTCCGGAATGCCGAGCGTGGAAGGACCGGAGCCTGCTGCCACGAGGACAAGATCGGAATGGCCATGGTAGCAGCCGGCGAACTTGATGATTTTGTTGCGCTTGGTGTAGGCGCGGGCGACCCGGATCGTGGTCATGACCGCCTCGGTGCCGGAATTGACGAAACGCACCTTGTCCATGGACGGGATGGCAGCCTTCAGCATTTTGGCCAAGGTGATCTCAAGCTCCGTAGGCGCCCCGTAGAGGGTGCCGTTTTGAGCTGCTGCCGTGATTGCGGCCGTAATATGCGGATGGGCATGTCCGGTTATGATCGGGCCATAGGCTGCCAAATAATCGATGTAGCGATTGCCGTCCTCGTCCCAGAAGTGAGCTCCATTCGCGCGTTTCATGAAAACGGGGGCACCGCCGCCTACGGCTTTGAACGAACGGGAGGGGCTGTTTACGCCGCCTACGATATGCTGCAGCGCTTCTTGATATAGAGTTTCTGAACGGTTTCTTGATGTTGTCATTATCATTAACTTCCTTTCTTCATGAAGCAGGACAGGCAGCTAAAATGACATAGCTCCTGTCCTGCTTGCTGTAAGTGTATTAGTTACGATCCGTTGTTGCAGATGGAACAGTAGAGCTATCCGAATGACCATTCTCAGAATCGTCATTCTCAGAACCAGTGGTTTCAGAATTGCTGTCCGTACCTTGGCTGCCTTCTGTCTCAGGATCAGGCGTAGGCGGATTTAAGATGTCCTGGATATACTGTTTCAGCGTATCCGAATTGCCGACCGTTAGAACGGCTGCCCCGCCGATATGTTCTTCCTTCAGGAGCTTCATCGGAGGCACCTGTTCGCTGCCGCTCATTTTACTCTTGTAGGCAACGTTCGCAAGCTTCCACATATCCTCAACATCGAGATTGGTATCGATATACGGGCTGACGGACTTCAGAATGTCCGGAAGCTTCATGATGGAAGTGGTGGTCTGCATTTTTTTGGCTACGGCCTTCAAGAGCTCGCGCTGACGCTCGGTGCGGGTAAAGTCGCCCATCGCATCATAGCGGAACCGGACATATTGCAGCGCCGCATTGCCATCCAGATGCTGCATGCCTTGCTTCAGTTCGATGTCGTATTCGTTTTTGTCTGCTTTACTGGAATAATTCATGTCCTTCTCAACATAGAAATCAACTCCGCCAACGGAATCAACCAGCTTCATGAAACCCTGGAAATCCGTATAGACGTAGTATTGAACCGGAATGCCCAGCAGATCGCCAACAGCCTTCATGGCCGTATTCGGGCCGTGTGTAATGGCCGTATTGATTCGGTTTCGGTCATATCCGGGTATTTCTACGTAAGTATCGCGCAAAATAGAGAATAAGTGCATTTTCTTCTTCACGGGATCAATCGAGGCAACAAGCATACTGTCGGATCGAGGAATTTCGCCTTCCTCAAAACCGCGCGCATCCACGCCCATCAGCAGAATGTTAACCGTCTCCGTTCCTTCCCACTCGGGTGGTGCCGGAACTTTGGCATCTACTTTTTCGATTTCACGAAAAGGGGAGGATTCACCTGATTTCTGAAGACTTTGCAAGCCGTCGTAGAACGATGCCGCATAATAAATGCCATAACCAATAATAGCGGCAAGGATGAGGCTGACACTCCATATAATCGTCTTCTTTGTTTTTTTGGTCATTGTGTTCTTCCTTTCGGATTACGCTGATGAATGAATTCGATAGAACATTTGAACATTCGACATTCATTCTATTATAATTTTTTTCGAAAAGACAATCAATTTTCGGGACTAAAGTCCGTATTTTAGGAGTTGAGACTTATCGCAGATCAAACGCAGTTGACAGTTGGAAGCCAGGTGCCGGATTTTTCACTTCCGGCTTCGAACGGGGAGAAGGTAGCTTTAAGCGATTTTCGTGGACGTAAAGTCGTGCTGTTCTTCTATCCGAAAAATATGACCCCAACCTGCACGGAAGAGGCTTGCAGCTTCCGGGACCATTATGGAAGCTTGGAGCAGGCAGGGGCAGTCGTGATCGGGATTAGCCCGGATCCTCTGAACTCCCATGCCAAATTCATCGATAAGCATAGCCTGCCCTACTTGCTCTTGTCTGATGAGGAGCATAAGGTAAGCGAAATGTTTGACGTGTGGCAGATGAAGAAGATGTTCGGCCGCGAGTATATGGGTATTGTACGCTCGACCTTCCTAATTGATGAGCAGGGAAAGCTGGCCGCCGAGTGGCGGAAAGTGAAAGTAAAAGGTCATGTCGAAGCGGTTCTCGCAGCCGTGCTGTCATAGCTATATGAAGAACGGTCCCTCAGCATGCCTGAACAGGCATGATAAGGGACCTTTTTTTAAATAAATAAGACCAGAGGTATAGGTCGGCGAAGGGAGAGTAGGGGGCCACCGGTTCTCGCAGCGGCTCGCCCGCGTTTGGCTGTTTTACCGAAAACGAGCTGTTTCGGGCCGGCAGACATAGGATCCTCTGTATGCTGTAAAAACGAGCTGTTTTTGAGCCCATTTGGACACTCGATCCGCTATTTACCGATAACCGATCCATTTGGTAGGCCATCCGGACAGAGGATCCGTTAATGCACCCAAAATCACGAATTTAGCCCGCAATATCTTGCAATAGTGGATCTCATGTCCTCATACCTCCATTAAAGGGCAGAAAACAAAGGAATAGCGGAACCACAGTCCTCGAATATCATCAAATACCGCTAATCCAGGAGAATCGAGCTGTTTGGGAGTACCATGCCCTGTTGCCGTCATTCGCCTGGTCCCCGTCGATTCCAGGGCCCAGTCACAAGGGCTTTTAGCGCGTTCACGGCATTGCCCCAAGAAGGTTCCGTTGCTCTCAAGGAGGGCGGATACGACATTGCCGGAAGAAACGGAGAAGACTCGCACGAACGTACCATTTTCTTGTTTGCCCGGATGTTCTATCATCCCTTCCGGTTGTAAAATATCAAATCCTAGTCTTTTTTTGAAACGTCCTCCATATAATCTATCAGGAAGCCGAACTCATAGAAACGATGGAGGTAGAGTTGATAATGAAAAATATGGTGCGGGTAACATCAATTGCGGTATTTTTCGGCGTGTTGGCATTGCTGATCATGATCGGTATGGGGCTTGAGGTCCAGCGGCCGATAGACATATATGTGGAACAGGCTCCTCTGGCATCGGCGCCAATGACAGTAACTCGGCAGGATGTACAGGTTAAGCCCGAAGAGGCCAGCCTGCCAATCGTCACGACTGCATTCAAGAATACACCGGCCGTGAACGCCGCACCTGTTCAATATAAGAAACAAAGTGACAAAACGGTATACCTGACATTTGACGACGGGCCATCGGATCTGACGCTGGATGTTCTGGATATTTTGAAGCGCGAAGGAATTAAAGGCACATTTTTTGTACTGGGCAAGGAGGCGGAGACCCGTCCCGAAATTATCAACCGCATCTATGAGGAAGGCCATGTGATTGGGAATCATACATATGATCATCGTTATGACGAGCTCTACGGGCATTTTCAGGATTTCTGGGGGCAGATTAAGAAAACGGAGGAAATCATTCGTTTAATTACGGGTGAACGGCCGCAGCTGGTCAGAGCTCCCGGGGGGACGGCCGGACATTTTGATGAAGCCTATTTTCAATACATGAAGCAGGGGGGATATCATGTATTCGATTGGAACGTCGACAGCGGCGATTCCAAGTATCGAGGCGTTCCGGTTAAAGACATCGTCAAAGGGGCAACCACGAAAGTGAATGGCAATGAGGCGATCGTGCTTCTTCATGACGGTAAAGGGCATGCTGAGAGCGTCAAGGCCCTGCCGGAGATTATTTCCTATTATAAAAAGCAAGGTTATGCCTTTGACGTATTGTCTCCGGAGATCCAGCCTGTTCAATTTCGTGCCCAGCCGAGTGCTCGTAAGGCTTCGCAGCCTTCAAAGCAGTGGATTCGCGAACATGTCACAGCCAATGCCGCGCTATTTGAGACCGGGAGAACGCTTGCTGTGGAATTTGGAGGAATGGAGACTGCATTCGCGGCAGGTGAATACAAAATGGTGGACGGCCGGTTGATGGTACCGCTGCGTTCCCTGGTGGAGCGGCTCGGCGGAAGCGTGACCTGGAAGTCTCACAACAAGACGGTGCAGGTGACGCTTGCAGGGAATCGCTGGGAAGCTGACCCGGTGGGTGGTTTGTTATTCCCTATGCAAACAGGGGGCAAACCGGTGTCTTCGGATGTTCATTTAATCGGCGGTACCGCTTGGATTCCGCTTCGGGAAGCGCTTGACTTTTCCGGCCGCCCTGTTACAAGAGTTACATATGAAGAAAGCGAGTATCGCGTTCTAACTTTGTAGTCGAAAATTGCATTTTATGTTTGTAATTATGCTTCACAAGTTATAGACTAGTACTTAGAGATATTTATCACAATCCCTAAGATTGTTTCCGAATAAAGGAGGGGGAAGTTTCCCCCTGCTTTATTTTTGGCGATAGTGAGTCACCCATAAGTTCGCACTTTTGTAAGTGATGCATAATAGATACCGGTTATCCCAAAATTAAAGCTAGCCGGTTCGATCGTCGCCAAGTTCATCTTGGGAATTCACTTAAAGAAAAGGAGGCAATTCTTTATGACAGAAACATCTTCTCCACAGCCGTCCCAAACTCCGGAAAATGTTGTAGGAAACCAAGAAGCTGCGGCGTCCAGCCGTCCTGATGTGCTGCTCGAACAACTGCTCAAGCCCGAGGTTCAGGAATCCCTCACAACTCTCGTGGACAATCTTCCAAAACTTACGGAAATGCTGACCGTCATGACTAAAGCTTATGACTTCGGTAAATCCGTAGCTACGGATCCCGTGCTTGCGGAAGACACCATGGCTTCCCTTAGCGGATTCGCGAAGCCAATCACGACAGCAGCAAAAAGCGTTGCATCTGCAGCCATCGAAGCCGGAGACCGTGTACACGCTCAAGGCGACCAAGCTCAGATCGGCGTATTTGGTCTGATGAAAATGCTGAAAGATCCTCAGGTTCAAAAGGGTCTTCGCTATGCTCAGGCTTTTTTGGACGTTCTTAACGAGCGCGACCAACAAAACAAGCGTTAATCCATAATCATACGAAGAACGGAGGATGGTCATGTCTAAACATATTTTAATTTTGGGCGGAGGCTATGGCGGCTTGCTTAGTGCGCTTTCTGCACGCGAGCATTTTGGTGCTGCTGCAAAAATCACGCTGATCAACCGTTTCCCAACCCATCAGATCATTACGGAATTGCACCGTCTGGCAGCAGGCAACATCGCAGAGAAAGCAGTAGCTTTGCCGCTCGACAAGCTTCTGCGCGGCGCGAACGTTGACCTGCGCATCGGCAACGTTAAGGAAATCAAGCCGGATGAGCGTTCGGTTTCCCTCGATGACGGCGGAAACTTCACCTATGATGCCCTGGTTATCGCACTGGGCAGCGAAACGGCATTCTTCGGCATTCCGGGACTGCAAGAGAACAGCTTCATTCTGAAGTCCGTGAACGATGCTAATCGTCTGCGTGCTCATGTGGAGTCCCGCATTGCGGAATACAGCAAAACGAAAAACAAAGCGGACGCTACCATCGTGGTTGGCGGCGGCGGCTTGACTGGAGTTGAGCTTGTTGGTGAATATGCCGATATGAGAAGCGAGCTGGCTCGCAAATACGGTATTGACCCACAAGAAATCACGCTTTATTGTGTTGAAGCAGCTCCTTCGATTCTGCCGGGCTTCCCTGCTGAATTGGTTGACCGCGCGACAACAAGCCTGCAGAAACGCGGCGTGAACTTCCTGACCGGATTGCCGATTACCAAAATGGACGGTACAACCGTTGAACTGAAAGACGGAAGCACGATCGAAACCAGCACATTGGTATGGACTGGCGGCGTACAGGGCAACTCCGTTGTGGCTAACTGCGGCATCGAAGTCAATCGCGGACGTGCGGTTGTTAACGAATTCCTGCAATCCGCATCCCACCCTGATGTATACGTTGCAGGCGACAGCGCGGTGGTTATGGGACCTGAAGGTCGTCCATACCCGCCAACGGCACAGCTCGCATGGCAAATGGGCGAGCTGATCGGCTACAACATCTTCGCTCAATTGAACGGCGGCGCACCAGCTTCGTTCACACCGGTATTCTCCGGTACGCTCGGCAGCTTGGGACGTAAAGATGCCATCGGTACCATTGGCGCTAACAAGACCCAATTGAAAGGTCTGCCTGCAACCTTGATGAAAGAAGCAAGTAACATGCGTTACCTGTCCCACATCAACGGTTTGTTTACACTGGCTTACTAAGCCTAGAAGGCGGCATTATATCCACATATAAAGAGATGGACCCGAGATTTTCGGGTCCATCTTTTTTTATTTGCGCAGCCCAAACATAAGCAGATGGACTTAGGGACATCGACTTGAAAACATAATACGATGATTACACCCGGGAGCGAGGGATACAGCAGGATCTTCATGGTGCTCCGGAGCGGGATGTTAGAGAAGGAGGTAAGGGAAAGGCAGAAGGTGAAAAGGAAGAAGAAAGAAGGTCAAACAGTTATGTAAGCGCTATCGTAAAAGGTTCGCAGTTTTCATCTTATGAAACGGAGGGAGCTTGTATGCGGGGATATCATCGTCTTCATTCCATTGTCACTCAACTGTTTTTGTTTTTTTTCATCGGCACAACACTCCCGGTTCTCATTATGGGGTTCCTGTCGTATAACAAATCGGCCTCGATCGTGGAGGAACAGGTTAGTAAAGTGGCTTCCCTCACCATCACCCAAGTCAGTGACAAGCTAAACATGTTCTTCAAGAAGCTGGACGACTCCTCGATGATGGTGCTGAACAGTAAGGTGGTTCACGGCATACTAGAGGATCAGGATATCAGTAAGTATGACCTGACGTTGAAGGTGAAGGAGGGGAAGGACCTGCTGACCTCCATCATGATTAACTCGCCGGAGATATTGGACGTGTACGTGTTTGACGTGCAGCGGAACAATTCGGTCCTCAGTGCCGATTCCTTGATGTCCATCCCGGACCAGTGGGATTCTCCATGGTATCGATCGATACTGGAGGCGAACGGACAGGCGGTATGGTTCGGCTTGTCGGATACCTCCTACCTGAAGCAAACGGGAATGGGATTTCCGGTCTTCGGACTAGGTCGGGCGATTCGGAGCTGGGATACAGGGGAGATTGTCGGGGTCATGTTTATCGAGATTATGGGGGATGTCCTGATCGATGAATTAAACCACGTCCAGTTCGGAGACACGGGGTATATGTACGTGGCCAATGACGAGAATCGTTACTTCTATCATCCGGATCCTTCGATGTACGGGAGGCAGTCCCGGATCAAGCTGCCCTCGGATTTGACGGAATATAACTTGAACAACAACAAAACGCTGATGATCCCCTCGCGCCTGAACAACGGCTGGCATGTGGTAGGCATGGTGCCGCTGAAGGAACTGACGGCCGATTCCGCCAGCATCCGGAGCTTCACGGTCTGGATTGTATTCGGATCGATTCTGGCAGCGATCGGCATGGGTTATTTCATGACGCGGAGAATCGGCAATCCGCTCGTTCACCTGAGCCGCTTGATGCGCAGAAGCGAGGCAGGCGATTTATCGGTCCGCAGCAAGAATGTAGGACCCAGCGAGATCGGTCAGTTGGGCAGAAGCTTCAACAAAATGATAGAGCAGATCGACCTCCTGATCCGGCGCATCGCCGCGGAGGAGTCCGAGAAGAAAAAAGCTGAAATCCGCGCGCTGCGGTATCAGATCAATCCCCATTTTCTCTACAATACGCTGAACTCGATCCGCTGGATGGCCAAGCTGAACCGGACGAATGACGTGGATCAATCGGTTACGGCCCTTGTTCATCTGCTGGAGGGGAGCCTGGAGCGCAATGGGGTGTTCATACGCCTTGGCGATGAACTGGAGCTGCTTCGCAAATATATGATCATTCAGAATTACCGCTATGACCACCAAATCGAGTTAAGGATCGATTGCCCTGAGGAGATGGAGGGCCTTTATGTTCCCCGGATGCTGCTGCAGCCGATCGTGGAGAATGCGATCTTTCACGGAATTGCCCCGCTTGATGAAAGGGGCGTCATTCAGATCCGGATAACATCGCAGCAGCAGGATGTCATGGTGCGGATCGAGGACAATGGAATCGGCATTAAGCCTGAACGAATAAAAGGACTGCTGTCCTATGAGCAGGATCACTCCAAGCATGGCATGACCCATATCGGCCTGCGTCATGTTCACCAAACGGTTCAGCTGTATTACGGCAGCAGATATGGGGTATGGGTGGAAAGCCCGGAAGACGGAGGAACGCGGGTCACAATCACGTTTGCGAGACAAAGGGGGGACGATTATGTACAGAGTGCTGCTCGTGGATGACGAAGCGATCGCGCGTACGGGGCTGCGCTCGACCTTCGACTGGGAGAAATACGGTTACCGGCTTGTGGGCGAGGCCTCGAATGGACAGCGGGCCATGAAGTGGATCGTAAACGGGGATTTGGACATTCTGATCACGGATATCGCGATGCCGGTCATGGACGGGTTGGAACTGACCCGTCGGACAAGGGAGCTTTGTCCTTGGGTAAAGGTACTGCTGCTCAGCTGTCATAGCGATTTCGAATACGTGCGCGAGGGCATCAGGCTTGGCGCTTCCGATTACATTCTCAAGCCGACGCTCGATGCGGACTCTCTGGCTGCCGTGCTTGATCACATGCGTCTGAAGCTGGAAGAGGAGAAGCAGATGCAGCGGATTCTGACCGAGCATGAGCAGCAGCAGCGGCTGAATAAGAAGAAGGCCGCCGAGAAAACGCTCTTTCAGGCGCTTTCCGGAGAGCCGGGCGCAATCGCCAGCCTGGAAGCACGAAATCTTAACGGCGATTATATGCTGGCCGTGCTCCAGCTTGATTCTGATCCAGGGGCTGGCACGGCCGGGGTGCAGCACAAGGATTGGCATGACGAGATCGAGCGATTGATGGAGCAGCTATATGACCAGGTGCCGGAGGCGCTGGCCGTTCGGCTGGAGACGGATCGGATCGCTGTATGCTTGCCGTTAGGGGACGAAGCAAATCGGCAGGTTTTAGAGCACGAAGCGGCTATCCGTCTGCCGATCCGATGCACCATGGGGCTCAGCAGGAGATATAACGGTATGGATAAGCTGCAGGAAGCGTTTCGAGAAGCTAGCGAGAGCCTGGAGGGCCTATTCTTCCATCGAGATCAACAGATTCTTCGGGCAGAGGAGCTCCCTCTTACCGATGCCGATTTGGCCCAGAAGACGTCTGCTTCCGAGATGCATTCCCTTAGAGCCGCCCTGGCGGTTGGAAACATGGTCAAAACTGAAGAGAGGCTGCAGTCAGTCATGCAGCGCTGGCAGCCCGGACGGATGAAAAAGCAGGAGGTCCTCCGGGAAGCAGAGGAACTTCTGAGCTTGCTCGCAATGTTTCATCTTCCCGGCGGCCCGCCGCTTCCGCAGATCGGGGAAGTGGGCAAGCTTCGTTCGGTGGAGGAAGTGAAGGAGCTGGTGCTCCAAGGCTTCCATACCTTGCGTGAGGAGGCTATGCGGCACCCTTTACCGGAATCCACGCTGCATGAGCGGATCGTGTTGCAGGCCGTTCAATATATTAAGGCGCGCTTTGCCGAGCCGATCTCCTTGCAGGAGGTGGCGGACGAAGTGGCCGTAAGCCGCAACTATTTTAGCGAAATGTTTAAGCGCGTCACCG
This sequence comes from Paenibacillus sp. QJM3NY_38, assembly GCF_056173265.1. NCBI lineage: Bacteria > Bacillati > Bacillota > Bacilli > Caryophanales > Paenibacillaceae > Paenibacillus > Paenibacillus sp. QJM3NY_38. The sequence goes on from NZ_CM149665.1 coordinate 1,012,758, forward strand.
GACACAACTTCATTGACTATGTGATTGATCTGCGGCTGAAACGGGCCAAGGAGCTGCTCTCCACCACATCGCTGCGCGTGTATGAAGTGGCGGATCGCTCGGGATTTAATGACGTGAAATACTTCAGCAAACTGTTCAAGAAGATGGTAGGCATGACGCCCGCGGAATACCAGGGACAGCATCGAAAATAATGGGAATTTCATAGGATCGGAAAAGAATCCACTTTTTCGGAACAAAATCCGTTCAAAAGCTTTTTGTCAAAATTTTATAATTAAAGCGTTTACAAGAGCTTGCCAGCGAGTCCAAATCTGGTTTGAATGGAGGAAATGAAATGACAAGGAAACAGGTGAGAGGGTCATTGCTTGCAATCATTCTTCTACTATCATCCATACTCCAAGCGTGTGGAGGCGGTGGAACATCAGAAGGTGGGGAGTCCGGAAGCGGTGAGAAGGTCAAGATCAAATGGGCGACCTGGGGAAATCCCGGCGAGCTTACCCGCTTTCAGGAGCTCACGAAGGACTTTAATAAGAAGCACTCGGACATTGAGGTCGAATTTATTCCGATTCCGGGCGAGTATGATCAGAAAATATTAACCCAATTAACAGGAGGGACCGCCCCGGATATCTTCTATGCGGGGGACGCCCTGGTCGTGAAACTGATCGAGAATCAGAGCATTGAGAATTTAACGCCGTATATGGACGCACCGGAAAGCGTGATCAAGAAGGAGGATTATTTTGAAGGCTTGTGGGGCGCAGCCGTTCGGGATGGTCAGACCTTCGGGGTGCCGGTGGACTGTAACCCGATGGTGCTGTGGTACAACAAGAAGGTGCTGAAGGAAGCAGGGATCACCGAGATGCCGGCCGATCTTCAGGCGAACGGACAGTGGACCTGGGACAAATTCAAGGAAATGTCGGACAAGATCCGGGACAGCAAAAAGTACGGCTACGTGCTGGATAACTCCTGGAACAGCTATCACAGCTGGGTTACTTCCAACGGCGGCCGAGTATACGACGACGAAGGGAACTTCGTAGCGGCTTCGGATCCGAAGGCGATGGAGGCGTTCCGCTTCCTGTACGACAACGTGAAATCCAAAAACATCACCTTCTCCGGCACGCTTCCCAAAGGGCAGGGCGGGGATGCCATGTTTATGTCCAACCAGGTTGGATTCGTTGCTGCAGGCCGCTGGTACCTGCCGCTGTTCAAGAAGAATCAAGGACTTGAATATGACGTGGTCACATGGCCAACCAATACCGGCAATAAAATCGAGCCGGCCGGTATCCCGACCGCATACATGGTGATGAACAAGGCATCGAAGAATAAGGAAGCGGCATACACCTTCTTCTCCGAGTACGTAAGCAAAGAGGGTCAACGTTTCCGCCTGCAGGGCGGCGGCAATGCTGTCCCGTCGGTACAGGGAACGGATGAAGTGGTGCTGGAAGGCAATCTGCCGGAGCATGCCCAGTTATTCCTGGACGCGCGTGAGATCGGGTATTCCCTGACTCCGTTCGAGGCCGGTATTCCCGGGCTTAGCCAGGATATTACGTCCAAGTTCGAGGCGTTGTGGCTGAAAGATCAGGATCTGGAAAGCTCGTTGAAGGATATTCAGGATATGGCCAACAAGAAAATTCAGGATTACAAGAGCGGCAAGAATTGATCCAGCTCTGGGGAGGAACGGTGAGATGAAATGAACACGCAGCCTGCAGGAAGCTCCGGAGCCGCTCCTTCTCCGGAGCGGATTCCGGAGAGGAGAACGACCTTAAAGAGCAAGACGTCCGACGGTTTATGGGGCTACTTTTTTATCTTCCCCCAGATGATCGGCTTGATCGCTTTTTCATTGGTCCCTCTCATCTCGGCTTTTGTCATCAGCATGATGAACTGGGACGGCATGGGAGCCAAGAAGTTTATCGGTCTCCAAAATTTCGTGTCCCAGCTTCAGGATGAGGAGTTCCACATCGCACTGGTGAACACGGTGTATTACACGATTCTGTCGGTACCGACAGGCATCGTTCTCGCCATGCTGGTAGCGGTAGGCTTGAACCGGGTTCGCGGGAAGATTCTGTACCGGCTGATCTACTTCATGCCGAACATTACGATGTCCGTTGCCGTCGCCGTTGTGTTTATGTGGCTGTTCAACGCCGACTTCGGCCTTATTAACATGTACCTGCAGCAGTGGTTCGGGATAACGGGCCCCTCCTGGCTGACGGATTCCAGGTACGTGATGCCTTCGATTGCCCTGCTGAGCGTCTGGATGGGGCTGGGAGGCAACATGGTGCTGTTCCTTGCCGGGCTTCAGGGCATATCGAGAAGTTATTACGAGGCAGCCGAGATTGACGGCGCCGGCAAATGGCAGCAGCTGATCCATATTACGATACCGCTGCTGTCCCCGACGACCTTTTTCGTAACGATCATGTCCATTATCGGTTCCTTTCAGGTGTTCGACCAGTCGTTTGTCATGACCTCCGGCGGGCCGGCGAAGGCCAGTTATACACTTGTCTATCACATCTATGAGACCGCCTTTGCGGACTTTACCTTTGGCAAGAGCACGGCATCGGCGGTCATCCTGTTCGTGATGATTCTGTCGCTTACCCTGTTCCAGATGAAAATGTCCAAGCGGTGGGTGCATTACGAAGACTGATGGTCGAACCTTTAGGAAGGAGGGAAAATGAATGTTACATCGGGGATTGAGGATGTCCACCGTGGTGCTGCATATCGTGCTGATCCTAGGCGCCTGCATGATGGCCCTGCCGTTCGTGTGGATGGTGCTAAGCTCGCTCAAGGATTTGTCGCAAGTATTCGTCGTGCCGCCCAAGTGGATTCCGGACCCGTTCATCTGGTCCAATTATAAGGATTCGCTGACGGCGCTGCCGTTCGGGCGCGCGTATTTCAACAGCTTCTACATCAATATAATCGTCGTGGTTTCACAGCTGGTTACCTGCTCCATGGCGGCTTATGCTTTTGCCAAAATCACGTTCCCGTTCCGGGAGCCGCTGTTCATTCTGTTTCTGGCAACCATGATGGTGCCGGGACAAGTGACCATTATTCCGCTTTATTTGATCATGAAAAATATCGGATGGCTGGATACGCATCTGGCGATTATCGTCCCTTCTGCGCTGCTGAATGCCTTCGGGGTGTTTCTGCTCCGGCAATTCTTCAGAGGCATTCCGAAGGAAATGGAAGAGGCCGCCATCGTGGACGGCGCGAATCGCTGGACGATCTACGCCCGCATCATGCTTCCTCTAATCAAACCGGCTTTATCGGCACTCGGGATTTTTACCTTTCTCGGGATGTGGAACAACTTCTTTAACCCGCTGATATTTCTCAGCAGCACGGATAAGTTTACCGTGCCGATGATGCTGAATTTATACCGGGGCATGTATTCAACGGATTGGACACTGATGATGGCGGGGGCCTCCATTGCGCTCGTCCCGGTTCTCATTGTGTATATCATCGGGCAGAAATATATTATTGAAGGCGTTACTTTATCCGGAATTAAGGGGTAGGCGAGCTTAAGCAGCCCGTAAGCGGAGTTCTTGTATAGGAACCCCGCTTACGGGTTATTTGTGTTCTGACCAGGATACCAATATAAAGCAGAGAAGCCGCGGTATATTCTCACAGATATACTAGTATGGTAGTATGAGGTAAAATGAGTGCGCTTACATCTAACATATCATGAAGGGGGACGAGGGTATTGTTCAATGTACTTCTGGTGGACGATGAACCATGGGTTCTGGAAGGACTTCGAACCATGATCGATTGGAACCGGTTTGGATTTCAAATATGCGGAGAAGCTCTGAGCGCTCCGGAAGCGCTAAAGTTAATGGAACAGTTGAAGCCCGAGCTGGTGATGACGGATATCCACATGCCAGTCCTGAACGGCCTGGAATTGATTGAGCACAGCAAACGGATACTGCCTCTCCCTCCGAAATTCGTTATTTTGAGCGGATATGATGATTTTGGGTACGCGCATCAAGCCATGCGCCAACGGGTCGCCGAGTATTTGCTGAAGCCGATTGATGACGAGGAGATCGAGGCTGTGCTTGCCAAGCTCAGCCATGAGATCCAGGACGAACGAGACGCTGAACGCAGCTACCGGAAGAAAGCGGGCCTTGCCGTCCATCATTTGTTGAACCGGCTCATTCGTGACGAGTTGAGCCCTGATTTGGCCGAGCAAGCCAGCAAAGCGATGCAAATCCAGGGCGAGCCGCTGCTGCAGTGTCTATTGATTGAAATAGGGATTACTGAAACGGGAGTGGATTGGATCGAATGGATGGCCGATTACGGGCCCCCGAGCTTACTGGGATGCTTCCAGGACAATAGCGGGAGCATCGGAGTGGTGCTGCATGTAGAGCATTCGACTCCGGATGAGGTCATGGAGACTGCGCTGCAGTTGCAGTCTGCTCTGGCCCGGGAGCTTGAAGGGCCGGTTATCGTAGCGTTAAGCGGCACAGGGGAGGGAATCCAGGCGATCGGAAAGCTTTACAGGCAAAGCTCGGAGGTGCGCGACGATAAGCGAAGCCAAGGCCGAAGCGGCGTGTTTTGTTGCCAAGAACCGAGAGGAGCCGAGCGGCTCCGGGGACTTCCCTGCGGATGGATGGACGAATTGCTTTCCATGATTATGGCGGGGGAGCATGCGTCCATCGAGTCATGCTTGGCGCGGATTTTTGCGGCCATGCCCGATCATCTCCTCCACCTGAGGGCTTTTCAAGCCGATGTGGCCGATCTGGAATTGAAGCTGTGTCGAAGAATCGCGGAAATGAATGGAGATCCGGATCTATTCATGAACCGGCTGCAAAGGAAGCTTGGTCATCTGAGTGATGCTTGCCATAAAGCGCCGTTGAAGAATTATATGCGGTTGCTCGCGTTTGAGGCCGCTTCGCAGCTGGAAGAGTTAAGCAAGCTTAACGAGCACAACACCATTTTTCAAGTGATTCAGTATGTCGACCGGGAGTACCGGAGCAGGCTTCAGCTTCAGGATTTGGCACGACATTTCCATATGAACGCCACCTATTTGGGGCAGCTGTTCAAGAAGCATGCTGGCAAGCCGTTCAAGGAATACCTGAATGACAAGCGGATCGAGGAGGCCAAGCTGCTGCTGAAACGGAGCGGAATGAAGGTTTCCGAGATTGCGCTCCATGTCGGGTTCCCGAACGCGGACTATTTTATCCATAAGTTTAAGTTGACAACCGGGATTCTGCCCTCGAATTACAAGAATCATGTTGAAAGCAAGCAGCGCTAAACCGGGAGGGTGCCTTCATGAAGAGAATGTTCAGGCTGGGGAATTTCGTGAACGATATTCCGTTGAAAACTAAATTTTTTCTTATTTTTGTCATTGGTGTACTGCTGCCTATTCTGGTGGTCAACCTCATCTTTATGGATCGGATGTCGGAGCTGATCCGGGAGAGAGAGGAGCAGAACCTCGATATCTCGATGGAGCGGGCTAGGAAGGATATTCATAATTTCATCGACGGCGGGGTGGCTGTAAGTCATGCGCTGAGTACGGATAAGACCCTTTACGAAATGCTCGATCGCGAGTATGAGTCCCAGCTGGACTTCTACGAAACCTTTGATGAGCAGCTCCGGAATCGGGTAACGAGCTACATACCGGTTAACAACCAGATTCAGCGGATTAGCATCTTCACCGAAAATTCCACCATTGTGTCCGGTGGCAATTATCATGTGATCAACGATAATGTGCTCGAGAGCGACTGGTATGCGTTGTGGAAGAGCTCGGCCCATCCGGTGCTGGTGGCGGCATACAGGGCTACGGAGGCAAGCAATTCGGCTTCGACGGTTCCGTATTTAAGCGTCATTGAGAAGATGGATTATTTTGATAGCTATTCCACTTATGAGAAGCTGCTTCGCATCGACATCGACCTGAGCAAGATCTATGACGTCATTGTACGGGAACGCGATTACCTGGATATGTATTTGGTGAACGAGAACAATGAGATTATTATGTCGGCCAGCAGCGGTTATGAAAGAGGGAAATACAGCGCATATTCGAAGCTTGATCTAGAGCAATACGATGAAGAGGATCGGCATGTGTTCTCGATCGGAACGGCCAGGTACGTGAAGGGGTGGAAGCTGATCGGCATCAACCGGGGGAGCCGGATTACGAGCGCAATGCTGGATATGCAGCTGTTTACCGTTGTATTGGCAGCGGTTGTTACGCTGGTTGCGGCGATCTTTATTACCGTTATGCTCCGGTCCTACAATTACCGGGTGAAGCGTTTGTCCCGTCATATGCAGAAGGTGAGCAACGAGAAATTCGACCTGATTGAACTGGACGAAGGCCGGGACGAAATCGGCGGACTCATCCGGAATTTCAATCAGATGACAGCGAAGATGAACTCCCTGATCAACAATGTGTACAAGCTGGAGATTCAGAAGAAAAGCCTGGAGATGGAGCGGGTTCGGGCTGAATTGAACTTTTTGCAGAGCCAAATGAATCCCCATTTCTTGTTCAATACCCTGAATGCGATATTGGTGGTCTGCACGAAGAACCGATACACGGATGTGACGGATATTATCAAAAGTTTGTCCAAGCTGCTTCGCAGACTGCTGAGCTGGAGAGAGGATTTGGTCTCCGTGGAGGAGGAAATCAGATTTATCGAAATGTATCTCAAAATCGAAAAATTCCGCTTTCGGGATAAATTCGAATATCAATTCAACATCGATATGGAAGCGCTTCATTATAAAATTCCGAAAATGAGCATTCAGCCGCTCGTTGAGAATGCATGCAAATATGGCCTGCAGGCGATGGATGGAGCGGGTCTGGTGACTATAAGCGCTTCGGTTGCCCGTGAGTATCTTCGCATCGTCATTACGGATAGCGGTAAGGGCATTGAGCAAAGCAAGCTACGGGACATTATTCTCTCGGTTCGCAACGAGCAGTTCTCGGGCAACAGCTTCGGCATTCGAAACGTATATCGGCGGCTGGAGCTGTACTACGACGATCATGTCATTTTCAACATTGCCAGCACCCCGAATCAAGGGACAACCGTTTCATTCGAGATTCCGATCCGGCTGTTGGAGTCTCGGGAGCATGAAGGCGGAGAGGGGGAGAACCATGCCATTCAAAGTGCTGTTGATCGATGACGAACCGGGTGCGCTGGAAGGGCTGGCGCTGTGGATCGATTGGGAACGCTTGGGTTTTAGCGTCTGCGGAACCGCGGGTAACGGAGTGGAAGGCTTGAAGATGATTCATGGGCTTGCGCCGGATTTGGTCATTACCGATGTAAACATGCCGCTAATGGACGGGCTTCATATGATTGAAACCTGGCAGGAGCATCACCGGGATAGCGGTGTGAAATTTGCCATCATGAGCGGCTACAGTGAATTTGAATATGCAAGGAAAGCATTGCGGCACGGCATCCATCACTACATGCTGAAGCCTATTATTGCAGAGGAAGCCGAGGAGGAGCTCGGCAAGATTCATACTGAGCTGATGCAGGAGCATCGCAGATTGAGCCTGAGCGCGATTGCTAAGAGGGAAGAGGATGCTTCGCTGATCATGCAAACGCTTCTGGAGATGCCGCTTAGGGCTAGCCGCCTGTCGAGGCTTCAGGTTTTATCCTCCGCCCATCAAGAGTGGAACGTATGTCTGATCCAAGCAGAGTCTGCCTTGTTTCCTGACGTCAGGGAAACCGTCGCCCGCTTGTCCGCCCACGCGAATTCGGAGTATGTCATCGATCTGGAATCGAACCGGCTTGGTTTGGTGTACGGTTATTCCCCTGACAACGGGATCGTACCCTCAGGCACGATCCGCGAGCTGGTCCGCCATTATGCAGGACAGCGGCTGTTTATGGCTGTAGGAGAAGGCCAGCAGTCTCTGGTGCATATCCGTCGCTGCTACGAAACCGCCAGGGAAGCCATCGAGCATCAATTTTACGATCCGGCGTACGGCGGGATAATTTCATATGAAGAGGTACGGGATCGGCCGTTTCATTATCGTTACCCCACGAACCTGATGGATGATGTCATCAGGTCCGTGGAACTCCTCGACAAGAAGGGATACCGCGAGGCTGCCGGATTGGCTGCGTCCAGGTTTGCGGAGCAGCGAATCGCGCCGGGGATCGTGAAGAAAATGGTGATCCATGTTTTGTATAAAATCATGGATTTGGTGAGGGAGGCGGAAGGTGCGGAAGCTCGAATCCTGGCAGCCAAATCCAATGCAGCTGGATTAACGGACGGAACCTTCCATTTGAACGACTTGATGGGAGAGCTGCTGCGCTTCGGGGAAGAGTGCATCGAGCTTCTTCTCAAGGAACAGGCCCGGCATTCGCAAGGCGTAATCCAGGAGATTAACGATTATATTCGGCAGCACTACCGCGAGAATCTGACCATTAAGCGATTGGCGGAGCTTTTTTATCTGCATCCCGTCTATCTCGGCCAGCTGCTGATGCGTAAGAATGGGATTGGCTTCAACGAACTCATACATAATTTGCGGATTGAGGAAGCGGCCACGCTGTTGAAGCAGAACAAGCTGAAGAACAGCGAAATCGCCGAAAGGGTCGGCTACGCCCACTACAACCAATTCCTTAAGCATTTCGAAAAAAGATGGGGCATGGCACCGAATGAGTTCAAGAAGAGGATGTTCTAAAGTTTTTAAGGTTAATGCTTTAATTATAGTATAGTCCGCATTTGAAAGCGCTTTTACAATAAAGGAAGGTTACATGAAGAGGCGTATCGACCAACGGTGTAACCACATTATGACGGAGGTGCTTTTATGGGGGGTAAGACAAAATCATGGCTTCGGCTCAGCACGGTGTTGCTGTTGTCGCTTTGCATCGTCCTTACGGGCTGCGGGGGCGGAAACGGGAATAGCGGGGCCCAGCCGGAAGCAAAGGACTCCGCAGAACAAACAACACCCGGGACGGACGGGGATAAGATCGAACCATTTGAGGTGAGTGTTTTTATCGGTCAGCCCGACCAGCAACCAACACCTGACAACAAGATTTATAAATTAATCAGGGAAAAGACAGGAGCATCCTTCAAATTCGAGTTCCTGGCAGGCGATATTGACCAGAAGCTCGGCGTTATGATTGCAGGCGGCGATTATCCGGACATGATGACAGCGAATCAAAAGCTGACAGCTGCCGGTGCCTTTATCCCGCTCGAGGATTTGATTGAAGAACATGCGCCAAACTTGAAGAAGCATTATGAGAAGTACTGGAACATGATGAAAGACCCGAATGACGGTCATATTTACAATCTTCCAAACTACGGTGTAACGAATGCGGACGTTAGCTCGTCTTGGTATTCGGGCCCGGCTTTCTGGATTCAGAAGGACGTGTTGGCAGAGGCGGGATATCCAGAGGTTAAAACCTTGGATCAATATTTTGACTTGATTAAACAATACAAGGAAAAGCATCCGACCATCGACGGTACGCCGACGATCGGCTTTGAAATTCTGAACTATGACTGGAAAAACTGGGGGCTGTTCAATGCTCCTCAGCATTTGATCGGTCATCCGAACGATGGCGGTGTGGTCGTTAAAGATGGCAAGGCGGAAATTTTTGCCGATAAGGACTATGCCAAACGCTATTATAAAAAGCTGAACGAGATGAATGCCCTGGGCATCATCGACAAAGAAACGTTCACTCAAAACTTCGACCAGTATATGGCGAAAATCTCCAGCGGCGCAGTTCTTGGTATGTTTGACCAGCACTGGAACTTCCAAAGCGCAGAAAACGCGCTGATTACCCAGAAGAAAGATGAAAGAACATATGTTGGTCTTCCGCTTGTATTTGATGAAGGCATCCGGGATCATTACAAAGATCGTCCGGCTCTAAACCTCAATAACGGATTCGGGATTACGGTCAATGCATCCGAAGAGCAGGCTATCAGAATTATTAAACTATTGGATACGCTGATTCAAGAAGATTGGCAAAAAATCTTGGCCTGGGGGATCGAAGGGGAAGATTACATCGTCAAAGATGGCCGATTCATGAAAACGCAAGAGCAGCGCGATCAGTTTACCGATGCAACCTGGAAGCTCGCGAATAAAGCCGATTCCTTCTACGGCCAAGCCCCAAAAATGGAAGGTTTATTCTCGGACGGCAACGCTACAGATGCGGCTGCCCAGCCTGAAGAAATTCTGGCAGGCATGAAAGAGTATGACAAGAACTTCCTCGCCCAATATGGATTCAACAGCTATGTCGACTTCTTCAGTCCGGCTCCCGAGAACGACATCGCTTACCCGGCATGGTCTGTCGACCTGGTAGACGGATCTGAAGCGAAAATCGTGAATACGAAGCAAAATGAGTTGTCCACGAAGTACTTACCAAAAGCCATTCTTGCTAAACCGGAAGAATTCGACAGCGTCTGGGATGAGTACGTCACTGATATCCGCAAGCTCAACATCAAGGCTTATGAAGATCGGATTAATGAAGTGCTGCAATGGAGAAGAGACACTTGGTCTGTTAAGTAAGGCAACGGAAGGTACATGAATCGGAAACGGGAAGGCTTCATGCCTTCCTTGTTTACGAAATACGGGGTTTTGGGGAGAACAAACTTATGGAAGAGACCTTTGTCAAAGACTCTGCCGTCCGGAAGCCTAAGACAAACAAGAAAATCACCTGGGCCGTACTCAAAGAACAGAGACAGTTGATCTATATGTCGGTGCCTCTGATGGCTTACATCATCTTGTTTGCCTACGTTCCTATTTGGGGATGGACCATGGCTTTCCAGAACTACAAGCCGGCTAGAGACTTTAGTGAACAGACGTGGGTAGGATTTAAACATTTTGAATTTCTTTTTAAGGATGAAAGTTTCCTGCAAGTGCTTCGCAATACGCTCGCAATGAGTGTTATCAATATGATTCTCGGCTTTACGACTGCAATTATCCTTGCATTGTTACTGAATGAAATCAAGAAAGTATTTTGGAAAAGAACCGTACAGACGATCTCCTATCTTCCGCACTTTCTATCCTGGATCATCGTAACCGGGATTGTGGCGACGAGCTTGGCTTCGGACGGAATCATCAATGATGTCCTTATGAAGCTGCATCTCATCAAGGAGCCGATCCAATGGCTCAGTGAAGGCAAATACTTCTGGGGAATCGTCGGAGCGTCGCATGTTTGGAAAGAAGTCGGCTGGAATACGATTATATATTTGGCTGCGATGGCATCCATCGACCCGGCGCTTTATGAGGCTGCCGATATGGACGGGGCAAGCCGCTATCGGAAAATGTTCCATGTTACTTTGCCGGGCATTAAGCCAACGATCATTATTCTGTTGATCATGCAGGTCGGTCACATTCTGGAAGCAGGCTTCGAGGTTCAATACTTGCTGGGCAACGGTCTTGTTGTCGACTGGTCGCAAACGATTGACATTTTCGTGCTGAAGTACGGGCTTGCCCAAGGCAATTACTCATTAGCAACGGCTGCCGGTATATTTAAAACGGTCGTTAGTGTGACGCTGTTATTGATTGCAAACGGAGTCGCGAAACGGCTAGGGGAAGAGAGGCTGCTATAATGGCAAATCAAACAATCAGCCCTGGGCCAGCAACTGCTGCCGCAGCGCCTAAATCCGTCAGAAAAAAAAGAGTAGAGCCGATCCTTTTTAATACATTCAATACCTTGTTTATGATTGGTCTTGTCGTTGTCACATTATATCCGTTTCTGAACACGATCGTCGTTTCCCTGAATGCGGGGAATGATACGATCCGGGGCGGAATCTATCTCTGGCCGAGGGAATTTACCTGGCAGAACTACAAGGCGGTATTTGCTTCGGGAACGATATATGACGCGTTCTGGATTTCCGTGGCACGAACGGTGCTTTCAACGTTGCTGAATCTGGTCTTGACCACGATGCTGGCGTATACGCTGAGCCGTCGGGAATATGTATTCCGCAAGCCGATTACATTGATCTTTATTCTGACGATGTACTTTAACGCCGGCTTGATTCCTGGATATTTTCTGATGAAGGACTTGCACCTGCTGAATTCGTTCTGGGTATATGTGATCCCGTCGATGATCAGCGCATTCAATATGATCGTTATCCGGACGTATATCGGAACGATTCCGGAAAGCTTGGTCGAATCGGCAAGAATTGACGGAGCCGGAGATTTTAAAATCTTCATCCGGATCATCTTCCCGCTGTGTAAGCCGGTGCTGGCAACCATTGCGCTGTTCGTGGCCGTGGGGGCTTGGAACTCCTGGTTCGATGCATTCATCTATACCTCCTCCCGCCAAGAGCTGAGCACTTTGCAGTATGAGCTGATGAAGCTGCTGTCATCCAGTATGAACGCGAACAGCAACCCGGCAGTGGCTGCAGGAGCCGGGATGACGCAGGACGCTGCGGTGAACATGGTAACGCCGATTTCGATTCGCGCTGCCGTAACGGTCGTGGCATCGGTTCCGATTCTGCTGGTTTATCCGTTCATGCAGAAATATTTCGTAGTCGGATTGAACGTGGGCAGCGTCAAGGAATAATCCAGGTTTCGCTATATGACAGACCATAAATGCAACTAATGAGGAGGCAAGCATTTCGTGTCTAAGAGAACAATCATTAGGAGGATCAGCCTGATGCTGATCGCGTCCCTGCTGCTCATTCCGCCCAGCCGGAGCGCAGCGGCGGTTGATCCGGCTCAAACGCCCGCTGATCAGGATCTTGTGATTCACCAGCATTTCGATGGCGGGACGGAGGGGTGGTTCAAACGGGGGACGGAGACGGTGACCTCGGCTACCTATGCATATGAAGGGACGGGGAGCCTGCTGACGGAGGGAAGGACGGCGAACTGGAACGGCCCGGGGTTTAATCTATCCGCCACGAATCGTCTGGACAAGGGGGCTACCTATGAAATTTCCGCTTATGTCCATCTGAAGGAAGGCACCCCAGGGTCTCAAAAGCTTCAGCTTGCGATCCAGCAAACGGGAGCCGAGCCGGAATATGTGAACTTCAGCAGCCCGGTTGATGTAACCGCCGACGGATGGGTGGAGGTAAAAGGCCGTTATAAATACGATGCTAATGCTTCGGCCCTGCAGGTGTATTTGCAGAGCCCGAGCAGTCCGGACGCCGCTTATTATATGGACGAATTCAAAGTCCGGCTGATTGAGCCGGCAACGGACCCGGGCGATGGGACGCCGGGAGAGCATACGGTCGTATGGGATTTTGAAGACGGAACGACGATGGATTGGGGACCACGCGATTCGGAGACCGTAGAAGCTGTCCCAGAAGCAGCCCATAGCGGCGGCTACGGCTTAAAGGTCCATGATCGGACGAACAGTTGGAACGGGCCCAGCCAAGACGTTAAAGACATCATGGTGAGCCAAAAAACGTATACGATCTCAGCCTATGCGAGGCTTGAGCAGGCGCCTGCCGCTCCGGTCAAAATATCCCTTTCGATGGAGAACAAAGCAGCGGGCGCAGCAGAAACGTCCTATACGACCGTTGCCTCAGCCTCCGCGAGCGGCACGGAGTGGGTGGAGCTGAAAGGAACCTTTGGCTTCACTTCGGATATGGAAACATTGAAGCTGTATATGGAAACCTCGGATCTTTCCAATTTCTATATCGATGACATTAAGCTCGCACTGCCGGGCTCGATTCAGACGGATATTCCCGCGCTGAAGGATGTGTATGCGGATTATTTCGAGATCGGGGCAGCCGTGGAGCCCAAGCATCTGTCCGGCGTGCACAAGGAGCTTCTGGATTACCATTACAACTCGCTTGTTGCCGAGAACGTGATGAAGCCGGAATCTCTCAGTCCGAGAGAGGGAACCTATAACTTTACCAACGCGGATCTCATCAGGGATTATGCCAGGGATCATGGCATGAACCTCCGGTTCCATACGCTGCTGTGGCATCAGCAAGGCGCCGAATGGATGCTGAAGGATGATCAGGGCCAATATCTCGAAGCCACGCCGGAGAATAAAGCGCTCGTCCTTCAGAGGCTGGAAGCTTATATCCATGAGGTGGTCGGCCGCTACAAGGGAGATGCCCGCGATTGGGACGTCGTGAATGAGGTCATTGACGAAGGGCGTCCGGACGGCATGCGGGACAGCCAGTGGTACCGGATAACGGGGCTCGACTATATCCGGACCGCCTTTCATGCGGCACGAGATGCAGCCGGACCCGAGGCCAAGCTCTACATCAACGATTACAGCACGCACAACCCGAAGAAACGCGATTATCTGCTGAATCTTGTAAAACAGCTGAAGGCGGAAGGCGTTCCAATCGATGGCGTGGGCCATCAAACGCACATCAATATCAGTGGGCCGTCCATCCAGCAAATCTCGGATTCCATCCGGATGTTTGGCGAGGCCGGCTTTGATAATCAGCTTACCGAGCTGGACGTTTCGGTGTACACGAACAATACCGACACCTACCAGACCGTTCCCCAGGAATTGCTCGATAAGCAAGGCTATCGGTACAAAGAGCTGTTTGAAGAATTGAAGCGGCTGGATCAAATGGGCGCCGATGCAGGCGTGGAAGGGGGCTGGATCAGCAATGTCACCCTTTGGGGGATCGCAGACGACCATACCTGGCTGCATGACCGTCCCGCGGGTACGGGACGACAGGATGCCCCGTTTCCTTTTGACAAGCAGTATCAGGCCAAGCCAGCCTATTGGGGGATGGTCGATCCTTCCAGGCTAACGATAGTAAGAAAGACCGGAATGGCCGTGGAGGGGAAGGCGGTTATTGACGGACAACCGGATTTCGCCTGGAATCTGGTTCCGTCATTTAAGACGGAGCAGCTTGGCTCGCTATCTGCCGAATTTAAGACGCTATGGGACAGGGACCATGTCTACGTCAAGGTTGACGTGTCGGACGGCTCGATATCTCCCGGAGATCAGGCCGAAATATTCGCTGTAGTGAACGGTGCTGTGCAAAAAGCCGAGATTCAGCGTGGAGCCGCCAATACGGTCGAGACCGTTGCAGGTTACGCAGGGGAAGCCCTCCTCCAGTTAAACGGAGCAGGAGCGCTTGGCGACGAGATTTATTTCGATGTCCGAGTAACGGATTCCGGTTCGGATGACGGCTCCGAGCATGGCAAGAACGGAGCGGTGGTGTCCTGGAGCGATCCAAGGCATGCCCAGGACAGCGATCAGGAGGGACTCGGCATTCTAACGCTCTCTGCTGCGCCGAAATCGGCCCAGGCCGGCTATGGCACCCCAACGGTAGACGGCGAACTCGACGGTATCTGGAAGGATGCCGGGGAACTGGCAACCGACGTGTGGGTCGAGGGAAACAGCGGCGCGACCGCCACATTCCGGACGCTATGGGATGAGAATCACCTGTACGTTTATGCCATCATTAACGACAGCTTGTTATCGGATGCGAGTCCCAACGTATGGGAGCAGGATTCGGTAGAGATTTTTGTGGATCAGAATAATGGAAAGACGGATGTTTACCAAGAAGATGATGGACAGTACCGGATGAACTTCAACAATGCGCGTTCCTTCGGCGGTCATGCGGGCGAGGATAATTTCGTTTCCGCTGCGAAGGTTATCGAGGGCGGATATGTCGTTGAAGCAGCGATCCGCTTGGATAAGATCAAACCTGAGAAAGGGACGGTGATCGGGTTCGATTTTCAGGTGAACAACGATGAAGACGGCCAAGGTACAAGAGACAGTGTGGCCATATGGTCTGATCCGACCGGCCAATCCTATCAGAACACGACCCGATTCGGCGTGCTGGAATTTACGAAGAGCTCCGCTCCCGGTGGAGGAGATGGAGACGGCGGAGAACATAGTGGGGGCGGTAACGGCGGTAACGGTGGAAGCGGCGGAACTGCGGGCGGTGGCGGAAGCAGTCCGAGTCCAGCACCAAGCACATCTTCACTCGAAATCCGGAACCATGACGGGCGGATTATAGTTGGAGTCTCGAGCCGAGTGCTTCAGCAGGCAATGGAAAAGGCAGTGGCTGGAACTACCGGAACGAAGCGGGCGCTTGTTAACGTTCCGGCGCAGAAAGGAGCCCAGTCCTATGACATTCTGCTGCCGGGTAAGTGGCTGCTGGAGAATCCGCAGGCAGTTCTCCTAGTCCAAACGGAGTTCGGTACGCTGGAAATGCCAAGCGTGTTGATTCAGGGGACCGGTGTAACGGATACGGAAACCGTAACGCTGCGTCTGGAGAAATCATCGGGCGGCAATCTGGATGCGGCCCTTCGCGAGAAGATCGGCGATCGTCCGGTGTTCCGGGCAGAGGTTCTTGCTGGCGAGCGGGCTTTGTCCTGGAAACAGGGCAAGCATCGTCTCATCTGGTCGATGCCTTATTCCCCCACCGAGGAAGAGCTTGCACGACCGAATCATATCATGGTTTGGCATATCGACTCTAACGGGCGCGGGGTTCCGCTTTCCACCAGCCGGTATAACTCCGCAGGTGGGATCGTTCGTGCTGCGCTGCCGCATGGCGGCACGTTTGCAGTCGCCTCCGCATTCAAGACGTTTCATGACCTGAAGCATGTGCCGTGGGCGATCGATGCAATCGAAACGATGGCATCTCGCGGGATCGTTCAAGGTGAGACCGAAACAAGATTCAATCCGTTGAAACCGATTACTCGAGCCGAATTCCTCGTTATGCTCGTACGCGCGTTGGAGCTGGAAGGCTCTGGCGAAGGCCGGGCAGCGTTCGGAGATGTTTTGCCTTCGGCATATTATTACGAAGACGTGCAGATCGCCGCAGAGCTTGGGCTCGTTCAAGGTGTCGGAGGAAACCGTTTCTTGCCGGACACGCCAATGAAACGCCAGGACATGATGGTAACGACGCAGCGTGCTCTGGAGGCAGCCGGCAAGAAGCTGGAAGGACAGAGGTCACTGGATTCTTTTGCTGATGGGGATCAGGTCGCCGAGTATGCTAAATCGAGTGCAGCAGCGCTTGCAGGTTCGGACATCGTGAACGGAATGAACGGCAAAATCGAGCCGAAAGCATACTTTACGCGTGCTCAGGCGGCTGTGATCCTTGACCGGATCTGGAATTGGAATGATTAAGGCTGTGAATGGTTAATACGATGATCGGACTTGAACGATGAAAGCCTGAATGAAAATTATGAATGAGTTTGGAGGCCAGCCGTGAGTAACGGGCTGGCCTTTTCTGTGTAGATGCCGGATTAGGCCAGGCGGACCGTACGCTATAAATCATGCAGGACAGGCCAATGCTTTTCTAGTAAATGACGTCTATCTTCTTGCTTTCTTGGAAAACCTATTCATAGATTCAAGATTCCAAGTTACCGCTATCTAATAATCTATGAATATAGGTTGGGGGTTGATGTTCTTGTTTAGTTCATCCGTTCATGCTGAAGAAGCGAACCACCCGGAGTGGGCACCCGAGCTTCTGGGGAGAGTTACCAAACGGATCGGGAGTGTCATTGTCGGACATGAGGAGCAAATCTCGTTAACGATGATTGCCTTGCTGGCCGGAGGACATGTGCTGCTGGAGGATGTGCCAGGAGTCGGGAAGACCATGCTGGTGAAGTCGGTGGCCTCGTTAATTGGCTGCGATTTCAGCCGCATTCAGTTTACGTATGACTTGATGCCAGGGGATATTACAGGGGCGTCGGTCTATTATCCGCATACGGGAGAATTCGTATTCAGGCCAGGACCCGTGATGTCCAATATTGTGTTGGCCGATGAGATCAACCGGGCATCACCGCGGGCGCAATCCGCGCTGCTGGAGGCGATGGAAGAGGGGCGCGTCACCGTGGACGGCCATACGTATCCGCTGCCTGCCCCGTTCTTCCTGCTGGCAACGCAAAATCCGTACGAATATGAAGGCACAAGCCGCCTGCCGGAGGCGCAGCTGGACCGCTTTTTGATGAGATTATCGCTGGGTTATCCCAATATGGAAGGTGAATTGGAGCTGCTGGAGCGGGGGATGGGCAGTTCCAGACTGGACGATCTGAAGCCCCTCATGATGGGATCCGAACTCATACGAATGCAGCAGATGGTTTCCCGTGTATTTGTGGATGACACCATCAAACGTTACATGGTCAGTGTGGCCGATGCATCCCGAAAACAGCAGGGTGTGTCCTTAGGGATTAGTCCGAGAGGGACATTGGCGTGGCTCCGCGCTTCACAAGCGGCCGCCTTTTTGACAGGACGAATGTATGTCATCCCTGATGACTGCCTGCGTGTTGCCGTTCCTGTCCTCACCCACCGGCTTCATCTGTCTCATGAGGCACGCGCTGCCGGCATAACTCCTTATGAAATGGTGGAGTCCATCATTACGAGGTTTGATCTGCCGCGCCAGCGAAGCCGGAAGGGGAATCCGTCATGAAACGCCGTCTGCTGGAATGGTCGAGAGGAGTGGCCATCTGGTCCGTTTCTTTGGGTCTTTATGTTTGGTTAGGCGGTGAATCGCTGCGTCTTGTATGGTGGGCAAGCACCATTCTATTGCTTGGCGGAGCTTTGACGAGTTTGCTGGGCCCAACACGAATCACCATTTCGCATACAAGCTCCCCTTCATGCATACAGGCGGGAGATTCTGCTCAGATGACGGTTCAAGTAACCTATCGTTCTCTTCTGCCCGTGCCGTGGCTTATCATAACCGACCGGATCGGCATCAGGGAATACCGTAAGCTGCTGTTCCCCGCCATGAAGCGAAGGCTCGAGTATACCTACAGACTGAACCAGGTTCCCCGCGGAGTCTGGTCTTCGATCTATAGCGAGGTGGAATGGGGCGATATGTTCGGCTGGTTCAGAACAAGCCGGAGCGTGCAAAGCGATACTGGCGGCATAATTGTGCTGCCAAGACCCGCCGAGTGGCCGGAGGCCCAAGTGCCCATGCATGGAAGCGATATGGACTTCGAAGATGAACGGGTACGCTTCCATGTTTGGAATGAAATGAGAGGATCGGGCGTGCGCGACTATGTTCCCGGTGATCCCATGAACCGGATTCATTGGAAGAATTCCGCGAAGCTGGGACGCCTGCAATCCTTCATGCCGCATGAGGGGTATGGATCAAGGCAGGGGGTTGTGCTGGATACATCGCTCCAAGGGTATGCAGGTCTTGGCGCCTTGAAACCGGAGGATGCATTTGAAGACGCGGTATCTGCGGCAGCAGGATTTGTATCCCGGCTCATCCGCTACAAAGTTCCCTATCAACTATATATCGATGGGGCTGGGATAGATCGGCGAAACGAATACAAGGACGTGTTCAAGGGGCAGCAGGACACGTTAGTTCCGTTTGCCTCCGTTCAGCTAACCGGGAACGGTCCTGTAAGGGACCGAAGCTTCGAGAAGTCTCTTTCTCCCTCGCAAAAGAATAAGGATTGGGCGATTATTACGGGCGTTTTTCATGAGGGAGCGGCTGTCGCAGCAATCCACCTGCTGAATGAGGGCAGCAGAAAGGTTACCATCTTCTGTACGCAAAGTGTAACGCGTTTGAAATCGGCTGGCAACTCAGGCTTAGAGGTGAGTCCATTAGAGAATCAGGCGTTGCCTGAGTGGGCACGGGAGTTTTTCAACAAAGGCGGAAGGCTGGTTTACTTGCATGAAAAGTGGACAGAGAGGAAGCCAATGAAGATAGGAGGTGCCGACCATGAGCGGACCGGGAAGCTCGCCCGTTAGGGATGGAGGCCATCGTAAGGCCGGAATATCCGGAGCCTGGAATGTACCCTCTATTTTCGTCTCCCGATTGACGCACGGAACACTTCTTCATCGTATATTGATTACGCTGCCGGTTATGGGACTGCTGTCAGAGTGGCTATTGCCGCTTCGGGATGCAGGTGACATGGGCAGCCATCTTATGCTGCAAACCTTATTCATCTGGGCTTTATTCTTGCTGCTCCAAGGATTGTTTACGCTGCGGGGCTGGGTATGGCTGCCGCTGAACGCCGTTCTGGTGGTCTGGCTGTGTGCCCGGTTGTTTGAATATAACCATCCGCTGGCATGGCTGTCCGATTATGCTTCGGAGACACTTCCGGGTGACGTTTCGGCATTCGGAAATGCGTGGGAGTTTACTGCCTTAAGCCAGGAGACGAGAACGATCATCCTGCTTGTCGGCTGGGCAATCATGGTATCCGCGGTCCATATGCTGGCTTTGTATCGCCGAACCGTGTGGCTGTTTGGCGGCTCGACGCTGGTTTATTTGGCGGTGCTGGAATCGGCCATGGAAGAAAGCATCTATGGCGATATGCTGCGTGCGGTGCTGTACATTTTGCTGGCCCAGGGCATGATGTTGATCCTAAAGCTGAAGCAGGAAACTGTGGAGGGAACCTCTTTTGAATTGGACATCCCTGAGCCTGTTCGATCCGGCCGCTTGTCCGGGCTGCCTGTGCTTCGCTGGAGTCTGGTGGTGCTGCTTACTTCCGGTCTGATCGCCGGTATTACCCGAGTGGGAGGAGCTATTAGCGAGCCGTCGGCCGGTGTGGGATTAACGGTGTCCGAAATGGCGGCACGTCTGACGGGATGGGGAGACCTTGTCTGGGGAAACAGGGAACCGTCGATTCCTGCCTCCCAGGTTGCCGGATATGCTTCCCAAGGAAAAGATTTGGGAGGTCCGTTAACGCTGAGTGATGCGTTGTATTTTACCGCGCAGTCGCCTGAACCGACTTATTGGCGAGGAGACACGTATAATCGGTATGATGGACGGAAGTGGGAGGCGGATCCTTCAATCCGCAAACCCGTGAAGCTGTCCGAGGACCTGAGCGGCATCCTGCCCTATTGGGAGCGTCCTTCCGGGGACAAGCTTGTTCAGACACTGACTTTTGAACAAGATACTCCGATCCAGTCCGTGCTGTCAGGAGGCATTATTACCAGCGTAAAGGAGATCCATTTCTCCAAAGAGAGAGGTACACCGAGGCTCGCCGTTGACAGGCTGTCCGAAACGGTATCCTTGCAGGGCGAAAGGGCGGTATCCGGTTATACCATAGAAACTTTATATAGTCAGCCTGAGGAGCAATCGCTTCGCAGTGCGACCAACAACGATCCCGAATATATGAAGGAAATGTATCTGCAGCTTCCCGAGCAACTGCCCCTCAGGGTGAGCGATTTAGCAAGGGAGATCACATGGGACGCTGAGAACAGGTATGAAAAGGTGAAAGCTATCGAATCCTATTTGGAGCAGAACTATACCTATTCCCTGCAAACGTCCGTGCCTCCGGAAGGCAGGGATTTTACCGATTATTTTTTGTTTGATACGAAGGAAGGATACTGCGTTCATTTTGCTACGACGATGACCGTGCTGCTCCGATCCGAAGGCATCCCGGCACGCTACGTGACCGGATTTGCACCGGGTGAGCGGGTGGCAGGTACGGTTGACCGTTATGAGGTAGCCCAAAAGAATGCGCATGCATGGGTTGAGGTTTTTTTTCCGGGACAAGGCTGGGTGCTGTTCGATCCGACCCCGGGCTTTAGCATCGAGCAGATGTCCACGCCTCCACTGGTTGGTGATTCCGGTTCTGCCGGGCTTAAGTACTGGAACAGCCTGTGGAACTCCATGATTTACGGAGCCGTTAAAGTACTCTTTCTGATAACCGCCATCGGTCCTGTGATGTTTGGGGGCGTTCTACTATTGGTTCTTCCCATCCTGGTGGCGGTTGTCTATCGAATTCCGACAGTGCGCCAAAGTTTGGCCTTTCTGAGGATGGCCAGAACGATAGCGGTCAGCGGGCGGGAGGGACTCGTATCGATCTCGGTATGGGTTTGGGACAAGCTCCAGCGAAGGTTTGGAGATTTGGAAAAAGGGCAGACCATGCGTCAATACGTCAATGCCTTGTCGATTGCCGATGCCGAATTCAGGGCGGAGCTGGAGCAGTTTGCGCAGCGCTGGGAGCGGGCGGCATACGATGACGAACCGTGGTCCCGTACCGAAAAAGTACTCTTTTTACGCCAATGTATTCGAATTGTCAAAAAACTGGCATGAAAACAAAAGGCCCTCTTTCTTGACGGTATGAATTAGGGTTGCGTATAATTAATTTCATTAATCAAGGGAGGCCCGGTAATGAATAAGCCTAATGAAATCATCGTCGTTTTAGACTTCGGTGGACAGTACAACCAACTTATAGCACGACGCATTCGCGATCTCGGCGTTTATAGTGAGCTTCTGCCATACAACACGTCCGCTCAGAAAATTAAAGAACTTTCCCCGCGCGGCATTGTTTTCTCAGGAGGTCCTTCCAGCGTGTATTCCGAGAATGCACCTCATGTGGACCCCGCCATTTATGACCTGGGACTGCCGATCTTCGGCATTTGCTACGGCATGCAGCTGATGGCTCAACAGCTGGACGGAAAAGTAGAACGTGCTTCGAAACGTGAATACGGCAAAGCCGAATTGGAGTTTGCTCCGAACTCGACGCTTGTCAAAGGGATTGAGCAAAAACAAACGGTATGGATGAGTCATGGTGATCACGTGGTATCGCTGCCTTCCGGCTTTAAGCTGGATGCAGGAACGGAATCCGCTCCGATCGCCGCAATGAGTAACGAGGATAAGAAGCTGTACGCCGTGCAGTTCCATCCGGAAGTTCGTCACTCCGTCCATGGCAATGAAATGATCAAGAATTTCTTGTATGAAGTGTGCGAATGCGAAGGCAACTGGAGCATGGAGACTTTTATCGAGGACCAGGTCCGTGAAATCCGTGAAGTCGTTGGCGAGCAAAAAGTGCTGTGCGCGCTGAGCGGCGGCGTGGATTCCTCCGTTGTGGCCATGCTGATCCACAAGGCAATCGGCGATCAGCTGACATGCATGTTCATCGATCATGGACTGCTGCGCAAGGGCGAAGCTGAGAGCGTTATGGAAACCTTCGTCGGCAAGTTTGATATGAAGGTCGTTAAGATTGACGCTCAGGAACGTTTCATGTCCAAGCTGAAAGGCGTAGACGATCCGGAGAAAAAACGGAAAATCATCGGCAACGAGTTCATCTACGTATTCGATGAGGAGTCCAGCAAGTTTGATGATTTTGCATTCTTGGCTCAAGGCACGCTGTATACCGATATCGTGGAGAGCGGTACGGACACGGCGCATACGATCAAATCCCACCACAATGTCGGCGGGCTTCCAGAAGACATGAAATTCACGCTGATCGAGCCGTTGAAAGCTCTCTTTAAGGATGAGGTTCGTAAAGTCGGCGAGGAGCTGGGCTTACCGGATGAGATCGTTCACCGTCAGCCTTTCCCTGGCCCAGGTCTTGCGATCCGCGTACTGGGTGAAGTAACGGAGGACAAGCTGCAAATCGTTCGTGATTCCGACTACATCCTGCGTGAAGAGATCGCGAAAGCGGGATTGGATCGCGAGATCTGGCAGTATTTCACGGCGCTTCCGAACATGAAGAGTGTCGGCGTCATGGGTGATGCACGTACGTATTCCTACACCGTAGGCATCCGTGCCGTAACCTCCATTGACGGCATGACAGCGGACTGGGCACGTATCCCATGGGATGTGCTGGAGAAAATCTCCGTTCGTATCGTGAACGAAGTCGAGAACGTCAACCGTATCGTGTATGACGTGACTTCCAAACCGCCAGCAACGATCGAGTGGGAATAGTTTTTATACAGCTGTACTAAACCCAAAAACCTTCAAATCCACACCTGTGGAATTGAAGGTTTTTTTATGTGTGCTTGTACGACCAAAACCGTTCTCCTCTGGACGGGTAAATGCCATTGGTTTTATTGCATGCATCTTTTGTGAATTAAGATAAATAATACGTTAGGGTGCAAAAGTCAGGTGCGAGCGTTAAGGGAGGCTGAACCAAGACCTAAACCCGTGAGGAGGAAAAAGAATGAAAGCTATCGTCATTGATCGTTATGGGGGCAAGGAAGAACTACAGGAAAGAGAAGTACCTACCCCTTCACCGGAAGCGCATCAGGTCTTAGTTAAGGTGGCCGCCACCTCGATAAATCCAATAGACTGGAAGCTCCGTGAAGGCTATTTAAAACAAATGATGGATTGGGAGTTTCCGATTATTTTGGGCTGGGATGTTGCCGGGACGATTTCGGAAATTGGGGACGAGGTAACGGATTGGAAGGTGGGAGACGAAGTGTTTGCCCGTCCGGAAACGACCCGTTTTGGCACATATGCCGAATATACTTTGGTGGATGATCACCTGCTGGCGCGTAAGCCTGCTGCTATCTCATGGGAGGAAGCCGCATCCGTTCCGCTCGCAGGACTGACGGCTTGGCAGGCGCTGTTTACACATGGTGAACTGACCCATGGAGAGAAGGTATTGATTCACGCAGGCGCAGGTGGCGTTGGCATGTTCGCAATCCAGTTTGCCAAACAAGCGGGCGCCTATGTGATTACGACAGCCAGTGAGCGTAATCATGAGCTGCTGGCTTCACTCGGAGCTGACCAGATTATTGATTATCGGACGACCCCTTTTGAAGATGTTTTATCGGATGTGGATGTCGTGTTCGATACGATGGGCGGTGACGTTCAGAAGAACAGCTTTAAAGTGCTGAAGAAACATACCGGGCGAATCATATCCATTGTCAGCGATTTTGATGAAGAGTTGGTAAGACAATACGACGTAACCGCCAAAAATATATGGCTGGATCCCAATGGTCAGCAGCTTCAGGAAATAGCCGCCCTGTTGGAGCAAAAAAAAGTAAGATCCATAGTTGGAGCTACGTTTCCTTTTTCGCAAAAAGGGCTCTCCGATGCCCACGCATTAAGTGAGACCCACCATGCTGTCGGTAAAATAGCTATAAGTTTCTCCTAAGGAGCACAGTGACCCCTGTTTCATCCTGCGTGTGGAAACCATCCGGTTTCAATCGCGTCTGCTGTCATCGAGTGAAATGAGAGGGCTAGGTGGGGATCGTAAGGACAGCTAAGATTTGAAAATTGAAATCGAATGTACCTCGCGAGCGGATTTGAGTGGTTATGTGCACATTGTCCCCTGTTCCGGGGGTGTATTTTGTCGTATGTAGTTCGGTTGTCCTAGAATGAATAGGTTGTGGAATATCAAATCCCGAACGTTTCTTTAAATTGACAGGTGCAATATTCGTTTTTGTTATTGACAAGGTTGGGCTTCTCGTCCTAGAATATGTGTAGAAACTGACATGACAACTACAAATAACGAGCTTTTTCGTATAATCCCGGGAATGGGCCCGGGAGTCTCTACAGGTCACCGTAATGATCTCGCTACGAAAAGAAGAGCGGCAATATAATGATGCGGACTCGTCCAGCATTCGAGATATCGGCCAGCAAGATGGAGCAGCGTTCCATTAAGCAGCAGCCGGTTATTCGATAAGGATGCTGCCCTGCAGCATGCGAATGATTGTTTTGCGGCTCTTTTTTCAAGCGACGGCCCTGGGGATTTATCCTTAGGGTCTTTTTTGTATGTTGCCGGTCATTAATTTTAAGGGGGATATCTCTACAATGGAGCGTTTCTTTAAACTAAAGGAACACGGAACAAATGTAAGAACCGAGATTATCGCAGGCTTGACGACCTTTATGACCATGGCTTACATCCTGCTGGTCAACAATCTGTTCCTGGGACCTGATGGCGCAGGTATTCCGCAGGAAGGCGTATTTTTCGCTACTGCAGTAGGTGCCGGTCTCGTGACGATGGCCATGGGCTTCTTCGTTAACATTCCGGTTGCGTTGGCACCAGGTATGGGTTTGAACGCGTATTTCATGACGGTTGTATTAAGCTCGAACGGTGCGATTACTTGGCAGGCCGCACTCGGTGCAGTATTCATCTCGGGTATTGTCTTCATCATTCTCACGGTAACCAAAGTCCGCCAAATGCTGCTGACTGCAGTTCCGAACAACTTAAAGATTGCTATTACCGTCGGTATCGGTTTGTTCATTACCATCGTAGGTCTTAAGCTGGGCAACATTGTGACGGCTTCCATTAACCCGGGAACGGATATTACTCATCCGGTACCAGGCGGTGCCTTCAATCTTGGCCTTGGGAATTTCGTTGAGAACAAGGATACGCTGCTTGCGATCATCGGGCTGTTCCTGATCGCCATCCTGATGGTCCTGAAACTGAAAGGCGCTCTGCTTATTGGTATCGTGCTCACGACGCTGATTGGTATTCCGATGGGAGTAACCGATCTGTCAGGTCTAAGCACTGCAAGCTGGATTCCTTCATTTGATAATCTGGCTGTCGGACAGATGGACTTGAAGGGCGCGCTTGGCATTGGTCTTATCGAAGTTATTTTCATCTTTACATTCGTTGAACTATTCGATACGTTCGGTACATTGGTTGGTACCGCAGGTCGTGCGGGACTCCTCAAGAACAAAGAGGAAGGCGAGAAGAAGCTTGGTAAAGCGATGCTCGTGGATGCCGGCGGCGTAAGCGCAGGCGCATTCCTTGGAACAAGTACGATCACAGCTTTCGTAGAAAGTACTTCGGGTGTCGCCGAGGGTGGACGTACAGGCTTGACCGCTGTTACTACTGGCGTACTCTTTATACTGGCATTGTTCTTGGCTCCGATTGCTCTGGTTGTTCCTTCGGCTGCTACCGCGCCGGCACTCGTAATTGTCGGTGTGCTGATGATGAGTCAGGTTCGGGATATCGAGTGGGATGATTTCATGCAGGCATTCCCGGCATTCTTGACCATCATCCTGATGCCATTCACTGGCGGTATCGCTAACGGCATCTCTGCTGGTATCATTGCTTATGTCATCCTTGCAGTATTCGGCAAGTTGATCGGACGCACAGATACTAAGGTGCATTGGCTGATGTGGATCTTGTTTGTGATCATCCTGATCCGATACGCTTTCCTCGGTGCCGAGTAGTTTCGGAATACTACTATATAAATGAATAAATAAGTGAAGGCTTCGGGTTCTATCCGGAGCCTTCACTTTTTATGTCTGCCAATGCAGGTATGGGTAATTGCTAAAATAACAGGATGTTGGGGAAGCTAGGGTTAAGTTAGTCATATTATTATAGAAAGGTTCTGTCACCGAGTAGACGTGTCATCAAGAGCATTCTATTAGATAGAGAGCATTCTATGAAAAAACTTTTAAAAAAGACTTGCATTCAGGATCTGCACATGGTATATTATATTTCCGGCCAAGAAATACGGTCGAAACAAACGCTTGGGACAACAAGCCAAAATGAATTTGAAAAATTAAATTCAAAAAAAGCTTGCAATGATCGAGCGGATGTGATAAGATATAAGAGTTGCTAACGAGATAAACTGTTGGCGACAAACGAAGAAGTTGATCTTTGAAAACTGAACAACGAGTGAGTAAAACGAACCACTTTGGTGGGGAGTTGAAATAGAGAATTGAACAAATTCTCGTCAGTTAAGAAATGAGCAAGTCAAACACTTTATTGGAGAGTTTGATCCTGGCTCAGGACGAACGCTGGCGGCGTGCCTAATACATGCAAGTCGAGCGGACCTGATG
>NZ_CM149665.1:1042500-1830000 GCF_056173265.1 Paenibacillus sp. QJM3NY_38
GATGGCGTGCCTTTTGTAGAATGAACCGGCGAGTTACGTTCCCATGCAAGGTTAAGGCGAGAAGCCGTAGCCGCAGCGAAAGCGAGTCTGAATAGGGCGACTGAGTATGTGGACGTAGACCCGAAACCGTGTGATCTACCCCTGTCCAGGGTGAAGGTGCGGTAACACGCACTGGAGGCCCGAACCCACGTATGTTGAAAAATGCGGGGATGAGGTGGGGGTAGCGGAGAAATTCCAATCGAACTCGGAGATAGCTGGTTCTCCCCGAAATAGCTTTAGGGCTAGCCTCGGAATGAAGAGTCGTGGAGGTAGAGCACTGATTGGGTGCGGGGCCCGCAAGGGTTACCAAGCTCAGTCAAACTCCGAATGCCATAGACTTATATCCGGGAGTCAGACAGTGAGTGCTAAGATCCATTGTCAAAAGGGAAACAGCCCAGACCATCAGCTAAGGTCCCCAAGTGTGTGTTAAGTGGGAAAGGATGTGGAGTTGCACAGACAACCAGGATGTTGGCTTAGAAGCAGCCACCATTTAAAGAGTGCGTAATAGCTCACTGGTCGAGTGACTCTGCGCCGAAAATGTAACGGGGCTAAACACACCACCGAAGCTATGGCTTGATGCGTATGCATCAGGGGTAGGGGAGCGTTGTATGCAGGTTGAAGGTGTACCGTAAGGAGCGCTGGACAGCATACAAGTGAGAATGCCGGTATGAGTAACGAAAAGATCAGTGAGAATCTGATCCGCCGAAAGCCCAAGGTTTCCTGAGGAAGGCTCGTCCGCTCAGGGTAAGTCGGGACCTAAGGTGAGGCCGAAAGGCGTAATCGAAGGACAACAGGTTGAAATTCCTGTACCACCGTAAACCGTTATGAACGATGGGGTGACGCAGGAGGGTAGTGACGCGGACTGATGGATGTCCGTCCAAGCAGTGAGGCTGATGTGTAGGCAAATCCGCACATCGATAAGGCTGGGCTGTGATGGGGAGTGAAAATTATAGTAGCGAAGGTCATGATCTCACACTGCCAAGAAAAGCCTCTAGTCAGGTGAAGGTGCCCGTACCGCAAACCGACACAGGTAGGCGAGAAGAGAATTCTAAGGCGCGCGGAAGAACTCTCGTTAAGGAACTCGGCAAAATGA
The DNA here is from genome assembly GCF_056173265.1 of Paenibacillus sp. QJM3NY_38. Classification (NCBI taxonomy): domain Bacteria; kingdom Bacillati; phylum Bacillota; class Bacilli; order Caryophanales; family Paenibacillaceae; genus Paenibacillus; species Paenibacillus sp. QJM3NY_38. The sequence continues at coordinate 1,043,633 of NZ_CM149665.1, forward strand.
CCCCGTAACTTCGGGAGAAGGGGTGCCTCGGTAGGGTGAATAGCCCGAGGGGGCCGCAGTGAAAAGGCCCAAGCGACTGTTTAGCAAAAACACAGGTCTGTGCGAAGCCGTAAGGCGAAGTATACGGGCTGACGCCTGCCCGGTGCTGGAAGGTTAAGGGGAGCGGTTAGGGGTTAAACCCGAAGCTGTGAACCGAAGCCCCAGTAAACGGCGGCCGTAACTATAACGGTCCTAAGGTAGCGAAATTCCTTGTCAGGTAAATTCTGACCCGCACGAATGGCGTAACGACTTGGGCGCTGTCTCAACGAGAGATCCGGTGAAATTTTAATACCTGTGAAGATGCAGGTTACCCGCGACAAGACGGAAAGACCCCATGGAGCTTTACTGCAGCTTGATATTGGATTTGGGTACGATCTGTACAGGATAGGTGGGAGCCTTTGAAGCATGAGCGCCAGCTTGTGTGGAGGCGACGTTGGGATACCACCCTGATCGTATCTAGGTTCTAACCTGGTACCGTAATCCGGTACGGGGACAGTGTCAGGCGGGCAGTTTGACTGGGGCGGTCGCCTCCTAAAGAGTAACGGAGGCGCCCCAAGGTTCCCTCAGAATGGTTGGAAATCATTCGAAGAGTGCAAAGGCATAAGGGAGCTTGACTGCGAGACCTACAAGTCGAGCAGGGACGAAAGTCGGGCTTAGTGATCCGGTGGTACCGCATGGAAGGGCCATCGCTCAACGGATAAAAGCTACCCTGGGGATAACAGGCTTATCTCCCCCAAGAGTCCACATCGACGGGGAGGTTTGGCACCTCGATGTCGGCTCATCGCATCCTGGGGCTGAAGTAGGTCCCAAGGGTTGGGCTGTTCGCCCATTAAAGCGGTACGCGAGCTGGGTTCAGAACGTCGTGAGACAGTTCGGTCCCTATCTGTCGTGGGCGTAGGAAATTTGAGAGGAGCTGTCCTTAGTACGAGAGGACCGGGATGGACGTACCGCTGGTGCACCAGTTGTTCCGCCAGGAGCATGGCTGGGTAGCTACGTACGGACGGGATAAGCGCTGAAAGCATCTAAGCGTGAAGCCCCCCTCAAGATGAGATTTCCCAACTAGTAAGACCCCTTGAAGACGACGAGGTAGATAGGTTGGAGGTGGAAGTGCAGCAATGCATGGAGCTGACCAATACTAATCGGTCGAGGGCTTATCCAAAATCACCCCAAAAAGTAAAGCGAAGCTTTGAAGCAACGCCGAATACTTTCCGGGGACCCCGATACCACATCGGGTGAATGCTACGAATTCTAATGTGCTGCAAAGATCGTTTCGTATCTAGTTTTCAGGTGATCAAGCATCTGAACCGTTTGGTGGCGATGGCGGAAGGGTTCCACGCGTTCCCATACCGAACACGACCGTTAAGCCTTCCAGCGCCGATGGTACTTGGACCGAAGGGTCCCGGGAGAGTAGGACGTCGCCAAGCGAACAACCATAAAGACCGTTATCGAGTCATCGATAACGGTCTTTTTTGTTACACCCTTACGAATATTTGAACGGAATCATGTAACATCAGCAAGAAGGGCGCCCTTCTCTTCTTTTCCTTAATAGCTTCTTTTATCTAACATGTTTTCATAGCTTAATATCTTTCCAAGATCAGCTGTGTCTTCAAGCCGTCCATAGGAAGCAGCCAGCCGTTAGACTCGAGGGTGTCCATAAGCTCTGATCGGAGCTGGGAAGCCACCGAGACATCGGATGTTTTAAAAGAGATTTCGATCAGATTCTCGGTTCCTGTGCCGTCTGCATTACGAATCGGCCAAATTTCAAGGCTCATTTTCTGGCCATTCCAAGATCCTTCATAGCGGTAGAACGTCAGCGGTCCATGAATTCGGGACTGTGAGAGCTTTTGTTCACCCCAATTCGGGGAGGACCATTTTTTGAGCTTTCCTGGCAGTTTGTCCAGCAGTAAAGCCAAGGCGCCTTGTTCGGACGGGAGCGTTGTGCCGGTTGTATTCGTGCTTATTTTCTTGGTGTTGGAGAAGCTAAGCGTTTGTTTGCCGTAGCCCCAATCAATCTCGGCCTCGTAATTGTCATCCGAAGCATCAAATCCTTCCTGGTTTGCCAAGCTAAGTGCGGCGTTAATATCTCCATTCACGATGGGATACCGTTTCTTATAGGTAAGCTCGTAGTTATCTTTATCCTCTTTTTTGCGAAAACGGACGTCCCAGCCTTCGGCATTCAGCCCCAAATTGTTCGTGTCATAGTAAGCTACACCGATTGCCTGGGGTGCAGAAGCTATTCCGAATGCTTGAATGACTTCGCTCCGCAGGTTTCCACCGGATTCCAGCACGGTTTCGGGTTTGGCGAGGAGTTTCACTTCATACGTAGGAACGGCATTAGCGGCGGCCGAAACCTCCGCTGTCTGCAGTCCGGTTAATCCACTTCCTAGAGCCGCGAAACCTACCATGAAAGACAACGTCAGCTGTTTCCACTTTCTCAATACAATCACTCCCATAAGCTGGATTTAGGTACACAGCTTACTTTAAACGCTGAATAATTGTGAGCTGTTAACGGGGAAGGGCGACTGTATCAAATATATATAGAATTATTGAATAGCGGCATACATTTTTTGTTAATCCATCCACATGGCTTACAGAGCCGTTCAATTACAGGACTTGCTCCAATTGTTTGCCCACTTCGCACAAGACCTCTTGAAAACGCTGAATTTGTACGGAAGGAAGACGGTCTCGATTATGGACGCTGTAAATATGCCGAGATGCCTGATGGCCGGGAATCGGCAGAACGTGCAGTAAGCCTTCTTGCAACTCCCGCTGTACTGCCATGCGCGACATAAAGGAAACATGATTCCCCAATAACACAAGTTGTTTTATCGCTTCCAGCGAGTCCAGCTCCACCGGGCTCCGCATATGCAGACCATGCTGCTGCAGCCACAGATCGGTCAGCTGCCTTGTGCTGGACTCGGTTCCGTGAAGGACAAAGGGGCTGCGAATGATCTGCTCGGGCTGCGGATTATCCGATGCAGCCAGCGGGTGGCCTGGTGAACATATCAGAGTCAGGTCATCCTTGCACAAGGGCTCCGCCTGCAGGCTCGGACCCGTGAAGGGCTCCGATGATATAATGCCCAGGTCAATTTGGTGCTTACCCAACATGTCGCGAATGACCGGCGAAGGTTTGACAGACAAGGAAATCCGTATGCCGGGAAACTCATGCGAAAAGGCATTCAAGATCCCTGGCAGCAGATAGGTGGCAGGGACATAACTGGCTCCAATGTGCAGCGTTCCCCGATATAAGCTGTCGTATTCACGGACGACCCGCTCAGATTCTTTGGCCAGCGCGTTTATTTTTATCGCATAATGCAGCAGGGCTTGTCCGGCCTCGGTGAGAAATGTTTTTCCGCTTCGGGACTCGAACAGTCTTACTTGCAATTCCTCCTCCAATGACTTCATATGAAAAGTAACCGTGGGCTGCTTAATGCCGAGTATTTCTGCCACGCTGGTCATATGATGATGGCGGTCGATCAGCTCCACAATTTGCAGCTTCATTAGATTCATTCGTATCTCTCCCTTGATTATTCCTTATTTATGCTCTCTTATAGATTTAATCTATGAGTATCAACAGAATTCAAACAAAAAGTTAATTCCAAGTTTACATTAGTCTAATACAACGCTTAAACGTAACCCTTACACTGGAAATAGCTTAAGAAGACAGGTTGGGATCGAAAGTGGATATTGAAATCAGGGGCATTAAAAAATCATTTCAGGGCACACCTGCGTTACTTCCTACCGATTTAAAACTGCGTCACGGTCAATTCACCACATTGCTCGGGCCGTCAGGCTGCGGCAAAACGACTCTGCTCAGGATGATTGCCGGGCTGGAACAGCCGGACGGAGGAGAAATCTATGCGGAAGACCGGTGTATCTACTCCGTACACAAAAAGATTGACGTGCCGGCACACAAACGCAGCTTCGGGATGGTATTTCAGGATTTTGCCCTCTGGCCTCATATGACGGTATACGAGAATGTTGCCTTCGGATTAAAAGCGGCCAAGCTTAAGGCGGATCTCAGACAAAAAGTAACCGAAGCGCTGGCCATGGTCCGTTTGGAGGGGATGGAGGACCGTTATCCGCATCAGCTGTCCGGTGGACAACAGCAGCGGGTTGCATTTGCCAGAGCAGTAGCCATTCGTCCGGCACTGGTACTGTTCGATGAACCTCTCAGTGCGCTGGATGCCGTGCTTAGGGAGGAAATGCGGATCGAAATGATGTCGCTTGTGAAGGATATGGGGCTGACTGCCCTTTATGTCACACACGATCAGGTGGAAGCCATGTCGATGTCGGATGAAATTGTGGTCATGCGGAAGGGAGAAATCCTACAGCGTGGAACCCCGGAGATGATATATGAAACACCTAGCCATCCCTTTGTGGCTTCGTTTATCGGCAAGTCCAATTGGCTGACGGTGGATCATTCCATGGTGAGACCGGAGCATGTGACCTGGAGCAGGACAAGCACGGAGGATGTATGCTATCAGGCAACCGTGCTAAGCGTGAGCTATGTAGGCGAGCGATACGAAATTCGCTTGCAGGGGGAGGGCTTGGACAAGTGGACCGCTTACCTGGACAAGAGGGTGCCTGTCGGAGAACGCGTAAATCTGTACGTGTCTCCACATAAGGTCTGTCGGATGGGTGAAGGAACAAGTCCTGATAAGAATACAGACATACATCAAAATACAGCAAAACGCACGCCTGCTGCTGCAGGCTAAGATGAAGGGGAGTTGGGGAGAAATGAGTCAATGGAAATTACGAAAAAAAAGCACGATGCTGTTGCTGGCATCTGTCATGAGTCTAAGTCTGTTTGGATGCGGCAGTACCCCAAATGGGGATTCCGTTACGATGCCGGCACAGGATACAGGCAAATCATCTGCATCGGGGAGTACGCAAGTCGGAGGCAAGCTCGTTCTCTACAGCGCAGGTCCTCAAAAGCTTGCCGACAATATCGTGAGCGGTTTTGAAGCCAAGACCGGAGTGAAGGTAGAGATGTTCCAAGGCACAACGGGCAAAATTTTGGCAAGGATGGAAGCGGAAAAATCAAATCCGGTTGCGGATGTTGTCATTCTTGCATCACTCCCCTCCGCACAGGCACTGAAGGCGGATGGTCTGACATTGCCTTATCCTGAAGCTGCGAATGCGGACAAGCTGAATAAGGATTGGTCCGACGCGGAAGGTAACTATTTCAGCACTAGCGCATCGGCGCTGGGGATTGTATACAACACCAATCTGGTCTCTGCGCCGCCCCAAAGCTGGGCTGACTTGGGCTTGCCGGAGTGGAAGGATGCGGTCAATATTCCGGATCCGACGCTGTCGGGATCGGCGCTGGATTTTATTACGGGTTATTTGAGTGTGAAGGGCGACGCAGGCTGGAAACTGTTCGAGGATTATAAAGCCAATGGCACGGCTATGGCAGGAGCGAATCAGGAAGCGCTGGATCCTGTGATCACCGGTGCCAAGAGTTTGGTTGCTGCAGGCGTGGATTACATGGCGTATTCGGCCAAAGCCAAAGGCGAGCCGCTTGACATTGTATACCCGGAAGAAGGAACCGTCGTGAGCCCGAGACCGGCTGCGATTTTGAAATCCAGTCCGAACGTGGATAATGCCAAGGCTTTCATCGACTACTTGCTGTCGGACGAAGCACAGAAACTGGTGGCGGACGCCTATCTGATTCCGGGCCGTGTCGATGTGGAGGCTGAAGGCCGGACCAATCTGAAGGATATTCCAGTGTTTAAAGTGGATTGGGCTTGGATGAATGACCATGGGGATGAGACAGCGGCACGTTTTTCCGATGTATTCAAGTAAGTGCATAAGAGTGCGTGTTCAAAAAGGTCGGTTTTCAGCACCAGCTTATGCTTCCGAAGTGCGTTTTTTTCAAAACGCTTTAGGTTAGATGAAGCTAGGGAGTGAGGAGCGGAGCGTACGTAGTTTGTACGTGAGCACCTGAAATGTTTCATTAGGAAGCATGCTTCGGAAGCAACCGCTTAGGCCCGGATGAATTCAAGATTCGATGCCGAGTTGCTTCTTGATTCACTTCGTGATCAAAATCGGACTTTTTGAACAACCTCTAGGAGCGAACCACAGGAAGGCAATGTGAGGTGAACCGAAAAGTGAGACCTGTCATCATGGACAGTCAGCGATTTTTACGGAAAATGGGCGTTATTCTCGCCCTTTTTCTTCTTATTATAGGTATCGGTGTGCCATTGCTGCTTATTTTCTGGCAAAGTGTATACCCAAAACAGCACTTCGATTGGCTGGCGCCGATACGAACGATAGCCGGTCATGAGCTGTCGGGTATTTTGCTGCAATCCATCTGGCTGGGGGTATGCGTGGTGGCAGGATCGACACTGCTCGCGCTGCCGATCGCCTGGATGATGGCCAAAACCCGGTTGGGACAGCATCGGTGGGTGGACGTAATTTTGATGATTCCGTTCATGACCCCGCCGTATATCGGTTCGATGGGCTGGATTCTGTTTATGCAAAAGGGCGGATATTTGCAGCAGTGGCTGCCGGGAGCAGCGAGATGGAGCGATTCCTTCTTCAGCTTCGGAGGTATGGTGCTGATCATGAGTCTGCATTTGTTCCCGTTTCTCTACCTGCTGCTGCGGGACGCTCTGATTCGGATCGGCGGTAATCTGGAGGAGGCCGGTGCGGTTCACGGCGCAAGCGCTGGATACCGGTTTAGAAGAATCATACTGCCGCTGTTGTTATCCTCTTACGGCATGGGCGCGATGCTGGTGTTCGTCAAAACCATTGCGGAATTCGGCACCCCTGCAACGTTCGGTCGCCGCATCGGCTATTATGTAATGACCTCGGAAATCCACAAATATATTTCAAGCTGGCCTATCGATTTTGGTAAAGCGACCTCGTTGGCATCGGTCCTGCTGTCGGTTTGTCTGGTGATGTGGTACATGCAGTCTACGATCAGCCGGAGATTTACCTACCGTCTAGTCGGCGGCAGAGGTCAGCGCTCCAAGAGATATTCGCTGCGCGGAAGCAAAGGCGCCGTCTGCGCTCTTTACATCGGTTTGATGCTCATATTGTCTGTCGGCATTCCTTATTTTTCCGTCATTGCGGCATCTCTGATGAAACTCCGGGGAGCCGGATTGACCTTAGATAATCTGACGCTTGCTCATTACAAGGAACTGTTGTCCTGGGGATCGGTCAGCCAAAAAGCGCTCGGTAACAGTCTGGGCCTGTCGCTTGCCGCATCTACCGTTGCCGTTCTGCTCGGTACCGGTTTTGCCCTGACGATCGGCAAGTCCCAGGCACGGATGCAGCGGGTCATCGATCTGTTAAGTCTTTTGCCGAATACGGTTCCCGGCATTGTGATGGTGGTCGGTTTGATCCTGCTCTGGAATGCGCCATGGACGCCGGTTACGCTCTACAATACTTATGGGATGGTGGTACTGACGTACGTCGTGCTGTTCCTCCCCTATACAGTGCAATATGTAAAGGCCAGCTTTACGCAGATTGACGGTACTTTGTTTCAGGCGGGGCAGGTATTTGGAGGAGGTCCTCTGCTTATATTGCGGCGCATTCTGCTGCCGCTGATTATGCCCGGCATGCTGGCGGGATGGATCATGACCTTCACCATAGCATCACGGGAGCTGGTCGGGTCACTGCTCATTCTGCCGCCGTCGATGCAGACATCGGCTACGTATATTTTTGCCCAGTTCGAGCAGGGGCAGGTATCGCTCGGGATGGCCATGGCCGTTGTCTCCGTCGGCATGACGGTGCTGCTGTTGCTGCTGGTCGAAGCATTGAATTCTAAAAGAAAGTGGAATGCATCATGATGAAACTGACGGTGTGGGGCGGTGCGGGTGAGCATGGCCGCTCCGCCTATTTACTAAGCGGCAACCAGGTTCATTTACTCCTGGATTGCGGCGTCAAGAAGGAAGGATCGGGGGACTATCCCATGATCCAGCAAGAACAGGTGCCGAAGCTGGATGCCGTGTTTCTGTCGCATGCCCACGAGGACCACTCGGTGGCGATTCCGCTCCTGTACCGACTTGGCTATCAAGGGGAGGTATGGACCACCCGGGAGACGGCAGCGCAGTTAACGGCCTACTTTGCCTCCTGGAAAGAGTACACGGCGAGGGCAGGTGTAGAGCTTCCTTATATGGAGGAGGATCAGCTGGCGATCCGTTACCGGTATCTGGAGGAAGAGACGGAGAAGTTGACGTGGTTTGAGGCGCTTCCGGGCGTAGAGATCATGTGGGGACGAAGCGGCCATATGGTGGGGGCTGTTTGGTTTTTGGTACAGGCTGAAGGAAAACGGATCTTCTATTCTGGCGACTACACATCGGAATCGCTGCTGCTTGAGGATGACAGCCCAGCGCTGGTAGACAAACCCTCTTCCATGCTGCTGGATCTGGCTATTGTGGATGCGGCTTACGGGACCGACGCTACTTCACAGGCCGATAAGCTAAAGCAATTGGAACAAAAGATTGAGGGCACGCTGCAAACCGGCGGGAAGGTGTTGATACCGGTGCCGGCCGCCGGCCGAGGGCAGGAAATGATCCTATGGGCATACAGGAATTGGGGGAATGTGCCAATCATGATCGAAGCGCCGTTGATCGAAGGAATGAAGCGACTGCTTGGACGTTCGGAGTGGCTTCGCAGCCAGGAATCCGATCAGGGAATGAGGGATCAACTGGAGTTATTACTGAACCGAAACGATTGGATCGTGCCCGCTAGCGAAGCGGAACGTGAGTCCTTGCTCCATAAGCACGGGGCATCGCTATGGTTCGTAACGGATGGGATGATGCAGTCGAGTCTTGCGCAGTGGTACTATCGCCAGATGTCCGGCGATAGCCGGAATCTGGTTCTGCTCACAGGTCATGTTTCCAAGGGGACCTTTGGACATCGTCTCCTTCAACATCCGGCATCGTACGGTGCCTGCTCTGTCACGAAAATCAGGTACAAGGTACACCAAGGCTTGGCGGATGTGCGCCAGATGATAACCGGCGTTCCGGCACTACATACCGTACTCGTCCATGCAGACAAAGGAGAAACGGACCGGTTACGAGCCTGTCTGACAGAGGAAGCACCGAACTCAAACCTTCACATTTATTCCATGTCGGTTGGTGAGGAAGTATACTTCTAGTCGTGCTTAGAGAACCTTTATCGCTTTCGCGATAAAGGTTTTTTGTGTGGAATGGCTGTTGTGTGTTTAGATGTAGGTGAAGTTGGTGAAGGCTGTAATGAACATATATAAAAATAAATTAGTACCAAGTACTAGTACTTGGTGATATAATAGTTATAAACTTGGAGGTGTGAATGATGAGCCAATCGAAGTCGAGAATAACGGCAATCGGGACGTACGTTCCTGAACGGATCTTAACGAATGCGGATTTAGAGAAGATGGTGGAAACGAGCGATGAGTGGATCGTCCAGCGAACAGGCATGCGGGAACGCCGGATTGCGGCTCCCGATCAGTACGTGTCCGATCTCGCCATCAAGGCTGTAGAGGATATGGTTGATCGATACGGCGTTACCGTGCGGGATGCGGATATGATTCTTGTGGCCACAAGCACGCCGGAATATTCTTTTCCCAGTACAGCTTCACGGGTCCAATCGAAGCTGGGCATCGCAAGCACGGGTGCGCTGGATCTGAATGCCGCCTGTGCGGGATTCGTATATGCGCTGCAGATGGCTGACGGATTGATATCCGGGGGGGCCTACCGTAAAATTCTGGTTATCGGCGCGGAAACGTTATCGAAGATTACGGATTACACCGACCGAACGACATGCGTATTGTTTGGGGATGGCGCAGGTGCCGTATTGTTGGAGAGAGACGAGTCTTCGGCTGGGATCATCGCTTCCGTCTCGGGCACTTTTGGCGAAGGCGGCATTCATCTGTATAAAACCGCGCTCTCCGAGCAAATGGACGGTACGGAATTAAAGAGCGGATGCCTTGTCCAAAATGGCCGCGAGATTTATAAGTGGGCCATTCGGAACATACCGGACGGCGTCCGGGCCCTTTTGTCCAAAGGGGGCATGACGGCAGACGAAGTCGATTGGTTTGTTCCGCATAGCGCCAATCTCCGCATGATCGAGGCGATTAACGAGCGGGGGCCGTTTACAATGGACCGCACCTTGACCAGCGTCGAGTACCGGGGGAATACGTCGGCAGCTTCCATTCCGCTTGCGCTTCAGCTGGCCGTCGACGAAGGGCGCCTGAAATCGGGAGACCACGCACTGCTCTACGGATTCGGCGGAGGCATGACCTATGCGGGTTCCATCGTCAAATGGACGATATGATTCCTTAATATCTATAAGACCGCTATCGACATACGATATGCGGTTTTTTTGTCTGCGATTTTTGGATGAACGAACCTGAATCGTAATAAATTCAACTCAAATTCGAAAGTTTACCACCTCAAAATTTGGCACCGCTTTCATTAGACTAAAGAAGAAAAATACGTTCCATGGAAGAGGGGTAGAAGAATGAAAAGGTTTAAATCATGGAGCTTGCTGCTCCTGAGTGTCATCATGGTGTTCACGCTGGCCGCATGTGGAGGCGGTGGCGGAAACGGAAGCAGTACGGCTGAATCTCCGGGGGGAGGCAGCAGCAATGAAGGGACGGACAATACGAAAGAAGGAACCGAGTCCACAGAGAAAATCGAGCTCTCCTTCTGGTCGCTCGGAACGACCAACTATGAAGATCTGGCGAAGGAATATACGAAAGAGCATCCCAACATCACGTTCAAGTTCCAGAATACGTCGGACCAAACGGCGCACCACAACAACCTGACGACGGCGTTGTCCGCGGGCTCTGGCGCACCCGACATTTTCCAGCTGGAAATTGCCTTCATGGAGCGCTTCATCAATAACCAGGATAAATTCTATAACCTGTACGACCTCGGCGCCAAAGACTTAGAGGGCAACTACCTCGAGTGGAAATGGAAGCAGGCCACATCGGTTGACGGCACCTTCCAACTCGGTCTGCCAACAGACATCGGCCCTACGGTCGTCTATTACCGTACGGATCTGGCTGAGCAAGCAGGACTGCCAACCGATCCGGACGGCTTCAGCGCTGCGATCGATTCATGGGACAAATTCGCCAGCGTGGCCAAGGATTTCACCAGCAAAACAGGAAAGCCGTTCGCCGATTTGACGGACCTGGTCTACAACGGGGTGCGCGACCAATCCCCGGATCAAATCTACTTCAACAAAGAGGACGGCTCTTTTATCGGAGATACGAACCCGCAAGTGAGAAAAGCTTACGACTTTACGGTAAAAGGAATTCAGGAAGGCTGGATCGGCAACTGGATTCTATGGTCTCCTGAATGGCAAAAAGCGATCAATGACGGCGACTTCGGCGTTATGCTCGGCCCGGCTTGGATTGCCGGTACCATCCGCAATGCGAAGGACACCGCAGGCAAATGGCAGATTGCCCAGCTTCCTGAAGGAGCAGGCAACTGGGGCGGTTCGTTCCTGACCCTGCCGAAGGAAGGCAAACATTCGAAGGAAGCTTACGAATTCATCTCGTGGGTGCTGAACAAGGAGAATCAGCTGAAATCGTTTAAGGACAGCGGTTTGTTCCCGTCCATCCCGGCGGTGTACAGCGAGCCTTCGTTCACGGAAGAGAAGGACGAATTCTTCGGCGGTCAGGTCATTTCCGAAGCGTATGCCAAATCGGCGGAACGCATCAAGCCGGTTTACTACGGACCGCTTCATGACCAGACCGACACGATCATCAAAAACGCGCTCAAAAACGTCCTGGAGAAAAAGGCCGACCCGCAAAAAGAATGGGAAAGCGCAATGAAGCAAATCAAGACGCTGGTCGATCGCAGCTAGGTTAAACAGAAGGATCATTCCAGCTCCCGTTCATATCCAATAACCGTCCGAACCCGAGAAGGGATAAAGCGCCCTTCGCTCGGGTTCGGATTTATCCTTACCTACCTGGAGGTGCATCATGGCAGACACAGCAACGGCAGAATCGCCGCAACCGGTGCCGCAAAGGCGGCGCTTGTTGACGGAGACCGTGCGAAGCCGGTTTACGGCTTATACGTTTATATCGCCATTCTTTATATTGTTCGCAATCTTCGGTCTGTATCCGATCCTGTTTACCATCTATTTGTCCTTCTTCAAATGGGATGCGCTCGGACCGATGAAATACGTCGGCTTCAAGAATTACGAGCTTATTACAAGCGACCCGACCTTCTGGATCGCATTTAGCAACACGCTCATAATGGCTCTGATGGGAACCGTGCCGCAGCTGATTGTGGCATTATTTGTTGCGGTTATGCTCAACTCGGCCTTGAACAGATTCAAGAACACGTTCCGCATCCTGTATTTTATGCCGAACATCACCTCCATCGTTGCGGTGACGCTGGTATTCAGTACGATGTTCGGAAACAACGGGATGGTCAACTGGCTGCTGAACACCTTCGGTGCGGAAAGCGTGCCGTTCAACTCCGGCTGGTGGGGAGTCAAAATCGCCATATCGTCCATGGTCATGTGGCGGTGGATGGGCTATAACGCCATTATTTTTCTGTCGGGGCTGCAGAGCATTCCGACCGATATTTATGAAGCGGCCAAAATCGACGGGGCCACCCGAGGCCAGCAGCTGCTCTATATCACGCTGCCGCTTCTTCGCCCATTCATTCTGTTCGTCACTTTGGTATCGACGATCGGCGCGCTCCAATTGTTTACGGAGCCTTATGTATTCCTCGGTCAGTCCGGCACGGGCTCTACGCGTCAGGAAGGGGTCACGATGGTCACCTATTTGTATAACGAAGCATTTAAGAACGGATTCTTCGGTACGGCTGCGGCAACGGCGGTTCTCTTGTTCATCGCCACCATTCTGTTCTCGGTATTAAATATGATATTGGGCCGCGAAGGCAAAGATTCGGGAGGTAAAAAAGCATGAGCACAGTCGCCATAAGCCGAAAAAAGCCGGATGAACCCGGTGTTGTCGCGAAATTCTTTTTCTATCTTTTCATGGTCCTTGGCGCGCTGGTCTCGGTCTTCCCGTTCTACTGGATGTTTGTCGTGGCTACCAATGACAAGGATGCGGCATTTCACATTCCGCCGCTGCTTACGCCCGGCACGCAGTTTTTCGATAACTTCGCGCGCGTGCTGGAGCGGACGGATTTTTTCAGGGCCTTGATGAACTCGGTGGTGGTGTCTACGGCCGTGACCTTGTCCGTTGTGTTCCTCTGCACGCTGGCGGGTTATGCTTTTGCCAAGTATGAGTTTCCTCTGAAAAAGACGCTGTTTGTTTTTGTCATTGCCACGATGCTGGTGCCCGCCCAGTTAGGCGTGCTTCCACAATACGTCATCATGGCCAAGCTGCACTGGATCGACAGCTACAAAGCGCTGATCGTGCCGGCCATGGTCAATGCCTTCGGCATTTTCTGGATGCGGCAGTATATCGCCTCTGCCGTTCATACCGAGCTGATCGAAGCGGGGCGGATCGACGGCGGCGGACATTTCCGGATCTTCTGGAACATTGCCATTCCCGTTGTTACCCCGGCGATGGCCACGCTTGGGATTCTGAACTTCATGAATGTGTGGAACGATTTCTTCTGGCCGCTCGTCGTATTGAAAAACAGGGAGAATTACACCATTCAAATTGCGCTGCAGCAATTGTTCACCAATAAGGACGGCCTTGATTTCGGCATGATCATGTCGGCCACCTTCACGGCGACGCTGCCGCTTCTCATCGTGTTTCTATTGTTCAGCCGATGGGTTATCGCCGGATTGACATCAGGCGCCATAAAAAGTTAACAAGCAAGGTGAAGTCGACAAGGAATGCGGCCTGTCATGAAGAATAATAGACATAGTAGAGTGGAGGGAGGAAGGATCCATGAAACTCCGCCGAAAGATATTGCTGGCTATTATTCTTCTGGTCTTCATTCCGGTCATCGCGCTGGGCGGGGTATCCTATTACAGCTTTTCGGAAGCGATGGAGAAGAAGTCGAATGATTTCTACTGGATTTCGCTCCTGGAAACGGATCGGAAACTGAAGTTCGCCTTGAACGAAATCACGACGATTTCGAACTCGGCGATTACCCAGCAATCGGTTCAGCAGATGCTGAAACAGCCGGAATACGCGGTTACCTATGAACGGCGGCAGGAGATCAACAATCTGATCAATCATCCGATGATTGCGTCGTTTGCTTTTTATTCGAATGACCGGTTGATGTATAACACGAATGGCGGAATGGAGCTTCAGGAACTGAGGCAGCAGGCATGGTATGAAGCGGTGGAGAAGGCGGAGGGGCGTCCCGTATGGGTCGGACCCGGCGAGAACGGCTCCGCGGCTGACGGCGCTCCCGTTTTGATTCAATCCAGGGTCATCAAGGACTATTACTCGCTGGAGGATATCGGAACCGTGGTGATCTACGTGAAGCCGGATCTCCTGGATCAGGTGTTCTGGGAGGCGGCAACGCTGAAGCAGGGAGATATTTTGCTGGTCAACCAGCAGGGGCATATCGTGTTCAGCAAGTCAGGCGGGCATATCGGGGAGCGGACGGAATTCCCGTTTCTCTCGGATAGTTATAAGACGAATGGAAAAGGCTACTATATCGATCAATATGCAGGCGAAAAATCGCTGATCACCTATTCACCTTCCCATAATAAAGATTGGTTTCTGGTCGCCATCACGCCAAGCAAATTGATTTCGGCCGAATCGGTCCCGATTCGCAACCTGGCCTTGATCCTGGGATTGATCTCGCTCGTGTCGGCGTTCCTGTTCGACCGTTTTTTTGTGCGCAGAATGGTGCGCAGCATCATTAGTGCGGTGAACGGGATGAAGCGCGTCAAGCAGGGCATCTTCGTTCCGATCCCGTCGCATAACGTGGCGGAGGACGAGACGGATTTGTTGATCGACGGCTTTAACCGGATGAGCACCCAGATCCAGGAGCTGATTGGGCAGGTCGAGACGGAACAAGCACGAAAAAAGGAAGCGGAGCTGCAGGCGCTGGTCGCTCAGATCAATCCGCACTTTATCTATAATTCACTGGAATCGATCAATTCGATGGCCGTGCTTCAGGGCAATAAGGATATCAGCAAGATGGTGGTTTCGCTTGGAAAGCTGCTGCGTATCAGCATCAGCGAGCATCATGAGCTTATCCCCCTCAGCATGGAGCTGGAGCATGTCCAGCATTACATGCGGATACAGAAATTCAGGTTCGAGGAAAAATTCGATTACGGCATTGAGCTTCCGAATGAACTGAGGCACTACGTTACGCAAAAGCTGATCGTTCAGCCGATTGTTGAGAACGCTTTATATCACGGGATCGAGCCGATGGAGGAGAGCGGACTCATCTCCATCAGGGTGTCCGAGAACGGCGAGGATATCGTGATTGACGTGGAGGACAACGGTCCGGGCTTCGATCCGGAAACGCTGATGAAGCTGTGGAATTCGGATCCGGGACAGCTCAAAAAGTATCGCGAGAACGGGGTCGGATTGAAGAATGTCCATGAAAGGCTGCGGATCCGGTTTGGCAGCCGTTACGGCCTGATGATCTGTTCCTCCCCGGGTTACGGCTCCTTGATACGAATTCGAATACCGAAAATACTGACATGACAGGGGGGCTGCAGGGTGAGATGGTTTTGGAATTGGGGCTGGATCGTCGGATATGCCGCTCTGTTGGCGCTGTCTGTCGTGTGGGTGACGGTACAGAATCAGGGACCGGCCCAGGAGGAACAGCCGGAGAAAATCACGCTGACGTTCCGGCATTTCTGGAACAAAGAGCATGACAAGCCGGTGCTGGCCGTATTCGAGAGCATCGTCCGCACTTACGAGAAAGCGCATCCAAACGTAAAGGTGAATTTCGAGAGCATCGATCAGACGATTCACCGGGAACAAAAGCTGAAGAGCGAGATGGTGACCGGCACGCCGCCGGATATGTTTGTTTTGTTCGGAGGCGCCGAGATCGTGCCTTATGCCAGATCCAACCGGTTGATGGATTTAACGGATTTTTTGCAGGATACCGGATTGAAGGAGCAGTTCAAGGATCTGCACCATTGGACCTTCGAGGACCGGATCTATGGCCTGCCCTTTGAGGGACACGCAGAGCCGATCTATTATAACCGGGCTTTATTCCGGCAGCTGAAGCTGGAGCCTCCGAAGACGCTGGAGGAGATGGACGAAGCTATTCGCGTTCTTCGGGAGAACGATATCATTCCCTTTGCGGTCGGCAACGAAGACAGGTGGCCGGCGGGAATTTTTGCCCACTATTTCATGGATCGCTACGCCGGGCCGGAACTGATTGACCGGCTGGTTGAAGGCGATGATCAGGCCAGCTTTGTGCAAGAGTCGTATTTGGAGGCGTTTGAGCACTTGGAGCTGTGGATCAACGAAGGGGCGTTCAGTCCGAAGGCGAACGATCTTTCCACGGAAGAAGCGATTGCCCAGTTCACGGAAGGAAAAGCGGCGATGTATATGAACGGCAGCTGGGATATTACGCTGCTGCAGAATGAGGATTACCCGGATTTTCAGAATGAGATCGGCGTCATTCCCTTTCCGTCGCTTTTTCCCGGCGAAGAACGCTCCTTAGCAGGGGGATATACGATCGGCATCGGGCTGTCATCGGACTTGGATGAAACGAAAAAGCAATCGGCTCTGGAGCTGCTGGGCATGTTCTATACCCCGGAGGTGCAGACTCGGCTGGTGTATGAAGGGCTGCGCGTCCCTTCGATGAAGATTGACTATGATTCCAAGAAAACCGGGCCGGTTTTTGCCCAAGTCACGGAATTGATGGAGGAATCCACGAGCACCTTTCTGCCTTACGACAACACGTTATCACCCGAGGTGAACAGTTCGTTCCTTAAGGTGATCGAGGATATGATTGGAGGACGGATCGATGCTGCCGGCGCATTGGAGCAAATTCAGAAGTCCTCGGTGCGGTATTGGAAGCTTAGGCGGAATACGGCAGCAGAGTAAACAGGAGACAGGGGGGAACGTCATGGGCGGATCGGAAGGCAAATTCAGAGTCATGCTGGTCGATGATGAGCCGATCATTCTGCGCAGCCTGAAGGCGGCTATTCCATGGGATGAGCTCGATCTGGAGGTCGTTGGGGAGGCCAAGAGCGGAGACGGCGCATTGAAGCTGGCGCGCGAAGTGTCGCCGCATATCATTATCAGCGATATTCGGATGCCGGGGATGGACGGCATTACGCTCATGAAGGAGCTGAAGGCGGATCAGGCAAGACGAATCATTATTTTCATCAGCGGGTACGGCGAATTCGAATATGCGAGGGAAGCGCTGCGCGAAGGGGCTTTCGATTATTTGTTGAAGCCGATCGACCACGATGAACTGACCGAAACGATTGCCAGGGCGGCCAGAACCCTGGAGAAGCAGATTGCGGATGACCAGATGCTCCACTCGATCAAGGTTCTGTCGCTGCTGGCCCGGGAGCGGATGCTGACCGAATTCATCGAAGGAAACCGTAGTCCCCTGCAGCATATGCAGTGGCTGGAGGACAGCGAGCTGGAGCATGGATACACGATGGCCGTCATTCAATTGGATCAATATTTGCGGCTTAACGAGCTGTGGAGCATGGACGAGAAACGCCTGTGGCTGTTTGCCGTACGGAACGTCCTTGAGGAGTGGTCCTTGCAGCATGGCGGGCTGACGGTATTTCCTTTTCGCAGCGGGGAATGGGTGCTGCTGTTTCCGAACCTGACGAAGGAGCGGCAGGAGGATATCGGCCGGGATCTGGTGCAATTGATCAAGCGGAACACGAAGCTGTCCTGCTCGGTCGGCTTCAGTCCCAGCATGGCCGGGATCGACCGTCTGGGAACGGCTTACGAGACGGCCGTGCGCGCATTGTACCAGCGGTTTTATTCCGGGGAAGAGGGCGTGTTTCTCGGGACGCCCGATTCGGTGCTGGAAACGGCCAGCGAAGCGAAGTATCCGAAGCATCTCGAGTCGCTCATGGTGGAAAGCATCCGTACGCTTCATAAGGAGCGGCTCCTGGAGCTTTTTGACGAAACCAAGGCTTATATCGAGGAGCATGCGTTCAGCAGGGAGATGACCGAGCGGGTGCTGCTGGAGATGAGCGTCGTGCTGTATCGGCAGTGTGAGCATATGAAGGTGCTGTTTGAGTGGTCGCTGGAGGAACTGCTGCAGGAGCTTCATGCATCCGGCACGCTTCAGCAGCTGATGGACGTCATCAAGAGCCACTTCAGCAAGTGGATTGCCGAGAGCCGGTCCGGGCAGGCCAAAGACAATGTTCAAGCCGTGATGGGCAAAGCCAAGGAGTACATCGCGGAGAATTATCAGAAGGATCTGACCATCGAAGAGGTTTCGGAGCTGGCGGATCTGAGCATCAGCCATTTCTGCACGCTGTTTAAGGGAACGACGGGCTATACGTTTCTGGAGTACCTGACGGAGTGCCGGATCGAGAAGGCCAAGAGCATTCTGCTGAATACGGACGTGAAGGTGTACCAGGTAGCGCCGCTGGTAGGGTATCAGGATCCGCGATATTTCACCCAGGTATTTAAGAAAATTACGGGGAAAACGCCATCCGAGTATCGGGAAGAGGCGGTGTCCAAGACATAGAATGAATCTGTATCCCATGATATTGAAATCGGATATTTTGCGGATAGGGTTCAACATAGGAGGGAATGAATAACAGATCCATTTTTCCGGGGTTGATCGGGGAAAAGGAGTTCTGTTATTTTTATTTTAAATATCTTAATATTAAGACTTGACGATTTAAGGTTTAGATACTAAACTGAGATTAAGCAAAACGTAAAGAAGGCAGCGAAGAACGAAGCTGCTCCCGGATCAGACAGCAAATATGAATATTTATGATGTTTTAACATGCTATTAATAACGAAAAAAACGATAAATGGAGGTTGAAGTCATGAAGTTTAAAGGAATTCATCACGTATCCGCGTTAACGGCTGCGGCTTCGCGGAACTTCGAATTTTATACAAAGGTCCTGGGCATGCGATTGGTCAAGAAAACGGTGAACCAGGACGATGTGTCGGTGTACCATCTGTTTTACGGCGATGAAAAAGGAAACCCCGGCACGGAGCTTACCTTCTTCGAAATTCCGATGGCGGGCCGGACCCGCGAGGGAAACAACAGCATTTCGGCAACATCCCTGCGCGTGCCGAACGACCGCGCCTTGGAATACTGGACCCGGCGGCTGGACGAGCACGGCGTGGAACGCGAGGAGATCAAGGAACGTGCGGGCCGATTAACCCTTCTCTTCAGGGATTTCGAGGGCCAGCGCATCATTCTCGTTTCGGATGAACATAACGAGGGAGTTCCAGGCGGCGTTCCATGGGAAAAGGGGCCGGTTCCGGCGGAATACGCCATCATCGGATTAGGCCCGGTGCAGCTGACCGTGCCTAACCCAGTGCAGACCGTGAAGGTATTGACGGAGCTGATGGGCTTCCGCTACAAAGGGCATTATGCTTCGCCAGTAGACGGGCAGCCGGACATCCTGGTCTTTGAGACGGGAGAAGGCGGTACGGGAGCGGAAGTGCACGTGGAGGAACGAACGGATCTTCCGCAGGAGCGGCTTGGCCGAGGCGGCGTTCATCACGTAGCATTCCGCGTCGAGGACGAGGAAGAGCTTCGGTCCTGGATTGACCGGATCGGCGATGTAGGCTTTTCGAATTCGGGATTTGTCGATCGCTTCTACTTCCGTTCCTTGTATTTCCGGGAGCCTAACGGTATTTTGTTCGAGGTAGCTACCGACGGTCCGGGCTTTGATACGGATGAGCATATCGACCATCTCGGCGAGTCCCTTGCGCTGCCGCCGTTTCTGGAGCCGAAGCGGGAACAGATCGAAGCCAACCTGAAGCCCCTCCATACCATTCAATGAAGACGGCGCACACATAGCGCACGCAATATACACGACACCGGGTAAGCCTCTGTTTTTGGGGCGAGATTGCCCGGTGTTTTAATTTGATCTATTCATATAGCCGTGATATGGCATTTGCCGCCATGCTGACATGCTCCCTAAGCTCTTGGGGGGCAGTCACCTCGATTTCCGCCCCGCAGCTTAGAAGAAATGCCGAAGCCGATTCCAAAGTGTTGAATTCCAAATCGGCCGTTATCCATCCGTCGTGCTGGCTATCCATGTCACACCGGAGTATTTTCACGTACCGCTCCCGCTCAAAGCGTTTGATCAGATCGACGGTCATGCGAACCTGTGCGGGATACTGCGGGAGATTTTGCATGAACCGTGCCAGCGACTCCTCCCAATACTCGGCTAGATTAAAACCGGCCGGGCGCTCAAACGTATCCTCGGACATGACGGCATCCACGATTCTCGATACGCGGTAGGTTCTCAGCTCGCCTTGAGATTCGGCCACCACATACCAGGTGCTCCGTTTGGCAACCAGCCCGAGTGGATGAATCCTTCTTTCAACTCGTTCCTCTCCCTTCATGTATTGGATTTGCATGATCCGATCCAACCACAGGGCTTCCTGCAGAACCGTAAGATACGGATGCGATTCGCGATAGGAGTGCCAGCCTGCGCCATCGATATGGATCTTCTCCCGAATGATTTCGGCATCCTGCCGAATGGAGCGTGGGGAAGAAGCCAATAATTTTTGATAGGCGGCATCAAACTGTTTACGGATCCCCAAATCGCCGATCAGCGGGCTGTGGCTGGAAACCAGCAGGGAGATGAGCTCGTCCGGCGTCATGCCGGTCAGGTTCGTTCGATAGCTCTCCTCCAGCACCCAGCCGCCCTGGGATCCTCTTTCCGCATACACGGGGATGCCGGCGGAGCTCAAGCTTTCCATATCGCGTATAATCGTGCGCTCCGATACCTCAAGCTGCTCCGCCAGATAACGGGTGTTCTTCTTCCCCCCGTTCTGAAGCATCAGCATAATGGATAATAGACGATCCGCCCTCAAGTCATGTCACCTCTCTATATCTATGGAAGTTAATTGTATTGTAGCATGGATATAAGACAACGGATGTCATATATGTCTGATACGATGAAGGCGTTGAGATACTTCAGTATATAGTTGGAGGTAACGCTATGAATAACAATGTTCCTAAGCCATTGCAAGGAAAAATCGCCGTCGTGGCCGGAGCGACCCGGGGAGCAGGCCGCGCCATTGCGGTGATGCTGGGTGCCGCGGGGGCAACGGTGTATTGCACGGGACGGAGCGTACGCGGCCAAGCGTCGGATATCAAGCGGACGGAGACCATTGACGACACGGCGGAGATGGTGACGGAGCGGGGCGGCACCGGCATTGCCGTGCAATGCGACCATACCGTGGAAGAGCAAGTAAAAGCGTTGTTTGAACGCATTCGTGAAGAGCAGCAAGGCCGGCTGGACATCCTCGTCAATGATATATGGGGCGGCGAGAACCTGACGCATTGGAATATTCCGTTCTGGGAGCAATTTCTGTCCGATGGACTGCTGATGCAGGAGCGGGCAGTAACAACGCATATGATCACGAGTTATTACGGCGTTCCGCTGATGGTGGAGAACGGCGGCGGATTGGTCATTGAGGTCACGGACGGCTCGACGTACCGGTATCGCGGGAATTTGTATTACAGTCTGGCAAAAGTCTCAACGATTCACCTGGCGGCAGCCATGGCGGAAGAGCTCCGTCCCTATCAGGTAACCGCACTGTCCGTGACGCCGGGATTTCTGCGCTCCGAGCAGATGCTGGATCACTTCGGCGTTACGGAAGAAAATTGGCAGGATGCTGCGGCACAAGAACCGCATTTCATCGAATCGGAGACTCCATATTTTCTGGGGCAGGCCGTTGCGGCGCTGGCAGCCGACCCGAATGTGGCCGACAAGAGCGGCAAGGCGCTGACCAGCTGGGATTTATCGGATGAATACGGGTTTAGCGATATCGATGGGCGTAAGCCGCATTGGGGCAATTACGCGAAGGAGCAGGGACTTCCCGTTACTTGAACATGTAAAACAGGGTGACCTATGCCATGATGGCGAATAGGTCACCCTGTTTGGCTACGGAAATTGTCCGTTGCACTTGCGAATACCGCTGTAAGTACGTCTAAACCATGCCATTAGCGGAACATCGCGAAAAATTAGGCATCAACGTTCAATTTCAAGTGGTTATGAGCGGCCGCGTCTCATCGAACCCATGATCAGGCTGACGATAAAGACCAGAATGACGGCACCGATCAACGCAGGCAGGATGTAGAATCCACCCATTTCCGGTCCCCAGGATCCGAGCAGAAGTCCGCCCAGCCAAGCACCGACGAAACCAGCAATGATGTTACCGATGATACCGCCGGGAATGTCTCTGCCCATAATCAAACCAGCAATCCATCCAATGATGCCGCCAACGATTAATGACCAAAGAAAACTCATGTTTATCACCTCGTATAAGTTATAGTTGTTTGTGCCTTACTATTAACCAAAGACGTGACTTTTAAACCGGATTGACCAGCAACTTGGATAAAATCATTATTTTCCAACGCAGTGATATACCGCTTCGTTCTTTGATAAATGCGATTTTTTTGATTATGCTTGAAGAGAGAGGTTAGGTTGAGAAAATAAAGGAGCTGGCATGGGACTCATGATAGAAAAATGGACAGAAGAATACACGATTCAATCCGTTGACGCAGACTTTAAGGGAGACTGCCGATGGTCTTCGCTGCTCAGTATTTTGCAGAGAGCGGCTGACCGGCATGTTGAGGCGCTGGGGATCAGCCGCGAGGAGATGATCGAGCGGGGCATGGGCTGGATGCTGATTACGCTAGAGCTTGAGATGCGGCGGATGCCAAGGGATATGGAAACCGTATATGTGGACACCTGGAGCCGCGGGTCCAAAGGGGCGCTGTGGCATCGGGATTATCGGATCAAGAACGGCGATGGGGAGCTGCTGGGCGAGGGCCGCTCGGTGTGGGCGCTGGTGGACATTCATAAACGGAAAATTCTGCGTCCGTCCATGTTTCCGTACGAGGTGCCGATCGGTCAGGAAACGGTTGGAGAGCTGCCAAGCAAAGCCGTATTGCCAGAAGGGGTACAGCTTGATGATGCGTATACGTATACAGTCCGGTACAGCGGAATCGATACGAACGGCCATCTGAATAACGCCCGGTATGCGGATTTGTGCTTTGACGTGCTGGATGAGCAGGAACTTCGGGAAGGGCAAGTGACCGGCTTCAAGATTACATACCATAACGAGGCCAGACTGAAGGATACGATGCTGATCAAGCGTTCGGCCCAGGAGAACAATCGGGTGTACGTGCAGGGAACATCGCCGGACGGAACCAACTTTTTTGAAGCGGCTATCGTTAGGGAATCATAAACCATCAGGTTGTTCTTTCGGAGGGGGAAGAGCGGCCTGACGCTTCATGGAGGGTGAACGGATGTATAAAATCATGATCGTTGAGGATGACCCCAAGCTGGCGGGGCTGCTGCAATCGCATATCGAACGGTACGGAAATGAAGGGAACGTCGTCAAGGATTTCGATCATGTGCTGGAGCAGTTCCATGAGATGAAGCCGCATCTCGTTTTGCTCGACGTGAACCTGCCAAGCTTTGACGGATATTATTGGTGCCGCCAGATCCGGTCGGTATCGACCTGCCCGATTATTTTCATCTCGGCCCGTAACGGGACGCCGGATCAGCTCAGGGCCTTGGAGAACGGCGCGGATGACTATATCACCAAGCCGTTTGCTTACGATATCGTCATCGCCAAAATCCACAGCCAGCTGCGCCGCGTATACGGCGACTATGCGGCAGCATCCGCCGAGCGTACGGTGGAGAAGGACGGGCTAGTCCTCTATCCCGAACGGATGGAGCTGACTCTTCACGATCAGACATCCGTGCTCACGAAAAAAGAAACGATCCTTCTGGAAACGCTGCTGAGCCGGAGCCCCCGGCTTGTGACGCGCGAGACGATTCTGGAGAAGCTGTGGGACGATACGTTCGTGGACGATAATACGCTCAGCGTGAATATTAACCGGGTGCGGAAACGGCTGGGGGAGTTGGGGATTGAGAATGCGCTGGAGACGATTCGCGGCTCGGGGTACAGGCTGCATACCGTATGGAAGAGGTAGGCAATGAAAAAGCTGTTTTGGCGTGAGCATCTGCCCCTCATTCTGTTTGTAAGCGCGGCCTTGTTCGTGGTGCTGCTCGTATTCTGGTATGACGGCTATGATCATCCGGTGACAGCGGCTTATGCCGTTTTCCTCGGTCTGACCATTCTTGGCGGGTACCTGGCATTCCGGTATTTCACGCACCGGGATTTCTATGAGCGGCTGTCGCAGCCCATCAGGTCGTTGGAGGAATCGATCAAGCATAACGAGTCCGCCCCGCTGCCTACGGCCCTTAGCGAGCTTATGGAGGAGCAGTACCGTCAATACCGCACGGTCATGGAAGAGTGGGAGCGCCGTCGGAAAGAGCATATGATCTTCATGAATCAGTGGGTGCACCAAATGAAAACGCCGCTGTCCGTCATTGAGATGATCACGCAGGAGGATGACAACGACGCTTTCAAGAGTTTATCCGAGGAATCCGACCGGATTCGGCGCGGGCTGGAGATGGTGCTCTACATGTCCAGGCTCGAAACCTTCGAGCAGGATTTCAGCGTGGAGCCCGTAAAGCTTCATGAGGCGGCAGTCGAGGCGGTGCACGAGAACAAGCGTTATTTTATTCACAGTCATGTGTATCCGGAGGTCCGGATCGATTCGGATCTCACCGTTCAGACGGATGCCAAATGGCTCCGGTTCATCATGCTGCAGCTGCTGTCCAACGCCATTAAATATTCTGCCGGCACTGGACTTAAGGTGACGATGCAGGCCCGCCGGACGGAGGACCACCGCCATGTGGTACTGGAGATCACGGACCGGGGAATGGGCATACCGCCATCCGATATGAAGCGGGTGTTCGACCCGTTCTATACCGGGGAAAACGGCCGCAAGCTGAAGGAATCCACCGGCATGGGCTTGTATCTCGTCAAAGAAGTGGTCCATAAAATGAACCACCAAATCGAGCTGGAATCCGAGCAGGGAAAAGGAACGACGGTGAGGCTGATATTCTCGGGGTGAGATCTGCTTTGTACAGACGTCTCATGGAGGCAGAGTTCAATTATGGCTGTTACAGGTGACATTCACGACATTGAAATTATATAAGGCAGTAAAGCATGGGCTGGGTAAGATTTGGTTTGATCTCTTATTGAACTTTGGATTGAGTCACCTAAATACGTTACCGAAAGCACCTTATCTAGGGTAATTGATGGATGTCGAAACCATCATGAAGTCCTGAGGTAAGGTTTTTCTTTTGTTTTAAGTAGGTATTGGCACGCACCAGCGAAAGAGGACGAAACGATTCCGAAGAAGCGCAGCGGTCGCCTTTGCACCCGAATTTTCACCTCGGTGTAATCATTCAGAAAATTTGGGGGCAACAGCGATCGTAGGAACGTTACGTACTCGTAGCGGCCTGAGAATCGCAACAGTGACATACTCGTAGCGGCCTCTAGAATCGCAACAATGACGTACAGGAGCGCCTCTGGAATCGCAACCGTTACGCACTCGAGGCGGCCCTAGAATACCGAACATGACGTACCCAGAGCGGGTCTGCGCATGAATCTTACACCGATGTAAGGTTGGCGAAAGAGTGATCGATAGGAGATGGCCTGCCGGATGCTATACACTAACCTTACAAGAACGAAATAACGAAAGTGAGGTTTACAACAAGATGGAAATATTAAACGTGCGCAATCTGGGCAAAGTCTATAAGGCCGCGGTGTCCCACGAGGCGCTTTCCAATATCAATCTCAGTATCAACCAAGGGGAATTCGTTGGCATCATGGGCCCCTCCGGCAGCGGAAAAACGACGCTGCTCAACATGATCTCCACCATCGACCGACCTACATCGGGGGAGATCACCATCGGCGGGGAGGATCCGTTCCGTTTATCCCAGGATAAACTCGCCATGTTCCGCCGCCGTGAGCTTGGGTTTGTCTTTCAGTCCTTCAATCTGCTGAATACGCTGACGGTGAAAGAGAACATCCTGCTGCCCCTGGCGCTGGACGGCGTGGATCTAGATGAGATGAACCGCCGGGTCGGCATTTTGGCCGATAAACTGGGCATCACATCGATTCTGGATAAGCGGACTTATGAAATATCGGGGGGACAGGCGCAGCGGACGGCGATAGCACGGGCCATGATCCACGTACCGAAGCTGGTTCTGGCCGATGAGCCGACAGGCAACCTGGACTCCAAGTCGGCCCGCGACGTCATGGAAATGATGGACCGGAGAAACAAGGAAGACCAAGTGACAATGCTGCTGGTCACCCATGACCCGGTGGCAGCAAGCTATTGCAATCGGGTGGTGTTTATCAAGGACGGACAGTTGTACAACGAAATCACGTACGGCGAGAGCCAGTCGGCCTTCTACCAAAAAATCATCAATGTGTTATCGCTGCTGGGAGGTTCGGGACATGAATTTTCGCCAGTTCGCCATTAACAACGTCCTGCGCAGCAAGCGCACGTATATTGCCCATTTCCTGAGCAGTGCCTTCTCCGTCATGATTTTCTTTACTTATGGGCTGCTGTCGTTTCACCCGCAGCTGAAGGACGGTCTGGTCTCCTCGAGCGATACCATGTCCATGCTGGGCACAATGGGCATGACGGTATCGCAATACATCGTGTTTGTGTTTTCATTCTTCTTCCTGCTGTATTCGGTGGGGGCTTTCATCAAGGTCCGGAAAAAGGAGTTCGGCATTCTGCTGATCCTTGGCATGTCCCGCAAGCAATTGAACCGGATGCTGTTCATCGAGAACATTTTGATCGGCGCAGCGGCGATCGTTGTCGGCATCGGAACGGGCCTGCTGTTCTCCAAGTTGATTCTGTTAATCAGCGCCAAGCTGTTGGCCGTGGATACCGGACTTCCGTTTTATTTTCCGCTCAAAGCGCTTCTTATCACAGCAGCGGCTTATGCCGTCCTGTTCTTGCTGATTGCACTGTGTTCTTCGTTCATGTTGAGGAAGGGCACGCTGCTTGCGCTCGTGAAAGCGGAGGAAAGTCCCAAACCGCAGCCTAAAGCCTCTCCTTGGCTGGCCGTGCTGGCTGTCCTGTTGATTGGTGCCGGATACGGTATGGTTTTGGTTTTTGCGATTCTCCAAATCTTTAATTTTATTCTGCTGTTTGGAGGCGTTGTTCTCGTTGTCATCGGCACGTATTTTCTCTTCACCCAGTTCAGCGTATATTTTATGCGGTATTTGCAGAAGAAGGAGCGATTTTTCTTCCGTCGAACCAATCTGCTGACAATCTCGGAGCTCCTGTACAGAATCAAGGACAATGCGGTGATGTTTTTCCTCGTTTCGGTTATCTCGGCATCTGCCTTTACCGGCATCGGGACCACGCTCGCAATTGGAGATCCGGGCTTGTCAGCCATGGAGAACCCTTATGCCTACACATACTCCATGTATGATGAGGACGCTGATAAAGGGAATCGGCATCTTGATATCATCAGGGAGGAGCTTAAAAAAGGCGGATTCAATTATAAGGAGGCGGAGGTTACCCCGATTTTCTCGGATAACGGGGTGCAGCTGGTTAAGCTTAGCCAATATAACCGTCTCATTCAGTCGCTGGGTTACCCGGCAGAAACATTGGGCGACCTGGAAGGAATCTTGACTCCGGGAACGGTCTCGGAGAAGAACAGCTACCGAATCAACGGTCCTTTAAATAGTCAGTTCGAGGTATTAAACGGCAAGAAATCGGAAATCGTTAAGGTGCTCAAAGCCGAAACGTTTATTGCCGTACCGGCAACCTATGGCGAGACGCTGGTCGTATCCGACCGCTTGTACGACGATGCGTTCAAGGCACAGCAGGTTCA
Organism: Paenibacillus sp. QJM3NY_38; assembly: GCF_056173265.1. Classification (NCBI taxonomy): domain Bacteria; kingdom Bacillati; phylum Bacillota; class Bacilli; order Caryophanales; family Paenibacillaceae; genus Paenibacillus; species Paenibacillus sp. QJM3NY_38. Next base: position 1,071,440 of record NZ_CM149665.1, read on the forward strand.
GGATCAGGAGTACGGTTATGCGGCATACCATACGTTTTTCGTTCAGGATTGGAAGAATACTGGGGATGTATCCAGAGCGATTCTGGATCGTCTCAAAGAGAATGAGGACTACAGTTATTATGTAAAATCATTGTATATGGATTGGAAAAGCGCCCAGCAGCAAAACGGCATTCTGCTTATGGTTAGCGGCCTGGTCGGCATCGTGTTCTTCACCTTCGCGGCAAGCTTTGTTTATTTCCGGTTGTATGCGGATCTTGCTCGGGACGAACAGCAGTACCGCATGATTGCTAAGGTCGGCCTCAGTAAAAAAGAGCTTGGCACCATCATTACCAAGCAGCTTGTCATTATGTTCTTTTTGCCGATGCTGATCGCACTCATTCATAGCGGCGTTGCCTTCGTAGCCCTGCAGCAGCTGGTAGACTTCTCGATTGTAGGGCACAGTTTGAAGATCTTTATCTTCTTCCTGAGCATCCAGGTCATATATTTCTTTATTACTCGCTGGCGTTATCTGGACCGTCTCAACAAAATCATTCAGTAAAAATCGCCATTTCTTCGTTGAAAAGTGCCAAAACGGGTATGTTATTACAAGAAGCATTTACAACGAGAAGTGGGGGCGATTCCATAATGAATGATCACAGCATGTTAAAGACGGGTGCAGTAGAGACGGAAGAGATTACGCCGGATATTCTATCCTTGCGTACGGTTATGGTGAACGTCCAGATGATCGGTACGCCGGGGACGGGCGACTGGGTACTGATTGATACGGGACTCGGAAATTTTGAAGGGTCCATTGTAGAAGAAGCTGAGAAAAGATTCGGAAAGCCGCCGGTTTGCATTGTGCTCACCCATGGCCATTTCGACCATGTCGGGAATGTGAAGGAATTAGCGGACCGCTGGAGTGTACCTGTCTACGCTCATCGGGATGAACTCCCATTCCTTACGGGAAAGGAAGACTATCCACCAGGTGATCCAAGCGTGGGCGGCGGATTGATGGCCCGCGTTGCCCCGATGTATCCGAACAAAGCCATCCATCTGGGCTCCAGGATACAACCGCTGCCGGAGAACGGCAGCGTGCCGGGTCTTTCTGAATTTAAATGGCTGCCGACACCGGGCCATAGCCCTGGCCATATCTCCCTGTTCCGCGAACGGGATCGAGTCCTCGTTGCGGGAGACGCGGTGATTACGGTGAAGCAAGAGTCAGCGCTAGCCGTCATCGGGCAGGAGAAGGAGCTGCACGGTCCGCCGATGTATTTTACCCCGGATTGGGATCTTGCGCGGGAGTCGGTTCGCCGCCTGTCAAGCTTGAATCCCGGAGTTCTGATCACGGGACACGGAGTTTCGATGCGGGGTGAGGAGCTTACCGCTTCACTTGAACGGCTAGCTCGAGATTTTGATCGTTTGGCCGTTCCCGAGCAAGGTCGATATGTGGATAAGGAACCGAATTGAATGAGAACGGATCAATCATCCGTTTCATGACATGAACGATTTATAGGCTGAACGAGACACCGTAAGGGCGATGACCTTGCGGTGTTTTTTCATAGGCTGAATATTCAATATGGAAATGATTAACGGAATTGTGCGAAAATGAAGGTGATGGCAACACCGGATTTTTAAAAAAAGATGAACTGGCGTGAACCTAATCGCGCTCTCAGGCATCTAACTTATGTAAGGCCAAGGAAGTGTTGCAGAGGAGGTCTCCCAATGTGAACAAGAAATCCAATATAGAACGCGATGTCCAGCTTGCCAAGCATGGGGATCGGGAAGCCTTTAGCAGGCTGGTCCACGCTTGTGAGCGTAATTTGTATGGCTTGGCCCGCTTGTATTTGAGGCGGGAAGAGGATTGCGCGGATGCCGTACAGGAAGCGATTTATAAATCCTTCGCAGCGATGTCGACCTTAAAGCAGCCTGCTTATTTTAGAACATGGCTGTCCCGCATTCTTATTCATGAATGCCTGCAACTGCTGCGCTCCCAGCAGCGGCTGCGGACGGTTGAACTTGCCAATGGGGGTGCCGATGCACTGCCGTATGAAGCGATCGAACTCAACGAAGCCGTGACCCATCTGGAAGATGATTTACGCAGAGTTATTCAGCTTCACTATTATCGGGATATACCGATCAACCATATCGCCAAGATGGTAGGTATACCGGAAGGAACGGTGAAATCCCGGCTGTACCGGGCGCGTGCCATATTGGCGGAAAGATTGGATCCTTCCACGGAAAGGAACGTGAGCCATGACCCGATAGTATGTAAGGAGCCGAGTCTGAAGAACTTTGCTCCTATACTCATGATGATCCGGACGGTTAGGCTTATCGGCGATTACGATATCATTCACAGATCATGGGGTGTAACGGCTTGATGGAAACGAAACAGAATGTCAGATTGATGGACAAACCCGACCTTGGAGCATGTTCCGAGCTGATGCTCAAGGTCTTTAGCGGCGAACCCTGGTTCGATCAGTGGGACTCCGTGCAGCATGTGCAGCAATACCTCGGGGAATTTATGGACAATCCGGTATTCCTGGGATTTGTTATAGAACAGGATGGTAAGATACTGGGAGCTTGTTTTGGTCATACGAAGAGCTGGTATAGCGGTGAGGAATACTATATCCAGGAGTATTATATCGATACCGATCTGCAGGGCGGCGGACTAGGTTCGGCATTAATGCATGGCATAAAGGAGTATTTGAAATCGATTAACATTCATTGCATGGTGCTGCTTACGGAAAAGGATCTTCCGGCGGAAGATTTTTATCGGAAACACGGTTTTGAAGTGAAGAAGGATATCATTTTTATGGCCAACAGATTTTAGTCGGCGGGATTTATATTGAAAATAGGGGAGCTGTCTTGATGTCGGTGCGTGTTCTTAACTAACCAAATTGTATAGGACTCTCTGCTTGTGTTTTGGCAAAAACCCACTTTATGTGAGGTTTATTTGTCATGGCGCGAAGGCTCTGAGTCCACCTGGTTAAGAACACAACAGCCATCCCTTATATATTGACTGTACAGCCGTGCCCCGGGCACGGCTTCCCGCTGGGGGACAGAAGGTGGACGATGGTTCATGGACTTCTGTCCTTTTTTTATTACTGCAGCACGTATGGGGTTACGTGTGTTCTTTTCCAGGGGCAATAACCACCCCATATTCAGGAAAAGAGCGTGATTCACATGATGAATTATATAGAAGAAGTGAAAACCAAAGTTCGTTTGCAGGAAGGCGTTCAGGTGATTGAACAGCTGCTGGTAGCGAGTTATATGCGGCCCGGTATTTCAACCAAAGAACTGGCACGACATACGTATCTACCCGTTCCAATCACTGCCGCAATCAAGAAGGAGCTCATCAAGGCAGGTGCTCTCATTCAAGAGCGGGGAGTTCGCTGCACCTCTGCCGGGAAGGTGTATGTTGAACATGAACTGGGATACGGCGGGATCGATCAAGATCTGTATCAGAAGCTTATGGCCGAGGAAACCGATTGGCAGCCGGAGCTTTCTGATGTACTAGCGAGGCTCTCGGAGATCCTGGAGCAGCGCCCCCAAGTCGATGTTCAGATCGACCAATCCCAATGCACGGTTGAGACGAGTCTTCGGAGAGCCGTTCTGTGTCTGAGGGAGAACAGCCTGATCGGCAAGAACATCCTGTGCGTTGGCGATGACGACCTCGTGAGCATTTCGCTGGGTCTGCTGCTTAAACGGCTGTTCCCGAACGCAAAGGACCAGAGAGCCGCCATTACCGTAATGGATATCGATGAGCGATTCCTGCGGTTTATCGGTGACATGGCTGCAATTGAAGATATATCGGTTACATGCAGGCATGTCGACCTCAGACGGCCTTTGCCCCAGGAATGGACAGGGCAATACGATTGCTTTTTTACGGATCCGCCGTATACGCTTCAAGGCTTGACCTTGTTCTTGTCCCGTGGCCTCAGCGCGCTGAAGCCCGAGAAGGGGTGCCCCATCTTTCTATCCTTTGCGCATAAATCTCCCGACTTCACTTGGTCCATGCAGCGCGAATTCGTCCGCATGGGGTTGTCGGTGAGACAGGTGGAACTTCATTTCAATCAATATATCGGAGCGCAGATGATCGGCAATAGCAGCCAAATGATCGTGCTGACAACCACGGAATTTACGGAGCCGCCGATTAAGGGTTCTTTTGAGGATGAGCTTTATACAGGCGAGGTTCGGCGAACGGTCCGAACCTACCGATGCACCCAATGTCAGAGCGAGCTGCAGGTGGGCGTGCAGGGCGATTATTCCACGATCGAGGATTTGAAGAAGCAGGGCTGTCCCGTATGTGCCAATCTTACGTTCACATGGCTGGCTAAGAAAACGATCTGACTTATCTTTGTGGAAACAATCGAGGGGAGGTTATAATAGGGGAACAGAGGAAGGGGAGGGCTATGAAAGTATTAGTATTGGCTGAGAAGCCGTCCGTTGCGAAGGAAATTGCGAGAGTGATGGGCAGCCGCGAGAAGCAGAAGAACTATTTTGAAGGACCGAAATATATTGTGACCTGGGCGCTTGGACATTTGGTGGGTCTTGCCGAACCCGAGGACTATGATAAGAAGTACCAGACCTGGGCGCTGGAGGATCTGCCGATCCTGCCGGACAACACGAGGCTTAAGGTGCTGAAGGAAACAAGCCACCAGTTCAAGACGGTGCAGCATCTGATGAAGCGTTCGGACGTTGGGGAGATGATTATTGCCACCGATGCCGCCCGCGAAGGGGAACTGCTTGCGCGCTGGATCCTGAAAATGGCGAAGTGGAACAAGCCGTTCAGACGGTTATGGATTTCTTCCCAGACGGATAAGGCAATCAAGGAAGGTTTCGCATCCCTCAAGCCGGGGCAGCAGTTCGACCGGCTCTACGAGTCCGCACGCTGCCGGGCGGAAGCAGATTGGATGGTTGGATTGAACGTGACGCGCGCGCTGACGACCAAATTCAATGCGCAGCTGTCCGCAGGCCGGGTTCAGACGCCGACGCTCGGGATGATCATGGACCGCGAGAAGGAGATCGTGAATTTCCGCTCGCAGGAATATGAGACGCTGCAGGCGGATCTCGGAAGCTTTGAGGTTTCGTGGCGTCCGGCCGGCGGAGACGGCCGTTTATTCGAGAAGGACAAGGCCGCCAAGCTGAAGCAGAAGCTGGAAGGCAGCACGGGAAAAATCGTGAGCGTGAAAAAGAGCGAGAAAACCGAACCGCATCCGCTGGCATACGATTTGACCGAGCTTCAGCGGGATGCCAACCGCCGATTCGGGTTCTCGGCCAAGCAGACCTCGAATGTGCTGCAGCGCCTGTACGAGCAGCATAAGCTGGTCACCTATCCGCGCACGGACAGCCGTTACCTGACATCCGATATGGTCGGGACGTTGAAGGAAAGGCTGTCGAGCATTGCGATCGGACCGTATGCGTCCATTGCGCGCCCGCTGCTTCGCAAGAATTTGTCGCCAGGCAAACGGGTCGTGGACGACAGTAAGGTTACGGATCACCATGCCATCATTCCTACCGAACAGACCGTGCTGCTGAATCAGCTGTCGGTCGATGAACGCAAGCTGTACGATCTCATCGTGCGCCGGTTCATCAGCTTGTTCTATCCTCCTGCCCGTTACGATAACGTATCGGTGACCGTGCAGATTGAAGGCGAACAGCTCTATGCGAAAGGGACAACGATCAAGGACAGCGGATGGCGCGAGGTGTATGGTGGCGACTATGAGGATGACACGGACGACGAGAGTGACGATGGTCAAGGCCCATCTTCTTCGGGCAAGCTCCTGCCGGAGCTGAAAGAAGGAGAATCGGTGAAGGTGGTCCGCTGCGTGCTGAAGCCGGGACGGACCCAGCCGCCGAAGCGGTATAACGAGGCGGCGCTGCTCTCCCAGATGGAGAAGCACGGCCTTGGAACCCCGGCAACCCGGGCCGACATCATCGAGAAGCTGGTCAGCTCCGACACGATCGAACGGCAGGGGCAAACCCTCCATCCGACAGGCAAAGGCAAGCAGCTGATCGAGCTGGTTGCTCCGGAGCTCCGGACGCCGGAGCTTACGGCGCGGTGGGAAGCCGAGCTCGAGCGGATCGCGAAGGGGCAGGGCAAGCCGGAACCGTTCCTGCGCGGCATACGGGATATGACCAAGAAGCTGGTCACGGACGTGAAGGGAAGCGAAGCGGAATACAAGCCGCATAATGTTTCGAACAGCCACTGTCCGGATTGCGGCACACGGCTGCTCGAGAAGAAGACCAAGCGCGGCAAGCTGCTTGTCTGCCCGAGTGACGATTGCGGGTACAAGCGCTCAGGCGAGAAACGCCTGTCCAACCGCCGTTGTCCGCAGTGCCATAAGAAGATGGAGATGAAGGAAGGCAAGGCGGGGCTGTTCGTGCAGTGCCTTGGCTGCGGCATTACGGAAACGCTGAAGAAGGACGCCAAGCACGTGAACAAACGCGAGGAGCGGAAGCTCGTGCAGCAGTACAGCAAGCAGGAGTCGATCGGTTCCAACCTGGGCGATCTGTTGAAGGCAGCGCTCGAGCAGAAAGGGAAGGAATAGTCTCGCGAGCGTTAATCTCATAGGGCTAAGATGAATTGCGTTTTTCTTGCCGTTGTTAGCATAACCTCGGGTGCAATGGCCCATTCTACGGACAGGGGGTGATTTGCATGCCGAACCATAAAGCGAGAAAGACCGAAAACCAGCAGAACAAATCAAGCATTCTGGAGGAGAGCAAAACCCTCAAGCCGAAAAAGGCTGCAGACTATGTTCCGAGCCTGAACGAAATATCCAAGAACGAATCTTGATGGATCGTGGCGGTTAAGAAATGTTTGGGTTGTCATTATGCCGGGCACGGGCCGGTCGGATCTTACGACCGCCGGCCGGTGTCCTCGTAATGGCATCAGGGACAGCGCTTGGCGTCATGCCCCTAGGGCATGGCCGGGCATTGTCTTCATCAGCCTGCGGTTTTATAATAGCGGTAGAACGTATAGCTAATGGCTGATTGGCAAGATCGATCAGTTGAAATGGGGGTGCGTGAACCAACGTGAGACCTGCACTGATCGTTTGGTTTATTTTTATCAATGCGGTAGCCTATCTGGTCATGTCCGAGGATAAACGGCGTGCCCGGCTGGGGCGGGATCGCGTTCCGGAGAGGACGCTTTTTCTGTTGGCCGCCATAGGCGGGGCTTTGGGCGTATGGATCGCGATGTACCGCAAGCGTCATAAGACGAGGCATTTATCATTTAAAGTCGGAGTACCGCTGCTGCTAGTCGTAAACGTTGCATTGTATACGTATTTCTGGGGTTAGCTTGTTTGTTGCCATGATTTACATAGGGGTGTCGCCGACAGTTAGTCGGCAAGCTCGTTTCATACCGGTATGAAGCTGTTTAATAATAAGTAGTAGGTCTTTTAACAACAGAAAGAGGTGGCCTGTATGCTTTTTACTAAAATTCTTCTAGCTTACGACGGCTCCAAAGCAGCGAATAAAGCGCTCGGACGTGCGGTGGAACTTGCCAAGGTAACGCCGGGAGCGACGCTGGATGTCATTCATGCTTACGATTTTCCTCGCTTCTTCGTTGGGGAAGGGCTTGCCCCGATTCCAGCTTCACTCAATAAAGATGTTTACGATCTGGCCGTGCAGACGACGGAGGAAATCCGCGAGCGGATCGAGAATTCGGGCGTTAACGGTCAAGTGGAGATGATCCAGGGTCCTCCGGCCGAGGTCATCCTGGAGTATGCGGATCAGAACGGCAGTGACCTGATTGTCATCGGCAGCCGCGGTCTTGGCGGCATCCGCGAGTTCGTGCTGGGCAGTGTCAGCCATAACGTGGTGCAGCATGCAACGATTCCGGTACTTGTCGTAAAATAATGTGGAAGGGACGCGAAGGCGTCCCTTTTTGTTAGGAACGTATACACTTCAGTCGACTCACCCTCCTGATCTCGCAAGAAAAATTCGTCAAATGCGGTCTATCTTCTTATGAGATACGTCGATCGATTTTTTTCTTATAGCGCAGTTCATGTTGGGTGTTCGTGATTATTTGGTCAAAGGAGGTCCTATGGAAATTATACTTCTTATCATCTTGGTCGTTCTGGTCGGACTTATGGCTTCAAGCCGAATGACGGCCATAGAGAAGCGAATGAAACGGCAGCAGGCCGCGTTGAACCAAATCGCAAGCCATTTAGGAATACCCGAGCCGCCGGTGCCTGCGGAAGTCAAACGGCTGCTGCAGGAAGGGCAGGATATTAAAGCGATTAAAACCGTAAGGGAAGAATTGGGATTGTCTCTGGTTGAAGCCAAACAATATGTAGATGCCATCAAGCATGGGGAGCGGTAGAACAGGCATGACGTGAATGTACGATGCTCGATTATAAGTGAGGGGTGGCATTCTCGATGGTAAGCTCCCAACGCCCGTCGCGATACTCGATTCGGTGCAGCCCGGTGTTCGCCGCCGGGAAGAATGGATTCTTATTGGTCCAAGCCGTATCTTTAATTAGATGATAAATGATGTTGATCACTCCCCCGTGTGTGACAACCAGTACGTTCTCATGATGATCCGCCGATTCCTGATCCTGGCATAGTTTGGTGAAGGTATCCTTGATCCGCTGGAAATTTTCTAGCGGGCTCTCACCTCCAGGGTATTTCTCGTCCATCCGTAAGCTGGAAAAATACAGCCCGGGGAATTTCTCTTCCGCTAATGCGTGGGGCATTCCAGCGAGCAGACCGTTGTTGGTCTCCCGCCATTCCTCGGAGCCGATCAGCGGCAGGCTAAGTTTATCAGCAATGATTGCGGCTGTCTGACAAGCCCTTTGCAGATCGCTGCAAATGATCCGCCGGATATTAAATTCATGCTTGTGTTCATTCAAGTACTGCCCCAGCTTCTCCGCTTGCCTGATCCCTTCATCGATGAGCCCGCGCTGGCTCCATCCTCCGCGATATCCTTCTTCGTCCTGACCATGCCTTACGAAATAGATAGCCATTGGTTCCTCCTTAGAAATAGATTCTGCTTAGTGACATCCAAATATAAATGTCTGATTAGATATTTTGTCGTATTTCATAGTCACGTCGGATGATAAGATTTCGACACTCGCCCCCATCTTCCTTGCAAGTAATGAATGAAAGAGCAGAATACGGTCTTATTTTATTCTGCGATAACACTTTTCCCTTACCCTCAATGCAGCAGCAAAAAAGGTTCTCGCTCCAGCGGAGCGGACGAATCGTGGATGGAGAAGCGCCAGCGTTCGCCTTTAAACACGGGAAACCTCCATTATAGTTCAATCCAGTTTCCCGTGTTTAACAGCGATCGGAATCACGATGCGTCAGCGCAGCGCTGCCATCACTGCCCATACCATTTTTATGTACGGCCGTTGCCCGTGCCTTCAATAAAGCCCGCAATCTCCAAGAAGTTTTTGCTGCAGCATTGCTTACTCCCTAGATACGAACATTATTTTTTCTGTAAATCCGATTGTTCGTGTTTAGGTTGACATTAGGTGTCAGAAATTGATAAACTGAGGATGTTGAGGTTCAAAATAACTTATGAAGCATGATTGATGAAATTGAATATGTCTCGTATAAAGCCGGGGATATGGCCCGGAAGTCTCTACCCGAAAACCGTAAATTTTCGGACTACGAGGGAATACAAACGGTGCGGCAACGACGGGGCTTGGCTTCATGTTTGCTTCTTAGGCGGCGGATGCGCAAGACTCTTCTGCTTGACGCAGGCGGCAGCGTTCGTAATCCTTGTATGTCCGAGACCTGCACAGAACTTTGTGTTTACGGGATCGGACTTTTTTTTCAGCAGTCATATGAATGTCGAATTTCGCAGAAAGCGGGGGTAACTCATGACAGCACAAGTAGGAGTCATTATGGGAAGCCAATCAGATTGGGATACGATGTCCCATGCATGCCAGGTGCTAGACGAGCTTGAAATTCCTTATGAGAAAAAAGTCGTATCCGCTCACCGGACGCCGGACCTGATGTTCCGTTATGCCGAGGAAGCGGAGGGCCGGGGGCTTCGCGTCATTATCGCCGGAGCCGGCGGAGCTGCCCACCTGCCCGGGATGGTCGCTTCGAAAACGGTGCTGCCGGTCATCGGCGTTCCGGTTAAATCGAAAGCGTTGAAGGGTCTGGATTCATTGCTGTCGATCGTACAGATGCCAGGGGGCATTCCGGTGGCAACCGTAGCGATCGGCAAAGCCGGAGCCACGAACGCCGGGTTGCTCGCAGCCCAAATTCTGGGCACCTCGGATGCAGGGATTCGCGAAAGAGTACAAGCGCGCCGGGACCGGATCCGGGACGAAGTGCTGGAAAGCAGCGATAACCTATGATGGAGAACGGAGCACAGCAGATGCGGGCATCCGGCAGAAAGCTTTTGCCGGGTTCCGTCATTGGCGTACTCGGCGGCGGGCAGCTCGGACGAATGATCGCGCTGGACGGAATCCGGATGGGATATTCGTTTGTCACCCTTGATCCGACGCCGAACTCTCCGCTCGGCCAGATGGCCGAGCAGGTTACGGCCCGTTACGACGACGTCGAGGCTGCCCGGCAGCTCGCGGCGAAGGCCGATGTCATTACCTACGAATTCGAAAATGTCGATGCGGGCGTGGCCCGGCTTCTGGAGGAGCAGTCTTATGTTCCTCAGGGAAGCAAGCTGCTGTACACTACGCAGCACCGCTTGCGCGAGAAGGCCGCGATCGAAGCGGCCGGCGTGCCGGTTGCACCGTATCGTGAAATAACAAGCTTGGAAGATTTGTTGTCCGCCGCCTCCGAACTTGGACTTCCATGCGTGCTAAAGACCGCCACGGGAGGTTATGATGGTAAAGGGCAAGCGGTTCTCCGCAGCGAAGATGAACTCGAATCGGCTTACAAGGAGCTGGCTGCCAGCGGGACTGAGCTGGTATTGGAGAAGTTCGTCAAGTTCGCATGCGAGATCTCCGTCATTGCGGCGCGTACGCCCAGCGGCATCGTGAAGAGCTTCCCGCCGGCAGAGAACGTGCACGTCAACAATATTTTGCACTTGTCGATTGTGCCTGCGCGCGTGCCGAGCGAAGTAAAGCGCAAAGCATGCCAGCTCGCGGAACGCGTGGCTGAAGGTTTGGGAGCTGTTGGCCTGCTGGCCGTCGAGATGTTTGTGACCGAGGAGGGGGAGCTGTTCGTGAATGAGCTTGCGCCTCGTCCGCATAACTCGGGGCACTACACGATGGAGGCATGCTCAACCTCTCAATTCGAGCAGCATGTGAGAGCGATTTGCGATCTGCCGCTCGGGGATACGACGCTGCTGAGCCCGGTCGTCATGGTGAACCTCCTGGGGCAGCATCTGGAGGAAGCGGTACGGCGTTTTGGAGAGCACGACGCGCTTGCAGAGTCTCTCGGCGTTGTGCCCAAGCTTCATCTTTACGGCAAAAGCGAGGCGAAGGCTAACCGCAAGATGGGACATATCAACCTCTTGTGCGGGGACGTCGATGACGCGCTCGAATGGGTAGAGAAAACTAATATTTGGAGGCAGGATTAAACGATGATTGAACGTTACAGCAGACCGGAAATGCGGGCGATTTGGACCGAGGAGAACAAGTTCAGAGCATGGCTGGAAGTGGAATTGTGCGCATGCGAGGCATGGGCCGACCTTGGCGTCATTCCGAAGGAGGACACCGTTAAGCTTCGCCAGAATGCGACCTTCAATATAGATCGGATTTATGAAATCGAGCAGGAAACCCGCCATGATGTCATCGCTTTTACCCGTGCGGTGTCGGAAAGCCTTGGCGAGGAGCGCAAATGGGTCCACTACGGCTTGACTTCGACGGATGTGGTGGATACCGCGATGGGATATCTGCTCAAGCAAGCCAACGATATTCTGGAGCAGGACATCCTGCGCTTTATCGGTATTTTGAAAGAGAAAGCACTGGCTTACAAGCATACCCCGATGATGGGCAGAACGCATGGCGTGCATGCAGAGCCGACGACCTTCGGCTTGAAAATGGCGCTGTGGCATGAGGAAATGATCCGCAACCTGGAGCGTTTCCGCCATGCGGCAGACGGCGTGCAGTACGGCAAAATTTCGGGTGCTGTCGGCACGTATGCCAATATCGATCCTTCGGTCGAAGAATTCGTTTGCCGCAAGCTCGGCACGAAGGCGGCGCCGATCTCGACCCAGACGCTGCAGCGTGACCGTCACGCGGAATACATGGCGACGCTTGCTCTTATCGCTACTTCGCTCGAGAAATTCGCTACCGAAGTACGCGCGCTCCAGAAGAGTGAGGTTCGCGAAGTAGAAGAGGCATTCGCCAAAGGACAAAAAGGTTCCTCCGCGATGCCGCATAAACGGAATCCGATCGGTTCGGAGAACATCTCGGGCCTTGCCCGCGTCATTCGCGGCCACATGGTTTCCGCTTACGAGAACGTGTCGCTCTGGCATGAGCGGGATATTTCCCACTCCTCGGTAGAACGTATCATCCTGCCGGACGCTACGATGCTGCTGAACTACATGCTGAACCGCTTCGGCAACATCGTGAAGAACCTGACGGTCTTCCCGGAGAACATGAAGCGCAACATGGCCCGCACATATGGCGTTCCTTTCTCCGGCCGGATCCTGACGAAGCTGATCGACAAGGGCTTCAGCCGCGAGCAAGCGTACGACACCGTTCAGCCACGCGCTATGCAGGCGTGGGAAGAGCAGCGTCAATTCCGCGAGATCGTGGAATCCACGCCTGAGATCACCGAGGTGCTCAGCGCCGAAGAGATCGAAGATGCCTTCAATCCAAGCTGGCACCTGAAGCATGTGGATACGATTTTTGCCAAGCTGGGGTTGGAGTAATTAAGATACCAAATTAATCCGCATTCATAAAAGATCTAGAGAAATTCAATTTCTACAACGGAGAAGGCGGAATTGTTTTGGAGAAGCGATAGCGGTCTCCTGAAAGCTTTCCATCGGAAAGCTAGCATCGAAAGCATATGCTGCCCTCGGATTTCAACCATTAAATCTTATGTAATAGAAATCTGGGGGCAACAGAGATCGGAAAAATAATCCGCATTCGTAGTGATGACAGGCAGACAATCTCTAGTCTAAGGGGAGGAACACATGACATTACCGGCATTATCGACCGCCACTCATCTGGTCAACGTACCGCTGCTGTACAAGGGCAAGGTTCGTGAACTGTACGACCTGGGCGAGCACGTACTCATTGTAGTAACCGACCGCATTTCCGCTTTTGACTATGTGCTGGAGCCGCCCGTGCCGGCTAAAGGAACCGTGCTGAACAAGCTGAGCGCCTTCTGGTTCGAACAAACGGAGCAGCTTATCCGCAATCATGTCGTGCATACCGACGTGAACCTGCTGGGCGATGGCGTCAAGGACAAGGACCTGCTGGACGGACGCATCATGGTGTGCCGGAGGGCCGAGCGCATCGATATCGAATGCGTGGTGCGCGGGTACATCACCGGCGGAGGCTGGAGGCAGTATCAATCGTCTGGTGAAGTCAACGGCATTCAGCTGCCGGAGGGCCTGCGCAAGAACGAGGCTTTTCCGGAGCCGATCTTCACGCCGGCGGCCAAGAACGATGTCGGTCATGACGAGGACATTCCGCTTTCCCGCATGAAGGAGCTTGTCGGCGAGGAGCTGGCGCTGCAGCTGCAGGACAAAAGCCTGATGCTGTACAAGTTTGCCCGCGATTACTGCCGCAAGCACGGCATTATTTTGGCCGACTGCAAATTTGAGTTCGGTTTAATCGATGGAGAGATCGTTCTGATCGACGAGATCTTCACGCCGGATTCCTCCCGTTTCTGGGATGAGAGCAATTATGCGCTCGACATTGAGATCGACAGTATGGATAAGGAGCCGGTACGCACGTATCTTGCTTCGTCCGATTGGGATAAGAACAGTGAGCCGGATCCGCTGCCGCAAGCCGTGGTGGAGGAGACAACGCGCCGCTACAGCGATATTTACAGCCGAATCACGGGTGTTAGCCTGTAAGCTTTGATAAACCATTTCATTCATATATACCGAGGAGGAACAGGATACAATGTTGAAAGCAAAGGTCTACGTCACGATTAAGCAGAGCGTATTGGACCCTCAAGGGGTAGCGGTGCAGGGGGCGCTTCATTCGATTGGGTACAAGGAAGTGGAAAGTCTGCGGATCGGTAAATATATGGAGCTTGAGCTGGGTACGGACAACCGTGAGGAAGCCGAGCAACGAGTGAAAGAAATGTGCGAGAAGCTTCTGGCCAATACGGTGGTAGAGAACTACCGTTATGAATTGGAGGGCTAAACCAATGAGATTTGCAGTGCTGGTCTTTCCTGGCTCCAACTGTGACATTGACTGCTATAAGGCGGTAGAAGAGACGATCGGTCAGCCGGTGGATTATGTATGGCATACGGCAACGGACCTTTCCCCATACGATTGTATTTTGGTGCCCGGCGGATTCTCCTATGGAGATTATCTGCGGTGTGGTGCGATTTCCCGGTTCGCCCCGGTCATGAACGAAGTGGCGAAAGCGGCGGAAGAGGGCAAGTATATTCTGGGCATTTGCAACGGATTTCAGATCTTGACGGAAGCCGGACTCCTTCCGGGAGCCCTGCGGCGCAACGATTCGATGAAATTCCGCTGCCATGACACGGTGCTTAAAGTGAACAATAATACAACGCCGTTTACCCGCGATTACGCGGAGGGACAAGAGATTGTCATTCCGATCGCGCATGGCGAGGGCAACTATTACTGTGATGAAGAAACACTTCAAAAGCTCCGGGACAACCGGCAAATCGTATTTACGTATCAAAACAATCCGAACGGCTCGATCGAGGATATTGCAGGTATCTGCAACGAGCGTGGCAACGTAATCGGCATGATGCCGCATCCGGAGCGCGCGGTCAGCAGCCTGCTCGGCTCGGATGACGGTAAAGCAATGTTTACATCCATATTACAGGCATGGAGGGATACTCATGGCGCAGCAAACGTCCGTTAAGGAACCGACAGCAGAACAGATCGCAGAGCATCAGATTTACAAGCAAATGGGAGTTTCGGACAGCGAGTATGAGCTGATCTGTTCCTTCATGGGACGCAAGCCGAATTACACGGAAATCGGCGTATTCAGTGTCATGTGGTCCGAGCATTGCGCCTACAAAAATTCCAAGCCGCTGCTTCGTCGTTTCCCGACAAGCGGCCCGCGCGTCCTGATGGGACCGGGCGAGGGTGCAGGGATCGTTGATATCGGCGACAACCAAGCGGTTGTATTCAAAATCGAAAGTCATAACCATCCGTCCGCTGTAGAGCCTTATCAAGGCGCAGCCACGGGCGTTGGCGGTATTATCCGCGATATTTTCTCCATGGGGGCAAGACCGGTAGCGATTCTGAACTCGCTTCGTTTCGGCAAGCTCGAGAGCGATCGCGTTAAATATTTGTTTGAGCACGTGGTATCCGGCATTGCCGGTTACGGCAACTGCATCGGGATCCCGACGGTAGGCGGCGAGGTTGTATTCGACGAAAGCTATGAAGGCAATCCGCTGGTCAATGCGATGTGCGTCGGCGTTATCGACCATGATAAGATTCAGCGCGGCGTTGCAAAAGGGGTAGGCAATCCGGTCTTCTATGTCGGGCCTCCAACTGGCCGCGATGGCATCCACGGCGCAACCTTCGCTTCCGTTGAGCTGACGGAGGAATCCGAAGCGAACCGTACGGCCGTTCAGGTCGGCGATCCGTTCATGGAGAAACTTGTGATGGAGTCCTGCCTCGAGCTGATTGATTCCGGCATCGTGCTGGGCATTCAGGATATGGGCGCGGCTGGACTGACTTGCTCCAGTGCGGAAATGGCAAGTAAAGCAGGCAACGGTCTTGAGCTGTACCTGGACCAAGTGCCTCAGCGCGAAGAGGGCATGACGCCTTATGAAATGATGCTGTCGGAGTCCCAGGAACGGATGCTGTTCGTGGTTGAGCCGAAGCATGAGGAGCAGGCACGAGAAATCTTCGAACGCTGGGGCGTTATTTGCGCCAAAGTCGGCAAAGTGACGGACGATGGCCGCCTGAAGCTGATCCACCACGGTGAGGTGGTAGGCGACATGCCGGTTAAAGCGCTCGTAGACGAATGTCCGATTTATAACAAACCATCCGAAGAACCGGCTTATTATCAAGAACAGGCTGCGGTGGATACGCTTCGTTATGAAGAAGTGAAGGATTTGGGCGGTGCCCTCAAGAAGGTGCTCGGTTCGCCAAGCCTTGCAAGCAAAGCATGGGTATACAACCAATATGATTATATGGTTCGCACCAGCACGGCCGTTCGTCCGGGTTCGGATGCTGCCGTCGTAACGGTGCAGGGAACGCGTAAAGCCCTAGCGATGACAACGGACTGTAACGGACGTTACGTCTACCTCGACCCTGAGCTTGGCGGCAGAATCGCGGTCAGCGAAGCAGCGCGTAATATCGTGTGCTCCGGCGCCGAGCCGCTGGCGATTACGGATAACCTGAACTTCGGAAGCCCGGAGAAGCCGGAAATTTTCTGGCAGATGGAAAAAGCCGTGGACGGCATGGCAGAAGCTTGTCGTGTGCTTGAAACGCCGGTTATCGGCGGGAATGTGAGTCTCTACAATGAGAATGCCAAAGGCGCGATTTATCCGACGCCGGTTGTCGGCATGGTCGGCCTGATCCATGATACGGATCATATTACGACACAAGGCTTCAAGGCGGAAGGCGATGCCATCTACGTTCTGGGCGATACCCGTGCGGAACTGGGCGGCAGCGAGTTCCAAGCGATCATGCATGGAGTATCGGAAGGCAGACCGCCGGAACTGAACCTGGATACCGAGAAGAAACTGCTGGGCGGCGTACTGAAGGCCATCCAATCCGGTCTGGTACAATCCGCGCATGACGTGTCGGAGGGGGGACTTGCAGCCGCGCTGGCGGAGAGCTGCATCAGCGGCAGCGTTGGGGCGAGCGTGCAATGGTCAACCGATCTGCGTAACGACGTAGCGCTCTTTAGCGAGAGCCAATCCCGGATCGTGCTGTCGGTGTCTCCTGATCATAAGAATGCGCTGGAGAAGCTCCTGCAAGAAGCGGACGTTCCATTTACCGCGCTTGGCGTAGTCGGCGGAAACAAGCTTAGCATTAACATTAACGGTGCTTCTGCGCTGGAAGAATCCGTGGAGGCTTTGAAATCCGTCTGGGAGGATGCCATTCCATGTCTCATGAACTGATACCCGAAGGACTGTGGACAGGGGATTACTACAATGAGGGAACAGGTCAGAGCGATATTTTCGATACATTAAAAGAAGAGTGCGGCGTATTCGGGGTGTTTGGGCATCCCGATGCCGCCTCCCTTTCCTATTACGGGCTTCACGCCCTCCAGCACCGCGGCGAAGAAAGCGCAGGAATCTGCGTAGCCGACGGCGAGAATTTCAATTATCACCGCGGGATGGGACTTGTAAAAGAAGTGTTTGATAAAGACAAGCTGGAATCGCTGCAGGGCAGCATGTCGATCGGGCATGTCCGTTACTCGACCAGCGGGGACAGCAGACTGACGAATGCGCAGCCGCTCGTCTTTAAATATCGTGAGGGCAATCTGGCGATTGCTACGAACGGCAACATCGTCAATGAGCCGAAGCTTCGGCGCGAGCTGGAGATGGAGGGCTCCATATTCCAGACGACCAGCGATACGGAGGTCATTGCGCATCTGATCGCGCGTTCGCCGAAGGATTTTGTTGAGGCTGCCAAAGACGCCTTGCAGCGTCTGGTGGGCGGGTTTGCTTTTCTGCTCATGACCAATGACAAGCTGCTCGTCGCTTCGGACCCGAACGGACTCCGTCCGCTCACGATGGGTCGCCTGGGCGATGCATATATCTTCACCTCCGAGACCTGTGCACTTGAAGTCATCGGGGCGGAAGCAATCCGTGATGTCGCTCCTGGGGAACTGCTGATCCTTGATCGGAACGGGCTTCGGGAAGAACGGTATACGGAAGCGGGACGCAAAGCGTTGTGCGCGATGGAGTATATTTATTTCTCCCGTCCTGACAGCGATCTGAACGGCTCCAATCTGCATTCGGCCCGCAAACGGATGGGCAGCAAGATGGCCCTGGAATCGTTCGTGGATGCCGATGTGGTTACAGGCGTACCGGATTCCAGCATCTCGGCTGCTATCGGTTATGCCGAGCAAACGGGCATTCCTTACGAGCTGGGATTGATCAAGAATAAATATACGGGCCGGACGTTTATTCAGCCGAGCCAGGAGCTGCGCGAGCAGGGCGTGAAGATGAAGCTGAGCGCGGTACGGCGCGTGGTCGAAGGCAAACGGGTGGTTATGATCGATGACTCCATCGTACGGGGAACTACGTCCCGCCGGATCGTCAATCTGCTTCGCGAAGCGGGCGCGACCGAAGTGCATGTGCGGATTACGTCGCCGCCGTTCAAGAACCCTTGCTTCTACGGCATCGATACGCCCGACCGCAGGGAGCTGATCGCTTCCGAGAAAAGCGTCGAGGAAATCTGCCGGGAGATCAACGCCGATTCCCTATCGTTCCTGAGTCCGGAGGGACTTATATCCGCCATAGGCGGTTATGATGAGCAGAGCCATAAAGGCGGCTTGTGCATGGCTTGCTTTGACAATGATTACCCGACGCAGATTGATTTTAACGGGGAAGAGAAGATGGGCTGCAGCTGCTGATTCTGCAGTGGACAGCCATTTTTTCTCGGTTTTATCTTTTAAGTGAAGGTTCAAAAAGGTCGGTTTTCAGCACCGAGAAGGTTGGTTTGAACAACCTCTTTAAGCTGGTTATTGATTAAGCCCATAAATGATGTGTGAACAGATACTTTCGTCATAACGAAAAAGGAGTGTTGAGCGCGTGTCGGATACTTACAAACAAGCAGGCGTCAATATCGCTGCAGGCAACGAAGCGGTAGAGCGGATGAAAAAGCATGTCAAAACGACTTTCAGGCCGGAAGTCATGACGGACCTCGGTGGTTTTGGCGCACTGTTCAAGCTGAATAAAGACCAATATGAAGAGCCGGTACTCGTCTCAGGCACGGATGGCGTCGGCACAAAGCTGAAGCTCGCATTCGCGATGGACCAACATGATACCATCGGCATTGATGCGGTAGCGATGTGCGTGAACGATATTGTGGTGCAAGGCGCAGAACCGCTCTTTTTTCTCGACTATTTAGCGTGTGATAAGGTCATTCCGTCCAAAATCGAATCCATTGTCAAAGGGATCGCCGACGGATGCAACCAAGCGGGATGTTCCCTGATCGGCGGGGAAACGGCGGAAATGCCGGGCATGTACAGTGAAGGCGAGTATGACATCGCGGGCTTCACCGTAGGCATTGTCGACAAAAGCAAAATGATCAACGGGTCGAATATCGCGGCAGGCGACGCGGTGATTGGTCTAGCGTCCAGCGGCGTGCACAGCAACGGCTTCTCGCTCGTCCGCAAGCTGCTTCTGGAGGACGCAGGCTACTCCCTGCAGCAAGAGCTTCCGGAATTGGGCGGATGTCTTGGCGACGTGCTGCTTGCACCGACCAAGATTTATGTGAAGCCGCTGCTCGGACTGTTGAAAGAGATCGAAGTAAAGGGCATGGCGCATATCACGGGCGGCGGATTCATCGAGAATATTCCGCGTATGCTGCCGGATGGCGTCAATGTCGACATCGAATACGGCTCTTGGCCGATTCTGCCGATCTTTAAGCTGATGCAGGAAAAAGGCAGCATATCGAACAAGGATATGTTTACGACATTTAATATGGGAATTGGCATGGTGCTTGTCGTCAAAGAACAGGATGCAGACGGAGTGCTTCAATACCTCCGCTCCGCAGGCGAAGAGGCTTATGTGATCGGCCGGGTCACCGAAGGCGAGCGCATCGTAACCTTTACGGGAGCTGAGGTGTAATGAGGCCGTTTCGGATTGCGGTTTTCGCTTCCGGCAGGGGCAGTAACTTTCAGGCTTTGGTAGATACGCAGCACAGGGGGGCCCTGGGCGGCGTGATCAGCATCCTGGTATGCGATAAGCCACAGGCTCCCGTGGTGGAGCTGGCTCAAGCGGCGAATGTGGATGTATTCGCCTTTCAGCCGAAGGATTATGCCTCGAAGGAAGATTACGAACGTGAAATTGCGGTAGAGCTTCAGCAGCGCGGTGTCGAATTGATTGTTCTTGCAGGATATATGCGGTTATTGAGTCCGTCCTTTGTCGAGTTCTATAGCGGCCGGATCATCAACATTCATCCATCGCTGCTGCCTGCTTTTCCAGGAAAAGACGCGATTGGCCAAGCGCTGGACTATGGTGTGAAGATGACTGGTGTCACGGTTCATTTCGTGGATGGCGGCATGGATACCGGACCTGTTATTGCTCAAAAAGCCGTAGAGATCAAGGAAGGCGAAACGGCAGAAGTGCTGGCAGAACGCATTCATGCCGTGGAGCAGAAGTTATACTCTGAAGTCGTTTCCTGGTTCGCCCAGGGGCGAATTTCGCTGAACGGGCGGAATGTGACGATTACCGAATAGGCTTTTGTAATAAAAGGGGACAAGGTCTTTCGGTGAATCGACATGTTCGATATTTCTCGGGAAATAATTTGCAATTATGGATCTTCGACAGCATCTACGGAATCAAGACAGGCTTACTTAGTTAATTTCATTCATAATAGGGGGTATGAACGTGGGTATCAAAAGAGCATTGGTCAGCGTTTCGGATAAAACCGGCATCGTGGCGTTTTGCCGCGAGTTGTCTTCATTGGGTGTAGAGATCATTTCGACAGGGGGAACGAAGAACCTCCTCGCCAAGGAAGGAGTTCCTGTCATCGGCATCTCCGATGTGACCGGATTCCCAGAGATTCTGGACGGACGCGTCAAAACCCTTCATCCAGCCGTGCACAGCGGCCTGCTTGCCATTCGCGACAGCGAGGAGCATCAACGTCAGATGCAGGAGCTGGGCCTCGATTACATCGATCTGGTTGTGGTGAACCTGTACCCATTCCAGGAAACGATCGCGAAGCCGGATGTCGAGTATGAGGATGCAATCGAAAATATCGACATTGGCGGTCCAACGATGCTGCGTTCGGCTGCGAAAAACCATGCTTTTGTGAGCGTGGTTGTCGATGCGGCGGATTATGGCAGCGTGATCGAGGAAATCCGTGACGGCGGCGACACGACGCTGGAAACCCGTAAACGTCTTGCAGCCAAGGTATTCCGTCATACGGCGGCCTACGATACGTTGATTTCTGACTATTTGTCGAATGTAACGGGCGATCCGCTTCCTGAGCGCTTTAGCGTCACCTACGAGAAAATTCAGGACCTTCGTTACGGCGAGAATCCACATCAAAAAGCGGCATTTTACCGTAAACCGCTGGCACCAGCGGGTACTTTGACGACCGCGGAGCAGCTGCACGGCAAAGAGCTCTCCTATAACAATATCAATGACGCGAACGCGGCCCTGCAGATCGTGAAGGAATTCGACGAGCCGACCGTGGTGGCCGTGAAGCATATGAACCCTTGCGGCGTCGGCATCGGGACAAATGTGCTGGAAGCTTACCAAAAAGCTTACAACGCTGATCCGACATCCATTTTTGGCGGCATCGTGGCGGCGAACCGGACAATTGACGCTCCGACGGCGGATCTGCTGAAGGATATTTTCCTTGAAATCATCCTGGCACCGGACTTCACGCCAGAGGCGCTGGAGATTCTGACGAAGAAGAAGAACATCCGTCTTCTGAAGATGGGCGAGTTCGGTTCGGCCAAGGAGCGCCAAAGCACACTTGCGTTGACAACCATCGAAGGCGGCATGATCGTACAGGAAAGCGATGTGCATTCCCTTGACGCCGCTGACCTGAAAGTTGCAACGGACCGTAAACCAACGGAAGAAGAGCTGAAACAGCTGCTCTTTAGCTGGAAAGTGGTCAAGCACGTGAAATCTAATGCGATAGTATTGGCTGCAGACAACATGACCGTTGGCGTTGGCGCAGGCCAAATGAACCGTGTCGGCTCGGCGCGTATTGCGGTGGAACAGGCAGGAGAGAAAGCCAAGGGGGCCGTTCTCGCTTCCGATGCGTTCTTCCCGATGGGAGATACCGTGGAGCTTGCAGCGAAAGCCGGCATTACCGCCATCATTCAGCCGGGCGGCTCCATTAAGGATGAGGAATCCATCAAGGCAGCCAACGAATACGGGATCGCCATGGTCTTTACCGGCGTGCGGCATTTTAAACACTAATTCATGAGCATAAAAAGGGGCTTCGCTGCAACCATGAGGCTGCAGCTGAAGATCACCTTTCAATCAGCAACATATAGAGGCGACGCCGCTCTTTCGAGCGCGCCGCCTTTAAGTTTAAGGGGACCAGAAGGTGAAGATGATCTCACGCTTCGCCCTGTAAATCATTCATGTTATGAAATGTTGACGGTAAAGTTGAAATGAATCGGGAGGGGTAAACCATGGATATTTTGGTTATCGGAGGCGGCGGAAGAGAGCATGCCATCGTATGGGCACTGGCAAAGAGCCCGAAAGCGGATAAGATTTACTGCGCACCCGGCAACGCCGGTATCGGACAACTGGCCGAGTGTGTGCCGATCGCGGTATCGGAGTTTGAGAAGCTGGCGGCATTCGCCGTAGAGAAGCAGGTGGGACTCATTGTTGTCGGTCCGGATGATCCGCTGGCTGACGGCATCGTAGATGCATTCGACGCTACAGGCATCCCGGTATTCGGTCCGCGCAAAAATGCAGCCGAAATTGAGGGCAGCAAAACCTTTATGAAGGATCTGCTCCATAAATACGACATTCCAACGGCAGCTTACGCGAAGTTCGACGATTACGAGAAGGCGCTAGCTTACTTGCGCCAGCAGGGCGCGCCGATTGTCGTGAAAGCGGACGGGCTCGCAGCCGGCAAGGGTGTTACCGTTGCGCGGACGATCGAGGAAGCCGAGCAGGCGCTCAGCGACATCATGCAGTCGAAGGTGTTTGGCGATGCCGGAAGCCGCGTGGTTATCGAGGAGTTCCTGGAAGGCCAGGAAATGTCGATCCTCGCCTTTGTGGACGGCGAAACCGTGAAGCCGATGTCCGCAGCGCAGGATCATAAACCGGCTTATGATGGAGATGAGGGGCCGAACACCGGAGGAATGGGAACGTATTCGCCATTGCCTCATATTCAGCCATCCATTATTGAGGAGGCCATTGAGACGATCATCAAGCCTACGGCAAAAGCGATGGTAGCCGAAGGGCGTCCGTTCCGGGGTGTTCTATTCGCCGGATTGATGATTACGCCGGATGGCAAACCGAAGACCATTGAGTTCAACGCCAGATTTGGCGATCCGGAAACGCAGGTCGTATTGCCGCGCTTGAAGACGGATCTGCTTGAGATATTCCTTGCTGCCGTTAACGGAAACCTGGCCGATTTAGAACTGGAGTGGAGTGACGAAGCAGCGGTATGTGTCATCCTGGCTTCCGGCGGGTATCCTGCATCGTATCCGAAAGGGATAGCGATCAGTGGGCTGGATAACGAGCAGGACGGAACGATTGTATTTCATGCGGGAACCTCCCGCGATGCTGATGGAACGTGGAGAACGAATGGCGGCCGTGTCCTGGGCGTTGTCGGACTAGGGGCAGATATCGCATCCGCACGGGCGAAAGCGTATGAGCGTGCAGAAGCGATTTTGTTTGAAGGCAAGCAGAACCGGACGGATATTGCGCTGAAGGCGCTGCAATAACGGAGCTTCAATAGGTATCAGCCATATACGATAGAAGGACTGCCGCTGATCTGTGTTCAAAGAACAAGAGCGGTAGTCCTTTTTTGCTGTTATCGGAAACACAGGGGGAAGCCAAGCTGAAAATTTATAGTCACCTCGTGGCATGTTGAGCCAATGGTTTCTCATAAACACCAGTGTGCAAACGTTTGTTCAACAAGCAACCATTTATGTTAGACTCTTGTCTCAAATAACGAGTAAAATGACAGGATTGCACAGCATATGCACAACTATTTTTATGATAACTTACGAAATACAGTGAATAGTGAAGGTAACAAGAGATTATATGCTTAAAACGGGTAAAAATGATCTGTGCAAACGTTTTTACATTCGATAATAAATGTTGTATGATGTTTTCAGTGAATGAAGCGCTTTCTCAACGGGATTTTTCCTGAGTATCTCGCCAGATGCTACATAGAAAAAGAGACGCTGAAAATTTCTGAAATCGTTTGCGCAGATTTCCAACATTTTCTGATCATTTATTGAGAGGGGTAATCATGGAATGAAGATGAAGAAACTACTTACGCTAGCTGCAACCTTCACGTTGGCGTTCTCCATTACAGCGTGCGGAGGAAATTCACCTGCTCCTGCTGCTGAGGCACCTGCTGAGAATCCACCAGCCCAGGAGACGCCGGCCGAAAATACAGAAGCACCGGAACTTAAGCCAGAGGAAGGTGCTAAATTGATCGTATGGGAAAGTAGAGACGAAAGAGCCTACACCGATGCGGTTGCTAAAGAATTTACCGAGAAATACGGCGTTGAAGTAACCATCGAAGAATTGTCCCCAACCGACCAAGTTACCAAGCTTCAACAAGACGGACCATCCGGATTGGGCGCTGACGTAGTATTGTTCCCTCATGATAACCTGGGTAAGGCCGTAGCTACCAACCTGGTTCTGCCAAATGATTACTTCGAAGAAAAAACGAAGAGCAGCAACTCGGAAGCCGCTATCCAAGGCGTAAGCTATGACGGTGTTCTGTACGGATACCCGCGCGCTGCTGAAACATACCTGATGTATTACAACAAGGACCTGGTAAAAGAAGTTCCAACAACGATGGAAGAAGTTATTGAGTTCAGCAAAACCTTCACAGACAAATCCAAAAACAAATATGGAATCATGTTCGAAACAGGCAACCTGTACTTCGCATATCCATTCCTTGCTTCCAATGGCGGCTACATCTTCGGTAACGGCGGCGCAGATGTCAACGATATCGGCCTCAACAACGAAGGCGCAGTCAAGAGTATGGAAGTGTATGCAAGCCTGAAAGAAATTCTCCCGGTTAAATCCGGCGACATTACGCCTGATATCAAACGCGGATTGTTCACGGGCGGCGACCTGGCTATGGACATTAACGGACCATGGGAGCTCGGCGGATACAAAGAAGCGCTTGGCGACAAGCTTGGCGTTGCTCCAATCCCAACCATCGGCGGCCAGCCTGCTGTATCGTTCTCCGGTATCAAAGCTTGGTACGTAAGCTCGTTCACGAAATATCCGCAAGCCGCTCGTTTGTTTGCTGACTTTGCAACAAGCAAGGAAGCTCAATTGAAACTGAGCGCACTGGTTGGATCGGTTCCAACTAACAACGAAGCTCAGGAAGACGATCAAATCAAGAATGACGAGTATGTATCGGCATTCACAGAGCAGTTCAAATCTTCCCAACCGATGCCATCCGTTCCTGAAATGGCTAACGTATGGTCTCCTGTAGGCGCTGCACTGGCTGAGATCTGGGATAACAACAAAGACGTGAAAGAAACGCTTGATAAAGCTGTAAATCAAGTGAAAGATCTCAACAGTGGTGGAGCTGGCGAGTAATTACGTTCTTATATAATGCGAGATAGATGAAGAAGTTCACCCGCCGAACAACCGGCGGGTGATTCCTCGATTATATGGAGAGGAGAATGGAGGGAGCATGCGTCAACATCGTACGACAGCAGCCGTATTATCAGCCATCTGTATGGGTCTGGGTCAGCTTTACAATCGGCAATGGATCAAAGGTGTTATTTTACTTATCGTAGGTATATTCAGTCTGTATTACTTCATCAACAACCTGGGTGATGCCATCTGGGGAATGACAACTTTGGGGGAACAGGGAAGCCATTTAGAGAAAGTCAACGGATTAACCCAAATGGTAGCAGGTGACCATTCCATCAATCTGCTGATTGAAGGACTTATCACCATGATTATGTTTGCGCTTTTTCTTATTGGGTATTACGCCAATATCAAAAACGCATATAACGCTGGAAAACTAAGGGAACAGGGTGGAAAACCCAACAACTTCAGACAGACCCTTTACTATATTTTTGAATGGAAATTCGCGCAATCTTTCCTGACGCTGCCGGCCATCGGTATTTTGTTTTTTACGGTCATGCCGATTATCTTCATGGTCATGCTGGCGTTTACGAACTATTCCGCTCCAAACAATCTGCCGCCGGCAAATTTGGTTGACTGGGTCGGTTTCAAAACCTTCACCAATCTCGTTGCATTGAAATCATGGAGCCATACGTTCTTCGGCGTCCTGACCTGGACGATCATCTGGGCAGTGCTGGCAACGGTAACGACGTATTTTGGCGGTGTGCTCGTTGCACTCCTTATTCAACAAAAAGGAATTCGTTTCAAAGGCGTATGGCGTGTCATTCTGATCATTCCATATGCGATTCCACAGCTGATTTCCTTGCTCGTTATGCGTAATATGTTTAACGGGCAATTCGGACCGATCAACCAGTATTTAAGATATTTCGGTTTGGAAGGCCTGCCATGGCTGACCGATCCGGTCTGGGCCAAAGTGACCGTTATTATCGTTAATATGTGGGTAGGTATCCCGGTATCCATGCTTCTCGTTATGAGTGTCCTGACTACGATTCCGAAGGATCTTTATGAAGCGGCCGATGTGGACGGGGCGACTGGATTCCAGAAATTCAAGATCATCACCCTACCGATGATTTTGTTCTCGACGGCACCGGTGCTGATTACGCAATTTGCCGGTAACATTAACAACTTTAACTTGATTTTCCTCCTGACAAACGGTAACCCGGTTGTAGGTGATTATCAATACGCGGGTGCGACGGACCTGCTGGTAACCTGGCTCTATAAACTGACGCTGGATCAGCAGCGGTACAGCATGGCATCGGCCATCGGTATTATCATCTTCATGATTATTGCGACCTTCTCGATTTACAATTATCGCAGAACCAGATCCTTTAAAGAGGAGGATATGATCCAATAATGGGAATTAAAATGAGAAATGCGATTCGCCTGACGGCAAGTTACATCACGCTTGTCATCATTGCGATCGGTTGTATTTACCCGGCGCTCTGGATTGTTCTGGCCTCTTTCCGTCCCGGAAAGTCGTTGTACAGCAAGTCCTTGATTCCAGAATCTTTTACGCTCAGTCATTATAAAGAATTGTTTACGTCCCAGAGCTTTCTGTTTGGCACATGGTACATGAACACGTTGAAAATTGCAATATTCTCCATGATTATCGGGACCATTCTTGTCCTGCTAACAAGTTATGCGGTCTCCCGATTCCGGTTTAAAGGCCGGCAGAATGCGCTATCGGTCATTCTCGTGCTGGGGATGTTCCCGGGCTTCATGAGTATGATCGCGCTGTATATCCTGCTGAACTCCCTGGATCTGCTGAACACGCATGCGGCGATGATTATCGTGTATGCGGCAGGGGCGCCGCTAGGCGGAACCCTGATCATGAAAGGCTTCCTGGATACGATACCGCGAAGTCTGGATGAAGCGGCGAAGATCGACGGAGCTACCAACTTCCAGATATTCCGCAAAATCATTCTGCCGTTGTCGAAGCCAATGATCACGTATATGGGCTTGACGCTGTTCGTTGGTCCATGGGTAGACTTTATCTTTGCGAGACTCGTGCTCCGGACAAAAGAAAACTGGACGCTCGCCGTCGGCCTATGGGATCTCGTCAACTCCACCCAGGATAGTAACTTTACGTTGTTCGCGGCGGCATCCGTGCTGATCGCACTGCCGATCACCTTGCTGTTTGTCTTCCTGCAGCGTTTGCTGGTCGATGGCATGACGGCTGGGGCAAGCAAAGGGTAAGGTACGGATAGCTAATCGTATGAATTCATCATAAGACAGATAGATAGAGAGAACAGCGAAGAGACACAGCCGGTAACCGCTAGCTGTGTCTTTTTGCATTTCAAACATGCGATGCAGGGGGACATATACATATGAACATGATGAGACGTTTTCAATTCAAAGCGGTTGGGATGAAGCTGTTTGTTATCTTTTTTACCACGATCGTGCTGTTATCTTCGGCGCTCGGGTTATTATCGTATTCCATCTCCAAAGACACGGTGATGGATCAGGTGTCGGAAGCGACTTCGGGGCAGATGATGCAGGCGGCGGACAAGCTGGATTTCTTGCTGGCCCAATATGAAGCCGCTTCCCGTCAATGGGCGCTGGATACGGTTCTTCGCGAGGACCTCGTTACGGTAAGTACGGCGGGTATCGGCATTCGGGACAAAACGCAGGCCGAGAACCGAATCCGGGAGAAATTGAACGGGATGGCTTCTTCGGATAAACGTCTGCAGGGCATGCGCCTGGTTGCACCCAATCTTCAAGCTCAAAGCTCCTATAACTCAACGGGCTTAACGGGAATGTCTTCTTCGGACTGGGTGAAGGCGAAGATCGACCGGATTATTCAGGCCGATGGCGAACCGGTATGGTTCCCGACTGAGATCAAGGGTTTTATGGGGAACGAGAATACCGCCACCATGACGATGGGGAGATTGCTGAAAAACCTGAAGAATCCGAATGCGCAGTACGTCCTGCTGATGGATGTCAAGGATGGCGCGGTCGGCGAGGTGCTGGCAAATCTAAAAATAGGGAATAACGGACAGATGCGGATCGTGTCCGAAGATAACCGGATCGTGCACGACGTGGACCCGGCCCAGCTGATGCAGCCGTCCGCCATTACGGTTCCTCCAGATGCCGAGGAAGGGGGGATTTATTACACCGCCGACGAGCAGATGGTGGTGTATACCCCGCTGAAGACGGCTCCTTGGCATATGGTCGGCTTTGCTCCTGTTAGCGATTTTGTGCAAGCCACGGACAAGCTATTGGTTGTAACGCTCGGGGTTATTGTGGCTGCGGTTCTGGTTGCGATACTGCTAGGCTATTATATGCTGCGTTCCATCGGCCGCCCCCTGAATCAGATGTGCCGTCTGATGGAAGAGGGAGAGCAGGGGAATCTGAAGGTTCGGACCGAGTTCCGGCGTGCGGATGAAATTGGTCGTCTCGGCCACAGCTTCAACCGGATGATGGGGCAAATTTCGGCTTTGGTCGATCAGACGAATGCTTCCGCGAAGCAAGTGCTGGCCACGGCGGAGGAACTGGCGGGAGTATCGAAGGGAACCTCGCTGACGGCTGGTGAAATTGCATCGGCCATGGAGCAGATTGCACAGGGAAGCGCAAGCCTGGCGATGGAGGCCGAACGGGAGAATCAGCTGGCTGAGAACATTGGCGTTCAGATGAGTAAGGTATCGGATTCGAATCAAGTGATGGAGGCCGCGGCTGATCGCGTGCTTCAGGTGACGGGAAAGGGCGCACGGCATATGGACAACCTGGTGGAGAAATCCACGCGGATTAATCAAGTGAACCGGGCCATTGTCCAGAATGCGGAGAAGCTGAAGGATAACACCGCGTCGATTCACAAAATATTGGAGCTGATGTCGGAGATCACCCATCAAACCAACGTGCTGTCCATTAACGCGACGATTGAAGCGGCCCGTGCGGGGGCAGCAGGCAGCGGCTTCATGGTCGTAGCCAATGAAGTGCGCAGCTTGGCGGATCGTTCCAAGGAATCGATCCAGACCGTAGGCGCGATGATCAAGGATATCCGCTCTGAAGTACAAGGCTCCGTTGATGCATTGACGTCGGCATCACCGCTCTTTGACGAGCAGCTGCATTCGGTACAGGAAGCCCAGGGCGTATTCGATCATGTACGCGACGAGATGGATGCTCTATTAGCCGAGATCCGCGAATCGACCCGGTCGGTAGAGGTACTGATCGGTTCTCAGCTTACCCTGACCGACTCGATCTCGGAGGCCAGCTCGATCGTTCAAGAGACCAGCGCCGCCACGGAGGAGGTTGCTTCGATGTCATCCGAGCAGTTCAAGGTGAGCGAGAAGCTGGTTGCCCTGTCTTCACGCTTGGAGGAGCTGTCGGAGGGCTTGCGCAAGTCATTGGTGATGTTTAGGACGTAAATGGTTTTCGATTGTTGCGTGAAAATGATGTGGGCTATGCAGCACTCCGCATGCTCCATTGAAGTGAGGCGCTGCGAGTACGTATCGTTCCTCCAATCGCTGTTGCCCCCAATTTTCTTGGAATTATAATTCTGCGGTAGAAAATCGGGGGCAAAGGCGACCACTATCGTTTTTCCGGAATCGATTCGTCCTCTTCGCTGCTGCGTGCATGCGCACAACCATTTACGCTAAGGTGTGGGGGATGGGAAAAGCGGATGAAGGGGGAATATCTTCATCCGCTTTTTTGCTGGTGGGAGTGGTGTTCGGGCGTGCTGGAACATAGCGCGGGTCGTTGAGTTACCTCGTACGCTTGTTGAGTTACTGCCTGCTGACCACGCGCTCTCTCCCTTTGGGAATCGCTTTTTATGTTGTGCAGGGACAGGGATCAATCGGTTACTTTGTGCGTAACAGACTACTGTCTGCTGGAATTATGAACTGCATGAATTAAAACCAGCTCCGGGAACTGTCCCGGAGCTGGTTTTGTTGTAGGTGCACTCTTCGGCAAAAGCTTATGGTCGGCGGCCATTGCTCCGCATTCATGGTGGTTGGCCGTTTGCCGGAGCAGTAGAGGAATGGTGCGTTTTTATGGATTTAAGGCTGCCAGTTCACGTTAATGGTGGTCGTGCCGCTCGTTGGAGCCGTGAAGGTATGGTTCGAGCCGCCTTCCCACGTTACCGTCGAGCCTTGTTTTTTTAGGAATTTGAATTCAATGGTTTTGCCGGCCGGTACGCTGACGTCATAGTACCAGGTTGGGTATTGGTAGATGACCTGGTTGTACAACGGTCCGATGGCTTTGGCAGGATCCCAATTGCCGAGCTCGCTTACGCTGCCAGCCAGGTACACGTTTTGTCCGAGCGCAGTGGTGGCATTGTTCACCACAAACCGGACGCTGACTTGATCCCCGGTCAGCACTTCGAAGTTGTCGTGTACATTGCTTGAAGTGCCAGCGCTATTGGCGACTTTGATGTTATATACACCACCGGCTATCGCAGGGATCTTCACTTTGATCTGCGTGTCCTCCCATGCCGTAATGTTAGCGCCTGTTACGGCCGTTGAGCCGAAGTATACCGTGCCTTTGGTTGCGCCGAAGCCGCGGCCGTCAATGGTGATGGTTGCGCCTGGTTTGGCCATCATCGGTCCTACGTGCCCGATCGTTGGCGAAGTCACGGCCGTGGTATATTGCCATACGGCCGTACCGCCCGCAGCGAGCGTAAAGTTGGAAGCTGCTCCGCCTGTGCCAACGGTCAAGCTGTTGCCGTTCAGAAGTCCGCCAAGCACGTCGGCATAGCTGCCTGCAGGCAATGAAGTCGCCAATCCGGTAATGGAGGCCGGCGTATTCACGTTGCGGTTTACAGCGATAAGCGCCACGTTGCTGCCGAATTTGCGTTCATAGATCAGCACATCATTGTTGATCCAGCGCTCTTGGGTCGTTCCATAGGCGATGGCCGGATTGGATTTGCGCAGTGGCGCCAGCTTTTTAATTACTTGGTAAGCGGTCGTCGTTGTAGAGAAAGAAGGAATTCTTGCCCGGTTGTCAGGGTCGTTGCCGCCGGACATGTATTGCTCGGTTCCGTAATAGATGGCCGGCACGCCGCGGGAAGTGAGCGTGAAGGCCAGCGCTTGCTCCAGCTTACGGCGGTTCGCGCTGTTATTGTGGAAGCGTTCCATGTCATGGTTATCGATGAACGTAACCTGATCCTCCACCTGCGCATAATCGGTTGCCGAGCCCTCCAGCATGGACTTCAGACCGTACATATTGTCGGTGTTGTCCCTGAATACCTGGCGTACCTTCTGCGCGAAACGGAAGTCCAGCAGGCTCATGCCGGATTCGTTGGCGAACTTATGGTTCTCGGCACTTACTTCGTTCACGCCGAGGAACCATTCGCCGAAGGTGAAGACCGGCTTGTAGTTGTTGACGGTAGCCATGAAACTCTTCTGCCAGCCAAATGGCATATGCTTCACCGCGTCCATTCGAATGCCGTCAATGCCCAGATCGAGCCACATTTTGATGGCGTCCTTCAGGTAGGTATCCACGGTGCTGTTATTGTGATTCAGGTCGGCAAGGTCGTACAGGTTTTTGTAAATCCCGTTCTCTGTTGTTGAGAAATCGGTGCCTCCGTTATGATGAAACAAATTCTGTGTATCGCCCGTGTATCCGCCGAGCAGGGTGCCGTTGTTGTACAGCTTGCCGTTCTCCGCGAATGAAGGCTGGTCGGAGGAAGCGGGAGAGGTGTGGTTCGGTGCGAAGTCGATGATGACTTTGATGTTCTTGGCATGAGCGGCTGCGATGAGATTCTGGAAATCGGCGATCGTGCCGTAAGCCGGGTTCGTTTTCTTGAAATCTCTGGCCCAATAGCCGTGATAAGCGGTGTTGTTCACGCCGGAATAGTTGATGACGCTGTAGATGTTCTCAACAGGCTGGGAGATCCAGATAGCGGTAACGCCCATGCCGGTCAGGTAGCCGTCGTTGATTTTGTTAATGATCCCTTGCCAGTCACCGCCGCAGTATAGCCTCAGATTGGTACAGGTACCGTCAAAGGCAAGTCCGGTCGGGTTGTTGGCCGCATTGCCGTCGGAGAAACGGTCCGTAAAGATTTGATAAATGACATCCGTGCTGAAATTTTGTTTATTGGACACCGAAGTATCCGGGGCCGCATGAGCAGGGCCGAGAAGGCTGAAGGCCAGGGACAAGCTAAGGGCAAGAGCAGTTGTCAGTTTGTAAAACTTTTTCATCGTAATTCCTCCTATGTAGCTGATATAGAGAAGGCTGGTTTTACTAGCTTATCGGCTGCTTGCATCACCTCCCATACTAAATCGGGCAACAAAAAACCCCGGAATCTCCTGTAGAGAAACCGGGGTTGTTCCATACCGGGTGTGCGGTGACGGAATGCATGGCCCTTAAATTATGCGAGTGTTTGATTTCAACATTATTGTAAATGGAAGCGTATTCAAGTGTCAATATGTTATATCCAAATAAAAGGGGAATTTATGTAGAATGCGATGAAATTAAATTTTATAATTTTTAATTAATATTGAAACAAAATTTTACAGGTCATATAATAGATTTAGGAAACGTTTACATTTTCAAAGGTACTGTGGAGTTAAATGATGTGTCTGTTATTTAGTATTCAAACTTAAGGACTTGCAGCAAAGGAGGGAAGATGGGATGGCGAGCAGCGCGGAAGTCGGTGCAGAGCAGCTGGGCTTGGGAATCAAGGGAGTGAAGGCGGCGTGCACCGCCATTGAACGCGAAATAGCCGCGGGTACGACGCCGGGTGCCGTGTTGGGTGTCATGCATGAAGGCAAGCAGTGGTTTTATAGTGCCGGTTATGCCAACCCTAGACCAATGCAGGGTCAGCCTGTGCCGGTCAGCACGGATACGTTATACGATTGTGCGTCCTTAACGAAGGTGGTGGTTACGCTCCCATTGATTCTGCAATTGATCGATGAGGGAGCCTTGACCTTAAGCACAAAAGTAAGTCACATTCTGCCTCCATTCGGAACGGCCGGTAAAGAAGAGCTTACGGTAGGACAGCTGCTCACGCATACCTCCGGGCTCCAGGCGGACATGAACCTGCATTCGCAGGGCTGGGATACGGAGCAGATGTGGGATGCCGTTCTTTCCGCACCGCTCGTGACCAAGCCGGATACCGAGGTGATTTACAGTGATCTGGGATATTTGGCGCTCGGCTGCATGATTGAGAAGGTCATGGGAATGTCTTTAGAGCAGGCAGTAAAGGAACGGGTGTTGGATCCGCTCGGCATGCGTCATGCGACGCTGACTCCTGCGCCGGAACAGGCCGGCCGCTATGCAGCAACGGAGTATGAGGATACCATCCAGGATCATCTATGCGGAATTGTGCATGACGAGAAGGCACGGGCCTTGGGTGGTGTATGCGGTCATGCCGGCTTGTTTGCGACCGCAGGCGATCTGCTGCAATACGCCCGAATGTGGCTGGCACAAGGGGCGATCCCCGCAACGGTGAGGCCAGAGACAGGAGGCGGCGGATTCCGCGTCTTATCCAGGGCGGCGGCGATTACGGCTACTCGTACCCATACGGGGCATATTCATGGCTCCAACCGTGGCCTGGGGTGGGTACTGAAAGGGGACAAAATGGACGCTTCGGGTGATTGGATGGGTCCGGGCTGTTACGGACATACCGGATTTACCGGAACCAGCATGTGGATCGATCCCGAGCTGGATCTCGCGGTCGTACTGCTGACAAACCGCGTATACGGGGGACGGAGCAGCAGTGTCGCCCAGCTGCGGGCCCAAGTCCACAACGCATTGACGGGAGCCGTAACATGGTGAGATGGGAATGAGCCGTGTTCGATTCGGCATCGTTTCGCGGCAATGGAAGCGAATCCAAGCAAATCTGAAGCATTACGACAATAAGGAGGGAATACGCAATGACGAGTTTAGCCTACAGGGCTTACCGGCCTGGAGACGAAGACGCTATCACTACCCTGTGGAATGCCTGTCTACCGGGAGATCCCATGACTCGGCTTCGCTTTCGGAACTTGGTGCTTGATCCGAACTTTGATCCGCAAGGACTGCGGATTGCGGAGCAGGAGGGCTGTATAGTAGGCGTCCTGTATGCGGTACGCCGGAGGCTGCCGATGATCGGAACCGAACTGGAGCCGGATCGCGGGTGGATCACCTTCTTTTATACCGATCCATCGGTTCGGAGACAGGGTGTGGCATCGCGGCTGCTGCAGGACGGCGAAGACTATCTTCGCGATCATGGACGCAGCAAAGTCTTTTTTTCCTCGTATGCCCCGAATTATATCGTTCCTGGAATCGATGGCGAGCGCTATCCGGAGGGCTTGGCGTGGCTTGCGGCAAGCGGCTTTACCCGCAATTATACGGCGGTTGCGATGGATCGCTCCCTGGTCGATTTTCGTATGCCGCCGGAGGTTGCGGAATTAAAGCGGCAGCGTGAGCAAGAAGGCTTCACCTTTATGCTGGCTCAGGACAGCGATTTGGTGGAGCTGATCGATTTTGCGACGGATGTGTTTAACCCGGATTGGGGCCGGGCGATTCGCGAGGGACTGCTGCAGCGATTAACAACGGATCAGATCCTGATCGCGCGCGATCAAGGAAAGCTGGTGGGATTCTGCCTGCATAACGGATATGAAGGCGTGGCTGAACGCTTTGGACCGTTTGGCGTGGACCCGTCGATGCAAGGGAAGGGCCTTGGGAAAATTCTGTTATATGATTGCCTCGCCCTTATGCGTGCGCAGGGGCTGCATGGAGCCTGGTTCCTCTGGACGGGCGAACAAAGCCCGGCAGGGCATCTGTACCGCAAGGCCGGATTTCATGTGACGCGCCGGTTCGATATTATGAGCAAAACGCTCCAATAGTTTCTACTACTTTTCATACAAAGGGGAGATCCGATTTGACGGAAGCAAAGCAGCATCATATTTTGGCGATTGGCGGACATGCGGGCGATATGGATCTTACGGCGGGCGCCGTTATCGCCAAATACACACAAGCTGGCCACAAAGCAACGTTTCTTCACTTAACGCCAGGGGAGAAGGGACACCCCCGTCTGACGCCGGAGGAATACGCGAAGCAGAAGATTGACGAGGCTCACCAATTTGCCGATATCGTTGGCGCGGATGTCCGTTTCCTTGCTTACAAGGATGCCGAGCTGCCGCTCGATGAGGAAGTGAAATATCAGGTAGCGGACGTCATACGGGAAGTGAAGCCCGATATCATCATCACGCATTGGAAGGAGAGCATCCACAAGGACCACTCCAATACCCATTACATTGTGGAGGACGCCCGCTTCTATGCAGGGCTGAAGACGATTGAACGAGAGCTTCCGGCCCATTATGCCCAGCATTTATACTATGCGGACAATTGGGAGGACCCGTACGATTTTCACCCTGAGGTGTTTATCGATATTCCGGACGAAGCCTATGAAACTTGGGTGAGAGCCATGAACGTGTATGCTTATGCGCGTGGGGAAACGTATGGCTTCCCGTTTATCGAATATTACAAAGCGCTCACGATTGTAAGGGGGGCTCCGGTGAACTTCAAGCGGGCACAAGCCTTTGCCGTGCCGAGAGGTGCATTGACTAAACGATTACAGTTTTTCCAATTATATGCTTTTACATCCAGACAATTGGAATAATACCTAATGAAATCACAAAAAAATTGTGGGAAATGCCAAAACATCCACTGACATTATACCTATCTTTTGATATAATGAGTGATGTTACGGGGGAACACGTACGGAATCATATAGAGAATACAAACAGGAGAGGAAGTCTTCCATATGGGGGCTTCCTCTCTTTTCATTTATCAAAGGCTGAGGAAACTGGCGACAAAGCATTTCCGAATGCAACTCTGACCGGTATGCGGAAGGGATGTTGTTGCATTTTTATAATTCCGTGGTATTATGTATTTAAAGAATCTTAAATTAAAGATATTAATGAGGGATTCTAGCGCAGTCTCTATAGGGACTGCAGCCTAGTTTATAATGTGATTTTTAGGGTAGCCTATGGTCCTATTGGGCTATTCAGGGGAATTCTAACATTCATGGTTGTATAACGGAATCTAACATATAACCAATCGAAAGGAGACAATACACATGGAACATACGCATATTTACCGCCAAGGAACTTTTCCGGAGGCACCAACCTTACTATTGCTGCACGGTACCGGGGGGAATGAGGAGGATTTGCTGCCGCTGGCCGAGATGATCTCGCCCGCATCGAATGTGCTCGGCGTTCGCGGAAATGTACTGGAGAACGGCATGCCAAGATTTTTCCGTCGTCTCGCTGAAGGCGTATTCGACGTAGAAGATCTCGTGCAACGCACGCAGGACCTGAATGAATTCCTGAATTGGGCAGCCGCCGAATACAGTTTTGACCGCAGCCGTATCGTAGCGGTTGGTTATTCGAACGGCGCCAACATTGCCGCAAGCCTGCTGTTCCACGAGGGAGATGCACTGCAAGGGGCTATCCTCCACCATCCGATGGTTCCGCTGCGGGATAAGGCCTTACCGGATTTGACTGGCATTCCCGTCTTCATCGCGGCCGGTCGTCACGATCCGATGTGCACCCCGCAGGAGAGCGAGGACCTGAATGAAATGCTAAGTGCGGCAGGGGCGGACGTGAAGCTGCATTGGGAGAACGGGGGGCATCAGCTGAGCCGTGCAGAGGTTGGGATGGCCGCTGCCTGGTTTAAGGAGAAGTTCCTCTAATACCAAGGGTGCCATGATATACAAGCACCATGCATTCCTTACCTAATAAGTAAAAATGAAAGCGAATATGATCAAAATACCGTCAAAACGCTGGCGGTATTTTTTTTATACTAAACCCATCGAATAAGAATCGAGGGGGGTCCGACATGGCACAGACAATGGAGACGATGAAGAAGCATGGCACCCAGCCTGCGCGGGGACACAGATCCCGGGGATCCTTGCAGCGGGGTGAGAACCTATGGGGGATCGCATTCGTAAGCCCGATGCTGATCGGCGTCATCATATTGGTGCTGTTTCCGATATTGGCAACGCTTGTGCTGGGTTTTGCCGATTGGAATTTCGTTCAAGGCTGGGATGGCATTCAGTGGGTCGGGTTTCAGAACTTCCGCCAGCTGCTGGAGGATGACATGTTTATCAAGTCGGTGCGTAACAACATCTTGTTTCTCTTGACGGTTCCGGTCTACATGATAATCTCGATGACGCTGGCCATCCTGATCGACCGGTTTGTCTATATGAAGGGCTATTTCAAAGTGGCCTACTTCATGCCCTACATATCTAATATCGTGGCGGTGGCCGTCGTATGGCAGGTGCTCTTCCAGCCGTCCTACGGGCCGATCAACGAAATCCTCCGGACGCTCGGGATATCCGATCCGCCCAAGTGGATCGCAGATCCGAATTTCGCGCTGATTTCCATCATGCTGATATCGATCTGGATCTCCATCGGTTTCAATCTGATTATCTATATCGCCGGGCTCCAGTCCATTCCGAAGGATCTGTACGAGGCGGCGGATATCGATGGAGCGAACGGGTGGACCAAGTTCAGACGCATTACGCTGCCCCTGCTGTCGCCAACGTCATTTTTCCTGCTGGTAACGGGCGTCATCTCCACGTTTAAGGTCTTTGATATCATTGCTGTCATGACCCAAGGCGGACCGATCGGATCGACGACGATGATGGTCTGGTATTTATACGATACGGCATTCGTTAACCTGAAGGTTGGTTACGCATCGTCCATTGCCGCGGTTCTGTTCGGTTTTGTCATGCTGATTACGCTGGGTCAGTGGGCTGCTCAGAAGAAGTGGGTCAACTACTAGGAAGGAGGGCGCTATATGGGGACAAGAGTCGGCGTCGACTGGCGCAAGCTCATCGTTACGATCGCGATGTTTGCGGTGAGCATTCTGTTTCTCCTTCCTTTTATATGGATGCTGGTTACATCCTTTAAGGTGGAGAAAGACGTATTCGTATATCCGATCCAGTGGATTCCGCGGGAGTGGAACGCCATCGAGAATTATAAGGAGGTATGGTTCGGTGATTATCCCTTCTATCTCTATTACTGGAACTCGATCAAGGTCAGCATACTGACCACAATCATCTCGGCCATGGTATCCGCTCTGGCGGCCTACGGCTTCTCCAAAATCCGGTTCGCCGCCGGCAATTGGCTGTTCATCATCGTGCTGGTGACCTACATGATTCCGGGCCAGGCCATCCTGATCCCGCAGTTTATTCTGTACCGCAACATCGGGCTGTTCGATAACCATTTCGGCCTCATTATGCTGGGAAGCTTCAGCGTGCTCGGAACGTTTATGCTCAGGCAATTCTTCATGGGCGTGCATCAGGAATTCATCGAATCCGCCAAAATCGATGGCGCGAACCATCCGCGAATCTTCTGGTCGATTGCACTGCCGCTGGTGAAGCCCGCTGTTGCCACGTATGCGATCCTGCGTTTCATCTGGACGTGGAACGATTATCAGAATCCGCTCATCTTCCTGCGGACGGACCGGCTGTTCACGATTCCGCTGGCGATGCAGAAATTCACGTCCTTGAGCGGAGAATTCTATTCCCTGATTATGGCTGCTGCCGTGTCGGCGATCTTCCCGTTGCTGATCGTTTTTATCATCGGTCAGAAGAGTGTCATCGAGGGCATCGCGCTGGGCGGGGTCAAGGGTTAAGAGCCCCGGGAATGAATGGGGTAAAAATAGTTCCAACATCAGTAAAGATTGTTTTATGGTTAAGATGTAAGCGCTCTATATAATGGGGATAGTTACAGCTAGAATCGTCACGACCTTACATACCGATATTGATATCAATGGGGAGGGTTATAGACAATGATGAACAAGAAATGGTGGTCAGGCGTTCTTACGGCTGCAATGGTGATCGGCCTGCTGTCCGGCTGCGGCGGAGCGAAGGAGAATGCGGCGCAAGAGGGTTCCGAACAAGGAGGGGGCAAGACCAATCTGAGGCTGTACACCTATGGCACGGAGGAAGCTTACAATTGGAAGAAAACGATCCAGGCCTATGAAGAGGCAACGCCGGGCGTGACCATTGAGCTGGTCCAGCTCAGCGAGAAGGGGGATACGCAGGAGGCGTTCAAGAAGCTCGACCTGGAGGCGGCATCCTCGGCCCAGATGGACATTCTGATGTTCAGCGATCCGGCGGGTTACGCGCAGCGGGTGGCGCTCGGCATGGCCGAGCCGCTGGATGACTTTATCGCGAAGGACGGCTACAGCGTGGAAACGGATTATAAAGTAGATACCCGCCTCGACGGCAAAGTCTACGCGCTGCCCGGCAAGTTCAACCCGTGGTATGTGCTGCTGAACAAGGATCATCTGGAGGAAGCAGGACTGCCGGTTCCGACGGACTGGACCTGGGACGAATATGCGGATTATGCCAAAAAATTGACCCAAGGCGAAGGAGCGTCAAAGCGCTACGGAACATACTTCCATGGTCCGCAAGGGGGAGGATGGCTGGAGTTTCTGAAGCTGATGATGGCAAATCAGCCTCAAGATACCGATTATTTGAAGGCCGACGGCTCTTCCAATCTGGATAACCCGACCTTCAGGAAGACGCTGGAGCTGCGCGTGCGGATGGAGAAGGAGGACCAATCCTCGGTGCCGTACACGGATATGATCTCCCAGAAGCTGAATTACCGGACGCAATTCTTCAATCAATCCGCAAGTATGATCACGATTGGCAGCTGGATGAACACGGAGATCGGCGGAACGGATAAAGTGCCGCTGGACTTCAATGTCGCCGTTGCCCCATTCCCGAAAAACGAGAAAGGAGATCCAACGGGGCTTACGCCGGTCACCACGGATTACGTGGCGGTGGCGGCTAAGTCCAAGCATAAGGAAGAAGCTTATAAATTCGTCCGCTGGTACACAACGGAAGGGCAAATCGTGCAGGGCAAGAACATTCCGGCCTGGCAGCAGGTGAAAACCGAACAGGTGGAAGAGATCATCGACACCATTCTGTCGGCCACGAAGAGTCCAGAGAAGGTAGACAAGAAATCGCTTGTGGACACCTTGGTCGCTTCGAAGGCCTCTGCCATCGTGCCTCCGGCACCTTATCAGGCGGAAGTGTACGAGGCAGTGAACGAGGAGTACGAGAAGCTGATCCTGGGCAATCAGGATATCGACCAGACCGTTGCGAATTCGCAGGACCGAGTGAACAAAATTATAGAATCCAACAAAAAATGATCTGGTATAATAGACAAAAAAATCGGGACGGAATTATTCGTCCCTTTTTTTGAATTCGCGTACATCATTCCCGTCACGCCATACCCGAGGTGGATCCTATGCCCGCACGACTCAAGAGCCTGATCCCGAGCTCCATCAGGCATAAGCTGATATTAGCTGCCATCACCTGCATCGTCGTTCCCGCCATCGTCAGCTTGATTCTGTATAATTCGTTAACGAAGGAAGCCTTGAGGCAGCAGGCGGTATCCAACGCAAGCGATGCCCTTCAGCTGGTCCGCGGATCGGTGACGAATCTGCTTTTAAGCAAAATCAATATCGCCAACTATATACAGATGAATTCCGGGTTGAATTCTTACTTCAAGCAGGTGGTCTCCGGCAACGAAGACCCGGATCCTTACCGCAGATTTATGGACTCCAACCGGGTACTGGAGCATCTAGACAGCTTGACGGTCGTCGGAGAGAAAAGTTATGTGACCGTCATCCTGGAGAACGGCTCCTATTACATGAATTATTCCGTAAGCGATTACAATCCGCTCGATTACAGGCAGCGGCCTTGGTTCAGCCGAATTTCGGAGCTGCAAGGCTTGGAGTCTCTATGGACGGAGCCGGAGGCCACGATGTTCCTCCCCGACCAAATCGATCATCCGACGCAGCTATCGGTGGTGCGCACGCTCAGGCTGCCGGATTCCGAGATATACGGCTACGTAATCGTAACGTTCATGGAGGATCAGATCAGCGGGATCTTCAACTCCCTTTCGGAAGGCAACGATATGGTGCTGCTGGATGCCAAGGGAACGATCGTTTCCGGCAGTCATCAGAACCAGATCGGAACGACCTTTGCTTATCTTGATGAGTTGGACCAAGAGAAGCCGTATTCGATCGTACCGATGAAGGGGGAGAAGCAGCTGATGGTACACCAGGACATTCCGTTTGCCGGATGGCGCCTGGTGCTGATGCAGCCGTACAAGGATGCGATCGTCAATATCAACTCGATTTTTAACCAGGTGTTCTGGTTTCAGATGTGCTTCTTTCTGATCTTTCTGCTGCTGCTCATTGCCCTTGTCCGCGCGTTTACGAAGCCGTTGGTCAAGCTCGGCAAGGTGGCAACCGCCGTGCAGCGCGGAAATCTGGAAGTAAGGTCGAATGTTCATGGCAATGATGAGGTTGGTCGGCTCGGTCATTTATTCGACGACATGCTGGACCGGTTCAAAGCCATGATTTCGGAAATATCCGAGAACCAGGCGAGAAAACGAAAAGCGGAGCTCCGAATGCTACAAGCCCAGATCCATCCCCACTTTCTGTTCAATGTCCTGAATTCGATCCGGATGAAGGTCATGAAACGGGGCGATCCCGAAAGCGCCAAGATGATCGGCTCCCTGTCCGTGCTGCTCCGCATGACGATCAGCCGCGAGGAGGACGAGATTGCGCTTCACGAAGAAATCGACCTGATCTCGCATTATGTGGCCCTGATGAACCTCCGGCAGAAGGAGGAGGTCAGGCTGGAGCTGGATATCGCGCCGGAGGCTTTCCTCTTTAAGGTGCCGCGCTTTTTCCTGCAGCCGATCGTGGAGAATGCATTAATCCATGGGCTCAACCAGCAGGCAGGGATGATCCGGATTGCAGCCGTCATGAAGGGCAGGCACCTCGTGCTGGCGGTGAAGGACGACGGCATCGGCATGGATGAAGCCATCAGGGAGTCGATTGCCCGCAGAATCCAAGGCGGCTCCGCCGGTTCCTCGACGCAGGAAGAGGCAAGCGGAGGCAGCTTCTCCCATATCGGTCTTCAAAATGTGATGGAACGGATGAGTATGGTGTTCGGCGAGGCTTTTCAATGTCACGTTTACAGCGAGCCTGGCCAGGGAACGGTGATCGAGATGTTTATACCGGAAAGAGGGAATGCGGATGTATAACGTGATGCTGGTGGACGATGATTATCCCGTCATCGAGCTGTTGTCGGAGGCCATATCGTGGAATGAGCTGGGTTTGAATCTGATGGGAAGTTATGAGAACGGCATGAGTGCCTGGGAGGATGCGAGGTCTTCGCCTCCGGACATCCTGATTACGGATATCGGCATGCCCAAAATGAACGGGCTCGAGCTGTCCGCACGCATCAAAGAAGTGAAAGCCGATGTGCGGATCGCCATTCTGTCCTGCCATAACGAATTCCAATATGCCCAGCAGGCTATGCGCCTGAACGTGCAGGATTATCTGCTGAAGGACACGCTCGACCCCGAGGAGCTGGCACAGCTGCTGAAGCGCTTCAAGCAGGCAATGGACGAGGAAGCCCAGAAGGGCTGGGAGCGGTCGCGGATGATCCATCTGGTGGACGAATCCAAGGAGCTGCGGAAGGAGCAGAGCCTCAAAAATTTCATACACCAGCCCCTGCTGTCACCCGAAAAATGGCGGCATGAGCTGGCGGAGTACGGGATATTGAAGCCGGGTTCTCACTGCCTTCCGGTGGTCGGGCATCTGGAGGATATCCGGGATATCAAGCACCGCTTCGCCTCCAACCAGACGCTGCATTTTGCCCTGGGCAACGTGCTGCGGGAGGTGCTGGAGCAGCTGAATCCGAGTGCGGTCCATGTCATATACGATGCAAAGTCTTCGCTGCTCCTGTTCTCGTATCGACCCGGCTTGGGCAGCAACATTTACGATGATGCCGCCGCCTGCCTGAAGGAGGTGCAGCGGACGCTCGAGCGCGTGCTGCGAATCCGCATGTCGTTCCTGATCGGCCGGGGCTGCGCTGATCCAGAAAGTTTAAAGGCAGGGCTCAATGGACTGTTGGCCAGCCGGCAGCAACGATTCTATCTGGAGCCGCAGGAGATATCGAAACTGAACGGAGCGCTTGAACAGAACAGTCTGCATGGGGATCCCGATCTCTTCATTTATTATGACCGGGCCAGCTCGGAGCTGCGGGAATCGCTGCTCGGCAAAGAGGGTTCCGGCGCGGTGCGCGATACGGTCGATCGGTGGATCGCATGGATTCAAGGCAAGCGGTACGCACCGGAATCGGTCAAGGACTGGGTGTTGAAGCTTCTGCTGGATCTGAAGCTGAGGCTTCATCTTCTGCATTCGCTGTCACCCGCTTATACGGCCGATGCACTGCACAAAGAGATCATGGACATGGATTCCTTGAACGAGCTGAAATCCTGGCTTCACGATTATTTGGAATCCACCATGCAGGCTATGGATCGGGGATTCGGGGGCAGCAGAAGATCGGAAGTGGCGGAGGCCTGCAAATACGTGTCCCTTCGGCTTGACCAGAGGATCACGCTGGATGAAGTTGCGGGCTGTCTGCACCTGAATCCGAGCTATTTCAGCCGCATGTTCAAGAAAGAAACGGGGGTCACCTTCATCGAATACGTCACCCGGATGAAGATGGAGCGAGCCAAGGAGCTGCTGCGGCAGACGGACCGCACGGTCGGGGAAATCTGCGAAAGTCTGGCTTACGACAATGTGAGTTATTTCAGCAAGACATTCAAGGCTTATGCGGGGGTGACCCCTGTAGAGTTCCGGAACGGTTGAACGGGAGATAAAATGGGCGTCTGAACGGGCGCCGAAATGGGGAGGAGGCCTTAGTCCGATGAACAGGATGCAGAAGCTGACAACGATTGTGAACGGGATGGCTCCCGCCGATCGGCGGATGTATTACCAAGGCAGGGACCAGAGATCCTTCTGGGAAGGCATTCGGCGAAGCGGAGATTACGAGCAGGACATATCCGAGATTCGCGAGGAAGGGGAACGGCTGCTGTCTGTCCCGAATCCGCCCCTGACCTATGACTTATTCACCCGGTTTGCCCGGCATGGAACGAGGCTGGACTATGAGAAGGTCTATTTCGAGCGAAGGCTCCGATTGAATACGTTTGCCCTGCTGACCCTTCTCGAGCCTGATAGGGGAGGGTACCGGACGGCTCTCCAGGAGATGATCTGGTCCATCTGCGATGAGTATACCTGGTGTTTACCGGCGCATCTGAACGCGGAATCGCCGGGCGGCATC
The DNA here is from genome assembly GCF_056173265.1 of Paenibacillus sp. QJM3NY_38. Classification (NCBI taxonomy): domain Bacteria; kingdom Bacillati; phylum Bacillota; class Bacilli; order Caryophanales; family Paenibacillaceae; genus Paenibacillus; species Paenibacillus sp. QJM3NY_38. The sequence continues at coordinate 1,116,058 of NZ_CM149665.1, forward strand.
AAAGGGACAATTGATCTGTTCAGCGCCGAGACCGGGTTTACCCTCAGCGAAATCCGCATGCTGCTGCGGGACCATCTGCCTTCGCTGCTGATCTCTAGAATCGAGGAGGAGGTTGAAGCGCGGTTGTTCACCCCTTTCCTAAGTCATGAGCACGGCTGGGAGACCGCGACGCATAATTGGTCTGCCGTCTGTGCCGGTTCCATCGGCTCTGCCGCGCTGCTGCTTATGGAAAGAGGGGAATCTCTTGCGAAGATTCTGCTGAAGACGGAGCGGTGCATGGACTATTATCTGCAGGGCTTTGGCCCCGATGGAGCTTGTCTGGAAGGGCTGGGATACTGGAATTACGGGTTCGGGTATTTCGTGTATTATGCCGATTTGCTGCGCAAGCGCACCCGAGGCGAAATGGACTGGTTCCGTGCCGAGAAGGTAGGCCGCATCGCCTTGTTTCAGCAAAAGGGCTTTTTGGCAGGCAAGGCCGTCGTCAACTTCTCCGATTCGCAACCGGAAAGCAAGGTGCACATCGGCTTGTCTCATTATCAGGCCGGATTGTACGGAGACTTCGAGTCTCCGCCGCAGTCTCTCCGGTCGGCTTACCGCGACGACCATTGCAGCCGCTGGGCTCCGGCCTTGCGCAACCTGATCTGGCGGAACCCCTTGCTGGCGGGAAGCGATTGGGGAGAGGCGAGTTATTATTTGCCTGATGCCCAGTGGCTGATCTCTCGCAGCTCCCATGGAGACGAAGTGTACGCGTTTGCCGCCAAGGGCGGCAGCAACGGCGAGCCGCACAACCATAATGATCTCGGGCATTTTATTCTGTACGGCGCCGGGGAAGTATGGTGCTCGGACCTCGGCTGCGGCGAGTACACGGCGGAGTATTTCGGCGAAGGACGGTATGGCTATGATTGCAACGGCTCCCAAGGACACTCCGTGCCGATTATCGACGGCCATTACCAGCGAGAGGGCCCGGATAGCGCTGCGGTCGTACTCGAAGCGGTGAATGGCGAAGCCGTGGATCGGCTTGCGCTTGAGCTGACCTCGGCCTACCGGGTTCCGGCGCTTCGTGCATTCACGAGGACGCTGGAGTGGAACAAGAAGGGGAATCGGCCAGAGCTGACGCTGAGCGACCGGTTTACGTTCGATTCACCCCCGGAGAGTCTGGTGGAGCGGATCGTCACCAGGATACAGCCCGAGCTGGTGCTGATGGATGGCTGGCAGGTTGTTAGGTTGCGGGCACCGGGTACTTATGAGCAAGCAGAGGCAGGAGGATCAGAAGTTGTTCAGGCCTTAAATGACAGGCCCGGCATGCTGATCCACTATGACAGCGGGCTTGTCGAGCCTGAGCTGACAAGCCATGTCTTCCGTGACCACTTCGGCCAGGAATCATCTTGGTATGCCGTTGATTTTAAAGTGAAGACCCCTGGTTTACATGCGAATATCGACTTTAGATTTCAATTCATATGAACAGAGGAGTGGAGAGGAATGAAAACAGAAATCGCTTTGGATTGGTTGACGGAGGCCTGGGAGAAGTCGGTTGCGAAGACGCGGCGAAACGTAACGCGGATTGGGGCGGGGTTTCCGCATGCCAGCCAGAATGGAGTCTACCAGCTGGAGCCGCCGCATTGGTGGACGGCCGGCTTTTGGCCTGGGATGCTGTGGCTTCTGTACAATGACAGCGGCCGGGCGGAGTTTAGAACAACCGCCGAGCAGTGCGAGCTCATTTTGGATGACGTGCTGAACCAATATGTACGACTGGATCACGATCTCGGTTTCATGTGGACGTTAACGAGTATGGCTTCCTACAAGCTGACCGGCAGCGAAGAGTCCAAGGTACGCGCACTCAAGGCGGCTAACTACCTGGCTGCACGCTTCAACCTGAAGGGCCAATATATTCGAGCCTGGAATCCATGGTCGGAAGGGGAGGATAACGCCGGGCTTGCCATCATCGATTGCGCCATGAATACGCCCTTGTTGTTTTTGGCCTCCGAGATCAGCGGTGATCCCCGCTACCGGCATATTGCCGAAGCACATATGGACACGGTGGTCCGGGACTTCGTCCGGCCGGACGGTTCCGTATATCATATCGTTCGATACGATCCGGTTACCGGTGAACGTGTGGAAGGGATCGGCGGGCAGGGCTTTGCTCCCGAATCCGCCTGGTCCAGGGGGACGGCGTGGGCGATCTACGGCTTAACGCTTGCCTACCATCATACGGGCAAGTCGATATACCTCGATACCGCCAAAACGGTGGCGCATTTCTTCCTGGCGAACCTTCCGGAAGACCATGTGCCATACTGGGACTTCCGCGCGCCGGATGAAGCCCGCATCTACCGGGATTCGTCCGCCGGAGCCTGCGCCGCCAGCGGGCTGCTGCTTCTGGCCGACAAGGTGGATCAGGGACAGGCAGCCGTATACCGGGAATCCGCGGTCCGGATTTTGGAATCGCTGTACCGGAATTACGGTACATGGGACAACGATGGGGAGGAAGGCTTGATTCTTCATGGGACCAGTCATTACCCGGAAGGACGGAATATCGACGTGCCCTTAATTTATGGCGACTTTTTCTTTGTGGAAGGCGTGGCGCGGCTGAGAGGGAAGGGGCCGTTTTACTGGGAATGACGTAAAAAAAGTACATGCGAGTAAGAGGATAAGAGAAGAAGAAGCACTGGGAAATGGATAGTAAGGTAGATTCTACAGAATAAGAGAAGCATGCCGGAAATGGAGTGAGAATGGAAGATGAGCATACAGGCAACGGGGAATCCCGATGGCGGCTTGACCCATCCGGTTGCCCGGAATCCGCTGCGAACAAGAGACGATGTGCAGGAAGCACTCACCCAACTGCTCGAGCCTCTGAATAAAAGGTACAGCGAGGGGCGAGCACGATTAATCCTTGAACGATCGGGAGCCGACGCCTATGCCGATATTGCGGAGATGGAGGGTTTCTCGCGAGTCCTGTGGGGACTCGTACCCGCCGTTGCCGGCGGATCCCATGGGGATCTGTGGGAGCTGTCTCTCCAAGGGATACGTTCAGGGACGGATCCGACGCATGCGGAGTATTGGGGAAAGGTGAACGATTATGACCAACGGCTGGTGGAGATGGCGGTATTCGGATTGGCTTTCGCCCTCATTCCGGAGCGAATCTGGCAGCCGCTGAACGAGAAGGAGAGGACCAACCTCTACCAGTGGCTCGATCAGATCAATTATCACCCTTGTCATGATTGCAATTGGCTATTTTTCCATGTTTTTGTCAACGTTGGCTTCCTCAAAGCAGGCTTGCCGTACGATGCTGAGCAGCTGGGGAACAATCTCCAGCGCATTGAGGAATTTTATCTGGAAGCAGGCTGGTACAGCGACGGAATCGGGGGGCACAGCGATTATTACGTGCCGTATGCCTTTCACTTCTACGGCCTGATCTATGCGCAGCTGATGGGAGAGGAGGACCCGGAACGCGCCGGGCGCTACAGGGAGCGGGCAGCGTTGTTTGCCCGCGATTTCGTTCACTGGTTTGCCCCCGACGGGGCGGCCGTTCCTTATGGGCGCAGCTTGACGTACCGCTTTGCCCAGTCGGCGTTCTGGTCGGCTGCGGCCTATGCCGGGCTGGAAGGGTTTCGTCCGGGTGAGCTAAAAGGGCTGATCCTGAGAAATCTCAGATGGTGGTTTCAGCAGCCTATATTCGACCGGGACAGCGTGTTGACGATCGGCTACGCGTACCCAAACCGGATCATGTCGGAGAATTATAATGCGGCCGGCTCCGTGTACTGGTCGCTGAAGACGTTCCTGATCCTGGCTTTGCCGGACGAGCATCCGTTCTGGACGGCCGAGGAGCAGGAACTGCCGGAGACGGGAGAAATTTCGGTGCAGGAGCAAGCGCATCTGGTGTTTTGCCGGGATCAGCAGACCGGCCATGTGGCCGCGTTCAATACGGGCCATCCGTCTACGAACGAGCATACGCATACTTCCGCCAAGTACGAGAAGTTTGTTTACTCAACCGCCTTTGCATTCAGCGTTCCGAGGGCGGAATGGGGACTGGCCCAGGGGGCTTACGATTCCATGCTGGCGCTTAGCGAAGGTGATCGGCTGTTCCGGGTCAAGCGCTTATGCGAAGAAACATGGATTCAGGAGCATGTGCTGTATTCACAATGGAAGCCGTGGAGAGACGTGGAGGTCCGGACCTGGATAGCTGCGGGGCTCCCTTGGCATATTCGCATCCATCGGATCAGCACGGGAAGAATGCTTGATGCTGCAGAAGGCGGGTTTGCTTTAGGCTTGGGATCTCTAAACAGCTCCATGGCGGGAGAAGGGGCAGCATCAGCTTCCGGCACCTTCGGTACGAGCGCCATCTATGGCATGCTCGGTTACGATACGGCAGAGCTCATCTATCCCCATGCCAATACCAATCTCCTGCGTCCCCGCACCGTCATTCCTACGTTGATGGCGGCGCTAGAACCCGGAACCCATTGGCTCATATCGGCTGTACACGGCGATCCAGGTCCTTACGTCGTTGAAGAGCCTTCCATGGTTACCGTAACAAAGGGTCTGGGTGTAGAGATTGGCCAGCGTGAGATTGAAATAACGACACAGACGGGGAAAGTCATCGTGATTCCGATGGACTGAAGGGCATGCCCTCATTCGCCTTCATATAAATCTAAACCACAAAAGCCGGGGGATTGATAACCCCGGCTTTCGTGCGCTTCATATAAGCACCTCATCCTCCCTGATCGTGGCGATGGGCTGCAGAAATTGGTGATTAAAGGGCCGCAGTTCTGTCCCTGCCCGAGCTTTATTCACCCAATCCGGGTTGACCAAGGCGCTGGTGCCGATCGCAGCGAAATGCGCATGGCCAGAAGCCAAGATTCGTTCTGCGACCGCCGGCTCGCCGAGTTTGCCGTTCGCGATGACGGGAACGCCGCCGTATGTTGCGGCAAGCTCGGCTAAGGTGGTCTCGCCATCAGCGAAAGCGGGGGCGTAAGCTTTGTACTCCGTCGTGTGAATGTAAGATGGTGAGGCCCCGCTCAATTTACCGAAAATTGTCTTAGCATCCTCAACTCCCTGTACCCACTTATGATGAAAATCGTTCACCTTGCCCTGGGAAATCCGCACGCCAACGGTATAATTCGGGCCAACGGCTGCCCGAATGGCTTCCAACACCTCAACGACAATTCGAATCCGATTCTCCGTGGATCCGCCGTATTCATCCGTTCTGCGGTTGGTGTAATCGGTTATGAATTGATCGAGCAGATAGCCGTTTGCCGCATGGATTTCAACCCCGTCGAATCCAGCAGCCTTGGCGCGGAGTGCGGCTTGCGCAAAATCCTGGATCGTTTGTTTAATCTGAGGCTGCGTTAACTCCCGAGGGGTGGCGAATTCCCCGCTTCCTCCATGATCCTCAAGCATGGCGCCCACCGGCTTCACCGCTGAAGGCGCGACCGGGATGAATCGCTCATGCTGAACCAGGGCCCCGGCGTGCATCAGCTGCGCAATGATTTTACTTCCCTCCCGATGAACGGCTTCGATGACAGGCTTCCAGGACGCGGCCTGCTGGTCATTGGCCATGCCGGGTTGGTTGAGATAGCTTTGGCTCTGTACGTCATCCGGATAAAGGCCTTCCGTAATGATCAGACCGAACCCGCCCTTTGCGAATCTCTGATAGTATCGGACCATTCGGTCGTTTGCCAAGCCATTCGGCCCCGCGCTCGTTCTAGTCATGGGCGAGAGTACGGCCCGATTGGGCAATTTCAAAGATCCTAATGAAGCTTCGGTTAGCAGGTTGGGATATGAATGCATGGTTTTGTCCTCCTCATTGGTTGATCAGTCTTATGGCGACCGACGCTTGTTAGTGGGTATGTTCTGATTGTATTTCGCATGGTCTATACTGTAAAATGATAGAAAATAATACATGTATCAAAAAAAATGATACCAAGAAGGTGTGCTGGATGGACTTAACGGATCTGAGGACGATCGCCGTCATCGTGGAGGAAGGCAGCGTATCAGGTGCTGCCGAGAAGATGGGGTATGTGCAATCCAACGTGACGGCGCGCATTCGCAAGCTGGAGTCCGAGCTGGGTGTTCCTTTGTTCGATAGGCACCCCAAAGGAGTCACTCCCACGGAAAAGGGGCTCGTTCTCTATCGATATGCCAAGGAGATTCTAGACATGACTGAGGAAGCCGTTGCCGCCGTGAAGGAGCCGCCCTATCCATGCGGTCCGCTTGTGATCGGCGTCGTGGAGACAATGGCGACATCACCATCCTTTATTCAGGCCTTGTCCCACTTTCAACGAACCTATCCGGAGGTCGCGCTATCTCTTGTTAGCGGAACATCTCCACAGCATTATGAAGGCATGCTCAGCCGTAGATTGGACGGTGCGTTCATTACCGGTGATTATGATATGTCGCTGCTTGTGAGCGAGCTGGAAATCCGGGAGGAGGTGTCGCTGCTCGCTTCGTCGGAGGAATCCGAAGAAGAGGGGGCATTCAAGGCATTCGAACTAACGGGTGCTTCTTGGATCGTATTTCCCAAGGGATGTCCGTTCCGGAAGTCTAACGAAGAATGGCTTAGCAGCGAAGGGATCGCCGCAGCGAACATGATCGAAATCAGCACATTGGAAACGATGCTCAGTTGCGTACGGGCCAAGCTGGGCTGCGCGCTTCTGCCGGCATCGGCGATTCCTTGGTCCGATCCAGGATTAACGGCCTACCCCGTACCGGAAGAGTATCGCAGCGCCACGACCCGGCTACTTCGTCGCAATGAATCATTCCGCAGCAAGGCGTTTGCCGCTTTCGCGGAATGCGTCAGAGAAGCGGGCGGTCTGAATTCGACTGGAATTCAGGCTTCCTGATCTTGAAAATATCTCCAGTTTACGAAAGCTTGCCAGAAAAGGGCGGGATATTTTCATGAAAAGTGATACAATGATAGAAATACGTAAATGAGGGTAGCGGAAGGATCAACGTTTACCTGGCAGCGAAGTGGGAGTGTGATCGAGAGAATGGAAGAGACGTATACGGCAAAACGGGCAGTCAGCATGGAGGACATCGTACGCGCACACCACGTGCTTCGTGAAGTGATCGTGCGGACGCCACTGCAGCGCGACGCTGTGCTGTCAGCCAAGTATGACTGCGAAGTGTATTTGAAGCGCGAGGACTTGCAGGTGGTTCGCTCCTTCAAGATCCGCGGCGCTTACAATATGATTCGCAGCTTGTCGGACGAGGAACGTGGTAACGGGATCGTGTGCGCGAGTGCGGGAAACCATGCGCAAGGGGTGGCTTTCTCCTGTAATGCGCTGAATATTAGAGGCAAGATTTATATGCCGAGTACAACCCCGAATCAGAAGGTGAAGCAGGTGAAGCGTTTTGGCGGGGGCAGTGTCGAGGTCATTTTGACAGGCGATACCTTCGACGATGCTTATGCTGAAGCGATCAAAGCTTGTGATGAGTATGGCATGACCTTTATTCACCCGTTCGATGAAGCGAAGATCATCGCGGGCAACGGCACGATCGGGATGGAAGTTATGGAGGAGCTGGACGCTCCGGCTGATTATATGTTTGTCACCATTGGCGGCGGCGGTCTTGCCGCAGGCGTAGCAACATATGTCAAAACCGTCAGCCCAACGACGCAGGTCATTGGCGTTGAACCGCTCGGCGCAGCGTCCATGATCGAGGCCAAGAAGCAGGGTGAGGTGGTCACCATGCACGAGATCGACAAATTCGTGGATGGCGCAGCCGTTAAGCGTGTCGGGCAGCTGACCTACGATATCTGCTGCGAGCTTGTCGATGACATCGTGACGGTACCGGAAGGAAAAGCCTGCACCACCATCCTGGAGCTGTATAACGAAAATGCAATCGTTGTAGAGCCTGCCGGGTCGCTGGCCGTGGCGGCGCTGGATATGAACCGGGACCGGATTCGCGGAAAAACGGTCGTATGCATCATCAGCGGCGGCAATAACGATATCGACCGGATGCAGGAAATCAAGGAGCGTTCCTTGATTTATGAAGGGCTGAAGCATTACTTCATGATCAACTTCCCGCAGCGTGCGGGAGCACTCCGCGAGTTTCTGGAAGAAGTGCTGGGTCCCGACGACGATATTGCACGCTTCGAATACACGAAGAAGCATAACAAGGAAGACGGGCCTGCCCTGGTGGGCATCGAGCTGTTAAGGCCCGAGGATTACGGTCCGCTGGTAGAGCGGATGCAGCGCAAGGGTCTGGATTATACAGAGCTGAACAAGAACATGAACCTGTTCAATCTGCTGATTTAAGAGGTAACAGGCCACGATAAATAGGCACAGGCCACGTATAAAAGCCGGATTCTCCTACAAACGGGAATCCGGCTTTTTTTCATAAGCTATTCATTAGGTTGTCGATCTTGTTTAACGTTGGTGAATTTGTGGTTCGTTCGTCTAGTCGAGCGGAACCGCCTTCGCACGATACTGCTCCACTTCCTGGGTCAACTTGTCCTTGTTACTCTCAAGCACTTCAGACCAGGACTTCAGCTTTTTCAGGAGAGCGCTTTTGGAGACGGCGTCGCTGTCCTTGAGTACGCTATCGAAGGCTTGCCGCACTTCCGGATCAAGTAGATTGTCCTCGTACTTGAATAGCGGCGTATTGTTATAACCGTAGAATAAACTCAGCTCCGTAAAACGAAGCTTCAGCTTCACGTCAGCGGTCCGGTTTGATTTAGGATATGTCGTGATAAAAGCCTCCTGCGCGAGTCCACGTTCAATGACCTCGGACCAAGGGATGACCAAGGCGGCATCACTGACCGCAGGCTTCTCGGACTCCACAATCATGATGTCGATGTAGGCTTGAAGATCCTTATTGATGTAAGGCTTATATGGTTTCAGTGTCGTATAGTCGATAATCGGGAAGATGACGCCTTCGGTCGTATACAGTCTGTAGCCGCTGTCCCGCAGATTGATGAGCACCTTCCGAAGCGTGTCGTCCTTGGCTTTGTTAATGGTCGTGTTAATCGGCTCCCCGAATTTGTACAGGTTCATCAGCTTATCCTGAATGCCGATTTCATACACCTTATCGGTTTTTGCCGGGAGTGCATCATTCATCGCGTTCTCCAGTTTGAGCACCAGCAGGGTCGCCTGATACGGGGTAACGCTGCGGATATGCTTGGTGATGTAAGCCTTGGCATAAGCCACGTCAGTTTCCTTCAGAAGTTTACTCGCTTTGTTGTACACCGCATTGCCGAAGGCGGTAGCTTTGCTTGAAACTGCGGTTGAACCAGCTTGGGATACGGATGCAGGTGCTGCGTTAGCGATGACGCCGGTCTGGATCGTTAGAATAAGTGCAAGGATGGCAGCAATCGCGGATTTTTTGGATTTTGACATATATATTCCTCCCTTACCACACATTACCCTTATCCTATCATCTTCTATAGAACATTAGTTTACAATATACGAAAAAATATTAAAGATTTTGTTATGCGCAAGCCGCGAAATCATGACGAGTTTGTATTATTTGCTCGAAAAAAGAAGCTTCGTCCCGGCGATTCCGACCAGGAATATGACGAGACTGATCCATGGCGCAATCGTCAGAACCGGGAGCAGCCGCCCCAGCCACACGCCGGCAACCAGAATCAATACGGTGATGGCGACATAAATCCCCATGTTGCGGACATTAATCTTGCGCTTGTCCTCCTCCGGCTTGAAGGTGTCGCTCTTCATCGATCTTAACAATGCGTGGATCAGCACATAGGAACCGCCTGCTATCAGAATCAGGGTAGAAATACGGACCTGCGTCATGCGTTCAACCGGTCCCCCGGCCCACATCGTGATAAACCCGACCAGCGCTTGGACGAAGAAAAACCAGGTTAAAGCAATCCACGGGATCATGAGATGATATTGGAGACTGCTGAGGCCCTTCATTTTTGGCAGCTGTTCTACCAGCTCTTTGCAGTAGGATTCGGGATCGCTTCCGAATACGTCCTCGGCGCTTTTGCCTTTGGATTGGGCGTCCAGCAGATGCTGGGCGATTTCGAGCAGCAGCTCCTCGCCTTTTTGCTCCTGCACCGAGCTGCTGCGGATATAGACCACCATGTCCTGGTAATAGCTCAGGTTGTTTGGTTTCATGGCATCCTGGAGTCGATTGTTCTCTTTAATCATCTGTTTGGTATTCATGTTCACTGTCCTCCGCGGGTTAGAATGTGGTCCACACTATCTTTAAGCGTTCCCCAATGCCCCTTGAATTGTTGAAGAACCTGTCGGCCTTTGTCGGTTAAATTGTAGTATTTGCGTGGGGGCCCCCCTGCACCGGGCGCAGGCCGAAGTGTCCCTTCGATTAACTGCTCTTTCTGCATGCGAAGCAGCAGGGGATAAATGCTGCCTTCGCTCACAAACGTTAGCCCGCTGTCTTCCAGCAGCGTGCTAAGCTCATAACCGTATACCTCCCGATGCTCCATGAGCGAGAGAATGCAGCCTTCGAGAATGCCTTTTAGCATCTGACTTTGGGTGGTCATGAATAGGATTATCCTCCTTCAAGTATATTGCTATGCAAGGTAGTTGGGCAAATGGAGGCTGGGGCTGCCAATTGGAATGATGAATGACGAGTGAAGAATGAGAATGACAAATGGCGAATGATCGAATGTCGAATGGGCAATAGCTAATGCCGAATAGTCAATAGCCATAGCCATCCATAGCCATAGCCATAGCCATAGCCAATATGCACCTTGAACCCTACAAATACGTCACTGTCGACTACTTTGTTATGCAATATATCATACCAACAACACACTTGCAATGCAAGGTAGCTTGAAAATTCCATGTCGTATTCGTGAACTAGGTATAATTCCGCCGTTCCTATTTCACAATAATAAGCATTCTGAATCTATAGACGACACCCTAATCACTTTAGGGATAAGAAGGAGGAGTTCTCAGGTGAGTGCTAACTTTTTTGACGATGAATTGCATGGGGGAGACGCTGTGCCGGCCAATGGGCAAGAGGTTGTTGCAGGCAGCAGTACAGCGGATGGGAGATTTGGCCAGCCTGAAGGGGGATACGCCTCCGAGGGTGATGAAACAGATCTGTCCGCATCAAGCTTATGGGAGAACGACCCCGTCGGGAAGACCTGGATGAACGATTGGAGCGGGCGCGAAGAGACCCATGCCATGTTTCGCCAGAGCTACGAGTAGGGCTGAGGGTGCGGCGCGAAGCTGGAAGGAACAATTAATTCAGGCGTGAAGAAATATGCCGCGTTTGTCGATCTGCCATGCGTTGACAATCCATAATCACGATGCTAAGATAAGTTTAATTAATTCACATTAAACTTATCGGAATTATTTATATTATGATTACGGCGTGTTATCGCAAGGAGGAATCGGCATGGAGCGGCAAATTACAATTCGGCATAATCAAGAGGAACTTACGGCAACCATCCATTACCCGTTGAAGGAAGCGGCTCAAGGAGGCCGGTGCAATCGGATCCCGCTGGTCATTATCTGCCACGGCTTCGTTGGAAGCCGGATCGGCGTGGACCGGCTGTTTGTCAAAACGGCACGTGCGTTTGCCGAAGACGGGTACATGGTGATCCGGTTCGACTACATCGGATGCGGGGAGAGCTCGGGCAATTATGGCAGCGAGGGTCTCGATTCGATGATTGCCCAGACGCGTTCCGTCCTCGATTATGGACTCAGCTGCACCGATGTCGATCCGACGCGCATCACACTCATCGGGCATAGCTTGGGCGGCGCCGTCGCCCTGCAAACCGCCGTTCGGGATCGGCGGGTGAAGAATCTGATCCTGTGGTCTGCGGTAGGATATCCGTTCAACGATATCGTCAAAATCACCGGTCGCGATGTATACGACACGTCTGTCAAGTCGGGTTCCGCCGATTATTTGGGGTACTCGTTTACCCCGGTCTTTTTCGAATCGCTGGCACAGGGTCAGCCTTTCCAGGAAGCAATCAAGTTTACGGGCAATGTGCTGGTGATACATGGTACCTCGGATGAGGTCATTCCGGTGGATTACGCATTTTTGTACCAAAAAGTGTTCTGGATGCGCCAGGAAGGCCGCTGCGATAAGGAGATTATCTTCCAGGCCGATCACACGTACTCCGCCGGACCACAGCGCGAGCTGCTGCTTCAGCGGACACGGGACTGGTTGAACGAGCAGGAGAACATTCAGCAGGAATGGCAGCACTGGATGATTTAAGGGAGTTATTTGGCATAATGGGCGATTTAACGGTACAATAGAGTTGTCCCTTGATTTTGAAGCTGGAGGTGGCATCGATGACGTTACCTGCTTTATTTATTGCCCATGGTTCGCCGATGATGGCCCTGGAGGACAACGAGTACACCCGCTTCCTTGAGCAGTTGGGGCGGGAGCTGCCTACGCCTAGGGGCATAGCTGTATTTTCTGCCCATTGGGACGATCCGGATCAGCGGCTTACTGAAGACGCCGAGCATGGCACGATGCATGATTTTTACGGATTTCCCGAGGAAATGTACAAGATCACATATCCTGCTCCAGGCAGCTCAGAGCTGGCAGCTCAGATTCGTCAGCGTTTTGAGGCTAACAATCTGCATGCCAAAGCTGTGACCGGCCGTGGTCTGGACCATGGCGTATGGGTCATTCTGCGAAAAATGTACCCCGATGCGAATATTCCCGTGGTGGCCTTGTCCGTGGACTCCAAGCGCTCGCCGCACGAACAATATTCCATCGGTACGATGCTGTCCGATTTGCGTGAAGAAGGCATCCTGATTATCGGGAGCGGCGGTTTGGTGCACAATCTGCGGATGGTGCACGAGAGCGATGAGCCTGATGAATGGGCGGCTGCATTCGATGAATGGATCGCGGAGCAGCTGACGGAATGGAATCTGAATAATCTGTTTGCTTTTGACAAAAAAGCGCCTCATGCCAGCGATGCTGTCCCTTCTTATGGACGGGAGCATTTTGTCCCTTTGTTCTACGCAATGGGTGCTGCCGACAACGGCCGTAAGGCAAAGCGATTGTTTCAATCTTACCAATATGGCAGTTTGAGTCTGAACTGCTGGTCATTCGAATAATGAGATGCCGGGCTTGGTTTACAAGCTCGGCTTTTGTTGTGGGCCGATAAAAATGAGATGTTCAGGCGGGGTGGTGGGATGCACCTTAGCTCGATTGATTTTGCCGGAGAACAAGAACGTAGTGCCATAGATCTTATACACAAGCCCATGCAGTCTGAAATAAGATTGCATGGGCTCTTTTTTCGCCATGATCCGCAGGCGCTGCGGCTCTTTTTTTTGTATTCAACCAAACCCCAAAAAATTTTTCTACACAAACCGTGTTGACATTATTGAACTACAGTCGTAGTATTGTATTGAAACTACATCTGTAGTTTGTAAATAAAAATTATCGGAGAGGAGTATTACCAAATGAAAGCAGCAACGAAAGTAGCAATCGCGACACTAAGCAGCATTTTATTAATGGGTTCTTCCGTAAACCTCGCGGCGAAGGCGCAATCCTACGAAAAAGCCCCAAAAGCTACTGTCAAGAAAGCAGCCGAAACAGCCAAGTCTATCTCTGCAGAGGAAAAAAAGCTTATCGAGGATGAGATCCAGAGAGTGAAGGAGTTGGCCCAAGAGTCGGGTGATATGTACGTTCTGTATCATAAGTACCCAAAATTAAATAGCGGATTTGATATTAGCTATTGGGGAGGGATACATGAATTCACTTCATACGAGGACTACTTGAAAAAAGCCTCAACTCTGAAGGGGTCCATCTTGAAGCAGCCTGCCAACCTGCCAAAGGGATACAAGTTTTTAACAGCGGTCATTGAAGGTCCGACCGAAGGAAAGTTCGTTGATGAAGTAAGGGCCGAAGGCAAGAAGAGCGGAAAGCCCATCTATGTGAAAAAGATCGATTGGAAAGAAGCGGCAACCATCCGTCTTAAATATGCGAGCGGAAAAGACACGCTGGGCTTTTCCAAGTATACGGTAGATTCGAAGGGAAGCAAGAAAAAAGGTTTCTTTGACGATAAGCTGCCGGCGCATGTCTTTCCAAAATACGTTTTTTGGTATGATGGCGGCAAATTCGAATACAGCATTTCAACCTCCTCTTTGGATATGTCCAGGAAACAGAAGGTCGAGATTTTGAAAGCAGCTGTGAAAAAATAACATTTGCGTCAGCTGCAGGACTTGCGGACAGGCCATACAGCTCTGGAAATAGGATGGCATGAGTTCTTTTGCAGATCAACATTCCCACAAGCGGTACAAGTATACTGCATGTAACTAAACCGAGAAAATTTTCTTCACCAAACATGTTGACATTATCAAACTACAATCGTAGCATTAACATAACTACACATGTAGTTTTATTGAATTGACATTGGAGGTTTCATGCATGAATCAAATACCACCGATTACGGATGCAGAACTGGAAATTATGCGCGTATTGTGGGCTAATCCGGACTGTCCTTCCAGCGAGGTTGTAAAGAAAATGACGGATCTGATGGGGTGGAGCCCCAATACAACTCGGACGCTTCTCAGTCGTCTGGTGCAGAAGGAAGCAGCGGGTGCGAAACTGGAAAAGGGTTCAAAGCGCACCCAACTATTTTATCCGATCATCAGCGAGCAGGAGTATCTGCAGTCCGAAACCAAATCCTTCATGAAAAAACTTTATGGGGGAGCTTTAAAGCCGATGCTGGCCAACTTTCTGCAGGATAAAAAACTGAATGCGCAAGAAATCGAGGATCTGAAGGCTTTGTTTGACGAGAACAGCAGCGACGGGGAAACAGAAAAGAGAGAGCCCTGATGAGTCATACATTGCATGAAAATTTATTGTTGTTTTTCGGCTGGGTCATTCGCGGATCGTTCATGGCCGGCATCATGATCGTCCTTGTCCTGATGCTGCAATTTCTACTAAAAAACAAGATTGAAGCCAGATGGAGATACTGGCTTTGGTTTCCTGTGGCCATTCGCTTGCTGCTCCCTTGGGCCCCGGAATCCTCGCTTAGCCTATACAATGTTTTGTCTCTGGAGGCCATAGTGCCCGGCATTCATCAACAAACTCAAGTTTCACCGCTTTGGAAGGAAACGGGGAGAATAAGCTCGGCGATTCATGTTGAGCGCTCTATACACCCGGAAGCAAGCGGAACTTCGGAAGTACCTGCTCCATCCCTTGAATCGGGACCCGTGCAGAACAGCGGTTATTGGTGGAATGGGTTCAAGCAGATAGGCTTCACCAATATACTGATGTCGGTTTGGCTTGCGGGTGTGCTGCTTCTTGCCGTCAAAACGGTATACGACCAGCTTCGATTGAAACAAGCCCTGCGCACGGGCCGAAAAATAGATACGCCTTTTCTATCGGCCGTGTTTCACGAGACGAAACAGCAATTAGGCGTGAAGCAAACCGTGCAGTTTGTAGCCAGTGAGCGAATTCCTGGACCTGCCGTGGTCGGTTTTAACAAACCGGCGATCGTCATTTCGCCCAGTCTGCTCATCACGCTGCAAAAGGATCAACTTCAATATATTCTGGCGCATGAGTTCGCACATATTCAGCGGCGGGACGTCGCAGTGAACTGGTTAATGCATATCATCCTGATCATCCATTGGTTTAATCCGTTATTATGGCTAGCCGTACATAAAGCGAGACAAGACCAGGAGATGGCCTGCGATGCATACGCCTTGAATCGGATGAGCCCGCAGCAAAACAATGCATACGGACAAACGATCATCCATGTGTTGGACCATTTTTCAGGAAACCAACGTCAGCCGGGGCTTGCCGGCCTGTCCGCCACGCATAAACAAATGAAAAGGAGACTTACGATGATTAAACATTTTCACAAAAAATCCTATCGCCTGTCCATTCTGGGGATGGCGATGATTCTCGCGCTAGGCAGCGTGACATTGGTTAATGCTAAGGAAAGCGATGCAGGAAACGTAACGTCAAAGGCTTCCGTGCAGTCGGAACAGGGTGGAGCTGTTGTCAATAACGTGCCGGATATTATCTATCCCAAGGGGGATATTGACCGCGAGCTTTACAAAAAAGAGCTGGAAAAGGCCGAAAAAAAAGCAGAAGCAGCAGCCAAGGCTCTAACTCCAGAGGATAAGAAGTATATCGAAGCTGAGACCAATAGAGTGAAGAAGCTAAGCGAAGAGACAGGCGATATGTATATTCTGTATCATAAATATAAGGATCTTAACAGCGGATTCGACCTAAGTTATTGGGGAGGTATAGAAAAATTCACTGCTTACGAGGACTACTTGAATAGAGCTTCCACGCTGGAGGGTTCTATTCTGAAGCAGCCTGCCAACTTGCCGGAGGGTTATAAGTTTTCCAAAGCGAGAATTGAAGGTCCAACCGAAGGAAAGTTCCTTGATGAAATAAGGGCCGAAGGCAAGGAGAACGGAAAACCCATCTACGCGAAAAAGATAGACTGGAAAGAGGCGGCAACCATTCGTCTTGAATATACGAACGGGAAGGACACACTGGCCATTTCTAAATATACATTGGACCCAGAGGGAAGTAAGAAGAAAGGGTTCTTTGAGGATGATTTCCCGGCGCATGTCTATCCAAAATACGTGTTTTGGCATGAAGGTGGCTTTGAATACAGCATTTCAACCACATGGGATATGTCCAGGGAACAGAAGATCGATATTCTGAAAGCAGCGGTGCAGAAATAATATTTTGAGCAAGCTTTGGTCTTGGGTAAGCCCATGCAGTCCTGGAAGTAGGATTGCATGGGCTATTTTATACAACCGCTAAGGGAATGGTATGTCAAACGAGTTACGGCCTGGCCGTAACGGACCTCAGATCCGCTATTTTGGCTATCGGCACGGTATTGCAGGAGTTACCGGACACAGAGCCCGATAAGTTGCCGATCAGTGACTTGGTCAGTCCTTAGGCCCAGCAGTATCGGACCACAGATCCGCTATTTTGGCAATACGCTCGCTTTTGATGGGGTTATCGGACACACGATCCGTTAAGGAGCGGATAATCGGCAAAATGAGGACCTTATTTGGTGAATAACGGATCTGTGGTCCGTTCGTGTTAAAAAAAGGGTGCTTTTGGACAAAATAAGGTCCGCTGAGTCCGCTGAAATCGTAAGTGACTAGGCAGTGCCCGTATGGACTACACTCGAACTTATGTACGACGCTAGAACGTAAGTACAACGCTCGAACGTGAGTACGACGCTTTCGGACCTCAGATCGGCTATTTTCGCTAACGGCACGGTATTGCAGGAGTTACCGGACACAGAGCCCGATAAGTTGCATATCAGTGACTTGGTCAGTCCTTAGGCCCAGCAGTATCGGACCTCAGATCCGCTATTTTGGCTATTGGCACAGTATTGCAAGATTTATCGGACACACGATCCGTTATGTAGTGGATAATCCGTAAAATGATGACCTTATTTGGTGAATAACGGATCTGTGGTCCGTTCGTGTTAAAGAAAGGGTGCTTTTGGTCAAAATAAGGTCCGCTGAGTCCGCTAATATCGTAGTGACTAGGCAGCGCCTGTATAACTACGCTCGAACGTGAGTACGACGCTCGAACGTAAGTATGACGCTCTTGGACCTCAGATCCGCTATTTTCGCAATATGCTCGCTTTTGATGGGGTTATCGGACACACGATCCGTTAAGTAGCGGATAATCGGCAAAATGAGGAACTCATTTGGTGAATAACGGATCTGTGGTCCGTTCGTGTTAAAAAAGGGTGCTTTTAGTTAAAATAAGGTCCGCTGAGTCCGCTAAAATTGTAAGTGACTAGGCAGTGCCCGTATGGACTACACTCGAACGTAAGTACGACACTCGAACGTAAGTATGACGCTCTTGGACCTCAGATCGGCTATTTTCGCTAACGGCACGGTATTGCAGGAGTTACCGGACACAGAGCCCGATAAGTTGCCGATCAGTGACTTGGTCAGTCCTTAGGCCCAGCAGTATCGGACCACAGATCCGCTATTTTCGCAATATGCTCGCTTTTGAAGGGTTTATCGGACACACGATCCGTTAAGTAGCGGATAATCGGCAAAATGAGGACCTCATTAGGTGAATAACGGATCTGTGGTCCGTTCGTGTTAAAAAAAGGGTTCTTTTGGACAAAATAAGGTCCGCTGAGTCCGCTAAAATAGTAAGTGACTAGGCAGTGCCCGTATGAACTACGCTCGAACTTATGTACGACGCTAGAAGGTAAGTACAACGCTCAGATGTATGGCACTCAAATGTATCACAAAAAGTTCAATGTATGACAGTGCTCAATGTAAGACAAAGTTCAATGTATCACAAAGCTCAAATGTATCACAAAGCTCAAATGTATGACGGTGCCCGACCCATATGCCAGAACTCCAACGTATACCCCAACAAAAACAGCCCGGCTTGATTGCTCAAGTCGGGCTGTGTAATCAATAGGTTAGTTTTTTTGGTTGTAGATGCTTACCATGTTTATGCCGTTTGTTTTTTGAAAGGTGTGTGCGTGGTGCCATCGCCTTTAGTTGTTCTGTGCGTCATTTTGTTCCACAGGCCGCGGAGGTAAGGGAGAACCCAATGGTCGAGGCCGATTTTACCGGCGTTGGCAGCAGCGACGATGATCAGCACTTCAAGCAGTAACATCTGGGCGTTGGTGCTCACCGTACCCGAGAAGAGGAATGCGGCGTTCATCACAAGTCCCATCAGAGCGGCGAAGGTAGTGAAGGTACCGAGGATCAGCCCGACCCCTACGAGGAACTCACCGAGCGGGATGATGAAGTTGAAGAGCTTCACTCCCGGCAGTGCCGCATGCTCCAGAAACGCCGCCCACCAGCCTTGGACTGCGGGGTGATCGCCGGCCGCTTTGGCAATCGCGCCTTGCAGGAAGCCGCCTGCTTCAAATCCGCCCGTCAATTTACCCCAACCTGCTGTCATCCACTCATAACCGATGTAGACCCGGATGAAGGTCAGCAGCCACATTGCCAATTTGTTTGTTCTCAGCCAGTTGTTAAACATATAAACCACTCCTTAAAAGTATCATTTCTTTTTTATGAAAGCTTCCTGCCAATTCGCGGATGTGCTGAAGTTCTATGATGTTGTTCTTTAGGAAGATGATCATCTCTTTCATGTCTTTATTATAAGTGAAATAAATCACAATATATGTGATTAAAATCACATTCGTGATAAAAATCATAAAAAACTTTTAATTTGTGAGTTCGCAGGGGGAAGTGACAGATGATAAGCGAGAGGGCGAACAGGTGCAATATATAGAGGAGACGTAGGAGAAACACGGGACAGTGAGGGGAAGATACGCACTAGGATATGTGGTGGTAAAGCATGGTATCTGGAGCATTTGGGGGAGTAGGTTAATAGATTAGATGGTAGTAAGCGAGTAATTAGTAAGTAATGTGGTGTTAAGCATGGTGTCAGAAGTATTGCGGGAGTAAGTTAAATGGGTAGTAAGCAGGTAGTTAGTAAGTAATATGAGTGACAATATTCTGTGCAGACGTGCAGAGTGAGTAAGCAAGAATGGCCAGCAAGGAATAAATAAAGCCAGTAAGTACAAAGCCTGCAAAGAAAATCCAGCAAGCTGTAAGCAGTATGCGCAAAGCAGTACCTAGTACCTGGTGCGATGTAGATAAAGATGCAACGCATTGGGAGATAGCATAGCGCTAGCACCGCTGGGTTCGGTGTGAAATCGTTATTTGGGGCAAAATGGTTATATGACACGGATGACCGGTACCGGTGGCATCGGTCACCCGTTGGTTTATAAAGGTAAATCAAGCTGTAAGAGGTCGGAGAGAGGAGAAGCATCAATCATTCATTTTTAGACATGACGTAAGTGTCGGTCTCAACTGAGGATCTGAGGGTCAGCAGCCCATTCATATTACTGGGGAATAAAGCGATCTGCTTGATTTTATTCTGTGATTATACTGTCCCTAATCTCCCACATTCCTTGTAAGATCAGACCGCCTGATTCTGCAGAGAGGAGGGGTCACTGCTGATTTTTGCTTTGCGCGTGAATTTATCTTGGAGGTAGGGCATGAGCCAGCGGTCGATCCCGATCTTTCCGCTGTTGGCGGCCGAGAGGATGATCAGGAATTCGAGCAGCAGGAGCTGACCGTTGATGCTGATGGCACCGGAAAAGAGATATGCAGCATTCATCACGAGCCCCATCAGCGCTGCGAACACAGTGAATGTGCCGAGGATGAGGCCAAGTCCGACGAGGAATTCGCCCAGTGGAACGATGACGTTGAACCATTTGACGCCGGGCAGCGCGGCATGCTTCAGGAATACGGCCCACCAATCCTGAACCGCAGGGTGCTCACCCGTGGATTTGGCGATGGCCCCTTGCATAAATCCGGTCGCATCGAAGCCTCCCGTTAGCTTGCCCCAGCCTGCCGTCAGCCATTTATACCCGACGTACACCCGAATGACCGTCAGCAGCCACATTGCGATTTTGCTTGATTGCAACCATTGAATAAACATCAGCACCACTCCTCCAATGAATAATCATTCTCTTTTTTGTTTTCAGATTTTCGCGAATTTGAAAATTGTAATCACGACGGAAGCCGAAAAAACAGCAACGATCTATATAATGTCGCATCATAACAAATTATTCATATTTGCAAAAATCTGTATTTAAATACAGTATTCGCATAGGCTGCGATTTGGCATAGGTTCTTGGCACGAAAAAAAGACGATGGAGAACCGAAATTCTCCAACGTCTTTTTATGGTTGTTATAAGGTTAAGCCGTGCGCTTTTTCAGATGAGTTGTCGGTGCTTTGGGTTCATGATCACGGTGGGTCATTTTATTCCACAGGCCGCGAAGGTAAGGGAGAACCCAATGGTCAAGACCGATTTTACCGGCGTTGGCCGCAGCGACGATGATCAGCACTTCAAGCAGCAGCATTTGGGCGTTGGTGCTCACGGTGCCCGAGAAGAGGAACGCGGCGTTCATGACCAGTCCCATCAGGGCAGCGAAGGTGGTGAAGGTACCGAGAATGAGTCCGAGACCTACCAGGAACTCACCGAGCGGGATGATGAAGTTGAAGAGCTTCACGCCCGGCAATGCCGCATGCTCCAGGAATGCTGCCCACCAGCCTTGGACGGCGGGGTGATCGCCGGTTGCATTGGCAATCGCGCCTTGGAGGAACCCACCAGCGTCAAATCCGCCGCCTGTCAATTTGCCCCAACCTGCTGTCAGCCATTCATAACCGATATAGACCCGGATGAAGGTCAGCAGCCACATTGCAACTTTGTTCGTTCTCAGCCAATTGTTAAACATATAAACCACTCCTTAAATGGGTTTTGATTTTTGGGTTAACGGGTTACAACGTTGTTTCTGATGCGATGTTGTCGATTCTTGCTGCCTTGGGAAGTGATCACCTTCTCTATGTCTTTATTATAAGTGAAAATATTCACATTATACGTGATAAATATCACAAAGTTGTGAACGTTCAATCGAATCCTCCCATTGACTAGATTACTCAATCGTTTTTTGTTTTCAGGAGTGCAGGGATTCTCACGCTGTGGTCATTCGATCCGATGTGCCCGCTTTGAGGGTCAAACTTCAATCATTTTTGATTCTCCGGCTCCAGAAAAGCTCGAAGGGCGCTGCTCAGCGGCACGTCGCGGTGATAGATAAAATACACCACGACCTCGCGGTAGGACTCCGGCAGTGTCATGGCTGCAATGTTTTTCTCGTTGGAAAGCGAAACGGCATTGGACCTCGGGAGAAGCGCTACGCCGAGACCCGAAGCAACCCCGCCTAACACGGCTTCGAGCGAACCGAACTCTATGATTTGCGGATGTTGAACGCCAGCTTCGGCCAGCAGGCGCTCCACTCTGGATCGGTGAGTGCAGCCTGTCGACAAAATAAGCATGGGCTTCTGCAGCTGCTCCTGCTGGCTTGCCGCTCCGGCTTCGGAGATGAGCACCAGTTCCTCATTATACGAAGGGACCTGTTTCAGCAGAGGATGCGTCAAAGGTCCGTACACGAAAGCGCCGTCCAGTTCGCGGTCCAGCACTTGTTGCATCAGCACGCTGGAGTTGCCCGTGGTGAGGGACAGGCTGACCTCGGGGTGACGGGCATAATAGTCGGCCAGGCGTCCTGGCAGATATGCAGCGGCGGTGGATTCAATCGCACCGATTCGTAGCGGTCCCCGCGGCGTATCCTCTGCCTGTACGGATTTCTCCGCTTCATCTAGCAAATTTAAAATTTGACGCGTGTATCCAAGCAGGCGCTCGCCGGCCGGGGTCAGTTCCATCCCTCGATTGCTTCGGATAAACAGGGCCGTCTGGAGCCTGTCCTCCAGCTGGCGGATCCGGCCCGTGACGTTGGAGGGAACATACTGCAGGCGTTGGGCCGCCCGCGTAATGCTGCCTTCCTCCGCTACTGCGCGGAATATCCGTAAATCTCCGCTTTCCATTAGTCTCACCTTCCTGACTTCATTCTGACTGAATGCTATATTCATTACTACTCATTTTACATGCTCCGAGGCGAACTATACAATTGAACCTAACATGGCCTACACAAGCCGGAAGAAGGGGAGAGATTCATGTGAAAGCAGCCATTCATCGCGGCCGGAGCGGTCTGGACGGACTTCGGGTCGGCAATATGGAACCGAAACAACCGGGTCCCGGTGAGATCCGGGTCCGTTTAAAGACGGCCGGACTCAATCACCGCGATCTGTTTCTGATGAAGGGACGTCATGCGGCGGATGCTCCGCTCATTCTGGGCTCAGACGGAGCAGGCATCATTGATGCCGTGGGTGAAGGAGTGGGGGGTCTGACGGTCGGCACGGAAGTCATCATCCATCCGACGA
Organism: Paenibacillus sp. QJM3NY_38; assembly: GCF_056173265.1. Taxonomy (NCBI): domain Bacteria; kingdom Bacillati; phylum Bacillota; class Bacilli; order Caryophanales; family Paenibacillaceae; genus Paenibacillus; species Paenibacillus sp. QJM3NY_38. The sequence continues at coordinate 1,138,768 of NZ_CM149665.1, forward strand.
TCGGTTGGGATAACACCGAAGAGGTCCCCGTGGTGCCGCAGATCCTGGGCGGACCCACGGACGGTACGTTTGCTGAAATGGTCGTCATTCCAGCGGACAATGTCTTCAGAAAGCCGACATACCTGACATGGGAGGAAGCGGGAGTACTGTCTTTATCTGCGCTAACGGCCTACCGTGCGCTGTTTACGAGGGCGCATATCAAGCCTGGCGAGCATGTGCTTATACCAGGTATAGGAGGCGGGGTTGCAACCTACGCCATGCTCATGGCCCAGACTGCGGGGGCTGTCGTCAGCGTCACTTCCCGAAGCCAAGCCAAGCTCGAAGAAGCGCGGCGCTATTCTGTGTATAGGGCTTTTTTGAGCAGCGGGGATTGGAACGAAGAGCTGCAAGGGGAGAAGGTGGACGTGATTCTGGATAGTATCGGTCCGGCTACCTTTCCCCAATACTTGGAAGTGATCAAGCCGAATGGGCGGATCGTCAGCTTTGGGGCCAGCTCCGGCGATGCGGTCGAGGTTCCGCTGAGAGCTTTATTTTTTCCGCAGCTGTCCTGGATCGGTACGTCGATGGGGAGCCGCGAGGAGTTCGGAGAGATGCTTCGGTTCATGGAGGAGCACACCATTGCGCCCCTGATCGACCGGATGTACCCGCTGGATGAGATTCTGGATGCGTTCCGGCGGATGACGGCGGGCGAGCAGTTTGGCAATATTGGTTTGCGGATCGGATGACAATCGGCATCTCGTTTCCCTTCGGAAACTTCTGCGGCTAAAATAAATTCATGGAAGCAGGAAGTCTCTTAAAGGCATACACACTATACGTATGCCTTCTAAGAGACTTTTTTATGTCACAAACCGGGTCGTTAAGAACCTCATCATGGTTTGAGTTGGAACTGCTGCCAAGGTTATTCATGAAAGGATTGTATCCCTTCTATATACAGACAAAGCACGGATTTTGTGATTAAATGTAAACTAAAGTTGATTGTTGGTTGGAAATTTTGGGGAAATAGGTTGGAAATTTAGGGTAATAAGTAATGGGAGCGTTCATAGGGGGAAACCATATGTTTAGCAAAGGGTCTTTGTCTTTCCAAAAATTCGCCTGGAGGACAAGCTTAATGTCGATGGCGACAGTTCTTATGCTGTCGGGCTGCGGCGGCGATAAGCAGCAGGCGGAGCCTGCTCCGGCACCGGTGGTGGAGGCTCCGATCGAGCAGCCGGTCGAAGCGCCTCAAGAGGAAACGTCCTCTCCATATAAGGCACCGCTGACAGGATTGCCGTTAGAAGCGTCTCTGACGCAGCGGCCGCTGGCCGTTATGATCAATAACGCACCGGCGGCAAGGCCGCAGTCGGGTCTGGGACAAGCGGATATGGTATATGAAGTGCTGGCGGAGGGAGGGATCACGCGACTGATCGGCATTTTCCAAAGCCAGAGCGGCATTGAGAAGATCGGGCCGATTCGCAGCATTCGTCCTTATCTCATCAATCTTGGCGAGAGCTACGGCGGCGTTCTGGTCCACGCGGGCGGCAGCCCTGAAGCTTATAGCATCATCCAGAAGCAAGGCAAGCAGGATATGGACGAGATCGGAAATGCCGGCTCCTTCTTCTGGAGAGACAAGGAACGCAAAGCGCCGCATAATCTGTATTCCAGCGACGAGAAGCTTCGTGAAGGAGCGGCCAAGCTTAACTATGGCAATGACGTGAAGGTGCCGCAATATTCGTTCTATTCGGAGCCGACGGCTGCAAGCGGCGAAGGTGCAGAAGGAACGGCGCCTGTGGAGGTTATTTCCGGTGAACCCGGAGAGAAGGTAGAAATCAAATTTTTACTAGACAGTTATGTGGTGGCTTATCAGTATGACGGTTCGTCCAATACGTACAAACGGTGGGTCAATGGATCGCCGCATGTGGATCTTAACGATAATGTCCAGCTTGAAGCCGCGAATGTCATCGTGCTGGGGGCGGATCATAAGGTGCTGGATGATGTGGGCCGGCTTGCCGTGAATGTGGAAGCGGGCGGGAAAGCGATGCTGTTCCAGCGCGGAGAGGCCATCGAGGGGCAGTGGGTACGCGCAGCGGGCGATGCGATCCGTTTTGTGAAGGACGGCAAGGAAGTGCCGTTGGTGCCGGGAACGACGTATTTCAATATTGTGCCGAATTCGCCTTCTTTTGAAAGCCATGTGACCATTACGAATCCTTGATGTGTAAGAGGTGGATGTTGGATGCATATCGGGATAATTTGCACGCAGACGGAGATGTTAATAGGCAAGGGAAATGAAGCGATATCCATGCATCTTCTATTTTGTTAGTTCCTTACATTTTTGAGTGTTACTTTTCTATACACACCCTGCCATGGATGTGATAAGATAGTCAAGGTTGTCTATCTTATAAGGGCGTTCGCGGCAATTTATCGAAAAAAGGGGTTAAGAGTATGAAATTGAAGAAGAAGGATATATTCTTCCAAACGTTGGAGAATATGGCCGATACGGTGGTACAAGCCGCAGATTATTTTTCGCAGCACGTTTCCAATCTTCAAGAAGTGCTTGAATTTGCCAATGAAATGAAAAAATACGAGTCCCAGTGTGATACCTATACACATACCATCATCACTGAGCTCAACAAAACGTTTATCACGCCAATCGAACGCGACGATATTATGGACCTGACAACCAGCATGGACGATGTGATGGACGGATTGGAAGCAACGGCATCCCGTTTCTATATGTACAATTTGGGGAAACCTGACGAGTACATGGTACAGTTTGCCGAAATTTTGCGTCAATCGGCTTACGAAATTCAGAAGGCCATTCATTTGCTCTCTCAGAAAAAACTTCTGGCTATTCGTGAGTACACGATCCGCTTGAACGATCTGGAGAACCAAGGCGACGAGCTGCTGCGCATCTGTATCAAGGATCTGTTCGCCACCGTCTCTGACCCGATTCTGCTGATCAAGAAAAAAGAGATTTACGAACGTCTTGAAACGACCACGGACACCTGCGAAGACGTGGCAAATATGCTGGAATCCATCATTATGCGCAACTCGTAAGGGAGTCTTTGAACAATGGATACAACGATGTTAGTATTAGTAATTGTTGTTTTTTTGGCGCTTGCATTTGACTTCATCAACGGGTTTCACGATACGGCGAATGCTATCGCAACGTCGGTTTCGACCCGGGCCCTGAAGCCGCGGGTAGCCATACTGCTTGCAGCGAGCATGAACTTCGTCGGCGCGATGATGTTCACGGGCGTTGCCAAAACCATCGGCGGCAGCGTCGCGGATCCGACCAAGCTGGATAACGGGATCGAGGTAGTTATTGCAACATTGCTTGCAGCCATCATCTGGAACCTGGTTACCTGGTGGTTCGGATTGCCATCATCCTCTTCCCATGCTCTAATCGGGGCATTGGCCGGTGCGGTATTTGTCGGCGCGGGAAGCGACATGCTGAATTATGGCGGATTTAAGGATATCGTATTAGCGCTGATTCTGTCGCCTATCCTTGCGTTTGTGATCGGTTATGTGGTTATGCAGCTGCTGAAGTTCATCTTTGCCAAGCGCAGTCCGCATACGGTGAATAAAGGCTTCCGTACGATGCAGATCTTTACGGCAGCACTGCAATCCTTCACGCACGGTACCAACGATGCACAGAAGGCGATGGGGATTATCACCTTTGCTCTGGTTACTTCCGGTCAATTGACTGAGATGGAAGTTCCGCTCTGGGTTAAAATTTCGGCAGCGACAGCGATGGCACTCGGTACGTCGGTAGGCGGCTGGAAGATCATCAAAACCATGGGTACGAAAATTTTCAAAATCGAGCCGATCAACGGCTTCGCAGCGGATTTCTCGGCTGCATCCGTCATCTTCTCGGCTACGCTGCTTCACTTGCCAATCAGTACGACGCATGCCATTACGTCGGCGATTCTCGGCGTAGGCTCAGCGAAACGCTTCTCCGCTGTGAAATGGTCCCTTGCAGGACGCATCGTAGTGACCTGGTTTATTACGATTCCGATTACGGCCGTACTGGCAGGAGTCATCTTTAAAATTCTTTTCTAAAAACGTAATTACACATAGATCATGGATAGTTGTGGGGCCAATCAGGAATCGATTGGCTTTTTTTATTGAACGAAACCGAAGGTGCTGGAAGGAGAGCTTATCATGATTCGCACGTTAGCCATTACCCCAAGCTATGAAGCGGTAATCGGGCTTCCACTCGAAGAGATTCGAATGGAGGACTATATCTGGATCTGGGTCGATTTCAGTGAGCCGACGCCGGAGGAGGCGCGGATGCTGGATAGCTATTTTCATTTTCATCCGCTGGCGGTGGAGGACTGCATGCACATCCTGCAGCGGCCGAAGCTGGATTATTACGAACAGATGCAGTTCTTAGTCTTACATGCCCTACAGCCGGATACGCTGGGTGTCGTCGAGGTGGATCTGTTTCTGGCACCTTCGTATATTGTCTCATTTCACGAGAAAGCCATGCGCGAAATGGATGAAGCTTGGGACCGCGTGCTCTCGGTCGCCGGTAAGGGACCGCTGGGTCAAGATGGCCCGAGCTTCACGGCCTATACGATCATGGATAAGCTGGTGGATCAGTACTTTCCAAGCCTGTTTGCCATCGAGGATGAGCTGGCCGAGCTGGAAAGCCATGGGGAAAAGGATTCGGTCGAGGATCTTATGAATCAGGTGTTCGCGCTTCGTTCCAGACTGCTTCGCCTGCGGAGGACGGTCGTGCCGATGAGGGATCTGCTGTACCGGATCGTGAACTCGCAGCATTTGCAGCATCACGCGCACCATGCTTATTTTTCCGACATTTATGACCATCTGCTGAAGCTGGCGGACATGATCGAAGCCGACCGCGAGATGACGGCGGACCTTCGGGACAGCTACATATCGGTGAATTCGAACCGGATGAACACCATCATGAAGACACTGACGGTCATCACGACCATCTTCATGCCGCTTACCTTGATTGCCGGGATTTACGGGATGAATTTCGAGAACATGCCGGAGCTGGAGTGGCATTATGGATACTTCTTCGTGCTCCTTCTCATGTTCGTGCTTGGCGGGGGCATGGTGTTGTGGTTTATGCGCAGAGGCTGGTTTAAATAGAGAGGTTCATTGTTGAGTATAGGTTAACGTGAAAAATGGTGATGCGATTCGTAAGGTAGAGGATGCCAGCCGGGAGTATCTGTCGGCCCAAGTCCCTGCCATTCGGTTACCTAAAATGTGGTAAGGTTGTCCTGCATCATAAGGCGAATGCTAAATCGCTGTCGTTTCTTGTTCCTCCGTAAGGGGTAAAGGCTTGCAGAGGAGGGACTGCATATGAAACTCAGGCTCAGACCACATCCCAAGAAGCGTTCATCGCATCAACCAGATGAGCCTTTGCGTTCCCGGCTGCTGCGCCGGATGCTTCGCTTGGCTTGGAAACGAAAACGAAAGCTCGCCGTGACGAACCGCTATGAGGTGGGCATGGTCATCAGCGAGATTGCGACCGGCCTGTTGTTCATCACTGGCAGCATACTCATGTTCTATCCCCATATGAAACGGATCCCGACCGTGCTGTATCTGATGGGCAGCATCATGATGCTGCTGCGTTCCGGTCTGCGCGGATCCTATTGGTTTCGGTTAAAATCACTCGAAAGCGCCGAGAATAAAGAAGCCGGTCCCGAAGGGGACTGGACGCGCTGATGAGGATATCATAGGTTGATAAAAGGATATGGCTCCAGTCTTGGGTAACCGACTGGAGCCAACTGCATGATGTATGATGTTTCGGATGATTCCGCCTATGGTGAGTTTTAGGGACTTATCTGCTAAACCCATCGAGGCACATATCCTTTGATGATCAGAGGCTGCCGTGTTTTGTGAAACGCACGGTAGGTTTAAAGTTTACCCATTTACATAGGTCAACGACGACGTTTTTTGCCAGAGCCGGATGTTCTGCGCGAGCCAGAGCGGCGCCGGCTTCCCGAGGAACGGCGTCTTCGCGGTTTATATTCGTAGCCGTCTTCATTCTGGTCCGTAAATGCGCTTGGAGAGGATCCGCTGCCGCCTCCGCCTTTCTTCTTGCCGAGAGCGCCTGCAAGCAGAGAAACCATAGGCGCAAGCTGCTGGAAGCCCTGCATGACCTTTTGTACCTTGCCAATGTTGTTGACGATGCCGTCGATGCCCCCCATCCGATCGATGAGGCCCTTGATGTCGCTCATATTGTTGACCCCGAGCCCGCCGAGGAGCTTGCCTAATCCGCCTCCACCGCCGCTGCCGCCTCCTCCGCCAAGGAGACCTGCCAGACCGCTGCCGCCGGAATTCGTGGATGGAGCCAGAGCCGAAGCTGAAGCTTCCATGTCGGTTACGCCGTCGGTATATGGATATAACGCGGTTTCACCCACTTCCGGATAATCGGTGTATGGCGTGATGCCAGGGTATGGCGATGGCGTCTGCGGCAGTGATTCATATTCATTGAGGGAGCGCTGGTTATTAGTGGGTCGGCGGTGATAATAGTGAGAATGACGCGTCATGATATCACTTTCCTTTTTGAGTTAAGATACTATACTGTATGATACGGGCGGGCGATGGGTTTAGGCGGATGTCCCGATTTTCGGGATAGGAGCGGAATCGGGCGGTAGCCCAGGAAGATTTTGGCGAGTGCTGGGGCGGTGAAATGTGAGCGTATATAAGGGATGCTGCCTCTGGGTGATGGTTGTCCTGTAGTGCGTGAAATCGTTAATGCTTGAAAATACTAGTTCCGCTCGGGTACAATGGGAGTGCGAGTGTTATACACAGTAACAATAGGGGATGATCATCCAGTGCAATTAAAGAAGCTAAATGATAAAAGCATCGATCAATTATTCGAAGCGATATTAACCCTGGGCAGTGTGGAAGAGTGCTATGTATTCTTCGATGATCTCTGCACCGTTAACGAAATTCAGTCCTTGTCGCAGCGGCTGGAAGTGGCGCGCATGCTGGGCAAGGGATGCACATACAACCAGATTGAAGCAGAAACGGGAGCCAGCACCGCAACGATTTCGCGCGTGAAGCGTTGCCTGAACTACGGCAATGACGGTTATAAAATGACGCTGGAGCGTTTAGGACGTTAAACTTATGACGAAGCCGGGTGTGCTGGTTATTAGTCATGGTTCGCGTGAACAGAAATGGGTGTCGCTTGTGGACGAAGCCGTCCACAGATTGGCGTCCCGTATGGATATACCGGTCGTCTCTTCGTACCTGGAACTGGTAGAGGGCCGTCTGATTCAGGACGGCATCACGGCCTTGGAAGACCAGGGTGTCACCGACATTGTGGTCATTCCTCTATTTGTCTCGTCCGGCAGCACACATGTCGACGAAATAGCTTATGCTATAGGAGCGAAGGCCGTTCCGGACATGGAGACGGACCTGGCGCCGTTTCGGGTCCGGTCCCGGGTTCATTTTGGCACGCCGATGGACGACGCCCCCGAGATTGCGGCCATGGTATGGGATAAGGTGAGAGAGCTGTCCGTGAACCCGGCGCAGGAGGTTATTCTTCTTGTCGGACACGGCAGCCGGCATGATCTGTTTCGCAGCCGCTGGGAAAAGGGTATTAACTCTTTGGCACAGCGAGTTAGCGAGATAAGCGGAACAAGCGCGGATTATGCTTTACTCAGTCCCGGCAATGTTCGGGACAAGGTGACAGCATGGATGGAGCGCGGCTGCGATGTGATCGTAGCTCCGCTTTTTTTGAGTGAGGGGTATTTTACGGAGAAGGTTATACCCGATCGGCTCGAGGGGCTGGATTGTCGATATTCCGGCAGAACCTTGCTTCCGCACCCGCTGCTGCCGCAGTGGATGGAGTCGCAGGCCAAACTTCTTCTTCTATCCTTGAAATCATAAGTAGGTGGCGTATCGTTAATGAGAAATGCAAGGTTAATCTATAACCCAACCTCCGGCCGGGAGGAAATGAAGCGTCGGCTTGCTGATATATTGCACCGTCTGGACAGTGCTGGCATCGAAACCTCCTGTCATGCAACGACCGGAGAGGGGGATGCGACCCGTGAAGCGGCAGATGCCGTCGAACGCGGATACGATCTTGTGATCGCAGCCGGTGGAGACGGTACGCTCAATGAGGTCATCAACGGGATGGCCGGCAGGGATAATCTCCCTCCGCTGGGTATTTTCCCGCTGGGGACCACGAACGATTTTGCGCGGGCGCTCGGCATCTCGAAGAACTGGGAGGAGTACTGCGATCTGGTCATTCGGGGCGAGACGCGTCCGATTGATGTGGGCAAAGCGAATGATCGTTACTTCATCAATATTGCGGGCGGCGGTACGCTGACCGAGCTCACATATGAGGTACCAAGCAAGCTGAAGACGATGATCGGGCAGCTGGCGTATTATTTGAAGGGGATCGAGAAAATGGTCAGCCTCGCGCCGCAGGAGCTCATCATCAATGCTAGCGGCCATCCGGCGATCCATGACGAATTCATGGTGTTCCTCATTGCCAACAGCAACTCGGTCGGCGGCTTCGACAAAATCGCGCCGGGCGCAAGCATCGACGACGGCCTGTTCGACGTCATTGCGCTGCGCAAGTGCAATCTGGCGGAGTTCGTACGCGTGGCTACGCTCGCCCTGCGTGGCGAGCACATCAACGACAAGCGGGTCGTGCATTTCCGCACCGACTATATGGAGGTCGTCTCTCCGGGACCGGTTCAGCTGAACCTGGACGGCGAGTTCGGCGGCGTCCTGCCGGGCACGTTCCGTGTTCTGCCGCAGCATTTGCGGATTTTTGGCTGAGATGGTGGATGGTAGAGAGGCGGAAGGCATGGGGCGCGCGTAAGGCGTGGTGGTTGCTGCCGATGGCTCAGCGGGGACTGATCGCATTAGCGATGGATAGGCGATTGGGGCGATGGGCCATGGATCGAGATGGAACAGGCCGAGGATCGCCACTTAGGCTTTACGTTGTTGTAAGTAAATGATTGGATTTGCAGGCTGAATGGATTGAATAACATACGAGGCTCCCGTATAATGATGGACGTGAGCTTGTGCGCTAAGCTCCCTTGGGGGAGCTTTTTGTTGTTTAAGCGAATGAAGGTTAACGGAAGATCATCCGCTATTAAGTGCGTGTTCAAAAAGGTCGGTTTTCAGCACCGAGAAGGTTGGATGAAGCTAGGGACTGAGGAGTGGAGCGTACGCTTGAGTACGTGAGCACCGGAAGGCCCGGCTGAATTCAAGATTCGATGCCGAGTGGCTTCCTGATTCACTTCGTGATCAAAAGCGAGCTTTTTGAACAACTTCTATTATGGATGGTGTTCCGATTGGGAATATAGAGTGGTAAGGGACAAGTTGAACGGAAAGAAGTGAACAGCACATCATGAAGAAGAACCGCAAGGGAAGCGACACGCGCCGCAGCGGCAAGCCGGCGGCTTCGGCGGCCCTCCTGGACCTGCCGGTGGCCAAGAACGACGAGGTCGTGATCGATATTATAGGAATGAACCATGACGGGGAAGGGGTCGGCCGTGCCGACGGCTATACCCTGTTCGTTCAGGGCGCCCTGCCGGGCGAGAAGGCCCGGGTGAAGGTGCTCAAGACCAAGAAGCAGTATGGCTACGCCAAGCTGCTGGAGCTGGTCGAGCAAAGCCCGAACCGCATCGTGGCTCCATGCCCGATATACGACCAATGCGGCGGCTGCCAGCTGCAGCATATGAATTATGCCGGTCAGCTGGAGTGGAAGCGCCAGCTGGTGGTGGACAACCTGGAGCGGATCGGGAAGCTGCGGGTGGTGCATGAGGCGGAAGGTGCTGGAGAGACGCGTGTGGACGATGAGCGGAGTGGCACAGATGGTGGAAGGGACATTGAGAATACTAAAACCAATGGGGCGAATCCTGCTGTGTCCGGCGTTGATTCAGATCAAGAGGGGATCCTCGTGCGTCCGACACTCGGCATGAACGAGCCTTGGCGCTACCGCAACAAGTCCCAGGTGCCTATTGGCGTAACGGAAGGCGGCCTGGTCGGCGGCTTCTATGCCCGCGGCAGCCACCGGATCGTGGACATGGAGACATGCCTCATCCAGCACGAACAGAACGACGAGGTCGTCAGCCGCGTCAAAGCCATAGGGCGGAAGCTAGGCATCACCGCCTACAATGAAGAGACAGGCCAAGGCCTGCTTCGTCATGTGGTGGTGAAGATCGGTTTTGCTACCCGGGAAATGATGATTGTGCTCGTTACGAATGGCGAGAGCATTCCACGGGTGAACGAGTGGATCTCTGCGATCCGTGAGGAGCTCCCGGCTGTGGTGAGTATCTGCCAGAACGTGAATACACGTAAAACGAACGTTATTTTCGGGGATGTAACTCGTGTCCTGTGGGGACGTGAGGTCATCCATGACTATATAGGCGATGTGAAGTTCGCCATTTCAGCGCGTTCTTTCTATCAGGTAAACCCGGCCCAGACCGAAGTGCTGTACGGCAAGACGGTGGAATATGCGGGATTGACGGGTAAGGAGACCGTGATCGACGCCTATTGCGGCATCGGGACGATATCCCTGTTCTTGGCCCAGCATGCCAAGAAGGTGTATGGGGTCGAGATCGTGAAGGAAGCGATCGAGGATGCGCGTGCCAATGCAGAACTGAACGGTATGAAGCATGTGGAGTTTGAAGTCGGCGCGTCCGAAGACGTGATTCCGCGCTGGAAAGAGCAGGGGATTGAGGCGGATGTGATCGTGGTCGATCCGCCACGTAAAGGGTGCGATCCTCGTTTGCTGGAGACGATACTTGAGATGAAGCCGGAGCGCGTGGTGTACGTGAGCTGTAATCCTTCTACGCTCGCGAGAGATTTGCGGGTGTTGGAAGAGGGCGGGTACCGGACGGTAGAGGTTACGCCGGTGGATATGTTTCCGCATACGGTGCATGTGGAGAGCTGTGTGTCGCTTATAAGAAATACTGTAACCCCAAAATAAACCGCTGCTATTCATAATAAACCTGTGCTAAAAATTGAATAAAGACGTGATGAAATCGGGGAGAGGAAGAATGGAGAAGGGGGATACCCAGATCCATCAAGCCTTTCCCCTGTTTTTCTATCAAGACATTATTCAGATTTTAATAAAGTTGTGACAGAAAAAGTTGAGTGAATAATAGGGGGAATGACTGTTTTGTGGCAAGAGTTTATTTATGAGAGCAACGGTGGAATGCGGGTTTGAGGAGTTTTTTTTAGCAGGAGTTTATTTATTCTGAACATAGTAGGGATGGAATAGGGGAAAAAAGGGAGTAGGGAGAAATTGAGGTTGATGTAAATAGCAAATAAAGTATACCCAAAGTCTAAAAAGTCTGCCTAAGAGCCGAGCGATAATCAGGTATCATTCCTGTTTTTCTCGGATTTTTTTATATACAGGGGAGAGGGATTAGGGGGAAGGGAAGGTCCTAAACCACTCCAATTTCTTGTTATACCAGGCTTTTTCTCGACTTCTCCATCCACTATTTGCTTCCTTTTTTACCTTTGCCATTAGGCAGACATTATTTCTTTTCTGTTCTTCTGCAAACTTTAATTACTCAGGAAATTTGGTGAAAGGGGCAGAAATGGCTGGGAGCCTTGTGACTGTGAGGTCGAGAGAGTTTTGGGAAGCTGACATGCGTGGACAGACTATTTAGGAATTTGACATAGTAGGGAAAGCAAAAGTGTTTTTGATTGTAATGAGTCTGTTAGCTTAGGGATGGAAAAAGGAAACAGACATTTTGAAAACATGTCTATTCGGAAATTTATAGACGATTGTTATTATCATGTATTTCTGCCTTGAGTAACGGTTTTATCCAAGCTAAAGGTCTTTGTTGGGGTAGATTAATTCAAACAACAGCTAAAGGTGCGTTTTCATTGAGTTTATCCCATTTCGTCGTACTTTTTTTGGGTAAATTAAATCAAACAACGGCCAAAGGTGCATTTTCATTGAGTTTATCCCATTTCGTCGTACTTTTTTGGGGTAAATTAAATCAAACAACGGCCAAAGGTGCTTTTTCGTTGAGTTATCCCATTTCGTCGTACTTTTTTTGGGGTAAATTAAATCAAACAACAATCAAAGACGCTTTTTCGTTGAGTCTATCCCATTTTGACGTACTAATTATTAAAGTTACACAAAGTTATCACCCTGCTCTCGTGTGTCGCCGGATTCATCCTCAATCTGATCCTCTACTGTACCAATAAACTTTTTACTATTTCCTCTCACAGTTTAAGGTTTTTCGCAATTGTTGCACCTTTTGATGTGCTACTCTTTAGGTCTTACATCGAAATCTCTACATATTTGACGCACTAACTGTAAATAGCTATCAAAGTTCACTCCAACCCTAAACAGTCAGCCTAAAAGCCGAGAAAATTCAGGTATCCACTCCTGTTTTTACTCGGCTATTTGGATTTATGTAGAAAAGACTTTTCGGAATAAATTCAGCCTTTTTTGAACACTATTTGATAAGTATTAGGAAAGAATAAAGTCAACGGTGGATTGATCACTATATTTAAACAGGGAAAGTTTGTGGCGAGAGGAAGAGTGGAAGTACCAATCCGTGTCTAAATATCTGTATTGAAGAATGAGCTTATTGTTAAGTTAGCAAGGCTCCTTGTCTTTTAAAATAGCGAATGAATTAAAATGATAACGTATCTATTTTGAATAGAATCACGATTGGGTATGTAAAGAAAAATCTTTAATATTATAGATGTTTTTTAGAAGATATCGGAAAACACTGGACAAAAATAGAGTAAAATAGTAAGTTATATATATACGAGAGGAGTGGTATTTTTTGGAGACTGTTACCTTGCACGATTTTAATGAGAAGAGAAAATTGGTTGAGTGTTTTGTAAATGGAACTTTAGTGAACAGTGAAAAAAAGAATGCAGACAATAGTATAACCAAAAATAAGTATAGAAACTCCAACTCCGATGAAGTTAATCAACTTGTATATGAAGTATTCAAAGATATGTATATCATTGATACTTATAGAGAAAATGGGTACGACCATATACGGCTTTACTCAACTTCCAACAAACACTTGTATGTAATCTTGAGAGAGAGTACATTTCAGGAACAAATTGATAGGGCTGACGATGAAAATGAAAGTATTCATTACTTGTATGCTTATGCCATAAAAAACAAGTACTTAATTAATGAACCTCTTCCAGTAAGAGGTCAATTAGAAATGTTTGAAGGGGAAATAGTCTCAGCAAGAGATGTGCTTATTCAAAATAAAGCTAATATGGTCATGAAGAATATGGAGGTAGAAGTAGTGCAACTTATTACCTACAATGTTGTTCATGGAAAAGTTACTTCAGCTAAGAGTAGGGTTCTTCATCCAGACATAACTTTAACCCCAATTTATGAAGAAGACTTAAGTCACTACATTGTTGGATACAACAACGAAGATGATACTGTTGGTTTTGTAGTTGAATCAAATTATTCAGGCATTTCGGATCAAAAACAAGATCAGGAGATTCAAGGCTTACTTAAACTCAAAAGAAAACACAAGGATCAAGATGAGTGAAAAATAAAATCTGAGAAAGGAGTTAGCTATGGCTATCGTAAGTACCTTTAACAAGGACAGATTAAAATCAGCAAGAGTATTCTCAGGATTTACGATATCCGAGTTGGCAGAACTCTTGGGTGTATCTAAACAAGCGATTTCACAATTTGAGAATGGTAAAACTAAACCTACTTTAGAAACACTCATGAAGTTGATGTATGTTCTTAAATTTCCAAGAGAGTATTTTTATGAATCAGATACCCTTGAGGAAATACAGGTTGGAAACACATTTTTTAGATCGTTAGTATCAACGTCTAAAAAGGAACGATTATCACAAATTGAAAAAACAAGATACTTTTCTAAACTTTGTGATTACCTCGAAAAGTACATTGATTTTCCTCTAATAAACTTGCCTAATGTTAGAGATCTTGTTAACTTGCCTGAAGATAAATTAGACACCCCCAGCTTATTGGAGCGTGAAGATATCGAAGAAATCGCATTATCATTAAGAAAACATTGGGGAATAAATGAAGATCCGATATCTAATATTGTCTTCTTGTTAGAGAAAAATGGATTTGTTATAACTTCGTTAGCAACGGATACGCATAAAATAGATGCTTTCAGTCAAAGGCAGATGATTAATAATCGCGAGAGATATGTGATTATTCTTGGGGACGGAAAGCAATCAGCAAGTAGGAGACAGTTTGATACAGCCCATGAATTAGGACACATGCTTCTTCACAATTGGAACACCGATTGCAATGACATTTATCTTGAAGAGCATCGCTTAATTGAGCATCAAGCAGATTCATTTGCAGGGGCATTCCTTTTACCCAAAAATGCATTTTTGAAAGATCTTCATTATCCTAATAATCTTAGCTTCTACATTGACTTGAAGAAAAAATGGAAAGTATCTATTCAAGCGATGATAGTTAGAGCATTTCACTTAGAGGCGATCAACTACAATCAGTACACCTATCTTATGAAGCAAATGAATCAAAAAAATATGCGTAAGAAAGAACCCCTGGATGATATTCTTAGCGTTCCACGACCAAAGTTAATTAATAAAGCGGTGGATATGCTACTAAAGGCTGATATATTGAGACCCAAGGATATTATTGAAGCTGATGGATTAAATCTTACACAAGATATTGCCGAATATTTGCTTAATCTCGAAAAGGGGACTTTGAATGAAGAGAAAAAGGATAATGTTGAAGTCCTATTGCAGTTTCGAAATACAAGCAATAAAAATGCCTTATCATAGATGAATAATAAAATAGAGCTGAGCGAAATAAAAATTTTCTCGTATTTTTTGGTTATGAGTTTTTAAAAGTAACCATTAAATAAACTTCTGAAAAGATACCTTTTCGGAAGTTTTAAAAAGGGGCAACACTTTTATGTTGCCCTTGAGCAAGCAAATAAAGGAATTGTGGTTACTAATAATTACTTCACGACTTCTGCGATTGAATTAGCTAACTCCAATAAAGTCACCTTATGGGATCGTAAAGTATTGGCTGATAAGATCAATCAATATTGTTAATAGCATTTCATAAATTTAGCTATAAAATTAGCCTCCAACTATCCCACACACTCACCCAAAATAAGTTTGCTACTAAGCCTTTGACAATAAATGATAAATAAAATAGAAGATGATCCAGGACCCCTCCGTTAGTTATCGGAGGGGGTTTCATAATTTATAGTCGTAAAACTCAGTCGTGGAGTCAATCTTTTCAGGGGTAGTAAAACATCTTCATAATAATGGTCACTATGGTGATACAAAAAGTCCTATCAAAAATTAGTGGCGTACAAATTTATTCGCAGGTAGCAGGATGAAGGGAGTCTATAATAACTGTCGAATCTCCATAAGTAATAAGAAATTCTGGAATTTGGAAAGGTGTTTATAGTAATATGGAACTATATCTAATACATAGTTGGAACTATTGCTGAGAGAGGGGGGACTATATCATTGAATTCAAATCACTTGGATGAAAAAGGATACGCTCTTTGTACTGAGTGTAGAAAAAAGTATTTCGTATCCGATTTAGATTCTTGCTCGTATTGTGATAAATTCGTATGCAAGTCGTGTGTGACCCAGAAGGGTGGATTTAAGGCTTGTCGAAAATGCTAAATCTAAGAATAGAGGGCGTGTAATATGAGTTTCTGGGAAAAGGCAGGAAATTTTGCTAAAGCTACAGGAGAATATCTTCAACAACAGGCAGAAGAACGTGAAAGAAGATTAAGATCACGATTAAGAGGTATGACAGATGAACAAGTTCTTCATGCTGTATATAATGCTACCGAGGAATATGCTCGTAATCTTGCACGTGAAGAAGCTGAGAGAAGAAGATTGATTTAGTGATTATAAAAAATTGTTCTCCGACTACAAGAATTTGTGCAATGTGTCAGCATTGGAATGGTTATAAGGGTGCCATTAGAGTTATACCTAAAGTTGGAATGAGAAATGTGATGGAGTATGATCCAGAGGAAGTTCAAGTATGTTTTAAAAGATCGTTTAATATGAAGGCTTGGAGTAGCTGTTCTGAATGGCAAAGGAAATACTAATCGGTTCAAAAGTCCTAATTTCTAATAGATAACTTATTGAAAGTTATATTAGTTCTTCAGGTATGACAAAAAGTTGCTTCTTAATCAAATTAGTTTGACACCAAGCCGAACGATTATTAGGATCAACTCCTGATTTTCGTTCGGTTTTTTGAGTAGATCATAACATAACGAATTAGAATTAGTTCTACATGGCTATCAAATTATAACAGTTACTCTCAAAATATTCCGTTTAAAACATATGAAATAAAATGAGGAGCATCACATGGGATTCTTAAATGAATTGGGGTCAATCGCTGGTAAAGTAACTGGAAAAGTAATTGGAGGCTCTGTTCGAGTTGTAGGAGAGATAACCAATAGCCAGACGATTAAGGAAATTGGAGATGGAGCAGAGCGGGCAACGGCAAAAACAGGAGAGCTTCTTGGAAAGGTAGCAAGCGGTACAGTTGATGTTGGAGTTGGACTGTTCCAGAAGGATGAATACAAGGTTAAACAAGGGTTCAATGAACTTGGAGATGCAGTAGTAACCACAGCAAAAGGCGTTGGAGAGGGTATTGGCTATGTCTATGAGAACGGTAAAAATGTTGCAGTTGGATTCAAAGAAGGGAATATGGATCAGGTTAAAGATGGTGCGAAAAGGATTGGAATGGTTGCGGCAGTAAGTGTGTTAGCTGTCGGAATAATCGAAGTGGTTGATGGCGTAGATGGCTTGGCGGAAGCGGCAGAAACCCCAACGGATGCCGATAGTATAAATGCTAATACATTCGTTACGGGGCATTCAGAAGTGGGCATAGACGGTTTGGCTGACACAACCGGGATACCATCGAATGTCGAAGTGATTGATACCATTAACTCAGATTTAGCAGGTATGGAGCATTCAGAAACGGGTGTGCCATACGAAACTAAAACAATTCAGCTACCCCATGGACAATGGATCGAAGGTGTTTTCCCTGACTTTAATGAGGTGTACGGCTATGATCTTCCCGAAAGCCTTTATCTTCAAACCGATGATGTTCAGTTTTCTTATTTGAACGATCAATTAGCTAATGACATTGCGAATGATCCTGATCTGGCGGCTAATTTTACTTCCGAACAGATAGCAGAGATACAGAACGGTGAAATACCTGAAGGTTATGTATGGCATCATGCTGAGGAACCAGGACATATGGAATTAGTTGCTGAAGAGGAGCATGCCAATTCTGCTCACACGGGCGGACGAGTACTCTGGGGTGGCGGAGCTGAATATCGATAGAGATTGGTTTAATTTGATTAAGCAGAGAGGGTCAGCGATGAGATTATATAATAATTACTTGGAAGAGACTCTGCTGGTCACATTAATTGATCAGACAGATTATCAATTTTCATAAATATGTTAATAGAAGTAAGCCGAGTTGAATTAGGAAGTTTCTCTTAATTTCAATCGGCTTTTTTTCTTAGACAATTGATTCCTTATTTCTTCTGGTCGTTACTTATCATGAGGTGAAAAGTGACGATCCCTCTTACTATGGAATATACATCCCTATGGTAATAGTTCGGTGCCTTACCCTCATTGTCGTGATGAAACAGCAACTTTCCATTTTTCGAAATCCAATCATACGAATAGCCTTCATTGAGACGCTCGGTAACATATAGCTTGGTATTGTCGACAAAAACGATTGTTGCACGTTGTACACCCTCGGAACTCCGCAGTCCAGTGGTGTCTGTATCCTCCACTGCCTTAATTGCATGGGCAAATTCTTTTATTAGATGTTCAAGATCAGTCAAACTCTCCAATCCTATCTCTCTCCTTTGTCTGTTCGTAACATCATGTATATTACCATCCTGAGCAATAAGCAATATTGTCTACATCTAACAAACTTTAACGCCCACCATATAAACTCTGCACAAAGCTTATAAAGTTTAACTGCAAGCCGATCTGATTTCAGGCATTTTCTCCTGATCTCACTCGGCTTTTTCGTTTATTCCCCGATTGTTTTCCCCGATCATTACACTGACGATCCCTTGCGAGCTCTGGTCTTTCTCGATTCAACCCTTTTCCCTGGTCATATTCCTGTTTCCCTAACCCCTTGTTTCCCCCGTTTCTATTTCTGATCTTCCGTCAAACTTTTACGGTTCGATTCATGATTTTCCCCGATAAAATTGCCGATGATTTCCCCAGATTTTCCGTCAAACATGGCGTGCAGGTATGAAGGAGAGGGAATTGGAGGAGGGGGTTGAGAATCCTTGTGGGGCGTGGGATTTGGGGAATTGGAAGGGGCGTTGAACTTTATTGTTCGTTATCAAAGTAGGGATTCAAAAAGAAGGTAGATTACGAATAACTGGAGAGTTGATTGTTATTGGGATATTGGAAAAGTGACATGGGTGAGAAGACTATTTAGGACTTTGACATAGTAGGGAGAGAAAAGTGATTCAGAAGGGTAAGAGTTTAGTAACAACCAATTAAACACTCACTGGATATATTAATAGATGATATTTATTCCGATATATACTATATTCTGTTCAAAAAGTGAGAGTGAAAAATTTGAGTTTAACCGTTGGTGAAACAATTAAAGTGCGTCGTGAAGAAAAAAAGTATACGATTACCACAGTAGCAGATATATTACATCTTAAACAGTCAGAAGTGAAGAAGATAGAAAGTGGTGAATTGCTCCCTGATGATGAGTTACTTGTAAAATTTTCGAAATTATATGGATGCTCAGTAGATTATTTAAAAGGTGAAGTGGATTTGCAAGTAATCGAGGATGATTTATCTGATGTTGAAAAGTTAATGAACCAAAATCTCAATCATGCAAAGAGAATAATCGACAAGATGGATAAGGAGATAAGTAGGTATAAAAGAATCAAACACAAACTATATGAGCTTAATTACATTATGGGTAAACCAACAGAACTTCCAACAGAGTTCGAGGGGCAAAACGTAGATATCACAGTGCAATTTGTTTTATTAAGAGGTGTGTATACATTCACAATAATCCCTGAAAGCCCAGGTCACATTACAATGAAACTTTTTAATCCTAAGGGGGATTGGGAGTTAATCCATAATAGTGATATTAATAGTGTTATAAAAAAAATAGTAAGTTTAGATGAAGACAACACTTATATTTTAAGTGGTGAGAATACAAGAATTAACTGGAAGGTTTTTATTGATGATGCTTTTGATGTATGAATAGTAACAAATATCTTGGGTCTGTAGAAAAAAAAGACTACGTTATTCCACAAAGTCTGCCACTGAGCCGAGTGAAGTCAGGTATCTACTCCTGTATATCCTCGGCTTTTTCTGATGTCCGCCGTTCGATCCTAAAGCCTTGATGCACTGATAATCGGCGAGGAAATCGTATTTATGGAGAAAACATGCCTTTTCGAAATAAGTTTATGATATGTTGAAACTATATATCGATATCGGAAGTGAGGGGATACGAATGGAAGGATTAGTGAAAAATCAACATTATATACCTCAATGTATTTTAACCCGTTTTTCCAATGAATCTCAAGTGTATGAAGTATTAGTTGATAGTGATAAACCACCCTATGTTATAAAATGTAAAAGTTCTATGGTGGAGAGATTTACATACGAGCATCCAGATATCGAGAGGAATCGATTAGAGAAATATTTTTCGAAAATTGAAAGTTACTTTGGTCCAGCCATGGTTAATTTAGAAAGAATGATTGATGAGCATGAAACAGGAGGCATGGCCAATATTCTTTTGAAGAACTATGTTGAGAAATATATGCGTGAAGTTATTATCTTCTATTATAGAAGCGGTGCTTTGTTGCATGAATTCGAATTTCAAAGAGAACGAAAACATGATCGCATTGGTTTAATGCTTGAGAATATTATGAACTCACCGTACATAAAAGGATTATCACGTACCATTACTGAGAAGTACAGTTTTGCGGTAATCAAGTCTGACGACAACGATTTTTTATTGAGTGATCAATATCTCACAACAGTTGCTCTTGGAATCAAAAATCGCCTTTTTAATATTAGTAATAGGCATATGGGTTTAAAAAATGTGTTAATACTTATGCCAATATCATGTAAATATTATATTGCTTATTTTCACGGTAATGTTCCTGAATATATTAAGACTGATAGAATTAATTTACTCAGCGAAGGACAAGTCAGGGAAATCAACAAGGCAATTATAAATAATTCATACATAAAATGCATCGGTAAAAATAAACAAAGTTTGATAGATGCACATAAGAGTTTTGTATATAAATCACCAGCAAAAATAATAGCAGGGTTTGAATCAGGTGCTACAACGGGAGCTACTCTCAAAAAAGAGGTTTTCTTTTATGAGAAGGATCAAAAAACATGGGATTTTTTCTTGTTGCATGAATTTATGGACTATAAGAACATTGGAAGAAATGAACCGTGTAAATGTGGAAGCGGATTAAAATTCAAAAAATGTTGTTGGGATAGCTTTATAGGAGCTGAAAGAATGATGAACGATATAGTCAATAAGCGAAGTGATTATGCACTTGTGAGCATGACTGATATTGAAAAGGGAATTGGAGAGTTCTAAGCAATAAGACCTGAGAAAGTGTAGAGGATTAAAATAACAACACAGGTAAATCTCGCAAAACTTCCGAAAACGTGTCTTTTCATAATAATTGTTGCTGGGCATGAAGAAGGTAGCTTTATATTGAAAAGCACTCGAAGTAGAAGGAGGATAATTGAAGATTGTTGCATTGAGATTTTCGCTACAACTGGAGAGGTTTTTATGGTTGAAGGGGCAATTAAGAAAACTTGCTAAGGACGTACTCAAATTAATTTCGATTAAGTAAAGGAGAAATTTATTATTAAATCGGGTGAAGCTAAGAAAAGCTTCAAGGAACTGGGTGGATTGCAGTGCCGATACGAGCCAATGAAATTAAGATTGAAGAATATTATGGATTTGAAGATTTAAATACCACAAAAGAAACTCAAGAGAAAAAAAATCAAAAAACACTAAGTAACGATAGAGGATTGCAAACTTTTGTTAGAAAGTATCATACCATGATACAAAATAACCCAGACAGTGTTATGCTGGGTTATTAGTTAAGTAGTCGTGTTCTCTTTATATCGCTTAATTTCCCTTTAAGTACATCGTTTGCATAGTTAGGAATTTCAAAATTGTTCTGCTTCATGTACCAAAGTAATCTATTTTGTATAGTTGGATCCTTTATAATAACATCTAAGCTATTCAAAATATATAAAGGGTCGAGTTGAACTGTGGGTGTGAATGATGGTGAAACTTGATAGTTCTTTATAAAAAAGTTATCGTCGAATCTAAAGGTCTGATCGACTGATTTATTAATGATAGATAAAACATAAATGATATAAGTTTGAATGAGAGTTGGATCAAGGGTACTATTGAACGTTCGGAATTCAATAGTTTTAGATTCTTTGATTAGATTTCTTAAATTTAGCCCTACATATTTCCCTGCGTACAGACTTGTAAGTGAGTATTTTTCATCCTCGTCATTTTCTATTTTTATTAGTGCTTCATTGAGAGCAATCCCTTTACAATATAATGATTCGTCTGCGATGATTAAGGGTACAGCAAAATGCTCAATTCTTTGCTTAGGAATCGCAGAATCTGTTCCAGCGGATAGTAAGTAGGTGAGTGGTTCCAAATTTCGATATAAGTTTCTTAAATTAATCCATTGTCTTCCTCTCGTGAAAAGCTCTTGACTTCCAATATGAATATGAAAAGCACAATCTCCATCCGTAACTGCACCAACATCAGTTAATTTATTGCATATTAATGAAATTTGTGACCAATGTGCTTCTAAGTCTTTTAGTACAGGGGATATTATTTCGTATACCCCGTTCATTTCTTTACTCAATCTCCAACCTTTTGTTGATTTTGCTTCAACTTTGTCTAATATTTTCCGATTGTAACAAAGTTCATTATTTACAAGAAACTCAAGCAATTCAATTATTTTTGAATCGTCTACTTTGAATTCTATTTCGATTCCAAACGTTATTGTAGGATGATCAATACTGAGTTTATAGACGGGAGTAAAACCATTTAATCTATTATTGATCTTGTATATTAAATAATTTTTGGTAATTAGACCTTTTAGTTTATGCAGTATGGTAATGAGTCTCATACCTCCTTGAATAAGTTATTATATATATCGACACATTGAGTTGAATTGTTTAAAAGTTCTCCGTTCTTTTTCATCCAATTCCCTAATATGTAGTCCCGCATTTAAGTCTGCAACTCCACACTTAAAATCTTCCACTGATCACTTAAAGATTACCACCAAGCCGACGAATTACAGGCACTCACCTGATTTTTGCTCAGCTTTCCTTGCACTCTTTTCCCAGGCAACCTGGCTTTTCCTAAATCCGTTCTCCTACGTTTCCGAAGCGACTTCGGGGTACAGGTGAGAGGAAATAGGGGACTCCAATTGCCTTCATCCCTAATGGCTGTCCCCTAAAAGACCTTGATACATAAGGATTCTGCCTCGGTTATTCAGAGGGAGGGGGGAATGGATGGGAAGCCTTGTGGAGCCTGGTGTGAGGGGGATTTAGTAGGAGGGAAGGGGGTGAGAGACTTATTTGAATGGGGACTTAGTAGGGATTTCAAATTGTGGTTCTCGAAATCTGAAAGTGATTTGAGGATGGGATTGGGTGAAGGTACAGATTACTTTCAGGTTACAACAATACATTCTTATTATGAAATTTACAAATATCATTATTGACATTCAGGATAATTGTTGCTATTATCATCTCAGGAGGTGGAAATAAGTGCATACTGAATTTGAATTAAAGGTGCTATCATTGATCGGTTCATTAAAAAATGAGATTGATACTTTGAAAGAGGAGGTGGCAAATTTGCAGAATCAACTCCAAAAAATTCAGCCGCATGAAGATGTAGAATCAGAACGTCTATCAATTAATGAGGTTCGTGAATACATCAAGAATCAACTTCGTTCCAGTTACCCATCGTTACAGTTCACAAATGGGAGTCGAGCATTGGGTAAAATGACAATTTCAAATGGTGTAACCACTATTGAAAGGATACTTATAAGAACATCTAAATCCTTCAGGGAAAAGGATGGATATCCATCAGGATGGACT
Source organism: Paenibacillus sp. QJM3NY_38 (assembly GCF_056173265.1). NCBI lineage: Bacteria > Bacillati > Bacillota > Bacilli > Caryophanales > Paenibacillaceae > Paenibacillus > Paenibacillus sp. QJM3NY_38. The sequence continues at coordinate 1,161,859 of NZ_CM149665.1, forward strand.
ACAGTCCATCAAGATTTATTAAATCAGTATGATCTTTTCTTTTTTGTAGTTAAAGACTTTCAAGGTAACTTGCATGTCTTAACAATGAACAAGAATGACATTAAGGATTGGAGTAATCATAAATCTACTGACTCAAATGGGAATTATCACTTTTATATTAATCTAATCCATGGTAAATGGATTGATGATAGAGAAGGGAGTTACGATTGCAGTAGATTTTATAATAACTGGATAGTTATAGAACATCTCTTAAATAACTAACGGGAGGATTATTAAAATGCATGAAGATATATTGTTATTGAAAATACATAATGCACTTGCAGAAGGTAAAGATTTTTATGAAGCGATTCGAGGTAATTGGGTAATTAGTAAAAGTCGATTGGAAAATATAAAATATGTCGTAGGTGTTAACAAAGGAGAAATATCATGTGCTTATCAGCCTATTAGTTGGGGAAGTATAAATGAAGGTGTTGATCAAGGAAGGAAATATTTTGAGGGAGTAGATGCCCCTAAAGAAGTATTCGATCGAATAAAGCAATTTGAAAAAGAATTAGTGAAGAAATTTGGTAGTGGTAATCCTGTTGCTTATGCTTCTTTTCCTGAAATACACTAAGTAAGATTAAACAACGTAATAGGTTTTGATATAAGCCGAGCTGACTTCAGGCAATTACTCCTGATTTCACTCGGCTCTTACTTTGCATACTTTCTCGATTAACTTCTCCGATAGGATCCCTTTACTCTCTTGCTACTCCTTGCTCGTTCCTATCATAAGGTGAAAAGCAACAATCCCTCTTACTATGGAGTATACATCCCTATGGTAATAATTCGGTGTTTTATCCTCATTGTCGTGATGAAACAGCAACTTTCCGTCTTTCGAAATCCAATCATACGAATAGCCTTCGTTGAGACACTCGGTAACATATAGCCTGGTATCGTCGACAAAAACGATCGTTGCACGTTGGACAACCTTGGAACTTCGCAGTCCAGTGGTGTCTGTATCCTCCACTGCCTTAATAGCATGGGCAAATTCTTTAGTTAGATATTTAAGATCAGTTAACCTCTCCAATCCTATCTCTCCCCTTTGTCTGTTCGTAACATCATGTATATTACCATCCTGAGCAAAAAGCAATATGGAGTGTGGGTATATTTTGAATGTGGTTATAAATGTAACGAATCCACTTTTTATTGACGAAATCGACTTGCTTGAGTATGTTCATATAGATCAAACTTTAGAACGCTCTTAATGTGGGGGATGAGCATGGGATACGAATTGAAGTTCCTTTTTGCTGAAAGGAGATATAGATAATGCATCTTCCAAAGGATTATTTAGATGATCTTTTAGTTCGGATAACACATCATTCTTCTGCAATCGAGAACAATACCATAACGCTTAGTGAAAACATTTCCATCCTACTTCATCGCACGATTCCTGGCAAAGTATCTGTGCGTGAATTCTTCGAGATTGAGAATCATCGGATGGCTTTCAACTATATCATCGAACATATCGATCAAGAGCTTACAATCTCTCTGATTCACGATGTTCATTCGTTACTGATGGATAGACTTAACCATGGGAAAGGGCGATTCAAATCCCAGGAAAATGCGATTGTAGGAGCGGCCTTCCACACTGCTTCTCCAACTGAAACGCCAGCTCTTATGTATCAGTGGGTTCAAAATATAAATGATCAAATGCAACAAGCTGAATCACCTGATGACATCATTGCTTCAGTCTGTTCCAGTCACATTGAGTTTGAGCGTATCCATCCGTATTCGGATGGAAATGGTCGAACAGGTCGATTGATTATAATGCTTTTATTGTTACAAAATCAAATTTCACCTCTTGTGATTCTTAAAGAACATAAGCAAGAATATTTCCGATTTCTTGAAAATCAAGATGCAAAAGGATTTACAGTGTATGCCACGAAAAATATAAATAAAGAGCAACAACGATATAACGCATTTATGAATTCACTTCCAAAGCAGTAACCAAGATAGATAGCACGAGCGGTCTTAAATTACACAGTAATTTTTCGAGGGGGAAAAATTGATGAGAAATGAGGTGTTTGAAGTCAGTCTTTCAATGTATTACAAAGATATAGATTGGAGTTCGAAGCCGTTCAAATACTATTTTGATCCATTAAATACTTATTCGGTTACAGCAAAGCTCGAACAAATCCCAAGCGAGAAAATCGATCGTATTAGGCTTGATTTGGATCATGAAAAGATGAGTGGGAAAGAAATATACAAATGGTTAAATGAAGCTAAGAAGAACCTAATACAGTCCGGCGTAGAAGGCGTGGTTAATATACAGTTTAAAGCGGCACTTGTTGGTTTTCCCATATATTAGTGATGCATAAGGAAGGTGTAATTGATGATAACCAACTTTTTTGAGCATCAAGAAACCATAGTCCGAAATTTGATAGCATATATGCGAAAAAATGGCTACTCAAGATTGTCATTGACAAAATTAACAGGCCTTCCTCGACCAGCGATTGATCAGCTACTGTTAAGCGGCGGTGAGAATATAAATGAGTCAGTTTATAACTCGTACATTCTACAAATCAACCAGGCATTTGATTTGCAAGAGGACTACTTCCTAACAACGAAAGAATTTGCAAAGTCGTCATCAACTTCCTCTGTGAATAGCGAACAAAGTGAGGAAGTAAAAGAGCTGTATTTTGGATTAGACTGCATTATAGATATTTATTCAATGTATATCAGATGAGATGAGTTGGGGTGGAGTCCGACGAATGCTAAGAGAAGCAATTTCAAAATGTATCTGCGGTGAGAACTCATTGCTGTACTTCGTTAATGAATATGGTCGATTAGGAGAGCATACTGTGAACGTACTTGGAGTGCCTGTGTATATTTGCCCTGAATGTGGTGAAAAATTTTCAAGTGGACCTGATTCACTTCTTTTTGCCCAAAGGGTTAAAGAGGCGGCTGTACGGCGAGTTAAAGAGATACGTTTTTAAGGAGAAGCCAAGGGGGAACAGGGATTGTGTCTCTGTTATCCTTGGCTTTTTCTGATCCCAACTATGCTAATTCGGGGTAGTTATAGTTTTCGATATACATACAATACAAAGTTAATAATATATCAGGTTGATCGTTTCAGGAGGCGTAACGAAAGGCCCCTCCCTCAAACTGTCGATGGTACTTGTCGACAGTTTTTTTTATGAAAAGAAATCTGCAGCCCCAATGGAAAAACCGGAATTAGCGGAATGGAATGTGAATGAGTTGCTGACCCATATAGGATTCGGAACCTTAGACAAGGAAGCCTTGATGAGCTGTCTAAACGAACCTAGAAGCAGATATTCCATTCAATATTTGGGACATGTCTGGGTTGTTTTTTGGCAGGGGTTTATTCATACTGAATACGATGTGCAGATGGATCCCGCGCCCCTCAGGGTTCGAAAACATAGGAGGAACCATGTCCTGGAGCAAATTGAAGCAACAGTTGGAGAGCTTTCTCAGTCCTGCATTAGCCGGAAGAGTTGAATATCGCGCAACCGGTTATCGTTATTTACCTGATAAGGCAGGGCTTTGTTATATTTCGGTAGATAAAAAGAACGTACTCCATATGAATGATAAAACCAGCTCCATAAGGTGGTATCAGACGGAGCTGGAAATTAAGAATGACCCCAATGTCCACATTCCGATCAGCGATGATGAATTGGAAGCCGTCAGAAAGGAAACCAAAGGGACCGTTCCAGAGGATCGTCTCAACGTCATTGCAAGAAATAGAAAAGTATCGGTCCTCGCAAAGGAGCTTTTGTCAGCACAGGCTGCATTAAGCAAATCCAATTTTGTCGCTACAGCGAATAAGTTCTTATCTACTTCTATAGAAGAAAGCATGGAGAGCGATGATATCTTATTGAATATTCTAGCTTTGGTAGACAGACGAGTTGGCAAAAAGCGGATTGTAAACATGGCAGATAGGATGAAGTTAAAGCATCCGATTGTGCAATATTTTTATGAACTGCGGCGCCGTGCGTGATGAGCATAAATCATTTTCGTTGAAAGAATATTATTGGACTTGTGGAAGAGAGGGAATAACATGTCTGAACAAACAAAGTCGGAAAGAGTTCATCAGGTATTTGAAAAGATATCGGATCAATACGACTCGATGAACTCGGTCATCACTTTTAGGAGACATATCGCATGGCGCCATGATGTTATGAAACGGATGAATGTGAAAGAAGGAAGTAAAGCTCTTGATGTGTGCACGGGAACCGGGGATTGGGCGATTGCTTTAGCAAAGGCTGTTGGAACGCATGGAGAAGTCATTGGGTTGGATTTTAGCCAAAACATGCTCAAAATAGCACAAGATAAGCAGGAGCAACAAGCTTTAAAGCAGCTTACCCTTATCCAGGGAAATGCCATGGAGCTTCCTTTTGAAGATGATTCATTTGATTATGTAACCATTGGTTTTGGTTTAAGAAATGTACCCGATTATTCGACCGTGCTGCGGGAGATGTATCGAGTAACGAAGCCAGGCGGACAAGTCGTTTGTCTAGAAACATCCCAACCCACATTAATCGGTTATAGGCAAGCTTCCCTCTTTTATGTTCGCCATATCATGCCCTTGCTTGGAAAGTTTATTGCCAAAAGTTATGATGAATACTCATGGTTGCAAGAATCAGCCCGTCATTTCCCCAATAAAAACGTACTGAAACAAATGTTTTTGGAAGCGGGATTTTCTCAGGTAGATGTAAAAAGCTACAGCGGCGGTGTCTCGGCAATGCATAAGGCGATAAAATAAGGGTCTACGATTAACATATACTGCCGTTTGATATACGCTGCTTAAATATGCTATAAGTGAAGAAAAAGCAAGGACATGAACAGATTGTATTTCCTATTTCGGGATCAAGATTTGTCCTGGTATGTATTATAGAGGAGTATTGGATATGACAGATAATTTTTGGCGTGATTTACCGCGGCCTTTCTTTATACTGGCGCCCATGGAAGATGTGACGGATGTTGTGTTTCGCCATGTCGTAAGTGAAGCAGCCAGACCGGATGTGTTTTTTACGGAGTTTGCGAATACAGAGAGCTATTGTCACCCGGATGGGAACCACAGTGTGCGCGGACGTTTGACTTTTACAGAGGATGAACAGCCGATGGTAGCCCATATCTGGGGAGATAAGCCGGAATTCTTTCGTCAGATGAGTATCGGGATGGAGAAAGAAGGGTTTAAAGGCATCGATATTAATATGGGTTGTCCTGTAGCGAATGTAGCGGAGAATGGGAAGGGAAGCGGCCTGATCTGCCGTCCCGACATTGCAGCGGATATTATCCAGGCGGCCAAAGCCGGGGGACTGCCCGTCAGTGTAAAAACAAGGCTCGGTTTCACGGCTGTAGACGAATGGCGCGACTGGTTGACCCATATTTTGAAGCAAGACATTGTGAACCTGTCCATTCATCTGCGGACAAGAGAGGAAATGAGCAAGGTAGACGCGCACTGGGAACTGATTCCAGAGATTAAGAAGCTTCGTGATGAGGTGGCACCCGATACGCTGCTAACCATTAACGGGGATATTCCTGACCGTCAGACCGGCCTCAAGCTCGCTGAACAATATGGTGTGGACGGCATTATGATTGGGCGTGGGATTTTCCATAATCCATTTGCGTTTGAGAAGGAGCCGAGGGATCATAGCAGTGAGGAATTGCTTGATCTGCTGCGGCTGCATCTCGATCTCCATGATCAATATTCGGCACAGATGCGGCGCTCCTTCAGCGCACTTGTCCGCTTCTTCAAAATCTATGTCCGTGGATTTCGAGGGGCGAGTGAACTGAGAAATAACTTAATGAACGCAAAATCAACAAGTGAAGTAAGGGCGCTGCTTGATGAATTTGGAAGCAAGAATTCTGATGAGGCAGATGAACGAGGAAATTAAATGGACAGGCTGGAGAAACAGCAGCGCTTCAGGAGAACAAATAATACTTTTGGAAAACATGGCCGACTTGGCTGTGTTTTTTCTTTTGGACAATCTCAGACGTCATTCTTGCTATAGCTTTTAGCTATAACTAGTTATGAGATTTTGGTATGCCTTATAACTCCTCTCGTCGTGATATGATATCGCTATACAACGAGGGGGTTATGTACATGACTGATAAGTTTCAGATCGTAGGAAGTTTGTTGCGGCCCGAAGAGCTGCTGAAATATAAAACGCAAATAGAACATCGTGATGATATCCAGTATCCGTTCTATGAGAATTTCGAAGGGTATGCCGAGTGCGAGACCGAGGCGATCAAACAGGTCGTGAAAAAGGAAATCGAGCATAACCTGTCGGTTGTTACGGACGGCGAATTCTCCAAATCGATGTGGCATCTGGATTTTGTATGGGGCTTTGGCGGAGCCCAGCGTTATATCGCGGATCATGGCTACTTTTTCCGGGATGTGGACGGAACCTCGAAATATGAAACACGCAAAGATATTGGCCTGCGAATTACTGGCAAACTGAGCGGAAAGAATCATCACTTCATTAAGCTGTTTAAACAGCTGCAAGAAACGGCTGGCGACCAGCAAACGAAACTTTGCGTACCATCGCCTTCCCATATCTACGGTGAACTTTCCTGGTCGGATAACATTGGCGGTACGGATGCGGTTTATCAGAACAAACAGGAGCTCAAAGCGGGCCTTGTGAGCGCCTATAAAGAATTCGTGGCGGAATTCGCTGCGGCAGGCGGCAAAATCCTGCAATTCGATGATTGCTTGTGGGAGCTGTTTGCAGACGATAACCCGAACTCTCCGTTTACAGGGGAGCATATTAATCAAGCGGAAGTACAGGGTCTCGCCACCGAATTTATTGAGATTAACAATACGGTGATTGACTTCGGTCATAGCCTCGGCTTGAAAATGTGGACACACAACTGCCGGGGGAACTACGATTCCCGCAACATGGGCGGTGGATCTTATGCGAAAATCGCCAACCTGTTCCTGAAGCAGTTGAAATATGATCGCTTCTTCCTGGAGTGGGATGATGATCGTGCGGGTTCGATTGAAGCTCTGGAGGTTTTCAAGGACAGACCGGAAACGGAGATTGTTCTGGGCTTGCTGTCCTCCAAAACCAATACGCTTGATGATGAAGCACGCGTCATCCGTCTGCTTGACGAAGCATCCAAAATCATTGATAAGGATCGTCTGCTGCTCTCGCATCAATGCGGCTTTGCATCCTGCGATGGCGGTAACGAGCTAAGCGAAGCCGAGCAATGGGCAAAAATCGATCAAGGTCAACAGATTGCCAAGCAATACTGGAATAACTAAATCGGATAAACATCTTGAGCTAATAGGGATGACTCAAAGGGCCGCTAATGGACCCCGAGAGGCATCTCTTTTTGTATGCAGCGTTTTCCGTCGTTCAAAGGAGTAGCCTTCGTTTATGAAGAAGTTATATACTTCCAGGAGAGACTGTGCAAATCGATTACGGAGAAATTTTGATCGGTTATAAGAACATGAGGGGAGAGGAAATATTGACATATAACCATGATCTGATGAACAAAGAGCAATTGCTCATGGAGCTGGATTCGCTAGGTTACTCGGACAGGATGAAGAGGATGGCGCTTCTGGGGCGCCAGCATAAAGGAGATGCGGATTATTCTGCGCTGCTCGTATCCTTGCTCGGCAGCGGTACCGCCTATGAGGCGCATTTGGCATTGACTGGTGCGTGTGTAGTGAATGATGCTCATGCGGTTTTGTTTGCCTTGAAGCATCCGAAGGCAGGGGTCAGAGGGCGGGCGGCTAGGCTACTGCCGGAAGTGGTGACAGATCCGGACTTTTCGATTGAATCCGAAATTGCTCGGATGTCGTATCATTGCCGTCACCAATTGCTGCGGAGCATCGTGAATACATATCGTCAGGATTGGGCGGAACGGCTGCTGCCGCTCGTGCTTGGCCAGTGGGGCGCACAAGAAGCTTCTTTATTATTGGCCGTGTGCAGTGAAGAGACAGTAAGCAGTAGGCTCCCGGAGCTAGGGTATGCTTTACGCAATTGGCGGCTCTTAACGAAGCACTACCCCGATTTGGTTGGAGCGTATTTCAAGAATGCTTTGCAGAACGCAACGCATCGCGAAAAGATCAGTGTATGGTGGACGCTCTCTTCCGCGATTGAGGTACTGAGTGTTTCAAGACCGGCAATCGTGTTGGAATGTGCCCTGAAGCTTGGGCCGACGGATATGATTCATCCCGTACTCAAGCAGCAATTGGGCATTCTGATTCAGGCCAGCCCTGAGGACGTATTCGAGCTGCTGACACGTGAGGACACACGGGAATATCTTCTGAATCACGGCGTTCCGGCAGGCGTGTTGAAGAAGAGAAAATGGTTTACCACAGCGCAGTGGACCACGCTGGCTGCATTGCTCGCAGATAAGCCTGTACATCTAGCCAAGGTGCTGGATACCCTTGCGCCGTCTAGTCGTGAAGCAATGTTTGATGCCGCTTATAAGGAAGACGAGCGGAAGACACGCATTTTCCCTATGCCGCTGCTGGATGTACTGCCGCACCGACTGCGCGACAAGGAAGCTGCCCGAATGCTGGAGCTGCGCGACATTCGTGATCATCGGGATGACATGCTCAAAACGACGGCGCGCCGTTTCATTGGTAACGCCAGGGAGAAGCTGGAGCAAGCCGTCCAGGTGTCTAATAGCGATGAACGTGCAACGGCCTATGCCCACCTCGTTCGGAGTACAGCTCTATCCCGAAGTGGAATGGATGAGACGCTGCGCTTCCTGACTCGAATCAAGAACGACCAGGATCCGGTGCGCTGGCAAGTGATGGTCGAGCTCTCAAACTGTCCTGCTCCCATGTTTAAGGAAGAGCATGTGAACGATCTGACCGTGCTGGTGGATAGCGTGGTGGAAGCCAGGGACACTTCGTACGGGACAAGGTCCGCCGTGGAGAAGCTGGCTTTTGCCATCCTGCGTGAACATGCATGGGAGCCGAAGAGCGAGCTGTTCAAGTTCGCTTTGAGGACGTTTGGCAGATTGACGATGCGGGACGGTCAGTTTGCGCTCTTCTCGATGGATTGGGATAGCATACCAAGTACTGCACTGGAAGCGTTGTTCGATGAGATTTATGCCTTCGGTGTAGAAGCGAACAAGCGCGAAAACACAAATGTGGTCCTGCGTATGGCGGATTTGTTCGGGAAAGCCGTGGATCGTTTGCCGAAGCTTCAGCTGCTGCTGGAGGAGCTGCTCCAGGCCAAAACGGTATCGCCGCAGGCGGTCCATTATTGGCTGGCACCGTATAGAACCCGGGATGCGAGGGTTAGTGAACTACTGGACAGGGACCCATCCTTCATCTCATTCCACGACGTATTCATGCATCTGCATCTGAAGCGCCAGGAGTGGCTGGACCCGTTCATCTCGGGGCAAATCATCAATGGCAAGCATTTATCGGGAAAAACGATTTATGTTGTGCCTGCCCATAATGGGTTTCACCGGTGGCTGCCGCGCCAGCAAAAGGCATTAGCATCCCTCTTGGAACGGGTGGCCTTGGATGCCAAACGAAGCTTCCATGAACGTGCGGCGGCGATGCGGAGCTTGGCCGTCATGCCGGATTATCTCTCCGATCAACTGAGGATCCTACTGCAGGTTCAGGCAGTGCATGTCGTCGAGGCGGCGCTCTACGCCTATTCGTTATGGGAAGAGCCGGAGAAGGCACTGCCTGTATTATTGGACAACCTGGATGGGGACCGTGCTCGGGTCGCCATGTATTCGATCCCCAGATGCATGCGCAGGGTGAGCCCGGTGATGTTGACGTCCATGCTGTCGGACCTGCTGAATCGGGAGAAATTGAAAATCACGGTCAGAAAAGAGGCCATCCGGCTGCTGGGGGCCTATAAAAGCAGTGAGGGCATGGCGCTGCTCATCCGTGAATACGAGAAACCGAATGTACACAAAGACGTGATGATCGCCATAGGACACGCTGCCAGACAATGGCTCGATGACGAACGCAGCTGGACCCTGATGCGTGCCATGGCAGCTTCACCGCAGCGTGATATCGCAAGAAGCCTGCTTAACCAGTATGCTGGCGGACTTCCGGTGGAGGCTCGGCCAAGGTATTTGCAATTGATTATCGAGATTGCACGGCATGCCGACCCCGTTGTGGCAAGAGAGGCTTTCCAAGCCATGAGCCGTTGGGTGAATGGAAGTGAGGAGAAGGTAGCAGCTTCCGCCAGCCAAGCGATTCTTGATTTGGAGGATAACACCAGATGGAAGGCGGCGATGGATACCCTCATTGTGGCTTGCCGTGACGGGAAGGTGAATGATCAAGTCATTGATGTTTGCACACAATTGGCGGACACGGAGACGAAAGCCGAATGGAATGCAGCCCCGGAGAGAGACCTACCAGAGCGGCAGCGTTTGGTGGCATTGATTGACAAGCTGACCTCGTTGCCTCTCCATGCAAGGCGGATGCTCGTTCCCTTATATACGGGCATGATCGATGCGCTTAAGTCCAAAGAAACCATGAAACCCGCCGTGATCAAGTTATATTTGGCGATGGTTGAATGGAGCCAGGCGGATCAGGCGGCCCTGCATGTGGACCCTGTAATTCAAATGGTGGACACGCAACCACATCTGCTGGATTACGTTTACAGACAGATCGCTCAGGCAGCCAATGCCAGCAAGGCGTATTGGAGCCCGGAGGCGATGCTGAAGCTGGTGGATTATTTGAGAGATCAGCAGTCGTTTGCGGTCCAATATCTCGGTCTTTCTTTGCTCAAGGTTGCGGGGACAGCCTTATTGTGGAACCAGGCTTGTACCGACCGTTTGAGAGCATACCGGAAACATGAACATGAGGCAATCCGTCTGGCGGCACTGGATATTTGGACCGTGCTGGAATGAGGGGAGCGAGGCGATGCTATATTTAAGTAACTTCAAACTCTCTTCTACCATTTCGAGCAACCCGAATATCTATCCCGATCATGTGTTCAGGCACATGGCAGGGGAGGTTCTGCTGTTTGATCGAATCACGGTATTATACGGCAGTAACGGCTCCGGCAAGTCCACCTTGCTGAATCTGATCGCCAACAAATTGGGAATCGCGGGCGCTGAGCGAATGACAAGCTATGGTCACAATGCTTACGCGCAGCGGTTTATCGAGGAAAGCAGCTATCAACTCGGGCATGATGAACAGGAGCGTCCCCTATATAAGCTTCCCGACGGGAGCCGGTACATCAAGTCAGAGGATCTGTTGTATGAAATCAAGAAAATACAGCAGGAAAGCGTGCTTCGCGAAGGGCTGCTGCATGAGCAGCTCGTTCAGGGAAAGAGCAAGGCCGAGGTAGAAGAGCTGGAGCAGTCGTATGAATTCAAGAAGAAGATGGACATTATTCAATTCGCTCAGGAGAAGTATTCGAACGGGGAAAGCTCGATGCAGTTTTTTGAGGAATATTTGCTTCCCGGGAAACTGTATTTATTGGATGAACCGGAAACGTCGCTTTCTCCGGCAAATCAAATTAAGCTGGCCGAGCAAATGAACGATTTGGCGCGTTATTTCGACAGTCAGTTTATTATTGCTACGCATTCTCCTTTTGTCCTGGGTACGCTTCATGCGAAGATCTACAATCTTGATGCCAAGATATTGCAAACGGCCGAATGGTTTGAGCTGGACCATGTACAATTCTTTTACCGATTTTTTCATAAACACCAGAGGCTGTTTGAATGAATAGGGTTGAGTTTCCGGAAGAGGTATCCTTCGAATAGGATATCTCTTTTTTGGTATGGGGATTTTATCCACTTTAGTACATGGTCCCGCTTGAATGTTGAACGTATAAAGATTGAAAGACAATTTGGCAGAGTCATCAAACACATTGATTTTTATGCAGAAAGTTGTATAATCTACTTAATTAACGTTAATTAAAATGGAGAAAAGGGGATGAACATGACCAGATCGAAGCTGAAAGAGGCTGCGCTTAGGTTATTCGGACAGAAGGGCTACGACGGAACGGCATTATCGGAAATCGCAAAGGAGGTCGGCGTCAAAACACCGGCAATCTACGCCTTTTTCGAGAGCAAGGAAGATCTGTTCATGACGGTCTTCGAAGAATCGATGAGCGCCTATAACGAATATATCCAAGCGATGGCAGAAACGAGCAAAGGAATGAGCACGGAGAAAAAATTGCACGCGCTGCTGCTTCGCCAATATGATTTCCACCGGGACAAGCAGGAGCTTGCCGTATTTGCCTTCCGGTACTTGGTTTTCCCGCCGGATTTCCTAATGGATCGGATGCAGGAGGCGTTTGGGCGTTTCGATACGCTTCTGAGCAGCATTATTGTCGAGATCATGCAGGAAGGTCTGGATCGCGGCGAATTAGCCATCGTCCCGATGGAGACGCTGGTGGATTCGTACCTCACCTTGATGGACGGGCTGGGCATGCAATATTACTACTATAAATCGCCGGAGTTGTTCGAACGGAAACTGAAACATGCCTTTGAGATGTTCTGGAGATCCGTCGAGGCTTAGGTTATCAACAAGATCGTACAGAAAGCAGAGGGTGGAACATGAGCAACGATACGAAAATAGAAGATTACGAACGGGAGCCCGTACCCCAGCATTTGCGGAAATCATGGCTCTCGATGGCATTCGTCTGGATTGCGATCGGCATTGACCTGTCCGCAATGTTTCTGGGTGCGCAGCTCGGCGCGGGCATGAGCATCGGCGACTCGCTTACGGCGGTCATCGTCGGTTCAGCCATATTAGGCATAATCGGAGCAGTCTGCGCATATGTGGGAGCCAAAACGGGCCTGTCGACGGCCATGATCAGCCGGTTTCTGTTTGGGAACCAAGGGGCGCTCATCGTCTCGGTCATTCTCGGCATTTCATCGCTGGGCTGGTTCGGCGTTCAGGTCGGCTTCTTCGCTTCCAACTTCCAGACGGCGTTAAGCGAGCTATGGGGTTGGCATTGGTCGCTCTGGGTACTGTCGATCATTGGCGGACTTCTGATGATGTCCACGGCGATCTGGGGCTACAGGGCGATTGAAAAATTAAGCGTCTGGTCGGTACCGCTGCTCGTCGTATTTATCATTATCGCGCTGGTCATGGCGCTTAACGGGGAAGGCGGAAGCACCGTCTGGGCACCGTTCGAGGGTGAGGCTGTGCCAATGGGGACGGCGATTTCGCTGGTTATCGGTATCTTTATCCTTGGAACGGCGCTGTCCCCTGACATCGCGCGCTGGGCCAAAACGCCAAAACATGCCGTTACCGCAGCATTTATCGGTTTCTTTGTCGGCAACAGCTTCATGACCATTATTGCAATCTTTCTGTCGCGTACGATGGATTCCGACGATCTGACGGGCATTCTTCTGACGCTTGGACTCGGTATTCCGGCGATCATCGTGCTGACGCTGGCACAATGGACGACCAATACGAACAATTTATATTCCGCTGGGCTGGGCTTCTCCGTCGTCTTCAAACGGGTGCCTAAATCCGTGATCACGATTATCGCAGGTCTCATTGCGACGGCACTTGCTTGCTTTGGCATTTATGACCGTTTTATGACGTTCCTGACGTACATTACGATGCTAGTCGCACCGCTGGGAGGCATTTATACGGCTGAGTATTTGTTGGTGAACAAAAATAGATTCTCGTTTGACGGGCTGGACAGCAATCGGAGCTGGATTCCCCGCTCCATCGTCGTATGGGTCATAGCCACGTTCTTCGGGTTCATGACAACGATGGCCCCGGATGGGCTTGGATGGTTCCAGGTGACGCAGGTTCCGGCGCTGGACAGCTTCTTGATGGCATTTATCGTACAAGCAATCATAGGCAAATGGGTAGTAAAGAAGGGATGAAAGCATGAACAAGGCAACCAGATTAACCACATTGGATGAACAGGCCATTGAATATATCGCGATCGGAGCTGCGGTGCTTGGCACGGGCGGCGGTGGAGATCCTCATGTCGGAAAATTGATGGCCATGGAGGCGATCCGCACGTTTGGCCCGGTTCGAATCGCCCAGCTCGAAGAGCTGGACGATGAAGGGCTTATCGTGCCGGTATCGATGATCGGAGCACCGACGGTGATGCTCGAGAAAATCCCTTCGGCTGAACAGCTGACCAAACCGCTTGATCTGATGGAGAGAGAGCTCGGCCGTAAGGTGGATGCCGTTATGCCGATCGAGGTCGGCGGCGGCAACTCGCTCGTTCCGGTCATTGCGGCAGCGCAGCGCGGAATTCCGCTCGTCGATGCCGATGCGATGGGGCGTGCGTTTCCCGAATCGCAGATGGTGACGTTCCATCTGGAAGGCATCCCGTGCAGCCCGGTGGCGATGGCGGACGAGCGCGGCAACAGCGCGCTGATGCATACGATTGACGGCGTGTGGGAAGAACGGATGGCGCGTGCGCTGACAGTGGAGATGGGGGGTTCTGCCTCCATCTGCGATTATCCGGTATCCGGCGCCCAGGCGAAGCAGAGCGCGATCGGCGGCACGCTGACGCTCGCCTATGAGATCGGGCGGACGCTGTTCGAAGCGAAGCAGCAGAAGCTGAATCCTGTGCGTGAACTGCTCACGAAGCTGAACGGCCATGCACTGTTCCATGGCAAGGCCGTGGATATCCGTCGCCGCATGGACGGCGGTTTTACGCGCGGTGAAGCGGTATTCGAAGGTACCGGCGAGAACAAGGGAAAAACGATGCGGCTGTTTTTCCAGAATGAGTTCCTGCTCGCTACCGTTGATGATCAACCGCTGGCGATTACGCCTGACCTGATTACGCTGTTGGATCAGGATACGGGCATGCCGGTGACGACGGAGAACTTGAAGTATGGTGCCCGGGTGACGGCAGCAGGTTTGCCATGCGATGACAAATGGCGCACGCCAAAAGGCATCGAGACGGCCGGGCCGAGATATTTCGGTTATGACTTTGATTATGTGCCGATCGAGACGTTGGCTTCGAAAGGAGGTGCGGCGAAATGACCCAGGTTACTACGACTGACACAAACCAGGTCTACCGTATCGGGATTGACGTGGGGGGCACGAACACGGACGCCGCCCTGCTGGATTCCGACTTGCGCTGCGTGCACAAGGTGAAGGTCCACACGACTGCCGACGTGAACGAAGGCATTGTGGAGGCCGTTCGCCGGCTGCTGCACGAAAGCGGCGTGAATGGAGCAGACATTCGCTATGCGATGCTTGGCACCACGCATTGCACCAATGCCATCGTGGAACGCAAGCATCTCGGCCGGGTCGGCCTGATTCGTATCGGCGCTCCGGCCACGACAGCCGTTCCGCCGCTCGCTGGCTGGGACGAATCGCTGCGCGCGGCAGTTGGGCCGCATAGCTATGTCGCCTCTGGCGGCTATGAGTATGACGGCCGCAAGATCGCGAATCTGGACGAAGAGGAGATCGCCGAACTGTGCCGCCGGATGAGCGGAGAAGTCGATGCCGTGGCGGTATGCGGCGTATTTGCTCCAGTGAATCGTGAGCAGGAGAAGCGGGTTGGAGACATCGTGCGCGAGGTGATGGGTTCGGACATGCCGGTTACCTACTCCAGCGAGATTGGCAGCATCGGATTGCTGGAGCGGGAGAATGCCTCCGTGCTGAATGCGGCGCTGCTGCAAGTCATTGCGGGCGTGGTGCGCGGCTTTGAGGAAGCGCTGAATGGCTTCGGCATTGATGCGAAGCTGTATATTTGCCAGAACGACGGGACGTTGATGAAGAGCGAATACGCGCTCCGCTACCCGATTCTGACGATTGCGTGCGGACCGACGAATTCGATTCGGGGCGCGGCGCATTTGTCCGGGCTGAGCGACGCGCTGGTCGTCGACATCGGCGGCACCACGACGGATATCGGCGTGCTCGTGCAAGGCTTTCCGCGCCAGTCGTCGGCAGCGGTGGATATCGGCGGCATTCGCACGAATTTCCGGATGCCGGACATTTTGTCCATTGGCCTCGGCGGCGGGACAATCGTCCGGCTGGATGACGCGGGCGGCGTGACGGTTGGCCCGGACAGCGTGGGCTACAAGCTGACGACACGGGCCCGCATCTTTGGCGGAGATACGCTGACGACGACGGACGTAGCCGTGAAGCTGGGCCGTGCAGAATGGCCGGGCACAAACGCGGATGCCGTGGACGAAGCGGTATGCGGTAAGGTGGATGCCGTCATGCAGCAGATTCTGGAGGATGCCATAGATCGGATGAAAACGAGTGCCGACCCGGTCGATGTCATTCTGGTCGGCGGCGGCAGTCTGTTGGTACCGGATACGCTGGCAGGGGCAAGCCGAATCATCCGGCCGGATAACTATGATGCGGCGAACGCGATCGGCGCAGCACTGGGAGAGGTTAGCGGCGAGTCGGAGCGGATCTATTCGCTGGACGACTGGAGCTATGACGAGGTTATCCGCGATGCGAAGGAAAGCGCCATGAACGAGGCAGCTGCAGCTGGCGCAAATCCGGAGACCGTACAGATCGTGTCCGTCGAGGACATTCCGATTGCGTATTTGCCGGGCAATGCGTTGCTCGTGAAAGTGAAAGCCGCGGGTAAGCTGTAACGCGCAAGGCATGTGCCTCGCTCGGCAGCATTAGCGCTGAGGAGTGTGTGCATAGCCTGTGAGCATTCGTATATCGGTGCTCGCGGCGAACGGCGCGGGACCAAAGTAACATGTAAAATGGCGGTACGGATCCAACTCCGTACCGCCATTTTTTATTTTGCAAGCTATATTCCCGCAACATGGGCAGGGTTTAAGAATCCGTAAAAGATTTAGGAACTCTTCTGCTTTAATTTCCAAACGATCAATGAGTCTGAGATTCCCCATTTATACGTTTCTTTTTATATCTTGGTGCTGCTCTGGGAGCTCTCCGCATGGAGCTTGGCTATTAGCTTGTCACCTTCGACATCAAGGTTCGGTAGTAAGCGGTCCAGCCATTTCGGAAGCCACCAGGCTTTATCGCCAAAGACCGCCATGACAGCTGGAACGAGTGTCATCCGGATGATGAAAGCATCGATCAGGATACCGAATGCCAGGGCAAAACCGATCTGTTTGATCATCGCGTCAGGTGCGAAAATAAAGCCCGCGAAGACAGAAACCATGATAATACCTGCGGCTAGCACGACACGGCTGGCTAGCTCGTAGCCGTGAACCACGCTTTCGTTGCCATGACGTCCATGGACATAGGACTCGCGCATGGAGCTGACCAGGAATACTTGATAATCCATGGCCAGTCCGTACAGAATACCGGTGACAAGGATCGGCATAAAGCTGAGCAGCGGTCCTCCCGTGTCAAAGCCGAACAGGGAGTGCAGCCATCCCCACTGGTAGACGGCTGTAGTTAAGCCAAAAGTAGCGAGAACACTGAGAATAAAACCTACGGTCGCTTTGATCGGAACGATGATTGACCGGAATACGAGCAGCAGGATGATTATCGATAGAATGACAATAATGCCTACATAAACAGGGAATGCTTCGGACAGCTTGGAGGACATATCGATGTTAATGGCTGTAAAGCCGGTCACGCCAAGCGAAATATTATTACTCGAAGCCAGACTGGAATCAGGAGAGCGCAGATCATGAACCAGGTCTCTTGTCTCCACATCCGTTGGGCCTGTTTTCGGGATCAGACTGATAATAGCGATATCCCCGGTCTCGTTGACTCCCATTGGGGATACAAGCGTAACGTTATCATGCATTTGTAGTTCTTGAATCAGCTTACCCAGGGTTTCCATCGAAATTTTGTCGGACTTTTCCTTCGGCTGGGCAACCAGCAGCAGCGGTCCGTTGAAGCCTTCCCCGAAGCCTTTGGAGATGACGTCATAGCTTTGGCGTGCTGGTGTATCCAAATTAGCCGAGGCCCCGGACGGAATGCCAAGCTCCATTTTTGTTACAGGAATCGCCGCTGTTCCAAGAACCAGGACCACCAGAATAATGATAACCCAGCGGTATTTCACCGTGGCATTTGCCCAGCGGCGGGAGAATCCATGGCTTGCCTTGTTTGCTGCGGCTGCGTTCTTATTGCGAGCTTTGGTTGTACAGATCTTTTCGCCGACCAGCCCAAGCAGGGCAGGCAGCAGGGTCAGCGCCAGCAGGACGGTGATTAGAACGCTGACAGCGGCAACTAGAGCCATGGTTGACAAGAAGCCGATGCCGATAACGAGCATGCCGCACAGGGCGATAATGACGGTTAGTCCGGCAAAGAATACGGCACTGCCGGCGGTGCCGACCGCCCGGCTTGCCGCTTCACGCGCGCTCAAGTTCTCATCGAGAATCAACCGGCGCTGGCGATTCACGATAAACAGCGAGTAGTCGATTCCAACCGCCAGACCGATCATGACGGCGAGAATCGGAGTGATGTCATTCATCTGAATCACATTAGAGAGGGCAAATGCGCCTCCAACACTGATCGCAACGCCGAGAAGTGCGGTGGCTAGCGGCAGCCCGGCGGCAACGATCGATCCCAGCGTAATAAACAGTACAACGGCGGCAACGGCTACGCCGATCGCTTCCGTTGATCCGATGGCTGGGGTGCTCTTCAGCGAATCGCTTGGAATGGCCGTGATACCGGAGCCTGCTTGCTCTACTTCTGTCACGACTTTGATGACGTCATCCGGGACGGAAGAGGGCAAGGACGTCTGCTGCACAGTAAACTGAAACTGGAACAGGGCGACGCTGCCGTCAGCGGAAAGCATGACGCCCGGAACAGGAACGCCATCCGCCATGAGCGGGCCGTAAGGAGCAGACTGGCCACCTGCCGCTGCTACTTGGCCATCAGCGGCTGAAGGGTCTACCTCAGTTGCCTGACCTGCAGTTGCTGATGGATCTACGTCGGTTGCCTGACCCGCTGCAGCTGGGTCCGCAGCCGCGGTTTGGCCTGCTGCGGCGGCTTGAGCGGCCAATTCCATCGGATTAATGATATATTCCATGTTGTAAACGTCATTGATAGCCTTCGCGAGCAATGCTGCACGTTCCGGTGTATCTAGACGTTCTCCGTCGGGCGCGGTAAAGGCGACACTCGCCTGGCCACCCGCAGCGGCGGGAAGCTCCTCAGCCAGCATATCGAGCACTTTTTGCGATTCTGTGCCTTCAATTTTCATTTCAGAGCTGGATTGAATGCCATTGATGCCGAGCAGGGTGCCTACGACACCGAGAACAACAATCCAAAACAAGATGAAATACCATGGCTTGGAGTAAGCTGATTTTCCTAATCGGTAAAGAAATGTTGACATGTGATTTTCTCCTTTGTAGCTCTAAGTTAGAAGCCGTTGCGTAAGTAAGCAAACATCGAATTCAAATACTGATCGAACAATATAGCACCAGAACGATCATCCTGTGCTTCTCCTGGCAGGAGGACGTTTAATCGCCCGTCCAGAATAGGAACGAACGCTCCATAGACGGCGCCGGCAAGAAGATGGGTATATCCGTCGGGATAACGTCCATGGGAGAATTGCTCAAGCACTTCCTGTGCTGCGGTCTGCAGGCGGCGCAATACGCTGAGAATATAAGGCTCAAGCGATGGATACTGCTTCGCGAGAGATACGAACTGCCTCAATTTATACAGAAACTCAGAAGTAAACTGCATCTTCAGCAAGTTGTACAGTGCATCAAGCGGAGTGGCATCCGGAGGGAAGCCCGCAAACTGCATCTTCGCATCTTCATTGGAGCTGCTGCCCATAAAATATGCCGCTACCGCTTCCTCTTTACACGAAAAGTAATTGGCAAAGGTCCTGCGGGAGTAACCGGCCTGCTGGACGACGTCATCAACGATGAATCCGTCCATGCCTCGTTCAACCGCAAGCATAAAGGAGGCTTCGGCCAAAGCATAGGCGGTGGCTTCCTTTTTTTTATCGCGCAAATTGGTTGGCTTGGAGTTCAAGACCCATATGCCCTCCTTTCAAGAATTCGGTTTAAACATTTAGAACGTTATTTAGTATAATATAATATTGCCCAATGGGCAATATTGCACAAAGGGAAAATTTGTTCATGGATATGTACCTCGTTGCCGCCTCCCAGAATGAAGCATACGGATAACTCTCGATCGCCAGAAGCAAATCGTCAATAAATCTGGTAGTATTGAACATGGACCTACGGAACGCACATGACTAAGTTGCAGCTGCTCAGCGGGTCTATTGTCACTTGCTATTTAATATAAAGATGAAATAAGATTGACAGGAACTGCTAATTTATTTTCTAGGGGTTGTCTTACAAGCTATGAACAAAAAAGAAGTCGCCAATATACGCAAGCAATTTAAGCTGGATCACGATTTAATGAATATTTACGATATTCTCAATGTCTATATTACGAAGGAAACGAATGAAATCTACCACTGGGAGCGCCTGCCGTTCGAGCTGGTGGATCGGGAGAAGCAAGAGTTATACATGGGGAATTTCAAAAAACTGCTGACCGGCGAACTGGATCAAAAATTGTTCGAATTGAGGTTCCAGGAAGCAGCGGAGGAACCGGCGCAGGTCATGCTTCACCAAGCTCTCGTGTCGGGTGATCCGGAAGAATGGCAGGACTTGATGCTGATGCTGGTGGATCGAATGCTGAAGGATGCCCAATATGAGCGGGATATGGTAGTCACATTCGTTCGGGGACAGTATTATTTGCCGACCAAGGCGAGAAACGATGAAGCGGAGGAGAGCGAGAAGAACGAGGTGTTCGCCCATCCATTCATTTTATGCAGCGTGAATTCTACGGAGAAACAACGGAAGACGCTCTTGTTCGATTATGTGGAGCGGGAGTTCAAGTACAATGTCATCGTAGATCCGATTATCAAGTTAAGCACGCCGGAGCAAGGATTCCTGTACCCTAGCGTGACGGACAATTATTCCGATGTGAATCGTATTTTGTATTGTACGGGAAAATCGAATTTTCCGGATCCGCATTTTGTCGAACAGGTCTTGAACGGGGAAAGATCCGTGACGGCACTAGAAGAGCGAGCGATCTTCGAGGATATCGTCAAGGAAGTGGCCGGCGAACAGCTCGATTCAGCCACCATTGCTCAGGTGTACGAGGAAATTAACCGGGTGATCGAAATGAACGAAGAGACGAAGGAGGAAGAACCTCCGAAGCTGGATTATAAAGATCTGGAGCGCGTACTGACCGCAAGCGGCGTAGAGGACGTGACGACCGAGAAGGTGGAGCGGGCATTCGAAACCATCGTGGACAACAAGAACTATGAGATGAAAGCAACCAGCGTCATGCCGAAGTATACTTCCAAATCCATTAAGATCGAAACCAAGGTAGCTACGATTTCGATTAGCCCGCAGGATTTAAGGTATGTCAAACAGGTGAATTTCCAAGGTAAACGCTGCATCATGATTGAAGTCGACGAAGATGTCGCGATTGAAGGGTTTACGCTGGCTTCAGAGACGCTTTTATAGACTCGTTCATCGTACAAGCTTCGGCGCGGTGCCGGAAACCTGAGACTATATAGGTATGCCATAAGTAAAAGAGGCTTGTGTTGCAATTTCGGATGGGAAGCATAAGAGTCATGTAGGTGTTGTTAACCTATATGACTCTTTTTGTGTTAAGTATGCTGCGGAAGAAGCGGCGATAAAGACCATAATGTCTGAACCCGCTTCTGTTGTTATTTAAAAGCATATTTTGGCAAGAAAACCAGCTAATACTTGTCAAGGATTTGGTGTTGGTGATTGGCGATCTTCTTGATATACTATTTTTAAGCAAGACAAAAAACCTTCATTGGCGTGAAGGTTTTGGATAAATTTGGATATTGGAATATTAGGATTGGTAGGGCTGGCTCTTACTAAGGATGGCGTATACGTGATGGAGAAGCTTGTTGGCGCAAGCGATCACGACCACCTTGTAGGGTTTGCCCTCTTTTCGTTTTTTATCGTAATAATCCCATATTTTGGGATTAGTTCTTCCACGAATACCGCACTGTACGGCTAAATATAAAGCACGACGAAGCCTCTTTGAGCTACGCTTCGTAATTTTTGAACTACTTGCCGTGAATTTCCCCGAACTGAATATCCCAGGATCCAATCCAGCAAAAGCAACAAGTTGTTTCGCTTCTTTAAACTGCCTAACGTCTCCAATTTCAGCGACAATCGCGGCTGCAAGTCTATCTCCTATTCCCGGTATACTTTTCACCAATTCGACCTCTGGAAGACTCGTTGCCATTTCATTGATCTGCTTCTCCAGTTCGCTCAGTTGCTCTGAAAATGCAAGCAGTAAGTCAACCATCCCGCGTAAAACGAAAGTTTGAGAATAACTTCTTGGCTGTTCGCTCCAATCAGACAGTGCTTCCTCGAGTTGTTCCACCTTAGCTTCCATCCATTTTCGTGAATGTGACCTTCCTACGCCTTTTTGAATGACCTCATGCAGATTCTCGACTTGACCTTCCAGACAACGGGCCAGCACGTTGAGAGATGTCACAGAAAATAGATCGCGAAATACCTTCTCATACGCTGGAAAAACTTGATCCAGCAAGGACCTCATGTTTAACTTCGCTTGCACATACATCCCCGTCACAAACTCATGTTGCCTGGTGACATGTTGAAGCTCTCTAAATGCCTCATCCCAAGTACGATGCGCGGTAACGTCTCCCCGATAATACATCTCGGCTAAATGCCAGGCATCTGCAGCATCTGTCTTTACCTTGCGCAACTGTGTTCCTTTCGCTCGTTTTGCTTGTAATGGGTTGACGATGAAATATGTCCATCCGTTGCGCTCTAGATAGGTGGCAAGTCCGCGGTGGTAATGACCTGTCGCTTCAAGAATAACGACCGGAGGCTGCATTGTCTTTGTCTGCAGCTCTGCAAGTACCTCCCCCAAATACTTAAATCCACCCTCCCCATGCGAGATGCTAATCATCTTCCCATACGGCTCATTCCGCTTTAAAAACGCTTGTACCACACTGAATCCCTTGGCTACGTCAACGCCGACAACAGGTTCCATAATAACCTCCCAATTCGTATTCACCGGCACTTCCTACGATGGTTCCAAACCCATAGCTTCGCTTGTGATGCGAGGTCAAAGCCTCTACCAGCTCAAACATGGTCATTGGGGTAGTAGGAAAACAGTTTTTTTGACGGGGTCTACGCCCCTAAAAGACCCACGTTCTCCCGGCTACCGCCATCTTAATGCACCTAAGAAAAAAGGCCAACCAGAAATCTCTGGCTGACCTAATAATACGAAAAAGACCCCAGAAGCTCTTAGGGTCTTGTAGGAACTTTGGCTTTAATCCATCGATACACTAAAACGTGTAGGATTCCCCGTCATTTGGGATCAAAACATTAGAGGAGATTCCTTTTTCGTTAGTAAAGATATTTAATTCTTCCCTTGATAATGTCCAATGATTAACTGCTTCCATATGGACAGATATAATTTTTGCCTCAGGGGCTGCTTTATATACTTGGTAGATATCCTCTTTCCCCATTACTAGAGATCCGCCTTGAAGGAATTGATTATCTCCTCCATTTACAACAATGATTTCCGGTTTGTGTGTTTCGATTGCTTCCCCAACAGCTTCATACCAAACCGTATCTCCAGCAATGTACAATGTTTTCTCGCTTGGGTGCTTCAAGACAACACCGCACACATGTCCGGCAAGTTGTAATATTTCTCCTCTGCCGTGTTCGCCTTTAGTTTTAACTAATCGAATATCTCCAAAGGCTGAATTTTCTTGCAGCACTTCTACATTTTGAAAACCGGCGTTTCTGACTTCTGCTGCGTCTTCTTCGTTTTGTACAAACATTTTAATATCTTTTGGCAGCGCCTCTTTAGCCGTATCGTCCCAATGGTCTAAATGTAGATGAGTGACTATCACAGCATCTAAGTTGCTGATAATATGGTCAACCGAGGTTGGCAAGCCAACCAAAGGATTGTTTTGATCTTGGCGTAACGAATTAGGGAAAGGCGGATACGAATCTTTTTCTCCCAAAAAAGGGTCGATTAAAAACTTCTTCCCTGCATATTGGACAACAAGTGTCGCATTTCGAATGAGTTGTATTTTCATGGCAATAGACTCCTTTTTTGATTTGGATATAGTTTACTCAACGGCCAGGTAACCAATACGGGTTCCCTTTGTCAACTTTGGGATAAGGGTTGTTGTATAGTAAAATGATAAATGACATCTTGAATTTAATCGATGCTTTGATGAAACGCTTTTACATGAAATCATTTCACGGTGAAAGGATTATGGTATGCAACTTGATCAAACGGATTATCAGATCCTTCGGTTACTAACCGAAAATTCTAGGATTCAATGGAAAGACTTAGGGAAACAAATTCATATGACTGGACAAGCAGTAGGCAATCGTATCAAAAAACTTGAGGAGAGCGGTGTAATTACAGCCTATTCCCTAATCATCGATGAAATGAAATTAGGGCTTGCTTATACAGCATTTGTTATCATTCATATGAAAACAGCCAATCACGATTCGTTTATTCGTTTTATAATGGATCAACATGAGATAGTTGAAGCACATCGAATCTCGGGAGAAGGCTGTTACCATTTAACGATAAAAGTTTCATCCCAAGATCAGCTGAACCTTTTTCTTAATAAACTTCTCGATTATGGGAATTACAGCTTGAATCTGTCCATACAAAAAATCAAACAACGCAGTACGTTGACCGCCGCACCAAATGAATAGCAAAAGCTTCATTCGAGGATGCCGTCATCGAAGGCTTTACGCTTACTACAGAGAATAAAAGGATTGTGTTGCAATTTCAGATAGGAAGTATAAGAGTCATGTAGGTGTTGTTTACCTATATGACTCTTTTTGTGTTCATGATGCCAAAAGGGAGAAGCGGCGACAAAGATCCTTCTGAAGACCGATACGTAAATACATCGGCTGCAGGAAGAAATATCCACGAGGCTAGTTATGATGGATATAGAATGAAACTAGCGGTTAGTGAGAAACGGTAGTTTCTTTACAAGAGACCGGGAATGGCGGGCAGCCCAATTCCGGAAATTTTCTGTGTGGGGAGATGTACGAAGTGACAACGTTAATCGAATTCAAAAACGTAACCAAGGCCTATCCAATCGGCGAAGTGACGATTCAAGCCCTTGCGGGTGTTGACTTCTCCATATTAGAGGGGGAATTCGTCGTTATTCTAGGGGCCAGCGGGGCGGGGAAAAGCACGATTTTGAATATCCTCGGCGGGATGGATACGGCGACCTCGGGGCAAGTGTTGGTTGGGGATCAAGAGATTACGGGATGGAGCGAGAAGAGATTAACCGAATACCGCGGCGAGCAGGTTGGCTTCGTATTTCAATTCTATAACCTGATTCCGAATTTGAATGCGCTCGAGAACGTGGAATTTGCGACAGAGGTATGTAAGGACCATCTGGACGCCCGTGATATTTTACATAAGGTTGGACTAACCGATCGGATGAAGAATTTCCCTTCCCAGCTCTCTGGCGGCGAACAGCAACGAGTTGCGATCGCAAGAGCGGTTGCCAAGAACCCCGCGCTTCTCCTCTGTGACGAACCCACCGGTGCTTTGGATTATGTGACAGGGAAATCGGTCTTAAAGCTTCTTCAAGATTTGAACCAGGAAACGAAGACATGCGTCGTGCTGGTCACCCATAATTCGGCCATCGCGCCGATGGCGGATAAAGTGATCCGCGTCAAGAGCGGGAAGATCGAGAGCATCACGATCAATGATCACAAACAAAGCGTTGAAGGGATCGAGTGGTGATGAAGATTTTAGCGTTGAAATTATTAAGGGACATGAAACAGTCGGTAGGACAATTCATAGCCATAGTTTTGGTAATCGCGGTGGGAGCCTTTTTCTACACGGGACTGGTCACATTGAGCGACAATCTTAGCGGCTATACGAAGGGGTATTTTCAAGAACATAATCTAAGCGACTTGAACGTCTATTACAGTCAAATTTCCGCAGAGGATGTGGCCGATTTAGGAGGCATTGAAGGCATTCAACTTATCGAAGGGCGTTATACCGTCCAGGCCGAACAGGCTTTTGAAGATGATAAAGCTGCATTAACGGTGCACTCAATCCCCGTACCGAATGCAATCAACACATCCAGGATGATGGAGGGCTGGATGCCAGCAGGGCCGAATGAGATCCTATTGGACTCCCACTATGCCGAGGCGCATCACTTCCGTGTCGGTGATTCCATCAGCCTCCGTGTGAATGACAAGGACATGACGTTCACGATTAGCGGCCTGAATGAGAATGTGGAGCATGCCAAGAAGAACGAAACCCAGGACCATCAAGCTTATGGAATCGCTTATATCCCCGAAGAGACCATTCCTGAAATTGCAGGCGGTATGTTCTACAATGAGATCCTGATTGATGCCAAGGACGGTTACGATATTGACCAGTTAGGCCAGGCCATTGAAGCACATTCCCAGTCCCTCCCTTATATAAGCCAGGTCAGTAAAGAACGAACCTTCAACTATTCCCAGACCCAGCAAACGATTCATAATAATAAGCTGATGAGCAGGGTGATCCCAATCGTTCTCTTTTTGATCGAAGCGGTGATCCTGTTTCTGATCATGTCGAGGATTATAGATTCACAGCGCAATCAAGTGGGCATTATGAAGGCATTAGGGGTGAAAAAAAGAAGCATCATGCTCCATTACATAGGCTACCCCGTGCTGGCAGGCGTCATCGGCTCCATCTTGGGCTATGCCATCGCCGCCGCCCTGTTCATTCCACTCATTACAACGTCAATTGGAAGATCCTACTCCCTGCCCGACCTGACGTTCACCCTTTCGTTTTTTACACTCCTACCTCCGATGATCTGCTCTAGTGTTTTTGGCATGCTGTCCTGCTATTTCAGCGGCAGAGCGATTTTGCAAGAACGTGCTGCCCAGGCGATGCGTCCGAAACCGCCGAAGAAGATGAAGAAGCTGCTCATCGAGAAAGTTCCAGGGATTTGGAGTCGGCTGTCCTACAGCAACAAGATTATTCTAAGAAATATCTTCTTAAATAAACAAAAAGCATTCGCGAGCTCCGTTGGCGTTGTGGTCAGTACGGTTTTGTTGATCACGGCTTTTGGCACGCAGACGGCCCTGCTCAAGGTAGCTGGCCAGATTGAAGAGGTAAATACGTATGATTTACGAATCGATTATGCGATGGGATCGTTCCCGGATCCGGCAGCACTACCCTCTGGCATTGCAGACCATTATGGGTTGTCCACCTACCCTGTAGAATTCATCCAAGGAGAAAACAAAGAAAACGCTGCGCTGGTGGTTACGGAGCAGGATAATGAGCTGATTCGCTTTTATGATGAACATGGCAACCGGCTCTCGTTAGAAGATCATGGCGTGCTGGTACCGAAATCTTACGCGGATCAGTATCATATTGCTGAAGGGGATACGATCCAGCTTCAATTCACAGCACCGGAGCTTAACCAAACCATTGTCGATATGAAGGTTCTGGACATCTCTACACAATACTCGAATCCGTCGTTCTACAGCACACCGGGTTATATGAAGAGCTTGGGTATCGACTACGATCCCACCTCGCTGTTAGTGAGCGTCCATAGCGCTGCCGATCTGGAGGGCGTTCGCAGCTTCTTTGAACAGGACCCTCAGGTGGAGGCCATTGCCGATAAGGACGACCTCAAGAAATCAGCGCAATATATGCTGAAGCAAAACAGTTTTATCTTCATCATGTTTATCATCTGCGCCGTCATTCTGTCCTTCGGCGCCATCTACACGATCTCTTCCATCAACATTTATGAAAGGAATCGTGAGCTGGCCACCCTGAAGGTATTAGGTTATCCCAAACGTAAAATTAACCGGCTGATCTTCTCTGAGAACATGCTGTTAACCGCTTTTGCGGTCATTGTCGCCCTGCCGATCAGCGGTTATGTCTATTCCCTCATCATACAGGCGCTTTCGAGTACGCATCAGCAAATTCCGGATCAATTAAACCTTGTGATTATGCTGGCATCGGTTGTGCTGGCGTTCATCCTGACCCTCCTCTCCAACCTCATGCTTCGGAAAAAAGTGACGCGGATTCATATGATCGAGTCGTTGAAGGGTGTGGAGTGAAATGGATGCCCGCAAATAGTACAGAGTACCGGTATGAAGGAGTATCTGCTAGCGATGCAGATGCTGTGGTGCAGTTCGAGGAGTACCATGCTGAGAACATGCGGCATATCATGAGATGATCGCTAACCTGCTGTTTGAAGTGCCGCAGGGGCGGGGGATCGATCCGCGATGATGACAAGTTCAAAGGCTGCCCATTTCGGGCAGCCTTTTTGCTGTTTTTTTTCGGTAATCCAAGTGTACGGCCAGCAGCACCTTGATCTATAATAGGTGACGTGGCATTCAATGGCAAAATTCAATCGCGAATGGAATAGGAGAACAGGATGATGAAACAAAAAATAGCCGTCATTGGCTTAGGGCACATGGGTCGGCATATGATTCACCGCTTACTGCCCCAATATACGGAGAAGATCGAATTGGTCGCCATTTGCGACAGTGATGAATCCAGTCTGCACCGGGAAGTCGCAGAAGCCGGGATTCATCCAAGGCTGTACACCGACTATCGCCAACTGCTGGGCGAGGTGCCGCTTGACCTGGTGTATATCGCGGTTCCGCCCTCCCTGCATTATGATGTGGCCCGGATCGCATTTGAGAAAGGTGTCCACGTCTTCTGCGAGAAGCCGCTGGCCAACAGCTTGGCTGAAGCCCGGAGTCTGGTAGAGCTGGCTGAGGAGTCCAACGTGCTCCATGCGGTTCATTTCTCGCTTCCGCTCGATCCGGCCGTTCTGAAGCTGCAGAAATTGCTTGAGGATCAGGCGATCGGCAAGATCCAAAGCATGTATCTGTACCTGGAGTTTCCGCAGTGGCCGAGGGCCTGGCAGCAGAATCCATGGATCACGTCAAGGCAACAGGGCGGATACCTGCTGGAGGTTGGCATTCACTGGATCCAGATGATCCAACAGGTGTTCGGGCCGATTACGTATGTGAAGAGCGAGATCGAGTTTCCGCCGGATTCGAATCAGTCCGAAAGCCGAGTCCAGGCCGTTCTGAGATTACATAATGATATTGAGATTCGCCTGTCGGGAACCGACCAACGGGAAGGGGAGGAGCGTGTCTCCCTGGTGGTCCACGGTGAGGAAGGAACCTTGGCATTGGAGAACTGGTGCAATCTGTATCGAAGCGGCAAGAATTCCGACTTGCAGCCTGTATCTGTGGACGACGTCGTCAGCCCGCTGCCGATCCTGAAGCAAATCATTCAGATTCTAAATGGAGAGCCCGGCCAGATCTATGATTTCCATGACGGGTATAATGCACAGGTTGTTTTGGAAGCTCTGCGTAAGCCGGGTGAGGGCTTTACGGATGTAAGGCCTCAGTTGATGGGACAAGGCATCAAGCTGAGGTGATCCATGGTGTTCGTGAGTGGGCCCTACCCTAGGGTGTGATGGAATGAAAAGATGGTATGGGTAATTATTTAACCTCTTATCCTGGAACAAGTAAATAATATTGAAATTTTTAATTAATTGATGACGCAAAAAACGATAAACCGCTGTCTCTCCGGGAGACGGCGTTTCTTTTTATAATTATATTTGGAAGCGCTTTCCGACATGTTTGTATTTCCGACGTTAAGCTTCCTTTCACTTGAAAAAGATATTACTTAGGGGGAATAGGGTATGGGTAAACTTAGAAATGTGCTTTTTCTTGCCGTTCTTTTATCTCTTGTCATTTCATTGGCGGCGTGCGGCTCGGATCAGGCTGCAAGCAAGGACAACACGGTTACTTTGTATATTACAAGGCATGGAAAAACAATGCTGAACACAAGCGACCGCGTGCAAGGCTGGGCCGATTCGCCGCTGACGGAGCCCGGTGTCACGGTTGCCAGACAGCTCGGAAGAGGATTGAAGGGGATTCCATTCGCTGCCGCATATAGTAGTGACAGCGGTCGGGCGATTGAAACGGCGAACCTCGTCCTTGAAGAGAGCGGACAAACAGATGTGAAGCTTACGACCGACAAGAATCTGCGGGAATGGAATTTCGGCAAGTACGAAGGGGACCTGAACGCGAATATGTGGAACGTGATTTTGCAGGGTTTAGGGATTACCGATATGAAACAGCTGGATATGAAGTCTGATATGGGGAAAATTGCTGACACGATTGCCGCCTCGGACGAGACCGGACAGGCTGAGAATTGGGAAGCGATCTCCACTCGCTTGAGAACGGCTTTGGATGAAATCAGCGAAGAAACAACCGAAAACGGCGGCGGCAATGTGCTTGTCGTTTCTCATGGCTTATCAATCAGCGCGCTCCTTCAAACGATTGATCCTGGCCAAGTTCCCCCCGCAGGTCTGGAAAATGCGAGTGTAACGAAGATTGTATACAAGGACGGTACGTACAAGATCGAATCCGTAGGCGATATGAGCTACGCTGAAAAAGGCGAAAAAGCAGAATAAAACGATAAATTACAATACAACAAGATGCCCTAGTCGCGGTCTTTAGACTTCGATCAGGGTAATTTTGTTTTGATTGGAGATTTGGGATCTTGCCGCCATTCTGTACCATGCGCTCAAATATTGAAGCATACTATTTTGTATAATGGACGATAGTACAAAAAAGATACGCAATCTTTGTCTGGGGGGACATCTTTGAAAACGTCCATCTTTGAATTGGTGGAGACAGCGGACGATCTGCCGTTTGATGTATCGCTGCACCGGGTAAATTACGTGCCGAGCCATTGGCATAACAGCGTGGAGATCATATTCGTGCTGTCCGGCAATCTGGAAGTCACCGTCGGAACGGAGCAGCACATGATAACCGAAGGCGATGTATTTGTGATCAATTCAAGCCATGTCCATGAGGTCATTGGGCTGGACATGAACATTATCGCCACGTTCCTTATTCCAATGGTGTTTTTGAAGGAAAACATTAAAGGTATTGAGGACATCCGCTTTGAGTGCAATTCTTCCACGGTCCGGCCGGAACAGAAAAGCGGGTTGAACCGAATCCGCCAGATGCTGGCAGAGATGGTCGAGCTGAAGCAGAAAAAAGGAGAGGCTTACGAGCTGGATATGGGCATCCGCATGCTGGCGGTATTTTCCATGCTCATTAAACAGTTCAAATCCTCCGAAACCGGCGGCGCGATGAACGAGAAATATATGGAGCGCATGCTCCGTATTATCAATTATATCGACGAGCATTACAATGAGCCGATCACCCTGCAATCGATCGCCAAACAAGAATTTTTGTCCGTACCTTATCTGTCCAAATTTTTCAGCGAAAATATCGGGCTTAATTTCCAATCCTATCTGACAAGCATCCGGTTGAAGAACGCGGTGGAGGAGCTGCTTCGTTATGAAGACCTCCCGATTGCTGATCTGGCGTTAAGCCACGGATTTCCCAATGCCAAATCGTTTTACACGGCGTTCAAAAACAAATACCGTATGACCCCTCATGAATACCGTAAACAGTATCGACCTGACCGGGAGACGGAAGCCAAAAAGCAAGACATCTCTTCGAATTATCTTCAGTTTAATCAATCCAGCGCACTGGGGATCATCCGTCAGTATTTACGGCGGACCGAATCGTTGGAGGTTGAAACGATCCAGGCAATCGAAACGAAGACCTATGAGGTGAACGCGGCCGCTCAGGGAAGAAAACTGAAGCATACATGGAAAAATCTCATCACGATCGGGAAAGCGCAGGAAGGGCTGCATGCCGATGTACAACAACAGCTGATCTATGTCCAGCAAAATTGTCCGTTTCGGTATTTACGCTTTCACGGGATCTTTGACGACGGGATGATGGTATATGATGAAGACGAGGAAGGGCGGCCGCGCTACAATTTCAGGCTGGTGGACCAGCTGTTCGATTTTATGCTGTTGATTGGCTTGAAGCCGTTCGTGGAGCTGGGATTTATGCCCTCCGCGCTGGCATCCGATCCCGGGAAGACGGTGTTCTACAGAGCCAGCTTTACGAGCCCGCCGAAGTCGCTGGATAAATGGTGCGGACTTATCGACAGCTTCCTTCGCCACTGCATGAACCGTTACGGTGCGGCGGAGGTCGAGAGCTGGAGATTCGAGTTCTGGAACGAACCGGAATTAAACGTATTTTGGCCCGGATCCGAACAGGAATATCATGAGCTGTACCTGGCCACCTACAGAACCTTCAAACGGCTATCCGAAGGACTGAAGATCGGCGCGCCCGGCCGGATCATCACCGTGACTTCGCCGGACACGGCGACGAATTTTTTCGCGTTTTGCCGGAAGAACGATTGTCTTCCCGATTTCATTCCGCTGCATTTTTATCCGCATGAAGAAATCGAAAAACGAATACAACAGGAAGAAGCGGAACTCAAGCTGGATGAAGATCTGTACCGGAAGCTGCTGGAGAAATTCGGAGGGATTTCGCCGAATCCCGATTTTCTTAGGGAAAGACTTGCGATCGAGCTGCAGCTGTTAACCGATCAGGGGTTATCCGGCCGTGAGGTTTATATGACGGAGTGGAACTCGACCGCCTATCACCGAGAATTGACGAACGATACCTTATACAAGGCCGCTTATATCGCCAAAAACATCCTCGATAATCTGGATGCCATCGACGGATTTGGTTACTGGGTGCTGAGCGACAACATCGAGGAGACGTTCCCGTCACCGCGTTTGTTTCACGGAGGGCTTGGGCTCATCGCCCAATATGGGATCCCGAAGCCCGCCATGCATGCGTACCGGCTGTTGGGCAAGCTGGGGGAGACGCTGATTGCAAGCGGGGACGGATATATCGTGGCCGCCCGCGGAGATACCATTCAAATCATGACGTATAATTACTGTCATTATGATGATCTTTACGCTCTCGGCGACACTTCGTTTATTGATGAAACGCACAGGTATAACGGATTCAAGGAAGAGAAAATCTTAAAAATCGACATCGCGCTTAGCGGGTTACCTCAGGGCGCGTACCGCATGGTTACCCAAACGATCACCCGCAAGCACGGCAGCAGCTACGACAAATGGGTGGAAATGGGGGCACCGGAATCATTGACGGCTGAGGATATCGCTTATCTGAAGGAGAGCTCCCCGTTAAGACAGGTCCAAGTCTTGAATGTGGAGAACGGGACGGTGATTGGCTCCACCTTGAAACCGCATGAGGTGCAGCTGATTGAATTAACGCCTATGGTATGAGCGGTATTGTACGTTGTGTCAATTTTTAAGCATTTCGGAAAGGTGGTTTTAAAACGCTTTCATAATGAGGTTAAGAATTACCCTATAAGTCTATAAACAACCGCCTGTCTTCATGAAGGCGGTTTCTTTTATAATTTGATTGTAATCGTTTTCAAGATAATGGGAGGTTATATAAATGGCTGGAGCTAAAGTAAAAGGACAGGTCAAAACCCCTTTTGGCCGATTGACTTTCGGCGTGATGTTGGGCTACGGCCTGATGATGGTCGCACTCATGACACCGGCGACACTGTTGTTGACATTTAAGATGATCGAGATCGATCCGGATGGATATACGTCGTCTTATGGGCTCGTGGCCGGTATCGGCGCTTTCTTCGCCTTGATCGGTAACCCTTTGGGCGGAGCGATCAGCGATCGGACGATCAATAAATTTGGACGCCGGCGCACCTGGATTTTGCTCGGGCCCTTGGTCGGCAGCGCCGCGCTCCTCATGATTGGCTGGACATCCTCGCTATGGCTCATCATCGTAGGATGGGCGGTTGCGCAGCTGTTCTTCAACTTTGGGATGGCGGCGTATACGGCGCTTATTCCCGATCAGGTGAAAGAAGAAAAACAAGGCACGATTTCCGGTCTGCTCGGCATGTCCTTACCGCTCGGGATCGTCGTCGGGATGGTATTGATGACATTGTTGACGGATGTCTCCTCGGCCGCGAAATGGACGCTTATCGCCGCGATCGGCATCGTGGGTCCGATCATCAGCTTGTTTCTCATTCAAGAAGGAAAAGTGGAAATTATCAGCGAGAATAACACGGTCGTGCCGCTCAGAGAGAAACTGAGCAAAATTTACCCTAGTCCGCGGCGGTTCCCGGCGTTTTCTTGGGCGGTCGCTTCGAAATTTCTCATGATGATGGGGTATTGCAGCAGCCTTTACCTCACGGTGATGCTCGTTAACCGGATGGGTTACACGGAAGCCCAAGCTACGGCCAGCGTGGCTAGCGTGAACATTATTTCCACGATTGCCATGTCGTTGACCAGTATTTTCGGCGGGGTGTTATCGGATAAATTCCGGAAGCAGAAACCGTTCTTGTATGTGTCTGCATTCATTATGGTGATTGCCGTACTGATATTTGCGTTTGTTCCTCATTATTTGGCTTATGTCATCGCATCCGCGGTGCTTGGTCTTGGATTCGGCTGTTTTTCCGCCGTCGATATGGCTTTGGTTGCGCGCATTCTGCCGCGGAAAGAAGACTCGGCCAAAGACTTTGGCATTATGAACGTGGCAAACGCCTTGCCGCAATCGATTGTTCCGGCGATTGCACCGCTTCTGTTAAGCGCAGGCACGTCGATTGGAATTGGCAGTTGGACGTTCTTCTACCTCGTCCTTGCCATATTCACGGCAATCGGCATGGTATCCATCAAGCCGCTGCCGGAAGTAGGCGAACCGGTAGCTACAGATAACGGAACCGAAGCTGTTGACAGCAGCCTTGCGCCTGCAACTATGAACTGAAGGTAAACTCGGATTAAAATAAAGAGAATCGGGGAGAGAAAACGTGAGAAACCATACTCTAGATACGATCAATAAGACAGAAGAAACCGTTCAATATGTAAAAAATCCCGGCGGCCCGACTTTGGGCTACAATCAGGAATCGGGCGTGGGCCTGATCGAGCAGGACGGCTTGTTCTTTAAAGATTTAAGCCGTGACGGCAAGCTGGACAAATATGAAGACTGGCGGCTGTCGCCGGAGGAACGGGCGAAAGACCTGGCGTCGAAAATGACGGTCGAGCAAATGGCCGGGCTGATGCTGTACAGCCGCCATCAGTCGATTCCCGCGCTTAGTAATGGCTGGTTTTCAGGCACGTATGGCGGGAAAACGTATGAGGAGAGCGGAGCGAAGCCTTGGGAACTGACCGATGAGCAGATCGCATTTTTGGTCAAAGACCATGTGCGGCACGTGCTTGTGACCACGGTAGAAAGCCCGGAAGTCGCAGCGCGCTGGAACAACAAAATACAGGCGTTTGCTGAGGGTACCGGTCTCGGTATTCCGGCGAACAACAGCTCCGATCCCCGCCACGCTTCGGATTCAAGCTCCGAATTCAACGCGGGTGCGGGAGGTCATATCTCCATGTGGCCCGAGACGCTGGGCTTGGCCGCGACCTTCGATCCCGAGATCACGAAGGAGTTCGGGAGGATCGCTTCCCGGGAATATCGCGCGTTAGGGCTAGCAACCGCCCTGTCTCCGCAAATCGATATCGCCACGGAGCCGCGCTGGTTCCGGTATAACGGCACGTTTGGCGAAGATTCGAAGCTTGCTGCCGATATGGCTCGCGCTTATGTCGACGGCTTCCAGGCTTCCGAAGGCGAACGGGAAATCGCGGACGGTTGGGGATATGACAGCGTCAATGCGATGGTGAAGCATTGGCCGGGAGGAGGATCGGGCGAAGCCGGCAGGGACGCCCATTACAGCTGTGGGAAGTATGCGGTGTATCCGGGAAACAACTTTGACGAGCATTTGGTGCCATTTATTGACGGGGCATTCAAGCTGGACGGCAAAACAGGGAAGGCGTCAGCCGTCATGCCGTATTACACGATCTCCTCCGGTCAGGACACCGTAAACGGCGAAAATGTCGGCAACTCTTATAATTCGTACCTGATTCGGGATTTGCTGCGCGGGAAATACGGATATGACGGCGTTGTATGCACGGACTGGATGATCACGGCCGACGTCTCCGGCCCCAGGGATTCTTTTCTGAGCGGAAAACCATGGGGCGTGGAGGATTTGACCGTGGCCGAGCGCCATTACAAGCTGCTGATGGCCGGGGTTGACCAATTCGGCGGCAATAATGAGATCGAGCCGGTGTTGGAGGCTTACAAGCTGGGGGTTCGCGAACACGGTGAAGCCTATATGCGGGAACGGTTCGAGCAATCGGCCGTCCGGCTGCTGAAAAATATGTTCCGCCTCGGTTTATTTGAAAATCCGTACCTCGATCCACAGGAGAGCGTCAAGCTGGTTGGGAACCCCGAATATATGCGGGAAGGTTATGAAGCACAGCTTAAATCGATTGTCATGCTCAAAAACAAAAATGGGGTGCTCCCGCTTCGCGCGAAAAGCAAAGTATACATCCCTAAACATTTTCTTCCGCCGGGAAAAGACTGGTTCGGCAATCCGACGCCGGAGAGCTACGATTATCCGGCCAACCTGGAGGTCGTCTCGAAGTATTTCGAAGTAACCGACAATCCGGACGAAGCGGAATTCGGCCTTGTCTTTATCGCATCACCGAAGTCCGGCACCGGCTACAGCCAAGAGGATGAGGAGCAGGGCGGGAACGGTTATGTGCCGATCAGCCTGCAATACAAGCCGTATACGGCGGAATATGCCCGAGAAGTCAGCCTGGCCGGCGATGAACACGGGAATGAACCGCGGAATCGTTCTTACAAAGGAAAAACCGTCATCCCGCAAAATACGACGGATCTAGATATGGTACTGGAGACGAAGGAAAAAATGAAGGGCAAACCCGTCATCGTGTCGATGCTGTTGAGCAATCCCACGGTTGTTTCGGAATTTGAAGCGGAAGTGGATGCCATTCTGGCGAACTTCGGCGTTCAGGATCAGGCGATGATGGATGTATTGACGGGAGCAGCCGAGCCGTCCGGGCTGCTGCCGATGCAAATGCCCGCCCATATGCGAACCGTCGAAGAGCAGCTGGAAGATGTCGCGCACGATATGGAATGCCATGTCGATTCGGAGCATCATGTATATGACTTTGCCTTCGGGATGAACTGGAGCGGCGTGATCGAGGATGAGCGAACGATGAAATACCGTAGAAGCTGATATTTTTAACATAAATAAGAGAGGAGCTGTTCCATTGCCATGATGATGGCTTTTGGGGCAGCTTCTTTGTGTTTATGGATGTTTGTGTAATCATAACAAAAGCTAGTCTTAACCAACGGAGGGTACCGATGAATGAAGCGATACCGTTTAACCGATTCTATGAGGTTGATCGGACAAAGGCGAGAAATTCAGGACCTTGGAATGTTTTCCAGTTATTTGTATTTGAGTATAATGGGCTTAGCAAATAATGGAGTGATATAAATGCCCAAAATCCAGATTCCACCCGAATTGCTGATTCAAGTTGCTGAGAAGTTCCGTTTACAGTCCCTGCAAATGGAATGGATGATAAGTTCACTGGACCATCAAATGAATACCATGCTGATGTGGGAGGGGACGACGCGGCAGCGTTTTTTTGAAGACTTTCATAGAGCCCGCAGCGAAATGACCCTGACGATTGAATATATGAATTCAATTAGTGATGAATTAAACCGCATTGCTTATCGATTTATATTAGTAGATGAAGAGCTATTGCCTCTTGCTCTGGTAGGCAGAAAAGAGGAGCCCAAAACTTGGCTTGAAAAGGCCTGGGGCAGCTTGAAAGAAATAGGAAACGGAATAATGGATGCTTCTAATGAGCGATATGATAAACGGTATTCTTCGGTGTGGAGCTTTTTGGATTACTGGACAGCTGGCATACCCAAAGGTGCTTACCAAGGTTATGCCGAAAGAGCTGATAAGCTATTTGATTCCCCGAATGACTTCGCCAATGGCATGACCTTTGGAGTGCATGGAACTATTAGAGAAGCTATTTTTCCTACAAAAGCTTGGTCTACAGAACATGTTGCTAGTATCATAGGAGCAGCAGGAATTGCTACGGGTGCAACAGTACCTCTTATGAAACCGAAAGATATATTGAGTCCAAGGGTTAAGTATGAAGTTAGAAAAGGTAATGATGGATTGAAGCGTGATGCGGGGGGAGATGGCGGTAAGGGAAGGACTGAGGGGAAGGGTAACTTTGAACAGGATTTATATCGTAAATCCTCAAATACAGGAGCATTCGAGAACCTCTCTGAGCCAATGCAATTAAGACACGTTGAAAAGATTGCTGAAGATGCAGGTATTGGATTAAAGGGAATAAAGATAGAAATAGTTCGAGATGCTGAATTGATAGGTAAGGACTTGTACGGGTGGGCTGACCCAAAAGGAAACAGGATATTGTTGTACCCCGATGCTTTTAGCAGTAAGGAAAACTTAGTTAAAACATTAGGACACGAGAGAATTCATATCTATCAAACTAAAACTTTTGGAAAGCCCCTAGTTTACGAGATGCTAATCGAATTTGAAAAAGGGGCATATGGCTCAGAAGACGCATGGTGGGAATATTTTAAGCGAAAGGGGCGGTAGTAATTGATTAACTCACATTTTAAGGACTGGATTAAGTTAACCACTATCATCACTAATAACAATACAAAAAGACATGAAATTGAATGTCCTAATTGCCAAAAACGTGGAATAGATTATCAATATGTCGGAGATATGAAGTCGAGAGTAGGATTTTTAGACATATGGTGCGATGTTTGTCTACACGGTATTCATTTATCTCGAACAAAAGCACCGGAACATGTATGTATGATTCCATTTGATGCGGCGAAAGAATACAAAGAAAGAGTACCTAGATTCACTCATATAGAGCCTTCGTAATCAAAAGCTCATACTTGATGAACTTTTAAAAGCTCTTTTCTACTTGAATTATAAGGAGGAATGAGCTTTTTTGCATGCTCAAGATGGAGACAGAGGTGGAACATTGAAGAAGGCTGGAATGACGGGAGGCTGAAATTTTTGGAGTGGAGCGAGCTACTGCGAACCCTTGGTAATGAATTTATCCCAATAAATGCGCTAGAAAGTTCTGATTCTCGGGAAATGTTAAATCCTCCTCCATGGCTTCTTGAACGGAAAGTAAAGAGATAATGGAGTGATAAAAATGCCCAAAATCCAGGTTCCACCCGAGTTGCTGATTCAAGTTGCTGAGAAGTTCCGTTTACAGTCCCTGCAAATGGAATGGATGATAAGTTCACTGGACCATCAAATGAATACCATGCTGATGTGGGAGGGGACGACGCGGCAGCGTTTTTTTGAAGACTTTCATAGAGCCCGCAGCGAAATGACCCTGACGATTGAATATATGAATTCAATTAGTGATGAATTAAACCGCATTGCTTATCGATTTATATTAGTAGATGAAGAGCTATTGCTTCTTGCTCTGGTAGGCAGATTACTGGACAGCTGGCATACCCAAAGGTGCTTACCAAGGTTATGTCGAAAGAGCTGATAAGCTATTTGATTCCCCGAAACTGAAGTAATCAATGCTGTTAAAGAAATTGGTGGTAAGCCAAGTATTGGTACTCGTGTTGACATAGAAGGTGTAAAAACACTGCACACTGGAACTGTCAATGGGGTTAAAATAGATGTTAT
Organism: Paenibacillus sp. QJM3NY_38; assembly: GCF_056173265.1. Taxonomy (NCBI): domain Bacteria; kingdom Bacillati; phylum Bacillota; class Bacilli; order Caryophanales; family Paenibacillaceae; genus Paenibacillus; species Paenibacillus sp. QJM3NY_38. The sequence goes on from NZ_CM149665.1 coordinate 1,201,190, forward strand.
TAAAATGGGCGATGATGTGATTTCAGCCTATCCAGTAGGAACAAAGCCGACACCAGGTTTTAAATAAAAGAAGGAGGTATTAAAATGTATGGTATTATCCCCTGATGGTAGACAGTGAAAAAAGAGGACATGTTACAATGAACTCAAACACTGGATACCGGAGGGGATTTTTGTTATGCCAGCGAAGAAAGGTCAAACTTTTAATCGATATAGTGAAGAAACGAAGAAAGAGGCCGTTCGTTTGCGAGTGGAAGAAGGTTGGGCGTACAGCCGGATTATGGAGAAGTTTGGAATTAAAAGTGAGAGCCAGATTATCACATGGGTACGTAAAAGCCAGAACGGAGAGAGTTTTGAGGATTACCGGGGACGCTGGACGAAGAAGCATTTTAGCAGTGCAGAAGAAGAAAATGCTTATCTGAAAGCGCAGGTAGAATATCTAAAAAAGCTCAATCCGAACTTACACGGGGCTATGACCAGTATAAGGAACTTGATACACTTTTAACAGATTTTCAAGATGCAGATAATTACTGGTATGACGTTGGTTGTTTAACTGCTGATAAATTAATTAAAATGTTTAAACAAGAAGATTGGAATAAGTTATCAGATGACCTATTGACAAAATCTCTAGGTTGGCAAAAAAATTTAGCTTATTGTTTAGGTGATGACTCCAATTTGGAAGAGTTAAAAATTTTACTAACTTTAGCGAGTGTTGAGGATGCTGATTTATTTGAAGTCTGTATTGACTCTTTAAGGAGTTTTACCAGTGAAGAAAATAGACGAATAATACGTGAAAACCGTTTTATTATAGAAAAAGTAAAGGGAATTATACCTGGAGCTGGCGTAGTAACAAGAGAAATATTTCATGACTTTCTTGATAATATAGAGTAAACAAAAATCAATAAACAATAGACGAAATAACGGGTCTGTTAAAATGACATGAAGGTTTCTTGAATTAGATGTACTCAATGTATGCTTTAATTTTATAACGTTAATAACGCTCTTACGTTACATTAATGGCTGTAGCTGCTAAAGCCTACAGCCTATTATTTTGCAGTGATACACACAAGTAGCCTAACAGCGATTGTAACGGGTAAATTAAATCGATGGCAATAAGACGTGGTTCAAGAGAATGCCTAAAAGTAGAGCTCCTCATCTAGGTAACTTATAAACTTCGTTTAACGCAAGGAAGCTTCTTCGAACGATATTTTGATATGATACAATGTAAATACATAATTAACCATGTAAAGGATGAGCATCTATGCCGGTTTACAATAAGTTAGTTCGGGATCTCATTCCCCAAGTCATTGAAGCTACGGGCAAAGAATTTCGCACACGGATCTTGGGTGAGGAAGAGTATAAGAAAGAATTGATCATAAAGCTCAAAGAAGAGTCGGAGGAATACTTTGCCGCTGAAAGTTCAAAGGAGTCATTGGAAGAGCTTGCAGATATACTTGAGGTTATCCGGGCGTTGGCGATCGTACATGGAGCAACATGGGAAGAGCTTGAAGCCTTGAGAGAGAAGGAGACGGAAGCTCGAGGCGGATTCCAAGAACGGGTGTATCTAATTGATGTCGACGACAACGCTTAATGTCAAACTGATTACAGAAAACTTTGCGGGTGAGGTGATTTGAGGGGTTCTGGAAGATTAGCAATAAGAAAGATGGTGTTTATGAAGATATGAAGATACTTAATAACATTGATTCAACTCATTTGGTTGAGCTACAAGAACTAGGTAGGAATGTTGATGAGTTATACATAATCAGTCCATTCTTAATGGAGTCACTAGATGATTTCTTTAATAACATAATAACTCCATCGGGTGTAAAGAACATTGTTTTGATTACTACATTGAAAGATAATGATCCAGATTTGTTCAAAAAAGCGAATTCTCTCCGATCTCTTATAGCTAATAGTAAAGCTGCAAATACACATTTTCGAGTACACATTGATGATGATCTCCATGGAAAAATTTACATGTCCGCAAGAGGTGGTGATCTAATCAAGGGGATAATAACTTCTGCAAACTTTACGGAGTCAGGGTTAAAGCATAAACACGAATGGGGCGTACTTCTAGAAGATCCCGATCATTTAAGGAATGTCCTTGATAATATAATCAGCGTTAGCAGCGATGCTTTAACACTTGGAGAAATAGACAACATCATTAGTAGAATTGACAGCTATACTCGAGAAGCGGGAACACCAACATTCCCCAAATTTAATTTGGAGATAAGTAATCTTTTTATGAAGAATAAAAATAACGACTTTTGGTTTAAACAATTTAACGATCTTGAGTACATTGCAAGAGAAATTGATAGTCTTTTGATTAATAGTTTGCAAGCGAACTACCAGATTACAAGAAATTATAGGATAGGCTATCATAAAGAACCGAACAAAAAAAGATATGGCTTTGCCAAGTTGGACACTAATGATAAGTGTCTAATACTAAGATTTGGTAGGAAGAAAAATGAAGAGGGAGTTCAGAACCAAATTAAGTTAGCTGAAAGACACAATCTAGTTCATCGCAGGAGTGACTGGCATATGGATGAGTATAAGAATGAACTATGGATTTATTTAGAATGGCTTAAGGAAGAGCGACTGAGCATGAATGAATTAAAAGAGTTTGCACAAAGAGCGTTCGAGGTGAAATACAGTGAGTAGAGTAAGAAATTACATAGCAAATTGAAAAGATTTGCCTCAGAGACAATACTCTGAGGCTTTTTTGTATAGAAGGGGGCTTAAACAACTCCTTTCATCCATATAACTGATGGAATGCCTCTACAATTTTTTTGCAAATATTTAGTGCATACCAGTAATGTTTTAAAACTATAACCTATTTCTTTTAAGTGACGCACTAGGGGATCCATAAAACGGTTAATTACCATCATTAAACGGTGTAATTAGCCAAACCTTCGAGTGGGCGGGAATAGCATTCCTCTGATAAGAGGAATTGCGTTAAAACTGTTCGAATGAAAAGGAAAATGTAGTTGTATGTCGAAATGGGTAGATAGTCTATGATTCATTTGACCCGACTATTACATTTACGTTTGAATAATAAGTTAATTGGAGGAATACGCCATGGAAATAGAGCGCTCGACATATTTTTATCATTTTTTAGAACCTATATCTAGAGAGCTTGCCTTCGTGGCGCGTGAGCTTGAGAACAGTATTTTTAACAGTCCGCGTATGATGCTTACTCATGCCAGAATTTTTGTTGAAAATATACTCCAGAAAGTGATTCAAGTGGAGAAGCTACCTGAGGATCAGCGAATGAGTTTTCTTGAGAAAATTGATTTACTGAATAAAAATGAATTGCTCACACCGGATATTCGAAACGATCTTCATTCTGTTCGCAAACTTGGGAATGATGCAGCACACGACACTCGGATGTTCAAGTATTCTGAAGCGTTGTCTTCTTGGGAATCTATTTACCGAATTGTGAAATGGTATGTTGAAGTGTATGGACCAGTGAGTCTGGAGTTCCCTAATTATCAAGATCCATCGCCACAAAAAAATCCATCCTATGGAATCGTTGAAATTCAGGAACGGCTGAAAGCTGTTGAGGAGCTGCTTGTCTCATCTCTTAGAAAAACAAAGGAGGAGTCTGAAAGCCAAGCGGCAGAGGAGGTTGCTGCAACAATCTCTGTTCCTGAATCAATATCGCCTGGTTTAACAACGATTCGAACAATAACGTACAACGATCAGCATGTGGATATTCCATACTTCTTACGTGATACATTCCTGCTGCCACAACGTTTCGAGAAATCGGAAACCTTTCTTGTTCGGTTGGGAGCGGAGCAACAGGCACGAATCATGAGCGAGCTGCCAAACCATTTGGAAGGATTGCACCGATACGTCAAACGTTTCAATGAAAGGCATGAAGAAATATTCTTTGAAGAGTTGAAGCAATATATTAAGGAAGAAAAAATTCGCAGAAAATTGATGATAGAACGCCCTGGAGAGTTATTCTTTTTCTTTAAAGAGGATTATATTGTTGTAACGGAAGAATTATCAAAAATACCACTTAATACAGAAGAATTCACTGGATTCCCTAATCTGTTGAAACAGCTAAACGAGGATCAAATGACGAGAGTTGAACACTTGCCAAAGGAACTTGTCATTCTCGGAAAGTATAGTAACGTCGGGGCCAGTACTGTAGAGAAGTTGTTCAAGCAATTGAAAGAGAAGCAAAAAGGAAACAAATATTTGATGACGTTAATGGGGTGATACTTTGAATGGTTTGGCTTTAGTTCTAGCTGGTGGTGGTGGGAAAGGTGCTTACCATATCGGGGTATGGAAAGCACTAAGGGAGTTTGGCGTAGATAAAAATATTAAAGCAGTAGCTGGGACCTCGGTAGGATCGTTAAATGCAGCATTATTCATGCAAGGGAATTATGCTCTCGCTGAAAAAGTTTGGCTTTCCATATCACATCAAAAACTTTTGTCAGTTAATCCTAAAAAAATTGTATCCACACTGCTTGGTCTGGGACTTGGCAGCGTGTTACCGATGTCTCAAATTCTTAGAGTGGCTACAATTTTCTCACAGCATGGTATTTTTTCTAGGGAGGGCATGATTGAGCTTATTAATGAGTACTTGAACTTAGAGGATTTAAGTCATTCAAGCATCTTAGGATTTGCGACCTGCTGCGAGTTACCTTTCTTGAAAGCCACTTACTTCAATCTTAACAGCTGCACTTCAAATCGTCTTCAATCGATTCTTCTTGCTTCATCGGCACTACCGATTATTTATGGTGCAGAAGAAATCGGTGGCAACAAGTATGTAGACGGAGGGCTAAGGGATAACCTACCTATAAAACCTTTGTATGACGAAGGGTATAAGCAAATAATAGTTGTACATTTGAACAGAGAAGATACGATTGAGCATTCAAGTTTTCCTGATGCCAATATCATTGAAATATTGCCACAACAACATCAAGGTAATTTTGTAAACGGTACTATGGACTTCTCTCCGGAAAGTGCAGCCAGACGAATTCAGGAGGGGTACAACGATACCCTCAGAATCTTCAGACCAATCTATGAAATGGGTTTAATTCAAAATAAGGTACAATCGACATTGCAGACTATGAGAAATCATGAATCACAATTTTCTGCGAAACGTAAACAACTACTGGATGAACGCGAGACGTTAAAGTCAGAGATCAATGATTTGTTATCAAGCTAGGGGGAACAGACAGAATGACATTAGAACTTCAACTAAGAAATACAGAAGTACTGGCCGAGACTGAAAAGCTAGAAATTGAGAAGTTCATCGAACATATGATTTCAATACATAAGAATAATCGGTCTGAAATCAATAAATTGACTATGGAGAGCGTTACATGCCTTGCGGTAAGTGATTCCAGAGCAAGCGAATTGGCCGATCAGGGTTTCTTTAAACGGAGTTGGAACAATCTAACCGGAGTAAATAAGCGGATTCGAGCAGATATTGATCGCAATGTAGCAAAGTCACAGTATGCCGCACAGCAAACCATTCAGAAATTGGCTGAACAAAATCTATTGACGTTTGACCTGGTTATGGCAGTTAACAACAAATTGAACACGGTTTTGCTGGACATTGATCATGAAATGAATCAGGTTTTTAAAACGCTTGTCGTATTCTTTAAACAAGTTCGATCAGATATGTTGCAGCTTGAAACTCGATTAGAAAAGATAGAGCGGAATGTGAATTTGCTTCATTGGAAAACAACGATAGAGTATCAGTCATACAATGGTCAGGACTACACGGACCTCCATGACATTGAAAAGCTTGTATGTGTGTTGAATGATTTTTATACAATTTCAAAAGGTGAATGGAACACTTTTGATTTAATGCTCCTTAAAGCGGCATTAGCTGAAGTGGGGTTAAATATTAAAGGGAAAATCTCCTACAGAGATTTTTTCATGGAACTGATCAAAAAACCTGAGCTTATTGATCGACTATTTCAAGATGTCAATATGGAGGCTGTAGCTGGCATTGAGCCTTACCAGGCATCTCTAATTAAAGGTATTGAAAAGACCATTAAAATTGATAACGAAGAAAGATACATTTACGAAACAATTGCCGAACAATTGGAACAGTCCGATGTTGCTGTTGACGAACATCAATTAAAGTTATCTATCGTCAAACAATATCTTAAGAATACGGCGTATACGATTACTGAAAGAGATGTCAACTTATTTGATTTCTCAATGGAGCTGCTCATTAACCTTCAGATGATCTCAGGATCAACTACAAATAGCGGCATTGAAATAAATCAAGAGGTGGCACAAGAAAGGAAACCTCCAGAATTGGGTGATTTCGTCGAGTTTGGGGTATATAAGGGCAATCGAATTATATGGCAGCTAATTGATGCAGATGAATCTCGCTATTTACTCTTTTCTCATCGTGTTCTTGATGTCATGCCGATGATGGATATGAACAGACCTGCTTGGAATGTCCCATCCAAATGGGGGGAAACTTCAATTCAAATGTTCTTGAATTCCGAGCATCAATTTTTAAGGGAGTTCACTTTTAAAGAAATTGATTCAATATTTCAAACGAAGCATAAGTATATTTTTTGGCATAAGGTGCGGAATGGTGAGGAACATTTTGTAAGAAGACTTTTGGAATACAATGAGGAGATCTCCAGGTGCCTGTCAAAATACGAAACTGCCTTTAAATTAACAAGCAAAGAACAGGTTTTTTTGCTATCTATTGAAGAGATCGTTACTTTATTAAGAAACAAAGGATTAGAATATCGTCTATTAGAGAGTGATCTAACAACTACTAATTTTTATTGGACAAGGGATCACTCAACTAAAGAAAGAAATTATGCTGAAGGTGCTTATAGATGTATATATGACGATGGTAGAGTAGGTCAGGCTGATTATAAAGAAGCTGGCGGAGTTAGACCTGCATTATACATCAAGAAATTAGAGCCCTTTGAAGGGACAGGTTCAATAGACAGTCCATTTCGTTTTATAAAAGATTAGTTTTTGATGATAGCAAGGGGGAAACGATGAGCCTGCCATACGATAAAGAAGCTGAATTGAAGGAACGATTTAACCAATTTATAGCTAACAAAATAACCGGCTCCAATGAAGATTATTATTCCCGGTTATCAGTTGAAGACTTCGAAGATATTAAGACTACGTTGAAGGACATCCATAACATCATTACATATAAAGCGACCGTCCGATTCCTTAATTGGGTAAGTGAACGCTTCCCTTATGTAAAACAGAATTATCAAGTCTACTTGGATCAAGTACTCCAGAGCAGACCGAATGATAATGGTTACGATCTCGTTGTTACTGGAGAAATCAACATTATTGCTGAGATCAAATGTAATAAACCAATCAATAACGGTTATAAATTTGGATCAGCTCAAAGAAATGGACTTGTAAAAGATATCAGAGGTCTGCTTGAAGGAAAATCAAAAGTGAAGTCAATTGACTCTGCAGCAGCAATGAAATTTATGGTAATCTATGATTTTGGTGACCATACGTTACTCGCCGCGCAACACTTAATTAAGAATTTACCGGCTGATCTGCAGGAGAAGGTTGAATTTTATGAAGATCGCAACCCGCTAATGATAGACAAGGTATACATCGTATTTATTAAATAACCCGAGAAGGACACGAGTAAATCGCGTCCTTTATTTTATTGAGATGGTTGGAGATGCCGTACAATGCAACTAAGAGTATCGGATCGCGAAAGAGCCATGCTTGACTGATTATCATCTGAATCAAGGCATCTCATGAAAGGGCTTGTGAAAGGAGGCCATCCGAAGATTGGTTTTATTACGATTGCATTTGGTGTAATGGGAGCATTCACCATCTTTAATCTGTTTATATTTGCTTAGCAGAACGGCCGGTCATACGGCTGGCGGCTTGGATATTTCGAGGAAGATGGCGAAGGTCTAAGCCAGTGAGGTTTAGAATTTTATGAAATGCCTGTGTATATTAATGTTGGGATTGATTTTCATGTACTGAGGAATATCGCGATGATAAAGCTTCGGAAGCTACACTCCAAGCAGCTTATCATCGCGATTTTGTTTTGGTCACTTTGATTAATAAGGAGTGTTGGGAAATGTTGTGTGAGTATTGTCATAAAGAAACCGATGAAAAATATATGATTGATTCGAAAGGAAATCAATTCTGTTCGGAACATTGTCTGGAGGAATACGTGGAGGATGGTGAATATGCATTTGATCCGCATCCGTATGAAGACACATATTTATTGATCCGGAGCTCGTATATCCATCTGCTTGATAACTGGGAAAGATCGCTTCAACAGGTAACTGAAGATTTGGAGGACGCTGTAGACGAGCTAATGGAGGACATCGACGAGCTCATTGATGATCATGATGATTTCATTTTCACTGAAGGTGATGACGGTCCATATGCATGGGAAATCTATCAATACACGATAAAGCTGCGAGGTCTACAGAAGCAAATATTTGCTTGGCGGCCTCAACGAAAGACGTACTATTGGGTTAGCGGCAGCAATGATTATGGAAATTTAGATGTGGCGGAAGAGCAAAGATATGAAAATATGTGTGCAGACTTATATTTGGAAGGATATGAAGAGTTCCTTGCGTTTCTAATTGAACATCATCAACATCCGTATCACTGGGGAGTGAATTATATATTCGAAAGACGGGATATGGCTGAGGAGGCATTGAAGATATTACTGCCGTTCTGCAGCAAGTACGGTGTTGATGTATCTCTTATCGAAGCACATATATGCGAAGCCCATTGCGGTGACATATTAGAGACAGATGCAGATACGTATGTGAATAGCTGGTTTTATTGTTATTCTTGTAAAGAATCGGATAAGCATGGGATTTTTACGCTCCAAGAGTTGGAGATGGAGCTGGAGTATTATGATAACCATGAAGAAGAACGGCAAGTGATAATTTATGAACGAGAGGACTGGTGTGCTCCTTTTAAGAGGAAAATAAAAAGAACATGCAGAGCCCTTAATTACGAAATTCCAATATGGGCCGATTGATTCTTGATTATATGTAATGCGTAAAGCACGTTTGGCCTGTAATCTGAATCTTTGTCTTTTTCCTAGTATAAAAAGCAAGAGGTGCCATATCTCGGCACCTCGATAAAACGTATTTCATGTATACAATTCCAACATCTCTTTAATCGTATTTTGTATCTCTAACCGAAAATGTGCGGGTTCTAGCACCTCAATTCGTGTGCCCTGGCTCAGTAACCACATCTTGATTCCCTGCTCGTATACGTCAGCTTCAAAAACGATTCCCTCTCGATCACGACTGACTTCTCTTATATTAGGCAGCCGATCATAGATGGCTTCCGGTGATTTTCCTCTAAAGCGGAATTTTATTCTTTGAAGCTTCCCTGTATGCATAAACTGTACCCGCTCTCGAAAAATACCCTCTTGAAAGCGTTCGGTATCTTTAATGAAGAAATGCTCTTGGTTGATCGAGTATTTCTCGATTCGATCCAGACGGTAGGGGATAGGCGAATCGTAGTCTTTATCCGGCAAATATGCCATCAGATAAAAATAATACTCGGCAAACATAATGCCCACTGGGTTGATTATGCGCTCCACCGGGTGAGGATCACTCTCCCTTAGGTAACTCATGGTGACGACTTGCCTGTTTTGCACCGCTTGTTGAAGATCCCATAGCTTTGTAAAAATACTTCGTCCATGTCCAGGCTGTTTATAATGATGAAGCTCATTTCGAATAAATTTATCGATCGGACTTTGTAAATCTGGGTGGCTTAGAAGGATAAGATTCTTTAGGACTGCCTCAACATCACTTTTAGGAAAAGCGCGGCTTTCTAATAGGATCTTCGATACGGCGATGATCTCCTCTTTCGTCATTTGCTTCTGCTGCGTATCGGTCAATATGAAGCCTTTTTTGCTGCGAGAATATGTTAACTCCCGTATTCCATCAAAATAGATTCGAAGGTCTCTAATATCACGTTGAATCGCTTTTTCACTGACTTGAAATTTCGTTGCCATCTCGGATTTTCGAATCAATTGTCCTTCAAGCAATTTATCAAATATATACAAGATTCTTTGTTTATTTCCCGCTTCTGATCTACTGATCTTCCTCACCTCTCCAATCATAATCCTGATGATAATTTTAGCAGATGGACATATTATGTCCACATAAAATGGTATGATTAGGTGGATTAGCATGACAATCGATAAAGTCTATCAAAAGTGAGGAGCGATCATATGAGTAGGACGAACAAACAAATGGCTTATGAAGCACTAGTCAATCAACGGAAGAATTGCACGATGTGCGATCTTGCGCAGTGTGAACTGATAAATCCGGGCCAAGCGCAGAACGGGCGATTCGATACGAATGAAATCGGACACTGGACAGAGTGGCAAGGCAGTCTGGATGCCAAAATGATGGTTGTCGGCCAGGATTGGGGAGATATCAATACACTGGTAAAACAAGAAGGTGTTAGTAATGTGGATAATAGCTCGACCAATCGCGCATTGATTCAATTGTTACATATTGCGGGCGTGGATATTAACGAAAGTACCGCTAAAAACAAACATGCCGATTTATTTTTCACCAATGCGATCTTGTGCATGAAAACAGAAGGCGGACTAGCTGGTAAAGTGAGAGGATCTTGGTTTCGAAATTGCGTGTCCACATTTCTTAAGCCTCTCATTGAGGAGATTATTCAACCCAAGGTTGTTGTCACATTGGGGGAAAAGGCAACCAAGTCATTATTGCGTGAGTATGGTTATAAGGGTGTAAACTTCAAGGAATTGGTCGAACGGGAATCACCGATCATCGTCGACAGGAATACAGCAGTATTTCCGGTGTTCCACTGCGGCAGTTTAGGCCGGAGGAACAGACCTTTTGAACAACAGAAGGCGGATTGGCTGCGAATCAAGGCATATTTGGAACGAACGGATGAGGAAAGGATGCCTGATTTAATCACTGTCACTGACCGATAAAAGGGGAAAGAGGTCGCGAAATGGAAACGAATCCTTATGAGCATGCAGCACAATCATTAAAGCGACTACTCGCTCATGATAAGATTAAATATTCGCTTCAAGTGATGCAGCAGTCGTATCCAACGAGTCAAAATGATCGAGGCTTTTGGTATAGCAAGTCTTACCCGGTTATTCTGCATCGGTTCAAGGAAACGAGAGCATTTAATAACAGCGAGGAGGCTTGGATTGAGCGGGCGGCATTGGTTTTTGCCTGGGTTGCTCGTATTCCGGCCGTTCGATTGGATCGAAAATCGATGTTCCAGCTTGCTGATTTGGAGAACGTGTTCCATGCCAGCCAATTGTGGGAGGTTGGTACAGAGTCTTATTTAGGAGGACTAAATGATCCGATCATCGGCATTCACCACGGAGAGAGGATCTTTGGCGCAGCATTTGGAAGACCTCCGGTATTGATTAAACAATTTGTTCAACTTGCTAACGCTATTATTAATTATGACGATCACCGGCTGAATTTTGCGACCACAACAAAGCTGCTTCATTTTATGCATCCAGAGCTATTTCCAATCTTCGACAAGCAAATTTGCAAAGCCGTGTTTGGAAGCGAGCGAATTGAAGACTACTACAAGTACCATGCATACATATTTGCTTTACAAGATTATTTGAACGATGAACCGGCGGCGGAACCAATATTTCAATTGGCCCAACAGTACAATTTGCCGCCGTTAAGAATTATCGATTTGATTTTGCTTCAGGATGGATTGAACATTAATTGACTGGGAGCATTACAAATACATATGGGTTAGAAGTATGTCATTGGTTTCCTGCTAGTTGTGGGATTTCTCTACGGATAGAGGTGGCGCAGATGCTAGAACTGAAAAAGAGCATATTAGAATTCTTTAGGCACGTTCAAGAAAACCATATTGAAATTTATAACGAATTCAGCCTGCAACATGAGTTGGGGATTTTTCTAAGAGAAATACTCCCCCAATACAAAGTTCAGTTCGAGCGCAATGTTTCGTATTTTTCAAGCAATTATAGCACCATCAAAAAAGAAATCGACATTTCAATTTTTTCAGAGGATAAGCTGGAGAAATACGCGATTGAGTTGAAATGCCCTCTAAATGGACAGTATCCTGAACAATTATACTCCTTCACGAAAGATATCAAATTCATGGAAGAGTTGAGGGGACTAGGATTCACTAAAACGGCTTGTGTTGTTCTTGTATCTGACAAACCATTTTACCAGGGGAAAAATAATAACGGCATCTACAAATTTTTCAGAGAGGAGTATGCCGTTTATGGAGATATATACAAACCGACAGGTTCCGGTAAAAATGAAGATTTGATTACTTTAGAGGGCAACTATAAGGTTGAATGGAATGACTTAAATGCTCATAGCAAATTTTATGTTATAGAAATAGAATAACGTCGTAACATCTTGTCGACCAAAAAGACCCCATCAGGAATGATGGGGTCTTTATTGTAGAATACTATTCTTTCGGTATCACAAACTCCGATAAGTTTATTCCTTTATTTACTTCCGTAGCATAAGAAGAATTTATACCTGAGAAGCCAACAATCTCCTTAATGTTCAGATGGTTAGTAAGAATAACATCCGCATATTTAATTCCAAAAAGATGAATCATGGTCACCTGTCTTCCATGCGGGGCCCTATTATACATATCGCTTAATATTTCTCCTAATTTTCGTGTGTCCAATTCAATCACTCCTATCAGTAATAGTAAATTGTTGAATAATGACATAATTCTAGACTTCAAGTATTGAATCCTCTTATACAGCAAAATCCTGACCAGATCTTCACACGACTGACGTGTGAAGGTTTTTTATATTAGAACATGCATTCGCTGACAAACAGCTGTTCATTTAGAAGTATAAAATATGATAATCAACGATACTAGGCTAAACTTCCGGAGTGCAAATACTAGGAGTTTCAGTGAGAAACGGAAAGAAGGTATACATGAAGCAAGCTTTTTATTGCAATAACAGGTACCTCGCATTATTTCGGCACGAGTTTTTTGAAGCCGGGGATGGTCGTACAGCTTGTCAAAGATCCTGGCAATCCGTATGACGAGGAGGCGATCCAGGCGGTTATTCCTCCGATTGGACAGATCGGTTACGTTGCGAACAGCACACATACGGTGCCTAAAGGATGTCGGAGCGCTGGTCGGATTTATGATTCATTTGAGCAACAAGTCTACGGAGTGATACGGTTTATTGTGAAGGACTTGGTCATAGTGGAACTTATGGAAGGTATAGCAGCATTCGATATTTTTCTCCAAACAGAACATCAATCATTCCCTTTAAGTGAGAGAAATTTGCCGTAATTTGTTTTTTATTGTGGAATTAGGAAGGGACAGTGGGAACTTTGACGAATTTAGGTATATAGAATTAAGAGGGAGGAGAATTGGCATGGACCTGGTAGATCGATTGTATCAGAAAATAATAGAAGATCCGCTATCCCCTAAGGTGCTGATTGTCCCATCCTATTCACAAGGGCATCAATTGCTTGAGCGAATTTGCGAACGATTCGGCTCTATTTTTAATGTAGAAGTCCAGACTCTCCAGGGCATGGTGTACGCCAATACGGCATTAGAGCTAGCGCGCAGAGGGCTTCGTTTGCTTGATGAGGATCAGTTGTTCTGGGTGGTTCGACAGCTAATGCTCCATCAGGTCGAAGCAGACCCGCACAGCTACATTACACAAAAATCGATGGTCAACTCCGGGGTGGTCCGTAAAGTTCATCAGTCGCTCGTTGAATTGAGGATGGCTGGTGTTCGTTCAGGTGAATTCCATTCGAATGATTTTATGAACAGGAACAAAGGCTTGTTTCTTCAGCAATTGCTTGGTCGTTATGAGACTTTCCTCAGGGAGCATGGCCTGACGGATTTAGTCGGCTTGGCGGATTGTTGCAAGCCAGCGGCGAATGACACCAACTTTTTAATCCTCCAGCCCACGGGTTGGTCTAGAACGGAATGGTGTCTTGTAAAAAAAATAGCGGGGAGCCGCCTGCACATCATCGATTTCGATGAACCTTTTTATACCAACGCAAGATTCTCTAATAATCAATTTACGATGTTTCGCGCTGCCGGAAGTTTAGCGGAAGTCCGTGAAGGGTTTCGCAGGATGCAAGCCGAACCGGCTCCGCTTGATCATATGGAAATTTTGTTGTCCGATTATGAACGATATGTGCCTGTGATCCATTCGCAGGCAGAGGCATTGGGGATTCCAAGTACGTTTTCAAACGGGCTCCCAATCACTTATTGCACGGCAGGCAAGGCCGTATTGGCCATCCTTGATTGGATCGAGGAAGGTTACCCGGTGTCACGGCTTACCGAGATGCTTCGTCACGGATGTCTGAAAATTCCTGACCAGCAAGCATCCGCGGGAGTTTGGATTCGCCTGCTGGAGCGCAGCGGAATCGGCTGGGGCAGACATCGATATGTCGCAATCCTTCATTCCAGAAATATAGGCGATGAGCAGCAAGAGCTGGGAATGAGACTGCATGAGGTGATTCAGGGCTGGTTCGACAATCTTCCGGAAGGAAGTGAGTGGAGGCCGGATCAGCTGCTCGAATGGTTGTCGGATTTTGTTGACCAGCATGTGCCTGTTCATTCGAGCGACGACCAGAGCGTAAAAACCGCGATTCAATCTTGGAACACACGTCTATCGGGAATTATGGTTGGGCCAATGACATCCGAGTGGGCGGTACGATATGTAAAGGGAATTTTGAACAGTATACGAATCCGTGTCGATGCAACACCGAAGCCCGGGGCAGTTCATGTTACTTCCATACATAACGGCGGTTTCGGCGGAAGATACCGAACATGGATCGTCGGCATGGATGAGCGAGCCTGGAGCGTGCCGGTCAAACAAGATCCTCTGCTGTTGGATGAAGAACGGACGGCGGTATCAACACATTTGCAGCTGATCCGTAAACAAGTTAATCAAATCAGGAGCGCTCGTAATGCAAGGTTATCACTGATTTGCGGGGAAATATGGCTTAGTTATGCTTCGTACGATCCGGGCGAGCGGGAAAGCCGTAGCCCTGCATTCGAGATGCTGCAAATGATGAGGCTGCAAGCTGGGGATGATACGCAGGACTTCAGTGATTTAGAGAGGGTATTAGGCCAGCCGTACAGCGTAATGGATGTACTGCATCCGGAAGAACGTAGAAGTACATATGATGAGATCGATGCATGGGCGCAATATCTTCGGGATCCAAGCGGAACAAGAGATGGATGGGAAGCCGTATCACATGCGTATCCAGCCTTGGCACAGGGATATCTAGCCCGGGTTCATCGCCAAGATGAAAGGTTATCGAAATATGACGGGTGGCTGAGTATGAACATAGCGGAATCCCCAAGTACGGATGGAATACTAGGACAACAAGCCATCAGTGTAAGTCAACTGGAGAGATATGCGGCATGCGGACTGCAGTACTATTTTTATTCCGTGTTAAAACTGCGTCCTAAAGAAATTCCTGTCTTTGACCGTACCCGTTGGCTGCAGCCCGATGAACGGGGAACGCTTCTGCATCATATATACAGGGAGTATTTAGAGGAGGTTACGGAGTCCGGCACGAAACCGCCGTTGCATGACAGACGCAAGCTGCAAATGATTGTAGACCAAGCGCTTGAAGATGCCACGCAGTCCATACCAGCTCCAAGCGAGCATGTGCTGAAGAAGGAATCTGAGGATATTCGGGGCGATGCAGAGGTTTTTTACATGAACGAAGAAGGAAAGACCGAACAGCCCTGCTATTTCGAGTTGGAACTCGGGACATCTGAAGGTGAGCCGATGGTGCTGACATTGCCTGGCGGAATTCAAATAAGATTGAAAGGTTTTGTAGACCGGGTTGACCGAATCGGCCCCCATGAATATCGAATCATTGATTATAAAACAGGCAATACAAAAAGGTATGCCTCATCTGGATATTTCAGCGGAGGAACACAGCTGCAGCATGCCCTGTATGCAATCGCGGTTGAACAGTGGCTTCATGTAACAGGAAGAGACCCTGAGGCGAGGGTGACGGAAGCGGAATATGCTTTTCCAACTGTACGGGGAAGAGGAGAGTATGTTAGGAGAAAGCAAAACCGCAGGGAGGAATTGGGCGACATTGTATCTAAGCTTCTGGATTCCATGAACCAGGGGGTGTTCATTCCAACGAAGGATGTTAAGACATGTACGTGGTGCAATTACCAGGCGGTGTGCGGCTCGCACGCCGAGTGGATGGTGAACAAACGTGGAGCCGCTGTTAATGAAGCTGCATTAGGTTCACTGCGGGAGGTGGAAGAGATTGATTGAATCTAGCATATTAAGCATGCCTCCAGATCAAGCAGACCGTGAACGGATCCTTCTAGATTTAGATACGACGCTGCTTGTGGAGGCGGGGGCCGGTTCCGGTAAAACGACTAGTTTGGTGGGCAGGCTTCTTGCCTTAATTGATCACGGCGTGCATGCGGAACAAATCGCGGCTATCACATTTACGAATAAAGCTGCTGGGGAGCTCAAGGAACGATTCCGAGTCGCGTTGGAAAACGCCAATCGGACAGCTGAGCCCAGTTCAATGAGCGGCAGTCGATATTCGGCTGCTCTAAGTAATCTTGATCTCATGTTTATTGGAACAATCCATTCCTTCTGCGGTTTGCTGCTGCGGGAACGTCCGGTCGAAGCGGGGCTCGATCCCTATTTTGAGGAGATGGCCGAAGAGGAGGATAAGCTCTTTCATGCTGCCTGTTGGGATGAGTATATTGCTGAATTGAATGACACGCAGCTGCAGCTCTATGACGAACTGTCGTCGCTCGGCGTTAATGTGAATACCCTGAAGGAAATTTATGATCGGGTATCCATGTTCTCCGATGTCGAGCTGCCTTGTCAGGGACGAAATTATCCAAACTTCGACCGTATTCGGGAGACGCTCTTTCCACTGCTTGACGCGGCGGCACCGTATATTCCATCGATTGAGCCTGATCCAGGCTGGGACAAGCTTCAAATACTTGTACGTACAAATCGCCAAAAGATGCGGCTGATCGACTTGAAGGACGATATGCGCATTCTTGAAATCGCTGAGGAGTTCGAAGGCAAGATCAATGTAACGCAGAAGCGATGGACATCCAAGGAAAAGGCCATCGAGATGAAGACAAGATTACTCGATTGGCAGCAGGCCGTGTTGCTGCCATTCCTGCAGGAATGGCGCGAATATTTATATCCGAAGCTGATTGCGTTCGTTCGCCCGGCTATTGCTTATTGCCAAGAACGCCGTTTGTCTGCGGGACGTTTGAATTTTCAGGATCTGCTCTTGGAAACCGCCAAGCTGCTTCGCAGCCATCGTGAAGTTCGGACATATTTTGCACAAAAGTACCAACGGATTCTTGTTGACGAATTCCAGGATACGGATCCGGTTCAGGCAGAGCTTATATTTCTGCTGACGGGCGCTAGCGAGTCGATACTGGAGGATCTGGACTGGAGGGAACTGAAGCCGAGGCCCGGCTCACTATTTCTGGTTGGGGACCCGAAGCAGTCGATCTATCGTTTTCGCAGGGCAGATATCTCGATCTACAACGAAGTCAAAGCGCGAATCCGGGAGTGCGGGGCAGTGCTCAAGTTAACATCGAATTTCCGCTCCGTTCCATCGATTGGGGAGTATATCAACAGTCGGTTTGCAGACAAATTTCCTTCTGTCGAAACGGAATACCAAGCGGCGTTCGCGAAGATGGAAACGGACTGGAATCTCTCGACCCAAGCAGCAGGGCATGGTGTACACGTGTTGAACCATCCCAAGATTGCTGGGGGCAAAGCTGCGGCTGCCATCGAAGATGCCAAGCGTATTGCGAGTTATATTTCATGGGCTTGTACCGACGGCAACCTGCAGATGATCCAGAGGGACGGCACATGCCGGAATGCGGTTCCTGGGGATTTTATGATCCTGACCAAAACGAAACAATTCATCCACGTCTATGCCGAACAGCTGGATCTGAGCGGTATTCCTGCCGATACTTCAGGGAGCACGGCCGCTTATGAAGAAATGCTGATGCTGTGGCAGCTGGCCTGCTGCCTCGAGGATGCCTCCGATCAGCCTGCATTGCTGGCGGTACTGCGCGGCATGTTATTTGGATTAAGCGATCAGCAGCTGTGGGCTTACAAGCAGGTAGGCTGCCGGATCTCTCTATACGAGTCGATATCGCCGGGGGACCTGAGCGACGATGCGCAGCCAGTTGGCGCAGCATTGGCCAAACTACGCGTGTATTCGGATTGGGTCCGTACATTAAGCGCTGCGGCGGCTTTCAGCCTTATCGTAGAAGATCTGGGAATTGTACCGTATGTGTCGGCATTACCCGCAGGTTCGGTACGCGCTGGAACCTTGGTTGGATTGATGCAGCTTGTGCACAGCGATGCCCGAACTGGTTCAAGCTGGAGCGAACTATGCCGACTGATGGAAAGAGCCTGCCAAGGGATGGAAACATCGAGTCTGTATGCCGGTGGCGATCAAGCGGTCCGTGTGATGAATTTGCATAAAGCGAAAGGACTGGAAGCCGCTGTTGTTTTCCTCGCAGGTCCATGCGAAGAATCCGAACACGATCCCGCGCAATATATCGATCGGTCTTCTGATCCGGCGGCAGGGTATTTTACGATCCATAAAAAGGTAGGGGCTTTTCAATCGAAAATGGTAGCTCAGCCTCCGGGTTGGAGCCTAATGAGTGAGCGGGAGCGGACATTCGAAAAGGCAGAGAAAGATCGATTGTTATATGTAGCTGCTACTCGGGCCAAGCAAATGCTGGTCATCAGCTTATATCCTGAGCAGCCGGCCAAATGCCCATGGACCCCGCTCGTTGATGGAATGCTAGAACTTCTGGAACTTCAGGTTCCTGAACTCATACAAACACCAAAAACGGAGTTGACCGAAGGACCGGATATCTTCAGCATTCGGGCAACCCGTCAGCGCCAGCTGAATGATATTAGCCGGCCTACTTATTCGCTGCTATCGGTAACGGAACAGACCAAGACGCTCCATGACCGCCCGGAATGGTCCTCAGAGGGGAAAGGGATGGCTTTCGGCAGCGTTGTCCACCGCTCGCTGGAAATGCTCGGCAAAGGGTTGGCCGAGTCGGATCTAGAAGAGTCCGTACATTTACTTGCGAGCGAAGAAGGATTGGCAGCAGAGTACATACCCGAAGCCGTACGGATTGCGCGAAGTATAATCGTCAGCGAGTTGTGGCAGCGAAGCTTCCATGCCCGCCGCCGGTTGTTCGAGCTACCCGTGTTACTTCGAAAGAGCACTGAAGAGCTAAAGACATACAATAGCTTGGCAATGGAAGACATCCAGCTGGAAGTGGCCGCGGCTTCGGCAATCGAGGATGAGACTGTAAAGCATGCTTACATGCGAGGCGTCATCGATTTTCTGTTCGAAGAAGAAGACGGCTGGGTCATTGTTGACTTCAAAACCGATCACGTTGAGGAGGGTGCACTGCAATCATTTGTTAATTTCTACCGTCCTCAGGTCCTTGTCTACGCTGCTGAATGGGAAAATACCTTTGGCTTCAAAGTCAAAGAAGCGGGGCTTTATTTTGCGGGGATTGGGCGGTATGTGGTGCTGTAACGATTCTAAAAAACACATGTTCCAATGTACGACGATTGCTTAACTAGGCACAGTCATAACTTGGTATCGAAAATAAACTTCTTTTGATGAGAATAAATATTAATTGCTGAATGATATGGAGGTATATATGTATAGCATTCATGGTGCTAAAGCAGAAAAAATAGAATCAGTTACTTTTATGGAGCTAGATATGGTGGAAAGTGACTTGGAGGAAATTTTAAGAAACAGTGTTTTTATGTTATGCGATGAAGAGGAATCTATGCTCATTGTGGGAAGACAGGTTAAAAACGAAAGGAATGGAAGAAGTGATTTAACTGCTATCGATAACAATGGTAACGTTGTTTTGATAGAGATCAAAAGAGACCGCAGAGATATTGAGAACCGAAAAGAAGCTTTCGAATTCCAGGCCATTCGTTATGCAGCTAGTTACGCTACTATTAAATCTACAGATGAGCTAGTTAAAAAGGTATACGCTCCTTATATTGAAAAATACCGAAATGAATACGAAACAAGCGAGTTAACTTCATATGAACTTGGCATCAGGAAGTTAAATGAGTTTTTAGAAAGAAACGGTGCAGTAAGCTCCTTTAACAACAAACAAAGAATAATATTGGTAGCATCAGAATTCGATGATCAAACTCTTTCTGCCGTAGCCTGGTTAAATAGCAATAATGTTGATATTAGTTGTTTTAGGTTGGTTCCATACAAAATTAATAGTGCCATATATATAAACGCAGAAAAGTTACTTCCTGTTGCGGACCATGATGACTATTATATTAATTTTTTAGATAGGTCATTTCCCGCCGTCATCAAAACCAAGAAGGACATCACTAGAAGAAGTCTGCCTAAGATCGAAGCTATGCTCACCTGGGGAGTGGTAAGAGAGGGAGATACTATCGTAGCTAAAGGTAAGGGCGATGAGGCTATTCTTCTATCGAATGGAAATGTGAATGTAGATGGTCAGGAGTTATCCATGCAGACCTGGCTAAAAGAACTTTTTGGATGGTCAAGTGTTCAAACTTATGTTTTTGCTATACATAAGGAAAGTGGCAAAACGTTGTCACAAATACGTGAAGACTATATGTTGCAGGTGGGAATTGAAGATTGAAGAGACAAGGTACGGCATATTACTATGCCTGCCTTTTTAATTGCATGTCTAACATGAGAACACCAAAAAAATAATCCATTGGAATTATGAGAGTATAGAAGGGGATGGTAAATCTCTGTCGAATGATGTATATATTAGGAATATTATCATAGGAGATTAGAACTATGTCTGATAAACTGTTTCGTTGGTTCAAAATTATCTATGCCATCCAAGCAAGGCCGGGGATCAGCGCCAAGGAATTGGCGGAACGGTGTGAAGCCGAGGAAAGAACGATATACCGTGATTTACGTTCGCTAGATGTGCTGGCGCCGATTACCAACGAAGGGTATGGCAAGGGCTATACGTTTGCTGGGGATTTTGCCATGTTCCCATTCAATTGGACGCAGCAGGAGGCACTGGTCTTCTCCATGCTTCCTTCCTTTGTCGATCAGAGCAACATGCCGCCGGGATTCGAAACGGCATACGATAAGGTTATGGCGTCACATTTTCGGCAGAAGAAGCGGGATCGCGAAATCCTCAAACATGTCACGGATATTATTCAAATGGGTTCTCCTGCATATAGGGAGGATGCGCCCAACTATCTATATCAAGTCATTCAGGCCATTGTTGAAGAAAAGACGATCACCGTCGTTTACCATACACAGAGCCGAAACCAACAAACGGAACGAGAGATCGATCCATATTACCTCGTCCCGAGGGATCAACGATTCTATCTGATCGGCTATTGCCATCAGGCAAAGGATATTCGGACCTTCCGTCTGAGTCGTTTCCGCTCTATGGAGATGACCAACCACACTTTTGAGCGCGGGGATTTTAACCTGAAGAATTATATGAAGAACACGTGGTCGATTGAACGCGGCGAAGAACAAATCCATTTCAAAGTGAAATTCTCGCCAGACGTCGCTCGTTACATCAAGGAAGAGGAAATGTTCGTCAGACCAAAAATGAAGGATTTGCCAGATGGCGGATTGCTATTCGAGGTCACCTTGAATCACGACAGGGAATTTATGAATTGGGTAAGTCAATACGGACCGGATGCTGAGATTTTGGCCCCAGTGTCTTATCGGGACCGGATGAAGGAGCGGCTTGAACAATGGCGCAAGCTGTATGAGCAAGAGTAAGGAACGGCACTATTGTGCCATTCCCAGCATTTCCGCCAATTTACTGAATGGGTGGTTCTCCTCCGAGCCTGTGGAATATACCATTTCCGAGACGTATAGCTGATCTTCCGCGGCATTATTGGTAACCAATTGAATGTTAGGGAAGATGGACAAAAAGATTTTGGCCGTGTTATAGGCATCATCGGTTGCTCGATGCGGTTCCCCGATGAATGGAAGCTGCAGAAGATCAAGAGCCCGCTTCAATCCGAATCTCTGTCGATGATCCGATTGATGAAGCCGAGTAAACGCTAGCTGGATGTCGTTATAATTTTGAAGCCAATCTAAGGAGATCTCATGGTATCGGCAATGCTGCATGAGTTGATATTTATCATCCATCCCCCATGCACATAGGTAATAAGGTGTCACGCCGATCCACTTTTGAAATGCCTTTAACGCTTCAGAAAATGACGGTGCTTGATCGACTTGATCCTGCGTAATTCCCGTAAAGGGTGTCGTTTCCGGTGTTAATTTATACTGTCTTGATGGCTTTACATAGGAATGAAACACATCGGTCATGACTAGTGTTCCTTCTCGCTCGGTCATTTTAATCGCACCGATTTCGATAATGTCGGCAAGATGCTGATGTTTACGAACCACCATGAATTCAAGATCGAAGATGATATAAGTTGGCATTGGAATGCTCCTCTCTGCATTGGTTGTTATTAGTTTAGCAGGGGGGAGTGGCTGGGGTTGTCAGGGAATAGGTGTTCGGTATGAGGGAGATATAATGTTCTCTAAGAGAATACGCAAAGAGAGATTAGGTTTACAAATTGTACTATCGTTCTCACAACGAATTACCGAAAAATGAAACAGGAAGAGAACATTGGGCGTGATTGATTTGATTCTCTCTATATTAGAAGGAAGGGGATTGGAATTCAGATATACTTGGTTATCTATACAAATTAATAGTCACATGAGTGCATAGAGGAAATGCTTACGTAAATTAGTATTTATATATTACGACTTCGCTCTTGGCGGAGCCTTTTTTATTTATTAGAGAAAATATTCTGGAGGTTTTTTATGGCGGCCTTTCTTACATCGTCTCTGTTTTATTCATGTTATATAGGACTAATGATTTTGATTTTCGCGGTAAGCTGGTTCTTTGTGCTCCGCCCCTATTCTAATAGTAATAAAGCTGCTGCATCTATTAACGCAAAATTAACTGAGTTAGTAGAGATTCAGAATGTATCTGAAAAATTTCAGCTATTTAACGACTGGGTAGTACAAAGTGAAAACCGTTATATTAAGAAGAGTTTCCTTCCGGCATGGAACAGTTATTACCAAAAATACATGTTCTACCAGCGGAAAGGGATCTCCTATACACCTGATATTTACGATTTTTTCTTCGAGGAATCGTTAGTTCATAACTTTGGAAAGCGTAAATTTGCAGAAATTGTAGCAGGAATTTTCTTATCCATGGGAATCGTGGGCACTTTTATTGGCATTGCATTTGGCGTTTCGGGACTCCATGTAGATGGGAACTCTGAAGTTATGCAAGCTGGCATTGGAGTGCTCCTCACAGGAATGAAAGTCAAATTCGCTTCCTCCATAGCTGGAGTTGTTTTGTCATTATTTTGGCAATTGTTAGACAAAGGTACTTACTATCCAGGGCTTTCGCGTTCCTTTTCCGATATTCGAAAAAATCTGGATGAAGCTTTCCCTACTCAAGATCAAAGTACTCTTTTGTATAGTATGGACCAACGCCAGGAAAAGCAAATGCAGGATTTTCAATCCTTCCTATCTGAAATACTAATCCCTAATATGGTCAACGGTGTGGCAGATTCAATACAGAAATCACTTGCCCCACAAATGGAACAGACACAACAAATGATGTCTGACCTGATGCAGACGACCACCGTAAATCAGGCCCAGGGAATGCAGCAAATGATCGACCAGTTTGTAACTCAACTTAACGAATTGACTGGGGACCATATGAAAAACCTTGGAGACGCCTTAAATTCAACTATCGAATGGCAGCAGAAGGTTCATGCAGAAATGGGAGCTCTTGTTCAATCCATGCAAGAATCAGCCTCAAGCCAGTCGGCAATGGTGGATAAAACTACAGGATTGACCGAACAGATCCATAGTTATACCGAGAGGATCACGGATTATCAGTCGGTTCTTGAGAAGACGGTTGCGGAGTTAAATGCTACAACCGAGAAGAACAGCGAACTCCAAAGCATCACTACAGAGCTGCTGGATAAAATGATGGAAGAACGCAAGCTATTTAACGAGTACTTTAATAGTCACATGAGTACACTTAAAGAAAACGTAGGGGCAATCGTTAATCAGACAGGACTTCAGGTTTCGCTCCAACAGCGATTCGAAGAGAATTTGCAGCGAATCTCTAATATCACACAAAGTCAGCAAACATTGGCGGTTACGTTGTCACAACAGGCTGATTTGAGCCAAAGGTCGAATCAAGAATTGGAGTTGATCTTTGATAAATTTACTCATAACAACTCTGAATTTATTCATATCCAAGATGATCTGAGATCCTTAATAAGAGATATTCAGCAAGAACGTAAAGAAATGGATGGTATATCGAGCAGAGTCCAAACCACATTGACAGAACAATTAACTGACATGGATGTAAGAGTCGAACAATTAAGATTGGTGTGGGAATCTGCCAGCGAATCTATGGCAAAGACGAACAAGCATCTCGAAACTTCAATGAACCAATTTGCTGATGATATGCACCGCGGGCTTCAAAATACTTTCACCCAATTTGATCAGGAATTAACTAAATCGGTACAGCATCTAGCCAGTGGAGTTGATGCGATTCAGGAAGGGTTAATCGATTTGCCTGATACCATGCAGACATTAAAACAAGCAGTGAATGAGATGAATCGCCAATCAAAACGGATATTGAATCCGGTAACTTCAGAATAAGGTGTTGATATTTTTTGGCTAGAGGATTCCGAAATGAAAGGCATATGTCCCGATCTCACGAGGCGGAGAAAGAAAGTTTCTGGGTCTCGTATACCGATTTAATGTCCGCTTTGCTTGTTATTTTTGCTTTGGTCTTGATGATTACCATCTTTAATACACAATCGGCATATGAGGAAAAAGAAGCAGCTATAAACGAGAAAAACCAAATGATAGAGGAAGTCGTCGGAGTAAAATCAGAGATTATTCAGGAATTGATTAAGGCATTTAAGGATTCAGATCTAGCCATGGAGGTAGACCCACAGACAGGAGCAATCCGTTTTTCGGGAGGAGTCTTTTTTGAATCGAACAGTAGTGAAGTATCTCCCACTGGTAGGAAATACCTAGAGGAGTTTATTCCTCAGTATATTAATATTCTTCTCTCAGATCGATTTAGGAATGAAATCTCTCAAATCATTGTAGAAGGACATACGGATACGGCAGGAGGGTATCTGTACAATTTACAATTATCCCAAGATCGTGCTCTTTCGGTAGTGCAGCAGATCTTTCAACCAACCTTCCCAAACTTCAAATATAGGGGCGATTTGAAATTCGTCATTACTGCAAATGGAAGATCGTTCAGTATACCGATTTTGAAAGCTGACGGGAAGATTGACGCTAATAAATCCCGAAGAGTAGAGTTTAAGTTCCGTTTGAAGGATGATCAGTTGTTGGATCAACTACAGGGGTTGGGTGAAAAAAATGGAAATTAATCAGTACTTTTATCTATTCTCATTTAAACCTCAACTGTTAATGGATGAAAGAATTCGAGTTGAACGTAAATTTAAGAACAAGGCAGTTGATATCATTAAACGCAGAGGGAAGATGCTCCTGCCTAAGCTTCTCGAATTAATACGTTCTACGCCAATCGAAAAAATTGAAGAATTGGCACAAAGCCTAAAGAAAATGGAAGTATTATTACTTATTTACGATGACTATCCATTCCCCAATGAGAATCAGGAAACCGTACTGAAAATTAATCGAATTCTTACTTCGCGTTATTCGATAGAGGTAGGTAAAACGGCATGGACTATCTTTCAACATCAATTTGAAGAAGTTTTGTTGCAAGATCTATTACGCGGAGTTTATCATGTCGATCGTTTTGGGTTTCTGTTACTGGATGACCGATTACAGGAGCGGATGGAACATGCCGTTTGCCATAAAGGTGGTATGGTGCAGGGATTGACTTCTATGGTGTTATCAATGGATATGAAAACCAAAGATATCTTCGACAAGTTAAAGGTAGAGGAAGAATCTAAGCTGGAAGCAACTCTAATGAAAAATGTACTGGAACAAGGTTTGGCTACAGATGAATTGATTAAACGAGATGGTACTGAATTTATCGTGAGGTTGCTCGATAAATATCCGATGGATGAATATAAGCTTCTTATTAGAATTTATCTGGAAGCACGGAAGTTTAATCAATTTCACGCTAATCTCATCCAGCAAGCAGTAGATCGACTAAGAGATCCTAGAGAACGAATAACCGATTGGGAGTTTTTGAGTGATGAGGCTCTTGAAGAAGTCAAGCGTTGGCTAATCCAGAAGAAACTCCAAATCATTTTTAAAGATGACCAAGACAATAAACGCCTTAACTATTGGAAGAGATTTATCGACTATATGCAGGATGTTGAATTGATTCAGGATCCGATGATCGCTTTTATTTATTTTGATAAGTTTGTTGTTGTCGAATATGGTCAGATGGGGGCCGCATACTTCTATCATCGTGAAGGATTTGACCAAATTATCCATCCGATCAGTACTTCCTATTCCTTTAAAAACAGTCGAAGTCGGACAAATAAAGAAGCAATGCTTAAAGTACCTGAAAGAACAAGAAAAGGTATTCCTCTGTATATTGATAAGTTAGGTCATCACGGCAGGAATTGGGCGGATAAGTTCGACTATTACATGAGGTATTACCTAGACGGAGTATTTTAATAAGGGGTAAGGTACATGGCAGGAATATTTGGTTTTATAAATAAACGGCGTAAGAATGCTTCTTCATCAGATCTAAATATTAAAATTGAAAAAACGTTTGTCTCGCATGGTCTTTTATATAGCATTATACGAGAAGGTCAGTACCTACAGTTTCCATTAAACCTTCGGATATCCGAACTCAGGCAGTTGAATAATGCCGAATTGCTTGAAACTTTGGAGGATTTATGGTTCGAAGGTTATTTGGAACCTGAGGAATCAGGCTTTGTCCTCACGACCGATAAGCTTCAAGAAATTCCGCAGGAGCTACAGGAACGATTGGGGCTGCCCCGACCCACCAAGCTCAACATGAGGCTTGGTCATGAAAGTGCCGTAGGAACTCCGCATTTCAAGTTTGTGTTGGAAAAGAATTTTGAGTCCTGGGAGCACTTAGAACGAACAGCGAAGTTTATTGGACCATGGATTGTTCTCCCTGATCAACAAGTGTTGCTAATGGATGAAGAGCAGTACCGATTTCAGCATCTTATAGATGAAGCTCCTAATGCCATGGATAAGGAACGGATTTTTGCATACGTTGCTGAAGTGCGAAACACTGCTATACGCCATGATTATCCGATGGACGATTATCTGCGGCATCAGGAGTATCTGTTTGTAGATCAGTTGGATATTGAGTTGAATTATGATCAAACGGCTATTACACTCAGTCCACACTATGGCTCTTCAGACGATATATCTCCAGATTTATTGAGCAACATGAGTGCTTTGTCTACTCGCTATGCAGTTGATGATAACAATCGGAAAGTGTTAGTCAAATCTTCTATAGTGGAAGAAGCAAACCGCATTCAGCAGCTTCCCCCTGTTACAGGTTCAGATATTCCAAAGTTTATTGAAAATCCTGAGGCGTTTCTTCCAGAAATAGAAGGACTTGATTTATCACGGTTTGGGGAACGCGTGAAGTCTCTTGGCATCCGAGTATATCGAGCACAGCCTTTCGTTCACGCAACGGAACAAGAGAGAGGTTGGTTCGAACTGGATTTTGGATTTGCGGCTCAGGATGAGAACGGAGAAGTTCATCAAACTTGGGAAGCATCCGAAATGCAGACGTTAATTACGAAAGCACAAGAGAATGGTGAAGAGTTCATTGAATGGAACGGTTTCTGGCTAAGGCTGCCTAAAGATGCTGAACAATTTGTAGGTCGTTCGGAAACAGTGAAGCGAGAGTTGTTAGGTGAAGGTAGTCTTGTAGATGTCACTAAACTTCCTTATGTCTTAGAGATTTACGATAATATTAGCCAATTGGAATTCAATCAGCCTATATTGAAGGCTCAGCAGGAGATGCAGGATCTAGGCATATTTACCGAACAGCCGCCTGCCTCCTTCACAGCGACCCTAAAACCGTTTCAAACGGACGGTTATGTCTGGATGAAATCGTTGCATTATCGGAAGCTTGGGGGACTGCTCGCGGATGATATGGGGCTTGGCAAAACCATTCAAGTTATTTCCTTCTTGTCGTATTTACAGGAAATTGGATGCCTAACGCCGACGCTAGTTGTCGTGCCAAAGACGCTTATGGATAACTGGGAGAAAGAAGTAAGGAAATTTGCTCCTTCATTACTGCAATCCCTATACCTTCACCGTGGTACGCAGCGATTAAAGGATGCAGAAGACTTGAAGCGCATTGGTATCACGGTTACCACTTATCATACGTTAGCGAAGGACCAGTTGATATTTGGACAGGTGGATTGGCAGGCTGTTATTTGTGATGAAGCGCAGGCTATCAAGAATCCTTCGACAGCGGCCTCTAAGGTACTCAAGGCTATGAAATCGAAGTTCAGGTTAGCCATGACCGGAACCCCGGTAGAGAACGGATTAAGTGAACTGTGGTCTATTATGGATTATGTACAGCCAGGGTTGCTAGGAAGCCTTAGTCAGTTTAAAGAAGAGTTTGTGAACAAGTTAGATGGGGAATCGCGTGATTCAGAAGATGAGAAGAAACTGCTGGCTCGTATATCCATGGTATACAAACGCCGTACAAAATCGGAGGAATTAGGCGACCAGCTTCCTCCGAAGCAGTCGATCATTGCAGAGGTACCATTGGGACCAGAACAATCTAAACTTTATGCAGAGGCTCTTACTTTAGTTCGTAATAAGGCTATGGATGGATTGCAGGCTATACAAAAACTAAAGGCGCTAAGTTCACACCCTGGGTTAGTAGCTGAGCAATTTATAAACGTTCCATATGACCAAGTACCCAAACTGCATGAAACGATAAACATCATCCGTAAAGTGCAAGAAAAAGGTGAGAAGGTTCTTATTTTTACAGAGTACATCAAAATGCAGGAGATCCTTCGCTCAGTGGTTCGTGATTGTTTCGATATAAATCCGATGATTATCAATGGAATGACGGATCGGAGACAGGAACAGGTAGACAGGTTTAATAGTACCTCAGGATTTGATGTGATGCTTCTTTCTCCTAGAGCCGCTGGTACGGGACTAACCATTACTTCTGCCAATCATGTCATTCACTATACACGATGGTGGAATCCTGCTGTTGAGAACCAAGCGACAGATCGAGCCTACCGTATAGGGCAGGATAAGCCAGTATACGTCTATTATCCGATAGTAGCAGATACGAAAGGATTGACGAAAAAGGGAACGGTTGAAGAGATTGTTCATCAGCTGCTGACAGACAAGCAGGAAATGGCTTCATCTGTAATTGTCTCGAGCAGAAAGATGAATATTGAGGAAGAGGTATTGAAGGGGTTGTAAAATCAAGGTTTGGGGCTGGAAAGTCATACATGGATATAATCAATCTGATCTCCAAGAAGTTATTGCCGAAAGTTGCGTTACGGTGTCGGACCGAATTAAAGCCGAACTGAAAATTGCGCAACTGCACTATCAATTTGACATGGTTGAATCTAAAATTCGGAAGCATACGGTTAAGACGAAGGCAGGATCAGTTGCCGAGTTTCCATTCTCACAAGAAGGAAGAATTTATTTTAGAAGGCAGATCATGTGATACATGTATACTGATTAAACCGTACAAAATCTGAACAACCATTTGTTATAGAGTGGCTGCAAAATTCACTATGAATCTTGTATATATCGGCTTATATACGTGGTTCTCTCAATTTATTTTTTGCAGAATACTCTCGAAGTCATGTAGAAATTTAATAAGACAGATAAAAATTTTCACATCTTAAGATCGTGAGGGATTTCAACTATGGATAAAGATATATCACATGAGTTAGATTCACTGAAACAATCCTTAGGCTTACTGATGAACCGGGTAGAAGCTTTAGAAAAAAAACTTGTGGAAGGTGAATCCCAAAGCTTCACGGAACCTCAGCCTTCCTTGATTACCCTATATATAGATTGTGATAATGCCATATTCAAAGAAGGGCTTCGCCCAAGTGCGATTGATTTTCTACGATGGAGTATGGCGAACCTCAATTGTTATCTTATTACTTCATTGGAACAAAAGGAGTTCAAATATCATTGCGAAAATAGCAATGCCTGCGACTTATATAATGGCATAACATATTTAAATTCGAAAGAATACAAATCCAAAGCGGATATCGTTGATATTTATGATGATTTTTATTGCATTACGACAAACAAGTATCCGGAAAGCTTAACTGACCTCAGTGACACACACTACAATGACCGGGTTATTAAGATCAACAAAATGCCGTTTGATCAGATAAGAGAAAAGATTAGAAGTAACATTAATTCCAGAATAGACGAAAAATTAAGCATGGTCGCAGCACAGAATGCTGAAGTTTTTTCCTTATTCAAATCAGGCGGATATTTAGGCGGTAAAGGCGGCAGAGGATGGACCTTTGAACATCAAAAAAATAAAAGGAATGAGCTATCCATTGATTTTCTAAGCAGAACAGATTTCATTGTTGAGTGGTCGTTGCAAAGAAAGGATAAGGATGATTGGGTGAAAGAATCCAAGGTGTTACTGAGTACAAACACTTATATGGAGTTTCTGACACAGATTGATCTTTTGCCAAACATGTTAACCGAAATCAATCAACAATTATTAAACAAATAAAGAGTGATGATATGAACGACTTGATAACTGGCATGACTACGACCGACATTTCTACTGACTTAGCGCTGGAGTACACGCCTAAGAGACCGTTACGGCTCCATCAGATGATTACCTTTAATTTGCTGCTTCAAAAAGACAGCTTCTTAATAGCGGATCAGGAGGGTGTCGGGAAAACCCCGCCGATCCTGTGCAGTCACGAGGCTAAAATAAAGCATGGCAAGGCTGGGATGGGGCTATATATCACTAAAGCATCCCTAATCTACGATGTATATAATCAGGCTCAAAAATTCACCAACCTTAGAGTAGCTGTCGTGGCGGGCCATTTGAATAAACGATTCGATATGTACAATGATATGGAAAGAGGACGGGTAGATTTAGCTGTTGTATCTTATGAAATGTTTAGACAGGATTTTCAGCAGTTTTATAATGTCCATCTAGTGAGCCCGTTCAGTATTGTATACTTGGACGAAGCCCATAAAATACGCAATGTCCAAACGGAAGTGGCTTATTGGATTCATCAAATAGATACACCGCAACGGTATGCGATAACGGCAACTCCGATTATTAACAATATTGTTGACTGTTTCAATATTCTGAGCTGGATAAGAGCCATTCCCTATACGTATGAACAGTTTTTAGCCCGTTATTGCGAAATGTCCCGATCTGGCCGTATAACCGGCTATAGAAACACAAATGAAGTGAAACAAACGTTGCAAAACAACATGCTTAGAAGATTGAAACAAGATGTTCTTCATGACTTGCCGCCTGTATCGAGCCACAATCTATATGTGGAGCTTACAGCCGCGCAAAAGAAGTTATACAAAATGATTGAGGCGGCGGATGAAAACCACGTGTTTGCCAACCTGGATTTTGAGGATATATCCACCGAATACGTAAAGTACACCCGATTGTCCCAGATCGCGGAATCCACAGAAATTGTCGGCGGCGACAAAGGTAAAAAGGGTTCCTCAAAGTTATCTGAACTTGAGATTCTGTTGGAGGAAATCGTCCTACGTGGTGAGAAGGCGGTAGTTTTCTCCCGTTCCAAGAAATTTACCTATGTGATGGCGAGTCATTTTTCGAAGTACAATCCAGCAGTCGTCACTGGGGATATTTCCTCTTACGCTGAGGGATCGAAAACCGTGTCGGATCGTCAACTCGAAGTGGATAAATTCCAAGAGGACGAGTCATGTAAGGTGATCTTCTGCGTTTCGGCAGCCGGCAGAGAAGGCTTGACATTGACATCGGCCTCCAATCTCATATTCACTTCGAAAGATTTTAGCCCAGCCTTTGTCTCCCAGGCCATAGGCCGGGTCTGGAGAATGGGCGCTCAAGTTCACCAATCAATTAATGTATATTCTATCCTCGCGTTAGATACGGTAGATCTTGCCTTGGAGGAACTGCTTGGAGAAAAACAATACGTGATTCAAGACATGGTAGAGAAAAAATAATAATTCCACGTTTTGTAAAGAAGAGAAACATCATTCTATGGTGTTTCTATTTTTAGTATTGTAATACTAAATATCGTTGTGGTATAGTTTACCTATAAACAGTAGGTACAAAGTAGGTGATTCATTGATCGAAGACTTTTGGAACATATGTCTGAATCATGACATCAAATCGCGTGATCAACTGCTTCGGGAAGCGATACGCGTTATAAAGATGAAGCAATACATAGAGCAAGTACCTGCCTTGGAACGGACAGAGCTTGAGAATAATCCGACAAAGCTGTTCGAACGGATGCAGGATAGGATCGGAACAATCGAGCTGGGACATTTTCCTGGGGATCGAGAGTTGTTATACAGACTGTATCATACGGGAAAAGAACTAGACCTGGCAGAATATGGGTTGAAAACGATTCGGCAGGATCGGGTGATTGCTTCCTTACAGGTGCATTCGAGTATTTTTCAAGCCTTTAAGAAAACTGCTGATGGACTGAAAGAGCAGCGTTGGTTAATCGTGGAGGCCGAAAAGTTCATGGAGGGGCTGGCACGATATATGCCGCCTCCAAACGTAAAGCTAACCCTCCTGACAGAAAATTATATTATCGGCCGGCTGTTGAAGACGTATTTCGCTGGAAACGAGCAAATTCAGATTCTGCAGGGGTCAATCTATCAACCGTTGCCGCTGCCAGATTCCTATGATGCTATTCTGGCCGTGCCCAATTTCGGGTTAAAGCTTGATGATGAGGCGGCCGGGGTCCGGGAAGCGGAAGGAGCTGCACTTCAGCATCTGGCTCCATTACTAACGCCGGGAGGCAGCCTTACAGCAATTCTACCAGCGCGGATGATGTTCCAATCGGGAGCAATCGGGGATTGGCGTAAAAGAATGAACGAGCTGATCCCTGTCGGGGCTGTTTATACCCTGCCTGAAGGCTTGTTTAGACCGTATACCTCTGTAAAAACGTATCTTGTGACGTTCTGCAGGGGACAGCAGCCGGAGAACATACGAATTGGCCGTTATGTGTTAAAGGATACGATGTTGGAGGAAGAGCAGGAGGTTCAGCTGAAGGCCGCCGCTTTCCAGCAGCTTGATGATTGGCGAATCGAACTCCTGCTGGAGCAGAACAGCGATACGTTGGCAGCTTTTCAGCAGGCAGCCATTCCCAAAATCAAGCTGAAAGTGGTCGCGGATATTTTCAGGGGGAAATCGATCCTGAAACAGGATCTGCGTCCGGGCCCGATTGGGGTTCTGAATATTTCCAATCTTGAGGATGGGGAAGTTAAGCTCGAGCAATTGGAGACGATTGAGGAAGAACAGCGGAAGGTAAGACGATATGAAGTCCTTCCTGGAGATTTGGTCATGACGTGCAGAGGCACGCAAACGAAGCTGGCTGTATTTCCAAATTATTCGCCGATGGTTATCGCTTCAGCCAATATGATCGTGATTCGCTTCCAAGAACAAGTGGACAGCATGTATGCGAAAATTTTTTTGGAAAGTCCAGTAGGTATGGCTCTGATCCAGAGTTTTCAGCGCGGTACAACCGTGATGAACCTGAATCCGGCGGATGTCGGAGAGATTGAGATTCCCCTTCTTCCGTTAGAGAAGCAGCTAGCGATCAGCGAAGCGTATAGGAAAGAGAAACAGCTGTATTCGGAAACGATTCAAGCGGCTTCCCGGCGCTGGGAAGCGCAGCGGGAACAGATTTATTCAACATTATATTGAGGAAACAAATTAAGGGGGAAATTGCAGCATGGCAACAGCAAACATTGGATTCGAAGAGAAGCTGTGGACAATGGCGGACAAGCTAAGAGGCAGCATGGATTCTGCGGAATACAAGCACGTAGCGCTTGGCCTGTTGTTCTTAAAATATGTATCGGATGCGTTCGAGGAGAAATACGCGGAGCTCGAGCTAGAGCCTTATGCGGATGCTGAAGATCGCGACGAATATGTTGCGGCCAATATTTTCTGGGTACCGAAGGAAGCACGTTGGAGCCATATTCAGGCGAATGCCAAGAAACCGGAAATCGGCCAGATTATCGATAACGCCATGATTCTGATTGAGAAGGAAAACCCTTCTTTAAAAGGCGTCCTGCCGAAGGATTTTGCCCGTCCGGCTTTGGACAAGACTCGTCTTGGGGAAGTTATTGATGTCTTCTCCTTTAAGGTAGGGGACAAAGAGAGCCGTTCCAAAGATGTACTTGGCCGGGTGTATGAATATTTCCTGAGCAAGTTCGCCAGTGCAGAGGGCAAGAACGGGGGCGAGTTTTATACGCCTTCCAGCGTAGTGCGTCTGCTGGTTGAAATGATTGAACCTTATAAAGGAAGGATCTATGACCCTTGCTGTGGTTCAGGCGGTATGTTTGTACAAAGTGAGAAGTTTGTGGAAGAGCATCAGGGGAAAGTAGGCGATATCGCTGTATATGGACAGGAGTCTAATCCTACCACATGGCGTCTATGCAAAATGAACCTAGCAATCCGCGGCATTGACAGCAATCTCGGTGAATATAATGCCGACACGTTCCATAACGATCTACATAAAAACTTGAAGGCCGATTACATTCTCGCGAATCCGCCATTTAATATCAGCGACTGGGGCGGTCAGCGACTGACGGAAGATGCGCGCTGGCAGTACGGAATTCCGCCGGCAGGCAATGCCAACTATGCATGGATTGAGCATATCGTTTCCAAGCTGGCACCGAGCGGCGTAGCTGGGTTTGTTTTGGCGAACGGCTCGATGTCTACGAGCACAACCAGTGAGCTTGAAATCCGCAGCAGGCTTGTAGATGCCGATTTAGTCGATTGCATCGTTACGTTGCCGGGTCAGCTGTTCTATTCGACACAGATCCCGGTATGCCTGTGGTTTATGGCGAAGAACAAAGCGCCACGTGGTCTGGGCGACCGCCGCGGCGAAATTTTGTTCATCGACGCTCGTAAAATGGGCCACATGGTGGACCGTACCCATAAGGAATTAAGCACGGAAGATATGCGGAAAATCGCCGATACGTATCATGCGTGGCGCGGGCAGACAGAAGCCGGGCAATACGAGGATGTAAAAGGCTTCTGCAAGGCTGCAAAAGCTGACAGAGGTGCAGGAGCATGAGTATATTTTGACCCCAGGACGTTATGTAGGGATTGAGGATGCGGAAGAAGACAGTGAACCGTTTGAGGATAAAATGATGCGCCTGACAAGTGAACTGGCTGAGCAGTTCGCGAAATCTCGTCAATTGGAGGATGAGATTCGGAAGCAGTTGGGGGGGATTGGGTATGATTTTTGAGAAGGATTGGAATGAGAAGCCACTAATAAATTTGACTAGTTTGATTTCGCGAGGAATTACCCCTTCTTATACGGATGAAGAAGGAATACCGGTAATCAACCAAAAGTGCATTAGAAATGGAAAAGTGTCCATGGAGTATATAAAATACACGGATCCTTTTAAACGGAAAGTACCGGAAGAAAAATTAATAAAAAAATATGATATTCTGGTCAACTCTACGGGAGTGGGAACTCTTGGGAGGGTTGCCCAAGTTAATGATTTAACTGGAAACTACACAGTTGATTCTCACGTAACTATTATTCGTCCATCAAGTGACGTTAACCCTATATACCTTGGTTACTTTTTAAAATCAAAACAGAATGTTATTGAATCTATGGGCGAGGGGTCAACTGGACAAACCGAGTTATCCAGAAAAAGACTAGGTGAAGAATTAATTGTTAAGCTTCCTACATTAAACGAGCAGACCCAAATTTCCGACATTCTTAGTCCAATCGACGAAAAAATTGAACTCAACAACGCCATCAACAAAAACCTCGAAGAAATGGCCCAAGCTCTATTTAAACGCTGGTTTATTGATTTTGAATTTCCAAATCAGAATGGTGAACCTTACAAGTCTAGCGGGGGAGAGTTTGAGGAAAGTGAGTTGGGGGCGATTCCGAAGGGGTGGAAGGTTGGTGTTGCTACCGAGGTTTTCGATGTAGCTAGTGGTGGCACACCTAAGACAGGGAAAGCTGAATTCTGGAACGGTGATATACCTTTTTTCACTCCTAAAGATAGCACCAATTCTTTTTTTGTGATTAATACAGAAAAGTATATTACTGATGAGGGATTAGCAAATTGTAATAGCAAGCTGTATCCGCCTAATACAATATTTATAACAGCCAGAGGTACAGTAGGAAAGATTATGCTAGCTGGACGCCCTATGGCAATGAACCAGTCTTGTTACGCATTGATAGCTAAAGAGGGGCATAATCAAAACTTTGCATTTTTCTTTATCAAATCGCTAGTTGATATTCTTAAACAAAACGCATCTGGAGCTGTCTTCGACGCGATAACAGTGAATACTTTTAAAAATTTGAAATCTATTATTCCCCCAGTACTTTTAGCGTCAAACTTTAATCATATGATTGAAAGTGTTCAAAATAAAATATTGGCTAATATTAATGAAATTAATAATCTATCTGCAATTCGCGACACCCTTCTCCCCAAACTCATGTTTGGAGAGATTCGGGTTCCAATAGACGAGCAGGAACTTACGTCCAGCATTGAATAACTTATAAACAAATTACTTACCAGCCTATCAACCAGCTTAGGAGGTGTGCCGTGTACATTACATCTTATGCAGAGAGCGACCTGGAGCAAGCGGCGATTGAATGGTTTGAAGAATTGAATTACAACAAGGCATACGGGCCGGAGATTTCCCCGGAAGGGGAATATCCGGAGCGTATGTTCTATACCGATGTCATCTTGGCTGACCGGTTACGGGATGCCCTGACCCGAATTAATCCTGGCGTGCCGCGAGATGCGATTGAGGAAGCCATCCGCATCGTCGAGGTGCCGCAAAGCCCCAGCTTGCTAGTGAATAACCGGGCTTTCCAACGGATGATCACCGATGGGATTGACGCGGAATACCGCACACCGGCAGGGGAGAACCGCACGGCCAAGGTGTGGCTGTTCGCCACGGAGCCTGAACGGGTGGAGGAGAACGATTTTCTCGTCGTGAACCAGTTTACAGTCGTGGAAAACGGCGAGAAACGTCCTGATGTCGTGGTGTTTGTGAACGGCATTCCACTTGTCGTGATGGAGCTCAAGAGTGCCTCGAACGAAGAAGTAGGTATAAGCGAAGCATACAACCAGGTACAAACTTACAAGAGCAGCATACCTTCTCTTTTTACATACAACTCGTTTATGGTTATTAGTGATGGAGTGAACGCTCGAGCGGGCACGCTGACTGCCGATGCAGAGCGATTTATGATGTGGCGGACGATCGACGGCAGTGATGTGGCGCCCACTTCTGTTCCTCAACTTGAAGTCCTAATCAAGGGCATGTTTGAGAAAAAGCGACTCATGGACATCTTTAAGCATTTTGTTCTGTTTCAAACAGACGGTGAGAAAGTAACCAAAATTTTAGCTGGATATCATCAGTTTCATGCGACTAACAAAGCGATAGCAAGCACTGAGCGAGCTACCGAAACTGAAGGGGATCGGAAAATCGGTGTAGTCTGGCATACGCAAGGTTCGGGAAAGAGCTTGTCCATGGTGTTTTATGCTGGCAAGCTCGTCCTCACCATGGATAATCCGACGATTGTGGTAGTAACCGACCGGAACGATCTGGATGAGCAGCTATTTACAACCTTCAGCAAATCGCAGGATTTGCTGCGGCAGACACCGAAGCAGGCAGCAGACCGCAAGCATTTGCGGGAACTGCTGGCAGTCGAATCTGGAGGCATTATTTTTACGACGGTTCATAAATTCAGCACTGAGGATGACGAAGATACGTATCCGGAACTGACCGGACGTAAGAACGTTATCGTCATGGCGGACGAAGCGCATCGTAGCCAATACGGTTTCCAGGCGGAGATGGTGGCTAACGAGAAGACAGGCGAAGCCGACGTGAAGTACGGATATGCCAAATATATGCGCGATGCGCTACCAAATGCGTCTTACATCGGGTTTACGGGGACGCCTGTGGAATTGAGCGACAAGAATACCCCTGCTGTTTTTGGCGATTACATTGACATCTATGATATGACCCGGGCAGTGGAAGACGGTACGACGGTCAAAATTTATTATGAAAGCCGCGTAGCTCGGCTGAACTTGTCCGAGGCTGAACGTCCGATTATCGACAGCGCTTATGAAGAGATTACGGAATATCAGGAGGTTACCCAGAAGGAACGCTTGAAGTCCAAATGGGCTCGGCTGGAGGCACTCGCCGGTTCGGAGAAGCGAATCAAGGCCATTGCGAATGATATGGTTGCCCACTATGAACAGCGGCAGCAGGGCATGTTCGGCAAGGCGATGATCGTGGTCATGTCCCGTCGAATTGCCATTGATCTGTATAAGGCGATTGTTGAACTCCGCCCAGATTGGCACAGCGATGATGACAGCGAGGGTAAGATCAAGATCGTGATGACCGGCACTTCAAGCGACCCTGAAGAGTGGCAGCAATATATCGGCACGAAGCGGCGACGCGAGTATTTCGCCAAACGGATGAAGGACTTGAACGATCCGCTGCAGATCGTCATTGTGCGCGATATGTGGCTAACTGGCTTTGATGTTCCATCCATGAGTACGATGTACATCGACAAGCCGATGAAAGGACACAATCTGATGCAGGCGATTGCCCGGGTCAACCGGGTCTTCCGGGATAAGCCGGGTGGTCTGATTGTCGATTACATTGGGATTGCCGATATGCTGAAATCTGCGCTGCAGCAGTATACAGAGAATGACCGCAAAACCGCCGGTATCGATACGGATCAGGCAATTGATTACATGCTGGAACGGCTTGATTTGATACATGATCTCCTTCATGGACATGATTACAGTAAATACAATTCACCTAAAGCTTCCGAGCGCATGCAGGCTATTGTGGAGACTGTAGATGCGGTACTTGGACTCGGTGAAGAAGGTAAGCGAAATTTTACGAATTGGGTTACGGAACTATCCAGAGCCTATGCCTTGTGTGCGACTACGCCTGAGGCTGAAGCGGTCAATGTAGAGATTGGTTTTTTGAAGGCTGTTAAATCCGGGATCATCAAGCTGATTACTATGGAGAATCGGAAGAAGACAACCGCTGAGCTGGATGCTGAATTAAATCAATTGATCTCCAAGTCTATTATCTCTGAGGAAGTCGTTGATATCTTGGAAGCAGCAGGTTTGCAAAAGCCGAACATCGCCATTCTGTCCGATGAATTCCTTGAAAGCGTTCGCGGTCTCAAGCAGAAGAATCTGGCGGTCGAGCTGCTGCGTCGTCTTCTTCAGGGCAAAGTGAAGTCTTTTGAAAAAGTGAGTGTGGTTCAATCCCGCAAGTTCTCGGAAATGCTCGACGAATCGATTCGTAAATACAACAACCGTACGATTGAGACGGCGCAAATTATTGAAGAGCTAATTCAGATGGCCAAAGAAGTGAATAAGGCCGTCAAACGCGGTGAGGATATGGGGATGATCGCGGAGGAGTTGGCTTTCTATGATGCGCTCGCTTCCAACGAATCGGCTAAGGAATTGATGGGTGACCTGATGCTGAAACAAATCGCTCATGAACTGACGCAGTCGATCAAAAATAATATTACCGTAGACTGGACGCTGCGGCAGAATGTACGGGCCCAGATGAAGGTGACGGTCAAACGGCTTTTGAAGAAATACGGGTACCCGCCGGATTTGGAACAGCTGGCGATTGATATGGTTCTCAAGCAGGCAGAAGTCATGAGCTTGTCGGCTTCGCAAGAGTTTCGATATTAAGGGGAATGACAATGGAAGCATCAAACTTTGCATTTTTAAGGGAGTTACATCCGGAATTAGCCTCCCTTGCCGAGCAGGCGGAGGGAAGCATTTGGCTGAATCCGCGCGGTACGCTTATGCAGGGGAGATTATTTGGAGAGATACTGGCTACGACCATATCTACTCAGGAAAAAGTGGAACCGGTCTATTCAATTAAACAAATTGACCGTCTGCATAAGTTGGCGCGAGAGGGATTATTAACAGAAGAGATTCGTAATAAATTCGAATGGCTCCGGATGAACGGTAACGCTGCTGCTCATAGCAGCAGCGAAGTTCACTCTGACTTGGCTTTAACCGCACACAGAAACATGTTCGAGTTATCTGCATGGTTCGTGGAGTTGTACGGCTCTGTAGATTCCGAGGTGCCTTCCTATCAAATGCCGATTCAGCAGGCGCATACTAATCACCAGATTGAACAGCCTCCAGTTCTGGATACCGGCCTTGTAGAAAAAGTGATCTCCGACCAATTGGAAGCTAGGTTGCTGCCTACCTTGGATGAGAAGTTCCGCTCGATCGAAGAAGCACTCCAACGCATTGCGGAAACTCGGACTGCCGCTACAGCAGAAGTCGTAAACAGCCCTGAGCGTTCAGTAAAGGGGTCAGATAATGAAGTACAATCCGTGGGCGTTACCATGGCTCCTCCCTCTTCTGATCAAATAGAAATTGCTGATGAGCTTAACAGTAAAAACTTAACTGTGATCGATAAACGGCCGTTTGGTGGAGCTCTATGGGTTGTTGGCGGCTGGGAGTTGAAAGAAGCGCTTGGTACATGGAACGATCAGGGGATCTATTTCCGTTTTGCCAAGAATGGAAGTCAGTCCACGAAACGTAAGCCGGCCTGGTTC
The DNA here is from genome assembly GCF_056173265.1 of Paenibacillus sp. QJM3NY_38. Lineage (NCBI taxonomy): Bacteria > Bacillati > Bacillota > Bacilli > Caryophanales > Paenibacillaceae > Paenibacillus > Paenibacillus sp. QJM3NY_38. The sequence goes on from NZ_CM149665.1 coordinate 1,241,994, forward strand.
ATGTTAGGGAAGGATCCGTCGGCCCAACGGTGGGTTACTATTTCACAACCACAACCTATCGAAGAAGTGTGTGTGACCCAAGCGGATATATTCATTGAAACAGTACCTCAAACCAGGGAGAGTGCGACGAATGACACAGATGCTGTCTCTTTAGAAATGAGTCCCCCATCGACTACATCAACGTCGCCCGTTGAAGAAGAAGTCGACAAGACAAATGTAAACACGACAGGGCAAACCGTCATTGTAGTCGATAAGGAAAAGGACACCCCTCAAGAAGAAATGGTTAGGATTCCTGAACGATTGTTTGATCAGGATTTAAGAGGGTTTGCTTCTGATCGATTGGTAGCAATATCTGAGTCTCTAGGAATTATCAAGTTTGGCGAGTGGAATGAAACACGGTTGCTTGAGCTATATGAACAACAACCCAAACTTCTTCATGATGTCATGGTGCAATTGTGGTTTTTCGGGTTTCAATTTGAGGGGAAACTAGGCAGATTCGTCAAATTACAGCATGATCCAAACGGTGAGTATTTAGGGAGAATACATGATGAAAGTAATCTGGCAGATATTCTAACCCCTGATGTTTGTCGTTTGCTTGGCCGTTTTGGGATCATCTCCCCCCATCAACTTAGCGGTCTCCCTGTTTCTTCGTTGGCGTGGTTACTTCGAGGGCGTCATGCGGAAACGGTTGAGTGTATTCGGAAGTTAGAGCAGCATTCGGAACACACAGATTTCCCCAATTCCACGGATCAACTTCATAAGGTCTTTAGACTAAATGGCGAACAGATTGGGATATCAGAACAGATCTGCGCCTTGCGGATAGATGAACTTCAATTTAATGGATGCAATGCTTTGCTAAATGGAATTCAACAAGACTGGAATATTCAATACGTCAAAGATTTGCCGGAAGTGCTAAATATTTTACCTTCCAAAATAAAAGGTGTGGGGTCCACGGCGTTATCTAAATTTTTTGAGCAATTAAAGCAGTTAGGGAAGAATGGAGATTTTTTCACTCTTGGTGAAGAAGTTGTTGTGCAGCCAATCGATCGTGCAAAACCAGTCAGGATAGAGGGCAAATTTTATTGGCGGAATGAAGAAACACCTGTTGCTGAGGTAGAGTATCAGGTAGCTATAGACAGTTCCTTTTTTTCGGGTGTTAACAAACTATTGTCTGTGATACTTAACGCAGGGATAGAGACCATTGGACAACTTCCAAGTCATCTTGAACAACTATTGGAATATCCAGGTGTTGGTGCAACAGCGGTTGACAAGTTCCATGGCCAGCTAGTTCAAATGTTATCTCAGCATAGATTGCGGGAGAAGGAGAATCTTGAATGGAACTCAAAGAGTCCTGAAGCAAGGATCGAAGATGCAATTGAGCAAATCGGGCTAACATGGCAAGGGTGGCTTCAGGGGAAGGATAAGACCAGGGGAAGTGAGAGAGATCTGGAACTCATGCGGTATCGATGGAACGCTATTAGAGAGGGTAAGAAAGCTACCTTGGAAGAGATGGGCCAGAATTTTGGGTTGACGCGTGAACGAGTTAGACAGATCTTGATCAAACAGATAGATAAGTTGCAGAAAGATGTAAAGCTTATTGAGGCTGCAATTAGAACAGCTTGTGAACCCTTAAATGGTTTCTTTAAATATCCGTTACAACCTAGGGAATCTTTCATCCATTATATGATTAACGAAACATTAGAACGATCTGGGGTTAACTATCTGGAGTCGTACGGCTGGTGGACCGAAAGGACGACGGAGGAGATTCAGAATCTCCAGCAAGAAATACATAGACTGTTAAAGGAAACATGTAAAGGCACGCTAATTACAAACAATATGCTAGAGGAGAAGTTGGCGTCCATTCCTTCTAGATTCGTCCTACCCAACGAATTAATTTATTTACTTTCAAGTTCTTTTTTAAGAAGATGCGATCAAGGATATTGGTTAGCCAATAGCAGTAAAGCCGACATTGTTGAGATGGTACTAAGAAGCTATCCAACTGGGGTTGAAATCTATAAGAAGGCTTATGAATTAATGGAAAAGGCAAATGCTATTTGGCCAGATTCATTTTGTAAAGATCGGGAAATTACATCTATATTCAACAGAGATGAATTTGCGGACACGGCGTATTTATGGGGCCGCGGCACGTATATTCATTATTCTTTCGTTGTACCCGATATAGAATTACTTAAAGAGATAGCAGCAGCTGCTGAGAAACTTCTTGAAGTGCGCAGTCCCATTTCAGTAGGAAGGTTGTATTCGCAGTTTGAGGAAGCTCTGAATCGATCAAATGTTCCTAATGAGTATGCGCTGTACACATTGTTAAGAAAACACGCTTCTTCAACATTACAGTTACGCAAATTTCCTCATATTTGGCATGAGAAAGATAGTTTCCAGATCAATAACTCGGAAATGATCAAGAGTTATATACGTGAGATGAATCGTCCGGTTACCCGTGAGGAAATCATGCAGGAATTTGTAGAACGGAGAGGGTGGAAGAAATTCACCATCGAATATAATCTTTCCTCAGATACGGATTATGTTCGTGTAGATTATGGTATTGTCGCACTACGGGAATTTTATTTTCTGGGTCGGGATGATTTCAATAAATTATTCAATAAACTCTCCACATTGTTAGAATCTCGCCCTATTATCCATATCAAATTATTGTTCGAAGAAATGAAAGAATACTGCAAGTCCCTTGATATCCAGTCGGATTCCCTTCTATATGATTTAATGCAAGCTTATACGGATACGGAAACTAAGTTTATCCGATATCCGTTTGTCGTTCGAGCTGGGCAAGAAATTGAGGACGTGAGCATGCAAAATTTAACCGAACAATATATATTGGAACAGGGATTAGAGGTTCCCCGGGAGCAGGTGTGGCAATGGTTGACCGACGAGTTGGGCGCTCGGCAGGAAACCTTAGATGGTGTATTATTTAATTCGAAAAATATATTCTATTACACACGGGGGCAGTACGGAGAGTATATTCATCGCGATAATTTAGGTTGGGATGATGCAAAAGAACAGCAGCTGATCAATATGGTGTTCCATAAGCTTCAAGAGGCCGATATCAAAGGGCAACCGTATATATTAGCGGAGCAGATCTTAATTGCTGATGGTTTGCCTACTCTAGAAAATGATGTGGAGTGGACGGAAGACCTCATTATTGATGTGTTGAAGAAAGGCAAAAAGGTTGGCTTAATAGGTTCTTATGATTCCATCATTATTTCGATTGAAGACTCCGTAATTCAACGTGAAAGTGACTTTGTAGCTTATATTCTAGATAAAGAATTTGATGGTCAAGCCCCGGCGAGAGATTTACATCGTAGATTAGCCGAACTAAGATATTCTCAGGATGGACAGCTGCTTTATAACACATTGACGGATATTGAAAATGAGGTTGGACGTCTAAGAAAAGACGGGGATAAATACATTCTCATTTAAATTAAAAGTTCTTAAAGAGTTATGTCATTTAACGGCCATGGTTAATTTGCCATGGCCGTTTTCTTTTTGAAAGATCAATACTTTTAAATAATCGGTATCTTTCGTTCCAGAACAAACATTCGCTGACACTCTGTTGCTACTTTCCTACTATATATTATTTATAAAAATGATTAACCCCTTACTAAGGAGGAAGCAATGATTAAATTCAATACTTTTTACATATTTATGTTAATTACATGCATGACAATGTTATTCACTATGGATTTATCAACTTTATCTTTGATATTTGTTTTTTAACTATTGCGATATGTGTATTAAGCATCGTTTTGAACATTAAAAGAAGAAGGTAGCAGAAAAACAAAGTAGGAGGCAACTCTTCTGTAACCTGAAAAACAGAAAATCTGTCTTAAGGGGGATTCATTTGAAATATGGAAAGGAAGGTTCACTTCGTTTAAGTTCTGCTATTATCATGTTTGCTGTAGCCGTAGTTATAGAGAATGTAGGGGCTAGATCATTTATTCTGATAGTTGGTGGATATGCATTGATTTCAGGAATCGTGTGGTTGAAGAGAGTTGCAAAGTAGCTGGCTATGCGAACTTATAATTCGATAACAATATTCGGTCTGGGGGTTAGGGTATTATTAGTAAGGAATATATACCATGCCGTTCTGGGATAACTCCTAAGGTATTGTTTCACTTGATAAACACACTTTTTTAAGCTAAGGAGTGAAGGTACGTGGCAAAATTGTATTTTGGAAAGTTTGGCGTAGATAAACCTGAACAAATTACGGAGAAATTTTATGCGGCGGGCCCCAAAGGTGATACTTGGTATGGGGGGATTGAATCGGGAGATCTTGTTTACCCGATCTTTGAGGGTAAGGTGATTGGTCTCTGGATAGTAAAGGGCTATACAAATAAACCCAATCGTATTAACAAGAATGACTCAGGAGTTGTTGAATTTGACGAAGTTACTCCCTTCAGTACCCCAATCCCTGTAGCTCAATTTATTCGAAACCCAGCATTCTCTTTGGATATTAATCTGCTTAATAAAGCGGTGAAGTCCACTAAGGGATGCGGTTTCTTTGAAATTACGCTTGAAGGGGATCAATCCTTTGATTCTCTTAAGATTGATTTTAAGCAGAAACAAAACTTTTACGTAGCTTTACAAAATCAGTCTCTTCCAAACGAGAGTCAGCAAATTATTGTCGTAATTGATAATCTTCAGGATACCCGTATCTTAAGTGTTATCAGGCGAAACGGAAATTCCACAGAGCCGTATGAGCCGCTAATGAAATTATATGAAAGTAGGAATCTACCGACAGAAAGATATACCCTGAAAGAACTGCTGCAATACGCCAATAATGAAGCGCCTAAGAAAGCTAGATACATTTCGACTGTTCTTCATGAATTGAATAAGCAGGGTTGGTATGCTGTGTCGAATCCTGTCCAGCTGTATGATAATATCCTAGTCGGTCGCAGAAGAACACCGAGAAGCAAAGATAACAACAGCTCCATCAGTCAAACCAATTCGGAATCTTACATTCAAGATATGGATGAAGATGTAGTCGAAATACAAGAGAGTTATAAAAGATATGCAGAACTACTGGAGTTTAATCCAAACTTGGTATTATACGGACCCCCAGGTACTGGTAAAACCTATGCCACGAAGAAGATTATCGAGGCGTTTGAGAACAGGTACAGCAATCAGACAGTCCCATTTGAACAGGTGGAGAGGGAAGGACGAGTTAAGTTTGTTACATTCCACCAATCCTACTCCTACGAAGAATTTATTGAAGGGATTCGTCCAAGATTTAATACGGATGAAGCCTCAGAGAGCGGAGGATCGCTGCAATATGGTATTGAAAATGGAGTTTTAAAAGGCATGGCAACAGCAGCTTTTACACAAACCTTAAAATCTGAATTGAAATCAGATCTTCTGTCTAACACCAAGGACAGCTCCCGAATTTGGAAAGTCTCCCTTGGAAAACGAAGCGATGATCAAACTTATGAGCGGTGTAAGCAGAACAATTGGATAGCTGTAGGTTGGTTAAGTAACCATAACTTGACGGGTAAAAATTATGAGGATATTTATGACATCCTCCAGAGTGAGAGGGAACCCGATGCTCAAGCTCCCGGAAATGATGCAAGCACCCTTGATAGTATCGTTAATGAGATGAATGAAGGCGATATTGTACTCATTTACGATAGTCCAACAACAATCAGAGATGTCGGTGTAATTCGCAGTGGATATAAATATCTCAGTAATGAATCTTTTCCGCATATCCGTGAGGTAGCATGGTTGAAAGAGTTTGAGCAGCCGTATGATATCTATGACGCTAATGGGCGAACACGTCTGACATTAAAGACGATTTATGAACTAACTCGGCTCAATATGAGTGATATTCAACAGATGATCCAGGCGGATCATGCAACTGATGCTGCAGCTGCTCAGCAAGCTGATGATCCCAAGCCTTACTATTTAATTATCGATGAAATTAACCGCGGCAATATCTCTAAAATATTCGGAGAGCTCATTACATTAATTGAGAAAGATAAGAGGCAGACGCTGAGTGTGACCCTGCCTTATTCGCAGAAACCTTTTACACTTCCGAGGAATCTCTATTTGATCGGAACCATGAATACGGCAGATCGCTCTATAACTGCGCTAGATACAGCACTTAGAAGACGCTTTGCATTTGTTGAGATCGAACCCGATTATAGCGTCTTTACGGATCCGAATCTTAACCTATCAGCAATGGTTAATGATGTGGTCGATTTAGAGAAACTATTAAGAACTTTAAATGAAAGAATTCTGAATCATCTGGACCGTGATCATCGGATTGGCCAGGCTTATTTTATGGATGTCCTATCCATCAGCGATTTGTACCATACTTGGTATTACAAGGTGCTTCCGTTGATAAGCGAATACTTTTATAACGATGCGGCAGCTGTTAAGAAAATTGTCGGGTCTCAATTCTACGATCAATACGGCAGCATGATCTTTCTGAACCAACATAGAGAGGGGCAGCGAATTTCCGAGTTTGAGCGTGCGTTGATGGACATCTATAAAGGGAAGGCAAATGATGAGTAAAGGTATGATCACCCTATATGAAGATCGAACACAACAATGCGCTTTTACATCTGAAGAGCGCAAGGATCTGATGTCACTCGAGAGCATATGGGGAAAGCAGAATTTTACGCTGCATGCGGATGGTAGGCTGTTGCTCAAGCACTATGTAGGATTTATATCCACTCCCAGGCTTCATCTTCAGGTACTGCCTAAAATATTTCATGATTCATCGGCATACGGTACTCCCGACCAAGAAGTTGAGTTTTCGGCTCAATTGCTGATGCGACTACTTCATTATTCCGGTTTTCTATCCGTCCGTGAACTCCCAAGCCCACAACTCATGCAGCGTTTGGACTACGATATATTGGAATTGTTTATTCATCTATTCCTGGAACAGTTTCTTAAATTATATGAAAGACACGTTCATCGCTCATATGAGGACAAAGAAGATAATTTGCAATTTATTAAGGGGAAAATATTGTTTCAACCATCTCTACGGCAAAATTATGGCCTCCGGCATGCCCATATAGTTGCGTATCAAGAGTTTACAGAGGACACCTTACTCAATCAAATTTTTAAAACCGTGATGTTAATCATCGGACAAAAAACAAAAAGTGCCGACAATAAAAAGAAGCTGGCGCAAGCTCTTATGTACCTGGAAGATGTCAGTCGAATTAAACTTACTTCCGAGATGTTTAATCGTGTAAAGTTTAATCGAATGAACAAAGTATATCGGCCGGTATTTAATTTAGCAAAATTGTTTTATTCCAATGCTCTGCCAGGGTTATATGGAGGAGACGATCAGGTATTTACGTTTCTAGTGCCTCTCAACAGATTGTTCGAAACCTTCGTATATCGACTATTGGATAACGGATTATCGAAGCATCTCATCGATATTCAGTACCAGAAGCAGGCATACTTGGATCAAGAGCATAGACAGTTTCTTGTTAAACCGGATTATCTGTTATGTTCTGCTGCTAACCGTGATGAGATACTTCTTGTAGGAGATGCGAAATATAAAAATCCTATATATAACAATCAAGTCAAACCGGCGGAAGCAGATTTATACCAGATGTTAGTGTATTCGATGAAGTTCAATTCTAACGAACTGGTTCTGTTTTATCCGAAGTTTATTCGAAATGAATGGGATGCAGATTACTTAAATCAGTTCAAAATTAATGCTGGCGAGAGGCTCGTTAATTTATATATGGTAGAGATTGATTTATTAGAAACGGACTTGATTAAGCTTGAGCAGAAGTTGGGTAAGTTGGTGAGGGGAATTATAAATAGTTAACGGGGATCGTATAAACTATCTTTTATATTATAACTCAGCAGTGTTAGTAGTAGTCTAATATTACTACTTATATACTGCTGAGTTTTGTATAGATAGCAAATAATAGTCTTAATATCTTGCGAATCAAATCAAAATGGTTACTTTGGACTAGTCTTCTGGTATTATCGAATAGTGAATTGTTAAAACTTACCTTGTACATAGGAGGACTTGTAAGTGGGAGTTTTCAAAAACATAGTTACTTTTGGGGCTGCCGGGCGGATAGAGAGGAAGATGGATGATTTTGAGGACCTTAAAGCCCGATACGAGAAGGTCTACCAGGAGATGGAAGCTAAACGTGGGGAAGTAAATAAAGTTCTTGAAGATGTTATTGAAACGAAAGTATATGCTTTAAAAAGCCTACAAAAAATAAACACCATCTCCAAAAATTTAAAAAGCAAAGATCGAGATATTATTTATCGTAAAGTAGGAAACAATTTCGAAACCGTAGACTTCGCTCGTGTTGATCAAACAATTAGCGCTGGTCAGGTAGCGCTATCAGCTACAAAGAGTATATCAGCTGGTGTAGGCACCGCGTTAGGGGCTTGGGCATTAGTATCGACTGTTGGCACTGCTTCAACAGGTGCAGCAATCGCAGGTTTATCCGGCGTTGCAGCTACAAATGCTACGTTGGCATGGTTTGGCGGTGGAGCAATCGCAGCAGGCGGTGGAGGGATAGCAGCTGGTACAGCTGTTTTAGGAGGAATTGTTGCTGTACCGGCACTTGCATTATTAGGTGTATTCAGCCATATTCAGGCTGGCAAAAAAATAGCCGCAATTGAACAAGAAATGAAGAAAGTTCTGAATTATATTGATCAGATCGAAGCTAATCTCCTAAAGCTGAAAGTTTTGGAAGAAAGATCACATGAACTAATCGTCTCTATCGATAAAGCCCGCGACGTATTCGAACAGGAGTTGATCCGTACCCATAAGGAACTAAACAAATATGGAAAATGGTCAGAGCTAATCAGATGGGTAAGAAACAAACTATTTCGTCAAGATTACTACTCAGAATCTGACCTGAAATTAATAGCCTATATTGGTGGACTTGCAACAGACTTTTCCCTGTTAATAGATACACCAGTGATCGATGAATAAATTGGAGGATAAAGATGTTAAAAAAAATATTCCAAAAAAAGGATCCGAATTATCAACTAGTCGAAAAGATTAATCAAGTTACAGACATTATACCAGCTGCAGACGTTTTCTCTTTCTTTAATCAATTAACGGATGCCTATAATCAGTCCCAATCTACTAGGGTAGAACTTGCTAGAATAGAAGCTATGAAAGAATCTGTTCTGCTAGAGATTCAAAACAAGTATGATTTGTATCATAAAGTCTTCGACCAAATCTTTGATGAGCGAAGAACCGCCATAAATAAATCGTTTGATCTAATCGATAAAGGGCTCGACTCCGGAGATAAAGAACTCATTTCTATAGGAATGCAGGGCTTGAGCAAAATTGTCAGTAGCAGCCCATTCGCAAATATGGAGCAGCTGTCCAACATGCTCAATGGTAACAAAATCATAGAGATTTAAGGTGCCAAACTGAATAATGTCTGCCTTAATTAGATATTAATAAATCTACTAACTTCCAAGATGATTCGTCTTTTACGAATCATCTTTTATTTTCTCGTGTTTTCATGTTGCAAGGGGGCAAAAGTCTGTTATCGTGGGTGATCCGAAACAGTACGAGCTTCTTTTCTCGGAGCTGTCAGGAAACGGAGGAAGGGGAACCGGCGTTGCAAGATCATTCAAGAAGAAGGACCTATTAGCCGGAACTTGCTTTCAAAACGCATTTTACAGGCATGGGGCATTACTAGACTTGGGGCACGATTGGATCAGAGGTTTACAGAGTTGTTGATGAAGGTGCAACCTGAACATACGGAAGTGAACGGAATGACTTTCTTATGGCCAGAGGGAATAAAACCATCCGAGTATGGCATTTACAGGGTAGCCACAGATGACGCTCAGCGGCGAATGGCCGAGGATTTACCACCGGAAGAGGTAGCGGTTGCCGTGAAATCCATTCTGTCTTCTCAAATTAGTCTTCCATATGATGAGCTAACGAAACAAGTCGTTAAGGCGCTACGGCAGTGCTCTGGAGAAGTCGATTAAATCGGGGATTCAAAGAGCTGTTGAGCTTGGCTTCGCTTATGAAGATGAAAACCAGCGGGTGGTGTGAAGTAATTAACCAAGCTACTCTCTATGTAGCATAAGGCTAATCAAAGGCTGCTCAATGAGCAGTCTTTTTTTATGCCGATTTGGGTTCCGAACTTACGTTTGCTGGCAATCCTTTGTCACCACTATTCTTTAAACTATGGATAAATGAGGCATTAGTGATGGAGGAATCCCATGAAACCAAGAAACCGTGCAATGAATTTGGAGATTAAACAAGTCATTGAGAAGTTAGGTTTAACGAGTGATAAAATAACAGAGTTTTATGATGAAATGAAGGAGAAGTATAGGGAAGAGGAGCAAAAATCTGATGAAAGCTGCGATCCCGATACACATAAAGAGGATTAAACCAATAAAGATTTGGTTGTCAGTCGTATTAGTAATAGGTCATTAGCAATGGTGGTGAAGTTAAAGAATAATCTGCAATGGTTCTATAGAAGGGTTTCACCGATTTCTGGCGAATGGATGTATATGTTGACGAGGATCGTCGATTGATGTTGTGAAAACGATTAAGAGGAGTTTGAAATTGTAAAATAAATCGACCACGCTAGTGCAAATCGCTTGAAGACCCTTATTCTCTACATCATATAAGAACGGAGCTCCAATATGCTAAAGAAATTAATGTCGATGTTCAAGTCAGATACTTCGGATAAGAAGCCTACCCAACCCAGTAAAACCAAAACATCCAGCAGCAAACCTAAGTCTAAAGTTCAGCCAACCCGAATCGGAGAGCTGGGAGAGCATAAGATTAACATTCAGCTAGATCAGCTCCCTAAAGGGTGTAAATACGTAAGTGATTTAATGGTGGCAAATCCGAAGTCTCGTACCGGGTATTCGCAGATCGACCACGTGGTCATTACCCCACAAGGAATATTTGTAATCGAGACAAAGAACTACAACGGAGAGATTAAGGGGACTAGAGACAATAAGTCTTGGACAGTGAGCAACCGGTTTAAAATGTACAACCCGTTTATGCAGAATTACGGTCATATTCAAGCAATTAAAAGCTTACTCCCCGACTACCAAGAGAGTCGATATATATCACTCGTTTCTTTCACGATGCGTTGCCGATTTAGTGTTGACCCTGAGCTAAGAAAAATTCAATCGGACGAGCTGATCGTGTACGACGTTGAACTGTCCGAATATATCCAGCGTAAAATGAACCGGATTCAAGCCGAGAAGACGGAACCCGTTCTAACAGAGTCGGATATTCAGAAGATCTATCAATCATTGAATAAGGCGAATATCACTGACCCGAAGATTCGGGATGATCATGTAGAGAAGGCAGGGAGTGCCAGAAAGATTAAGAATTAGTCAATAAAAATTGCCGCTGTATCACTAATGGAAGTGGAGAGCGGCAATGTTTTATGTAGGAGGTTAAACATAATAGTAGACAATGAACTTAGTAAACTGGTTGCATAAACACTTTATCCACATATTTATAATAATCGAATAATCCTTGAGATCCATAAGGGGCAATGATTTCATCACCATCAAGCACTATGTACGATTGACCAGTAATTGATAATTCCTGCTTGATTGGATTGATTTTCTGCAAGTCCCCAACGGTCGTAAAGGAATATACCCAAATGCTTAAGTCAATTATTGAGTTGCCAGCTGTGACGATTAATTCGCTAATGCCATCTTGATCAAAATCATGGAGAGCAGCTTGTATTTTATAACCCTCCTGTAATTCCCCGTATTCGTCGAATACTTCCGTATCCATACCATACAGGTCAAGTTGCCAACCCACGGAAGTAAAAGGGAAGATCATCACAGCCTTGGTCCCGTTAGGGTGATCTAGTCCTAAAACTAATTCAGCCTCTGTTGTACCAAATCGTATAGGCAAAGTTACATCAGGCGCACCAGGCTTCCACTCTACTTGAGATAAGTTCTTTTCTTCAGGAGAACGAATTAATGAGTCGGACGTCGGAATATCTAGGGCTGCATGATCTGGCTGTGTCTCAACATTTCCCGGTTTAGCTTCTTGTTGACTATTGTGTGAAGTAGTTGTAGTTTTCTCGTTGTCAGGTGGAATGTTTAAGCTATCATTCTCTTTGTTCTCTTGTCCCTGAGGTTGTTCTTTGTTGCTTTGTAATGCTTGGGATGTATTTGATTGCTCAGGTGTAGTGTTCCCACAGGCAGATGTCACTGTAAGGATAAAGATAAATGCGATTAAAATTGCTAGTTTTTTCATTTCTTGATTTTGTCCTTTCTGATAACATGTAGGTATTATTATCCAATAGGGATGGGCAATATTATCTATTATATTTAATCGATAGTATTTGGAAAGTATTTTATTAACCTTTTACCGCCAACGTTCCTAAGTGATGTAATCATTTAATACTGATAGGAAAAGGAGCCAGCTCATATGCCCATCGAACTAGGAGTGTGGAAAATCAATGAAAAGGTGGAGAAGATCCATTTTTCAAGTATAGAAACCGAGCGTAAGCTCGAGGATGTCATCGCCGATGATATTAGCATTATTAATCCTTCCTTGATGCTTATCGGTAGGCAGATCAGTACGGCGTTCGGTAAATTCATTGACATCTTAGCGATGAATGCCGAGGGTAATTTGGTTGTGATTGAGCTTAAGCGTAACAAGACGCCTCGTGAAGTTGTTGCGCAAACGCTGGATTATGCCTCCTGGGTTCAACAGCTAGATTACACGGATATCATTCGTATTTATAGTGATAAAAATCCAGGAAAGCAGCTGGAGCCAGAGTTTGTAGATCATTTCAAGACTGATTTTCCTGATGCCTTAAATGAGTTGCATGAATTAATTATCGTATCAGCTGAGCTGGATCCGTCCACTGAACGCATTATTAATTATTTGACGACCTTCGGTGTACCTGTTAATGCTCTCTTCTTCCATTATTTCAAAGATGGAGACAACGAGTATTTAGCTAGGAACTGGCTTATTGATCCCAACCAAGTAGAAGCGAAAGCTTCCAGCGTGACGTCCAAAAAGACAGGAAAGGCTCCTTGGAACGGAAAAGACTATTACGTTTCGTTGGGAGACGGAATTCATCGGAACTGGGAGGATTGCAGACGATACGGCTTCATTTCGGCTGGACAAGGAAGGTGGTACAGCAATACACTGAATCTCCTTAAGCCGGGTGCTCGGATCTTTGCGTGTATTCCTAAGGTAGGTTATGTCGGTGTAGGTATTGTTGCCGATGAAGTGGTGCCTATTAAGGATTTTCAAATGCTGGTCGAAGGGGAGAATAAACCACTGCTCGAGGCTGACTTACAGGTCAGCATGGATAAGGATGTCGATGATCCTGATCTCTGCGAGTACGTGGTGCGCGTGGATTGGATTAAGACGCTTCCGAAGCATGAAGCTATCTGGGAAAAAGGAATGTTCGCGAACCAAAATTCCGCATGTAAATTGAGAAACCAATTCACGATCGAACGTCTGACAAAGCATTTTCAGTTAGATGAGGAGTAATAGATTAAATATCTATCAAAGGAAGTTCTAAAACGATGAATATAAACAACCAACTTGATGAACTATTTAGGCAATGGAGAATGCACGATGCGTGCACCGAGGGGATTTTCATTCCGGATGGGTATGTGGACGAGGAAGCATGGTCAGGAGCAACGCTTAAACTGATGGTACTGCTGAAAGAGGTTAATTCTTCGGACGCCGGGTGGGACCTGCAGCAGTTCGTAAGAGAGAAGGGGTATCTAAAAGAAAGCAGTACCTGGCCAGTACTCCTGTTGGACGTATGGGATCCTGAATGGATTCCCAGATTATAGCGAAGTTGAGCAGCGTTATCTAGACATCAAGGAAGAAGCGGACGAGTTTCTTCGGAAAGTCTATTTTGCAAATGTAAAGAAGATTGCAGGTGGCGCCAAGGCCAATCATACAGATGTCGAGCGCCATATACAGGAGACTGGCGAGCTTCTTCTACAACAAATCAGGGTCGTCAATCCCGACCTGGTTCTATGCTGCGGCGATGTTATATTCCAAGGTGTCCATGAACTATTGAAAAGATCTGGCCCCCGTATATTTGAGCTTAAGCAGACTTCCGGCGGCCTGGAGTACATCATGTGGGCCGATATCCAAACGGTCTTTATTCGTTATCATCACCCTAACGCTTACTATCCAAGAGCGATGTCTTATACATATTTGATGAAGGAGATTCAGAAAATACTTTTCTAATCTTTAGTTGAAAAAGTCCGAGGGGGGGCCCTCCTAGGTATCTAGTTTCATCTCCCTCTCATAATCCTCAATTAGAGCCGAAGGCTTAACATGAAGCGCCCTTGCTAATGCGGTAATCGTTAGCAGAGAGGGCGCTTTTTCGCCGTTCTCCAGCTCACTGATATAGGACCGGTCTACACGGGAATAGAGGCTTAGCTCATCTTGGGTAAGTTTCTTCTCTTTCCGAAGGTTTCGTAGAGCTCTGCCGAAGGCAAGCAATTCTATGGATTTCTCACTATTAGCCACGTTCGATAACCCCTTATTTGATAGTTAAACTAATCTTATGTGGTTCTATAAGGGAATTTCTGTAGGCTATTGCCTACAAAACAATTAGAGTGATATAATACAGATAATGGAAACGGTGATTTGGATTACTAGATTATATTCTTCGTAAATGGGAGTGAAGGGAATATGAAATCAATGGTAACCAGTAATGCCAATCTAAATGCACATCTCTCATCCTTCCAACATAAGAAAGAAGCAGGACGCTTTTACCAGGATATGATTGTTCTTCATGTCAACTGCTCACAAGAATACATGAAATTATCCATGCATTTCTTGGATAGAAATCTGCTTTGCGTCAGTTTATTATTATGCAACAGGGCGTTAAAATCCATGTTAAATGCCCTATATATAAAGGAGGAGGGAAGACAGCCTACGTCAGACATTTTACTAGAAGATATGCTACGGATGTTCCCCGAAGGCTCCGGGATGAATGCCGAGTCGTTGATATTTATACAATCTTTATCCTTTTTGTCACAGGAGAGCTCTTTGATCAGTAAAATGAAGCCTACACATCTAATGAACCTGATCAAGAGAACGGATGAGCTCCTTCTCCAAATATCCAGCCTGCTAGAATTGCCTTACCAATCATACCACTCCGTTTTAAAATATAGGACCTAAGGACAAGTACAAATAATTCTTTTCTAAACATATTCAGTGCAAGCAAGCAGGCTGAGAATAATCAAAGATAAATTAACCCATCTAATTCCCCCCTTTTTTACGGTATGTCATGTTCCGTAACCCCCTTCATCCGCCTATAATAATGGTCATATTACTGAAAACCTCGCTCCTAATAAAGTCCCGTATCTAACTGAGAAAAAGATCCTAGTTTTAAGTGACATAGCAAGGCCTTGAGAGCCTTTTCCATATAATTCAAGTGAAGTAAAATATTTAAGTTAGCTATGATCGGAGATCGGGTTCAATCCCGGAAGCAAGATGGAGAGGTTGTTATGAGTAGAATTTTGGTCACACCGGAGATGTTGCTGCACGTTGCAGCGCAATGCTCTAGGGCGCATGAACAGCTGGAAGCGATGAAACACATGCTGAACCAGAACATCCATATGCTGGAGTCTGGCTGGGAAGGTACGACGAGATCCCGTTTTTATGCGGATTTTCAGCAGGCGCATCGGGAGATGACACTGACCACGGAGCATATCCAGCGTACAAGTCTGGAGCTGAGAGGGATTGCCCAACGATTTAAGTCAGTAGATGAGCGGGTACAACCGATCCAAGTTGCTGGGCATGTGCTGGGAGCATTCCCTATGATGAGGGGACCCGCAGGCTATAGTGCCGTAGAGGATGCCGGGAGAAAAGCGGAGGAAGCCTGGAATTCGGTGCAGCAGGAAGCCGGAAAGGCATGGGACACCGTGAAGCAAGAAGCAGGGGAACTATGGGAGGGCGTAAAGATCGGGGCCGCCCAGTTAGGGAACTCGTTAAAGGATACGGCGATATCCTTGTACGAAGATCCGCTTGGAACCGGGAAAGAGATGCTCTATAATGCAACCATCGGGACGGTCGAGGATATTTGGGGCACAGCTGTATGGGCTGGCCGAATGGTTTTTAGTAACGAATATCGTGAAAAAATCGTGGCAGACACAATGAAAGAAGTCGATTCAGCAGGCGGCTGGTCCAATTACTTGGGTCAACAGTCGGCTATGATCCTTGGAGGCGCTATTCTCAACCGTGCTGGAATTAGGGGGAGAGGCCCGCTGAATAATAAGCATGATGATCTTGGTGGCGGTAATGGTAGCGGTAATGGAAGCAGTAGCGGTGGCCGTGATGATAGTGGCGATCGTGGCGGTGATGGTGACGGTAAGAAGTCGGGGGATGAGGGTTCTGGAAAAGCCATGGGCAACATGATCAACGACATAAGAACAAAGACACCAGATCAATTACTCAACGAAGGCTGGCAGGATGTAACTGATTCAAGGAAAGCCCAGAATACCATGTCTCGGGAATATTATAATCCTGAAACAGGTGTAAAAATCAGTTATGATCCAGGAAAGAAAGGTGGAACAGGATTTGAAGCGGTAGACCATTACCATATCCACAATCCGAATTATACCGATAAAAAAGTCGATTATTATTTTGATATTGACGGAAATCCTGTGGGGAAAGGTTCGAAAGCTTCTCATATTGTAATAAAGGACGGTGAGTAAGTATGAAAATAGCTACTTTTATTGAAGAATACGATCTGCATGACAGCCTATTAGAAAATATTAGTATTAACGGCGAGAAACTGGTTCTCGATATCGATCTCTGTAATTGGAGACAAAAAAATTACAGCCCCGAGGAAGATGAAATGAAATTAATTAAGGTTACTTTTGAAAATGTACAATGTTATCATTTAGATTCAACAAATGATACGGTAGATTCCGATTCAATCTTGGAGATCAGTTGTACGAATGTGGATTCTTCTTCAACGTCGAAAGACATAAAAATCGTCTTTGAAGGTGAAGGAGATATAAAAATAATGACATTTAGAAGTGATAATGTAACCGTAGAGTAATTAGTATAACCTTGATCGAGTGCTCGTCACTCAGTCAAGGTTTTTTTGCCCTATATTACCCTCTTCCTTAAACAATAGAACGCGCGCTAAATTCGAAACTCGTGCGCTAAAAAGCAACTGAATCAGCAGATGAAGAAATAGATCGTATTTGAATACCAGTAGCTCATGCAAGTTTTTTGGTCACAAATACATAAACCTCATGCGCATAGTGCTTATTTCAAATACAGTACCTCATGCAAGTAATTCGGGAACGAAAATCACCCCCATGCTCATAATTTGGACCTCTCTTGTCAACAAACGGCTGATCTCAAACAATCTCACAGAAGCAGGTGACATGCTGAATAGCAAGGGTTACAGCAACTTGAAATGAAAGGAGGAAAGGCAGCCTATGTCAGACATTTTACTAGAAAATATGCTGCGAATGCTCCCTGAGGTCTCAGGAATGAATGCGGATTCGTTGATATTTATGCAGTCTGTATCCTTTTTGTCAGGAGAACTCTTGAATAATCAAAGATAAATGAATCCATCTATCCCCTCCTTTTTTACAGTATGTAATATTCCGTGACTCCCTTCATCCTCCAACACTTATAATAATGGTCATATTACTGATAATCCCGCTCGTAATAAAGTCCCATATCTAACTGAGAAAAAGATCCTAGTTTTAAAGTAACATAGCAAGGCCTCGAGAACCTTTTCCATATAATTCTAGTGAAGTGAAATATTTAAGTTAAATATGATCGGAGATCGGGTTCAATCCCGGAAGCAAGATGGAGAGGTTGTTATGAGTAGAATTTTGGTCACACCGGAGATGTTGCTGCACGTTGCAGCGCAATGCTCCAGGGCGCATGAACAGCTGGAAGCAATGATACACATGCTGAGCCAGAACATTCATATGTTGGAGTCTGCCTGGGAAGGTACGACGAGATCCCGTTTTTACGCGGAATTTCAGCAGGCGCATCGGGAGATGACACTGACCACGGAGCATATCCAGCGGACAAGTCTGGAGCTGAGAGGGATTGCCCAACGATTTAAGGCAGCAGATGAGCGGGTACAACCGATCCAAGTTGCTGGGCATGTGCTGGGAACATTCCCTATTATGAGGGGACCCGCAGGCTATAGTGCCGTAGAGGATGCGGAGGAAGCTTGGAATTCGGTGCAGCAGGAAGCCGGGAAGGCATGGGACACCGTGAAGCAAGAAGCAGGGGAACTATGGGAGGGCGTAAAGATCGGGGCCGCCCAGTTAGGGAACTCTTTAAAGGATACGGCGATATCCTTGTACGAAGATCCGCTTGGAACCGGGAAAGACATGCTCTATAATGCAACCATCGGGACGGTCGAGGATATTTGGGACACAGCGGCATGGGCCGGCCGAATGGTTTTTAGTAACGAATATCGTGAAAAAATCGTGGCAGACACAATGAAAGAAGTCGATTCAGCAGGCGGCTGGTCCAATTACTTGGGTCAACAGTCGGCTATGATCCTTGGAGGCGCTATTCTCAACCGCGCTGGAGTTAGGGGTAGAGGCCCGCTGAATAATAAGCATGATGATCTTGGAGGCGGAAATGGTAGCGGCGGCGAGCGTGGCGATGATGGTGGCAGACCTGCTGCAGTAGATAAAGGAAAATGGCTCGGTGGGCTACAGAACACAGAAAACTTTAAAATAGGGACTAAAGAAAATGGATTAAACCATATTTTTGATGGCGAAGTACTCAAAAGTGGAAGGGCCAATGGTTATCATTATGAAGGGATGCCAAATAGTAACGGTAAAATTGTCGGGAATGTTGACCCGCCTAATGAGTTGGGTGTCTATCAGGCCAGTATAGAAGTTAGCGGAGTGCTAAAAAAAGTTAAATCAACATTTTTTCCTAAAGAATGGTCACCTCAACAGGTAGTAGATGCTATAAATGAAGCATTTACTAATAAAGAAGTTGTAAAAAATAACGTTTATAGAGGGATAACAAGTCAGGGAATGGAAATAGAGTTTGTTTTAAGAAATGATAAGATCATTTCAGCCTATCCATTGTATTAAATGAGGGAGATATGAACTGTGATTAAATACAAATATAAATTGAAATGGATTGACAGATTTAATATAGTAGTGTTGGACTTTAGTGAAGAGAAATCACTTGAGTTTGCCAATATGATAAGTGATCCTCTAGGATCTGATATACTTCTAAGATATGAAGATTTGAAGGTTGATATCAAAAACTATCTTGATGTATTAACAGGCAAATTACCTTGTTATGAGCGCGGAGGCAATGTGACTTTTGTTACATCAGATAGGGAGTATACAACAATTGAAGATATTTTTTATGATGAAGATGAAGATGAAGTGGAACCAATTTGTAAGTTAGAAACAGTTGAATTTGTGAAAATCATATTATTATGGGCTTATGAAAATTATAAATATAAAAAAGAGAAAAAAGTGATGAATACAGAAGAGGCAGAAATGGTTATGAATTGGATTGAACAACAGATGGTAGAAGTTAAGAGCCTTGAAAGTAACGGATAGACATAAGAGACAAATGGAATCTTACAGATATAAAAATTAGACAATTAACAAACAGTTGATAAACTCTCAAAGGCTCATTCCCACTTGGACCCTATGTAGGAATGAGCTTTTTTTGTATGTCCAATAGGTACTTCCGACTGAGCCAGCTGTCTTTAAAAAGGACTCTGGCTCCCTCTCCAGTTATTTGAAATAGGGTGGAATAGTTACAATCAATTGACGAAGAGGTTGACTTTGGGAGGGTCCAAAGATCGGGGCCGCTCAGAGAGGTTAACGGGAAAAAGATATACTATTTAGACGGAGCAGAAAATCCTAAAAAGGGTGTCGTGGTTATTGTTAAAGATGAGAAATTTCAGTCAATTATGCCAAGTGATCCAAAATCATTTGGCAAGTTGAAATAAGGAGTAGGCTATGAAACTTGAAGGTATCATTGAAAAAACAATCGCAGATGGTTATGAACGACTTATTTATCTAAGCTTAACTAGTATACAAAAAAAACTTTGGTGTCACCTAATCCAACACGACGAGTACTTGGAAAAGGGAGATCAGTCTCAACTCCTTCATGTAAACCAAAGTATAACCTTAAAGATTGGGATTGATTGGGTAAATGAGTATTCAATTATTACTAAACAACAAGGACTTACTGAAGAGTTGCTACAGCCTATAAGCGAATCCTCACATATTATCGCTGTAGCTACAATAATGGAAAAAGAAGATGATTACACACTCATTTGTGATATTCAAGGTCTGGGAAGAAACGTCTTAGTGGAATTTGAAGAAAAGGTTAGTGTGGAAATTGGGGCAAGTCTAAGAATAAAAGGAAATTTAAAAGCAGAACTTGAGGACTGAACAAACCCAAAGAATACTTGAAGTGCTTTAATTATTATTAACTAAAGGAGAAAAAGAACTGTATAGGATACTTACAGAAAAAGACGAAATTGACAAACTAGTGGAATCTTATTTCTGGGTTATTGATTTCCCAAGGGCTTTGGAGTATTTTGGGGATATTGGGAGGCATGGCTATGGATCGGGTCCACTAGAGGTACAATGTTCATCTTATCATGAGCCAGAAGAGGAGTATTACATTGGGGATAAGAAAGTGTGCTTTATAGGAGAGCCCCCAGCTTCCGACGAAAATGTAATGGCAGTAACTGAGTATGATGAATTTTATAACTATTTAATTATATTTAGTGTAAAACATCTTGACGAGCACCCAGAAGATAAAAATAAGATTAATACCTCACTAGAAAAAATAAAAAACAGATTAGGTATATAACTTTAATAAAAAGATCGTAAAAACCTGCCAAGCCACACAGAGCAATTTTTGAAGATGACTAAGCAAAACCATCCGGATTTTTTCAATCCTGAGAACAAAAATATAATTCTATATATTGATAAGCCGTTAGTTAACTTAAGATCTGAGCATACTAAGATGCTAGAAGATATAAAGTCACAAGGTGTAACCATTGTTAATTCATTGGAAGATTTAAAGGAGGCACTAAGATAGAATGGGAACCACTGCTTTTATTTTGACAGATCGTGAAAAATATACGCCGGAAAAGTTCTTGGCGGATACAATTGTAGCAACCTTTCATTCGGAAGCTAAACTTATATTTGAAAATTATAAAAATTACGAAGAGGGACGATTCTCATCTACAACATTGAATATACTTGACCATTCCTATAATAGCGGAGAGAATAACTACCAATTTATTTTGTATGTAAAGGCTAGAGAGAATCCGAGTATATCTTTCAGTGACTATGATGATCTTGGTTTGAATTCAGACCGCGAATTATTTCGGATAGGGACTATTGAAGAGGTTTACGGAGCAGAGAAGGTTATTTATCGTTTTATCTATGAATACCTTAAGATTAACCCGGACGATTACTTTTGGGTAGCAGATTATGATTGGGCCTACAGTTGGGAAGACATGCAAAGATTAAAACCGTTACCTTATGATCCTGATTGGTGCTATAAAAATCCTAAATATGAGAATTGGCAGTAAGAAGTCGGGGGATGAGGGGACGGGTAATGCTGGTAGCTATTCAAGAAATCTGGAGGTTGTAAATAAACCTGATGCGGCGGCAGATGCAATAGTTGGCAGAATCGGCTGACAAACCCGTGTGAAGTTCTCCAATAACCCTGCTCATAGAGAGTTTGACGCTATTAGTGACCAGTATGTTCCTCAATCTAAACCTGCACTTCAAACAGTATACAAAAGTGTTCGTGATCAAATGAAAGCAACTCTTGAGGCTGCTTAAAACTAGATAATATATCTACTGGTAAACCAGCAGGAGATATTGATGTCATGACACACAAGCAAATTATAGAGATTAAGAAGTCAAAGACATATGTGTTAGAGAAGGATAAATAATTCATTCAGTGGGGCTACCCAGTCACGATGTACCCATCATTCAACCTATAACACGTATAGCCCAAGTAATACCCGTATGATGATTTCTTTAATTTGTTGTACGCACTAAAATTCTTGAATTTTATATCCTTAATAACGCTATTCCTTTACATTGAACAGGTCGATTATGGTTAGATACCATGATGATTGACCTGTTTTTTGTCTTTCGGTTCCTTGTTCGTTGACTTCCGATTGTTATTAGTCCAGAAATGAAAGATAAGATATTGGAGGGACAAAGCAAAAACCCAAATAAGAATGACTTAATTGGTGGGCATTCTCCTGAAATCACTAACCGTAATCCAAATTATGCAGTTGAAGAGATCTTTATTAACCCTGATGGTACGAGAAAAGTAAGGTTTACCACACAATTCCTAGATGGAAATCTTTCTAAAATTAATACAAGTACACTCTTTCCAGAGTCTTGGACTCAAGAACAAATTCTAATTAGCATAACTAATGTTGGTAATGCACCAGCTATTTCAACCAGGTTAAGAGATGGGGCAACTTGGCATAGAGCTATTGTTAATGATGTTGAAGTTGATGTAATTAAAGCTGGAGAAAATGTGACCAGTGGCTATCCAACAGGAACGGTAACTGCATCTCGCCCAGCAGGTTTTTAATTCAACATTAAGTGGAGGCAATGTATATGTACAAAGAACTAGATGACCTATTATCTGCGGATACAACAGTAGATTCTTGGTACGATGATGGCTGTGTCATTGCAAACGAGATCCTTGCAGAGTTTAGTCCAAGTGATTGGGATGAACTATCTAATCAAGTCCTAAGTAAACCAGTAGAATGGCAAAGAAAATTAGCATATTGTTTAGATAATGAGTGTAATATGTATGAACTTAACATTTTAATAGCATTGCTGAGCACTAATGATGTTGAGTTGTTCGAGAGATGCATTGACACACTAAGAAGTTTTACAAATCATGATAGTAAGAAAATGATATTAGATAATCCCATAATAATACAACGTGTTAATAACATTTTATCGGAAACTTCGAGCTTACCAGTGAAAAATATGCTTCAAGATTTTCTTTCAAAAATACATTCATAAATTTGCGCTCTATACCTTGTTTGAATCCACTTCTCCAGAATCGACGGAGAACATTTTGGGACAGATCCGAAATTCATTCAAGAAGAAGGCCTATTGGCCGGCTTACTTACAAAACGTATTTTACAGGCAAGGGCATTACCTTCTCAAATTAGTCTTCCTTATGATGAGTTAATGAAACAAGTGGAAAAGCGCGGATACGATAGATCCGGCAGTGCTCTGGAGAAATCGATTAAATCGGGGACATAGAGCTATTGAGCTTGGTTACGCTTATGAAGATGGAAATCAGCGGGTGGTTGTGAAGTAAAGCAAGTCTAATCGATCATGGATTACTAAAACTCGCCGAAAAGGTCAATAATTTGACTCCATCCCAGAATATGTTTATACTTTGTATAAACATTAGTGTGGGGTGATGGTATGTCACAAGTTCAAAAATGGGGTAACAGTTTAGGCATTCGTATCCCCAAGACACTGGCCATGGAGGTAGGACTTGAGGAAGGCTCAGAAATCGATCTTGACGTTGAAGATGGCCATCTCGTCATCAAGCCACGGACCAATAAACTGGAAGATCTACTTTCGAAAATAACGCCTGATAATATCCATTCCGAGGTTCAAACGGGTGATCCGCAAGGACGTGAGTCATGGTAATAGAAAATTACATTCCTGATCGCGGCGACTTGGTATGGCTTCAGTTTAATCCCCAATCTGGCCATGAGCAGTCGGGAAAACGCCCAGCCCTTGTCCTCTCACCTGCGCAATATAATGGAAAAGTCGGCTTAGCCTTGTTCTGTCCTGCTACTTCCAAGGCTAAAGGTTACCCATTCGAGGTGATTATTCCACAGGATTTACCGATTGAAGGGGTTATCCTGTCTGATCAAATCAAGAGCCTTGATTGGCAATCTCGCCAAGTCAAGTTTATTTGCAGAGTTCCAAAGGAGACCTTGGATGAGGTTTTGAGTAGGGTCGATATGTTGATTCACTAACCGTACATTATTATATAAGCCGCTCCTCCGTATCGGATTTGTTGGAACGGTTTTTCCCTATAAAATACATTTAGAAGGTATATATGTGCATGATCATAAATTGCTATGTTTGTTCTCTCAAGCTTCTATAGTGATGAGGCCCCGTTGCCTGAGATGAGCTTGCTTGATTTGGATTATAGATCTAGATGAAATTTCATTCCTACGAAAATGAGGTGAGATAATGCGAGTAAAGTGTATAGAAAATAGCAAAAATCCTAATTTAACCATAAATAAAATATATACAGTTTATGAAGGTGAGTTCATAGCAGATGCTTATGAAAGACTGTATATTATGTTTAAAATTCAAGATGATTACGGAAGTGTAATTCCGTATGATGCTAAGTATTTTGAAATCAGTTCAGATAAAAATCCTAATTATTTAGAAAAAGAAATATCAGAAAATAAGTATAGGTTTACTCATAAATTTATTAGCTATGACAAGTTTTGGTCAATGCTATATGATGAAGCAGGTACTTCAGTAGATGATTTTCGGAGTGCAAAGAAAGATATATACAAACTAGAAATGAGCAGAGAAGAAATATGTGAAATAATAAAGGGAGACAATCAAGATGAACTAGATACTATACTTGAGTTATTGTTAGAAAAAAAGGATAGTAACTTTATTGAAGAGGTTATTAGATTATCACATAAGGAAATGAATAAACGTATGTTTAATCAAAATATAGAAACAGCATTTTTGTATTTGAGTGAATTTAAAAATGATTATGTTAATAATTTTTTTATCGAATATTTATCTGAAAATGAAAAGGGAAATGAAAAACTAGATAAAATCGTAAGTGACTATTTTAACAGTTAAGAGTGACCAACACTTCTGATGAAACTCAGAGGTGTAAGGAATGACAGAATCAATAAAATAGGTCGTTCTACTCCACCGGACGGAATATTCCTCATACATATCGAAAAGCCGCGGTATTTCGCAGCTTTGATTGTTCTCTCTCTTTGCTGCATGGATTGATGTTCTGCCAACTGTTAACGATAACGTTTCTTGTTATTTCACCAATGTGTCCGGCAGCTTCAGGGAAACGATCGCCTTGTCAGTTTCCTGCAACCCCGAATCACTTAGAAATTGCTCTCGAAGCTCTTTTTTACTCTTACCTAATGCATACTTAACGCTAAAATCAACGACATTGCCGTGCGACCGAAATGGGGGGAATTGGTCCAACGAAAAAACAATCGCATTCGCTTGATAAGTCTTCGAATCCTCAGCCTCGCAAAGAGATTTGGAATCATCTTGGCATATCTTCACGGTAATGGGAAGATGCCGCGGATTGTTCTTAACTATTTCCCCATTGATGGAGCCGTCGATGTACTGGATGCTGATTTCCCGATCCTTCCTCGTATTCTCGACCGCAGACACAACATACAGCCGATCCGGAACGGCTTGATTATTATGATTGACGGCATCTTTCACCAAGAAAACGTATTGGTAGCGGATGCTGATATTGTCTTCGATCTCCGAGATTTCTGTCAAAGGTTCTGTCTTCACTGAACTAGCGGATTTAATCCCTTCCAAATCATAGATTACGCTTAACATCGATTTAGGGTCCGTGTTCTGCGGGACGGTTTGTTTGACGGACGTGCTGCAGCCGGTCAAAAGGGCAGCGAAGGCCATGAAGATGGCTATGACATATCGGTTCTTTTTGCGAATCAAGCCTTTCCCAATCCTCCTTAGAACGGCATGTATGGTCATGTTAATTAATGAAGCTATCAAAAATAAGTTAATGGAATTCATGGCATAATGCAAGCTAGGACGATACTTAGGGACGGGTGAAGGTGAGGACGGATCAAAGATACTTTAATGGCCTGCGTGATAAAGTATCTTTAACCGAAAGCCCAATCCAGAACTTAACAGATCCATCACCACTTTCTGCATGGACCGCCCGATTGGTATGATTGAACATGAAAAAAAGGACACCAAGTCCTAAACAGACCTAGTGTCCTCAAATGGTTGCATACTGGAATTTTTACCGAACAATGTCTGATCCTCCGCTCCACTAAGCTTCCTCAAGCGGTCTCACTTCAACGTCCTCACATCCACCGTATTGGATAGGACATCCACTTCATTCGGAATAATCCCTTTCTCAAACATATAATCGGCCACCGCTTGCCAACGTTGGCGGACGGTGTCATCAATCGGGTCAAACGGGTATAAAGAGCCTTCCAGCTGCTGACGCGCGACGGGTTCGGAGACGCCTTGGATGTCCTGAATTAATTGGACGGTGTGATCGACGTCGTCAGATAGAAGCGCGGACTCTTCATTCAAGCCTTCGAACACTTCATGGACGAGCTCAGGATGCTCCTTCAGGAAGCCGTTTCGCACAATATACACCGTATCGTTCTCGGATTCGATGTCGCCTGCGGAAATGACCAGCTCTGCCCCGAAGTCGACGAGCGCCACGGCCGTAAACGAACCCCATGTCGCCCAAGCGTCGACTTGCCCGCTTTCAAAGGCAGGTCCCGCTTCCGTTGGCGGAAGATAGACAATCTCGACTTCGCTTGCATCGAGTCCGCCTTTCTCCAGCGCTTTATATAGTAGGTATTCGCCCGTGCCGCCGCGGTTAACAGCGATTCTTTTACCCCGAAGGTCGGAAGGGCCCTTAATGCCCGCTTCCGGCTTGGCCACAATCCCTTGATTATGAAAATCGCCTTGCTGTTTCGTAAAAATGGTGAACTCCGAGGAGCCTCCGACGAGTGCGCTGATGGCTGCCGTAATCGAGCCGATCGTGATGTCGATCGAACCGGCGTTTAACGCCTCGATCGCCGGCGACATGGCGGCGAAACCGCCGGTTTTTTCAATGCTCGCCCCGGCTGCTTCCAGCCTTTTATACAGAGGCCCGCCTTCCTCGGATAAACTTAATGGCTGGGCACTGCGCAGTATGCCAAGACGAATGGGTACGGCCTCATCCTCAGCATTGGCTTGTTTCGCTTGACCGGCCTTACCACAAGCCGCTAACGTCACTAACAGAATTGCTAAAAGTAAATGTAAGCTTATTTTTCGCATAGGACACTTCCCTTTTTGCCGGATCATTTAGTGGATTTGATGAGCCCAAGTGAAAACCTTCTCCTGTTCTTCTTGCTTCTGTATGGTTGCGGCCTGACGGTTCACGCGTAGATGGGGCAGGATGTATTCTCCTACACGGTAAGCTTCTTCAAGCAATGGAACACCGGAGAAAATAAACGTTGAAATGCCCGCATCCTGATACTCTCTTATGCGTGCCAGAACTGTTGCCGGACTGCCTACGATCGTTGTGCCCGGACCTGGTCGTACCAGACTCATCCCGGCCCACAAATCCGGATAAATCTCGAGCTCCCGCGCGTCTTTCGGGATCTGACCGTTGTGATTGCGAAGCATGCGCTGCTGCCCCACCGAATCGCTATTTCGAAGAATCGTCTGCATATTTTCCACGGTTTGCGGATCCATCGTCTTGAGCAGCCGATCCGCTTCTTGCCAAGCTTCTTCGTCCGTATCGCGAACGATCAGATACAGCCGGATGCCATACCGCATCGTACGCCCTTGCTCTGCAGCTAAAGCTTGAAGATCTTGAATCTTCTCGGCGACTTGCGGAGGCGTTTCGCCCCAGCTCAGATACGTATCGATATGCTTGGCTGCCGTGACATGAGCCGCTTGCGACGATCCGCCGAACCACAGGGGCGGCGTTGGTTTCTGCGTGGAGGAGAGCTGTAAGGCTTTGCCTTCGGCGGTAATATATTTGCCATGGTAATCCAGGTTTTCCCCGGCCACCGCTTGTTTCCACACCTGAATCCATTCATCCGTGTAGGCATAACGCTCATCATGCCCAAGCGTTGATCCATAGGCACGCATTTGCGCCGTGTTTCCGTTCACGATGTTTAATAATACGCGTCCTCCGGAAAAATCATCGAAGGTTTGCGCCATTTTCGCAGCGAGCACGGGCGAGATCAACGGCGGATGCACAGCGATCAGAAAGCGCATGTTGTTCGTGCTGGAAATGAGGGATGATCCAAGCACCCACGTATCATGCGGGCCCGTTGCCAGCAATGCGCCGGTAAACCCCAATTGGTCGACAGCCGAGGCAATCTGCCTTAGGTAAGGCAAATCGATTTTGCGCGCCCCCTCCGTTGACCAAGGACTGCGGCCATCCGGTGCCGTTAAATACCAATACACTTCAACGTTCTCTTTGTGTACAGCCATGCTATTCTCCTCCAATTTCTACGGGGACAGGTAAAACCGCCTCTGAAACGACTATTTCTTTGGGCAAAATATGCTGTCGTGCTAACAGATCGGCAACCCGCTGCTGTTCAGTTATAAATTCTTCGGTAATCGGCTGCAGCCCCCAAGGTCTCCGCTGAAGCGCGGCTTCCCATGAATCCACGGAAGGCCAATGGGGCAGGTCCCGGGCAAACAGCTCTGCCGCTTCGCGCGTATTCTCCTGAATCCAACCATCGGCCTGCTGCAGAGCTTCGATAACGGCCTTGAGCAATTGCGGCCGATTCGTCGCAAAATCTCGGCTGGCAAACCATACGGAACGATGAGAGATATGGGATTCAAGCGGCACCAGCGTACGAATGAGTCCTTCGTTATGCAGCTCCGTCAGCTGCGGATCGTTGCCGACCCAAGCCTCCACTTTTCCGGCCAGCAATGCATTCGCCCCATCATTGCCTATATCAACTCGGGCGACATCATCATAAAGAAGGCCTTCTTTATCTAGCGCGGTTGCCAGAAAACTCGTATGCCATGACCCTTCGGAAAGCGCAATGCGCAACCCTTTCAAATCTGCAACGGATTGCACCGGCGTTGCTTTGCGAACGACCAATGCTCCGCTAGCTGTACGAGGATTAGATACCGCAACGTACACAATATCGATATCCGAAGCCTGCGCGGTTAACGGCGGCGTAGACCCTGTACCTCCAAAGTCGATCTCTCCGGAAGCAATACGCAGTGGCGTCTTCGCTCCATCGTTGTAGTCGACCCAGGCAACGGATGCGTTATGGTCTTTAAGAATCTCTTCTAAAAAGCCTAAGCGGCGCAATACGAATAACGAATGATTATTGGGATGAACGCCGATGGTTACGTCTGCTTTACTTTGAGTCATGTGAGGGACACTCCTTTGGCAATGTTATATTCAGCCGCGGCTAACGGTTCTGGAAGAATCCAGTCCCATACGTTTACGGGATTCGGGAGGAAACCATGCTCGAACAGGAACCTGCTCTGGGCATCAAGCGCTGTTAAATAGTCTTCGCGTAGTGCCGGTCGAAGCGAAATATTGCGATAAGCGGATGCTACATATTCGGATGAAGCGCCGGTTTCCTTCGTAACGACCCGAATGAAATCATCGGGATGATCTTTGGACCAATCCGCGGCGCGAAGCAGAGAAGTGAGAATCTGTTCTACAACATGTTCCTGCTCCGTCAGTGCCGTATCGACCGTCACGGTTCGGGGCACGCCATTGTTGACTCGCACCAGCGGATCCGGATGGAACCCGAGCTCGATCATTTCCTTTAGGGCGGCCGTACGAGCGGCCTCAAGCCCGGTAGCTCCTTTGACAAAAACGGCATCGATTTCACGCCGCTGCAGCGCCTCGATTTCGGTATTCCATGAATCCCTTCTTCCTTCAGGAACCGCCTCAAGATGAACGATGTTGACATCAACCAGCGTAAGATTCGCCAGCGAGAGCGCATTATGGAAACCGCGAAGCGCTTGGGCCGCTCGAAAATCAATCTCTAAATAACGATGACGAGGAATCCCGATTCGTTTTCCACGCAAATCGCCAGGCTCCTGAATATCCGAGTCAGGGAGGGTAAGGATGGCTTGATATTCATCGACCCAGCTTAGTCCGATCAGCCGCGTATCGCTCCCGGTGGAGCGCGCCCATAAAGCCGGAATGTTCCCTCCTTCTCGCACCAGGAAAGGCAAGGTGTGATTAAAATGCGCATGAGGCAAAGCGTGATTGGCGTTTCTCGTTAGTTCTGCCGTCGTACATCCGGACTTTTCAAGCTCCTGTTGAAGAAGTCCGAGGTCAAGGGCCAAACTGGCTGCTGTCGGAACCGGGCAGCGTGTAATCCTGATTTCCTTAACGATTTCTTGCGGGTTATCGATGGTAGGCATGCTTCAGGGCTCCTTTCTTTTTTCGGTTTCACATCCGGTCATACGCTCGCTTGTGATCCACCTCCTTCAAGAAATGGTGTTTTGGCAATCCCCTCCCAAGCGGGATCGTGTTAGAAACCTATGACCCTTTCTTTAAGGGATAGGGGAGGTCTTCTGCTTCATGTCGGCTTGCCGTTTCGGTTATGCCCATGACCCGTTTCAGGATGTGATCGATGAATGCTGCCACTTCGGCATTTCCCCGTTGACGGGGGCGCGGGAAAGGGACGGCTCGATCCATCGCGATACGGCCTTCTTCAATGAGCACCACACGGTCGGCCAAAACGACAGCCTCTTCGACATCGTGCGTAATCAAGACGGTCGTGAATTGCTGCTGCTGCCACAGCGATTCGATTAATTGCTGCATTTCAATGCGGGTCAATGCATCGAGCGCTCCTAAAGGTTCATCGAGCAGCAATAATTTTGGCTGGCTGGCGAGCGCTCTTGCTAAGGCGACTCGTTGTTTCTGGCCGCCGGACAGTACCGATGGCCATTCATTGGCCCGTGCACTCAGTCCAACCTGCTCTAAAGCGGCTTCGGCTTTATGACGGTCTTCTTTTCGAAGTCCGATCGCTACATTATCGATGACCTTATTCCAAGGCAGCAGCCTCGCATCTTGAAACATCATGCGAGTTTCGGGATGTACTTGCTGAACCGGATGGTCATTGATCCATATGTCTCCCGACGTGGATGTTTCCAATCCGGCGATCACGCGCAATAGCGTGCTTTTCCCGCAGCCGCTTCGCCCGATGATGGCAATGAACTCTCCTGGCTTCACGTCCAGCTCAATGCCTTGAAGTACAGGTTGTTCGCCGAAGCTTTTCTGTAATCTTGTTGTACGAAGATGTACACCATAGGTAGAGGAATTCAAGGTCGACACATCCTTTCAGAGCTTACTTTTGATAGTTCGGGTTCCATTGTAAGAACCGCTTCTCTAAGAGCTTCGCGATGGAATCGGCCAGCTTTCCAAATAAGGCATAAAGCAAAATGGTAAGCAGAATGATATCGGTTTGCATGTATTCTCTTGCGTTCATGGCCAGAAAGCCGATGCCCGAATTCGTAGCGATCGTTTCGGATACGATTAGGGTCAACCACATGATGCCTAAAGCGTAGCGTAGTCCGACTAGAATGGAAGGCAGTGCGCCAGGCAGAACGACTCTCCAAAAGAGTGAAGCGGAGCGCAGCCCGTATACGTTCCCCATTTCGATCAACCCGTTGTCCACGGAGCGGATGCCGTGCAGGGTATTGATGTAGACCGGGAATAACACGCCGATCGCGACCAAAAATATTTTCGACTCCTCGCCAATGCCAAACCAAAGAACGACTAGTGGAATCATCGCCAGATGAGGAACATTGCGTACCATTTGAATCGTGGTATCCAACAATTTTTCAGCGATGGACGATAAGCCGTTGATAAAGCCCAGTACAAGACCGATCCCCCCGCCGATTAAGAAACCAATGAACGCTCTTTGAAAGCTGATGGAGATGTGTTCGATTAACTTCCCTGAAAACAGCAAATCTCTGAAAGAAAATAAAACGTCTTGAGGCAGGGGGAGGATTTTCCTCGATATCACGTCAAGATTGGATAATATGGCCCACACAACGATTAGTAAGATGGGGAGAATCCAAGGCAAACATTTTCCGATCAATGGATTGGAAAGGAACTTTCTCATCACTTCAACTTCACCTAGCTTTCAAAAATAGGATGATCAAAAATAAAAGGCCACAACGCCAGCAGAATATCCTGCTGAGGCTGTGACCTCCATTTGAATGGTCGGCATCTTAATGATTAATAATTCCTATAAGTTTAATATGGATTTGATTATACTTCTCGATTTTATTTTCGTCAACCAGGAATTTCGAATGTATTCACGCTATGAAAGTGGGAAGGGCTTGAGCTACTAAAGCGGGGCTCGGTACCTATTTATAATAGGCCCGAAATGACGTTCTATTCCTGGGCACATCCTCAAATCTGAAGTATATTTAGAGAAGTAGATGATACCCAGACGCATCACGAGGAGGTTCACTCAATTAATGGAAGCGAATATAGAAAGACTTCTCCTTATATTGGGAGAGCATCATAAAGAGACCCACGGCATTTCGGAAGCGGACATTCAGGCTAAAGAACAAAGCCTTGGCTTTCCGTTGCCGACGACGCTGCGGGAATATTATAAGATTTTGGGACGTTCCCCATATATCACCCAAGGGTGTAATAACCAATATGAACCGCTCCTGTTGCAGGACGTGTTCATTCCTGATGATACTTTTTTCACGACAGACAAGGCGTTCCTGGTCTTCTATCAAGTGGAGGAGTCCGTGATCTATTGCGGGATCCGCATTCAGGATTTGGAGCAGAAAGATCCCCCGGTCTATCTCTGCGCGTGGAACTTACCCGACTGGCAGCTGGAAAATCGATCGCTTCAACGCTTTCTCGCTGGCAAGGCACTCGTTCAATTAGGAGTTGAGGATCGGCTGCCGTATTGGGCCATTTTTGATGAGAGCATGTGGGGCTTGTCCGATTACTGCAGCAGTATGCATTTGGAGCGAGAGCATGAGCTAGAAGAAGGGTCAGAGCTGAATGTATGGAAAATCTATGGAAAGGACGATGTGCTGATCGTATTTGAACTCGATGTATCCGAAGAAGAGACGGATGAACTGTTGGCCGTATACCTGGCGTCCTTTCAGCGAGCTAGTTTGGAGAAGCTGCTTAGCGAGATGGGGAGAGCGGCCAGCTTGCCTACATTTCGATCGAATCTGGCAGAACAGTGATAGGTTGAGGGAGAGAATAGAACAAGTAACTGCGAATGGTTGATATGGTTACGGTCCAATTGATTGAATGGGGGAAATATATTGTAGATTCGTTTGCACCTCGAGAGAGGTGCTTTTTTTCGTTATAAGGTTCCTTACGATTTCTTCACTAATTACAGCAAGATCTGAAAAGTAAGGGGAGGCTATATTTGTTAAGTTATATTCGACAAACAGATTAAGGAAGGGGCTGTAGCAAAGAAATTTCAAAATATCCTCGTTGGATGGTTAGAGTCGAAAACCTGTCATGTCGAGAAAGATGTGGCGATCATGTGATTAATATCTAGAAGTGGAGGAATCATCGTGAATATAGAGCTCAATACAGAGGTAAGTAAATCAATAATAACGGCACATGTTCTCAACCGGTGGTCAGGATTCATGGCAATAATAGCGGGGATTCTATATATCGTCATTCAGTTTATCCACCCGACAGATGACATCTCTTCTGTGCACACAAACTCTTGGGCAGTGGTGGCATGCCTGACTATGGCTATGTCGTTCTTTAACCTGATCGGAATTACGGGATTCTATGTACGCCAAGCGAAAGAAGTGGGGTGGCTTGGCCTGATCGGTTTCCTTTTGTTCAATCTGTTCTGGTTAATCTCATTAATCTTTAGTTTCATCGAGGCATTCGTTTTGCCGTTGTTGACAAGTGATGCTGATAAGTTTGTGGTAGGAATGGTTGGGCTCTTTGGAGAAACAATCAGCGAGGTTCATCTGGGGATCTTCCCAATATTAGCACCGCTCGCGGGCGTATTGTATATGCTAGGAGGTCTGCTGCTAGGCATCGCCGCATTACGTGCCAGAGTCTTCCCCCGCCCAGCAGCAATTCTGCTGGCCTTCGCTGCTGTAGTGACCTTTGCCGCTGCAATCATTCCCCATCCGTTTGATCGGGCATTGGCGATACCGATGGGCGTTGCTCTGATATGGATCGGATATATTATTTGGTCGGAACGTAAGTGAACATCGAATTAGAGATGTGCAACATTAAATGTCCAGATCGTCAGGAAGTTTCTTGATGGGTGCATAGATATGGTAGGCTGAATCCAGATTGTGGACGTCATTAAAAACTTGGATAAGTTCAATATCCGATTGATCGGACTCTTGCTTGGAAATCTTTAAGAATCTTGCATAGTCTGTTTTGAGCACTTCTCCAATATCAAGCAGGTCACCAAAATAGTTGAACCTCGCACAAAAAATAGTCGGTACATCAACCGTGAAATAAAAGGGTTTATGAATTTGAATGTCACTTGGGATTCCGAACAGCACTTTGAACCGGGTTGAATTGGGTTGACAGTTTGAATAAATGACAAAACAAGAACCATTTATGTTTTCATCAATATGATTCAGCAGCATTTTTGAATGGGAGTGAATCTTCTGCTTGTAATCATCGGTGGCTAGGTCCACTTCAAAGGCAATCCCGCTGATTCGGATCTCTTTGAACTCTGTCAGTGTGAAGTCCGTGACGATATCACCATGAATATTTTTAAATGGTCTTTTAACTACAGTAGGTATTTGAGTCGGAGTGATTGGTTTGAACCCTGTTCTTAGCGAGCTTGGAGCTACGCCGTAATGTTGTTTGAATGCCCGGGTGAATGAGGCTTGCGTACCAAAGGCTAACTGATAAGCAATATCGGTTAATGACAAGTTGTTGTTATAAATGAGTGATAAAGCGGCATTCAATCTTCTAGATAGGATGTACTGATTTAACGAACAGCCCATCATGGCAGAAAAAAGCCTATGAAAATAAAATTTGGACATATTGAAAGTAAGCGCAACGGATGTCACGGATAAAGGCTGTTCTAAATTTTCCTCGATATGAATCAATGCTTGTTCTATTATCCTGTGATGGTTCATACTAACCCCTTCGTCACACGCTCTAATTTTTTGTGCTAAGTATACCACACGCGTTATACCGCTTAGAAGGCAATTCGCAATCTACTAACCAAGTAGGTCACTACTGCTGGGATACATTAGTTGGTATTATGGAAAATTAATTAAGCTAACTGGAAACGAAGTTTAATAAAAATAGCGGCCGACCAAGATTTATTTCTGACATCTTAGTAGCCGCTTTTTCATTAATTTGTCTTCAAATGCTCCTCAAGATATAAC
This sequence comes from Paenibacillus sp. QJM3NY_38, assembly GCF_056173265.1. Taxonomy (NCBI): domain Bacteria; kingdom Bacillati; phylum Bacillota; class Bacilli; order Caryophanales; family Paenibacillaceae; genus Paenibacillus; species Paenibacillus sp. QJM3NY_38. Next base: position 1,277,082 of record NZ_CM149665.1, read on the forward strand.
GGTGAATCATCTATCTAAGCAAGTACTCTCTCCCAAAATGAATAAGCAGCCCAGACCCTACCGCCCACAAGATAATACTAATGGTCTGCCAAATGATGATATTTTTCTTATCCGCATTGGCCATCGTGCAAATTAATGCGCCTATATGGTTAGCCCCAATGATTGGCCCTAATAGGGAAATGCCAGGAACGCCATATCGATTGAAATACACTTTACCTTTTTGAAAACGTCGATAAACAAAACTATCGCTTCTATCACTGAAAAATCTGGATTTGATCCACGAAGAGGAAATGATTACGGTCAAGACCGAAAGCCAGTTGCCCAAGATGGCCAGAACAGCAATTGGAATGAATGGGAGCTTCAGCAGCACTCCCACAGGCACCGCTACATGAGCCTCGAGGAAAGGGATAAACGAGATTGCGAACACAGCTATAAATTGATAAAGAACTGGAATATGCTCTACTTTTTGCAAAATATCTTGTATCAATGTATTCCCACCTTAATGATGATATGGATGTTTTACTCCGACTCCGACATCATGCGCATGGCATCCTTGATGAAGACTTTTTCCTCATCGGTAAATGGATCCAATATATTGAATGTTTCAGCCTCGGGAGCATCTTCTTGAAGCTTTGCCATCTTGATTAGTGTTTGTTTATGGAGAAACATCAATCTCCTCATACATTCTAGTGCTTCTTCAGATTCAGGGCTTGTCTTGGACATGACTAAGTGTCTAATTCTTGAGAATAAGCTATAGTATTCTTGGTCGAGCTTGAATCGCTCTGGATCTCGAAAGTTATAGATTTTATACAGGTTCCGTTTGTTTTCATCCAGATTCTCTTCTTCCCAAAGGATGGAGTGCATAATAAAGCAAAAGGATCTGATATCCACTGAGTTTTCATTCGAAATGATCATATCCATATGATTTAATTGGTCGATCATATCCTGTATTCTTTCTAGCTCCGCAGTGAGCTGTTTTCTTTTGAATTGTATCGTGCTTTTGATCTGCTCTTGTTCGATATGGGCATACTGCAATATGTTCGCAATATCCTTCAGCGAAAAACCTATGAATTTCAATGCCTGAATCTGTTGGAGACGTACCAAGTCATCCCTACTGTACAGCCGGTGTCCGCCATCCTTGTAATCGCTGGGTGTTAACAAGCCGATTTTGTCGTAGTATCTTAACGTTCTGACCGATTCGCCAGTGTGGTTCGATAATTGTCCGATAGTCATCATTTGATCTAACATTTTAGCGCCTCATTTCGATGGATCTCTTTATTTTTGATGTAAGGTATTGCCGGATAATGATAAGGTTTCTGAAGAGCGATGCAAAACATAGCATACAATATGATGAAGGTTTCAATCATTAAAAACGTATACTTAAACCACTGGGGCAACCCTAGAACCAGAGAAGTCCCAAGCATGATTTGTACCGTCATTTTTTCTTTTCTTGTGGTTAATTTCATTCTCGTCACCTTTCGTATAAGAAGTCTGAATCATATCTTAAAAGGTGACGCGGGTAGAGGTTCAAGCATTTTTTTAATGGGGGGAATAAGAAAAGACGGCGATAATGACTGACCGATTCTGTCAGGGATAGAGGGTTATAATTAGTTTTAAATAAGTCGATGTGTTATGAGCGGTGCTATATATATTGGTTTAGGAGGAACGATAATGGATTGGAATTACTATGATACGTTTATTACCGTTGCAACAGATTGCCCTGTTGAGACAGGAACGCAGCCGCCGGACAAGAAAGACGGAAAAACCAAGCCGGGCATCGAGTTTGAGTTAATCACGAGTAATCCGTACGCCTATACCCAGGAGGAGCTCTTGTACGAAGTGCATATCCGGCACAAAAACATTCCGGAGACGGAGTTAGCCGAGAGAGGGAACCAGATTCGAGACGAGTTTTTTAGGAAGCCGCAACCATGCTTGAGAGCATCGATGCTCCCGAAGAAATACGGGTGGGGGATTCATTTCAATGCGAAGGGGCAAATCGCGATCGTTCCGGTGGAATCCCCCGACTATCGGCGCTTTGTGGAAGGAGCCAACGGGAAGGTGAAGCTGCTCGCCGCTATGAGAAACAAGAAGAAGTGAGTGCAATCATAGGTTCAGTAGACACAATTACGCTAATGTGAACAATCGTTGAATCAAAAAAAGCAGGCAAAACTGGAATCCAGTTTTGGACTGCTTTTTTGGACTTTTATGATTTTGATCCGTGTAAATGAATTATTCGAAATGTTCGATAACAACTTTCCCAACCATTTTCCCGGATTCAACCATTCCATGGGCTTTTTTTAGATTTTCAGCATTAATCGGTCTAAGTACGTCGGTTAGGGTCGTTACTATTCTTTTTTGATCGATAAATTCTGATAAGGCAGAAAGTAATTGATGTTGTTCTTGCATGTCTTCTGTTTGAAACATGGCTCTCGTAAACATAAATTCCCAAACAAAGGTAGCACTTTTACTCTTGAGTACATTTAAATCTTGTTTCTCAGCTGTTTCAACAATCGAACAAATTTTGCCTTGTGGAAGTATAGAAGCCGCAATTTGATCCCAGTGTTGATCCGTATTATTTAAACAAAAGATATAATCAACACCTTTCAAGTTGATTTCTTCCAACTGTTCAACAAAAGGTTTATAGTGATTAATCACATAGTCCGAACCAAGTTTTTTGCACCAATTTATTGATTCTTGTCGGGAAGCTGTTGAGATAACCGTTAATCCTGCTAACTTTGCCAGTTGAATAGCTATAGAACCTACTCCACCTGCGCCACCTATAATTAAAATAGAACGTTCTTTATTTTTTTGTGTATTGTTCAAGTCGATACCTAATCGTTCAAATAATCCTTCCCAAGCGGTTATGGCGGTTAAAGGTAATGCAGCTGCTTGTGCATCATTAAGTGTTTCAGGTTTCTTACCAACGATTCTTTCATCTACTAAATGATATTCGCTATATGTTCCTGGTCTAGTTATACTTCCTGCATAATAAACCTGGTCACCTGGTTTGAATAATTTACAATTTTCTCCAACTTCTTCTACAATACCTGAGGCGTCCCATCCAAGAATCTTTGGTGTTTCCTCTTGTTTATCTTTAGGCGCCCTTACTTTCACATCAACCGGATTAATCGAGATTGCATTGACTTTAACTAAAATATCGCGTCCTACCGCTTTTGGCTTCGGTATTGTAATATCGATCAGACTTTCTGAATGATGAATGGGAAGGTATTTATACAATCCTACGGCTTTCATTTCCACCATATGATATCTCTCCTTTATTTTAAGATCAATTCAAAATGATAAGTACAGTTATAATATAGGTGATAATAATATAAAAAATAAGTACGCACATTAATGTTGTATAGTAACATTATGTATACTGTAAAAAGAGGTGTGTCATGATGCGCAATCGAAAAAGTGGTTACGGAAAGTGTACGGATGGTCTTCAGCATGCTTGCCCCGTAGAGGTTACGTTAGATGTAATTGGGGGTAAATGGAAGGGTGTCATTATTTATCATTTACTTAACGATACGCGTAGATTTAATGAGTTTAGACGATTGGTTCCAGGGATTTCTCAGCGGATGTTGACTTTACAATTGAGAGAGCTTGAAAATGATGGGATTATTCATAGAGAAGTGTATAATGTCATTCCTCCAAAAGTAGAATATTCCTTAACACAATTTGGCCAGACATTGTCCAACATCATTATCCAGATGAGAGAATGGGGTGAAATATACGCTGAGCAAGTACAAACGCAAAAAACGAAAACATCAATATAGTTACAGTCGAGGTATCTAGCAAAGTTAAAATCATACTCTCAAAATAGAAAAAACGCTGTGCTTATCGTAAGAAGCTTACGAGAAGCATAGCGTTTTTCATGAATTCTATTATTTCAAATGTAAGGCTCAGTCAAAAAGTGCCCTGCCTCGCTCTACAACTTACTTCGCACTAGGCAGCAATTTATTCAACAAGATCGCTGCAAGTGAAGCAGCCAGAATCGGTGATCCGAGTAAATACTGCACGAACGTAGGCAGTGTGTACAAGAAATCTTTAGGAATGAGCACTAACGCTAACGTCAAAATCATCGGGATCGCGATAATGTACATTTCTTTTTCACCGATTTTTACGTTCTTCATGACCTGGATCCCGTTAATCGAGATGATGCCGCAGACGATGGCGAATATGCCGCCGATGACCGCGGTTGGGATCGAGGAGATCAAAGCGGCTAATTTGCCGGAACACCCGAAGAGGATAAACCATCCGCCTACCGCCAGGAAGACCCGACGACTAGCCACACCGGTGATGGAGATAATGCCTGCGTTGGTGGAATAGCCGGTAACCGGCGTCGAGCCGAGTCCTGAAGCAATCAGGCAGCTGATCCCTTCGCCGATCACTCCTCGGTTAATGTTCTTATCGGTTAACGGTTTATCAATGACATTGCTGATGGCAAACCATGTACCTGTCGTTTCTGCCAGCAGTACGAGATAAATAATGATCATGGTGATGATCGCCGAGAAGTCGAACGAGAAGCCAAAATCCTTAAACGGGATCTGCGGCATGCTGAACCACTTGGCGTTTGCGACAGCGCTGAAATCCAGCACACCCATAAAGTTGGCGGAGATACATCCGATAATTAATGCGACCATCACGGACGTAACGCGGAATATCGCGCCTCTTGTTCGGAACACAGAACCCAGGATGACGAACAGGATGAGTGCAGCCGCTGAGATCAGGGCCAGCAGTACGTTCTGATTGATGCTAGCGTCCGTGGCGCCGTAGATATTGTCTCGAATCGCAACAGGCAATAACGACAGACCGACAATGAAGATGATCGTGCCCCCGACAATGGGCGGGATGAAGGATTTCACGATTTTATTGAAAACTCCCGTATATCCCAAAATAATTACGAGAATCGCGCCAATCAAGCTCGCGCCCAACACGGAACTCCAACCCATCTCTCCACCGCCGCTGGCGGCATAGATGGCGACAATCGCGCCGAGTGGAACATAGGAAGGGCCTTGCGCCATCGGCAGCTTCATACAGAAATACGTTTGCACGATCGTGGCAAGCCCCGCCGCAATAAACGTGGATTGGATCAATGCGCTGGACTGATTCGGCGCCAAGCCGATTAACATGGCAATCAGGAAAGGAACGACATAGACGTCCATCGCGACGACATGCTGTAAACCGAGAATGGCGGATTTCCCGAATGATATTTTGCCGTCGGGCGGAACCGTTAAATGCTGCTGTGACTTCGTTTGCTCGTCATTTTGCTTGTCTGCTTGTGTATTCACTCCGCTGGACACCTCGAATGTTAGGATGAATTGCTTTTTGAACAACCTCTATCTTTCTTAACGCGTATGAACCTTTTCCCCTTGCACCCACACCTCGCGAATATGTTCAGGACGTGCCAGATACATGATTTTCTGAAAAATATCTTGTACGTCTTCATTCTCATCAAAAATCGGCAGCTTGGCGGATGGAAGTCTCGTATCGATCACCTGCACATCCCATGCGTAGTTTTCTTGAATGCGGCCAATCGGCAGGCTCAGACTTTCACCGCCCCCGGCCGTAGCCAGATAGAATGCCTCATGGACCGTAATTCGCGACTCGGGCACGCCGCGAGTTTCCGCAGGAAGGGAGGTGTTCACGCCATCTTCCAGCATCCTCGAGGACATTACGGCCTGTCTTATATTATCGAAGAGACTCGGAGAGAAGCCGCCGGATAGATCCGAGCCTAAACCGATCTCGACATTTTTGGCGTGGAAGCGGGCGACCGGGATGACACTGTTGGCGAAATACGCGTTGGATATCGGGCAATGCGCGATCGCGGTGCCGGTGTCAGCGAACAATTCGGCATCCTGGTCATCGAGAAAATTACAATGAGCCATGACCGATTTATCGCGGAGCAGGCCAAAATCATGCAGGGCAAACGCATCGTTTTTCTGGAACCGATCCTTCACATAGCCGTGCGCCCAATCGCTTTCGCTGCAGTGGGACTGCACATACGTGTCGTATTTGGCTGCAAGTTCGCCTAAACCCTTCAGCCCCTCATCGGTGCAGCTTGGAATGAAGCGTGGGGTCACGACGGGATACACGCCTTGTTTGGTGGTCTTGGCGAGTTCCTTTACAGCGATAATAAATTCCTCCGTATCCGCCAGTGCCGTGGATGTGTCCGCATCGCGGTAGTAGTCCGGATTCTGCTCGGGATCGTCCATGACGACCTTTCCGACAAGTCCGCGTTGGCCTTTGCTCGCACAAATTTGGGCTAACAACAAGCTGGCTTCCTTATGCACCGTGGCAAAATAAAGCGCCGTCGTTGTTCCGTTGGCCAGCAGGGTACTTACCACATCGTCGTAAACCTTTTGCGCAAACGCCAGATCGGAGAATTTGGATTCCAGCGGGAACGTATAGGTATTCAGCCAATCGTAGAGCGGAATGTCCAATGCGGTTCCGGATTGAGCCCATTGCGGGGCATGAACATGCAAATCGACAAAACCAGGCAGGAAATACTGTCCTTCCTCTAGTCGGTGAAAGCTGTCTGTGCCTTGATACGTATCCAGCAAGGATTGATAGTCGGCGTCTTCCGGTGCCACGACTCGCTCAATCATGCCGTCCGTGTTGATGCAGTAAAGATAGTCTCTCAATACTTGAATTTCTTTGGGAGATTTGCTTGAAAAAGAAGTCCCTTGAAATAATAACATATATTTACTCATTTTTACCGCCTTAATGTTCGTTTTTTGGAGCGCTTTTGTCATTATAGTCCGTTAAAAAAGAGATGTCCATAGTTTAAAGGCGAATAGATATAAGCTTGAGTTATTAACGAAGACTCCATAGTGATGGCAGGTCAGGAACACGATTGAGATCATTCGGAGTTGCCCGGGGGATACAGGGGGCTTCTTCATGAGAGATAACGTCCGCAGCCTTTTTTGTATAGAGAAAAGGATATCAGCCGGCCCCCACAGAATAACTTGAAGCTGCCATCATTTTTGAGACTTGAAGAGGCCCGGCGCAGGCTGGAGTACCGGATCTTGGACAGTCTTGGACTGAACAAGGAACGAATGAATAATTCCTATTATCATCAAGAGACGTACAGAACCATGCTGAAGAACAAGCTGAAGTTGCATGGGGTCATCCATTAATATTATTTTGTGAATAAGGAAGGACGATTTGATGAAGGGTCTTCTAACGATCATGCTGCTCTATATGGCGGCTCTATTAACAGGCTGCGAGAACGAACCCGGCTGGGAAACGATGCAGCTGCTGGACGAGAAGGTTGTCGAAATTCGGATTTCGGCATTTGAGTCATGGGACGAGATGAACGGGGATACACTGTTTTCTTTCAAGGAGGCGAAGGCTGTAAGCGCATTTGAGGAAGCGATCCGTACGGCTCGCAAGCAACCAGATGCTGCCAAACGAACAGACCCGGATTACGACGTGATGGTTATCTATGATCAGCAATCCCCGATTCACGCCATTAAGCTGTGGTTGGGGGAAGAGGGTCAGGAAAGTGTGTTTAGCTACGGTTTCAAAGATTGGGGAGAAGATGTATATGTGGTTTCCGCCAAACATACGGATCGGATGAGAGAACTCATTTTGCAAGAGGGGCATTAACGCCGTAGCGGAGGGAATCTCTTTTTTATGTTCAGTAGCTGGAGATGATATAAAAGCTAGTTTAGTAGGTTATCCAATCCGTATATCTGTCTTAGGGAATAATAAATAACGCCGAACGCCTCATATCCCATAAAATAACGACTTAGACGTATAAAATCAGGGGATTGGGAGATGAATGAATACATCATTCAGGAGGCGATGAAGTGAAGAAGAAGACCAACAAGTTAAAATATATGGCTGGAGCATTTCTTGCCGGAGCCCTGCTGTTTACAGGAATTTTGTTCGCTGCTGGGAATCCCGAAGGAACTTTAGCTGCGATTAAACACACGATGTCTAAAATAAGCTACTACGTGAACGGCAAGGATAACTCCACCGCTGACGGACCATTTGCGCAACAAAGGACGGCGGCCTCGGATTCCGAGACTCCTACCGGCAGCAGCGATGTACCCGCTCGTATGGTTTCGGATCCGGTTAATCAACCCGTGTTCTGGGACCAGGCTTTCAGGAAGGAATCTCTGGGGCATCTTGAAGTCCAGCTGTACAATGCGGCGGGGGAGTCTGCCGGTTCCGCTATCTTGGAGCAGACCAATGACGGGGTGAAGGTGAAGATCACCGCATCCGGCCTCACACCAGGTAAGCATGGGTTCCATGTACATGAGAACACGATCAAACATAGGGATTTCAAATCTGCCGGTGGGCATTTTAATCCGACCGACAAGCATCATGGCCTCAAGCATCCGCAAGGAAGCCATGTTGGCGATATGCCGAATCTGGTCGTAGGCGCAGACGGCACCGTGGAAGCGGAGACCATCATTCAGCATGGCACCCTTAAAAAGAACCAGCCAAACTCGGTGCTCGGACGCTCGCTGATCATTCATGCCGACGAAGATGACGGCGTAACCGATCCATCGGGCAATTCCGGCGACCGGGTGGCCGGGGGGAATATCCCCGAGTAACCCTGCAAGCTACAGGTAACATGTGGTTTGTAGTATATGATGTCAGTGAAAGACGCATCTTTTTAGGAGGTGCGTTTTTTTGTGATGGTTGTGTGGCGGGACATGCTAGAATAGAACCATCATAAACTGCTATTGGAGGTATCTTCATTGATCATTCAACTGGGCGATTTTGAAGTGAAATCAGGACAATTGGTTGTCGCGGATCCGTGTTATGAATTGGATACGAACATTATTATCATGGGTGTGTTGGAGGCTGTATTAAATGGAACGTGGGCCTCGGAAGTGGAGAAGGTAGAGATTCCGGATTGGGGCGAAGCCAACGCCAAGCTAACGGCTTACCATCACTCGGCAGCTGAACAGGGGGCATTCCTGGAATGGATCAAGTGTCCTTTTGTAGCTGGGGTGGATAGCGGGCAGGCCGGGGTTTTTGATATTCAGAAGTACCGAATTCCAGACGCTGATGCGACATCGGATAGCTCGGATACGGATAGTGACTGGTATCTTGCATGCTGCAACATCACCGAGAGCGGAGAAGAAGCGGGTGTCCTGGATGGAGGCGTCGTATCCCGGACCGGCATTGGCGATGGTGCATATGGCGTGTATAAGGCCGTGAATGAGCAGGATCAGGTGGTTGGCGTAAAAATTGTGTTTATTAAGAGCTAGTTGAGTGTCAGTGTAACGAAATACGAGCAAGCGCGAACAGCCATGGAAGACATCCTTTTATGGCTGTTTTTATTGGAGATACACCATAATTGCCTGCCAAGGCCGTCACTATACATAGAAAGTAGGTATACAATGAATAAGGATTTTCTTTATAGTAAGCCATTTGTTCCAGGGATAATAGACGATACATTGGTGGATTTAGATTCATGGTTTTTAGATGATTCGAGAGAGAGGATGGAGGAAATATTAAGAAACAGTCCTCTAAGTGAAATGATTATTGAATTTATAAATATTTTTAAGGAAGGCGAGCCCAATTACCAAGTAATCTTAAGTTTATTAGGCGAAAACGTTGTTAAGGAAGTTCGAGGCGAGAAATATCTGTATTGTCTAACTGAGACTATGCGATCTTATAACGATATAAAAAGAGTTGAGATAGAAGTTGATGTGGAAAGATTGAAACTAGAAAAAATGAGTTTATTCGTTAATTCGGACACATATGGAGCTTTTGAGGACGAAATAACTAGTTCAAACCATGATGTACACATTCAAAAAACAAGTGATGTTTTATCAATTTCTGTCAATGATAAGACCATCGCAGTATTAGCGATTTAGTTACTGACGAATACTTTGGTAATAGGTTTTACAATACAACTAGCGCATTTTAAAAGCTATTGAAAAGCTATTATGCAACTTAGAGTGAGTAATCAACAAACCAAGCACACTAAAAAATTGACAGGATTGAAATAAATGAGTCAAACCATTAAAGAGATTTATTCATTGAATCCAAACAATCAGAATGATGAACCCGAGTATGCATTGGATAAATGGTACGATAGTCTAATTAATAAAACAGCGGACGAGATTGATTTGGAAGATGTTTCAAGGATGTTATCTCAGAATGTATTCATTGACCTTGGCATAAAAAGGGCGATGGAAATTTTATCGGAGGATCCGATTGCTGGGGTGTTTTATGATGGTCAATTGCTGGAGTTACTTAGTGCTGTCGATTTAGATGACTTTAAAGATTTGTCTCAGCTTAAGCTTCTTCTACAGAAGATTAATAACAATGTTTCAAATTTAGATTGGTCTAGTGAAGAAGATCAGATTGAGTATAGTGAGTTATTAACTAATTTTATGAATAAGATGTAATCTCAATATAAGGTTGGTTTGCAGGTTTGGGAATGATCGTTCACTACACACTTGAGAAATACGTGAAAGTTTTCAAGGTTTATTCTAATCTAAGTATGAGTTAGGAATGAGCCTTTTACAAGTTTGCAGGAATGATTACGCATCTTTATTGTTAATCTGATCGATTGGCAATCGTCGTAAAATGGATGACAACACAGGTTAACATTTTAGCCAAGTGAAAATTCAGAGCCGCTCCTGGATCGATCGTTTTTTTCATTATGATAGACTTTCTTGAACTTGAAACAGATTGGACAGCCTTGTTTCATTGTTGTATTACATTTAATTGTAGGTGTTGAATTTGCGAAAAGCTTGTGAATATTCAGACTTAAAACCTTGATCGGGTGCTTATCACTCAACAAGGTTTTTTTCTATATAATCTATATTCTCTTATCCACTGCAGGTTAGAACATCTAGTAACGATTGAGGAAGTTGACGAAAACTTTTCAAATCCTTACCATGATTTTGAAAGTTCTGAATTGAAAGTGGGAATCTAAGACTTGGCTTGATAAACTTTCAAAGGCTTATTCTAATTGAGCAATGAGGAGGAATGAGTCTTGTTTGCATACCAAAAATCAAAGAATGGATCACTAAATCGAAAGCTTTTGGTGAAGAAATCATCATTTACTATAAAACTAGGGAAGATGGGGTGTTTCTGTTGCCAGGTACATGGGGCATTTATCCATGGTTTGAGGAAGATGGAGAGGAATTAATTGAAGAACGCCATAGGGATGAATTTCGTAGATTAAAACCTTATGGAAAAATATTTCGGTGTGTTGGAGAACGAGACGAATTTATTGAGTTGCAATATATCGGCCACAGTTACTTGGTCAAACCTCAGCTGTTCAAAAAAGTCCCAACGCCAAAATTTAATTTTGGTGTCACTGTAAGACTTAGAAAAAAACCGGAGGTTATTGGAACTATTTCCGAAATCAACTGGCATAATCAGACTGAAAAAGAAATGTACTTTATTGAAGTGGACGGTAAGAAAAAGTCATCCCGATATTTTAGCGAAGATTTAATAAGCATGGAGTGTGAGTAGTGGATATTACAAAAATTAAGTAAAGAAGTTTCATATGCCTTAAGACATGCTCCATGGGAATATGAATTAGAACTAGATGATGAAGGATGGGTAAGCATTGAACAGGTAGCGCTACGCCGTGATAAACAATAGAGAAACAGCATGAGAAGTGTATAAAACGGACGGTGCAGAAACTGCAACTATTATCTTTACAGGGAGGGAATAGAGTGATAGACAATAATTCACCAATTATACCATGGGTTGGGCTTGGAGGAGTTAAACTTTATAGTCATTTAAGTCAATTTTACGACTTAGTTGATAAGCTCGATGAAAAGTCATCGTTGTTAGTGAAATTCTTTGTAAGATATGAGATTAAAGATTCCGTAGATTTATGGTTCAATTTATTAAACGGAAAGCTCTTTAAGATAACCGCGTCGAAAGGATACAACGGATTATTATTTGATAAGATACATATCGGGATGCATATTGATGAGGTGCTCCAAATAGAGCCAAGTTTTGAATACGATGATCTTGAAGAAGTTTATGTTAGCCCCAAGGGGGTGTTTATTGAAACAGACCCTGTCGAACAAACGGTATTGTGGATATCGGTATATGTTAAAGAACTAGATGATGATGATTTTGAAAGAGGAAATTGGTAGTAAGTATCCTCTGTGCATGTCTATACAGATAGAGAATGGAACGACATTAAACATGAGAGATTATATAGATCCAGTGTTAATACCTGTTCCTAAGAATGAAGTGTGGAGATGTACTAATTGCGATAGAACTTACGTTTTTAATGAGGATAATACAGTTAGTAAAGTCTATGTGGTAGAACAGCAATAAGAAGTTTAGCAAACTTAACAAAAAGATCGTAAAAAACAACCGATATGAAGGCTTATTCCAGCTTGAAAATGAGGAGGAGTGAGTCTTTTTTTGCGTACCTAATATTAAGAGAAGGAAAGGAAGCTGGCAAAGTGTACAGGCTGACGAGGAAAAATGTTATAATGACTTTTTGCGACCAGAAGTTGTGGAGTCTAGCAACAAAAAACATAAGGCGCCTCTAGTAAAGCTAACAGGAAAACAGGAGGTTTACTGTGAAAATAAAGATTGAACATGTGTTGTTTTTGGCTGTTAGTATTGTTTTGGTTGTTATCTTAGGCGGGTGTGGCAACGACAATGAGTTAATTATTGATCAAGTGGACGTTGTGGCCAAGGTAATGGCGGACGGGGACTTATATGTGGAAGAGCTATTCACTTACACAGTACAAGGAGAGCATGAAAGAATTCCTAGATATATGGACAATTTCGGGGGAGCGAATATTGAATTTTTTGAAGCTTATGTACCACCGAATGACCGAGAGCTCGGTAATCTTGGTTATGTTAATTTGGAGCGTTATCCGGTCTATTTAAGAACTAAATCAGGTTCTTATTACATCGAATTACAAGCTAAAGATGAAACGAGGCAGATCTATTATCGCTATAGGCTTGATCGAGAAGCTGTGAAATATGACGATCGTGGAGAGCTGGATTGGACCGTACTCAAAGATAACAGGTTTGATCATCACAACGTAACCGTTAGGGTTTATACAGAACAGCCTGCAAAAGAGAATTTATCCGGATTTGCCTACGATCGCTCAAGAGGCAGCTTGACGGAAATAAACAATCGTTGGATTAGATACGAAAATGCGCTATTACCCGAAGGGGATAGTGCGAGGCTGAAGTTGTATTTCCCCCCAGAGGTGCTGACGGAGAGGGAAACAGAAGAGCCCTCAGCCTCACTCTCGGAACGACTGTTAGATGAACAGAAGCTTCAGCAGAGATTCGAAAAGCGTGAACATTTACTGAAAGCGGGTCAACATATCAGCCACTGGCTGACCTATGTAGCCATAGCGGGTATCGTCTATTATTCCCTTTCGCTGCGTAGGATCTCATCCTGGTGGAGTGGTAGGCGGATCAGCTTCGAAGATCTCGCAGCGATGGATCCAATCGATCTGATTTACCTTTTCCGGAAGGGAAAGCTCCGACTTGCAGATGGGCTGGCCGGTGTATTTTCGCTGCGCCGTAAAGGCATGGTGAGTGTTTCATTAGTGCCATCAGATATGCGATTCCAGGAAGATTCGAGAGCGCCAAAGAGGCTTCCAGAGTTTACATTCAAGGGTAATCGTACAGCCCTGAAAAAACCAGACCGTTATTTGCTTGGTTGGCTGTCTCACGGTACAACTGTCCTGAACCTGGAGAAAATTTCTGGCCCTACGAAAACAGAGCGCAGGAATAAAGCGACTATGGGTAAATACATAAAGCGGATGAGAAGTCTTAAAAAGGGACTCAGCCGCTGGCAAGAGCTTGTGGAGACTGAGAATAGCAAAGGGATCATGTACAAGGAATACGCGGCGAGAAAAGTCATCATACCTGCTCTAGCTCTCATACATCTGGTTTTGCTCATCTATCTGTACATTGCAGACGTAACGCCTTGGGGATGGGTAGGAGTATTGGCCATTATTTTGGGCGGCGGACTCATATTGGCTTCTTTTCGCTGGCGCCTCAAAAGATACATCATCATCTTTTTTGTCGTTTGCTTTTTCGTTGCAGCTCCAATTTTGTATGATCCACTGGTCGACGAATACTTGAACTTCGTAATTCTTTCATTTTTACTTGTTGGTTTTTTACCCCGAGGAGCATTAGATCAGCGTTCAGCAGCTTACCTAAGCGCTATAAAGCGGTATCGACGGAAGCTGGCAAGAGGCGGACATGGCGAAGGCAGGGGTGAATATGACCGTAATCGGCTTGAAAAGATGAGAGAGGATGCGCTATTGCTTGGTGTAGGAGAACGTTTTATGAAAAAGGTAAGCAAAGAAAATCCGGATTTTATTTTCTCAGAGGCTTCTTCTCTGTTTGATAAAGATGTGGATACCGCTATCGATTATGTCTTTATTCATTCTTGGAAAGGAATATCTGATGGAACATCTTCCGGAAGAAATAGTAGTAATGGTGACGGTGGAGCAGACGGAGGGAGCTCATACGACTACAGTAGTGACGGTGGCTATGATGGAGGTTCTGGAGATGGTGGTGGGGGAGGAGATTGACTAAGAAGTTATGGAATGGTTCCCTTCCCACATCACGAAAAGGGAGGAAGACTACAATCCGGATGGGACTGCAGTCATTACGGTAAATAACATCATAGGCACAATCTTAGCCGAACGAAAACTCAGGGCCGCTCCCTGTATTCGCTCGGTTTTTTCGTTATGACTGCTTTCCTATGAATTTGAAACAAAATTGAGACAGTCTTTATTCCATTGTTATATTACACTTAATTGAAGATGTTGAATTTTATCAGATCACGTCGTGTTTCTATGACTCATCGATGACTGTACTGATGCAAAGGAGAAACCTGTTTATGAAAAAAATGTCCATCGTGCTGGCAGTAACGCTCATTTTTTCGATGGTGCTTGCTCCCTTGGCTTCCGCTCAGCCCGTGCTCCGGGCTGGAAACGACTCGGTTCCGGCCGAAACGGACGGTTGGGTGTGGGTCGGGACCGCAGAAGAACTGGCTTATATCAATCGGAATCAAGCGTCTTACCTGGATCGGAATATCCGATTGACCGGCGACATCGATATGACCGGATACGATTGGGTACCCATAGCCGATGAAGCGACCGTCTTCAGCGGTATTTTCGACGGAAGGGGACATCGGATCGAAGGTCTCACCATCGATGGAGGAGCTCTACAGTATGTCGGATTCTTCGGCCGCGTATCGGGGGCCATCCGTAATCTAAGCATTTCCGCACAAGTCAATGGCGGCAGTTATGCCGGCGGATTGGTGGGACACCTGATAGGCGGCAGCATTCTCAACTCGCATTCGCAGGGCACCGTTACGAGTGGCAATACGGTTTCCGTGAGCGTAGCAGGCGGGTTGGCCGGGGCAGCCAATGGCGATTCGACCATTCTTCGCTCATCTTCATCCGCTGCCGTCAAAAGCGGCGATGCCCCCAATCAGTATGCCGGCGGGCTGGTCGGTTCACAGGGATTGGGCAGCATCAATGATTCGTATGCCACCGGAAGGGTCACGAATACGGAGAGAGGTCAATATTTCCATGGGGGCGGATTGGCCGGACAAATGATATACGGAACAATAGCCAATAGTTATTCTTCAACTGCAATCATGAAATCCGGAAGCGTCACCTATTACACGGTGGGCGGTTTTATCGGAATCGTGACGCATTCATCCATCGACGCCTCATATTACGATAATACGACATCGGCCCAAACCGCTGGCGTGGGCGTTGGGGATATCATAGGCTCGCCTCACCTCACAGGCCTAACCACCAACGAGATGAAGACGGCCTCCAATTATGGCGGCTGGGATTTTGCGAATACGTGGGCCGTCCACACTGGCGTCAATGGGGGCTATCCCTATCTGCGCCCGGTCATTTTGACAACCGATCTGCCGCGGGCGGCCAAGGACGCTCCTTATTCGATTGCGATAGACGCTTTCGACGGCGCAAGGGGGGGCTTGTCATTGAGTGCCTCCGGACTTCCTAATGGCCTATCGATGACTGCCTCTGGCAGAATCGAAGGCAGCGCTGCGGTGAGCGGCGCTTTCCCGGTTACAGTTTCGGTGACCGATGCGGGCCGGAACACCGTCAGCTCGGTATTGACTCTGTACGTGGATGAACCGGCACCTGACATCGACGGGCTTGCTATTAGTCCAGGCAGAGCGAACGGTTCGACGAGCGCGACGGCAGTTCCGGGCGATTCCGGGCATGCGTTTGCTTATTTGCTCGGACCAGATGTCGGTGTGCGTCCTTTAGTGGGTGATGCGCTGCCTGGCGAAGCGGTCTCCTACTCATTAGGAGCGGACATTATGGATCCCATTCCGGGGCAGTATCTCCAGGTATTTGAGCTGGATGCACAGCAGCGCATCCAGGCATGGAGCAGCGTACAGGTGGAAGCCGCACATATTCGAGACCAAGTCCGCGTGACGGGAGTGACGCTGGATCAGACGGCATTGACCCTTGCGGCAGGAGGTGCTTCACAGAAGCTGACAGCCGTCCTTATGCCCGTGAATGCGTCGAATCAGATGGTATCCTGGAACTCCAGCGATCCGGCCGTCGCTCAGGTGGATCAGAACGGTGAGGTGACGCCGATTGCAGAAGGTACGGCGGTCGTTACGGTGACGACCGTCGACGGAGGGTTCACGGCCACCGCAGCAGTGACGGTCCAGTCGGCTCCAGTGGACACGGGGACGGTGATCGGCGCAGTCTACGGTACAGGGAATACGCCTCTGGTCGGTGCGGCGGTATCGGTGGGCGGAACGAAGGATATGACCGACGCCGAGGGGAGATTTACAGTGAATAACGTAGCGGCAGGCAGCCATGCACTCACGGTGACGGCAGCGACGTATAAGGATTACGCGACAACCGTAAATGTCTTAGCTGGGGAGACGGTCGACATAGGGCGCATCGATTTGAGAGATGCCTATACCCCAGAACCGGAACCCCCATCCTATAGCTGGGTTCCGGTTCCTGCCCCTTCCCCTGTGCTAGACCCAAGAATGGTCGTAACGATCAACGGCAAACAAGTTCGGGTAACCGCCAAAAAAGAGCAGGAGCATGACGGGCGCACCGTTCTGAGACTAATAGCGGACTCCGATCTGGTTCGGTCATGGGTCGCTGGCGGGGAAGATATCGTCATTGACATTGACAATGAGGATCCGGTGGTGAAGGTCGATCTCCCGGCTGAAGCGCTGCAGGTTCTCCTTTCGGCGAAGCCGAGTGCAGCCATTCGGATTGGGGTGAACGGGGCAAGCTACAGCGTTCCGCTGCACGTGCTAAGTGACCTCAAGAACCGAGCGACCGTAACGGTCGTTATTGCGAAAATGGCGGATTCCGCAAGGCGCCAGCTGGATGAGGTATTGACTCGCCAAGGGCATGACATGCTGGCGGAGCCGATGAGCTTTGAGCTATACAGCAACGGTGATGTAAGAATCGAAGGGGAAGACACTTACCTCAAGCGGACATTCTTGATTAATGATGCGGCAGGATCCGATCGTTCCACCGTCGTGTGGGTGGATGGCGCAGGAAAGCCACGCTTCGTCCCTTCCATTTTTGAAGGGGAGACAGCGACTTTTTATAGCCCATATAACGGTGTGTACACTGCGGTTCGCTCCAACCGAACTTTCGAGGATATCCAGGGACATTGGGCGCAAAGTAACATCGAGCGGATGGCGAACAAGCTGATCGTGAACGGATCGGCTGACGGCATGTTTGATCCTAACCGTACGGTGACCCGCGCCGAGTTCGTTGCGATGCTCGTACGTGCGCTCGGACTCACCGAGAAACCGCAGCTTTCTTCCTATTCGGACGTTGGGCCGAACGAAATTTGGTATGCCGGTGCGATAGGAGCCGCATCCGCGGCTGGCTTGATTGAAGGCTACGCCGACGGTTCGTTCCGACCGGACGCTAGGATCACGAGAGAGCAGGTGGCGGTTATGCTGGCCAGAGCAGCACGATATGCCGGCGAGCTTCCGCCAAAGGACGCTTCGACGTTGGAAAGCTTCTCGGACCATGCCCAGGTATCCGATTGGGCCAAGGGAGCGACTGCCGACCTGTTGGCCGCGGGCATGATCGAAGGGGTCGAGAAGGCTGCGTTCGCTCCGCAGGCGCTTGCCACGCGCGCACAAAGCACGGTTCTCTTAAACCGAATGCTGCTCTACTTGAATTTCATGAACTGATTGCAGCTGAATAGATGGCGCGCACATTCCAACCGAGAATGTGCGCGTTTTTTTTTGCGTTTATTCCGTAATGGAGCCTATTCGTAGACTCGAAACATAGTATAGTATAAAAAAATAGCAGGTTTATTAGTTGTAAGATTCAACGGGCGAGAAGCGGATGGAGTGAGGATGTAACGAATGGAGAAGATTGCAAAACATCGCATTATCGGTTTGGATCGGGAAATGATGAGTTTCACGGATTGGCTGGCGGATTCCCGGGCGCAGACATCCATTTTTTCAATATCAGGAATTGGCGGCATTGGCAAAACAACACTGCTGCTGCAAATGGCCCGCACGGCAAGGCAGTCCTCGGTGTGTTCTCTTTGGCTGGACGGGCAAGGAGGTTTAACGACGTCGGGCGCTTTTCTGGCGAGTCTGGAGATGAGTCTTGCAACTGAATACGGTAGAACCAGGGCTCCGGAATCCGCGCTGCTGCCATACATCGTTAACGAGCTTCAGCTGCAGCGAACCGTTTTGTTCATAGACAATGGTGAGGAGATCGAAAAGCTGGAAGGGTGGCTGTTCTCCAGATTTCTTCCTGAGTTGAAGTCCGCCCGCGTGCTGATCGTATGTGCCTCGCGCAATGGACTGCCGCTCAAATGGCAGACGAATCCGGAATGGAAGTCCCGAATGAAAAGGTTCTCTTTGCGGTTGTTTACTCGAGAAGAGGTCTACGATTATTTAGGCGGCAGCGGCTTGTCTGCGGAATGGCAAAGGGCTATTGCCGAGAAGACGGAAGGCCATCCGTTGTCGCTTGCCTTGACCGTGGATATGTTGCTTTCCGAGTCTGTAGAGCAGTGGGATGTATGGCGAGAGGTTCCGGCTGTATTGAGCGCCGAATTTTTGCGGGAAGCGGCGTCTCCTGGCGTGTACCGTGCGCTGACGGTTTTGTCGCTTCTGCCTGTTGCCGACGAGAACATGCTGAACCGGTTGTTGGATACACCTTTGGAAGGGGCGGACTATTACCATCTGAGGGCGCTTTCGTTCGTACGGGATACGGTGGATGGGATAACGCTGCACCAGGTCGTTGCTCGAATGTTACGGGATGACTTTACGCGCAGAAACCCCGAACAATTTGAATCGGTTCGCCATCAGGTGTTCGTCCTGCTGGCGGAACGATTCCATTCGGTCGACCAACGCATGCAGATGCACCTGAGCGCCCACATCTTGGAGCTGTACCGTGAGTTTCTGCCCTCGGCGCATGCGTATGCCAATTTCTCGTCAAGCCTGAAACCCGGCGAGCATAAGCCGTTCGAGCAGGAAGATCTCCCGTATTTGCAGCGCTTTTTGAAGGCGTCTATTCGGGGTTCCGACTGGCAGTCCGAACTGGTCGACTCTGCCGATTACCCGGTTTTGCTGGAGGAGATTGCAGCTCATTTTCCTGAAGGAATCTTTATCGTGCGGGACGAAAAAGGGATACCGCTGGCGTTCTGCGCAGGCGTATGGCTGCATGCCTTGAGCTTGCCATTGTTGGAACGATATGCGCCTGGGTGCAGGGGGATGCTGGGGGAGGAAGTATCTTCGCTGCATCGGCTGCCACCGGAGGCAGCCGATACGATATTTGTGCTGTTATCCGCGGTAAACTCCGAACAATCCTTGTATCGTCCCGAGGAGCTGGGGGCCATGCTGATGCAGCAATGGCTGGTCCACATGACCGGCGGTTTGCGGGGGATATTGGCGGCGGGGGATCCACAGTTGAATTCCTTATTGTCGATTCTGGGATTCAAAGCGTGCGGGAAAGCGACGGGATATGCGGGCATCGAATTGACGACATGGGAGCTGGATTTTAGGCAAACGAGCTTCGATCAGTGGATTCAGCGGATCATCCGGCAAACGGAGACAGCAGCAGGACAACCGGCACATCAGCGGGAGGATGAGTATCCCCCAGCCATTGATCGAAGCGTAATGAAGCAAATGCTGGAACGGCTGTTCGATCCCGACAAGCTGGAGGAACTCCCTGTCGTTCGGCAATTGGGTTGGGACGGGATGCAGGTGAGGGACATCATTCAAGGGATTCTGGCCGACGGACGTCCGATGGAACCTTTGACGCTGTTGGAGAAGGAAATTCTCATCGCAAGTTATTTGCGCAAGGATCGGAACAAAAGCCAGCTCGCAGCATCCTTCCATATGAGCAGAGCCACCTTTTACCGTCATATGCGTTTGGCCGAAAAACATCTGGCTTTTGTGTTAAGCGATTTGATGCGGTCCGGATTCTGGGCACGCATAGTAAAGGCGTAATTGTTATAGGATCCCATAGCACCTTTACGCAGGTTGTAGCATAGGACTGCAAGTGAAATACGCATCTCTTTAGGAGGTGCGTTTTTTGAGTTCTATACTTCTAGAGATACACACGATACTGCTAAAACGGTTAGCACGATACAAGAAGCATAGCGCTGTGGGGCTTCTGAACCAAAAGGCACGATTCTTCCAGATTGCAAACTCTCATGCCATTGATATGAAGGACTCTGGAGAATAATACGATTGAGCATCTCAGGATTATCGGCCAGGAATTGAAAGCCATTGCCTTCCGGTTTATTTCTGCCGATATGCATGAAGATCTCATGATCGCGGCAGCTGCAGCGAGTGGCGCTAAGAGTCCAAAACGTTCTGGGACCATGCGGGGGACTTCTGGCAGGGACTGCAGACCGGTGCGAAGTCCGTGGCAAATTCGGTGAAGGATACGGCGACATCCTTGGTAGAAGACCCGCTTGACACCGCTAAGGATATGGCCTATAACATGACCATTGGGACGATTGAACTTTTTGAATCGAAATTTGAAGGTATTTTTAAAACAGACTATAGGACTGCACACGATAGAACAGTTGATTCGGGTCGTCCCTGGTATCCACCTGAGGAGGAGTGAAATGGCTTCGTATGTATTGCTATTAAAAGAACACGAAGATGATGATATTGTTGTTTACAGATTTGGTCCAAACGAAGATGTTATGGGAAAAATTGAATTGAATAAGACTACTAGGAAGTTTGCTGAGTTAGAGTCTTTACCTGACCCAAGTATTCCAAGTAAATTTTATTTCGATAGAGCGGCTCAAAGATTGGTGGTTTGTTTGGTTCGGGAGGGGGGCAAATTCCCGGAAAGAACTGCATTTGAATCATAACTGATAACATCATAGGCACAATCTTAGCCGAGCGAAAACTCAGGGCAGCTCCCTGTATTCGCTCGGTTTTTTCGTTATGACTACCTTCCTATGAGCTTGAAACAAAATTGAGACAGTCTTTATACCATTGTTATATTACACTTAATTGAAGTTGTTGAATTTTATCAGATCACGTCATGTTTTATATGACTCATTGATTGTACTGATGCAAAGGAGACTCCATTGGCTTCCACTCAGCCCGTGCTCCGGCTGGTAATGACTCGGTTCCGGTCGAAGCGGACGGTTGGGTAATCGCTCGGTCGATATCCCACAGAACTGTAAAATAAACCTTATTCAAATAGCTGTATCCCATTTCAAGTGGGGAAAGAGGACCTTCCGAATAAATGGAACCGCTACCTTGAATATGTAAGGCTATTTAACGGTCGTCCCGGCCAATTGTTCGGCCATTTGCCGATGTTTCTTGGCAGAGGGATGCTGTGCAATATTTCCTCGCTGTTGGATATGCCCGAATAATTAGCTTTGAGAAATACGATGCCATAAATTTGAAATTTGGTTATTGACTAATCAATCACAACTTGCTATAGTGTGATCATAAGTTAGTGATTGATCAATCACAAATAAGAGGAGTGTTGATGAACATGAAAAAAGCAATTGTAGTGGGTGCAACGGGTGGTACTGGTGCTGTTATTACGGCTGAGTTGGTAAAAAGGGGGTTGCCTGTGATTGCATTTGGACGGTCGCGGCAAAAGCTGGAGGAGCTTGCAAGAGAACTCGGCAATCCTTCACATCTTACATTAGCAATCGGGGATGCATACCGGCCGGATGACATTGTATCTGCGGCAAAAGAGGCGGAGGTATTGTTCCATTGTGCGAACGTCCCATACCACGAAATGGAGAGTAAATTGATTCCGCTCGGCGAAGCCATCATGGAGGCTGCCAATCGATTAAGCTTGAAGGTTGTCGCAATAGACGGAATTTACCCTTATGGAAGAAGACAGATGGATTGGGTAACCGAGGAGCATCCAAAAAAACCTCATACCAAAAAGGGTAAAGTGCGCCTTGCTTTTGAGCAGATGATCTTTAGCAGCAGATGGAAGAATGTGTCTGCCATGATTGTTCGTTTGCCGGACTATTACGGACCGACTGCAAATCAAGCATCCTATCTTGGAGGGACACTCGAAGCGATCGCCGCAGGCAAAATGGCATTTTTCATCGGAAACATGAAGGTTCCTCGCGAATATGTGTACTTGCCTGATGCGGCAGTTATGATTGTAGAGCTTGCGAGACAGGATCAGGCATATGGTCAAAATTGGAATATTCCCGGGGCGGATATTATTTCCGGTCATGAGATTGTCCGCATCGCCCAGCAAGCCTCCGGTATGAAGAAGCCTGTTATTGCTCTTGGCAAGGCTGGATTGTCGCTGCTCGGTCTATTCGTCCCCGTCATGAAGGAGATTGTCGAAATGCTTTACTTAACGAAGGAGCCCCTGCGCCTAAGCGGGGATAAATATAAGCGTTTTATCGGCCCAATTCCGGCTACGAAGCCGGCGGATGGAATTGCCGCAACGATTCGCGAACTGCAGAAAAAACGATGAACATTTTTATAAACAAGTAATTGATTGATCAATCATAAAAAGGAGTGAAAGCTTATGCGGAGGCTAACTTGGAAAGGGAAGGTCGGTATAGCGGGGTTGGGAGTGGTGATTCTGCTGGGTGTGATGGTTGGTACGTACTTTTGGCAAATTCGCATGCAAAAACCATATGAAGTAAACATGGGCGAAATGCATCACATGGAAGGGATGGCGGGCCATCAGCATGGAACCGCCTCTGCAGCAACCCACCAGGCTTCACTGGCGACACGGTCATGCGAAGCAATTACAGAGGGGGAGAGCGACGCACCCGTACGCGAGTTTCGGCTCACGGCCTCACAGAGCGAGAAAAAATTAGATAATGGTGATATCGAGAAGGTTTGGACATTCAACGGCCTCACGCCAGGACCAGAAATTCGAGTTGCCGAAGGTGAAAGAGTCCGTGTTGTGTTAGACAACAAGGACATTCAAGAAGGGGTTACCATCCATTGGCACGGGATTGTTCTTCCTTGTTCGCAGGATGGAGTAGCCGGTGTGACGCAGGATGCCGTAAAGCCCGGAGAGCAGTATACGTACGAATTTATAGCAGACTCTCCCGGAACGTATTGGTATCACTCTCATCAGGCTAGCTCCATCCAGGTTGAAAAAGGCTTGCTGGGGAATTTCATTGTCGATCCTCAGCAGGATCGGTTCGAATACGATCAGGAGGAAACGATACTTATCCAACAGTTAAATGGAACTTATCTCATGAACGGTTCAACAAAGGGAACGCATATCGAGGCGGCTCCCGGAAAGAAAGTCAGACTGAGGATGATCAATGCTGCGAACGAAACGGAAACGATTCGCGTCGACGGGGCCACTTACCGAATAATTGCGATGGATGGCCATGACCTCCACGAACCGGGGATGCTGGAGCATTATAAATTTCTAATGGGAGCGGGCCAGCGTTATGATCTTCTCTTTGAGATGCCGCAGCAAGGTAAAGTTGTCGTCACGAGTGAATCAGGTTTGAAGGTGACACTCGGGACCGGTAGCGAACCGGAGATCCGTTCGGATCACAGCTTATTCAGATGGACCGACTATGGAGAACCAGATCCGAATGCTCCTGTAGACAAATTAACCTACGATCAGTCCTATACCTTAAAGCTCGATCAGAATCTGTTCATCAACTCCATTAACGGAAAAAGTTTTCATGAAATACCACCTCTGGTGGTCAAGGAAGGCCAGCGTGTAAAAATGACGATTACGAATGCTGGCGGAGGTGACCACCCTTTTCATTTGCATGGGCACATATTTCAGGTGCTAAGCCATAACGGCCAGGCTTTGAGCGGAAGTCCCGTATATCTTGATACATTATTAACGCAAGAAGGTGATACTTACGAGGTGTACGTAAAGGCGGATAACCCGGGACTATGGATGATGCATTGCCACAATCTGATGCACGCATCTATGGGAATGAGCATGATGTTCAATTATGAAGGTATTTCGACGCCATTTCGGGTCGGGACAAAATCGGGAAATTTACCGGACTTATGATCGGAACTAGGGAAGACGCTTATCCTGATATGAAAAGCTTCATATTGTTTCCCTTCGCCCAGCTCCCAGCTGGGCGCATTTTTGCGTTATTAAATAGCCGCCAGCCATCATCATGATATGGAAAGTTTCTTCAATAATATAAAGAGGAAAAAACACCATGAATTCGAATATACTCTAGAAACTATACGAAGAGAGGGATACGCTAATGGATATGCAGACGCTAGCAGAGAGAATGAGTGCAGGCGTGTTTAACGATATTCTGAAACGTGACTTTTCACAGCACATGATTTCTGAATTAGAACAGATGAACGCGGTCCAAATGGAAAACAAACTGAAAGACATATTAGCCGTACCGATAGGTATATCCAAGCAGAGGGTATTCGAATATCTTCAATTGTATTATTCGGCCTCTTGGCAGAATCTTTTCATGGAGCTGAATATGCCCCGTGCGTTAAGTCTTTTGGAGGTTGGTGCCGGTGATGTTGTTTACATTCCAAAGGCTTTA
This sequence comes from Paenibacillus sp. QJM3NY_38, assembly GCF_056173265.1. NCBI lineage: Bacteria > Bacillati > Bacillota > Bacilli > Caryophanales > Paenibacillaceae > Paenibacillus > Paenibacillus sp. QJM3NY_38. The sequence continues at coordinate 1,302,039 of NZ_CM149665.1, forward strand.
GATGCTTATTCCAACAACATGGGCACCTATGTGACTGCCAATCTCAACAGGGATCTGACACGAAACTTTCAGGAGAAAACGAAAGGGATGGACGTCAGTATACGGGTTGTTGAGGACGATGCAGCCAATGTCGGTTTATATTATCCGGAGTCCTCTTTTGACGTTGTCGCTTATCACCACGCTATTAACGATATCATCCAGACCATTATCGCGGATCGTGAGGGCATTGATACAGTAAATCAAGATTGGTGGACAATCGAGCCTCAAATGTTACAAGCTGTTATGGATTATCACCGAAAAGGCATATTGAAGGATGCAGCATATCATGCGTTTATCCAAATCATTGACACAAGCCGTAAGCAGTTAAAAAGAGGGGGATACATGATATTCGATAACATTACTTATTCTGGATATGATGAAATGGGGTATTCCTCTGAATTCCACAGCAACTATATCCAACTGGCTAGAAGCTGGATTAGCGAAGCGAATCTAGGATTGGAAGAGGTTGAAGTCGAATCGTATGATAAGCAATGGTGGATGATACTGAGAAAAGTGTGATGACTGGTTGAAAAAGGAAATGCGGTCGGCAATAATAGAATGGGCTCCATTTCCAAATCCATATAATTATCATTGTCAGGAGTTGATACAGAAGTGAGTAAGCCGGTTATGCAGGTCGCTCTGGTCGTCGGACCGGATTGCGATATGGAGAGCCAAGCGGTAAGGGCGGCTCTGGAGTGTTTCGGGGTGCGCGTTTTTACATACTGGATCGGGAGGCCGAATGATCTGATCTCCGTCTTGTCAGGCGACGATGTATATGATGGCACCGATATGATCCTGTTGAATTTTCACGGGGATGAAGGCAGCTTGATCATGCCGGAGCTCGGCGAAGAGGTATATGAGGAAGAGGAGCCGAAGGGCGACTTCGGGGCCGATGAGATTCGGCGTTATGCGAAGCTGGACGGGAAGACGGTGATCGCGAATGGCTGCTCGTTGGGGGACCCAGCACTGGCTGAAGCTTTCCTGGAGCGGGGCTGCAAGATGTATATCGGGCCGGATGACTATCCGGACGGCAACGATGCGCTGATGTTCGTTCTGCGGCTGTTCTATGAGATCGTTCAGCAGGGCAGGGACGTAAAGGAAGCCTTTGCGCAAGCTGTAGCGATGAGTGATGAACTATCCATGTACCGGCTGTATGAACAATAGCAATCATAGATAAAGATTCTACACCCCTGCTCATGCCTAGCAGGGGTGTATGTGCAATATAAGTACGATAGAGTACCTCTAGTATCTAGATTACTCGTTCTATCCATTCTTCTCCTCGAAATACTCCTGATACTGACTTGGCGTGACGTGGGCGTACTTCTTGAAGATGCTTATAAAATACTTGTAGTCGCTAAATCCGATATCCTGCGCGATGGTATAAACTTTGTTATTGCCCGACTTCAGTAATTCGATCGATTTCTGGATCCGATAACGATTGAGAAACTCATTAAACGTATAGCTGGTCTCTGCCTTGAATTTCTGGTTCAGGTAATAGGCGCTTAAGCCGATCTCCTCCACGAGATCATGAATGCTGATCTTCTTGGCATAATTCTCCTGTACATAGGCGATCATTTTGGCCACGTATTTCGAGGTTTTGGTTTCCTTCTCCAGAAACTTGCTGTTTAGAATCTCTTCTTTTTCCTGCGGATGGTTCGAGATCACTTCATATTTGCGGATTAAATCCACTTTAGCTTTGGCCGATTCGAGTGCCGCGACCAGCTGCTCGTCCTCTAAGGGCTTTACCAGAAACTCGCTCACGCCTAACTGGAGCGCCTGCTGCGCAAGGTGGAATTCATTATAACCGGAGATAATAATGCTGCTGAAGGTATGCTGCTTGAGGCCTTCCCGAATCATCGAGATGCCATCCATGATCGGCATAGTGATGTCGGTTATGACGATATCCGGCTTGAGCTCGCAGATCTTCTCGTAACCATCCTGACCATTCAACCCTTCCTCAATGACGATGCAATCGTATTGAACCCAATCGATGCTAAACCGGATGCCCCTGCGAATCATATCCTCATCTTCGACCAGCAGTACTTTAAACATGATATCCACTCCATTCGTAAGGAATTGTTAGTGCCACGCAGGTGCCTTTTCCTTGCGCGCTGTCAATGTGGATGCCGGATTCTTCACCATATAGAAGAACTAAACGACGATGAACGTTATACAGCCCGATATGCTGCGTCGTGTTCGTCTGGCTTTGCAAAATCTGATTCACTTCCTGCAGTCTCTCTTTACTCATGCCTTGCCCGTTGTCGCGAACCTCGAGAATGAGCTTGCCGGTGGAGGTGTAGATGTTAATCTCGATCAACACATCACTTTGATTCTCATAGCCATATTTGATAGCGTTTTCGATAATCGGCTGCAGCAGAAGCTTGGGGACGTATACATCCATCGTTTCCTCCGCTACGGCAATCCTGTATTCCAGCCGATCATTGAACCGAATTTGCTGCAGCTTCAGGTAATCCCGTACATAATTCATGTCATTCTTCAGTTGAACATTGCGATCATGTCCGATGCTGTACCTTAGCAAGCGGGATAGAATCAGCACGATGTCCTGAGCCTGATTGGCGTCGATCTTAATGGCATAGCGCAGGGTTTCCAGAACATTAAAAATAAAATGCGGATGGAACTGCGATTGCAGCTGCTTCACCTCAATAATGGTGCGAAGCTCCGACAGCTCTTTATTTTTCTCGATCAATTCTTTCAACCGATCCAGCATCACATTGTACTCATCGCCCAGAATTTGAAACTCGTCATTCGTCTGAATATCGACATAGCCATTGAAGTTTCCTTCGCGCAGCTGTGCCAAGGCATGAATTAATTTATCGATCGATTCGGAATTTCGCGTCGACATTTTGTTCGCCAGGAACTGGATTAACACCCACAGCAGCAGGCTGGCCGCAAGGACAAAGAAAGACACCGTATAATAGGTGTATTGCTCCGATTTATAGGAGTTCAGCGTAATGACTTGAATCGGTGTGTCAGGGATTCGTTTGGCATACATATAATACTTGCCTTCGTTCAGCAGAACATGTCCCCTGTTATCGAACTTGGGACTAAATTTGTTGAGAACGCCTTTGGTTACATTGCTGGTCGTGGCAATGATGGTGTTATGTTCATCCGTGATCATGGCAATCTCATTATTTTGTTCGAAAATCATCTTCTGAATGTCGGATTCGTACAGCTGATAGATGATATAGCCTATCGTCCGCTTGTCCTTCACGATGGCTTTGCCAAACGTGTAGCTCGTATCGCGGTCATGCGAATAACGAAAGCTGTTCATTTCGGTAAGCGTGTCGCCGGGCCGCTGATCGATCCGATGAATGAGATTGCCGAAGGCAAAATTGGAATACAGTGCATCCGCCGGGGCGGAGCTTGCCAGAAAGACCCCGTCCGTATTGACGATATGAAAAATACTCTTTACCTTCTGCCGGTTGTTGAAATCATAGAAGGCAGAGTACACCTGTTCGCTGCCCAGATGCGAGCTTACATAATTGATCACGGTAGGAGAAACGGCCATCCGGCGAATCTCCTCGTCGTACTGCTGATACACGCCGGATATGGACTGACTGATGGACTGGGCGGCTTCGGTCGTTTTTTGGGTTAGGTTCATTCTGCCATTAATAATCGTGAACGCCAAAAACAATACGATTAAGATGGAGAACGGGATCATCGTATAGATGCGAAATAAATGACGGGTTGATTCCTTGAAATTACGATAATGTGTTGGTTTCATGCTGCCCTCCATCTGCGATAAGGCCCTCGATCCTATTATACTGACTCGCGGTAACCGCAGATAATCCAAATACATCCAAGCCGGACCTTCATGCTGCAGGTGCCGACTTGGATGTAGTCTTTTGTTATGAATTCTTCACATTACATGGAAACTTCCTTTTGTCCGGAGAGCTTCAGGAAGACGAGCAGCGACACGACCGTAATGACGGTAAGAATGGTTGACAGCGCTGCCGCTACGCCGTAGTTCCCGCGGATGACCTCGGTGTAGATGGCAACCGTTACGGTCTTGGTCTTGCCTGTATACAGAATGATCGAGGTGCTTAGTTCGGTTATGATGGTAATCCAGCTTAAGATCGCGCCGGAGACGACGCCTGCCAGCATCATTGGAAGCGTGATCTTGAAGAACGTCTTCATCTGGGAAGCGCCCAGACTGATCGCCGCTTCCTCGATCCCATCGTTAATCTGATGCAGAATGGCCGCGCTGGATCGAATCGTATAAGGCAGCCGCCGGATGACAAACGAAATGATCATGATGACGGCTGTTCCGCTTAGCGCAAGCGGCTTATTGTTGAACGTGATCAATAGAGCAATCCCGAGTATGGAGCCCGGAACGATATACGGGAACATGGTGAAGATATCCAGCGTATTCGTTAATGCATTCTTTCTTCGAACGGTTACGTAAGCAATCAGTATCGCTAACAGAATGATGGCGACCAGCGACACGATGGCCAGGAAGAACGTGTTCAGAATGACGCCGCCAATATTACTGAAAGCATCTTGATAGCTTTGGAGCGAAAATCCCTTTACAAAAATTCTGCCGTTGGATTTCAGGAACGAAGTATAGATGACATAGAGCTGCGGCAGCAGCGCGATTAACGTATACAGATAGATAACGGCATGAGCCGCAATGTTGCCGATGCCCTTCTTCTTCTTGGCTTCGATCGGATGCAGTGCGCTCATCGTAAAGGATTTACGATTAGCTACGAATTTTTGCAGCAGGAAGATCGTGGTGGCGAACAGAACGACGATGACACTGATCGCCGCTGCAAAGCCGTCATCGCCGCCGACCTCACTGATGAACTCGTTAAAGATCAGTACAGGCACGGTCTTGTATCCCTCACCGATCAGCATCGGCGTACCAAAATCGGCAAGCGCACGCATGAAGACGAGCAGGCCGCCCGCCAGCAGGGTTGGCGTAATGAGCGGGAGGAGCACTTTGCGCATTTTGCCTAAGCCTGTATAACCCATGCTCTCGGCTGCTTCCATCAACGATTGATCCATATTCTTCAGTGCGCCTGATACATACATGAAGATCAGAGGAACCATCTGCAAGGTTAGGACCACCAAGATCCCCGTAAATCCGTAGATATCCGGCATCGTAATGCCGAATGTGCTGCTAACGAATTTCGTAATGACGCCGCTTCTGCCCAGCAGCAGGATCCAGGAGTAAGCGCCAATGAAAGGAGCCGACATCGAGGAGATCAGAATCATGACCCGGATGGCCGAACTGCCTTTAATCTTCACCGTTGCCATGATGTAGGCCAGCGGCGTTGCGATAATGGCGGCAAGCAAGGTTACGCTGACGGTGACTTTCACGCTGTTGAACAGCGCGTTTAAATAATAGGGCTTACTGAAAAACTTCGTGAAATAGGCGAGGGAAAAATCGCCTGTCGTTCCGTTGTACACACTCTTGAACAGCATCGTAAACAAAGGCAGAGCGAGAAAAAGAATGTAGAACACAAAGATCAGTAACGAAATGTTGGTCCAGACGTCAAATCGTTTGCGCGTCTCTCTCATAGCCGAGCGCCCCTAGTATAGTTCAGTTCGCCTGCCGCATCATACACATTGATCTTCTCTTTTTTCACTTTAAGATAGATGACTTGGCCAGGCTCGAGGATCTGTGACGTTTTCGATTCCTGCGTGATCTCCACGCGTTGACCGGACGACAAGTCCACAAAATAATGGGTGTTCTGCCCCAGAAATACGCTGTGCACAATCGTTGCTTTCATGCCGGTTTGGTCCTCGGTTAGAATGAACTCTTCCGGCCGAACCGAGGTTTGAACGTTAAGTGTATCAGCCTTGGCATCGGATTTCGGAACCTCGATGTTAGACAGCTCTTCCATATAACCGGAGCCGAAGTGCAGGACATAGCTGTCTGCCAATTTGGTTAATGTACCGCCAAGAATGTTGGTACGGCCGATAAAGGTTGCAACGAATACGTTTGCAGGACGCTGGTAAATCTCCTGTGGCGTTCCGAGATGCTGAATCACGCCGGATTTCATGACGGCGATGCGATCGGATACCGCCATGGCTTCCTCCTGATCGTGCGTAACGTAGACGGTGGTAATCCCGACTTCTCGCTGAATGTCTTTAATGGCATTACGCATGTCGACCCGAAGCTTGGCATCCAGGTTGGATAGAGGCTCATCCATCAGCAGGACATCCGGACGGATAACGATCGCTCTGGCTAGCGCAACACGCTGCTGCTGGCCGCCGGACAGATTCTTTGGCATACGATCTTTATAGGGCTCGATCTGAACGACCTTTAAGATATCATCCACCTTGGCGTTAATCTCCGCTTTGGATAATTTTCGATTCTCCAGTCCGAACGCGATGTTTCCTTTGACAGTTAAGTGAGGGAAGATCGCATAGCTCTGAAAGACCATCCCGATATTCCGCTTGCCCGGTTCAACCTGGTTAATAACGCGCTCGTTAAAATGAATGGTTCCGCCTTCAATGCTGTTGAAGCCGGCGATCATGCGCAGCAGTGTCGTCTTGCCGCACCCGGAAGGCCCGAGAAGGGTGAAGAATTCACCCTTTTTAATCTCCAGGGACAGCTCGGGAATGACGGTTGTGTCGCCGTATTTTTTGATTAAGTCTTGAATGGTTATGGTTACGCTCATGGTTGTCACCTGATTCTATAGTTTATTTAACGCTAGTGAACAAATCGACATAACGCTCAACGATCTCGGATTTATGCTCGCTAACATAGTCTGTGTCTTCATCAATCATGTGGATCTCTTCATAAGGCTTCATGTGGTCGCCAAGCTTCGTACCCTGGCGGAGCGGACGGTTCGTTAATTGCGTGCCGAATGCATCCTGCGCTTCCTGAGACAGAATGAAGTCGATGAATTTCTTGGCGTTGTCCATATGCGGCGCATCTTTGATAATGGCAGATCCCGCATCCAGGAATACAGCGCCTTCTTTTGGATATACGATTTCTACCGGAGCGCCGTTCTTTACATAGGTGCTGGAAGGGTCTTCATAGGTAAGCCCGACCACATATTCACCGTCTGCCACGCTTTTGTGAACAGCACCGGAACCGCTCGCGATTTTGCCGTCCAGGTTCTCGATCAGTTGACCGACGTAGTTCCAGCCTTGTTCATTCTCATAATCGCCGCCCATCGCTTTCAGCATATTGGTTAACTGGGCGAAAGCGGAGCTTGAGCTTGCCGGATCAGCGGAAGCAATCTTCCCTTTGAGCTGCGGGTTCAACAAATCCGCATAACCTTCGATTTTGATGTCGCCGATCAGATTTTTGTTCACGAGCAGCACGCTGCCATCCGAGATATAAGGAGTAGCGAAGCCCGACGTATTGCGGTGACCTTCCATTAAGTTCTTGTCTTCAGGTGATACGTAAGGCTCGTATAAAGCTTCATTTTCACGGAAACCGGCCATAGAACCGCCGAACATCACGTCAGCGTAAGGGTTTTGCTTCTCGGACTGTAAGCGCTTAATAATTTCGCCGGTACCAGCCGTTACAAGCTCAACCGTAATCCCGGTCTGCTTCTCGAACATCGGGATGATGGTCTTGATGATCTCCTCGCTATTCGGACTGTAGATGACGAGTTTATTAGACGAAGCCGAGTCGGACTCGCTGCTTCCGCAACCGCTTAGCGCCCCCATAATCAACACGCAGGTTAACAGTAAAATCGACAGCTTTTTCATGTATAATCCCCCTTGAACAAAGTTCATTTCGTAATTGCATGTTCATTGTAGCAAGCTTGGTACCGTTTACATAATCCCATAATCCGCAAACATCGTCTAAAATACGCAACCTATTTTGGAGTAGAAAGAGATCTGGGTCGATATACTTTTAAAGAATTCTTTTAGACTCTTTAGGGCAAGATATGGTTTGGAACAACGTCTGGCAAGATGGAGCTGTTCCTATCACAATGTTGAGGGAGTGAGATGGATGGCTAATAAAAACGATCGTAATCAAAAGGTTGATTCTGACCGCGACACGACCAACATGGATATTGAAGCTGGAGAAGCTTTAGGAACAGCTGGCGGCGGCGTCGTGGGTGCTGCTGTAGGTTCCGTTCTGGGTCCAATCGGCACGATTGCCGGCGGTATCGCAGGCGCAGCATTGGGAAACAAAGCTGGCGACGCTGTAGACAATGACGACAATGATTCAAAATAAACGGCGTTAACACTACCATCTGTACGAATACAAAATAAGAGGACCCAAGGAAAATAGGTGCCCTCGATAATTTGAGCTGTTTTGTAGATAAGAACCGCGCTCTCGCGCGGTTCTTTAATTTTACGTATAGATTCAATGTAGTGGAAAATTTCAACTTCCTTTGCTTGACATATCACTACGCGATGTAGTAGGTTATAATCACTACATCGTGTAGTGATTAAGTTCGTTATGGACGCATAACGACGTAAAGAGGTGTTCACCGTGAACCAGGTTCAAAAATTATCGGATACCGAAATGGAGCTAATGGAGGTGATTTGGGAGTGTACGCCGCCTGTCACATCCACCGAATTACTCGCTCTGTTTGCCCAGAGAGGAAGAGAATGGAAGGCACAGACCATTTCCACCTTCCTATCGCGTTTGGTGGACAAAGGGGCACTCACGGCTACGAGGGATGGGCGGACAAATAAATATACGCCTCGCATTTCGCCTGAAGATTATAAGCTTATGGAAACGCAGCATGTTCTGGACGGATTATATCAAGGCTCGGTTAAAAATCTAATTTCAGCTTTGTATGACGGCGAAAAGCTTTCAGATAAAGATATTGCAGAGCTGAAGCAATGGTTTTCGCAAAAGTAGGGGGGCTTATGAATACGATTCTTGAAGTGCTGTTTACCCTTACCGCTGCTGGAAGTGCCGTCGTAGCCAGCATGCTTGTCCTGCGGATCGTATCCGTCAATGCCTTTCCTACAAAGTGGCGTTATGGAATGAACAAAATGGCAATAGGCTTTTATCTTTTACCCGTAGTCCTTGGTATTCAGTGGATCTCGCCGCTTTTTACATTCAATGCAACAGCAACCGTTCCCATCGTGAACGAGTTGCCTTCAACTGTGCAGCATGCGCTGCCCGGTTCATACTTAGGGATTCATCCGGAGCCGCTCATCCGAGATCAGACCATATCAGCAAACATAGCACTTCCCCTAATTGTCCTATGGGCAGTCGGCGCTATAGCTTTTGCTGCATGGCAGATGTATTGTTATCGCAGATTTTTAAAGAAACTAGAACATACACGTACCACCGTTCCGACAAGCAGCGAAGCTGCCAAACAGCTCTCCTTCATCAAGGAAGCCCTTGGTGTGAAAAGCAATGTCAGGCTTGCCTACAGCTCCATCATTCGGAGTCCTGTTCTTGTCGGCCTATGGAAACCAACCATTTATCTCCCTATAGAGAATACCGTTAACGTGGACATGGTGATCCGACATGAGTTGATCCATCTGAAACGGAAAGATTTATGGGTCAAAGCATTCACGCTCGGAGCAAGCGCCTTACATTGGTTTAACCCTTTGGTGCACATACTTCGCAAGGACATTCATATATGGAGCGAGCTGTCTTGTGATGAAGAAGTCGTAAAAGAGATGTCCCATGCCGAGCGAAAACGCTATGGGGAGACGATATTAAGCGTCATGGCAGGATCAAGGAATTTACCCGTGCAATTTTGTGCCTCCTTATCCGGTGGCGGCAAACAATTAAAGAGGAGACTAATGATGATGCTGAATGTAAAGAAACAAAAAAAGAAAACGATGTATCTCACGATAACAGCGGTGTTTTTGGTTGCTGCAATTAGCACATCCGCAGCGGCATGGGCTTCTAACCATACGCCCAAAGTCATTGGAAATGAGGAGAGTCATGCTGAAGCTCAACCACAAGAAGCGGCCCCTAGGCCGGTACCTTCTGAAGCCGTCGTTGAGAATGAAGGAAACCATGTTGTAGCTCAGCCAGAAGAAGCTCGTCTCGTGGCTGTCGCTGAAGGAAGCAATGTCGTGGATTATCCCCAAGAGGCTCGTCCTGTAGCTGTCGTTGAGAATGAAGGAAATGATGTTGTTGATTATCCAACAGAAGCTCGTCCTGTGGCTGAAGTTAAGAATGAAGGAAGCACTGTTGTAGCTCCTCCAACAGAAGCTCGTCCTGTACCTGTTGTTGAGTATGAAGGAAACAACATTGTAACTCCTCCACAAGAAGCTCGTCTTGTAGACGATCCACACGAGCTCCCCCAGGTAGTTCCATCACGGTAAGCTTTATAACGCCTGAAGAACTTGCCGAGTATAATTTTTGATAAATAAGAAACCGTCATTTTTTACAAAAAGCACTGTCATTAGGGCAGTGCTTTTTTTGTGGTTTGTACACTACTTATCAATAAGATGGGTTGATAAAACTAAAGAAGAGGCGATCCCTCTTGTTCACTTCATACATAATGGCATCTGATAGCATCTGTAGTTGTAGCTGTATAAGCCCGCCTATGGTACGATATGAAGGATTCGCAAGCGACCTAGCTAGCAAATCATGCGATCATAGACAAGGGATTGGGGATAACATCTTGAAGACGTTTAAGAAAGTTTACATAGAAATCACGAGCATCTGTAATCTGGCCTGCACGTTCTGCCCGCCGACAGAGCGTAAGGCCAACTTCATTAAGGTGGAAGACTTTGCGAGAAGATTGGATGAGATCAAGCCGCATACGAGTTACATTTATCTGCATGTGAAGGGAGAACCGCTGCTTCATCCGAAGATCGATGAGCTGCTGGATATCAGCCATGAAAAAGGGTTCAAGGTCAACATTACGACCAACGGAACGTTGATCGCGAAGAACCGGCATAAGCTGCTGGGCAAGCCGGCTTTAAGACAGATGAACTTCTCGCTCCACAGTTTTGACGGTCACGAGGGCTCCACGAATCGGGAGGGATATTTGCGGGAGATTCTTTCCTTTGTTCGTGCTGCCGAGGAGCATAAAGTCATCTTCTCGTTCCGTTTGTGGAATCTGACCCAGGACAACCAAACGAACCTAGAGAAGAGCCGCAATCGCCAGACACTCGAAATTTTGGAGCAGGAATTCAATTTGGACTACCGCATCGAGGAAAAGGTTGAACCCGGCGGTGGCGTAAGGGTAGCCGAACGCGTCTACCTGAACCAGGATTATGAGTTCCAGTGGCCGAGCTTGTCGGCACCGGAGGATGACGGCAAGGGCTTCTGCCATGCGCTTCGCAGCCAGGCGGCCATTCTGGTAGACGGGACGGTCGTGCCGTGCTGTCTGGACGGGGAAGGGGTCATCAACTTGGGCAATATCCATCAGAAGTCCTTCTCGGAGATCGTTGACGGGGAGCGGGCGAACAATCTTGTAGATGGATTTTCACGCCGGGAAGCTGTTGAGGAGCTATGCAGAAAATGCGGGTATCGGCAGCGGTTTGGGGCATAACTGGAACTGGATATAAAGACGTAGTGTAAGTTTAGAAAATAGGAACAGTGCCGTCATAAAAAACGATCCATAATATAATTGGATCGTTTTTTGTGTAATTATTTAGTTTATTATGGGTTTTTCGCATATTCACCTTATAATTGGATAAACATGATTTTTCAAGCTGGAGTTACCCTTTGAATTACTTAATAGCGGAATTCGGGGAGGCAATATATATGAATAACAACCGTGATCATGAACGGGAAGAACTTGAGAACAAACTAAGGAAAGAGTATGAAAAAAATGCACTTTTAAATTTCTCACAATCCATTGGAAAAACATTGATTGGTCATCAAACAGGATGCTTAACTACGCTGATAGCAATATTTATCATATTCCTAATTTTCTTCTTGAATAAGTAAAATCAATGTCCAAAGGAAGGTGAGTTGAATGAAATTTTGCGGTAGATAATAGCCGAAACAAGAGGCGGAGAAAAATTCCGCTTCTTTTTTTATACTAATGTATGGTATCGTTATATGTTATGACGTAAAGGAACGGCTTGTGGAGACTCTATATGAGATGCCCCATGTTACGTGATGAGACAATATAGGTATTCACCTTAAAGGAGACCCCATGACATTTCAAGATTTAAATATATCCCCCGTGATTCTCAAGGCTTTAGCGAAGGAGAATTACAAGACGCCAACGCCTATTCAGGCTCAGGCGATCCCGGCTGTGTTGGCCGGCAGAGATTTGCTGGGCTGCGCGCAGACCGGAACAGGGAAGACCGCCGCTTTTTCGGTACCGATGATTCAGCTGTTGAACGAACAACCCCCTAAACCGGGGATGGTACGCCGTATTCGCGCGTTGGTATTGTCGCCGACACGGGAGCTTGCCCTGCAAATTTCGGATAACGTGAAAGCCTACAGTCAGTTCACGAAGCTGCGGTCGACGGCCATTGTTGGCGGCGTTTCGCAAAAAACACAGGAGCGGGCGCTTCAGCAAGGAGCGGACATCCTCATTGCTACGCCAGGCAGACTTCTGGATCTCATGAATCAGAAGCGTGTCGATTTGCAGCATGTGGAGATTCTGGTGCTGGATGAGGCCGATCGGATGCTCGATATGGGCTTTATTCATGACGTAAAACGAATTATTGCCAAAATGCCGAGCAAAAGACAAACGCTGTTCTTCTCGGCTACCATGCCTGCGGAGATTACCCAGCTTGTCAAAACCTTATTGCAAAACCCTGTAAAAGTAGAGATTACGCCGGTTTCATCAACGGCCGAACGGATCAAGCAATCGGTGTACCTGCTGGAAACAGGAAATAAGCAGAAGCAGTTGAATGAGCTGATGAGGGACCCATCCATCGTGTCGGCCTTGGTCTTCACACGTACAAAGCGCGGGGCTGACCGGGTTGTGCGTGACCTGACGAAGGTGAACATCTCGGCACAAGCCATTCACGGAAATAAATCGCAGGTCAGCCGTCAGACGGCACTCAAAAATTTCAAAAGCGGGGAGACCCGGGTTCTGGTGGCTACGGATATTGCGGCGCGAGGCATTGATATCGACGAGCTGTCGCATGTTATTAACTTTAACCTTCCGAACATTCCGGAAACGTACGTTCACCGGATTGGCCGGACGGGGCGTGCGGGACTGAGCGGAACGGCGATATCGTTTTGCGAAGTGGACGAGGTGCCTTTTCTCCGGGATATCGAGAAGTTAATCGGCAAGTCCATTCCCGAAGTGAAGGATCATGCCTTCCCGATGTCAGGATCATTAAGAGCCGCCAAGGTAGACCGATCGCCGAAATCGGGCTCGGCCAAACCCGGCAAAGCCAAATCAGCAGCAGTTAGACCTGCTAAACCGAAGGCCGATGCCACCCGTAAGCCGAAGACCGACACGGCTCGTAAACCGAAATCAGACGCGGCTCGCCATTCGAGCACGAATTCGGCACGTAACCCGAAGGCGGAAGCTGTTCTTAATCCGTATTCAGAGATGGCACGTAAGTTCAAAGCGGAAGCGGTTCATAACCCTAAGGATGGTCAAGCCCGTAAGCGCAAGTCCGGTGGATTCAATAAGGGAAGCAAGACCGGCAGACCCCAGTAAGAGGAAAGGACGCGTAGGCGTTCCCGGCATCCCAGATAATCATCCTAAACTTAAGAAGCACCCTGTTCCACTTGTGATGTGGAAGGGTGCTTTTTTTTCGGAATGGAATGGGAGTTACGCGCTCTTTCTCCCTGCCAGAAACAGGAACAGTGGAATTCTGCGCCTGCGCTCATAGGTTTCCTCGTTTATGAAATGTTCTCGCACGGGACTGGATTCCCTAAGCTGCTCCACGATAAAGCCGGCTTTCTGCATCGCCCTGAAATAATCCTCGACGGTTCGATGGTACTTGTGAACGGTACCGCCGAGCCATTGCTGCTCCCGGTAGCCTTCGATGAAGTAGTTGTCCACCACCCAATTCGTTCTGGTACCGGACGGTTGAAGCGTGGAGGTAATGACGGGATGCTCGACGGAGAAGACAAACCTGCCGCTTGGCTTCAAGCTCTGATAAATGCATTGAAAGACGCGCTCGATATCCTGCAGATAATGAATGGCGAGCCTGGAGAGCACCAGATCATAGGAATCGCGGGGATATGTAAAGTCTTCGAGCCTCGTGTGTACAACGGTTCCGTTGCAGCCGGCGAGATTGTTCGAAGCGGCTTTCACCATATTACGGGAACCCTCGATTCCTACATATGATGCACATCCTTTTTCCAACAATTCCACGCCAAAGCCAGCATCGCCGCAACCCAGGTCTAATACAAGCTGGTCTGAGACATCTCCCAGCAGCTGCCAGATGACGGGCTTCTCCAATGTATCGTTGGCGTTCTCCTGCCCTTGCCGTCGCTGCATGTAGTTCTCAAAGTTCGAATGGTTGTCATAAAAATCGGATCCGTTATAGCTCATAGGCACCTCCTGCTTGGAATGATCCTTACACTCGATATTTCAGAAGATCAGCCAGCCGTGCTAATCCACCTAACACAGCCGTCTGCAAAATCCGGGGCGGTCCCGCGAGGTACCCATCCATAACTCTCCAAGCGGCACCAAGCCATAAAGGGTTCGACGGAATCCCCTTGTTGTTAAGTTTGCCTTCACATTCCAATTTGTGAACAAGCTCAAACATGTTCCAATGTTGTCCCGGAGGGCGAATCTCATGCAGGGCAACCAGTCGGTCTTTGCTAACATTCCAGAATTGGTGAATCTGAGTCGGAAGGATGCGGGCCTGCCCCCCTTGCTCAACGATCGTCTCTTCTCCGTCAATCACAAATCGCATAAGCCCCTCTTGTACAGTAAATGTTTCTTGCAGAACCGGATGCCAATGCGGGCCGTTCATCGGACCTTGCTTAACAATCGTATGTTGTACCAAGAGATAGTCCCCTTGGTCGTCTGTGCCGCTGTCGAGTAAAGTTACGGTTCGACCATCAGGATGAACAAGGGTTTTTCCTGTCACATGACTCACCTCGATCCGTTATTTTGGATAATAGGGGATGTTTTTCCTTATGGTTCATTATAACGGAACGTTCCTCCCGGAATAATACCTAGGCTATGATTTAAGATATAAATTATCGTGCCGATATGAATCCACGCGAACAATGAAATTATCAGACGACGTCAATGGGCACCAAGGAGCAGCCTCTCTCATATGGTACATGAGCGGACATTTTTATTGAGGGGGTTACTTCCGAATGTACGGAAATTACTATCAAGTATCAGGGCCGATGACCAGGCAGAGAGTCTCCATGCAGCAAGCTCAAGAAATCGCACTTGCCCGTGTGCCTGGTCAAATCGTTCATATCGATATGGATCTGGAGCACGGCGTGTTGGTTTATGAAATATTTATTCTGACATCCGATAACAGATTGTTTGAAGTCGAAATTCTCGCAAAATCGGGAAGAATCTTAAAGGTGGAGGAAGAAGACGACGCGGATTAAGACGTCATTGACTAAAAAAGCAAATAAACCGAGTGAGACGGCTGAAGTCATCGTTTCGCTCGGTTTTGTATTTGTGTAGAATGTTAAGTCTCGGTTGCTTCACCAGGTCCTGACATTGTGTGATTCCCATCACGGAGAAGTGGGATGATCATCAAGAATCCAACGAGAAAACATGCGCCAGCCAAAGCGTATACGGAGGTTAGTGACATGGCCTGCTTCAATAGACCGGAGCATCCCATTGTGATCAGCATGGCTCCGGTCATGAGCGGCGTGCGCAAGCCTGTAACCCGACCGATGTAGGCTTGTTCCGTTTGCTGCATGACCAAGGTGTGGTTCCCGATAAAAATAGCCGGCTGCAGCAGCGCAATCAGGAATTGCGAGAGCATGGTCAGCCAGAGGACCGTCGACAGACCCAGCAGGAGAATGCCTGCGCCGTTCACGATCAGTCCCATCATCAGTAACCGTCCGGGAGCGATTCGGGATGCGAGCATAAACGTCACGATTCCGCCCAGGATTTCGCCTGCTCCGTAAGGGATGGTAATCCACTGCAAGTCCTGAGCGGACAAGCCTAAGCGTTCGGTTACCAGAAATACGCTGAGCGGGGAGATCAACCCCACCCCAAGACCCACAACCATGAAGCAGAGGCTTAGCCGCAGCAGGTCTCTTTTGAATAAAACATAACGAACGCCGTCGACCATATCTTGATGGATGGAGGGAGCTGCTGCTGTGTTTATAGATGTCTCTTGGTCTTTAGGCACAAACAGCATGGCTAGGGCAGATAACATGAACAACCCGCTCGTAAACACGAGGGCAGTCGATATGCCCCATTGCTGAAATACCCATGTGCCCAGAATCGGGCCGATGATCATGAAGAGAGAGAACAGCGTTTGCAGCAGCGACATGCCAATGGAAGCAACCTCGTCCGGTACATGGATTTTGAACAGCTTCATGCCAGAGGGCTGGGCGAACTGCGACAGAATGGAGGAGCATAAGGTCGCAAAGAATACGGCGCCCCACGAGCCGGATTCCAGCATCAGAAACACGATGAAGACGGAGCAGGCACTGAGTATCTCGCACCAGACGATGGTTGCTTTGGGACGCCAACGGTCAGCGAATACACCCCCTATGAACGCAAACAGAAAGATCGGTCCATATTCGGCGACGGAAATCATGGAAATGGCAAAAGCATTCCCGCCTGTCATGTCCATGACATACAGCAGAACGGCAAAATTTCGGATCCATATTCCGAGTTGGGAGCATAGATTGGAAATCAGGATCGCTCGGACGAAGGCGTTGCGTAGTAAACGGATGGAGCTTGGCACGGTGATATTCCTCCTTACAGAATCAATGGCTGGAACCTATTTTGCGGTCTCCTGTAAGGTGAGAGTCAACAGGTTAAAAACAACTAAAGTTGCTTAGTTACATTCAGAGAACAATGTTGGAATATCTGTGTGAATGGAAGTTGGTTCATCAGCGGAAACACCGTCCCCCCTTATCAACAACGGTCCGTATCGTGTAAAGTAATAAAATAAGAAGAATCCAACGAGCTGGAGGTGTGATAATGAACAACCTGTTGCAGGTTAGAGTGACCGGAATCCTGATTGAAGACGAACGTATTTTGCTGGTCAAACAGAGCGTTTCGGCAGAACGTGGCTGGTCGCTTCCCGGAGGAAGGGTAGAGCAGGGGGAAACCCTGGAAGAAGCCATGGTTCGGGAAATGGTAGAGGAAACCGGACTGACCACCAAAGTGAAGAAACTCCTGTACCTATGTGATAAACCAGATTCATCGCCCTCCCTGTTACATATTACTTTTTTGCTGGAACGCTTAGAGGGTGAGATCCGACTCCCATCGAACGAGTTTGATTCCAATCCCATAGGTGATGTGGTTTTGATCCCAATCGCAGATTTAACAAGCTACGGGTTCACCGAGAAGTTTATGACGATCGTTCAGCACGGATTTCCGGAGTCCGGAAGCTATCAAGGGCTCAAGGGTAATATTGGATTGTAAAGGAGGCACTGTTTCATGAAAAACGTATTTATTGTGCGACATTGCAAAGCGGAGGGACAAGCTGCCGACGCTCCGTTAACCGGGCAGGGTATTCAGCAAGCGCTTGAACTTGCGGAGTTTCTCTCGGATAAAGGGATTGATCATATTGTATCGAGCCCTTACCGTAGAGCCTGCGATACGATAAAACCCTTAGCGAATCTCATTGGCGTGGAAGTCGTGATGGATGAGAGATTAACGGAGAGAATTCTATCGGGTCGCAATGAGCCTGCTTGGCGGGAGATGCTTCGCCGAACTTACGATGATTTGGATATGTGTTATGAAGGCGGGGAATCAAGTCGTACAGCCATGCACCGCGCCGTTCGTGTGGTGGAGGAGATCCAGCAGAGCTCCAGCCAGAATGCTGTCATCGTGTCGCACGGCAACCTGATCTCGCTTCTGCTGAAGCATTACGACAACCGAATTGGATTCAGGGAGTGGGAGGGCTTGTCCAATCCTGATGTATACCGTCTTAGCTTTCTGCAAGATGTACCTGGCATACAACGAATATGGACCTCATGAAGGCTTGAAACAACTTATGTAAAAAAGAATTCATAAGCATTTATTCCCTATATTTGACGACAGGTCGTCCCCTATAATGGAGTTGCACAGATATCCAGCTTGCTCGCCTTGAGGAATACAATTCTCATAACAAAGAATAAACGCAATAAGGACAAACTGTGTGCATTGCATGGGTTCGCAACAACATTAGAGAGATTATGAAATAAAGGGGATACGAAACATGGCCAAAACAAAACGGGGCCGCGCACTCTGGAGTATGCCATCACGTGGCCGCGGCACATGCCCGGTATGCAGTACTTCTCGCATCAAGCTCCTCTACGTCGCCAACAAGTCGGACGGCACGGCGCTGAAGGTATGCAAGAGATGCCAGAATGCCGATCAGTCCAGAGTCGACGCTGCTGTCGTGTAAGACGCGGTTCGTCGGTTAACTGCATGTGAATACGAAACTTGAGAAACGATAGTCATGCAGCAGCCCGCTCCTTTATAACAATGGAGCGGGCTATTTTCATGTTCTGTGAAGTTCGGGCGTTACTGAAGGTTTACTTTGAATTTCGGATGGGATAATATCTGATTTAATGAAACGTAAATTAGATGTTCGTCAAATTGTTTAGGGAGTGAACATATCCATGCAATTGGATAAGGTGGTTAGTTATCATAAGGCGCTTGCAGACCCGACGCGAATCAAAATGCTGATCCTGTTAGCCGAAGGCGAATTGAACGGACAGGTGCTGGCTGAGAAGATCGGCGTCACCCCGGCAACGATTACGCACCATGCAGCGAAGCTGCGGGAAGCGAGCCTGATTAAAGAGCGCAGGGATAAGAACACAATCTATTTTTCGTTAAATGATTATTTTATCGAAAATAGTGCGAGAGCGACGGAGAAATTGATCTATCAGAGAGTAAGGCCCGCAGGCGTTCCGGAGCGCTTGGAGGAAGACGATCAGCGGACGAGGGACGCTGTCGTGAACAATTTTTTCACTTCCGATGGAAAGCTGAAGAGCATCCCTGCCCAGCTGAAGAAGAAACTCATCGTGCTTACGCATATGGTATCCCGACTTGAGAAGGGACGTAAGTACACCGAGAAGGAAATCAACGAGTTTATTCAGGGTTACCATGAGGACTTTGCGACTCTTCGCCGGGAGTTCATCATGCATCATTTCATGTTCAGGGATAATGGGGTATATGAGCTTAATCCGCAAGAGATGTGGGCAAGGTGGGAGGATCTGTCCTAATGAAAGAACATTCGCCGCTATCCTATCAACGGATCGAGGATGCCAAAGCGGGGGATTTCGATGCCTACCGGATGATCGTCAACGAGTATTCCAACGCCCTGTTATCCGTTGCATACAGCGTGCTGGGAGATTTCCACGAGGCACAGGATGCGGTGCAGGAAGCATTTCTGAAGTGCTATCGCAACCTGCATATCCTGAACGATCCTGCCAAGCTTGGCAGCTGGCTATATGCGATTGCGCACCGGACCAGCCTCGATTTTGCCAAAAGAAGCAGGCGAACGCTCCCGCTGGATGAAACGGCTCTATCATCGGACAATATCACGCCATGGCTGGAACAATATGTGATCCATGATTCCGTCTGGGGAGCCTTGCAGGAATTGGAGGAGAAGAGTAGATCCGTTGTCGTGCTGCATTACTTAAGCGAGTGGTCCATGAAAGAGATCGGACAGTTCCTTAATATGTCGGTGTCTGCGGTTGAAAGCCGTATACGACGTACCAGAGAAGTTTTGAAACAGCATCTTGCCCGTGATTTCGAGCATTATTTCCATACCCATCGTCTGGGGAGGGATTTCGAGCAGCAGGTCTCGGAGCAAGTCCTTAAGCGAGCCGGTCATTTCTATATTCCAGTCACGGATAAAATTCAGGCGACCGCATGGTTTATCCTGCATTTTCATCTGGAAACCAGCAGGCACGGAAATCCGGTACTGGAATCCGGACAGGAATTGTATTTGCTCGAATGTCAGCATCACTCACCGGCCAGCTTGCCAGTACTCACGTTCGAAGTAGCGAGCGTTGGGCAGTTAGGGCACCAGCTGCATCAGCAAGGGGTTAGAAGCGAGCCGATCCGGGAGGATGATGTATTCGGCAAATGGCTGGCATTTTATGATCCCGATGGCAATAAGTATCTTGCGATTGAAAAACATGGATAAAAAATAGTGACTTCGTGACGGAATTGATCCGGCTCCATCGTCTATATATTGTAACCACATTAAACAAGAGGTGAATAGGATGACGACAGACAACCAATTAAACGAAGTGCCCAAGCTCCAATCCGTGAACAAGCCTTTGCTAAAGAGGGTTCATTGCAATTATCTCCCGGTAAGGAATCTTCCGCTGGCGGTAAAATGGTACTCTGAGCTATTTGGCCTTACTGTGAGAAAATGCGACGATACGGGCGCTATCCTGATCCTAGGGGACGGACAGTGGCTATTCCTGCTGGAAACGCTCGATAACCGAACAGCCAATTTTGTAACCAACCAATGGGATGGGGAGAACTATGAGATGTTCTCGTTAACCTTCGAGGTCGAGAATATTACCGAGCTGCACAAACGGCTGCGGGAGAACGGGGCAGAGGTCGAGCCGCTGGTTGATCACGGTGCCTGCGGATTGCAGTTCAAATTCAAGGATATGGACGGCAACAAGTTTAATGTTTGGCAGGATGCACCCACGAGCTGACGGATAGAAGATGGGAATGGATAGGCAAGCGCTGGCTTTCATAAGGCAGAGGCTTGCCTTTTTTTGTTGTTAAAGCGCCGGGCCCATCTTTGCTGCTGGGTCTGGCGCCTTCCAATGTTACTCATAATCCTGGGACAAGCGTCGTAAATGTAGGTGGTAGTCTAATTCACCGGTAACGTTTACAATGGGGGATATAGGGATTAAATGCCAAGTGAGGTGATTGGATGGAAGTCTACCGCTGCATGAACCATCCCGAGAGGGAGGCAGTCGCTCAGTGCACTCGCTGCGGGAAGCCAGTGTGTCAGGAATGCCATAATCCGGAAACAGGCCGCTGTCGCTACCGCTGCGGTGAGATGAACCCCGCTCCCGGCATGCCGGGACGGCAAAGGAACGTATGGGTGACCGTGATCATCTCCATACTGGCCATCTTGGGCGGCCTTGCGCTGCTGCTGCTAACGATTTGCGGCGCAATCTTGTTTTCTTATTAAAATAACGCGTGCCTATTTCCGGTTAGATTGCTTTTCCAATTCAAGTTTTGATATCAAGGAGTGGACAGATGGAGTTTCCTGTTTATGTGTACCTGGGTTCCTGGCGGATTCATCCGCACGTGCTGTTTGAATCGCTGGCCTACTTTATCGGCTTCCGCGTGTATTTATGGACCCGCAGGCCGAGCGGCATGACGAAGCTGATGAGCCTGCAGATTCTGGCTGGAATCATTGCCGGCGCGGCCATTGGCTCCAAGCTGCTATTCTGGCTGGAGGATCCGGCCGCCACCTGGGAACAGCTGCGCCAATTCCATCTGCTGTGGGGAGGCAAGACGATTGTAGGCGGTCTTCTGGGCGGATTGATCGGCGTTGAGCTGACGAAGCGCTTGGTGGGATGGAAGCATTCCACGGGCGATGATTTTGTTTATCCGCTGATGCTGGGCCTGGGACTCGGACGGATCGGCTGTTTTCTGACCGGTCTGGATGACCATACCTACGGTACGCCGACGACCTGGTTCACGGGTGTGGATTTTGGCGACGGGGTTTATCGCCATCCGACTCAGCTGTATGAGATCCTGTTCCTGATCGTGCTGGCCTTGCTGCTGCTTCCGCTGTACCGCCAAAGCCGGGGCAGATCCACTCGCGAGGGCTACGTGTCCGGGCGGATGTTTCAATGGTTTATGGCCGGGTATCTGCTGTTCCGCCTGGTGATCGACTGGATCAAGCCGACGCCGCATCCTTACCTGGGACTGAACAATATTCAATTAGCCTGCATCGCGGGCCTCATCTATTATGCGTGGCTGATCGGCGGCAGAAATAGGCTTCGCCGTTCGATGCCGGGTTCCCAACTTCCAAGCTGACCAAAGGAGTCTTGATTATGCCAAAAAACCGGCCTTATCTGTATCATGAACTGACCAATAGCATATGCACGACCTGTTACCGCAAAGTGGAAGCCAAGATCATCGAGGAGAACGGCATGATCTATATGCTCAAAAGATGCCTCGTTCACGGTCCGGAAAAAGTGCTGATCGCAACCGAGGCCGATTATTACCATCAGACGCGGAAGTTCATCAAGCCGTCCGAAATGCCGCTCGTCTGGAATACGCCGATCCGTTACGGCTGTCCTTACGACTGCGGACTCTGTCCGGACCATGAGCAGCACAGCTGTCTCACGCTGCTGGAGATCACGGACCACTGCAACCTGCAGTGCCCGATCTGCTTCGCGGAATCGTCGCCGCATCGCACATCCTACAGGTCGCTTGCACAGATCGAATTCATGCTAGACCGGATCGTCGAGAACGAGGGGGAGCCCGACATCGTGCAGATCAGCGGCGGCGAGCCGACGACGCATCCGGATTTTTTTGACATCCTGGACATGTGCAAGAGCCGCCCCATCAAGCATATTATGGTGAACACGAACGGTATCCGCATTGCCCAGGACCGCGATTTTGCGCGGAGGCTCGCCGAATATATGCCCGGCTTCGAAATCTACCTGCAGTTCGACAGCTTTGAGGCGCATGTGCTGAAGGAGCTGAGAGGGGCCGACCTGCGGCGCATCCGCCAGCAGGCCATTGACCATCTGAATGAATTCAACATATCCACGACGCTGGTCGTCACGCTGAAGAAAGGCCTCAATGACGGCGAGATCGGAGACATTATTCAGTACGGACTTCAGCAAAAAGCGGTGCGCGGCGTGACGATTCAGCCGATTCAGGCAGCAGGCCGGCTGGAGGGGTATGATCCGGCAACCGACCGGCTGACCGTGAGCGAAGTCCGGCGTATGATCATCGATCAGTCCGAGGTGTTTACGGATGCGGACATTCTGCCGGTGCCTTGCCATCCGGATTGCCTGGCTATGGGCTACGCCTTGAAACTGGGCGGGGAAGTGCTGCCGTTGACGCGGATGATCGACCCGGAAATCCTGCTCGAGGGCGACAGCAACACGATTGTGTTTGAGCAGGATCCGGTGATCCGGAGCAAAATGTTTGAGCTGCTGTCAACGGGCCATTCGCCGCAATCCTCGGCGCTCTCCCTGAAGAGCCTGCTCTGCTGTCTGCCGCTGGCCGCCGTACCGGAGCAGATTACCTATGACAACGTCTTCCGGGTCATTATCATGCAGTTCCTGGATGCCCATAACTTCGATGTCCGCTCCGTCAAGAAATCCTGCGTCCACATCATGCATCCCGACGGACGGATGATCCCGTTCGATACCTACAACATGTTCTACCGGGATGACAAGGAAGAGCTGCTGAAGGAGCTGAAGGCAGAGGTTGCCACGGCCTGGGACCGGTAAGCCGTTCTAAGGCAATGCACTCCATGCCAATGAAACGAAAAGTCGACCCGAGCTTACATAGGGAGGCGATACATTGTGCAGAACAATAGCCCTGAAACTGATAAGGTGTCTCCGTTTCAGTTGGATCAGAACATGAAGATTGGTAACGCCGGAGCGGACGAACTGTTATGGTATTCCCCATTGGAGGAGCCGTTCCGAGTATCGGGCTTTGCCTGGCTCAACGTTGAACATAAATATCGCAGGCTGCCTACCGTACCTGATGTTCCCATAGGGCCAGAGGTGGATGCATTAGCGAACTGCACATCAGGTGGTCAGATCCGCTTCCGCACGAATTCCCGAAGCGTCTCGGTCCGCGTGCGGCTGACCGCAGGATCCGGCATGTATCACATGCCGCCAACGGGGGAGTGCGGCGTGGATGCGTATATCGGCGGCCCAGGCGAGTGGAAACATGCAGGAACGGCCCGTTTCCAGCCAGGTCAGGTAGAGTATGAGAGCAGCCTTTTCACTGTTGAGGACCGCAAAGTACGCTCGTTCCTGCTCAACATGCCTTTATACCAGGGCGTCGAGGAGATGTGGATTGGACTTGAACCAGAAGCGGAGGTCTGGGCACCGGAATCCTATGATTCTTCCCAAAAAGTGATTGTATACGGAACCTCCATTACCCAAGGCGGATGCGCGTCGCGTCCCGGCATGTCGTACACGAATATCTTAAGCCGCAGGCTGCATCTGGAGTTTGTCAACCTGGGCTTCTCGGGGAACGGCAAGGGTGAGCCGGAGCTTGCCGAGCTGGCCGCCCAAATCTCTGCGCCGGCCTGCCTCGTGATTGATTATGAGGCGAATTGCGGGGGGACCGAAGCTTATCGGAAGACCTTGCCGCAGTATATCGAGACTTACCGGAAGTTTCATCCCGAGGTTCCCATCATCCTGGTATCCCGCATCCCTCATGGAGCCGAGTCGTTTATGCCGGAGTTTCGCGAAGGACGGCTCGCGCGGAAAAAGTTTCAGATGGAGCTCATTCGGGAACTGACTGAGGCCGGAGACCATAACCTAACGTTTGTGGATGGATCGGATTGGTTAGGTGACGATCCCGGGGAAACGACCGTTGATGGGGTTCATCCGACGGACCTTGGCTTCAAGCTGATGGCGGATGGGCTTGAGCCTGTGCTAAGGCAAGTAATTGGCGATAGAGCCGCTGCAGCAGGGCGATAGGGCAGTTAACAGTCCAAATGTTAGCGAATAGGTGTATGTAGGTGTCTGTATGGAGTTTCATTTATCGCAATGAAACGTTAATAAGGTGAATCATTAAGTTACAAAGCCCGTTCCTGGTTGGAACGGGCTTTTGTCTGTGCCCTCGCCTAATTCAAAAAGTTTTAATTGTTTGCCTAATAAATCGAATGTTATGATAACAAATAACTAATAACTAACCGATTATGCTAAAGGATGTGTGCAGCTTATGGCAGGAAGAGTCACGATGCAGCAAATTGCCGATCATCTCGGCCTTTCAAAGTTCGCAGTTTCTAAAGCGCTTTCAGGTAAATCCGGCGTCAGTTTGGAGACAAGGGAGAAAATCGTGAACGTCGCGACCCAACTCGGCTATTTTGCCAATAAGCCGCCGAAGGCCGGAGGCAAGAAGAACGAAACTAACGCCAGCGGCACCCTTGCCGCAAGGGAGACCGTAATCGTGCTCGTTCCGAATGTCCGTTATCAGACACGTGATTCCCTGTATTGGGGACGAATTATCGATGGAATCACAAATGAGCTTGAGCTGAGGGAGACGGGGATGGTCATCGTGACCGACCAATTCAAGGACAGCTTTGCGAACCTGATTAATCCGAGCGGGGTGAGAGGCATCATCGGCGTCGGATTCATCTCGTCGCAGCTGCTTCTCGAAATCCGCAGCCTGGATATCCCCTTCGTATTGATCGATCATGAAGATCCGCTGATTCCGTCAGACTCCCTGTTCATGAACAATGTGGAGTGCACGAGACGGGTAACCAATTACTTGACGGGGTGCGGGCATCGAAAGCTTCAGTTCGTGGGTAACGTCCGGTTTTCGCGCAGCTTCACCGATCGGTATCAAGGGTACCGCTCCGTTCTCGGCGAGCAGGGGATCCCGCTGAATCAGAACGAGGAGCTGCTTAGCTTCGAAGGGGACAACCGCTCCGAAATGACGGAGGCGCTGGAGATGATTATAAGTCGGATAGATGAGCTCCCGACCGCCTTTGTGTGCGCGAACGACTCCATTGCCATCTGCGTTATGACGGTCCTTGGCAAGCTGGGTACCAAAGTGCCCGCAGATTGCTCGGTTACCGGTTTTGACAACATTGAGGATGCGGCTTTTGCGACTCCGTCGCTGAGCACCATTCACGTCAACAAGGAGGCGTTCGGACGCAGAGCTGTGGAGATGTTGATGAGACGAGTGGAGCAGCCGGATAGCCCGCTGGAAAAAATACTGCTTGCCGGCGACTTCATCCTCCGCGAATCCACGGCTTATGCCAAGAAGGTCGATTGAGATGAATATGCGCGGCTGCATTGCCCGTCTATGGAAGGAGCGGCCGGCTGGGCGTCTGGACCGGAAGCTGTTTGTGGTCTTTCTGTTTCTGATCATTCTGCCGATCGGACTCATCACGTATTTTGCGGCAGAACGCTATACGGCCACCATCGAGAACAATACGGTCGCCTACGTGTCCCAGCTGTCGAGCAAAATGATGGGCAAGCTGGACGATTACGTGACCGATATGATGAAAATTTCGATCATTCCCTCGTACCTCAATGAAATTCAGTCAGGGCTTGAGCTGTCGAATCGGCATTACCAGGCGGAAGGAGAGCCGAAGGAATCGGCGAGCCTGAACGAGAGCGAGCTGAAGCTCCAGATCACGCGCAAGGTCGAGCGGAGCATCTATTTCATGAACAACATAAAGGAAGGCACGAGTAACGTGTATCTGTTCGACCTTTTCGGCAACCCGTACTACGTGGTCAAAAGCGGCGGGAACCGCTCGAATCTGCAGCAGTACTATGACAACTGGCGCAAACTCGCCACGGCGGCCGGCGGCCGGCCCGTGCTGGTCAGCACGCAGGAGATCGCCGTGTCCGCCGGCAGCAAGCAGTATATGTTCACGGTCGTCCGCGACATTATCGACAAATCGTATCATTCTATCGGCACCATTGTGGTGGATGCCAACATCGGCGTGATCGAGAACATCGTCACCGACCTGGAGGAAACGACGCACGGCACCACCTTCATCCTGGATGACAACGGGACCGTGATCTATGACAGCGAGAAGAAATATTTGTCCCGCAGCATGACCGATAATGAGGCGCTTGCCCAGGCCACCGGTAACGAAGGAAGCTTTCGGCTTGAGGTCGGCGGGGAGGAGCAGCTGGTCGTTTATCGGAAATCCGAGCAGACGGGCTGGCTGATCCTGATTACGGTGCCGGAGCGTCAGCTGATGCAGGATGCGCTTAAGACCCGCAAAATTACGATCGCTGCGGCTGTCGGCGTTACCAGCTTTGCCCTTATCATTTCCCTGATTCTGATTTATGCACTGACAAGACCGCTGCGGTCCATCGTCCATCTGATGAAGCAGGTGCAGACCGGCAAGCTGGATGTGGTGTTCCCGGTCCGAAGGCGTGACGAGGCATCGCTGATCGGGGTTTCGTTCAACCGGATGATGGCACGCATCAAACAGCTTATTGATGATATTTACACGATCGAGAAGCGGAAGAAGGAGGCGGAGCTGGAGCGTCTACAGCACCAGATCAATCCGCATTTTATCTACAACACGCTGGAGACGATCCGGATGACGGCCGTCCTTCATGATGATCATGAGGTGGGGGATATGGTTCAGCTGTTAGGCCAGCAGCTCCGTTACAGCATTCATGCCGGCAGCGAGGTCGTGGAGGTGAAGCACGAGTGGGAGCATGTCAAAGCCTACATCGAGCTGCTCAATTACCGTTACGGCGAGCGGTTCATGCTGACATTGCCGGATGATCCGGCAGCTAATTCGATTAAGGTGATGAAGCTGCTGTTTCAGCCGATTATCGAGAATGCCGTCAATCATGGCTTTGACGAGAACAAACCCGTGCTCCACCTGACCATTACCTATGCCATGGATGGTACGGACCATGTTTTTACCGTAACGGATGACGGGCTGGGCATGTCGACAGAAGCGCTTGACAGGCTGCGCCACTTGCTGGATCAGGCGCTGCCTCAAGGTACGGACGGCCGGGGGGTCGGGCTGCGCAATGTGCATGAGAGACTTCAGCTCCGATACGGCAGACCTTACGGCCTTGCCGTAGACAGCGAGGAAGGGCAGGGCACTTCCGTTCGGATTACCTTTCCCGCGGACCATATAGAAGAACCGAGAACAGGAGGACTTGCGAATGCTTAACATTGCAGTGGTGGATGATGAGGAACGGATCAGGTTAGGGCTGGGCAAGCTCATACAGGATGCAGGCGAGCAGTACCGCGTCGTGGGGACGTTCGCAAGCGGTCAGGAGCTGCTGGATCAATGGCATGAGCTGCAGCCCGATCTGGTTATTACCGATATCAAAATGCCGCAAATGAACGGGCTCCAGCTGATGGCGAATATCAAGCAGATGGCCTTCCATACCAAATTCGCCGTGCTGAGCGGTTATAACGATTTCGAATATGCCCGGACCGCCATGCGGCAGGGAGCCCTGGAGTATTTGCTCAAGCCGGTCAACATGAAAGAGCTGCTTCGCATGCTGGAGAACGTCGACGAGCTGGTCAAGGGCGAGCAGAACGAGCGCAAGCTGGAGTCGGACGATCTGGTGAGCTTCCTGTTAGGCGCGGATCAGCGAAAAATGCCGGGGCATTTGTTCGAGGAAGTCTGCGACCGACTGGATCAGCAGACGCTGTTCCACGGATATTATGCGGTCATCCTGCTTCGCACATTCCCGGAAATCGTGGAAGAGAGGCTGCTTGAATGGACATCGGCTTGGGGGGCTGAGCAGAAAATTATCGACTGCGAAGGGGAACGGCAGGCGATCCTGGTGTCCATTGCAGAGTCCAGCCATGCGAATATCGTAAGGGAATGGGCTGCGATGCTCCTGCAGCAGCTTCCCGCGTGCACATCGGCGAAGGCAGGCATCAGCGGCGTGTTCAGTGGAAGCCGATGGCTGCCGGAGGCCTATAGGGAAGCCGCGCGCGTGCTGGAGCAGGCTTGGTACAGCGACGAAAGGCGCTGCTGTGGGGGTGAAGGCAGACAGCCGGTTCAGAAGGAAGAGCGCTACCGGCTTGTCCGTTCGCTGGATAAGCTGCTGCTTCCGGCACTGCGTGCCGGCGAGTATGCGCGCTTGCCGGCGGCGCTGCGGACATGGCTGGATGAGACGGCTTCCCTGCAGCCGGGCTGGGCCGAGCTGAGAGAGGTTTGTTTTTCCCTGGAGTCATATATGGCGGAAGAGATGAAGCAGCGCGGCATTCCAGTCGGGGATGTGGATTGGAACCTGGAGCCGGGAAACAGCGAGAATTGGCGCTCCTTCGCGGGCCTGCTGAAGACCGCTGTGGAGCAGGCCGCCGGGCTTCTGGATCAAGGGAAGAGCGAGCACCGGGCTGTGGAGACGATCAAAGCCTATATTCAGCAGCATTATACCGAGGAAATAGAGCTGCAGCACCTCGCCGATCTGGTCTATTTGACCCCGAGTTACTTGAGCAAGCTGTTCAAGACCGAGACGGGGGAGACGATTACCGACTATTGTATCGCCGTGCGAATCGAGCATGCCAAGCGGCTGCTGAAGGAGGATCACGGGCTCAAGACGTATATGGTCGGCGAACGCGTGGGTTACCCGGACCCGGCTTATTTTAATAAAGTATTCAAAAAAATGACGGGGAAAACACCAAAGGAGTACCGCGATTTTGTTAGGTGACTGTTATCTAAACTGAGGACAATAAAAGCAAACAAAGTCTATTATTTTTCGGGGCGCTGTCTTTTATAATGATTGAAAACGGTACCATTTCATCAAGAAAGCGAGGAAGGGAACGTGTTCAATTTCAGTTATAAAACGCAGCGCTATCTTATTCTGTTCGGTTTCCTTGCCATTCCGGTGCTCTTGTCACTGACCTTCTCTTATTATCCGGCACTATCGCTGTTGTATTACAGCTTGACGGACTGGTCGGGTCTCGGCTGGGATATGAACTTTATCGGCTTTGATAATTACGTCGAAATTTTTACGAAGCCTGAAGTGTTCAGTTCACTCAAGAACAATCTGTATTATCTGGTCGGGGGCCTCATCCAGGTCGTGTTTGCCCTCTATTTTGCCGTCATTCTGACAAGCAAGCTGAAGGGGAGGAACGGCTTCCGGGTTGCTTTGTTCCTGCCGTACGTGCTGCACAGCGTGGCCACGGTCATCATGTTCAAGAACGTATACCACATGGAATACGGCTCGCTGAATACGCTGCTCGGCGCACTGGGGCTCGAATCCTTGCAGCAGAGCTGGCTGGGCGATAAGGGGATCGTGAATTTTGCCCTGGCGTTCATCTCGATGTGGAAGTACATGGGGCTGAACATGGTTATTTTTATCGGGGCGCTCCAATCGATTCCGGGTGACCTGTACGAGGCAGCCTCGATTGACGGGGCATCGGGTTGGCAGAAGTTCCGTTACATTACCTTGCCTAGCATCCGGGGCGTACTGGAGCTGATGCTCATCCTCACCTTGACGGGCGCTCTTGAAGCGTTCGATATTCCGTTTGTGATGCTGCTCGGGGCGAACGATACGTCGACCTTCGTTATCAAAACGGTGGATACGGCATTCAAGTATCAGAACTTCGGACTGGCCTCGGCGATGGCGGTCGTGCTGCTGATCATCGTGTTGCTGTTCATTGTCATCCAGCGGAAGCTGCTGTTCAGGGAGGAGAAGCAATCATGAGAAGGGAACGCTCGCTCGGCTTTACGATGTTCAACTATTTCACGCTGGTTGTCGCTTTGTTCGTGGTGTTTTTTCCGATTTACTTCATCTTTGTAGGGGCGTTCAAGACCCAGGTGGAGTATTATCAATCAGGCCTTAGTCTACCGGATAATTTCTTTAACTTCGAGAACTTTAAGCGGGTAATCGATATCGGGGATTTGGGACTTGGCTTTCGCAATATCCTGATCGTGCTGGTCATTTCGGTTGTCGGCAATATCCTGTTTGGCACCATGGTCGCTTATGCCGTCGGACGGTTTGAGTTCAAGATGAAAAAAGCCATCATGGGCATGTATCTGGTCGCTCAGGTCATCCCGATGGTCACGACACAAGTGGCTACCTTCAGCGTCATCCAGAGCCTGGGAGCATACAACACGATGTTTGCGCCGATTCTGCTGTACCTGGGGGCTGATGTGCTCCAGATCGTCATCTATCTGCAATTCGTCAACAGCATCCCGCGGGATCTGGATGAGAGCGCCATGCTGGAGGGGGCGTCCCTGTTCAAAATCTACCGTTCCATCATCTTCCCGCTGCTTGCGCCGGCTACGGCCACCTTGGTCATTCTGAAGAGCATCTCGATTTACAACGATTTTTACACGCCGTATCTATATATGCCGAGCCAAGACCTGAAGGTGGTGTCTACCGCGATTTATTCTTTCATCGGTCCGAACGCGGCGCAGCTGAACGTGATCTCGGCAGGCATTCTCATTATTTTCATTCCGACGGTCGTGTTGTTCTTGTTCATGCAGCGGTATATTTTTGCGGGGGTTACGAACGGAGCAGTCAAATAACGAACACTAGACGATGTAGAAGAGGAGACTCGATATATGAACTCGACAAACACGTGGACGGAAAAAGTATGCGGCATGACCTGGGGATGGACTGGCGTACGGGGCTCCTGGTCGGGACCCGAGGCGGAATTCTCCATGGAACGCATGGCGGACATGAACGTGAATTGGGTGGCCATTGCGCTGTCTGCCGTGCAGGCAACGCCGCAGTCGACGGAAATCCCGTTCCGGGAGGAACCGACGGTGACGGATGACGAGGTGCGATGGGCCATCCGCAAGGCGAAGAGCCTGGGCCTGAAGGTGTGCTTGAAGCCGGTCGTGAACGTCGCGAACGGAACATGGCGAGCCCATATTAACTTCTTCGACGAGGAGGTTCCCGGTGAACCGAGCTGGGCCGAATGGTTCCGATCCTATGAGGAATTCATTCGCCATTATGCCGAAATCGCGGAGGAAGAGCACTGCGAGATGCTGTGCGTGGGCTGTGAGATGGTGCAGGCCGACAAGCGGGACGTGGAGTGGCGGGCCCTGATTGCCGGTGTACGAAGCGTTTATAGCGGGCTGGTGACGTATAACTGCGATAAATATCAGGAGGAGCGCGTGCGCTGGTGGGATGCGGTAGATATCATCTCCTCCAGCGGCTATTATCCGATCGATCAGTGGGAGGAGCAGCTGGACCGGATTGAAGGCACGGTCCGCCGATGGAACAAGCCGTTCTTCTTCATGGAAGCTGGCTGCCCGAGCCGCGAGGGCTCCCCGGCCCGGCCGAACGATTGGTCGCTGCCCGGCGGCCCGTCGGAGGAGGAGCAGCGGCGTTATTATGAAGCAATGTTCGCGGCCTGCGCCAAGCGGGATTGGATGCAGGGGTACATGCTGTGGGACTGGCCGGCACGGCTGTACGGTCTGGAGGAAGCGGCCCTGAACGATGATTATTGCATGTACGGCAAGTTGGCCGAGGAGACGGTGAAGACATTTTATGCTGCCGGAATTCGGGTTTAGATTGTTACCGGCTGGACTTACCGGGTTCGCCAGGTAGCTGAGCTTAAGAATATAGGGTTGGTATCGCACCGCTTGCTTCTTTAGACGCGCGGTGCGATTTTGCTATAGTTAAGGAGATATTCTGGAACCTAACAAGAAAATGATATGTTAGCATAATTTATGACAATAAAAACAAAAACACTTCATTTGTTTTAGGCGTGTTAGCGATTATCATTTGAAATGTAAGCGATATCAGTAAGCGCTTCATGAGAAAACGGGAAGCGTAATACATTCATAGTACAGGGGGAAGACGAAATGAAAAAAAGATTCACGATGGCACTGCTTCTGCTCTTAACCGTATCATCCATTTTGGCCGCCTGCGGAGGAAATAAAACGAATAATGCAGGCACTGAGACGCCGCCGAGCAATAACGCAGGCAGCGAGCCGACCGAGGCATCAGAGAAAGCGGAGCTTGGCGGCAAGCTGAAGGTGCTGACGCACCGAACCGACCTGGTGAATGACGGCACCCTGGACAAATACGTGGAGGCCTTCAAAGCAAAATATCCGAAGGCCGAAATTGAATTCGAAGGATTGACGAACTATGCGACGGATATTCAGGTCCGTCTGACCACGGGAGAAGCCGGCGACGTGCTGATGATTCCGACCGGCCTTGCCACCTCGGAGTACAGCAAGTATTTTGAGCCGCTGCCGGACGCGATGTTCGAGGATGTCTATTTTGCGGACAATACCCTCTTCGAAGGGAAACGCTATGGGATCTCCACAGGCGTCAATACGCAAGGGATTGTGTATAACAAAAAAGCGTTCGAGGCAGCAGGCGTCGACAAAGTGCCAACCACGCTGGATGAGCTCCACGGGGCTGCGGAGAAGCTGAAAGCGGCGGACATCATTCCGCTGTACATGAACTTCGGGGCTCAATGGACAATGGGCAACTGGGCGGATAACTCCGCATGGTACGTGAACGGGGATCCGCAGTTCGCCTCGAAGCAGGTAGCCGAGGAAGCGCCGTTCCAGGTGGATAATGCTTGGGGAATTCTTGCGAATATCGGACGCACCTTCGTGCAGAATGAATGGGTAGAGAAAGACCTGTACACGAACAACTGGGAGATTTCGAAGGGCGAAGTGGCTTCCGGCAAAGCGGCGATGTACTTCCTGGGCAACTGGGTAATCCCGCAGGTGATCGGCGCAGGAGCAGCTTCGGAGGATATCGGCTTCTTCCCGCTCCCGTATGATAATAGCGGCAAGTACAACGCACCGCTCGGTTCGGATTATTTCATCGCCGTCAGCAAAGATAGCAAGAACAAAGAGCTTGCCACGGCTTGGGTCGATTTCTTCGTGAAGGAATCCGGCTATGTGGAAGATTCCGGCTTCATGCCGATCATCAAGTCGGCAGAGTCTTCCATATCGCAGCTTGCCGAATTCCAATCGTTCAATCCGACGTTGATCGAGAGTGAAGCAACCGATCCGAAGTTTAACGAAATCGCCAATAAAGCGCAAATCGGTATGGGTACTGGCGATTATGTTCAGGAATATATTGTGGCAGACGATCTGCAGGCTGCGTTCGACAAGCTGAACGCGAAGTGGAAGGAAGCCAAAACCGCACTGGGCTATTAATCTGGAGGAACCAACAGGTTCAGCCGTAGTGCTGCTCGAGCGGCCTTATCCTGAGGTGATCAGGATAAGGCCGTTTCGGTTACGAGTATAGATGGATTGAAGAGGAGGCGGATATATGAAGAGGATATTGTTGCTGGGCGATTCCATCCGGGAGGGATATGAGCCTTACGTTAGAGAAAGGCTGGCAGGCCTTGCAGAGGTCGTGGCACCGGGGGAGAACGGGCGCTTCTCGTTTTATACGCTGTGGGGCGTCAATCTCTGGATGAAGGAGCTGGGGACGCCTGATATCGTCCACTGGAACAATGGCCTGTGGGATGTGCACCGCGAGGCTCCGAGGGGTGAATTACTGACGCCGATCATCGATTATGTAACCAATTTGAAGCGGATTGCCCACGAGCTGCAGCGGACAGATGCGCATATTGTATTTGCCACGACGACGCCGGTGCATCCGGAATCCGAGGGCAGAAGCAATGAAGAGATTGACGCCTACAATCAGGCAGCGGTGGAGGCGCTTGTGCCGATGGGCATTACGATTCATGATCTGAATGCCAGGGTCAAAGAGGAGCTGAGCGGTTATTTGTCGGATGACCGCCTTCACTTGAATCAAGAAGGATACCGGATGTGCGCCGACTCGGTGGTGGCGATGCTCGGTCGCTATCTGTGACGTTTGGGCAAGGCCAATGAGCCTTAAGGCGCGATTCTATGGAATCTTTACCAAAAATGGCATAAGTCTATTATAGGTTCTAACAAATTTGTTACATCCTACTTGCGTTATGACGATATTATAGAATAATATGAAGGGGCGCGGCTTTCATAGAGGGGACCCGCGCTTTTTTGCTATCTAACTTGCCTGGACACCTTCTTATCGGAAGCCCCCCCTGTAAGAGAGTGTTATGACACGGAAGGTCGGCATGCCTTAAGGGTCTACAGGCTTGGGATGCGCATTTTCATATTTTCCATGTATAATAGAAGAAATCATTCAAATAGGAGCTAGGAAATGAAAAAGCTAGGAAGAAACGATCTATGTCACTGCGGAAGCGGGAAAAAGTACAAAAGATGTTGTCTTGAAAGAGATGAACGCACGGTATACGGTAAAGTCATCCAGTTCCCTGGTGCGAGAGCAGCAGAGCCTAAGCTACAGGTCGATCAATTGCGGCAGATGATTAACGACAAGCTGGGATGGATGGACTGGAACGCTGATGAGCATCGTGAGCTTGCAGAGTCTGTGTTTCCTCAAATCTGCCGGGATTACGAATTGCAGGATGATCAGCAGCTGTTTCAAGTGTTCAGCCTTCTGATGGTCTGGAACAGCTTCTCCCGAGAAGCCAATCCGAAGTACCGCAAACAGGGCGGATATGCAAGTGCGTTAGAATATATAGTAACTTCATCGCTTAACATTTCAACAACGAAGTCTGATATCGCGAAGAAGCATGAGGTTTCCGTTGCTACATTGACCCGCAACAGCGGTCAGATTCAAGATTTCATGGATGGCGTAGCTGCATCCGGCGACGACGCGAACGTCGAGGATGAGGAATCCGATAGCGAAGTGGACAAGGACTTGTCCTTGGGACGCTAGCACTGCCAAAGTGAAGCTTCATAGTATTGAGTGCGGCATTTGCGCATTCGGTTTCATAGCTGTGACCGCCCCCAAGTGTGGCGGTCATTTTGCGTTAATCCATAAACCGGCGTTTCCGTAAGGCCTGCTAACCGGACCTAGGCTGAAGCTTTGCATGAACCCGTCAGCAGCCAGCCCAAAGTTATGCCGTATAACAGATGACCGGCCAGCCAGAATAGGAGGGCAGCGAGGTCAGTTAACTCCGGCGTACGTTTAGACAAAACGGTAGTCGGATACAGGAGAAGTCCTACGGCCAGACAGACCAAGGAAACCCAAGACAAGCTTCGCCCCCGAGGCCAGTTCTTTGACTTTAGAAAGATGGCTAGAAGAATGCTCAGCAGGACGGAGATGACGAGGTGCAGCGCAAACTCGATCAGTTCGGGAAGCTTCAGCTCTTTCAGGACAGGCACGTAATCGACGTTCAGGAGCAGCGTGTAGACCTCCAGCGAGGTGATGTGCTGGGTGATCTTGAGCAACAGCCCAAGAAGAATGCCCGCCGCGATGCCTGCCCAGACCGGCCCGTTCAACTTGAATATACTCCATATGAACAACGCCCCCTTTTTTTGTTCATTGTATAATACCTGTCGATCCGATGTGAAACGAACATTCGCTGTTCAACATTGGAACGAATCGAGCGAGTACGAGGGCAGGCAGATAAAGGTGAATCCCCCTTTCCGCTCTTCCTGAAGCCGCCTGGCGAGATGAGGAAGAGCTGGCTCTCCTCCGGCGAAGAAAGCAAACCTTGAAGGCTGCCGGCAGCTCAGCTATGCAAGAGTCATCGGCTTAGCGTGCAACCCAATCTTGTTTAGAAATTGTATAGTTCGGTCCTATATTCTAGTTCTATAGACTTATACAGTGGAGTGATAGGATGACAGACGAGTATTTTGATGAGATGCGCAAGTTCGGCCACGAGGATGAGATGAGGTACCGGATATTGATGCGAGGGGTAAAGAACCTGCTGGAACAACGAAAACGTGAAAAGTCCAAGCTGTTCAAAGTACTCCCGCATCGCCAAAGGAAAAAAGACCTGCGTGTAGGCAAATGGTCATGATGTATCGATAACGGAGCAGTAGTGAGCAATGGCAGACAGATCCATGACTTATTCCAAATACAGTGACTGCCCTGATGGCTAGGGTGGTTTTTCTTTGGGTCGGCATGTTTCCAGAACGCACTTGTCGGTTGTTGTTTCCAAAATGATGGACGGGTGGCTAGCCGATTCGTTTAACAGATGATGTGCTGCCGTTCCGGCTGCCATGTCTTGGTTTGCGAAAACCTGTTTTAGATAATAGCACCTATACTGCGAGAAAAGCCCAAATTAAAAAAACGGCCCCTCCCGCTTGAATGCGGAAGGGAGCCGACTCTATTACATGTATGCTACACTGGTGCCAGTTCAGGGGCGGGTGGCGTAGTTGGTTGTTTGGGTTCCGCTGGTTCTTGCTTGACGGCTGAAGGCCTGCGCATGCCTTTTCCGCGCGGGACGCACATCGGGGTCCCGTACAACGGGTCCGGAATAATCTCGCACGGCAGTTGGAACACGGTTTGCATCAGCTCGGAATTAATGATTTCTCCCGGTGCGCCCTTGGCCTTGATGCTTCCATCGCGAATGGCGACGATATGATCGGCATAGCGGCAGGCCAGATTGATATCATGCAGCACCATGACAATGGTCCGTTGCTCTTGAACATTTAATTCATACAGCAGATCCAGCACTT
Source organism: Paenibacillus sp. QJM3NY_38 (assembly GCF_056173265.1). Lineage (NCBI taxonomy): Bacteria > Bacillati > Bacillota > Bacilli > Caryophanales > Paenibacillaceae > Paenibacillus > Paenibacillus sp. QJM3NY_38. The sequence continues at coordinate 1,339,122 of NZ_CM149665.1, forward strand.
CGATCTGGTGGGTTAAATCCAGATAGGTGGTCGGTTCATCAAGCAAAATGAGCGGCGTCTCTTGTGCCAGCGTCATCGCGATCCAAGCCCGCTGGCGTTGGCCGCCGGATAACGAGTCAACCGTACGGTCAGCCAGTTCAGTCAAACCTGTGGATGCCAGCGCCGCCGTGACAGCTTCCTCATCCTCGCGTGACCATTGACGAAGCCAGCTCTGGTACGGATAGCGTCCTTGCTTTACCAGCTGCATCACCGTTAATCCTTCCGGGGCGGTAGGTCCTTGGGGTAAAATAGCGAGCTTACGCGCCACGTCCTTCGTGGACAAACTTGCGATATCGGCTCCGTTCAATACAACCGAGCCGCGCTGCGGTTTCAACAGCCTGGCCATGGAGCGCAGCAAAGTGGACTTGCCGCAGCCGTTGCTGCCGATAAACACGGTGATTTTACCTATAGGCACGGTTAAATCCAGATTTTCGAATATAAAGTCTCCCCCATAGGACAGACCCAATCCCTTTGCTTCCAGCGTATTCATGACGCCAGCTCCTTTCGTTTCTAGAATCGATTGCGGTTACGATACAGCAAGTAGAGGAAGAACGGCGCGCCGATCGCGGCGGTGAATACACCTGCCGGCACGTCGCGCGGCAGAAATGCCGTCCGTGCTACCAGGTCGGCGACAAGCAGTAGAATCGCACCGATCAGTGCGCTGACCGGCAGTACGCTTCCGAAGTTAGGCCCCACCAGCCTGCGAGCCATGTGCGGTGCCATCAGACCGATGAAGGCGATGGCGCCGCCGATCGAGATGGCAGCTCCGGCCAGAGCTACACTAAGTCCGATTAGGATCAGACGCTGCTTCTGAACCTGGGCGCCTGTGCTGCTGGCAACGTCGTCTCCTAAGGCTTGAATGTTCACATTGCGGGCTTGCAGCCAAGTAAGCGGTAGAAGTACCGCAATCCAAGGCAGCAGAGTCATAACGTCCTTATCCCAGGACATGCCGTAAATGCTGCCTGCCATGAAGGTAAGAGAGCGGTCGGCCAACTGCAGCGGTCCGGATATGATCAGCATATAGGAGATTGATTTGATGGCAGCCGATACTCCGATACCGATCAAGACAAGCCGCAGCGGCGATACGCCATTCTTCCACGCAAGCATATACAGCAGTCCGGTAATGAAAAAAGCACCGAGGATGGCGAATAGCGGCATCCAATGGATCGATACGGTGCCTGTGAATATGAAGATGAAGAGAACCGCTCCAAGCGATGCTCCCTCCGTTATGCCGATGACATCGGGGGAGGCCAGGGGATTGCGGATGACGCCCTGCAGAATAGCCCCCGCCACCGCGAGAGCGGCGCCGATCAGCACGGCGATAATAATTCGAGGCAGCCTTAGCTGCATGACGATGACCTGCTCCATGGGCGGAGCATCGCCGAACAATGCCTTTATGACATGAAGCGGCGAAACAAACTGGCTTCCCGTTCCTGTGCTAATAATCATGGCGGCGATGCAAAGCACGAATAGGATCAGGCATACCCATAGTGTTCTTCTCTCCAGCATAAACGATACTTTTGCGTTCCTGGAGCGGAATATGCGGTGTTTACTCATTGTGCTCGTCTTCCTTTCCTGGCTATGTACACGAAGAACGGCACGCCGATGATTGCGGTCATCACGCCAACCGGGACTTCCTTCGGCATGGCAATATATCGGGAACCGAGATCGGCCGTCACCAGCAGAAGTGCGCCCAGCACCGCGCTGTAAGGCAGAATCCAGCGATAATCATTTCCTATTAAATACCGAACGATATGCGGGATGATGATTCCGACGAATGCGATGGGTCCAGCAGCGGCAACGGAACCTCCAGCCAGCAATATAACGGCCGCTGCCGCTAACAGCTTAATGAGGGCTGTTTTTTGCCCAAGGCTCTGGGCGATGTCGTCACCCATGGAGAGGGCGTTCAGATGACGGCCCAGCAGGAGTGCAGCCAGCATGCCAACGGTCATGTACGGCCACACGGCTGCGAGTTGGTTCAAATCGCGTCCGGCTACCGAACCGACCAGCCATACCAGCACCTGGTCGAACATTTTGCCATCGGAGAGCATCAATCCCTGCGTCAGGGAATGGAAGAAGGCGGCTATAGAGGCACCCGCGAGGGTGATTTTTACCGGCGTCATGCCGTCCCTGCCGATGCTGCCCAGGAAAAACACAATACCGCCGCTTACCGCGGCTCCGATCAGCGCGACCCAGGTTAGGGATTGGAGTCCGCTGATGCCCAGCCAACCCGCCGACATAATAATGAAGAAGGCCGCACCGGAGTTTACGCCCAGCGTGCTGGGCGATGCAATCGGATTGCGCGTGATGACTTGCATGAGCGCACCCGCAACAGCGAGGGATGCTCCTACGGCAAGCGCAATGAGCGCCCGGGGCAGTCTTGCTGTGAGAATGATCAGATGCTCGTTGCTCCCGTTGAAGTGAGTGAACGATTCCCATACCTGATGAAGAGGTATGTTCGTTACTCCAAATGCGATGCTGCCCATGACCGCAGCAGCCAGCGCCAATAGCGATATGAATAGTCCGAATACGCGCATATATACTCACTTTCTTAAGTCCATGAATAATTAAGTTCATATGAATTTTAGGTGAAGGGACCCCATCTGTCAATGAGCTTGATAATCATTCTCATAAATATCTTGATATTTTTCATGAAACCCTTTATAGTTTTGAATCAGTGATTGATAATGATTTTCAAGTAGAGGGATATGACACAAGGGGGATTTAGATAGGAATGGGAAAAAAAGTGGTACATAAACCAACGAGAGGCCTCAAGTTTAGCTTGCTGGCTCTGATCATGATCGTGATTCTTGCCGGGTGCGGAGCAAGCCCGGCAAAAGAAAATGCAAACAACGAGGGCAGCGACACAACGAAAACCGCAGAGGGCAACAGCGGCGCTGCAGCCGGCGGCGAATCGTATGAAGTTACGCATGCCATGGGGACGGAGACGATCAAGGGAACGCCTCAAAAGGTTGTCGTCCTTACGAACGAAGGAACCGAGGCGCTTCTCGCATTGGGCGTGAAGCCTGTAGGTGCCGTTAGATCCTGGACAGGCGACCCATGGTATCCGCATATTAAAGACCAGATGGAAGGCGTTACCGTTGTCGGGGAAGAGAGCCAGCCGAACATCGAGCTGATCGCCGGCCTGCAGCCGGACCTGATTATCGGCAACAAAATGCGTCAGGAGAAAGTATACGAGCAATTGAAGGCGATCGCGCCGACTGTTTTTGCTGAGGATCTTCGCGGCGAGTGGCAGAACAATTTTGAGCTGTATGCCAAAGCGCTGAACAAGGTATCCGAAGGCGAAGAGCTATTGGCTGCATACGACAAGCGGATTCAGGATTTCAAAGAGAAGGCCGGAAGCAAGCTGGACGAGACCGTCTCCGTGGTCCGTTTCATGGCTGGCAAGACGCGCGTGTACCATACCAATACGTTCTCGGGCGTTATTTTCGATAAAATCGGCATCGCTCGCAACGACATGACCAAGAACGCCAAGGACGATTTCGTTGACGAGATCACGAAGGAGCGTTTACCTGAGGTGGAAGCCGACAGACTGTTCTACTTCACTTATGAAACCGGGGATGGCGGAGCCAACCAAACCGAGCAGGAATGGATCAACGATCCGCTGTGGAAAAACCTGAACGTCGTTAAGAACGGTCAAACCCACAAAGTGGACGATGCCATCTGGAATACAGCAGGCGGCATCCTGGCAGCGAATCTGATGATTGACCAGCTTCAGGAGTTTTACGGCATTCAGTAATGAATGAAGACGAATGCAGCAGACTAGTATTGTCGTATAGCGGATGATGCTAGGAAAAAGCAAAAAAGGAGGCATTCCAAAAGATCTTAGATCTTGAGGGATGCCTCCTTTTTTTGCATCGCAGCGTGGATAGTATCGCCGCGTAGGCAGTATCGCCGCGTAGGCAGTATCGCTGCGTCGGCAGCAACGCAGCGACGCTAGCGACGCACGTAGGTAGTATCGCGTGTAGGCAGTACCACTACGTCGGCAATCACAGCATAGCCAACATCGTCGCATCGCAGCGTGGTCAGCATCGCGCGTAGGCAGTATCGCGTGTAGGCAGTAGCACCACGTCGGCAATCGGCAGTAGCACCAAAGCACCAAGCCCAACAGTAGCACCAAGCCCAGTAGTAGCAAGTAGCACCAATTCCAGCAGTTGCACTAAGACCAGTTAGTCGCACCAAGATCAGTAGTCTCACCAAGATCAGTAGTAGCATCAATCCAACAGTTAGTAACAAGGCTCTCTGTTAACGGACACCAGTTCCCTTATTTGCCTGATTGGCCTCCAATTCTTAAAACTAACGGACACAGGATCCCTTATTACCTCAAAAAGGTGCCTATTTGCCTTCATATTCTAGAAATAACGTATCTGGTGTCCGTTAGCGTTCGAAAATTACGCCTTTTCAGCTAAATAACGTATCCTCAGTCCGCTTGCCTTGAGCAAGTCGCACCAAGCCCAGCAGTAGCTCCAATACCAGCAGTAGCAACAATACCAGCAATACCAGGAGTAGCTCCAATAATAGCAGGTAGCACCAAGATCAGTAGTAGCACTAAGACCAGCAGAAGCCTAGAAGTAGCCTCAATACCTGTTAGCACCAAGGCCACCTGTTAACGGACACCAGTTCCCTTATTTGCCTGATTCGCCTCCAATTCCTAAATCTAACGGACACAGGATCCCTTATTACCGCAAAAAGGTGCCTATTTGCCATCATATTCTAGAAATAACGTATCTGGTGTCCGTTAGCTCTCGAAAATTACGCCTTTTCAGCTAAATAACGTATCCTCAGTCCGCTTGCCCTCGAGCAGTAGCATCAATCACTGCTGTAGTACCAATACCAGCAGTAGCCCAAGATCAGCAGTAACACCAATCCCAGCAGTAGTACCAAGATCAGTAGTAGCACCAATACAAATAGTAGCTCTAGAAATAACGTATCTGGTGTCCGTTAGCTCTCGAAAATTACGCCTTTTCAGCTAAATAACGTATCCTCAGTCCGCTTGCCCTCGAGCAGTAGCATCAATCACTGCTGTAGTACCAATACCAGCAGTAGCTCAAGATCAGCAGTAACACCAATCCCAGCAGTAACACCAATCCCAGCAGTAGTACCAAGATCAGTAGTAGCACCAATACAAATAGTAGCCTCAACACCTGTAGTTAGCACCAAGGCCACCTGTTAACGGACACCAGTTCCTTTATTTGCCTAATTCGGTCCCAATTCTTAAATCTAGCGGACACAGGATCTCTTATTACCTCAATAAGGTGCCTATTTGCCATCATATTCTATGAATAACGTATCTGTTGTCCGCTTTCACTCGAAAATAACACCCATTTGGCTAAATAACGTATCCTAAGTCCGTTTGCCTCGAGCAAGTCGCACTAAGACTAGTAGCCGCATCAAGATCAGTAATAGCACCAAGCCCAGCAGTGCCTCAATCCCAGCAGTTAGCACCAAGGCCACCTGTTAACGGACACCAGTTCCTTTATTTGCCTAATTCGGTCCCAATTCTTAAATCTAGCGGACACAGGATCTCTTATTACCTCAATAAGGTGCCTATTTGCCATCATATTCTATGAATAACGTATCTGTTGTCCGCTTTCACTCGAAAATAACACCCATTTGGCTAAATAACGGATCCTAAGTCCGTTTGCCTCGAGCAAGTCGCATTAAGACTAGTAGCCGCATCAAGATCAGTAATAGCACCAATCACAGCAGTAGCAACAAGACAGCAGTCGCACCAAGCCCAGCAGTAGCCTCAATCCCAGGAGTCGCATCAAGCCCAGCAGTAGCACCAAGACAGCAGTCGCACCAAGCCCAGCAGTAGCCTCAATCCCAGCAGTCGCATCAAGCCCAGCAGTAGCCTCAAGCAGTCGCACCAATCCCAGCAGTAGCCTCAATCCCAGCAGTCGCACCAAGCCCCAGCAGTAGCCTCAATCCCAGCAGTCGCACCAAGCCCAGCAGTAACTCCAATCCCAGCAGTAGCATCAATCCCAGCAGTCGCACCAATAGTAGCAGGTAGCACCATGCCCAGCAGTAGCCTCAGCTACATACTCTGTGTTCCCTCGGTTTCTACCTCTAAACCATAGCTACTCTGAGTTACCCGGTCCCTACATCGATTATAATCGACAGCCATCCAAGCATACCCCTTGGAACCGAACCACCCATGATGTTCTCCCTGAAATAACGCTTTTGCTTCACTTCACCTTGTTACGAAATCTTCACCACGATTTCCGCTCCGGCCACATAGGTCATTGCCTTCATGTAATCCGGGTCCTGGGCGCGTCGTTCCATCTCCTCGGGCGTCAGGTCCTCCATTCGCGTCTGAATCCACCATAAGTTGCCGAACGGGTCCCGTACCCGTCCCACCCGGTCGCCGAAGAACAAACTCGTTGGCTCCGTCACCGAGACGGCTCCTGCGGCGAGCGCTTGCTGGTAAGCAGCATCGCAATCCTCAACATATAAGCGGAGGTACGCCGGGCTATCCGGCCATTCCGGCTTTGCATCAAACATCATCACTACGGAATCTCCGATTCGCACCTCGGCATGGCCGATGACACTATCGCCAACATAGACGCGGGCTAACTCTTCGGCTTGAAAAGCCTGCTCCAGGAATTCAATCAGCGCTGCGGAGTTTCTTGAGATAATCCATGGTGTCACGGAGGTGTAGCCATCCGGAATGGGTTTAACCGCTTTTGATGGGTTCGTCATAAATAAGCTCGCTCCTTTAAACTTCATTTATTTGAATAACGTTTATGTACTCATTATGTTGGGGAATACATGACAACCCAGCGTCAGTGTTTCTGAAACAAGTGTCGGGTAGCCGGCGTTTTTTATTCGCGAAAGACCTCTGCCACCGTACAACATCATGATCCACCGATCACGGAAGATTTCGCACATGGGGTTCTGTCCGCGAACCGTTAACGTTTGACAGCATCTACAAACCTATGTACAGTATTAGACAAAAGAATAGGAAGTCCACTAGGGGAGCCGTTAGCGGCTGAGACAAGAGCGTATCTTGGACCCTTTGAACCTGATCTAGTTCGTACTAGCGTAGGAAAGTGGAGCCTTCGTATATAAGGTCTTGGTGCGTTTTTGGCGCACTCGGGCTTGTTGACGAAGCCGCTCCAGTTTTCGGGGCGGCTTTTTAGCGTTGCCTGGAAAGTCGTGTCTTATGGACTTCCTGCTCTTCAATAATGTTGGAGGTGGGGACAAAAATGAGTTTTACGCAAGAGCTCCGTCAGCAGGCGGGAGGCATTTTTCAAGCAATCTTCGACCATCCCTTTGTAAAAGGTATTGCCGAGGGGAAACTGGAGCGGAAACAACTGATCCACTATGTGAAGCAGGATTTTGAGTATTTGAATGCCTACATGCGAATTTACGGCATCGCCATATCTAAATCGACCAGCCGGGAAGAGATCGCGACCTTTAATGAACAGATTTCATTCATCCTGCATAGCGAGGTGCATCCGCATCAGAATTTTTGTGCAGCCGCCGGGGTGACCTACGAAGAGCTTCAAGGCTATCCGCTGGCTCCGTCCGCGCATCACTATATCCGTCATATGCTCACGGTGGCGCATGAGGGCAGTTTGGGCGAGATTATGGCCGTACTGCTGCCTTGCCCGTGGACCTACCTGGAGATTGGCCGTAAGCTGCTGGATGAAGTGAAGCCGGATGAATCCCATCCGTTCTACGATTGGATTTATTTCTACGGCAACCGGGGGGAAGACGCGACAGCCAAGTTCTGCAGCCGTGTCGATGAATGGGCGGAGCGTGCGACGGCAGCCGAGCGAGAACGGATGAAGGAGCATTTTATGCTGAGCTGCCAGCTGGAGTATATGTTTTGGGATATGGCTTATAAGCAGGAGGAATGGCCGGTGCCGTTGGAGGCTGCCGTGCTGTAAAGAACGAAGTCTACAAGCTCATAAATTCCAATATAGCGAAGAGAGGCTGATTCATATGCATACATGGGAAAAAGAGGTTTCGGCGCTTTTAACAAAGGTGCGGCAGACGAGCCCCCTCGTTCACAACATGACGAACGTGGTGGTTACGAATTTTACGGCTAACGGCTTGTATGCGCTGGGCGCGTCGCCGGTCATGGCTTACGCGCCGGAGGAAGTGGCGGATATGGCCGCCATCGCGGGCGCGCTCGTATTGAACATCGGCACGCTGAACCGCGAGCTTATGGATGCGATGATCATAGCCGGACAATCGGCGAACGCACACGGCGTACCGGTCCTGCTGGACCCGGTCGGTGCGGGTGCGACCCGTTTTCGAACGGAGTCGGCGCTGCGGATCCTAAACGAAGTGAAGGTATCGCTCGTGCGCGGGAATGCGGCTGAAGTCGCTCACCTTGCCGGAGAGGCCCGCGAGATCAAAGGCGTAGACGCTGGCAACAGCACCGGCAGTGATCATGCCGAACTGGCTGTGCGGGCTGCGCGCGAATTAGGCACGATCGTGGCCATTACCGGTGAAGAGGACGTGATTACCGATGGAAACGAGGTACGTATCATTACCGGCGGGGATGTTCTGCTCACGAAGGTGACCGGGGCAGGGTGCCTGCTGACCTCGGTGCTGGGTGCCTTTGCCGCAGTAGAAGCAAACCTGCTGCTTGCCGGTACGGCGGGCCTGGCCTTCTACGGGGCCGCGGCGGCGAGAGCTGCAGAGCGAACCGCGGACCAGGGACCGGGAAGCTTCCAGATTGCTTTCCTGGATGAGCTGGCAAAGCTTCATCCAGGCTCGCTGGAGGGCTATGCCGCTGTCCGGGAAGCGGAAGCGTCCGCTGCAGGTGGCGCACGATGAGCAAGTCTCACGTTCCTCGGGCACTGACGATTGCGGGGTCTGACAGCGGCGGCGGTGCCGGCATTCAAGCCGATCTGAAAACCTTCCAGGAGCTTGGGGTATACGGCATGTCAGCGATTACGGCGATCACGGTTCAGAATACATTGGGGGTTCAAGGCGTTTATCCGCTGCCTCCCGAAGCAGCTGCTGAGCAGATTGAAGTGGTTGGCTCGGACCTCGGAGTCGATGCATTGAAGACAGGCATGCTGTTCAATGCCGAGATCATTCGCCTGGCTGCTGACCGGATTCGGGCATTCGGCTGGGAGAAGGTCGTTGTGGATCCCGTGATGATCGCCAAGGGCGGAGCGGAGCTGCTGCAAAGCGAAGCGGTGCAGGCTTTAAAAGAGGATTTGCTGCCGCTGGCGTTAATTGTCACCCCAAATATACCGGAGGCAGAAGTATTGGCGGGGATGCGTATCCGCACGAAAGAAGATCGGAAGGAAGCGGCGAGGCGCATCCGGGATCTGGGGCCCAGGATCGTTGTGATCAAAGGCGGTCATGACGAGGGAATGCCCGGCAGCGGTGAAGTTGCGGATCACGAAAGAGACAGGGGATCAGCTAAGGCGGCGGGTACGCAGCAGGAAGAGTTGTCTCAGTCCGAAAGTACGTATGGCCAAACAAGAACCGCCAGCGATAACGGGGAGTTTAATGAGGGACGCTCCCCCATGATCAAGAATGATGACAGATTCGGTAATCCCGACAGTCCTCCAGTCATGGACCTCGTATACGATGGTATCGCCTTTACAGAATTATATGGACAAAGAATTCGTACCGTTCATACGCACGGTACCGGCTGCACTTTCTCTGCCGCGATTACCGCAGGCCTGGCCCAAGGCTTAAGCGCATTCGATGCCATTCAGAACGGGCGTACATTCATCCAGGCGGCCATTGAGGACGGCTTAAACCTGGGACAGGGACACGGCCCAACAAATCATTGGGCATATCGTCGCCGCCATCAGGAGGTGCTGCGATGACGGGCAGAGTGACACCCGAGATGATGAGGCAGCATCTACGGATGTACCTCGTACTTGGGAGCGTGAATTGCATCGTCGAGCCAAGCCGGGTCGTGCAGGATGCATTGGCTGGCGGCACGACCATGGTCCAGTTCCGCGAGAAGGGACAGGGCGCACTTGTTGGCGAGCCGATGATTCGGCTGGCCCGCCGTATCCAGGCCGAGTGCCGCCAAGCAGGCGTGCCCTTCATCGTCAATGATGATGTGGAACTGGCACTGAAGCTGAACGCCGACGGCGTGCACATCGGCCAGGACGATGAATCTGCGGCTTCGGTACGTGAACGGATCGGCAATCGGATTCTGGGCGTCTCGGCCCATTCTGTTGAGGAAGCCAGGCGCGCCATTCTCCACGGTGCCGATTATCTTGGCATCGGGCCGATCTATCCGACCCGCTCGAAGGATGATGCCAAGGCTGCGCAAGGCCCGGCGATTCTTCGAGAAATGCGCGAAGCTGGCATCCATCTGCCGATCGTTGGGATTGGCGGGATTACCGTGGAGCGCGTGGAGGAAGTGATTGGGGCGGGTGCGGATGGCGTCGCCGTGATATCCGCCGTGACGGGAGCGGAGTCGGCGCGAGAGGCTGTGGAGGCTTTTATAGGAAAGATACGCTGTGCAACCGAACGAATTTTTTAAAATGTAAGAGGATCATGATAAGGATCATGAAAAAGAGTGTCGAATTTCTTCGGCACTCTTTTTTTGTTTACGTCAGATTTTAAATTACTGTATATGTTCAGCTTATCCCTCAACATGCCATTCTTTGGGTCCATTCTCGCGTTTCATACCAGATCAGATTGCCATAGCGACCCGGATATGATATACGTAGGACAATGTACCTGCTCCACGATGAGTGAGCTCTCCAAATAAGTTGAATAGGAGATCGGAATGAATAATAGGCAAAAAGAGATTTTTCGTAATTTGTTAATGGAACCGAACCGGCTGTGGCTCGTTCAGGATCTGGCGGATCAGACCGAGTGCTCGGAGAAGACGATCCGAAACGATCTGAAGGTGATTGAAGAACATATAGTTCAGCACTCCAGTGGCCATCTGGTGAAAAGGCCGGGACTTGGCGTATATCTGGAGATCGGAGAAGCGGATCAGGCTAATTTATTCCACCGCTTGTATTCCAACGAGAGTACCACCGAGAATGAAACCGATGAGGAAAGGGTGCTGCACCTGGCCTATCGGCTCTTGATGAACGCGAAGCCCGTAACCCTGCAGAACCTGGCTTCACCGTTTTATGTGAACAAGGCAATTATCCGTCGGGATATGGAAAAGATTGAGGACTGGCTGCGCAGCTTTGATCTGAGCTTAATGACGAAACAGCGTGTAGGTTTCATGATTGAGGGCACGGAGAAGAACAAACGGATGGCGCTGGCGCGGTTGAACCAATTGATCAACCGTCCGGAGTTGACGGGACAGATGATGCGTAATCAGTATGAACCGCATGAGATTGCAACCGTATACAATGAATTGAAGGCGTTGCAAAAGCAGCATCAGCTCCGCTTCACCGATGAAACCTTTGAAAGCCTGATGCTGCATATTCTGCTCATGGTCAAACGGACCAAGCTGGGACAGCCGATTTCGCTCTCCGAGCAGGACATGGCCTTTTTGGAGAACAAAGCGGAATTTGAATGGGCGATAGGCTTTTTGAAGCAGCTGCAAAAGCTGTTCGCTGTACCTTTTTCCAAGGAAGAAACCGCTTATCTAACCCTGCACCTGCTTGGAGGGAAGTTCCGATACACGCAAGAGGACGGAGGCGCTGGGCGGACCGATCTGGCAGACAGCCACCCCCTTCTGCCCCAATTGGTTGAACAACTGATTCGGCGGATGTCGGAGCTGAATATGATCCCTTTTTCCAAGGACCAGGTATTATTGAACGGGTTGAAAGTGCATTTGTACACGACCATGAACCGTCTTCATTATGGGCTGGCTGTGTCCAATCCGATGCTGGCTGAGATCAAAAAGATGTATCCCTATATGTTCGATCGGGTCATCATGGCACTGGAAGAGGTAGGGGGAGCGCTCCATCTGTACTTTCCCGAAGAGGAAGCCGCATATTTGACACTGCACTTTCAGGCGTCTGTGGAACGGCTTCACCAGAATGAGAGCCACCCTCAGAAGGTCATTATTGTGTGTCATATGGGCGTTGGGATGTCCCAATTGCTTCTCGCGAAGGTGGAACGGAGATTCCCGTCCGTGCATGTGGAGGCAACGATGTCGAGAGCGGAAGTGCAGGATTATCTGGCTGCTCATGAGGTGGATCTTGTCATTACGACCGTTGATCTACCCGAGCTAAAATCACCACATATCCTCGTCTCCCCTCTGCTCGAGGCCAGTGACGAGCGGAAGCTGGAGCAAGCAATCCGGCGGATCGATGAGCCGGACAGCAGGACGGCTGAGGAGTCGGTCTTTTTGAAATATACAACTCCTTTTCTGGTCTTTCCTCAGCAGGAGGTAAAGCGTCCAGAACAGTTAATCGCCAAGTTTGCGCAAATGCTGGAGGACAAAGGGTATGTCGAGGCAGGGTATACGGAAAGTGTGCTGGATCGTGAGCATATGTCTGCTACGACGATTGGGGGTGGCATTGCCATCCCTCATGGCAGCTCGGAGCGGGTTAAACAGTCCTGCATCGTTGTTGTGACTTTGAAGCAGCCGATTCCCTGGGGAACCGAGAAGGTAGAGCTTGTGTTCTTGCTTGCGGTTAAACATGATGAGCGGAAAGAGATGCGGCAGCTGTTCAGAGAATTGTCGCTGATCAGTGAGCAGCCGGCTTTAGTCAGTGCGTTGACTAAGGAGACGGATGTGATGCGATTGCTGAGTGCGTTGAAAGGGTAACATTAGCATTAGAAACCGTGATTAGTATTAGAAACTGTGAAGATGAAGCAGGGCGGTATACGTCCTGTTTTTTACATTTTTCGGGGTACTTACAAAGTATTTAGAAAACATCGCAGCATAGGCTCCGCTATGTGGGATATTTTATTGCGAAATAAACCTGTTTTTCCGGAAGTTCCGGTAAAAAGTTCATCCGATAACAGCGTTTTCAGCGTGTACACTATAAATGTAAGCGGGAACATGACAGCAAAGGAGAATGACGAACATGAAAATATTAGCGATTACTTCATGTCCTAACGGAATTGCACATACGTATATGGCCGCTGAGAATCTGCAGAAGGCAGGCGCGAAGCTTGGCGTTGAGATGAAAGTGGAGACCCAAGGCTCCATTGGCGTGGAGAACCAATTCACGGAGCAGGATATCCACGAAGCCGATGGCATTATTATCGCGGCGGATAAGACGGTGGTGAAGGACCGGTTTGTGGGTAAAAAACTGCTTGTCGTTGGTGTGCAGGATGGTATCCGTCGTCCAGAAGAGCTGATCCAACGGATGATGAAAGGGGATGTGCCCGTCTATCAAGCACAGTCCAAGTCTGCTGCTGAAGATATGACAGGAGAGAACAAACCTAAACAAAATCCGATCTACCGTCACTTGATGAACGGCGTATCCTATATGGTACCGTTTATCGTAATCGGTGGACTGCTCATTGCAATCGCACTGACGATGGGCGGCGTAAAGACGCCGGGTGGGCTGGTTATACCGGAAGGTTCGATCTGGAAAACGATTGAGAGTATCGGCGCGGCTGCGTTTACCTTCATGGTTCCGATCCTAGCCGGATTTATCGCCATGAGTATTGCGGACAGGCCGGGTCTGGCACCGGGTATGGTCGGCGGGTTCATTGCTGCCAACGGCAGCTTTTATGGAAGTGAAGCGGGAGCTGGATTTATCGGGGGGATTATTGCCGGTTTCCTGGCGGGTTATGTTGCACTTGCTATTAAAAGGATCAAGGTTCCTCGCTCGCTGCAGCCGATTATGCCCATTATCGTTATCCCTGTACTGGCTTCACTAGTTGTAGGGTTAATCTTCGTCTTTGTGATTGGTGCTCCGGTTGCGGATCTGTTTGAAGCGTTAACCGTCTGGCTAGCAGGAATGCAGGGTACAAGTTCGATTCTGTTGGCGCTTATCTTGGGCGCGATGATTTCTTTTGACATGGGGGGGCCCGTGAATAAGGTTGCGTTCCTGTTCGGCTCGGCCATGATCGGTGAAGGAAACTATGAGATTATGGGCCAAATTGCCGTAGCCATCTGTGTTCCTCCGATTGCAATGGGACTGGCAGCAATGATTAACAAAAAGAAGTTTACACCTGCGGAACGTGAAGCAGGCAAAGCAACATTTACGATGGGACTGTTCGGTATTACCGAAGGAGCGATTCCATTCGCGGCGCAAGATCCTCTACGCGTCATTCCGAGCATCATGGTCGGATCGATGACGGGTTCGGTGGTTGCCATGTTTGGCAGTGTCGGTGACAGCGTAGCCCATGGCGGCCCGATTGTAGCCGTGCTCGGTGCCGTTGATCATGTGTTGATGTTCTTCCTCGCTGTCATTGTCGGCGCAGCCGTATCGGTTATCATGGTGAGCCTGCTCAAGAAAGACGTTTCAGCTGTGACTCCGGCAGTTGTTGGAGAAGGAGCGATAGAGGATCCTGCCGAAGCAGGTGGAGCGTCCGTAGTAAATGTGGATGCACCTTTGGCTGCGGACTCAGCCGAAGCGGTTCCAACCGTAATGAATAACGGTACAGCAACGGAAGTTTCTGCTATCCGCGTTGAGAAATTGACGGATATTGTTACACCGGATCTCATTAACCTGAATCTGGTCGGAACGACACAGGATGCGGTTATCGACGAAATGATCGGTGTATTGGAGCGGAATGGGGCGGTAAGAGCTGACGGAGATTTTAAACAGGCCATATTAGCCCGGGAACAAGAAAGCTCCACAGGCATCGGCATGAATATTGCGATTCCTCACGGTAAATCGGATGCTGTCCTGAAACCAAGCGTGGTCTTTGGTATCCAGCAGGATGGTGTAGACTGGAAGAGTCTTGACGGCAGCGAAGCCAAACTGATCTTTATGATTGCCGTGCCGCGTAATAGCAAACAGAATGCGCATTTAAAAGTGCTGCAAATGTTGTCCCGCAAGCTGATGGACGATGATTTCAGAGAAGCGCTCTTGGCGGTGACAACGAAGGAAGAGGCCTATCAATTGCTCGATCAGGTGCATTGATTCAAGATGCTAAAGTGATTCCACCTAGCCATTGGTTGGGTGGGCAAAAGTAGCCAAGGAGCTTGGCTTATCGCAGAAGGATGATGGCTGATCTATTGGAGATAATCCTGCCGTTATCTCATCATATTAGGGTTTTATGAAGCCATTCCAATGAAGCCAGCCCCGCACAGAAATGAGCGGGGCTGGCTTCAATTTTGCACATACTTGAACCGAAGTAGGCATTTCGCCTTTCCATGTATTTGGTACTCATATCTGTATATCTGTCATCTGATCTATTAAGGGTATGTTTTGCTGTCATATTTTGCATAATGACAATGATATCCAGAATATGATAAAGTTTGTTCATTCCGTGTCCAATGGATTTTGTCCGTTTAGAGTGGACAATAAACGAAAATAACATCTGTGGGTGATAACAGCATGAACATGAAAAAACTTGGCTTACTTCCGAAAATCCTTATAGCCATTTTGCTCGGCATTGCGATCGGATCGTTCTCACCGGAATGGCTGGTTGCCGGATTAGCTACCTTTAGCGGGTTATTTGGAAACTTTCTTGGGTTTGCCATACCTTTAATTATCATCGGATTCATTGCTCCCGGGATCGGGGAGCTGGGAAGAGGAGCCGGTCGCCTGCTGGGCGTAACCACGGGCCTTGCTTATCTCTCCACCATAATCGCGGGACTGCTGGCATTCTTGGCAGCGACGCTATTGTATCCGTATATGTTGGAGGTTGGCGGGCTGGTTAATTCCTACACCAATCCGGAAGAGGCGCTGCTGGAACCCTTTTTTAAAGTTGACATGCCGCCTGTATTCGGGGTGATGACTGCCCTGCTCCTTGCCTTTACGCTGGGGCTGGGAGCGGCTGTAATCAAGGGGCAAGCCTTGCAGAAGGTCATGGTTGATTTCCGCGAGATTGTTGAGAAGCTGATTGCCTCGATCATCATTCCGCTGCTGCCATATCATATCCTCTGCGTGTTTGCTAACTTAACCTATGGCGGGCAAGTGACCATGATCCTGTCGGTATTCGCCAAAGTATTTATTATGATCATTGTCCTGCATGTGCTGTTCCTGATCATACAATACTTGGTTGCTGGTCAAGTCGCGCATAAGAATCCGTTTGCCATGCTGAAGAATATGCTGCCAGCTTATTTTACGGCGATAGGTACGCAGTCTTCTGCCGCTGCCATCCCGGTTACGCTGCGCCAAACCAAGCTGAACGGAGTCAGTGGGAAGGTCGCTGATTTTGTCATCCCTCTATGCGCAACTATTCATCTATCCGGCAGCACGATTACGCTGGTAAGCTGCTCGATGGCCGTCATGCTGCTGACAGGGATGCCGACATCCCTTGGCATGATGTTCCCTTTCATTCTGATGCTGGGCATTACGATGGTTGCTGCTCCCGGAGTTCCCGGAGGCGCCGTTATGGCGGCACTCGGCTTGTTGGAGTCCATGCTGGGCTTCGATACGACGCTAACGTCGCTCATGATCGCCCTCTATATTGCGCAAGACAGCTTCGGAACGGCTTGTAATGTAACCGGAGATGGAGCTATCGCCGTGATTACGGACCGCGTGAGTAAATCTGAGCCTGCGTGAATAACGTGAGCACATTTACATCGCGAATGATCAGAATCCATCACCCTATAAGAGTTAGGGAGAAGCCTGCCCATTTCCTAAGAGATGGGCAGGCTTCTTATTGATTTTTTCTGTACGATCGTACTAAAATATAATCATGAATACTAAAAATAAAACGGATGACCAAAAGGAAATGTCGTTTATTGAGAAGGCTCGCCGTGCGCAGATCGTGGCATGCGCGATCGAAACCATTGCCGAGGTCGGTTATGCCCAAGCTTCGATAGGTCAAATCGCCAAGCGCGCCAACGTTAGCAAAGGAGTGATTTCCTATCATTTTGCGGGCAAGGATGAGCTCCTGGAGCAGGTGGTGACGGAGTATTATATCGCCTATGAGTCCTTTATGCAGCCGATTCTACGTAGCGAAGCTTCTCCCAGAAACAGGCTCAAGAAGTATATTGAAGCGAATTTGGAGTTTATCGTGGAGCATCGGAAGATGGTTTTTGCCGTTGTGGAAATCGTGACGGGCATGTGGACAAAGGAGGGGAAACCTCGTTTTTCGGCGGATACGGATGAAGGTGTGGTTCAACCGATTGAGGCGATTCTGCATGCAGGGGCGAAAGAAGGAACCTTTCGAGAATTCACCCCGTTATCCTCCCGAGTCATGGCGCTCGCTATCCGGCATGCCATCGATGGATTCAGCCTGGAATTGATGAGAAACCCCGATCTTCATGTAAAGGCTTATGTGCAGGAGCTGATTACGATCTTTGATCACGCCACGCGCAAATAAGAACGCTCCCAGGGAGGTGAAAGCATATTGATTTATTATGAGGTGGAATGCTTTTGCTGCAAGAAGACATTTCGGCTGTACGAAGGAAGCGTGGGATATAAAAATTTCAAGGAAAACCAGAAAGGGAAATATTCCTGCGAGTCATGCAATCACAGCGTACGGCTGGAGGCGATTTTTAATCTCCTTAGGAAATAAGAAGGAAGAAAAACAATAAAAAGATTAAGCTCGTGAACTGTTTGGTGGGGAGAGTTAAACGACGCCTACAGTTTGACGTACAGTGCGCAAGACTAGCGAGTGTCGGCTGAACCGGCACTCTTTTTTTTGCATGCAAATAAAGAATTGAAATTGTTGATCACACTGGAAAACCAATTGGTGAATTAGATGAGATCGACTTGGATAATGGTATTTTCTATGAAGATAAAGCAGCTAAGGGATTGGTATGATTAATCGAATGTGTTTTTTATTTTCTATAAATATGGTTGCAACTCTAGTTTATTTACATTTTTTTGTGCAATATTTACTCTAGGAGAATATTACCTTAATATTTCCGGTTTACTATAAAATAGGAACTTATAGCGTTTTGCGGATGATATTCTGAAAATGATGATAACTAGGAGGAACCATGGTGAAAAAGCTACTACCAAGTATCATGGCAGCATCTATTGTTTTCAATGCAGGTGCTTTTTCAGGATCAGCTCAAGCAAAACTGGATGAACACCTATTCTCCAAAGATCCAGGTCTTACTTTTGATGTCATCAGTGACATTCAAGGGGATCTCAATGACTTTAAGCATGTACTTAACGATATGAAACAGGTAAACCCTGCTTCAAAAGCATTAATCGTGAACGGTGATATTACGGACCGAGGTTGGGATTTTGAATATCAAGCCGTACAACAGGTGTTAGATCATAATCCTCATCCGGACAATGTTTGGTACAGCATAGGAAATCATGAGTTTTATAAACCGAAATGGGCAACACCGAACAAATTAGCGCAAAACACGTGGCCGAATCATACGCCGGAATCCGAAATGCTCCAAAATTTTTATAACTTTACTGGCGAGGAGAAAGTCTACCATAAAAAAGAGCTAGACGGATATCCGTTCCTTTTCTTAGGAACCGAAAAATATATGCACTATCATGATGCGTCTTTGTGGGATGAGGTTTATCTTAGCGATGAGCAGCTTGATTGGTTAAAGCAGAATCTTGAGGAATATTCCAAGAACGATCCAAATAAACCGATCTTCCTCTTTAGTCATCATATCCTTAAGGACAGTATTTCAGGCTCCAATCAATCGCCGTATACAGGTGATTACTTAGACCAGGCTAAATTAGAAGCGATCTTAAAGGATTACCCGCAAGTCATTCTTTTTACAAGCCACAGTCACTGGGATCTGAATCTTCCGGATTGGGCAGGTAAAAAGGTAGTAGAAGGTGGAGATCAACGTGGTTTTACTGTTGTGAACACAGCTGGGATTCAAGCGGGTTGGGCATCGGCAGGGCCTAATGGTGGTGAAGTGTCGACGGGCAATGATTTTAAACAGGGACTTCAGGTTGAAGTGAACGGAAATGATGTAAAGATCAAAGCGTATGATTATAAAACAGATAAAGTTATTAAAGAGCTGGGTGTGCATCATGGTACGGTTGCTCAATTACCACCTAATGTTCAAGCTGATGATGAAAAAAATGAACTCATTGGTGCTACCCAATACATGGAATACTCTGTGAATGGGAATGGGAATGGGAATGGTCGCTGGGTTGACTATGATCCAAAGAACCCTCCGAAATTTGAAGGAAACCAAAATGTATTCGTTCGCCATAAAGGTGAAATGAACCTGGAAGATGGATTATCTAAGAAGGTGACTTTTAAAAAATAATGTTAGAAAAAAACAGAGCGTTGATTCTATCAACGCTCTGTTTTTTGCGTACATCAATGTGTATCGGGGAACAACAACATAGTTCCATTGAAGTCACAAGAACATGTTCCGATTTGATGGTGATCTAACACGATCTGACTTGGGCATTTCAATATCAACGTTTCGAAGTAACTGGTTCGCTATTCGTCCGCATCCATTTTAACTGCACGCCCAAACTGTACATAATAAAACGAAGCTACTACAACGATAAGAATAGCAAGCACCATAAAAATATTGCTATAGATGATAGTCGTGCTATTTTGTGGTATCGGATTTAAGCGAATGGTCGATGTGCCCAAATCCAGTATCTTGCCGATAACAGCTGTTGATGTTGCCGTAGAAATAAAAGTGATCATGGAGAATAATCCCATACCTACTCCTATATGCTCTTTTGATAGCGTTCGTGAAACGGTGTTCGACATCGCAATTTGCATGAACGATTGACCAACAGCACCAAAAATAAGAAAGATCCCAATAAAAACTGGCGACATGCCAACGACGGTAGATAAAGAGATAAAGCCAATCAGAAGAAGTGCCGCTGCTGTATAAACAAGGAACGGATTTCCCTTTTCATCTGCTAATTTGCCGCCGCGCAGACCCAAAAACGCGGCCATTAAAGATGACGGCAACATAACCATTCCGATGAAAACAGGTGACGAATGGTTTATAGAAGAAAGCAACTGAGGTGTAATGAATGGAATGGCAAAGCTAATCCCGATCATTACGAAAGTAATAATTAGACCGAATGTAAAAGGTTTGTTTCGAAATATAGCCGGGTTAATGAATGGCGCCGAAGTGTATCGTATACGTAATAAGAAAAAAATGAGAGTAATAGTACCCACTAAGGCAAGCCAGATACTTCCGTTTGTTAAAGCCAGTAACAGAATGGCCACTGTGCCCGCCAAAAGCAATCCGCCAATAAAGTCGATTTTTCTGGCAACTCCCTTTTCTTCATCTAAATATTTCCGATACATCGGTAACGTAAGCAATGATAAAAGCGAAATTACAAATAAAACCCGCCAGTTCCACGTACTGCTTACCACTCCAGCAATGATCGGACCCATTGCCAACCCGAGTGAAAATCCGATTGCAACGGTACCCAACGCACGACCGCGGCTTTCAGCAGAGAAGTAACGAACCGGGACGATCATTGCAATCGCTGGAATGACCGATGCACCAGCTGCCTGTACAATTCGACCCACAATTACCATCCAATATTGAATAGCCGCTAAGCCTACAACAGATCCAATTGCAAAAAGTAGCAGGCCAAACGTCAACAAATTCTTCAGGCTGTATCTGTCTGTCAATTTTCCATAGGTTACCGAGCCGATTGCGTATACAATCATATAGCCTGTGATGATCCAGCTCGCTTGCGATGGAGAAAGTTGAAACTGTTCGCTGATATTAGGAAGTACAATATTAAACATGGTTGCATTCATGACGGAAATAATGAGCGTAAAGACAAGTAAACCAAGTAATAACCCTCTGTTATTTTTTTGAACGCTTTGATTGGATTGCATTGGAATGCCTCATTTCTGTAGGATAAAACAGCATTGCAGGGGAATGCCTTTAAATACTTTGCTTGGTAGATGCTCATCGCCAAAATACTGAAAAGTCCTCAAAATTGAGGACATTTCAGTTACTTTGGACAATTTGAATTTGTTTTTTATCTTGCTCCCACAGCCGCAAATGATCGTATGCTTCAAAACTAGAATGGGCTGCTGGCACTTGGGGCATATATTTTGATGCTGCGTCGTTTGGAGCATTTGATTTTTCAGCTCTTGTTGTATACGAACACCAAAATTTTTCATACCGTCGTCTCCCATGCCTAAACAGCTTGGATTACTTGATTTCCCCTGTTGCCATGAGAACGGCTCTCCCCAGCGTATGGCTCAGCATGGTAAATCCAAGGAGAGCCGGTGTGGAGTTAGGGGCGACGCCAATATTCTCGACATCCAGCGCATGAACGACAAAATAATACCGATGAGGGCCGTGTCCCGCTGGAGGCGCCGCACCGATAAACCGTTCAAGTCGCAAATCGTTCGGCAGTTGCAAGGAGCCTTGCGGCAAACCACTGCTATGCTCGTCACCTGCACCGGTCGGCAGTTCGGTGACATTGGCAGGAATGTTGATGACGGCCCAGTGCCACAAGCCTGATCCGGTCGGGGCGTCCGGATCATACGCGGTTATGGCAAAACTCTTTGTGCCTTCGGGCGCACCCGACCATTTCAAATGGGGCGAAAGATCTTTACTGCCTTCCAATCCTGACATCTCCGAGTATTGCTGGGGCTGTAGAGGAAGGCCCTCCGCAATGTCGTTACTCGTCAATTGAAAGACTGCGACTTCTGGCAACTTGGAAAATGGATTGTTGTTCACTGTATATTACCTCCTTTTATTTTACAATGTCGATAATACACAACATAATCGATTCTGTAAAGAATAATCGTTTTATGTGTACATTATTGAATTTAGTCTTTGTTTTTTTATAAATTTCGGTGTAAACTATCGAAATACGTATAATTATAATGTGCATGAAGGAAGGTGCTGCTTCATGGCCAAAAGGAACGGTTCGCCGACCTTAAGCGAGAATGTCACGAAGAAACTACAGTCCGATATTCTGACTGGACAATATGAACCCGGCTTTCCATTAAAAGTTTCGGAATTAGCCAGAGATTTTGAGGTCTCGGTTGCCGTTGTTCGAGAAGCGCTGACCCGATTGGCGACCAAAGGTCTTGTACAGCAAAACCCTAACCACGGATTTTCAGTAAAGACGGCGTCGGAAGAAGAGCTGAATAACATCATACAAGCACGGTTAATCAATGAATCCGAAGCTTTACGCTTATCCATCGCTTATGGCGATCTCACATGGGAGTCCAATGTAATCGCCGTTCATCACAAATTATCGCAGACGGCTGAGCACAAGGAAGTAAATGAAAAGATTACCATTCGCGAAGAATGGTCCGAGATCCACCGTCAATTTCATTACGAACTTATAGCTGCATGTCCCAATCCGGTTCTCCTGGATATCTGCAGCAACCTTTGGGATTTGAGCGAATTTTATCGACATTATTCGCCCCCTAAACAGCAAGTTCGCGATGGCCTCGCTGAACATAAGGCATTAACAGATGCCGTTCTTAGCCGTGACAGTGATCGTGCTGTACAGATCTTTAGGGAACACATCCAACTCACCGCGGATGTCCTGTTTGACAACCATTAAGGGGTTTATGCACAAATACCAACTTTCAAACCCGTTGTAGACAAGTGCAACATAGTCGGAAAGGTGGCTGCCCATTATTTGAGCACAGCTGCTCTGCCGCACTACTTTTGTATGCACGCGGTTCATAAGTTTGCGTGTTGTTTTCGAAGGACTTGGATAGGACGGGGCTGTTTGAGATTCGCCAGTGGCCATTGGGGAAACTGAATTAGGGCACCCAGAAGGGTGCCCTAATTCATCAAATTACGAAGTGCTGTCTTCAAATTTTTTTGTGTTTGAAACCCGCTTACCCACTCGAAGACACGAACAGTCGCTAAGCCCTTTGGATAATTTTTTTATCCTCGATTTCATATACGGTATTGGCTACATTCTCTATCAAACGGATATCGTGCGATATGAAAATGATCGTTCCAGCATAGTTCTTCATCAATTGTTCCAGCGCTTCCACCGCAGGGAGATCCAGAAAATTGCTGGGTTCATCCATCAGCAAGATGTTATATCTCCCTAACAGCAGTTTGGCAAGCTGCAATTTCATGATTTCTCCGCCGCTTAAAACGGATAAATCCTTGCGTACATCTTGCTGAGAAAATCCCATGGATGCCAGAACAGCGCGAATTTCCGATACCTCATAATCACAGTTCACTAACATGAACTCCATAACACCCTGATCACGGTCAAACTTGTAACCCGTTTGGGCAAAATAGCCGATTTCCGCTTTAGGGGATACGGAAATACCATGTTCACGATGGAGAATCATCTTGAAAAGCGTCGTTTTACCTGATCCATTCGCGCCGGTGATCACGATCTTGGCACCTAATGGAAACTGGAAGGAGGCTTTCTCGAATATCTCCTTGCCCTCAAATTGTTTGCAAATCTCTTTCCCGGTGATCGGAAACGGATGATGAAGCTCTAAAGCTTTGCTTTGCCGAAAACGGATGGATCGCATGGCTTCAGGGGGTTTCACATCACCGAGTGCTTCGATTCGGTGCTCCATATGTTTAGCGGCATTATGGAGCTTTTTTTGTTTGCTGCCCGTTGATTTTTGATGAGCCAGGCGGCCGCCGCTATCGGAGCTGTTTTTTCGCGATGCGCCCTTGGCCTTTTGATCCACCTTCCGAGCTTGATTGTGCTTTTCAGTAATGGCTTTCTCTAGCCGCTCCCGTTCAGCAGTAAACTGCTTATATTTTGCAGCCTGGCTATGCCGTTCCTCTTCCTTCTGGCGCAGGTAATCGGAATATCCGCCCCAGTACTCCGTGATTTTCCCCTCATTCAACTCCCAGATCTTATCAACGACTTGGTCAAGGAAATAACGGTCGTGACTGATGATGAGTAATGCGCCCGAATAATATTTAAGCTGGTGGATCAAAAAGTCTATGCCATCTCGATCCAGGTGACATGTCGGTTCATCGGCAAAAATTCCGTGCACCTCACCGGACAGGGCCTGTGCTATTTTGAGGCGTGTTTCTTCACCGCCACTCATATTCTCCGCTTCGCGGCTTTCAATTCCCAGCTTGCCGATTAAAGCGTAGTCCTTGATCTCTTGCACGATGACATCATCCAACTGGGGAATATAACTGAAGTTGCCTTCCCGAATAACTTTACCGTGGGACAAAGGAATTTCCCCCAGCAGCACTTTTAGCAGTGTGCTTTTTCCTGCTCCGTTCGCGCCAACCAGGCCGATACGGTCATATTCGTAAAGCTCGAGATCGTCAATGTCCAAAACATCGCGCCCCGAATATTCCACCAAAATATCTTTTGCTTTTATCAATAATTCCATCATTATTGCCTCCTTCAAAAATCGCAGTTTTCTGTTCGCAGGATTGCCTGCGATTGAAGAAGAGAGGTTTAAATAAAGAAGTACCAATGCATGGATCTCATAAGATTTGCCCCTTTTCATATTTACTTGTCTAAATTTCGGATTGTCCGGCTGTTTTTTGGCAATAAAAAATACAGATCCGAGTCCACAACGGGGCTTAAATCTGCATGGATAATGAGAGAAGATGGCGATATAAAGGCATAGCAAAAAAAGCTATCCGGATCGCGATCTATGTCTACATACGCAGGAAATAAGCAGCTCAAAAAAAGCCCACATTTGTGGTTGGAAAATCCGCTTTTTTATTGCCAGCTTATCTTATACGCATGGAATGTAACATAGATAACGAGCCTCCTCATAAATGATACGTTGAATGATAACATTGGCTGCTACACCTGTCAATAAAGTAGAGTGCAGTCCACAATAACCCGAGTAGATTTTTGATTTTACAGCATCCCAAAGTCGAACATGCCCCTGACGTTCCCCCAGCTGCCCCCATCCAAAACGAGCACAAAAAAACCCTCAAACCCTCCACCCGCATAGCGGGTGGAGGGTTTGAGGGTTTGACCACTGAGACCATTCCAATAAAATTGAGATGTTCAGGCTCAAAGAAAAGAATGGTCTTAGATGGCAAATAAGAGCTACAGCCTAGCTCACACAAAGTGGATGTGCAAATACCACATTGTATTTACCCCGAAGTATAGACGGAAAGAGATCTATAATCAAGTAAGAAGAGACTTAATAGAAATTTTCAAACGCTTATGTAAGTACAAAGGAGTAGAAATTATAGAAGGCCACATGATGCCCGATCATGTCCATATGTTGGTGGCTATCCCACCGAAAATATCAGTCTCATCATTCATGGGATATCTAAAGGGGAAAAGTTCGTCTTCGAGAAGCATACACAACTAAAATATATATACGGAAATCGAAAATTTTGGGCAGAAGGGTATTATGTGAGTACAGTAGGTTTGAATGAAGCAACAGTAGCGAAGTACATTCGTGAACAAGAGACACATGATCAAGCCATGGATAAGTTGAGTGTAAAAGAGTACGAAGATCCATTCAGCAGCAACAGGGGCAAAAAGAAATAAACCAGTTTAACTGGTAAGTGAAAGTGACAAATAACAATGAGCCTGAACAGAGTTATGGTCAGGCTAGCGTCTTTAGGCGCAGTTTGGCAACAAGGAGTTATACCCAAGAGCAAACCACCCGTTGGACGGGTGATCATGATTTCGCGCGTTTCACGCACTCAACTTGGCTAAAGCCATAAAATAAAAAAACTCCTGTATAACCAGGAGTTAGTTATCGGATTGAAATGTTGACTCAAAAGAATCGTATAGGAAGATAGGTATCTTTAGTAATGTTCATTCTTTATTTCCGATACAACTCTTTAAGGATGTTTAATCCTTTTAATTGGCTATCTTCATCCTGCTGCAATAGCAGCGAATTAATTTCAAGTATGATCTCATTATCTTGTTTACTTAATGACATAAAGTCAAAGAAGTCGATGTTTAGCGCTATTGTAATTTTCTCGAGGGTTTGTACGGTGAAATTGCCTTCTCCTCTTTCCAGCCTGCCTATATAGCTAAACGAGGACCCGATTTTTTCGGCAAGCTCCTCTTGAGTTAAGTTCTGGTTTTTTCTTATTTCTCGTATAGCAATTCCCAATCTCTCTGCAACCGATTTATCCATATATGTATCGACTCCTCTTATATATGAAGTGTAGACAAAAGGTAGTTAATATTGGAGTCACTAAAAGTTCCATTATTTATTAATTATTGTCCTTAAAAGTTTCATGTGTTAAATTGTAAATATATTCTAGTATGGCGAGTGATTGCAAAAGGTATTCTTTTAGCAAAGTGAGTTATGTGTGCAATACTAACTTTAAGCATTAATTGACAGGTGTTGGACTCATTTATACTATTACTATAGAGTCATACTAAATTATAGATGTTCCGAACTCGGATATTCTTATTGGAGGTTGTTGAATTGATACATACAACCACGATACGATCAGAATTGGATTTTCACTTGAAAAAGACGGGATTAACTATAAATCAATTTTCGGAACTATCAAAAATAAACTCTGGGACGTTAAGCACTATTATTAAGGGTGTACGCCCTATTTCTATGCAGCAATTAGATCGAATGGTAGCGGCGATGGGACTTCCCGAAGGCAGCTTTTATGAGCTGTATGCGGATGAATGTTTTGCTTATCCGCTGAATTGGAGAAGACTAAAGCCGTTTTTGTACCGCTGTGCCGAACTGGATAAGCTGGAGTTAATTCAGAAGGTTGTTCGATTTATGACGGATAACCTAGCTTATGTGCCGATGCTTTTTGACACAGCAGAGGATTTGTTTCATCAGGGTAAAAATTCATCTGCCGCAATTATGTACGAATCAGTAGCTGAATGTGAGAAATATCAACATTCTGAACGGTTAGCTCTATGTCATTACCGATTGTTTACAATCTCGTTAGGTCATGATCAGGAAAAAAAACTTCGGGCAGCCACCAAATTTGAGGAATTTGTCGAACGTTTAGATGAAGTGGATCAGCTTGATGCACTAAAAGATTTGGCCAATGTATTCTGCTCTCTGCGCCATTGGAGTAAGGTTGAAATGTTGGCTAAAGAAATGGGGCGAAAGGCAAAAATTCAATATGCTTTTAAATATGAAGGCATTCGCTATCATCATGATAAAGAACCCCAAAAGCCATTGTTTCTATATATTATTTATTCATATTTGATGTGTTCAGCTGTCTGTGATGAGCGTGGCGATTATGAGCAGGCATTACGATATGTGGCGTTATATTCTGACTTGAGCTGGGTTAAAGAGGTCTCGGAAGAAGCACTTGCAATTAAGGATAATTTTAAAATGTGGGCTATAGCGAATACATATTTATATAAGGTAATGATGGGTGACTTTGAAATTATTGATGAATATGTGGAATTTATTGAAACGAAAGAAGATGAGATTCTGCCTGCGTTAACCAAGATTGTTCAAGCTGCTAATCGTTTTCAATTCAATATAGATCATGTTCTACTAAAGTTTGAAGATCATATTTTGTCATTAAATCAAAAGGACAACGGCACATATAACTATTTAGTAAGGGCAGAGCGATATGTGCGATTTCAGGCTGAATTGTCACGTTATTATTTTATAAAAGGAAGATATGATGAGGGAGCTAAATCTGCTTTGGATGGGCTTGCGTCCGCTATTGAAATTCGCAATGAAAACGCGACACTGCAATGTGTAAAATTATTTGAACAGTTCAGACATGGAGTATCTGATGCAGCTCAGCAACGATACAATGATTTATGGGAACAGTTGGAGTACCGTGGCCTTTACGGTTGGTAATTCCCATGAGGTAATTTGGTGGGTATAGTAGAGTCCTTGGACTAAAAGCACATAAATGGATGATAATAAAAACCAAGCATTCACAGGGATTGCCCCTAAATGCTTGGTTTTTTTCTGTTCATTATTTCAGCAGCTTCTCCAACTGTTCTTGCACCCAGATAGGATCATATTCATGGGTCCAGGTTGCCCCGCCAACCTCAACAAAACACAACCCCAACCCAAAAAAACAAAGAGGCTGTCATGGCATAACTTCTATAATGGAGGTTATTAGACGGTTCTGGCCGATGGCCTGCCAGCGAGGAGGGCGTGTATGAAGCGGGACGAATACATGGATGGGGCCGGTTTGGTGCAGGAAAGGTCTTATGTTCTCGCAAGCAATAAGCTGCTAATTGATCATGATCGTAGCCGTCGGATAGCCTGGTGGCGCGAAGCTCGCTGTGGGCTGTTCGTGCATTGGGGGCCTTATTCGATGCTGGGCGGGAAGTGGAACGGCCAACGGGTGGATGCGAATTATGCGGAGCATATCCAGCTCAGGGGGAAGATACCGGTGGCCGAGTATGCGGAGGCAGCGGCCGGGATGAACCCGGAGGCTTTTGATGCGCATGAATGGGCAGCGCTGGCCAAGCGGTCCGGGGCAAAATATATGATCGTGACGGCGAAGCATCATGATGGGTTTGCGATGTACGATTCCAAAGTCAGCGAGTATTCAATTACTCGCCACGCTCATTTTCCAAGGGATCCGATCAAGGAGCTGGCAGAGGTCTGCGAAGCGGAGGGGATTCGCCTTGGAATCTACTACTCCCATGCCATGGATTGGCATCATCCCGATTCGCAGGGGAACACGCTGGATTATCCGGGGAATATCGGCGCGTGGGATGTGCTGGAGGAATGGATCGACGATGACGATAAGCGGGAACGCTTTGAGCGTTACCTTCACGAGAAAGCTCTTCCTCAAGTGGAGGAGCTGCTGACCGACTACGGTCCGATTGGTTTGATGTGGTTTGATTGCGGTCATAAGATCAGCGACGATCATGCCGTGTGGTTCCATGATCTGGTACGCCGGCTGCAGCCGGATTGCTTGATTAACAAGCGGCTGCGGGATGACCGGTTTGCGGATTACGGCAATCCGCATGATAACCAGCTCCGGTTCCATCCGGTGCAGTTGGACTGGGAATCGATTCATACGCTAAATGATTCCTGGGGGTTCCGTTATGACGATGACAACTGGAAGAGTCCGGATGAACTGATCGAACAGCTGCTCCGCGTGGCAGCTGCTAACGGCAATCTGGTACTGAATATCGGGCCGCTCGGAAGCGGAGCGATTGACGGTACGTCGAGACGCCTGCTGGAGACGGTGGGCGGCTTCTTGGAGCGGAACGGCGAAGCGATATACGGCACGAGCGGCAGTCCGATCGGTACGCCGCAGTGGGGTTATTGCACATGGAAGCCGGATGAGAATCTATTGTACCTGCTGGTGAGAGAATGGCCGCAGGATGGTTTACTGGTACTGCCCGGTCTCGCTAGCGGAGTTCAATATGCGAGTCCTATTGGAACGAGAGCAAAGGAAGACAACCTGCCGATCCGACAGCTTGGGACATGGGATTGGCAGATTGATGTGCGTTCGGTACCTCAGGGCGCCTATGCGACGGTGATCAAGCTGAGGCTGGATGGAGCGTTGGAGACGAATCTCACTCCAAGGTTTATATCCCAGATGGCGAATACATTCTGGGCTTATGATGGTGTTATCGAGGGCGATGGCCTGCGATACGATAATGGAAAACGTGGTCATGATGGCGTTACCGGCTGGATTGCTCCAAGTGCGGCTGTTCAATGGACATTTCGTTCCGAGGAAGAGATACCGATTCACTGTCGAGTGATCGTCACCTTGTCTGCCGCAGCGGATCAGGCAGGGGGACATTTTGAGTTGTCCATAGATGAACAGAAGCTGACTTGCACTGTTAAAGATACGGGTGGTGACGGATGCTGGAGAGAATTTGAAATGGGTCAACTGACCATTCTCTCGGCAGGCGTACACCGTCTTGAAGTACGGGGGCTTTCGCTGGTATCGGATTCCTTAATGAATTTGCGCAAGGTTACGCTACTACCCGTGAAGAGGAGTGAGGATTCATGAACATCGTATTTGATCCTGCACCGGTTGCAGGAGGCTTTCGAATGCCGGGTTATTGGATATGGTGCGGCAGCGTCATCAAGGGTGAGGACGGACGGTACCATATGTTTGCTTCACGCTGGCCGAAATCCTTGCCCATGCATCCCGGCTGGCTTGCGGCCTCGGAGATCGTCCGTGCGGTCTCCAACCATCCTGCCGGACCGTATGTATACGAGGAGACGGTGCTCGGGGCCAGATCGCCGGCCTATTGGGACGGATGCAGCGTGCACAATCCGCATATCGTGAAGGTGGACGGCACGTACGTGCTTTATTATATGGGCACGACGTTCCCGTTCCGGCTGCCTGACGAAGAGGAGGCGCTGCTGCCGAATGATCCGCTGGCCGCAGTTGCCAGGGCCAACAAACGGATCGGCGTGGCGACTGCCCCTTCCGTAACCGGCCCGTGGACTCGAAGGGATCATCCGGTTCTGCTGCCCCGCCCGAATTATTTTGACAGCTTTTTGGTGTCTAATCCGGCCCCCTGTGTTCATGAGGACGGTTCGGTGAAGCTCATCTATAAATCTCGTCCCTATGAAAGGCATTCCTATGGCAACATGCAGCTCGGTTTGGCCTGCTCGAAATCGGTATACGGGCCTTACGTTCGTCAGCCTGAACCGCTGTTCCCTCCAGCCATTCATATTGAAGATCCCTTCGTTTGGCGCACGGCTCGCGGGTACGAGATGATTGCCAAGGACATGGACGGCTCTATCTGCGGAGAGCGTTATAGCGGAGTCCATGCGTGGTAAGCGAACGGGGAACAGTGGAAGATGACAACCAAACCAGGGGAACCCGTATACTCTCGCAGAGTACGGTGGGACGATGGAACGGAACGGTTGATGGGTAACCTCGAACGGCCGTTTTTGCTCATGGAGGACGGACGTCCGGCCTGGATGTTTGCTGCGACATCAGACGGGAGCCGCGGGTTTTACGATTGTACGGAGACCTGGAACATGGCAATTCCGATTCGGGAGATTACGGAGAACGACGACGAGTAGGAGCGAACCATATCCGAAACGGAGCATCACATAAAAAGAACCTGAAGCGGATGTATTCTTGTATCCCATGAAGCGCTATTTAAGGGGAAATACACACTAAAATATATAGGCGCGATCCATATTGTTGGGGAAGCCCGGATCATTGGAAGCATGCCCGATGGTTCTCTGCGGTCCCTGTACTGCGTTTACTTTCCCTTGCCAGCCCTTTTGCTTACCATGGCCGGATAGACCATGCTAGCAGCAGGGCTTTTTTTCTCTGTTCCGCCTTAAATCCCCCATTTTTAAGTGCGTGTTCAAAAAGGTCGATTTTCAGCACCGAGAAGGTTGGATGAAGCTAGGGACGTCAGGAGCGGAGCGTACGTTTTGGGTACGTGAGCACCGGAAGGCCCGGCTGAATTCAAGATTCGATGCCGAGCTGCTTCCTGATTCGCTTCGTGATCAAAAGCGGACTTTTTGAACAACCTCTTATACACAATCGTAAAAAAACACATCGACAAACAAATACCGCCATTGTTGGTATGGACCTCCGCTTATACGATGAATACGAAGGAAAACTTACAACGGGAGGTCCTTATGGCGAACATCAACCCAAGCACGCGGCTAACACCGTCAGCGCGGAGCCGGGAATGGTTATCCAGCTTTCGCAAGTACAAGGCGATATACCTCATCTCGATTCCGGGCATCCTCTATTTTCTGGTATTTAAATATGTCCCTTTATTCGGCAGCGCCATGGCATTTCAGGAGTACAACTTATTCAAAGGCATATGGGAAAGCCCATGGGTGGGGCTGGATCAGTTCTACCGGATGTTTCAGTACGAGGAGTTTCTGCGGATCTTCTGGAACACCCTGCTGATCGGGATGTACAGCATTGTATTTGCGTTTCCGGTACCGATCCTTCTGGCCTTGCTGTTAAACGAGATTCGTCTTGTCCTGTACAAGCGGGTGCTGCAGACGGTCATTTACATGCCCCACTTTCTGTCCTGGGTCATTATCGGGGGGATTGCGGTAGGCATTCTGTCTCCGACCACGGGGATCATTAATCAGATTCTGATGTGGGTGGGACTCGAACCGATTTACTTCCTTGGCGAGGAAAGCTATATTCGCAGCATTCTGATCGGATCCGGCATTTGGAAGGAAGCAGGCTGGGGAACGATTATTTATTTGGCGGCGCTGGCCGGGATCAACCCGGATCTGTATGAAGCTGCACGCGTAGACGGAGCGAATCGGTGGCGCCAGACTCTGGCGATTACGATTCCGTCGATTTTGCCCACGATTATGATTCTGTTCCTGCTGAACATCGGCAATTTCCTCGATTTCGGGTTTGAGCGGGTGTTTGTGTTCCTGAATGCCTTGAACGAGAATAAAGGCGACATTCTGGATACGTACATTTACCGTGTCGGTCTGCTCGGACAGCAGTACAGCTACACCACGGCCATTGGGCTGTTCAAATCTCTCATCGGGCTGCTGCTCATTGTGGGCGGAAACGCCATAAGCCGCAAAACGACCGGAAATTCCTTATACTAGGCAGGTGACTTAAAAACATGATAAAACGATCAAAAGGTGAATCCGTATTCGAAATTTTCAACTTTATCTTCCTGGCTGTTGTGTCGGCTGCCATGATATTCCCAATTCTGCACGTTGCGGCGCAATCGTTCAGCAGCGATGTGGCCATTTCGCGGGGAGACGTCGGCCTGTGGCCGGTTGAGTTTACACTCTCCAACTATGCAATCGTCTTGAACGATACTTCCGTATGGCGTTCTTTTATGATCAGCGTATTCGTGACCGTCGTGGGAACCGGGATCAACCTGATCGCAACGGCCTCGCTGGCCTATCCGCTGTCGCGCAATGAATATCGGGGGCGAAAAGCCATCCTTATGCTCGTGCTGGTCACCTTTATTTTCAGTGCGCCGCTCATTCCGAATTATCTGCTCATTAAATCGCTGAACATGCTGGATACGGTATGGGCCCTTATCATTCCGGGCGCGATCAGCGCGTACAACCTGTTCATCATGCGCTCGTTCTTCATGAATCTGCCGAACGAAATTATTGATTCGGCCCGGATCGACGGGTGCGGGGAACTGCGGATCATATCGAGCATCGTGCTGCCTTTGTCCAAGCCGGTCATGGCGACGATGGGGTTGTTTTACGCCGTTGCGCATTGGAATTCGTACTCGTCCGCTCTATACTATATCAATAGCCGTCAGCTGTTTCCGCTCCAGGTTCGTCTGAGAGAGATCGTCATAACCGATCAGATGGGAGAGATGGACACCACGTTTGAGAATTTGGCGAATATGTCCCCGGAGGGCATCAAGATGGCTACGATTGTGATCGCAACGCTGCCGATCATCCTGGTCTACCCGTTTCTGCAGAAATATTTTATTAAGGGCATGCTCATCGGTTCGATCAAATCTTGATCGTAAAAGAACACAATCCCATAATAAGAACGCCAATACTGCATATGTGGGTTATGAGCTACGATGAAATGGATTTAACGAAAGCGCTTACCTCATGAATGAGCCACTTGTCTATTTTTTGCGAAAAAGGGGAGAGGTTGATGAAAAAAAGTTGGACGGTCTTACTGATCAGCGTCATGATGATCTCACTGCTCGCGGGATGCGGGGGGAAACCGGAAGAGGGAGCTGTCAGTCCCAAGCCGGAAGAAACGAAGCAAGGTACAGACTCGAGCAAGCTGTCCTTCTCGATTTCTTTCTCCACGGGCGGCAACACCTACATCGAATCGTCACCCGATATCAATAAGGACAAATGGGTGCTGAAGCTGGAGGAGATGACGAACACCGATCTCGATATCCGCTTGATGTCCCACAAGGAATTTGATCAGAAGATGAGTCTGATGTTTGCAGGCAACGAAATCCCGGACGTTGTTGGAAATATGCGGGGAGGTCCAACAACAGGGTCCATGTCAGGCTCGGTGGAAGCCGGGGTGTTCATGCCGCTGGATGACCTCCTTAAGGAGCATGCTCCGAACTTGATGAAAATGGTCACTCCGGCAGCATGGGAGGAAGTATCCTATAACGGCAAAATCTACGGCATCCCGGCCTGGCTGGAAAATCCGTCCCGCCGTGCCACATTCATTCGCACGGATCTCATGGAGAAGGCCGGCATCAAGGAAGCGCCTAAAACCGTGGAAGAGTACCTGGATATGCTGCGTGCCTTTAAGAAGCTGGGTGTAGAGCACCCATACCAGTACCGAGAGGGCTTTAAATATGCGGATACTTTCCTTGGGGCATACGATGTGCTGCCGTTCCAGTTCATGGAGCTAGATGGGGAGGTCGTACCGAAGTTCTTCGATGTCGAGAACATGACCAAGGCGCTCCAGACGTATAAGACGATGTACGATGAGGGCCTAATCCCGAAGGATTTCGCCTCGCTCTCCCAGGAGGATTACGGACGCAATATCAATGCCGGCAAATCCGGGATGTGGGCCTCCAACGGCGAGGGACTGATCGGGTTCCGCACCAAGCTGAAGGAAGTGGATCCTTCGATGAAGGTGGATATTTACCCGTCCCCGACCGGACCGGACGGCAAGGGCGGACTCGGCTTATACAGCTCGGTATCGACCACGTATTATATCAATAACAAGGTTGGTAAGGAGAAAGCCATCGAAATCATTAAATTCCTGGATTGGATGCTGACGGAGGAAGCCGATATGTTCTTCTCCTTCGGGATTGAGGGCGAGAATTACACGATGGAGAACGGGAATGTCAACTATAAGTGGCCTGTGACCAAACAAGAGGTCGATGAGGCGGGTTTCCGGGCCAACCAGCTGTGGTTCGTTCATGAGCTGACTTACAACAAGAAGCAGACGGCCCTTACCGAGGATGGTCAGGACGTGATCAAGGCATTCAGCGATGTGCTGAGCAATGAAGGCCGCGGCGGCATTACGTTCATGGCCAATCTGAACAGCTTCTCCAAGTTCCCGGATTTGGCTTCGACCGGTGATACGGGACCTAAATTCATCCTGGACAGCATGGTGAAGATGATTTACGGCAAACAGCCGATCTCCGATTGGCCAAAGGTGCTGGAGGAATACCGGGCCAAGGGCGGGGATGAGATCATCAAGGAAGCGACGGAGCGCTGGAAGAACAAAGAGAATGTGGTAGACCGTACGAGATAACATCCAAGATAGGAAGCAGGGCATCTCCTGTTTGCCCCTTAAATCGTGTACAATAGATCCAATATGTAAGCGTTTAAACAAAAATGAGCGAAGGATGAAAAATCAAGGTATTCGCCGGTATTACCATCACAGGTATCCGCCGCGGATACCTTATTGTTCCATTCGATGTTTGCCTCATACTTATTCTTCTACATACAGGAGGCTAAAATGATATGCGGTTGCTTATTGCTGACAACGAACCTGTAATCCGAAGAGGGCTGGTCAAGATGGCGGAGACCTACCGTCTGCAGTTTGATGCCATCGACACGGCCGTGAATGGTGAGCATGCGCTCTCTCTGATCAAGGAATTCGAGCCGGATGTACTGCTGACCGATATCCGCATGCCACGTATGGGCGGGTTGGAGCTGTGTCAGGAGCTTCATGAGCAGTACGGGCATATTCAAATAATCGTTATATCGGGTTATGGCGAATTCCAATATGCGCAGCAATGTCTGGCTTACGGGGTTAAGCATTATCTGCTAAAGCCGGTCACTGGCGTAGTGCTGCACCAAACGTTTGACGCGATTGTCAAACACCGCAATAAAGGTATTGTATCGCTGGCTTCCTATGTCGATTGGATTGAAAATATCGGGCAGGAGATCTGGATGCTGCAGACTGAACAGCTCGATCGGCTGTTGCTCGATTGGAGGGCGCATCTGCAGGCGGCGGGACTCAGTGTTCCACAGCTTCAGCAGCTGCTGGATGATGCGGTGGGCATGATTTTCCGACGTCTCGTCTCGAAGGGGTACATGGAGGTTTCGGTAATTGAACCCATCGGTCACCACACGGTACAGGAGCAGCTGTTGAACGGGTTCGAGCTGAGGGTCAAGCAGATGACCGCCGATCTGGTAACGCAGCGGTGGGGGAATTTCAAGAACCCGCTGGATGAAGTGAAATCGTATATCGACACGCATCTGTCCGAGGAGATCACCCTTGAGGAAGTGGCGGAGATGGCTGGTTATACGCCGACGTATTTTAGCGCGATGTTTAAGAAGATGACTGGCGATACCTTTGTAAGGTACCGGATTCACCGGCGAATGGAGCGGGCGAAGGAACTGCTGGCCCTCCCTCATATGCGGATCATCGACGTGGCGGCTAATGTCGGTTACGAGGATTATCCCCATTTTACGAAAATGTTCAAGAAGGTAACGGGACATACGCCGACGGAATATCGGACGATGCTGGGCTTTAACGGATGAAAAATAAACTGTACCGCAAGCTGTTTCTGTACTTTGTATCCATCATTGTGCTGACTACCTTGTTGATCGGCATCGTTACCTACACGCGCTCATCAGCCGAGCTGGACCGCCAGCTGGACCGGCATATGTCGCAAATCGTACAGAATGCCTTGAACCATACCGATCTGTACATTAAATCCTACGACCGCACGATGATCTCCTTATTGACCAACCGGGAATTGAAGAAATTCGTGGATTTGCCTAACCCGGCGGACCATTACGAGTACTATCAAATCAGCTCGACGATCAAGGATACGGTATTCCGTCCCCTCATGGATCGGGGGCCCGAACTGCTGACCATGTATCTCCTGTCTTACAACGGAAATGCCACATATAGCTTCGGCTCTGATTTTACCGCTCCGGTATTCAGTGCAGAGGAGAAGGCGAAGCAGCTGACGGATCTCCGCAATACGACGAAGGATGAAAGCGGTCTCATGATTCATACGGAGAGCATTATACCAGGACGCAGCGGCAGCGTGGTACGCATGACGAGACTGATCAAGGGTCTATCCTCCACAGCGGAAAAAGGCGTGCTCGCCATGGAAGTGCGTTCCCAGGAGTTATCCTCCCTCTGGAAGGGAATTGATCTTGGCGAACGCGGATACTTCTATATCGCGGATGCCAGCGGCCAAGTAGTCTACCAGCCTGAGGGACTGGTGCATAACGCCTCGTCTCCGGCCGAGGACCCGAAGCTGACTGCCGCCATTATGGGCGCAGACGAGGAATCCTTCAAATATACGACGGCCGATGGAGAGCAGAGGGTGTTTATGACGCGGATGTCTCCCTATTCCGGTTGGCGTCTGGTGGCTTCGATGCCGCTCGAGGAGTGGCGCAAGCCGATTGCCAGCATTCGTTCTACGGTCTGGACGATCGGCTTGATCAGCCTCATTGCCGCTTGCCTGCTTGCTTACCGCTTTACCCGGTCCATTACGCAGCCCATCCAGACGATTATCCGTGGGATGCGCCAGACGGAACAGGGGCGGTGGATTCCCTTAGAGCTTCCTAAACGCGAGGACGAGCTGACGGAAATGATGCAGCGGTACAATCTGATGGTGACCCGGCTGTCGGAATTAATCGAGCGGGTATACGAGACCGAGCTGCAGCAGCAGAAAACGATTATCGAACGGCAGAAGGCCGAATTCCAGGCACTTCAGCTCCAGATCAATCCCCATTTTATGTACAACACGCTGGAGACCATCGTGTGTTATGCCGAGGTCGAAGGTTCATCGGAGATTACTGAAATGGTGTCCTCGCTTGGCTTTATGATGCGGTATTCCTTGCTGACGTCGCTGGAGGAGATCACGATCGCGAATGAGCTCAAGCATGTGTTGAACTATATGACGATCATGAAGCATCGGCACGACCTGGAGTTCGATCTTCGGGTGGAGGTACCCCATGAGCTGCTTCTATATAAAATGGTGCGGTTGACGCTCCAGCCCTTAATCGAAAATGCATTCCAGCATGCCTTTCCGGACGGAATCGAAGCATCGCAGTACATCATGATCTCTGCCGGATGCGATGATGATTCCTTCTGGGTCAGCGTGACGGATAACGGCATCGGCATGACGGATGAACAGCTGCGCGAGGTTGCGGCACGGCTGTCCTACGAGTACAACCACGTGAATCATGTGCCTGAATCCTCCCTGAACCTCAGTGGTACCGGAGGCATCGGCCTGCTGAATGTGCATCGGCGGATTCAGCTGGTATTCGGCGAGACCTACGGACTCCGTGTAACCTCGGCAGGCGAGGGAACGGGAACCACTATCCGCATGGTCATGCCACGTCCGCCGCGGGCATAACGCAAGGCCTGCTTCCGGATTGGAGGACAGGCCTTGCATTTGTGTAGAGATGTGATAGGTTAACCTTCGGAGACTTATCCTCCTTATCTCCAAGAATGATTGGCTTTACTCGTTCTCCGCTTGCGGCGTGAGATGGATGGAAACGCCGCCGTACACCTTGAGACGTATCTTGATGGTATCCTTGGCGCAGCACGTTTCCGTATGGACCTCAATGGGAGGAAGAATGGAACGGTATCGATATTCGTCCGCTTCCGCCTGTTCCTGATAGATCACGGCTTGGTACGCTTGGTTATCTTCTAGGAAATCCAGCGGGATCTGGACTTCCCGTCCTCCGGCGGCACAGATAGAGGCGACAAACCATTCCGGACCCGATCGCCTTGCTATCGTAACGAACCGGCCTGGATAACCTTCCAGCAGCCGAATCTCATCCCAGACGGCTGGAACGGCGGCCAAAAGCGGTTTGCCGGGATGATCCGCGAAGACCGAGATCGCATCCGCATAGTGCTGGATGCCGGATTCGAAGAGGATGGCCAGGGCCAGCTGCTGCCCTTGGGTGGTCGTGGTCCGCCTGCTGAACGTGACCGGCGTAAAATCCATGGAGCCGATCACATTCCTCGTGAACGGCAGCGTACAGAGATGAACTGCGTTAGGCCCTTCACTCTGCGCCCGGTAGTATTCCGCACCGTAAACGCCTTCTCTTGTCATCACATGAGGCCAAGTCCGATGCTCGCCGCTTGGTTTGGTCGATCCATGGAAATTGACCATCAGCCGATGCCTGGCAGCGGATTCGGCAATGGCATCATAAACCTGGAGTGTCTCCTGGTTGTCGCTGTCGAAGAAATCGACCTTGATGCCAACGGTGCCCCAGGATGCCCACAGGCGCAATTTCTCTTCACGAAGCTCCTTCGTATTCAGCCCTTTATAATGCGTCCACAGCCAGATGCCGACGCCACGCTGTTTCGCGTAAGCGATAAGCTGCGGCACGTCCAGCTTGCCTTCCCAGCCGCCGTCCACGACGCTGTATTCCCATCCCATCTCGGCGGCAAAATCCACATGCTGTCGTTGAATATTCATATCGCCGCAGGAATCGCCTTCCGCGTACCAGGACCAGGCTGCTCGGCCCGGGGAGATCCAAGAGATATCTTGCAGCACGGACGGGGGGCATAGGTGAGTCGTTACCGAAGAAGAGACCAGCTCCCCTAGCGATCCGATGATCATAACACGCCAAGGCGTTGAGAGTGGAAGCTGCGCAGCAATCGGCGTTTCCTGATCCGGGGCGTAAGAAATGCGGAGCTTCCGGCCATCTTGCTCATCCACTGCGAGATGACTGGCGCCATAACCGCCATCCACGGCAGCTTCTGTCAGCAGCAGCCATTGATCCTCTGCCGATTGGACCAGGAGCGGGAAACCAAAATGTCCTCCCCGAAGATGTCCCGGCATGGCATGGTCATAGGTTCGTTCATAACACCGCATGAACGGCTGAGCCCAAACGTTGAGCATCCGGTCTTCCGGAAGATGGAATCCGGAGAGCTCGTTCTCGATGCGAATATCTCCTTCTCCGTGCAGCTCATACCGGTATGCAACGCCGTCTTGAAAAGCACGGAAACGAATCTTCACCTGATGATTCTCCACCGAAGTCAGCAGCAACATCTCGCTTGCTTCGTAAGACTGCGATTTTTGCTTGCCGGTCACAAGCTCGTAATGCTCCGTGATCGTGTTGTGCTCAACCCCTTGAATGATGCCTCGCTGAAATTTGTATTTGTCGGTTACCAGTCCGAGCGGTGACTTCTCGAGAACCCGGAATTGCTTGTTCATAACCGTATAAAAGAGAGGGCCGTTATGTTCTTGTTCCAGTGTGATCTGCAGATTCCCGTCAGGCGAATGAAGCTGTGCGTGAAAGGGGGCTGACGGAGGCCGGGATAACTCATGATCCATAAACGAAACTCCTTCCTTGTCGCTGCAAGAATGTCGTATCCATTGCAGTTTCATTGTAACGGATACAGCGAAGCCTTAGCATACGGCTCCGTTCGCTCCGGGTTGTGTTTTCTTACGTTGTGTTACTCCATAAAAAAACACGGCCATTCCGCAAGTTACGGCATGGTCTGGCGGGCAGTCGCCGTTTTATCATGGAAGCATCATCAAAAGGTGTTTGAAAGGAGGGAATCATGTAATCGCGGGTGGATCGTAATCACTACATATGACAAAGGATGGGTGATGATTGATGAGACAGGTACGCAAGCGTAACAGGCAGGCAAGAAGAGGAAGTTTCATACTGCTGCTGGGTATTCTTCTGTTTTCGTTCGGCAATCCGCCAATACAGGGGGAAACGGCTGTTCCGGATGCCATGGAGCGGGTCAACCTGGCTTTGAATAAGCAGGCGACGGCTAGTTCCGAGATCAGCGGGCGTGAAGCTGTGAAGGCCATTGACGGTAGTCGTGATACCTACTGGCAGCCGGCGAGCACAGACCGTGAGGACATGAGTGTATACATACAGGTGGATCTGGGAAGCGAGCAGTCCTTGAACCAGGTCGTCCTGGATTTGAACCGGGGAGATAATTTGGGAAGTATCGAGGTGGATTACTCCCGCGACGGTGAGTCCTGGACCAGAGCCTACACGAAGAACGGGGGTATACGAGCGGACGGTCAGGAATCGATCACCTTTGATTCCGTAAGCGCTTCCCAAATTCGGGTATCGCTGCAGCTAAGCCGAAATCTCAATGTTCAGCTTAAGGAGTTGGAGCTTTATATGCAGGATGGAGATCAAGGAATCCCGTCCGATGTAACGGAGCTGGCCTTCGTGAAGCCGGATGGAACCCCTTATAACAACAATGATGAACTTACCTTGGACATAGGAGGTATATCTGTCGTGGAGGCGCGCGGCAAACAGGTGAACGGCGGGGGGATGACGCTGCCTCAAGGCCATGTTCAATATCATGTAATGGGAACCAGCGCTGCGGTTACTTCCGAAGGCACGGTAACCGGTGTCAAGGTAGGCGCCACCCGGATGTATGCGGAAACCAGCATCAACGGCCAAGCGATGCGTACGCCGGATTTCTGGATTGTGGTGAAGGACGACCAGGAATTCCAGGATGCGAAATACATTGCATTCAGTTCGTTCACGCATCCGTCATTGGTCCAAAAGATTGGCGAGGCGGCGATCTTGGGGGAGGGCAAGGAGCTGCCAGTTGTAACGATCGCTCCGAACTTGGATGGAACCGTATCCGCCAGATGGTTCAAGGACGGTCAATCCAGAGGCTCGCTGGGCACGAAGTCGCTGCAGGCAGGGGTAACGCAATCGTTAACGCTTCCGGTTGGGATGAAGGTACCGGGCACGTACGAGGTGCGGATGACTTTCCAAGCCGCTGACGGGGAAACGTACTACGATAGCTTGTTTTATACCGTCATGCCCAAGAAGGGAATTCCTGATGGCCAGAGCCAAATCGCCTATACCGGAAAAGACGGAAGGATGGTGTACGTTCCCGATTATAAGGGGAACCGGATCATCGATTTCTCAAACGTCGGTTATAGGGGTGGCGGTGTGAAACTGCCCGACGTTCAGGCGAGGATAGCCGTACAGCCGACCGGCGGGGATGATACGGCGATGCTGCAGGCGGCGATTGATGAGGTGTCCCGGATGCCGCGTGACGCGGATGGTTTCCGGGGGGCGGTGCTGCTGAAGAAGGGCACATATTTGGTCGGCGGTTCCCTGAACATTCAGGCCAGCGGGGTCGTGCTCCGGGGTGAAGGCAAGAGCGAGGACGGCACCATCATCCGCGGCACGGGAACAACGGCGAGAAATTTGATTGTCGTGGGCGGAACGAATGGTGCGGTGATTGTTGACGGGACGGAGACGGACATCCAGGATCTGTACGTTCCGGCAGGATCGCGATCATTCCATGTGCAGAATGCCTCCGGTTATCAGGTGGGCGATTCTGTCATTGTACGAAGAATCGGCAATGACCGCTGGATTCATGAGATCGGCATGGACCATATCTACATGCGGCCAGGGACCGGGGGAACGCAGCAGTGGTCCCCGTTCAATCTGGATTTTGACCGCGTCATTACGGCCATTGACGGCAACCGGATTACGGTGGATGCTCCAGTAGCGAATGCCATTGAACGTCAATGGGGCGGAGGCAAGCTGTTCAAGGCGACGGATGAGTCACGAATCGAACAGGTTGGGATTGAGAACATGCGAGCCATATCCGATTTTGATCCGAGCAAGACCGATACCAAGATGGATAACGATGTTCTGGATACCCCGTATTATTCCGATGAGGCACATGCGGAACGATTCATTATGATGAATAGCGTGAAGAATGCCTGGGTGCGCGAGGTGTACGGCTACCATTTCTCCTACGCCTTGGTGCAGGTAGGACGGCAGGCCAAGTGGGTCACCGTGCAGGACAGCGAAATGTACGATATGGTCAGCGTGATTACCGGCGGTCGTCGTTACAGCTTTTTCATCCAGGGGCAACTAAATCTGGTGCAGCGCAATTATGCTGAAACTTCACGTCATGCTTATGTTATTGAGAGCCGCGTACAAGGACCGAATGTCATGTATTACAATAAAGCCACTCGCGAATACAATACAAGCGAGCCGCATCATCGCTGGTCCACGGGCGGCCTGTACGACAACGTCCGTGCGCGTATCAGCGTCCGCGACCGCGGCTGGCTGGGCAGCGGACATGGCTGGGCGGGAGCGAATTACGTCATGTGGAATACCGAAGGCGGGCTGGTTGCCCAGAAGCCCCCAACGGCACAGAACTATGTCATCGGCCATATCCCGACCGAAGACGGTCTGAATGTGAAACCGCTCGTTCCGAATGATTATGATTCAAGACCGCGCGAGGACGGCTATTGGGAATACGCCGACCGGCATGTAGCGCTTCAGAGCTTATTCGTCCAGCAGTTGAAGGATCGCCTGGGGCAGCAAGCAGTGGATAATTTGGCACGTACGCCTGTGGGCGGCGGTTCGATAGATATACCAGAGCAGCCATAATTATATGGAGCGAACAGGGGATTATCAGGGGAAACGCTGATCATCCCCTTCTTCGCGAAGAAGGGGACGTGTATGAAGGTGGAGAAGGTGGAGAGGGAGACAACTGGAAGAGATACGGAACGTCCTCATGGGGGGCAACATGCGGAGTCGGATCGTGCAAGACAGCATGGCAAGATTGAAGCGGTAGGTGAAACTGCATGGCGGCAGCCTGATACATCTGCTAATCGGCGCATGCGGTTATGGTACGCTTCCCCGGCGGCCGAGTGGAACGAAGCATTGCCCTTGGGGAATGGGCGCTTGGGCGGCATGGTTTTTGGCAAGACCTCGCTTGAGCGGGTGCAGCTTAACGAGGATTCCCTCTGGTATGGTGGTCCGGGAAGGGGAGCCAATCCCGACGCTACTGAATATTTGAGCGAGATCAGGCAGATGCTGCGGGATGGACGCCAGGCAGAGGCTGAGCACCTGGCCCGGATGGCGATGACTTCATCCCCGAAATACGAGCAGCCTTACCAGCCGCTGGGCGATCTGCTGCTCAAGTTCCTGGATGCCGAGGAAGCGGTGGAGCATTACGAGCGAGAGCTGGATTTGGAACGGTCCATGGTGACCGTATCCTATTCTTCGGGCGGCATAGGCTATCGCAGGCAGTATTTTGTCAGTGCGCCGGATGACGTAATGGTGATTCGTCTAACTGCCGATCGGCCGGGGGCGCTGACCTTTGCGGCGAATCTGATGCGTCGCCCTTTTGACAGCGGAACGGATTCTTTAGGGCACGACGATACCTTGCTGATGAAGGGCGAATGCGGTACGGACGGCATTTCCTTCTGCACGGCGCTGCGTGCTGTCGCTGTGGGAGGAAGGGTCCGAACCATCGGTGATTTTCTCTCGGTTGAAGGGGCGAATTCGGTTACGCTGCTGCTGTCAGCCCAGACGACCTTTCGGTATCAGCAGCCGGACAAGGTATGTCTGGAACAGCTGGATCATGCAGCAGGCATGTCGTTCGAGCAGCTGGAAAGCCGTCATCTGGAGGAATATCGGGAGAAGTTTGAACGGTTCTCGATATTTCTCGGTTCCAGCAAGAAGGGGGTGAATCGAGCAGGCATAACTGAAAGGGAAAATGGCATTCCGAATGGGACGGACCGTATCTCCGGTTCAGATCCAGTTGGAAATTCGGATTGTGCAGAGGATGATTGTTCATTCCTGCCCATCGATCAGCGGTTGAATTTGCTGAAGGAAAGAGTCAAGGCCGAGGGAGCCTCTGCAGAGAATAGCGATCCCGAATTGATCGCGTTGTATGTCCAATACGGGCGTTATTTGCTTATCTCCTGCTCGAGACCCGGATCTCTCGCGGCAAATTTGCAGGGCATATGGAATGACAGCTTTACCCCGCCCTGGGAATCGAAGTATACGATCAATGTGAATATTCAGATGAACTATTGGCCGGCAGAACTGCTGGGTCTGGCAGAGTGCCACGAGCCGCTGTTCGACCTGATTCACCGCATGCTCCCGAATGGCCGGGACACGGCTCGCGAGATGTATGGCTGCCGGGGTTTCGCAGCGCATCATAACACAAATCTATGGGGAGAGACCCGGCCTGAAGGAATATTGATGACCTGTACC
Organism: Paenibacillus sp. QJM3NY_38; assembly: GCF_056173265.1. Lineage (NCBI taxonomy): Bacteria > Bacillati > Bacillota > Bacilli > Caryophanales > Paenibacillaceae > Paenibacillus > Paenibacillus sp. QJM3NY_38. The sequence continues at coordinate 1,383,789 of NZ_CM149665.1, forward strand.
GTATGGCCGATGGGAGCCGCGTGGCTGTGCCTGCATCTATGGGAGCATTACCGGTTTGGCGGGGATGCGGATTTTCTGCGGGAGCGAGCGTATCCAGTCATGAAGGAAGCGGCGGTATTCCTGCTGGATTACATGACCGTGGATGAGGAAGGAAGACGGATAACCGGCCCTTCCGTATCGCCGGAGAACCGATTTGTGCTTCCGAACGGAGTCATCGGCAGCTTGTGCATGGGACCCGCCATGGATGCGCAGATTGCGACGGCCTTGTTCCGGGCCTGCCTAGAGGCCGGCCATCTCGTTGGTGATGAAGCTGCCTTCCTGGGAGAGCTCCAAACTGCGATACAAGAAATTCCGGCACCGCGGATTGGAAGGCATGGAGGGATCATGGAGTGGCTGGATGATTACGAGGAGGCCGATCCCGGACACCGGCATATCTCGCAGCTGTTCGCCCTGTATCCGGGAGAGCAGATTGATCCTGACAAGTCCCAGGAGCTTGCCGATGCGGCTTACAAGACCTTGGAACGGCGGCTTGCGCATGGCGGCGGCCACACGGGCTGGAGTCGGGCCTGGATTATCAATTATTACGCCAGGCTGCAGCGCGGCGCGGAAGCGCACGAGCAACTGGTGCATTTGCTGGCTTCTTCCACTTATCCGAATCTGCTGGACTGCCACCCGCCTTTTCAAATCGACGGTAATTTTGGCGGGATTGCGGGTGTCGCCGAAATGCTGCTGCAATCGCATACGGGAGAGTTACGGCTGCTCCCCGCGCTGCCCCCGCAGTGGAACAGCGGTGAGGTGAAGGGGCTTCGTGCCCGCGGCGGCTTTGTTGTCGACATGCGCTGGGAGGAAGGCGAACTGACCGGGGTGAAGATTCGCGCCGACAAGGCGGGGGAATGCAGGATATGGTCCCGTTCACCGCTGGTCCTGATGGAGGAGATACAGCTTGAGGAGATTACGTTGACAAGTACCACGATATCCGGAGGAGCGTATTGCTACTCGTTCTTGATGCAGCAGGGTGCCAGCTGTAGCTGGGGAAAGTCTGTGAGGGAGACATATAAAGCGGTTGAAGAATAAATTTAATTTAAAAGAATAGAGAAATCTATCTTTGAGGGAACAAATAGAATGTTATAACAACGAAAGTAACCTACTCCTAAGGTTGGCGCCTAAGTGGGTTACTCTCTCATTCTTGACTTGAGACCTCAATAACGGATCGATTGCACAAAATACTAGTGAAGAGTAAGGATACTTGCTGCGATTAAGTCCTTAAGACTACACTAGTATCATAATGAAACAGACAAAATGAAAGGGGGGACAGCCTTGAGACATGCAAGTGGAAAGACGCAATTGGCGACGTTTGCGGGCGGGTGTTTCTGGTGCATGGTTAAGCCGTTTGACGAGCTTCCCGGTATCCTTTCCTTGGTTTCGGGTTACACGGGTGGCCATACGGAGGATCCAACCTACGAAGAAGTAGGAACGGAAACGACGGGTCATTACGAAGCTGTGCAAATCCGGTTTGAACCGGATGTATTCCCGTACACAAGGCTCCTGGACATCTACTGGCGCCTGATTGATCCAACGGATGCGGAAGGCCAGTTCATGGACCGTGGGGCGTCGTACCGGTCAGCGATTTTCGTGCATAACGAGGCGCAGCGCGAGCAGGCGGAAGCCTCCAAGCGCAACCTGCAGCTTAGCGGCCGGTTCAAGGGGAAGATCGTGACGCCGATCCTGCCGGCGTGTCCCTTTTATCCCGCGGAGGATGTCCACCAGAACTACTATACTACACACCGGTATGACTATAACCGATATTATGAGGGTTCCGGCCGGGACTTGTTTGCGGAGCGGCATTGGAATCGAAAACAGGATAAGGATGAACTGCGCAGGCTTCTTACCGTTCTCCAATACACGGTGACGCAAGAAGGCTTGGACGAGCCTGCCTATCATAATCCGTATTGGAATAACACCAGCCGGGGGATTTACGTGGACGTGGTGAACGGAGACCCTTTATTCAGCTCAACCGACCAATATGATGCCCGAACGGGATTGCCGGCTTTTATGAAACCTCTGCATGAGGGATATATCAGCAAAAAAGGAGATCTTCGCGGCGGCAAGGTACGCACCGCGCTATATGGCAGGTTGTCCGGCTCTTACCTCGGTCACCTATACCATGACGGACCTCAGCCTGGCGGCTTGCATTACCAGATAAACTCTGCGGCGCTGCGCTTTGTGCCGGAGGGGGAGATGGTTCGGGAAGGGTACGGTGAATTCGCGGGGCTTTTGAGTAGGAACAGGGAAATTTGTTGGAGGATGTCAGAACATGAATAGCCTGAAAGAACAGGAATTATTATCTCAGGCGGGAGGCTGCCAGTCATTGAGGTCCAGTTGCTGCTGTTATATAACAAAAGGGTTAGGCAGAGGGCATGAGTGCCCGATCTGCCTAACCCTTTTTTCACAACCCTCAACAACCATATAAATACGACTTTACGTCCCGCCCGATGTAGGCCCTCCATACAATCAGATTGTAAGGATCGTCCCAGTCGATGTTCTGCGGCTCCTCGAACATGCGGTGCAGGCGGTTGTTGTTGAAGATGATCGAGCCGCGCTGATCAAAAGCTACCCCGTCTACCCACAGCATTCTGTCGTCGGACAGCAGCTTGTTGAACGAGCCTGTGTACGGTGAATAGTAGCCGATTCCCTTGCCTTCGAGCATGGTGTAGAATACATGGCCTTGATTGTCGGCATGCATGCCGTCGGTTGTCGTTCCTTTGCTGCCCAGGGTCTGAACGGAATCCCGGATGATCGAATCGGGAATATTGAAATTCCGCAGAAGCCGCGTATCGACAGCGTACAGATTGCGCCCCGTTACCTGGCAGTAGAATAGCGTTCCGCGATCCGCGGACAGCGCTATGCCATCGGCCCCGGTCCGAATCGGCTTGTTGCGGTATACCGGCTCGGTATCGATCTCAAACCGGAAACGGGGGACGTCCTGCGTGCTGTAATGACTGTCGAGGACGCGCCGAAATTTCTTCGTTCTCATATTGTAGACGATGATTCCGCCATACAGCGGATGGTCCGGCCAGCCGGAGCCCGAATCGGTAATATAGGCATAACCGTTGCGGTTATCCACCACGATGTCGTTCAGGAACGATGTTCGGGGCGGGGCAATATCGTCCGGAATGACAATAGAGTCGAGCAGGCGGTTAGCGCTCAGATCCCAGATGAGCAGCTTTTGCGAGCCTACGGGCGAGGTTTCGTATGCGATTTTTCCTTGATCCAGAATCCACATCCGATGATGTTCATCAATCTCGTAGCCAAGGACGGATTGCAGCACCCGAACATCCCCCGGCGTATTCCACTCCCAGCTTGGAAAAGCCTCCAGTACGGGCTTGCCGTCCACCATCGCAATGGTATTCAGCGTAGCGGGAACCCCTTCAGCCCAGCGCGGAACCGATACATAGAAGCGTCCCTGCCGGTCTACTTTGACGCCTGCGGGCATGCAGTGCTTCCAATCCTGACGCTCCTCGAATCGCTGCTTCATCGCAGGGTTCGGGAAGTTCCAGTCCAGGCGGCTCCAGTGGAAGAGCATCTGGTACGGACTTGTATAGCTATGGGTTTGTTTACAATGAGGGACAGCAGGCTGCTGCCACTGGCCCTTCATTGAATGATGCGGTACAACCATTTCAATACCTCCGATAACATGCTCGGTTCATCCATTAACGCAGCGCAGATTATTCTTCGAGCTTATTCCTCAAGTTAGTTATATGCCCAGAGGGATGGATTGGCGCCGATTAAATCACCGGGAGGTCTTTTGGGAAATTATAAAGTTACACTTGCAGAATCTTAATCAGATTCGTGTTGCCGGATTGACCGATCGGCACGCCGGCTGACAATACGATAATATCGCCTTTTTCGATGTAGCCTGTTTTGATGGCATTGCGGGTAGCGGATTCGAACATTTCGTCCGTCGTTGTGACTTTGTCGCCTTTTACCGGAATGACACCGGAGAGCAAGCAGATCTTGGCCAGCACTTCTTCATGCTGCGTGACCGCGATAATCGGTGCCTTTGGACGGTATTTCGAAATCATCCGTGCTGTAAATCCGCTCTCCGTTGCCGTGATGATCGCTTTGGCATTCAGCACGAGGGAGGAGCTAACCGCACCCTGGCTAATAACCTCGGTAATATCGGCTACCTGCTGTCTGGATTTGAAAGCGAATTGGTCTTTATAATCAATCATCGTCTCGGCGCGGCGGGCGACTGCCGCCATCGTGCGCACGGATTCTACCGGATATTTACCGGCAGCGGATTTGCCCGAGAGCATGACCACGTCAGCGCCCTGGATCACCGCGTTAGCCACGTCGCTCACCTCGGAGCGGGTTGGACGGGGATTGACCTGCATCGACTCCAGCATATGCGTTGCCACGATAACCGGTTTGCCTGCCAGGTTGCATTTATCGATCATTTCTTTTTGCATCATAGGCACTTCTTCGATTGGCACTTCGACGCCAAGGTCTCCGCGGGCAACCATGATTCCGTCGGATGCTTCAATGATGTCGTCGAGGTTCTCCATGCCCTCTCCGTTTTCGATCTTGGATATGATCTGTACATGCTCCGCGCCGCGTTCTTTCAGGATGCTGCGGATTTCGCGGATGTTGTCGCCATGGCGCACGAAAGAAGCGGCAATGATCTCAATGTCGTTCTCCAGGCCGAAGCCGATATGCATGACGTCACGCTCGGTGACGCCGGGAAGCGTCGTTTTGATCCCAGGGAGGTTGACGCCTTTACGTGGTTTAAGCACCCCGCCGCTGATAATTTTGCAAAGAATGTCCGGTCCGTCGACGCGCAGAACGTTCAGGTCCACGAGGCCGTCATCGATCAGGATGCGGTCTCCCGGTTTAACCACTAGATTCAGCTCGGCATAATTGACCGAGATGCGCTGGGCATCGCCAAGAATTTCTTCGGTAGTCAGGATCAGCTCCTCACCTGGTTTCAGAAGGCAGGAAGCCTCCTTCAGCTTGCCGATCCGTACTTCAGGTCCTTTTATGTCCATCATGATCGGGACATACGTGTTTAATTCGGCTGCGGCCCGGCGAACATTCCGGATCCGGGTGACGTGATCCTCCAGCTCACCATGTGCCATATTCAAACGGGCAACGGTCATTCCCTCCTGAATCATGTTCTTCAACAGCTCAATGGAATCGCACGCGGGTCCCATCGTACAAATGATTTTAGTTTTTAGCATGGCTGTTTGTTCCTCCTTTTATTTGTTCTCTTCTGCTTTTATACAGCATTTCGACTTCATTCAAACTTCCCTAATGATCACATTGTAGCCTGTCTTGTCGAATCATGATATGAACTATAGTACAATGGATGGATTATAGTATCGCAGTTGAGGTGAGTTATGATCACTCCGATAGAAGTAGAGCAAATTAGCGGTGTCGATTGGTATGATGAAGCTGATCATGAGCAAAGAGCATGGCGCTTAAGCCTTGTGACCTATGGAAAATGCGTATATTGGGTGAATGGCGATAAGCAGATTATGGAGAAAGGGGAATTGCTGCTTATTCCAGCCGGCGTTCCGTATTATGGTAAAAGCATCCCTACCGTGACGCACACGCAAATCGTCGTTGCATGGACGGAAGGCGCCTCGTCGGACTTATCCATGCTGGATCGGAAAGAAGCCTTGAAGTTTAAACCGGGTGTTTATGAGTTAATCCGCGAACGGTTGAAGGTGATCCATCAGCAGTGGCAGGAACGCCCATCTTATTATGTCTTGATGATCGAAGCATTATTGACCGAAGTGTTGATTTATATCAGCCGTGAGCTGGACAAGGGCGTCACCACGCCGGAGAAGCACTTGAACGTGGACCGGATGAAGTCTTATATCGAGCGGCATTACCGTGAGAAAATAACAAAAGAGGAGCTGGGCGATGTCATCGGCAAAACCCCCAATTACGCAGCGGTACTTTTTAAAAGCGTTACAGGGCAGACCATCAGCCAGTACGTGCACGCTCAGCGGATCAAACGGGCAGTGTATTTGTTAACGGAATCGCAGCTGACGGTACAGGAGATTGCCGTATTTCTCGGATATCAGGACCTCTCCTACTTCTATAGAATCTATAAACGAGTCACGGGCACCGCTCCATCGGATTTATTGCATGAGCGTCCACGAACGATATAGGAGATTTAACGTAGAAAAGAGGGCTATCTATGCCCTCTTTCGATGATCGCTATTTTATTCCGGCGTCATTTTCGAATAACTGCTTCACATACTGCTGCAATTTGTTTTTATCTACGCCGAGCACCTGTGCCCGACCGACCTTCTCGTTGGTCAGCAGCGAGAATGGCGGGAGCTGCTGCTGGTCGATTTTATCCAGATTCACATCAAAACCCAGAGCCATCAGCTTCAGCATTTCTTTAGGGCTTAGATCGGTTTCGATGTATGGCGCAATTGAATCCAGGATGCTGGGAAGCTTGATTAATGAGCCCGTGGTCTGCATCTTCTTGGCGACTTCCGTCATGAGAATCCGTTGTCGTTCCGTACGGCCGAAATCGGACTTCGCATCGTGCCGGAATCGGACGTACTGCAGCGCCATCTTGCCGTCGAGATGCTGCAGGCCTTGTTTTAAATCGATGTCGTACATATGCTTGTCCGCTTTGCTTGTGTAATACATGTCTTTCTCAACCTCAATGTCGACTCCGCCAATGGCATCGACTAGGGCTATGAATCCGACAAAATCGGTGTAAACGTATTTATGTATAGGCAGGTCCAGCAGATCGCTGATGGTTTGTCTGGTCAGCTCGATTCCGCCGTAAGCAAATGCCGAATTCAGTCGTCCTTTGCCATGGCCGGGGATATTCACATAGGTGTCTCGCAAAATCGAGAACAAATGGGCTCTTTTCGTGACAGGATCGATGGAGGCCACCAGCATGGTGTCGGATCTGCCGGCATCGTCTCCACGGGAGTCGCCTCCAATTAAGAGAATATTAATGCGTTCTTTACCCTCCCACTTCGGTATTTCGATGATTTCCTCTGATGCGGAACCTGACGTTTCCGTTGGCTCCACCGGATTCGATGCGGTCGAAATTTGGTTTGAGAACTGTATGATAGCGTAGGTATAGTACGAGATAATCCCCAAGATTCCAACGGATACTAAGAGCATGGTGTATTTTAGCCATTTCCTTTTCATAGTTTCTATAACATCCTTTCTGTTTTACTAACTGCATAATGGACCATTCTAGCAAAATAATGAACAAAAATCATATTTTCCCGTAAGAAGCGATTCTCAAGAGGCAATAAACCTTAGATAAATAACGAATTTGACTCTCCTCCAAGGGGAGACCTTAGACTGGAAGTCGAAGGAGGAAGAACATTATGATATACACGGTAAAAGAGGTTTCGGAGCTGTCTGGGGTGACCATCAAAGCGCTGCATCATTATCATAAAATCGGTTTGCTTCAGCCGGCCGAGATCAGCGAAGCAGGTTATCGCTTGTACGGTGCAGTCGAGCTGGAGCGATTGCAGCACATTCTGTTTTACAGGGAAATGGATTTTCCGCTGGAACAAATCAAGGTGCTGATGGAGGAAACTCCTGAACGGCGGCAGATGCTGTTACAACAGGAGAAGTTGCTGATGGACCGCGCGGATCGATTGAATGCAATTCTGAAAACCTTAAGAATATCCATAACCAGTACAGAGGAGGGCAAGCGCATGGAGCCTCAGGAATTGTTCAAAGGTTTTGAGAGCGAAGAAGAATGGGAGGCAGCTTTAACGGAGCAGAATGAACACCTGAAAGAGCAGTATGATATGGATTTGCTCGAAGGTGAACCCGTCGATGTTCCAAGCATGAACGAGCAGGCAAGGGAAGCGGCTGCCTTTATGGCAGGCATGGCAAACGCGTTGATAACGGGGATTAAGCACGATGATGCGCAAGTAAGAGATTCGATTCGCGATCATCTGCAGTTTATGAATGAGCAGGGCCACGCCTTTACGGCTGCGGATTTTGCGGGTCAAACGAAGTTTTTCCTGAGTGACGACTTTCATCTCCGGATGCTGGAGGAGCAGCAGACGGGGCTGGCTTATTATCTGCATGCGGCTGCCGAGGCGTACGCACAACAGACATAATACAGGCCGTTCTCCATCGATCAAGACCGCTTAAATCGCGGTCTTTTTTGCTATGTCTATGATTTATTGTCCAAACCTCTCGAGATGGCATTCCATATGATGTCTGGGAGACAAGTTTATGGGGGGTCTGGACATGATAACGATTAGTTTGTGCTTGATTGTAAAGAACGAGGAGCAAGTGTTGGATCGGTGCTTAAACTCCGTTAAGGATGTCGTTGACGAGATTGTCATCGTAGATACGGGGTCAACGGACCATACGCTCGGAATTGCAGCCAAATATGAGGCTCGAATCTTTCATTTTGATTGGATCGACGATTTTTCCGCTGCAAGGAACTATTCGTTCTCTCATGCGACGAAGGAGTATATCTTATGGCTGGATGCGGATGATTGGCTGCAGCCAGCCGATCTGGAAAGGTTCAAGGCACTCAAACCAAATTTGGACCCGGCGGTGGACTCCGTATGCATGGATTACTACCTTGCCTTCGATCCGTTGGGGAAGCCCACGGCAGTTGTTAAAAGAAACCGGCTGGTGAAGCGTTCTAGGCAGTTTCAATGGCGTGATCCGGTGCATGAGCATTTAGAGGTTGAGGGAAATATCATGTTATCCGACATTGCCGTTAGTCATGGACGCGTACACACGGATTCCGGGCGGAATTTGCGTATTTATGAGGCCCATCTTGCGAAGGGAGGCACCCTCTCCAAGCGCCAGCTGCTGCATTATGCAATGGAATTGTCTGCGAGCGCCTATTATGACAAGGCCATTGAAATATATGAAACGATTATTCATGATCCGGTCAGCTATTTTGAGGAAAAACTGGATGCGTGTGATCGCATGGCGCATTGTTACCACGAGCTGGGACAAAAAGAACAAGAACTGCAATCCCTGTTAAAGACGTTTAATTATGACGTTCCGCGGGCCGACTATGTATGCCGGATCGCGTACTATTTCCAAGAACTCAACGATTATGAAAAAGCGGTTCACTGGTACGAATTGGCGCTCAAGCTGGAGATGCCGGGCAATCGATTATACGGCGTTAATCAAGCGGCATGGACATGGTTTCCCCATTTGCAGCTGACATATTGTTACGGAAAACTAGGGCAGCTGGAGCAGGCTTATGAACATAATGAGAGGGCTTTATCGTACGCTCCGGATGATCCCGACATTTTATATAACAAACAATTGCTGGAGGAGAAGCTCCGCTTGTAAGTAATCGACGGCTCTAACCGCCGCCCTGTCGGTTCTGTCATGTTGGAGTACTGGATCGTGCCTTTTTTATGTCGTTTGGGCATATGCCGTTTCTGCTAAATCTATGAATCGATATACTACTATGAAACTAGTTTCGTAGAGAATATGGATAGAACGACAGGAGGAGAGTGAAATGGCATTCAAACGATCAGGGTCCAGAAAGCCTGTCCACAAGAAAACGCTCAGTAAGCATGCCGCATCTAAGAAGAAGCGTGTCGGAAAAATAAGAAAATCCGCGTTTAGAGCGGTTTCTGGCATCGACCAAGAAATCACTGACGGCGTATTCAGCAAAGTCCAATATCAAGTTGAAGAATTGGATCTTAAGAATGAATACAATTCATCAACATCGACCTTCACTCCTAAGCAAAGAGGTATCTACTCCCTGTTGGCCAGCGTTTCTTTTACAACGATCACGCTTACGCCTGTTCGAATGGATTTGGAGATTCGGGTTAACGGCGTCCCGAGAATATCGGAGGAAGAAAACTTTGAGCCGAGAACAGGGAAAATTGATGCCGCCGGACTGATACAATTAATGGCTCGCGATCGAGTGGAGGTATTTGCAAGGGCAACCGGAGAAAACGGCACAATTCTCAGCGGATTCGCTACCCGGTTTGAAGGGGTCCGGATCAATTGATATAGCAATATAGTTTGATGATTCAGCCGCGCGGGTCGCGGCTTTTATCATTTTACCGGTACATAGAAGCTGGGAACATCATGAGTTACCGCTGTTTAATCTCGATCGGACCGGGTAAGAAATAATCGGACTTACCATCACGCATACGAGGGAGGACGATATGGATGTTTATTCACATGAAAGAACTTCAGTTCCGGGCAAAACCTGAGAAGCCGGATCCGGTATACGCGAGAAAGCTTCAAGAGGTGTTGGGTGGCCAGTATGGTGAAATGTCCGTCATGATGCAGTATCTCTTCCAAGGATTTAACTGCCGGGCAGACCGGAAGTATCGGGATATGCTGCTGGATATCGGAACCGAGGAGATTGGCCATGTCGAGATGTTGAGCACGATGATAGCCCAGCTTCTTGACGGCGCTCCTGCGGATCAAGTCGATGAAGCGGCGAAGGACCCGATGATTGCCGCCGCACTCGGGGGCATGAATCCTCAGCATTCAATCGTATCGGGACTTGGAGCAACCCCGACGGACAGCAACGGATATCCATGGAACAGCAAGTACATCATAGCGAGCGGGAATCTGCTGGCTGACTTCCGTGCGAATCTGAATGCCGAATCGCAAGGTCTGCTTCAGGTTGTACGCTTGTATGAGCAGACGACGGATCCTGGCGTCCGGGACATGCTGTCCTTCATGATAGCCCGTGATATCATGCACCAGAACCAGTGGCTGGCCGCGATTGAAGAGATCGAGGCCATTGAAGGTCCGATTGCTCCTGCTTCGTTCCCGCGCGAACGCAGCGTAGAAGAAGCTACACGCCAATTCATGAATTTCTCGGTTGGCGAGGAGAGCAGTGCGGGACGCTGGGCGAACGGACCGCTGCCGGACGGTACCGGCGATTTCGAATATGTGGCTAATCCGACAGCCTACGGTGACGCACCCGTATTAAATCCTCCGGCAAAACACCAGCATTCTACGCTTGGCACAGGTCCATATGTGGTGAATGAAGGATTTGAAAAGTAATGTTTAATTGTTTACGGATGGGTTAAATACATGACATAGCAGCAACAAAAAACAACTTAGGAGTGATGAACAATGGCTAACAACAACGGTAACAAAATGAGCAGAGAAGAAGCGGGACGCAAAGGCGGCGAAGCAACGGCCAAGAATCACGACAAGGAGTTTTATCAGGAAATCGGCCGTAAAGGCGGAGAAGCCACATCGGAGTCCCATGATAAGGAATTCTATGAGGAAATCGGCCGCAAGGGCGGAGAATCCCGCGGCAATCAAAACAATAACGATTAAATGTAATCTATAATAAAAAAATAGCAAGCTTAAAAAAGCAGCGGCGGTTCCGGTTAAACGGAATCCGTCGCTGCTTTTTTTGTGCTGAACGCTGGTTCCAAGCACGGTTGCAAAGATACATCAAGTCAACTTGAAGTCAAGTCCACCGCGCCGCCCACAGCTTCATTTCCTTGCAGATGACATGCAGGTCCATGCCTTTCGGCGTCAGCGTGTATTCCACCGTAACCGGAACGGTAGGGAATACTTCGCGTTCAAGAACGCCCTGTTCTTCCAGATGGCGGAGCGTCGTGGTCAGCGCCCGCGGGCTGACATTCGGGATTTTCCGCTGCAGCTCGCCAAAACGCTTCGTGCCGCCAAAGAGCTCGCGGATGACGAGAAATGCCCATTTTCCGCCTAAGACCAACAGTGTTTTTTCAATATTACATTCGATATGTTCGGGTGTTTTCGGTATGTAACTGCTCGATTTATTTCCCATATGGGTAGGCTCCTTCCGGTATTCTATTAACTATACTCAAGTATATCAACTATCCTCTCTATAATATAGTGAAGAACATTTCACTTCTTCCCTGGGAATAGGAACTACTTTAGAATAGATAATGCAGCATCCAAGTTATTCGATTGAAGGAGGAATTGCCATGAAATACAGAAGATTAGGACGCACTGGTCTCAAGGTTAGTGAGATCAGCTTGGGAAGCTGGCTTACATACGGTGGTTATGTGGAACGCGAGAACGCGGTAAACGCAATTAAAACGGCTTATGATCTGGGCATTAACTTTTTTGATACGGCGAATGTATATGAAAAAGGTGCAGCGGAAGTGTTGGTTGGCGAAACTCTGAAAGCGTATCCGCGCGAGTCTTACGTGCTGGCGACCAAGGCTTTTTGGCCCATGGGCGATGGCCCGAACGATCGCGGCTTGTCCCGCAAGCATATTATGGAACAGGCACATGCCAGCTTGAAGCGGCTTAACCATGATTACGTGGATATTTTCTACTGCCATCGTCATGACCCGGAAACGCCGCTTGACGAGACGCTTCGCGCGATCGACGACCTTGTTCGCCAGGGCAAGGTGCTTTATGTCGGCGTCAGCGAGTGGCAGGCATCGCAAATCGCGGAGGCATTGACAGTAGCGGATCGTTACCTGCTCGACCGCATCGTGGTCAATCAACCCATCTACAATATGTTTGAACGTTATATCGAAAAGGAAATCATTCCGCTCAGCGAGCGTTCCGGCATTGGGCAGGTCGTATTCTCCCCATTGGCTCAAGGCTTGCTAACAGGCAAGTATACTTCGGCTTCCGATATTCCAGAGGGCAGCCGTGCCGCGAAGCTGGAGTGGATGCGCAAAGGCATTACCGAGGAGAAAATCGCGAAGGTTCGCGAGCTGGAGAAAATTGCGGGTGAGCTTGAAGTGTCGGTGGGCAATCTGGCGCTTGCCTGGATTCTGCGCCAGCCGAACGTAGCCAGTGCGCTTGTCGGCGCAAGTCGTCCGGAGCAGGTAACCGAGAACGTGAAGGCAGCCGGCATTGAGCTCAGCGAAGATGTTCAAACTCGTATTGAAGAGATTTTGAAATAGGGAAGTAGTTCAAGGGTAATCTAATCTTCAGTGCTGTCTAAATTATAGTTTCTAAATCTAGATGAAAAAACAGAGCTGCGCCAAAAGGGCAATCGTCCCTAGCGCAGCTCTTCGATTTGTAATAACGCTGTTTACCCCAATCGATAAGTCGCGAACGGCTTGGCATAAACAAAGTCGTCGCTGATTTCATCCAGGCTGGAACCTAGTGCCTCATCAACCTCAATCTCCAGGCTCTTCAAGTTATCGTCCAGCTGCTCGGTTTTTGTAGCTCCGACAATGACAGTGGAGACAGCAGGACGATTCATCAGCCAGGCCAGGGACAGGGCGCTTGGGGAATGACCATGCTCTGCAGCCAACTGGCTGACCTGCTGCCCAAGCTTCAGATTGCGATCTTCCAGGAAGCGATTGAAGTTCGGGTCCGTTTCCGCACGTGAGCCGGAAGGCGTGCTGGCGCCTTGACCGTATTTACCGGTGAGAATGCCCCCGGCCAGCGGGAAATACGGGATGATGCCAACGCCCTGATCGAGGCAGAGGGGAACAAGCTCCAGTTCCGGCGTACGGTCGGCAAGGGAATAACTCGTTTGGGTGGATACATACCGGGCGTATCCGCGAAGCTCACTGATCCCGAGCGCCTTCATAATTTCCCAGGCGGCATAGTTGGAAGCGCCGATATATCGGACCTTGCCCGACGATACCATATCATCCAGCGTGCGTAAGGTTTCCTCGAGGGGAGTATTCGGATCAAACGTATGAATCTGATACAGGTCCACATAATCGGTTTTTAGCCGCTTTAAGCTGTTCTCCAGCTCTTGCTGCAGATGATAGCGGGAAGAACCGCGTTCGTTCGGCCCTTGGCCGCTTACGAGCCCGGCTTTCGTGGCTAATACGACGTTATGGCGTTTGCCGGCGAGCGCCTCTCCGATGATGCGCTCGGATTCCGAGCCTGCATAAATATTAGCGGTATCGATGAAATTGATGCCGTGGTCCAGTGCATGGTCAATGATGCGGGCGGATGTCCCTTGATCAGCCCTTTTGCCAAAAGCGTTCGTGCCCAGACCGAGCTGCGAAACCTTCAGTCCGCTGTTGCCAAGACGGCGGTAGTTCATCTTGATCCACTCCTTTATGTATATGATTCTTCCTATAGTATAAACATGATTCCGGAATCGGTTCAAATGAATCGAACGCAATAGAATGATATAGATGTAAGATAATTATATCTTATAGCCTAATCGATGAAGTGGTATGTGCGCAAATACTAAAGGCTGTGCGAATGCCTTAGGACTCCTTGCGGTAGGCTCAATATTACGATAGGATAGTTACGAACCATTTGGAAGGGGGATTATCATATGAATGAAGCGATTTTTAACCAATTGGATTTTGCCAGAGGCGGGACCTTAAAGTCGGTAGAAAATGTAACGGAGCAAGAGGCTGATATCATCCCGGAAGGATTTGCGAACAGCATTCGCTGGAACCTGGGACATATCTATACCGTTCATGAGCAGTTCGCTTTTGCAACGGCGGGCGAGCAGCCCCGTATTCCGGAAGGATTCGAGGCGTGGTTTGCAACCGGAACCAAACCGGCCGATTGGACGTCGAAGCCGCCTGCGATTTCCGAACTGGTAGAGCTTTTGCAGGAGCAAACGACCCGAATTCGAGAAACCTTCTCCAATCGCCTTGACCAGGCTTCAGCTCATCCGCTGACCATCGGTCCCCTGACGTTCCAAACCGTGGGGGAATTTCTTGTGTTCAGCTTGTATCATGAAGGAATGCACACGCAGACGATTAAGGCATACAGAAAATTAATAAAGTAACGATGAAAACGAAGCGATAGAAGAGTGCCCTCGCGCATCCTTCTATCGCTTTTGTTTGTCGCTGCCGTGATCGATCCTTATAATGGGATCAGGCACAGATGGGGATCATCGATTGGAGGATGTAAATATGGCGATTGAAATCGAACGCAAATACCTTTTGGAGGCTTATCCGGAAGACTTGATCTCGGAAGGAAGCATCGTGGTCGAGAAGGAGCAGTTCATCGAGCAGACGTATTTGGCGCTGGATGGGGATCAGGAGCTTCGTGTCCGCAAAATAACGGATCTGACATCTGGTCAGATTGAATTCACCCATACGTTCAAAAAAGGGTGGGGCATTGCCAGGGAGGAAGTAGAGTTCGCCATTTCCGAAGGACTCTATGACCAAGTGGTGAAGGCGCATGGCGCGATTCCGCTGACCAAGAGACGGGTTACCGCCCGCTTAGGGAACACGATCATCGAAATCGACGATTATGCGCAGATTCAATTGCTGGTGCTGGAGGTAGAGTTTCCTTCTATGGAAGCCGCAGACGGCTTTGTACCGCCGGCGTGGTTTGGACAGGATATCAGCACGGAGAAACAATACAGCAACAAGAAGGTATGGCGGGAACTGCAGCAGCAAGCTGGCAGGGAATTGTAGGGGAAGTCGTCACAAAAGGGGTAGCTGACTTAGAAAATGCATGCAGCTGGGATGTGGATACTACGCGTTCTCATGTGGTTGCAAAAAGGCTCTTGCGAGCGGTCATACCGGACCGTCCGCGAAGAGCCTTTTTTATGGCATT
Source organism: Paenibacillus sp. QJM3NY_38 (assembly GCF_056173265.1). NCBI lineage: Bacteria > Bacillati > Bacillota > Bacilli > Caryophanales > Paenibacillaceae > Paenibacillus > Paenibacillus sp. QJM3NY_38. The sequence continues at coordinate 1,399,251 of NZ_CM149665.1, forward strand.
TAACAATCCTGTTGTAAGGCTTATTGTAATGGTCGATTGAAAAGTGTTTTGAGAAGCGTTCGACTTTTTTTGACAAAAGCATTGTAAACGTTTTATTATTATAATATAATATTATCATGATAATTAATTATTATATCTAATGGATGATATCCATAATAAATGATGGCGTATCAGAGAAGGGAGAGGCTCTTCATGAATGAAAACCAGCAGCTGCTTGAAAGCTATTTTCCGATTGCTTCTTTTATCGCGGCGATCATCGGACCTCAATGCGAGGTGGTCGTGCACGATATCAGCGATCCGGAACGCTCCATCATCTTTATTGAGAACGGTCATATTAGCGGACGTCGGATCGGCGATGCCTCCACGGACCTCGTATTGAAGATTTTGAAAGCGGAGGCCTACCGCGAAGAGCAGTTCATCGCGAACTACAAAGCTTCCGGCGCGCGGGGGCAGACTTTCCGATCGTCTACGTATTTCATTAAGAACAGGAGCGGCGAGCTGGTCGGTCTCATGTGCTTGAACATTGACATTACGCATATGGAGGTTGCGGCCGACTGGATCAACAGCATTTTGCAGGGAGGATCGCTTACGCCGCCGGCAGCCCTGGATGCACCCAAGGAGGAGAAGCCGTCCACAGAATACCTGCAGGGGAACGTGGACGATTTGCTGCAGCATATTATCCAGACCGTCCTGGGCAAAATCAGCATTCCGGCGGACCGTTTATCTTCGAATGAGAAGATCGAGATTGTGAAGGAACTGAATGAGCAAGGCGTATTTCTGCTGAAGGGCGGAGTATCCAAGGTTGCCGCGGCTTTATCCATATCGGAGCCTACCGTGTACCGCTATTTGCAGAAGCTGAAATAAGCGGCTCTCATCCTAATCATAAACGCATTGCATCCTGAGACAAATGGAAGGTGACATCATGACATTTAATTTCGATAAGGTTGTCAGCCGCTTTGGCACGAACTGCGCGAAATGGGACGGGATGGCGCAGAGCATGGGTGACGACATGATCTCTCTCTCCGTGGCCGATATGGACCTGCCAGCACCGTCCTTGGTGGTGGATAAGGTCGCGGAGGCTGCGCGTCACGGCATTTACGGATATACCGATCCGTTCCCGCCTTACTTCGAAGCTGTCCGCACTTGGCTTGATAAAGCCTATGACTGGAAGGTCCGGCCCGATTGGATCGTATTTTGTCCGCGCATTATTCAAGCCGTTTCGGTCATTATACAGAAGTTCACGGAGATCGGAGATCAGGTTCTTATCCACACGCCTGTTTATCAGCCTGTTGCGAAAGCGGTTACGTTAAATGATCGGATATTGGTTGAAAGTCCGCTTATCCTTACGGACGGGCGGTATGAGATCGATTTCGATGATATGGAGCGGCAAATGCGGGAAGGGGTCAAGATGATCCTGCTCATATCCCCGCACAATCCGGTTGGCCGGGTATGGACAAGGGATGAGCTTGAACGCATGGCGGAGCTTTGCATCCGGTATGACGCACTGATTGTGTCCGATGATATCCATGCTGATTTCATTCATGAGGGACACGAGCACACCGTCATCGCCAAGCTGTCCGAAGAGATTGCGAATCGTTCCATTATCTGCACATCACCGGGCAAAACCTTTAACCTGGCAAGTCTCGAAATCGCTAACATCATCATTCCCAATGATGAGCTCCGGGGGAGGTTTAAGCATGGTCTACTGCAGGCCGGAATTCATAATCCCACATTCTTCTCCGTGCCTGCGCTGGAAGTTGCATACACATCATGTGATGAATGGTTAACGGAACTTCGTGCTTATATCAAAGACAACATTGCTTATGCCAGAACCTTTATAGCCGATCATATGCCGGAGCTGGCCGTGATCGATCCTGAAGGGACGTATCTGTTGTGGATCGACTGTACGGCCGTGAGCCGCCAAGAAGAGGATCTGGTAGAGTGGATCCAGGAAAAAGCGCGCGTCAGCGTCAGCTTCGGTTCCTCATTCGGACCCGGCGGTAAAGGCTTCATCCGGGTCAACGTGGCTGCGCCGCGCCCTGTATTGCAGGAAGGCCTCGAGCGGGTTGCCGCGGCTTATCCGCTACAGCGTTAACAACCAAAGTTTAAGAGATCAGAAGGAATAAACTTCAAAGGCTTACTATCCTTATCTCGCAAGAAAACTTCCGCTATATGAGGTCTGTCTTCTGAGAAGGTACGTCGATATATGTTTTCTTATTTACATCCAGGGGGAATCCATGATGGCTAAACCAAAAGAGGAACGAATGATAAAGCAGCCGACCATGTTTCTGGCACTGCTTCCTATTTTTACGATGGTGATTTTGCTGTGCCTTGGTTACGTATTATTTGAGCTGCCGCCCGAACCGCTAATTATTGCATCCGCCATTGTCGCAGGCCTGATCGCGATTAAGCTGGGTTACAGCTACAACGATATTCTGGAATCCATCTCGCAAAAAATTGCGAAAACCATGCCGGCGATCTTAATCCTGATTGTGGTCGGATTTATGATCGGTGCATGGATGGTCGGCGGAACCATCCCCATGATGATCTATTACGGCCTGAAAATCATCGACCCGCAATTTTTGTTGATCACCGCTTTTCTCGTTACGGCCGTGGTCTCCGTATGCACGGGCACTTCCTGGGGTTCCGCAGGGACGATCGGAGTTGCCTTCATGGGGGTTGGTGCCGGAATGGACGCCAATCTTGCGGCTGTGGCCGGCGCGGTTGTAGCGGGGGCTTACTTCGGGGACAAGCTTTCTCCGCTTTCGGATACAACCAACATCGCTGCCTTGTCCACCGGCGTTAACCTGTATGAGCATATCGGCCATTTGCTGTACACGACGCTGCCGTCCTTCCTCGTGGCGGGGATCGTCTACGTGGTTACAGGACTGAACACGCATGTGTCCAGCATAGGAGTTCCCGAGAAGGTAACCGACATTATGAACACCTTGGCAACGATATACGACTGGAACCTGCTCCTGATCCTGCCTGTGCTGATTGTTCTGTACGGCTCGATCACCAAGAAGCCTACGATTCCCGTCATGCTGCTGTCGTCGATTGTGGCGATGGTGAACGGCATGATATTTCATGGCTTCACGCTGCATGATGTGGTGACTTCGGTTGTCAGCGGATTCGATATCGCGATGGTTCATGTCAGCAATTTTGACCCCAGTGCCGTCATTGCGGATGTTCCGCGTCTCATTAACCGGGGCGGGATGAGTTCCATGATGGGGACATTGCTTATCTGTTTCAGCGCGATCACATTTGCCGGCACCATATCGCTGACCAAATCGCTGGAGCTGATCGTGGACAAGCTCTTGAAGCATGTGCGCTCCACCGGATCATTGATCCTGGCCACCATTGCAACTGGTCTGACCATGATTGGGGTAACCAGTAACGGGCAGGTCTCCATCCTGATGCCGGGCGAGATGCTCCGCGAGGCTTACATCCGACGCGGTCTGCATCCGAAGAATTTGGGGCGGACGGTGGAGGATTCCGCAGCGATTACCGAACCGATTCTGCCATGGACGGCAGCGGGTGCCTATATGGCCGGTACGCTGGGCGTAGCGACACTATCCTATTTGCCTTGGGCGGTGTTGTGCTGGACGGGGATTATTTTTGCAACGATCTGGGGCTTTACCGGGTTCGGCATCGCGAAGCTTACGCCCGAGCAGCAGAAGGAAATGCTGAAGGAGTACGACAATCCGCATAAAGGCAGCCAGAACAGGCCTCATGCGGATGATGCAGGAGCTGCATCTGTCCATTAATGCAGGATGAATATTTCTTGATAAAGGCAAGAAATCATCAATATAAATGCGTGATCTTATACGCAAAAGAGGAGAGAACACCATGACACAACAAGAGAGAAAAACCATCGCAACCCAGCAGGCTCCAGGAGCAATCGGCCCTTATTCCCAAGCGGTGCAATACGGAAATCTTCTGTTTACTTCCGGTCAGCTTGGTATGGATGCGTCGGGGCAATTTGCCCCGACGGTAGAAGAGCAGGCGAATCGCTCGCTGCTTAACGTGAAGGCAATTCTGGAAGCTGCCGGTTTTGGTATGGAGAATATCGTCAAGACGACGGTCTTCTTAAAGGATATGAATGATTTCCAAGCCGTCAACGAGGTATATGCTTCTTTCTTTTCAGAGCCGTATCCGGCACGGAGCGCCGTGGAGGTTGCCCGTCTGCCTAAGGATGGACTGGTTGAGATTGAAGTGGTAGCTAGCAAGTCATAACACCATCGCTTTTTCTTTGTACTGCAAATAGGAATATGAACATCATTAGTTTTCAATAAAACTGCCGGGCACTAAGCCCGGCAGTTTTGTTTATGCGAGAACGGTTTATCCTTATTATTTCGTACGCCCATAATGCTTTCCGTAAGAGAGAACTTTATAGTACAGGCTCCGATCCTTTAACGTTTTGAGCGGATAAATTTGCGGTCTGGTGTTCACCTCGAGAATCCATGGTCTGCCGTTGGAGTCCACAGCCACATCGAGTCCCAGTTCTTTGAAACCGCGATAATGGCGGTCAAAGTTTTTGCCAACAGCCACGCCAAGTCCCTTGAGCTCGGACTCCAGCTGCTGGGTGTAGGCCGAGGTGAAATTGGCGCCGCTCATCGTTTTGCGGAACGTTCCAATGGTGCCGCCTTGATTATAATTGGTTGCGACTTTGTTAGGGTTGCCGACTTTGGTGAATAAGGCGGTGCTCACCCAGGCTCCCTGCTTAGTCTTCTGGACCATCACCCGGATATCGAATGGCTTGCCATTGCTTTTGGCCAAACGAATTCCTTTTTGCAGCAGGTAGGGTCTGCTCCCGGCAAAGCGGTTCAGATCACGGTACAATTGAGATGAGCTGGAGTACGACGTTTTCTTGGTATTCAGCTGGCTTTGGTAGCCCCCGTCCGTTTTGCGGATTCGGATGATGTTTACACCGCCTGAACCATCCGTAGGTTTGAAGAAAACCGTGGTGTAGTCCGCCAGCATAGCGTTCAGGTTTTTTTTGCTGAACGGCAATGTGTGCGGTACGTATTGTCTGAAATAAGAATCTTCGTTTAACCATTTCGTTTTCTTCCATTTGCTTTTGATGGTACTGCTTTTATATTTCATAGTTAAGAGGCTCACCTCTCTCTTTTTTGTTCAGCATATGCCGAAAAAGTAGAGCAAGCCTCCACGTTGGCCTTGAACCAAGCTATGTGTTTGAAAAATTTTTTTTATCGAAAATAATAAGATGATAAATAAGACTGCTGCAACTAGATTGAACAGGGAAACATCATCTACTATAATCAAATAGATCTGATGAAAGAAGGAGAGAATTTCCAGATGCGAAGCCCACTCATTGCTTACTGTCTTTCCAAGAAAGCTGCAACCGAAGACTATCCGTTCGGACCGCTTCCAATCGTCATGAAAGTCGGGGGCAAAATGTTTGCCCTGATTACCACAACGGCAGGAGAGAAGGTCAGCCATATATCCCTGAAATGCGATCCGGTGATCGCAGAGAATTTGCGTCAGCAGCATGACGCGGTGCAGCCCGGATATCATCTCAACAAGAAACATTGGAATACGGTTGCCGTGGATGGTTCCTTAACGGAAGCGGACCTGCACGATATGATTGATCATTCCTATGATTTGGTGCTCAAGAGTTTACCGAAAGCTCAGCGCGTTGCAATCGCTCAGCGGCTGGTCTGAAGCCTGATGAATGAATCATCGCCCTGTGGCAGAGTGGAGGCAGGAAAACATCCATTTGCCAGAGGGCGATGATTAGAGGATACCATTATGCCTGTTCCAACCTCCGTAGGAAGGTTTCGTATCAGAATGGTCTCATTCCCAGCGTATCTACTTTCTCTCCCGTAGTATCAACACCCATACGGCTTGTATTATCGCGGTAATGGCCGGCGCGCCGCTGCACCGGGCTGCCCTCGGTTTCACCGAGGTTGGCTTCCAGGCCGTTCAAGACCATTACGGTCGTACCGAAGCCGGGATCGCCAAGCCCTCTGAACTTCTCGAGCGGGGAAGGTTTCCATCTGCCAACTATGACGTCGTGGGCGGAAGGCTTCGGGTCTTGCGGCGTCATCCAGAACAGGATGGCGGTCATGTAGCCGATCTTACCGTCAGTGGCAACGATCTCCGGATGGTCCAGCAGCACGCTTTTGTCTCCATAGATGATGGAACTGAACAGGCCGTAGTTAAAGTTCCAGCTGAGCATGATCGGTCCCCGTCCATAATAGCGTTTGTCTGGTGTTCCGGGATACAGCTCAGCGTTGGCAGGATCGACGAAGGCGTCTTTATTAACGCCAGTCCGGCCGGCGATGTTCTCGTTCCAGAATAAACCCCAACGGAGCGGGCCTCCAGGTGCGGTAGCCCAGCCTCCGCCCGTCTCGTGGGACAGATTGGCGAGGAAGGCTGCCAGTTCGCGCTTACGGTCCTTCTTGAACCCTTCCCTCAGGAAAGTGCCGCCATCAATGATAACGGTTTCAATCGTTTTGTTAAGGTTCTCAGCCGAATGGAAGTCAGCTGAACGCACAACGAGTGTTTCAACGCGGGCGTCCTTGTCTAATCGGTAAATCTCCTGTGCGGAAGGAGTTCCTTGCCGCGTGCTGATCTTGATCTTGAGATTGGAGACCTCCGCGACCGCGTTGATGAGATTATCGTATGAGAAATAATCTGTCTGATCGGCTTTGTAGTATTCTTTGCCACTGGCGACTTTAAACCATTCCGCCGAACCCAGCCGGTAAGGGAACAACGCCTCGAAATCTTCCTCCGATAGCAGCGCTTTAACGGCTGCGATCGCATTCTCCGGTGTATAATCCGGATCGAGGCCGTCCCAGTTCTGGTCGATCTCCTTCCGGCTGATCAGCCTATGCTTCCCGATCGCCAGGGAACCGATTGGACTCTCCGTGATTTGTGCTGGAGCCGAGGTGCCGGATCTAGCGCCGGCTGCCGAATGAGTGGAAGATGCATCGGCTTGGGGCGCTTCATCGGCTGTAAAGGCATGAAGCGGGGGCATGAGGAGGGCAGCGCCGAGGGCTGCAATCATACTTCGCTGGATCATCTTGCGAGATAACGGATATTTCCACACGGTCATACACATTCTCCTCTGCATCATTGGGATTGGATTACACTGCCATCATATATACGGTATGTTAGTAAAAACATTATAATGTTATTATGTTTTTGATTCTATGATTCTATGATTCTAATGAAAGGATCCTTCACTTCATTTTGTTCTGTTCATTTGCGTAATTTCATATATATATTAGAGATTCATCATCTTATAGACAAAGAAGGGTTAACTGACATGAGTTTATTTGTTCGCGAAAAAGGGTTCTACAAAAGTTTTTTCTGGCTGACGCTTGTCATCGGGATGCAGAACCTGATATCGGTCGGCGTGAATTTGTCGGACAACGTCATGCTGGGAGGATACAGTGAATCGGCGCTATCGGGCGTTGCCCTCGCGAACCAGATCCAATTCCTGCTGCACATGCTGGTTTTGGGCGTATGCGAAGGATTGGTCATCATGTCATCCAGATTCTGGGGGGCGAAGGATTTAGGCTCCATCAAAAAAGCGGCAAGCATCGGCATGCGCATGGCGATCTTCCTCAGTATTGTGTTATGGATAATCGTGTTCTTTTTCCCGCATGAGGTATTGTCTTTGTTTACGAAGGAAGAGAATGTCATCGTCGCCGGCGTGGACTATTTACGAATCATCTGTTTTTCTTATATCTTCTTTGCCGTCACTAATTCCTTGCTGGCTTCACTGCGTAGCGTGGAAACGGTAAAAATCGGCTTTGTGGTATCGTTATCGACCTTGATAATCAACATCTGCCTGAACTATATCCTCATCTACGGGTATTTGGGTTTTCCTGAACTGGGCGTTGCCGGATCGGCTATCGCTACTCTGACGGCAAGAATCATTGAATGCGTGATTGTCATCGTTTATATTAAGCGGTTCGACCGTAAAATTTTGTTAAAAATGCAGGATTTCCTGCAGTTCGATATGGAACTCTTCAAACAGTATATTCGCGTAGGCTCCCCGATTCTGATGTCCAACACGATATGGGGGCTTGCCATGGCGGCACAAACCGCCATCCTGGGGCATATGGGAGAATCGGCGATCGCCGCCAACAGCATTGCCACAACGATTTTCCAGATGGTGACAGTCATCGTATACGCTTCGGCCAGCGCAACGGCTGTGCTGATTGGGAAGACCATCGGAGAAGGTTTGATGGACAAAATCATATCCTATGCCAAAACGCTGCAGATTCTGTATATCCTTCTTGGCTTGCTGACGGGCACCGTGCTGTTTGTGATTAAGGATTTCGTGCTGGGCTTCTACTCCATCTCCGATGAAGCGAAGACACTCGCGCTGCATTTCATGACGGTGTTGTCGATCACCGTCGTCGGAACGGCTTATCAAATGCCGGCATTGACGGGCATTGTGCGAAGCGGGGGAGACACCCGCTTTGTGCTCTACAATGATTTGATTTTTATGTGGCTGATCGTGCTGCCATCATCGGCATTATGCGCGTTTGTGTTCCATTTATCACCGCTCGCCATATTCATTTGCTTGAAGTCCGATCAGATTCTGAAGTGTTTTGTGGCGATCGTGAAGGTCAACCGATTCAAATGGATACGATCCTTCAGCTCATGATGGGTAGACGATAGCCATAAGATAAGGAAATCCATAGAGTAAAAAAACCTCGGGAATGCGTGAAGTGCACCCCTTAGAATGGACATTGGAATAAACCCCTGGTTTATCCGATGAAATTCTAGGGGGTGCATTTTTGTATGGTTATAAGTTCAATCCTCCAGCAGGTTTAATGACTGGGCTTTAACCAGAGCCTGGGTGCGGGTAGTCACGCCGAGCTTGCCATACAGTCTGGATAAATATACTCGAATCGTTCCTTCGGACAGGCCGAGTGCAGCGGCCATTTGTTTATTGGCGGCACCTTGCCGGATCAGGCGCAGGAGATTCATTTCGTTCCGATTCAGTTGTTCCGGGAGAACAGGAAGGTGTACTTTGGCCGATGAAGGATCCCCTTGGGAATAAACCGGGAAATGCTCCAACAGCATGCTTACATATTCAAGCAGCTGATGCTGCTCCGGCTTTATGCCGCCTTCTTGTCTTTGGTGGTTTGCATACAGCCTCAGCAGTTGGTACATCTCCTCTCCTTCGTCCAGGAAGGAACGGACATAACTGTTCAGTGCTCCTATACGCAAAGCGTCGCCAAGGAGAAGAAGCGACTGCTTTCGCTGACCACGCTGATATTCCAGCAGCGCTTGCAGGCCTGTGATTTCTATGATGCTGGATCGCTGCTGTTCGCGCTCAGCCTGGGGTTTCAATAGCTCCAGGAGGTGAAGCGCCTCGGCCTCCTTACGCTGTTTGCCTAACAGGCGAACGAACGCCAGATATTCGATTTCCCGGCTGTAGGTTGGTTTGTCCTTGACGGAAATAGGGAGGCCGGCAGCTTCCTTCCGGGCTTCGGTTATACGCCCCTCCCTGATATAGAGTAAACATCGTATAGCCTTTAACGGAGCAAGCCATGAGCTTGCTTTCCTGGCGAGGACAGCGGTCCACGCTTCATCCAGAGCATAATGAGCCAGATGAAACTTGCCTTCTGCAGCGTACAGCTTGGCATCGGTTATGTGAAGCGGCACGAACAAACCCATGGTTTCCTTGGCGGGGGGCGCATTTCGAATCTGCACCAGCAACTGACGGCATTCGGCAAGCCGGTTCCATTCGTAATACCCCTCGCACAAGGATGCCTTTACATATAAATTCATGAGCGAATGCTCCCATCCATGGGATTCCAGCACACCGGTGAATAGGTGCGCGATCCTCTCCGTATCGGCGGAAAGAGCTCCCTTCATGCCGAGAGGGGTACGCCTTACGTAAGGCTCACGTCGGTTGTAATCGAATTGGTAGTATATCGGATTGTCGGGCACCAGGTTGTCAAGGATGCCCTCACTGAAAGTGAACCATTTACCGAAGTCCCCGTTCAGAAAAACAAGATTGGAACGCACGAACAGGATGCTGCTTCGGAGCTGCTCCCGTCGATCCGATGCCGCGAGTGCGGCGCACGTTTCTTCAATCCGGGACAGCATGCGCTCCGACCGCTCCAGATCCCCTGCCAGAACGACGATAAAGGCATGTGCTAATGACATTTCAAGCGTAATCGAAAATTGGGATGGGATGCGGTCAAACCATTCAAGCAAGGTAGCAATTTCCCCCCGTTCAAGCACGGTTTGCATATGCTGCTCCAGCAAGTTCACGGCACTCTCCATATCCTGTGCTGCAAACATATGGTTAATGGCCTCATCCATTGAACCGATGGAAATGTAATATTGCCCGGCAAGCCGATGACGCTTTATATACTCCCCGTTATATTTACGTCGCAGGAGGTCCAGCAGAAACTGCGAGAACAGATGATGATAGCGAAAGCAGGTGTGATGATCATCCAGTGGAACCAGAAACAGATTCAGCTTCAGCAGCTCCTCCAGCATCGGGCGGCTCTCGCTGAGATCGGTTACAGCATCGCACACCTGAGGATGAAGCTCGGATAGGACTGCGGTCTGCAGGAGAAAAGTGAGCACCTTGGAAGGTAGCCTGCCTATCACCTCCTGAAACAGATATTTTGAGATTAGAAGTTGATTTCCCTTCATATCTTCGATGAATGGCTCCAGATCGTTGCCGGCTCGAAGGGAAAGCGAGGCAAGTTGGAGCCCGGTTATCCAGCCTTCCGTTTGATTAAGTAATGTATCCAGCTGTATCGGAGAAAGACGGGGCTGGCTGCTATCTGATTCATGACGGAAAAAGTGCTCCGTTTCATCGGAGGTGAATTCCAGCTGCTTCATGCCGATATGGTTGACCTCATGGTTAACCATCCCTTTCATCGTGGGGAATGGGAGCTCGGTTCGGGATGAGATGAATAGATGAATATGCTCAGGGAGGTAATCAATCAAGTAGGAAATTCCCTCATGGATTGCCTTATAGTGAATGCAGTGCAGGTCCTCGAGAATGAGATTGAGGGCTTCTTGCTCCTCATATAATTCACTGATCAGCGTGTCCAAAAAGGTTTCAATCGAGGCGCTTGGCAGCAGATGCGTATGGTTCATAAGCCGATCTCCTTGCTGTTGTGGAAGAACCGAAGCCAAGGCGGCTGTTACGTATCGCCAAAAGCGGACGGGATCGTTATCCCGTTCATCCAGTGACACCCAGGCGCATCGCTCGTTGGCTCCATGAACCCATTGGGCCAGCAGCGTCGATTTGCCGTATCCGGCAGGGGCAATAATGGCAGTCAGTTGTCCATTGTGACCTGCTGTCATCGCTTGAATAAGCCGATCCCGGTGAATGAGATGCTTTTTTAGCCCGGGTAGGCTTATTTTCGTTTTCAGGATGGGTGAATCGGTCAGTAATTTCATAGGTACCTCGCCATATACGAACGTTATTTTTACGAAATTTGAGTCAAGATAACTAGATTATATGAAAAAAATGATGAAAAGTTAACGTTTGTCAATCGTTTCCCTTCCATTTATTTGATAGCATCCTTGGTACCACGGTCCCGATCCGGATTGTGGTTTATAAGCGCTGATGAAATGAAGGAGGAGGAGATGATGATAAAGCGTTCAGGGAAAATCCTGCTGTGCATAGCTTTGTTGTTGATGCAGATGGATGGGGTATTCGGATACCGGCAAGCCTTCGCGGCCACCGCGGTTGCACCGAAGCTTGTTGCCGGTTACTATCATACCGTTTCGCTCGTAAGCAGCGGTGAGGTTTACTCTTGGGGGTATGGAGACAGGGGGCAGCTGGGCGACGACAGTTGGAATACCCGGATCGCTCCGGTCATGGCGAAGAATTTGAACCATGTCATTGACATACACTCCGGCGTCCGCAGCTCCATGGCGCTCCGACAGGACGGAACGGTATGGACCTGGGGGGCAAACGAGAACGGACAGTTAGGAATCGGTACGACAACGAATGTGAACGCTCCCGTGCAAGTTGCGGGTTTAAGCGGGATCAAGGCCATATCGGGCGGATTGGGCTATCACGGCATGGTGCTTACCGAGAACGGCAGCGTATGGACTTGGGGGAAAAATGACAACGGCGAGCTGGGCAATGGAACGAGAATACAACAAAACGCTCCGGTTCTGGTGAACGGTCTAAGCGATGTGATGGCGATTGCGGCTGGGGGATACTACAGTCTTGCACTGAAATCGAACGGTACCGTATGGGCCTGGGGCGTGAACGGAAGCGGGGAGCTTGGCGACGGGACGACAACGGACCGATACGTTCCGGTGCAGGTTGACGGGCTGACGGACGTCATTGCGATCGCTGCCGGGGGTTCCCACAGTTTGGCCGTTAAACAAGACGGCACCGTCTGGGCATGGGGAAAAAACACATACGGCATGCTTGGGGACGGCACGAGAACAAACCGAACGAAACCGGTGCAGGTTCGGAACCTGGAGCATATTGTTGCGATTGCAGGCGGAGGGTACCACAGCCTAGCAGTGGACCAAGCAGGAAACGTATGGAGCTGGGGGGATAACAGTCAGAAGCAGCTCGGCCTGGGCTCTAATGTTTCCGGCCTAATTCCGGTCTCTGTGTCAGGGATCGAGCATGTTCGTGAAATTTCCGCGGGCGGCTTTCATAGCGTGGCCATGAAAAAGGATGGAAGCGTCTGGGCATGGGGCTCTAACGCCGGAGGACAAATTGGGGATGGGACATACAATAATACGAGGGATATTCCTACCCTGTCGAAGGCCGTGCTGGATACCACGACCCCGGATCCAGGGAGCGGGATCTTGAATCCGTACAGCATTACCTCGGACTCGGTTGGATTGGAGTGGCCTAAGGCCCGTGACAATATGACGGAGCAGCACGAGCTGCAGTATCTGTTATATATATCCGGCAGCCCGAATGTCGGGGATGTCAGTCAAATGGAGAGGAATGGAATGCCGGTCGGAAGCTACGCGGCGGATCAAACCGGACTTGTAGTAAACGGACTTACGGAAGGCACGGATTATTATTTTAACGTCATTGCCAAAGATGCCGTCGGCAGGAAAAGCGCATACCGCATGCTGAAGGTGACAACCAATTGGCCGCAAATCTACTCGTTAACCTATGACGGCAATGGACATACCGCAGGGAATGTTCCGGTAAGCAGTGGTTTGTTTGCCAGAGGCGACGAAACGGTTGTGGCGGGCAATACGGGTCAACTGGGCAAGGATGGATATACCTTCGTCGGCTGGAATACGAAGGCCGACGGAAGCGGGATCGATTATCCAGCCGGCGGCAAGCTTACCTTCGGTACGCAGGATGTCACGCTGTATGCCAAATGGAGTAAGAACCCGGCATCGATTGAACTTACGGCGGTATCGTATACGCCGGCTCATCAGTCTGTAGGCGTGGAAAGTGATGCGACCCTGCAGATTGTCTTTAATGAAGACGTGATGGCTGTGTCCGGTAAGTCGATTACGATTAGGCAAGCTGCGGATCAGCGCGTTGTGGAGAGTTTCGATGCTGCCGATGCAGGTAAAGTAGCGATTCTCGGGAACGCGGTGACTCTAGATCCGTTGGCCGATTTCGACTATGGAAAGAGCTATTATGTTGAGATTGAGTCGGGTGCCTTTACCGGTAACCATTCGGGCACCTATTTCACCGGAATTCAAGGAGCTGATACCTGGAGCTTTACGGTCAGGGAACCTGCGGCCCCGGCGTATGACGCCACCTTGCAAGCATTGGCGCTGAATTCACCTGGAGGAGAAGTCGGTCTGAGCCCTGCATTCAATAGATATCACTATGATTACAAGGCACAGGTAGCCAACGAAAATGATCGCCTCACGGTGACTGCTCAGGTGTATGACGCCCGTGTGCAGGTAACGGTTAGCGTGTACGGGGAAGCCGGGGATTTGGAAGTGGGGCCGATCAAAATCCTCTCCGGCCAAAAGAGCCCGGAATTGCCGGTTTCCGTCGGCAACCATGTCATCGAGGTCGTTGTGACGGCGCCCGATGGCCAGCATCTGAAATATAAAGCGATGGTCACAAGAGCGTCGTCAACCGGAGGTGGAACGCCTGAAGAACCGGGAGGAGGTTCGTCTCCTGGAGGCACCGGCTCAAGCTCGGAATACGCTAATTCAGGTGCATCAGGCAGTGCCACGCCATCAGAGAATAAGGTGAATGTCAGAGTTACGCTAAACGATGAATCTCAGGAAGGGATGGTTACAGGCTTGTTCCATGAGACAGATGGACATACTGTCGTTTCGATGAAACTGGATACGGCAAAGCTGGAAGCACGTTTAAGGACCGTGGAATACAATCCGGTTATCGTCATTGCGCTTGCACAGCCTGCGGATCATGTCTCCCTGGAAATAAGCGGAGCTGCAATTAACCATCTTGATGCTAAGCAAGGCGCCATCGAAATCCGATCTGTTCTCGGTACATTCCGTGTTCCTGCTGCGGTGATGGCGTCATCGCGCTGGAAACAGTCGGGAAGTTTGGATCAGCCGATAGCAGCGGATCCAATGTTGGTGACTCTGACGATGGCGGCCAGCAATGCAGCTAAGGTAAAGGCCGTTCAGAAGGCGGCGCTGCAATCCGGCATAACCCTTGTCGGTTTGCCTGTCGATTTTGAGATTACAGCTAAGATTCATGACCAATCCCTGCAATTGGATCCGTTTCAACAATATGTGGAGCACCGAATTTCTTGGCCACAGGGACTGTCTGGCCCAATGACTACAGCTGTTGGGTTGGATGAGAATGGAGATTTCTATCATATACCGACGCGAATAGAGATGAAGAAGGATGGAAGCAGCGAGGCTGTTTTGCACCGTCTCGCTGCTGGAACCGTTGCTTTCGCATCTCATCAAGCGAGCGTTGCCGATGTTTCGTTTCATTGGTCCAAGGATGCCGTCAACGATCTTGCTTCGCGAATGATCCTGAATGGAAACGGACTTGTCGATGCTGCGGCAGGCACAAGTGCGAATCAGTCCGCGGCGCTTCATTTCGCGCCGAATGCTCAAGTGAACCGTGCGGAGTTTGCTGCTATGATCGTGAGGGCACTCGGTATGCCTGAGGCGAAGGGCGAAGTCCCTGCTTTTCAGGATGTCAGCGCAGGCGACTGGTATTCCGCCGTCGTTGCACAAGCTGGGCAGTATGAGCTTCTTCAGGGGTATGAGGACGGCCGTTTCCGGCCGGCTCAAGGCATCACGCGCCAAGAGGCGATGGCGGTCATGGGTAGAGTCATGGAGTTGGCAGGATTAACGACTGCAATGAATGAGATGGAATCAGCTGCTGTCCTTTCATCTTTCAAAGACCGTGAAGACCTGTCCCCTTGGGCCAGACCGGCTGCGGCTGCACTGGTGAAACTAGGAATTATCCATGGATCATATGAAGACCTTATGCCGCTGCAGGGGCTGTCCCGCGGCGAAGCAGCAGCCATGCTGCAGCGACTATTGAGAGCGGCAGAGCTGATTGATTGAGCGCCAAACAAAGACTTCCTTAATGATGGAGGAAGGTTCGAGAAGCATCTCATATGTTGCTTGCTTCATCTAAATAGAAATCAAGTTTCAAAAGGATGCCATCAGGCATCCTTTTTTTTGCAGGTATGTTTATAGGATACGAGAAATTGAAAATAATGCGTTTTCATCCTGATCCTTGTCGAAAACGTTTGATCAAATGTTGGCAAATTCCGAACATTATCGACATTTGGATAAGGTAATGTTCTGTGATATCCGCAGTTTTCCACCAAATTTTTGCTAAAAAACACATTAAACTACATAAAACGCTAAAATTTTTGTTTTGACATATGCTTGTCTATACCATAGGATAATAGTATAAAAAGTGCTCACTTAGGAGGATAAGGTCAGGAAATGAAAAAGACATGGTCAATTCTATTAACACTCGTATTATCCGTTGGATTGCTTGCAGGTTGCGGCAATAATGATAAGTCTACTGACAGTGGTGCAGCTAATGGCGGTTCTGAAGGATCTCAAGATAAGAAACGCATTGCACTTGTTCTCCCTGAGAAGATCGGCGTGAATCCTTTCTTTGCATTGATGGAAGAAGGATTGCAGAAGGCTGCTGCCGATTTCAATGTCGAAGTGAAGACGATTGAATCGACAGACCCGGCTTCGATTGAGCAAAACCTGCGTACGGCGGTTGCCGAAAAATATGATTTGATTATTACATCCACCTTCCAGATGGAAGATGCACTGAAGAAGGTTGCACCGGAGAATCCGGACGTGCCTTTTGCCATTATCGATACGGTAGTGGATTTGCCGAATGTCCGCAGCGTCGTATTCCGTGAACATGAAGCAGCTTACCTGCTTGGTGCAGCAGCTGGATTGGCTACGAAGACCAACAAGGTTGGCAACGTGGTTGCAGACGACATTCCTATTATGCATAAATATATGACCGGCTTTGCAGAAGGTGCGAAATCGGTAAACCCTAACGTTGAAATTTTCGTTAACTACGTCGGCGGTTTTACAGATCCGGCTAAAGCGAAGGAACTCGCACTCCTGCAGAACTCCAAAGGTGCCGATTTCGTTGCAGGCCTTTCCGCTGTTGGTGATTTGGGTGTATTCGAAGCCGCGAAAGAGAAAGGCTTCTACGCTTCAGGACAAGATACGGATAACACGGGCACGGATCCCGAGCACGTTGTGCTTGCTCAATTGAAAGGTACAGACGCTGTTGTCTACGAAACGGTTAAAGACTTTGCAGAAGACAAATACTCATTCGATATTCGTGATTACGGTCTGAAAGAAGGCGGCGTGGGTCTTACTTACGTAACCCATGAGAGCAAAACACCGCTTAACCCATTCATTGGACAAGACATCGTGGATCAGCTTAAGGTGATTTCCGACGATATTATCGCCGGAAAGATTAAAGTAACCAACGCATTGGAACAAAATTAGTTCTCACCTGGACCGGCTGCACATGAGCAGTCGGTCTTTCATTCAGAAGTGAAAGGAAGGCATGACTCGATGCTACTCCAGATGGACAATATTACGAAAAAGTATGGCGAGTTCAGCGCAAACCGCGGCATTGATTTTTCGCTGCGCGCGGGTGAGGTTCATGCGATAGTCGGGGAAAACGGTGCAGGCAAAACGACGCTGATGCGGATATTGTACGGGATGGAGCAGCCAACCTCGGGTACGATTCGGCTGAATGGCAAGGAAGTTTCGTTTGCAAGCCCGCTTGACGCGATTCAAGGCGGAATCGGCATGGTGCACCAGCACTTCATGCTGTTTCCTACGTTTACGATCGCCGAGAATATCGTGATCGGCAATGAGCCGGGCTCAGGTGCAGGGTTTGACCGCAAGCAAGCCGTAAAGATCGTGGAAGGACTCTGTGAAAAATACGGCATGAAAGTGGACCCGCGCGCCACCGTTAGCAGCAGCGCCCCCGGCGTGCAGCAGCGGGTTGAAATACTGAAGGTGCTGTATCAGGGCGCCGAGATCATTATATTGGATGAGCCAACAGGCGTGTTGACGCCGCTTGAGGTTCAGGAGCTTCTGGATGCCATTAAACAGCTCTCCAAACAGGGAAAGAGCTTTATTCTGATCAGCCATAAGCTGAACGAGGTCCTTGATGTGGCCGATCGCATCACGGTGCTCCGTGACGGCGCCGTGACAGGCGTAGTGGAGAAGGGGAATACCGATGCCCATGAGCTTTCCCGTCTCATGGTCGGCCGTGAGCTCATGGAGCTGGATCGTAAGCCGGTCACGCCCGGCAAGAAGGTGCTGGAAGTATCGGATGTTTCAATCCGCGGTACGAAAGGAAAGCCGGTTCTGGACGGCGTCAATATGGACGTCCGTGCGGGTGAGGTTGTCGGGATTGCCGGTATTTCCGGCAACGGGCAGTCCGAACTGCTTCAGGTGATCTCCGGTCTGGCTCAGCCGGACAGCGGGCGGATCGCCGTTTCGGGCAAGGACGTAACCGGCATGTCGACAAGAGAAATACGGGAGCACGGATTAGCTCATATTCCCGAGGATCGGTATGTGTGGGGGGCGAATCGCATTGCAACCGTTATGGATACCGGGCTTATGGGTCACCATCGCCGCTTGCAGAAGGGCGGCTTCCTCAATCTGAAGGACATTCGTAAGCTGGTTTCCGGATGGATTCAGAAGTTCTCGATCAAGACGGGCTCCCTGGAGACCAGCACGCAGTATTTATCCGGCGGCAATCTGCAGAAGCTGATCGTCGCACGGGAACTGGAGCAGGGAACACCGTTCCTGATCGCAGCCGAACCGACGCGCGGCGTCGACATCGGGGCCATGGAGACGATTCATGGCGAGCTGCTCAAGCGGCGCGAAGAGGGCACGGGAATTTTGCTCGTATCGTCGGAATTAACGGAAATCTTGAAACTGTCCGACCGCATTCTGGTTATGTTTGAAGGCCGGATCGCGGGCGAGCTGTCGGCGAAGGAAGCGACAGAGGAGAAATTGGGACTGCTGATGGCGGGAGGAACCTTGTAATGAATAAATGGACAAAATTTACGCTTCCGCTGCTCCAGCCGATCGCCGCCATCATTGTGGGGTTGCTCGCCGGTGCCATTGCCATCATGATTGCCGGCGGCGATATCCTGCAGACTTACGCGGAGATGTGGAAGGGTGCCTTCGGCGGCATGTATTTCTTCACGAATACGCTGTCCCGGGCGACCCCGATCATTCTGATCGGTCTGGGCGCAGCGTTTGCCTTCCGTGCAGGTTTCTTTAACCTTGGCGCGGAAGGTCAGATGGTGTTTGGCGCACTCGCTGCCGCATTGGTCGGATTGTACATGCCGGGTCCCGGCTGGCTGGTGTGCATCGTTGCGATTCTCGCAGGTGTTATCGCAGGTGGATTATGGTCGGTGATGGCCGGTTATTTTGATGCCCGGTTCCGGGTGAACCTGCTGATCTCCACGCTGCTGCTGAACTATGTGGCGGTATTGTTTGCAGGTTATCTGGTTGCCTATCCGCTGAAAGACCGTTCGGGCTCGGCTGCGATGGCTCAATCCGAAATGCTGGATAACAGCGTGTGGCTGCCAAAGCTGATTTCCGGTATGCCGCTGCATGTAGGCTTTGTGCTCGCGGTGATGGCTGCGTTGATTATATTCGTTCTGCTGAAGCGCTCCGTGATTGGTTACGAGGTGCGGATGCTTGGCGGCAACCCGCTGTTTGCCCTGTTTGGGGGCGTTAAACGCGGTCCCATGATGCTTGGGGCCATGTTCTTCAGCGGCGGCTTGGCCGGACTTGGCGGCGCCGTTGAAATTCTGGGCTCCCAATATCGCTATATCGATGGTGCATTATCTACGGCCGACTATGCCTGGACGGGCATTATGGCTGCATTGTTGGCAGGATCGCATCCGATCGGCACGCTGATTGCATCGATCTTCTTGGCCGCGCTGCAGACAGGCGGTATGGGCGTGGAACGAAATACGGAAGTGCCGCTTGAGGTAGGAGCAATCATCCAAGCCGTGCTGATTCTCTTTATCTCCGCCCGATTCACATACAGCTTCCTGAAGCGCAGAAAGGGGAACAAATCCGATGGAACAGCTGTTTGATCTTGCTTTAATCAACTCGGCCCTCCGCGTGCTCACTCCGATCTTGCTTGCGGCCCTCGGCGGTGCCCTGTGTTCGCGCGTCGGATTGTTCAATGTCGGTCTGGAAGGCTTTATGCTGCTGGGGGCTTTCTCTGCCGTGGTGGGGAACCACTTCTTCGGCAACGTCTTTTATGCGATATTGTTCGCGATTGCAATCGTTTCGATTTTTTCTTTTATATTTGCTTATCTCAGCATCAATCTGCAGGCGAACGTCATTGTGGTCGGTATCGCGATGAATGCGTTGGCGGCGGGATTGACCACGTTTAGTTTACGGGCTATTTTTGATGTAAAAGGTGCATTTTATGATAATACGATGGTCGGGCTGCCGAAATGGAACATTCCGATTATCGAGGATATTCCGGTGCTCGGTCCCATTCTGGCCGGCCTGACGCCGCTTGTCTATCTGTCGTTTTTGATTGCGGGCCTCATGTGGTATTATTTCTATCGCACGAAGAATGGCTTCCGGTTCTTGGCTGCCGGCGAAAATCCGCTCGCTGCCAAAAGCGTGGGCATCCGTGTAAGACGGTATCAGTATGGAGCCGTGCTGGCGAGCGGCGTGTTATGTGCGCTTGCCGGCGCGCAGCTGTCGCTTGGACAAGTGACGATGTTTACGGAAGGCATGACGGCCGGGCGCGGCTTTATCGCGCTCGTTGCCACGATGCTGGGCCAATCGGGTCCGCTTGGGGTAACGGCGGCAAGCCTGCTGTTTGGCTTTATGGATGCACTCAGCATCCGGTTCCAGGGGCTGGCGCTGCCAACGCATTTTACGCAGATGCTGCCTTATGTCGTGACGATTCTGGCGATGTTCTTCTTTAAGGACAAAAGCTTCCAGCAGGATGCGCTGAAGCAGGGATCCAGCTCCAGATAGGCGCGTACGCCGCGCCGCGACGACCTGTGACTGAAGTCATCCAAACGATAAGGATGCAACAGCGATCAAGCGTAAAGGAGATGAATTTGGTGCACAAAAAGGCAGAACGATTGAAAAAAATGAAGCCGGTGGCGGTGAGCAACCTGACCGAGGAACAGCGTGCCAAGCTGCCGCCGGGGCAGACGCTGACCGAGAAATTCCCCATTTTGCACGAGGGGGAGGTTCCTCATTACGACATGTCGGAGTGGACGCTCAAGGTGTTCGGGGAAGTCGAAGAGGAACGGACGTTTTCTTATGAAGATATATTGGCGATGCCAACGGTGACCGTGAACGCGGACATTCACTGCGTCACGCGCTGGTCCAAGTTCGATACGGTATGGGAGGGAATCCTGTTCCGGGATTTCCTGGCGGGGCTGAAGATCAAGCCGGATGCCAAATACGTCATGTTTCATGCCGATCCCGATTACGACACGAATGTACCCATCGAGGATCTGCTTAAGGACGATGTGCTGCTGGCCTATCGCTTTAACGGCGAGCCGCTGACGGACAAGCATGGCTGGCCGCTGCGTACGGTTGTGCCGCATCGCTATTTCTGGAAGAGCGCCAAATGGCTGCGCGGCATCGAGTTTATGAAGGAAGACCGCCCGGGCTTCTGGGAACGCAACGGCTTCCATAATGAAGCAGACCCGTTTAAGGAAGAGCGGTTTAGCGGCGAGGCGCTGGATATACCCGAAGACGAATGGACACGTAAGGAGTTTGACTAATATGTTGATGCCTATTTTGCAAGTGAACTCGGAAGATATACCTGAATTTGTGATCGTCTGCGGCGATCCCAAGCGTGCGGAGACCATTTCCCGCAAGCTTACAAACGCGCGCGAGCTCGCGTTCAGCCGCGAGTACCGCACCTTCGTGGGAACGTATGAAGGCGTTGAACTCGCGGTAACCAGCCACGGGGTTGGATGTCCGGGAGCTGCAGTTTGTTTTGAGGAGCTGATCCGCGCGGGGGCGAAGACATTGATTCGCGTGGGCACGGCCGGGTCTTATCGGGCGGATACTCCCGCGGGAAGCCTTGTGGTCAGCACGGCTGCGATCCGCACGGATGGCCTGACGAAACAGCTCGTGCCAGACGGCTTTCCAGCGGTTGCAGACAGTCAGGTAGCGGAGGCACTGTACGAATCCGCGGTTTCAATTGGCGAAGGCGTGGTTCGCAAGGGGATTACTGTAACCCTGGACGTGTTCTTTAACGGCGTTGAAGAAGTACCGCACCAGAAGTATAAAGCAGCAGGAGCGCTCGGCGTCGAGATGGAGATTGCGGCGCTGTACGTCGTTGCGGCGATCCGCGGCGTTCGCGCAGGCGCGATTGTCGCCATGGACGGTTTTGCCGACGCCGACCTCGCGGCCGAGTACGACCCGAACACGAATGTGGTTGCCGACGCGGTGGAACGCGAAATTAACACGGCCCTGCAGGCTGTGGTGAAGCTGGCGAAGCAGGGTTAGTAAGGGGTAAGAAAGCCGGGTTTCCTGAGCGTAAGCTGCAGGAGACCCGGCTTTTTATTTTGCGTGAGATGAATTCGGGGAGTATCAGGAACTTGCAGCTGCAAATCCAGTCATACCCATCTTTACTGTTTGGACGGCTGGACCGTGAAGAAGGGAACCTTCTCAATACCCACAGCTCGAACATAAGTGAATAGTTGCCCTTTATGGTGGATTTCGTGGTCGACCATGTTGCTCAGCCACACTTTTCCTGGGGCAACAAACCCGTTAAAGTCCAGCGGCTGCTCCAGCAGGATGTCGGACAATTCATTAAAAACCGCTGTAGTCGATTCGGTCGAGGCTTGAACGATATTTCTAATGTCATCGATGTTTTCGAATTCGGTGGAAATAGAGGGTGGAGAGAACGAGCCTTTTACAATGGAGCGCAGGAACATGTCTGAGGACGCCGCAATATGAACTGCTAATGCGCCCAAGGTATAGGCGTTCTCCCACGGTTTATAGTCCAAATGCTCGCTCTGAACGTCCTGCAGCAGATGAAGCAAGACCGTACGGTGTTTATGCCATCGTTCGAATAGCTGTTGACCTTCATGACTCATGATTTGTCCTCCTTGATCGATCACAGAATAAATTTCTTGGATGATGCGGCTAATTTGCGGTTCATAAAACAGTTCGATAAGAAATAGCGGATTCCTTCCCTACGCGTTAAGCTGTAGCCAGATGTTGAATTTAATAATTTTGGAAAAAGCAGTTGCAAAAATAAAGCGTACCGTATATACTGAGTTTAATTAGTGATTGGTCAATCAATAATGGATCGAAATGAAAGAAAGGAGGGGAAGAAATGGCTAGAGCATCAACCTCTGCGAATCGGCGCAATGATATCGTGGCGGCAGCCATCGAAGTGTTTGCAGAAATTGGGTATTATCGCGCGACCACGGCTCAGGTTGCCGAACGGGCAGCGATATCACAGCCTTACGTCTATCGGTTCTTTACCAAGGAGTCGCTGCTTGTGGAATCGCTGGCTGTTTCCTGGGAGCGCATTGTGAAGGCATTCCAAGCGGTGATCGAATCCGCTTCTTCAGAGAATCTGGAGTTGGGTTTGATTCAGGCATACGAAGGGATTGTGCAATCGCATCGCAGCGAGATCCTGCTCCAGATGCAGGCGCAGACGATTCAGGAAGCGCCCATCCGCGAAGCGATGCAGCAGGGAATGAATGAGGTGAAGGATCTCGTGGAGAATGCCTTTGTGCGAGCGGGATTTGAGGATGCCGACAAGAAAACTTCCGATTTTCTGGCCCGAGGCATGCTGTGCAATGTAGCTATGGCGATGGATATGCCGAATATGATGCCCATAAGATAGAGCACGCCCAGGCGCGCTCTGACAGTGCCGCCCGCGTACCTCAAGGCTGGTGCGCGGCGGGATAAGGGCACTTTTTTATAAATCATTGTGATTGATCAATCAATCATTAACTTTTAAATTGAGTGTAGATTAGCTTTAGGAGGTGATATGGTTGGCTAAACTTCATCTTAAATTCGTTGATGGGATATTCGTTACAGTCACGCTGTTGTGCGTGCTCAGCTGGTGGGATTAAGGACAGGGGACGTAATGTCATGTTGGATTAACTAAATGATAGGGGGTGAAATGATCATGAAGGAAAATATGGACTCCATGTGGTTCTCAAAGTATTCGTTCTTGTTCGGGGTTATAACGGTACTGCTGGTATTGTTCTCGATGTGGGATTAAAGGATGGAAGCACGCTGACCACGGGGGGTTAGCGTGCTTTTGTGGTTTGCGGTGCTGAGTCAATTAATGAAGAGGCTTAGCATTCGTATCGAGAGATGCCGTTTTTTTCTGTTTGAGCGTAACGAAAGCTACAAGGATACCGATTAATGTTGTTACTGTATTTATAATGAAAGCGATCCGAATGGCTCCGTTCAAATCACCAGGATCCATTGATTCCATAGGCGTATTTGTACCCAAGCTTGACGAGATGATTGCCATGATGACAGCTAATCCCACGGCTCCTCCAATTTGCTGTCCGGTCGAGACGATCGAGGATGCAAGACCTTGCTCGTTCATATGGATATTTGAACTGCCGGCAATATACATTGTCGTAAATACGAACGCTTGACCTAGACCGATGATGACCATGCCCGGGATGATGCCCCACGCAGAGCCTGTTTCCGACAATCCGGTAAGGAGCATAAAACCGATAGCACCAAGGCCCATACCGCCGGCAATGGTACCGGCAACGCCAATGGTGGATATCATTTTGTTTATCAGCTTGGCACCGAGAAGAGCGCTTAAGGTCAGCGGCAAAAAACTGAGACCCGACTGGACGGCAGTATAGTGAAGAACCTCTTGGGTATACAGCGTTAAGAAGTAGTAGAGCGTTCCGAATGACGCGGAAAAAATGGTGGCGGTCAGAGCGGCACCGGTTAAACTGCGCAATCGAAACAGTCTAAAGGGAATCAAAGGCTCCCTCGTCCGGGTTTCGATAATAACAAACAAGATGAGCAGAACTATTCCTATGACCCCGGGGATGATCGTTCTGAAATTCAGCCAGCCATCTACCGGAGATTGAATCAGATAATAGACAATCAGCAGCATGCCTGCCGTTACAGACAGTGAGCCGGCCACGTCAAAATGGCGTGAACGGGACGATGTTCTGCTCTCCTTCAGGGCGATCGGTGCAAGAATAAGGACAAGAACGGCAATCGGCACATTCACGAAGAACGTCGACTGCCAACCGATGTAACTCGTTAATAATCCGCCGAGAAGAAGTCCAAGCGATAAGCCGACTCCACCCATCGCAGCCCAGATTCCCATGGCACGATTGCGTTCTTGGCCTTCTTCAAAATTAGACATGATCAATGACAAGGTAGCGGGCGATAGAAGGGCGCCTCCAAGACCTTGAAGTCCCCTTGCAATAATTAACAGGGACTGGGAGTCAGCCAAGCCGCCAAGCAGAGAACCCAGGCCGAATAATCCCATGGCAATCATAAACATTCGGCGTCTGCCGAGCAGATCGGATAATCTTCCCCCGATAAGGAGGAACCCCCCGTAGACCAATGAATAAGCGCTGACTACCCATTGCAGATGCAGGGCCGAGAAACCAAGTTCCGCTCCAAGGGACGGCAATGCAACAAATATAATGGTGTAATCCAGCGCAAGAATGAGCTGGGATACGGCTAACAGCACCAATGCTAATCCTTTATAGTTGTTTGGATTCATATCGAATGAACATCCTTTCATCATGTTTTTAGACTAAATAGTCTGGAATTTGCAAAAAAAATTAGGTGTTGAAAATACTCACTCCTAGATAAGTAAAAGGCATAACTACCACCTCCTTTCTAGACTGATTGGTCTGAAATATCTAAAAAATGATGAAGCGAAACCCAATCGCTTCATTATTTTTTTCATTCTTTATTAGGCATCCAGTGCAGACAGCGTGACTGCAGCGATATCGTCCAATACTGCCGGATTCGTTGAAAGCTTCGCGGCTTGCGTTAACGCATATCGCGCATGATATAAATATCTGGCAAGCGCCCGCAGGTCATGCTGCCGATCGGTTAATTCACCTTGCTGCCGGGCACGGACCAGAGCCGTGTAGAAGGCTTCTTCCAGTCGCTCCGAATCCTGCCGGAACAATTGCGCAATCTCTGGATTGTGAGGAACCTGGTCAATGGCACTGTGCAGGATAAAGCATTCATTGCGGCGCTGCTCATCCTTAAGCACGGTGACGATCTCTTTAAAGATCGCTGCCACGGACTCCTTCACCGAACCGGGACGTTCCAGGATGGAGACGGCCGCCGCTGATTTCTCATTCACGTAGTGCTTCACAGCTAATATGAACAGATCCTTTTTCGTCCCGTAGGTGTCGTATAAACTTTGTCGTGCTATGCCTAACCCGTCAAGCAAATTTTGCAGCGATGTGCCCTCGTAACCGTAGTGGCCAAAAATCTCCATGGCCTTATGAAGAACAAGCGTTGTGTCGAACTCTTTGCTTCTTCCCATGGTCTTCATGACGCCCCCTTTAATTACACATCATATATTTTCCGGACTGTTTGGTCAAGAAAATAATTTTTAGAGAAATCCATCAGTTTCTTTTGCCCAAACGTTATATTAACAGAAAAGACAAAACGAAAAGTGAGAGGTTGGCTAATGCAAGTATGTGATCTCTATGAAAATCTGAAGGACGATGTCCAGCGTTATGCCAGATCCATCGCCAAGCATGCCTACGAAGCGGATGATCTGGTCCAGGATGCCTTTATGAAGGCCATCAAGGAGCCGAACCTGGCAGCTCTGCCCCTTCACAAGCAAAAGGCCTGGTTCTTCAGAGTCGTCAAAAATCGCATGATCGATATTAGCCGCCGGGAGAAGCGGCTCGTATCGTGGGAGGATGATCTGGACGTCACCGAGCTCCCCGTTTCAAGCCGCAATATCGAAATGACGGAATGGCTCGCCCGTTTGCCGCAATCGCAGAGCGATATCGTGTTTAAGCGCTATTGGCTCGGCATGTCCAGCCAGGAAATCGGCGAGCAGCTGGGCATGCCGGCAGCCACCGTTCGGTACAAATTGCAAACCGCCATCAAAAAATTGAGAAAACTATGGGAGGAAGATATGAAATGAGCAGAATCATTGAAAATGTGGGAATGTTGGATCTTACGCAGGCAACGGAGGAAACCGTAACAAGCATCGAACGGATCGGAAACGTAGGTCTTGTGATATACCGGGCAGAGACGGCACACCTGCTCACGCTGTTGAAAAACACAGGCAATATCGGCAAGACGATTGAAATCCCCGAGGGACATCGTTATTACAGCGGCACGCTGCGGCTGGACGAGGAATATTTTCAGCTCTTGGAGCAGCCGGACCGCGTATTCGTTAACGGCACGGTCATCATCGATAAGGGAGTATCGCTTGAAGCATTCCAGAACGGCACGCTGCACCTGGTGGTCAACGGTGAGGTTTATGCTCCCCGGCATCTGGCCGCTGCCGTTACCTCTGCACTCCTCAAAGTGGGAGGCGCCAGCGCGGAGATTCACGCTTACGAATACGAACCCAGGTTCGAGTCCGGGAAAGTGCAGTTGAACAATGCATATCTGGCCTCCGGCAGCGAGCCTATGGAGCTGGTCCTGAACGGCATGGTTCATCTGGATAAGGAGCTGGATATGGAGCAGTTCTCGGCACGGATTGAAAAGATCCAAGTAAACGGCAAGGCGATTATCCATGAACATCAATCCCCTTATTTCTACGATAAATTGAAAAAGATCAACGGCTTGGTCGAGGTGATCCCGGCAGGATTCGAGTATGTAACCAAACCGTTAAGGCTAAACGCAAGAACCGTTCGGCGCTTTAAAGGCCATAAGCTCTACACGAAAAAGCCGCTAATTCTCGAGGCGGACGTGACCCGTGACGCTTTCAGCCAGGCCGTGTCGGAGATTCAATCAAATTCGTTTATCATTTGCGGCGAAGAGATCGAGGATCTGGTTTGGGAGCGCTGCCCCAACCTGAATACCGAGATCGTAAGTTATGAGCGGCTGTTTGTGTTCATCAGCGGCGAGGAAACCTGGTCAAAGGAACAGCTGGCGGCTTTGGGCCAGCCGGCGAGCTTCATCGTTGACGGGACGCTGACCTTTGACGATGACGTCACCGAGGAAGATATTAAGGCCTCGGTGTCCTCCCTGGATCTTTTCGGCGAAGTCGTTGTAGGGGAAAAAAGAATTAAAGGCATTTTGTACCCTTACCTTCGGGTAAACAATGGAAGTATTATAGTGAAGGGGACGGAAGAGGAGCTTGCAGGTATTGGTAATGTCGGAATGTTGTCGCTATAAAAAGAAATGAGGAATGAAACCATGAATATCAATAATGAAGATATTGCCAAACAGCATGTTCGCGATCTCCGTCAGGAACTGGAACGATGCCGGATGGCAACGAAATGGCGCTCTAAACGCAATGAAGCGGTCTACGCCACAGCGGCTGCACGTACAGTCGAAGGAAAGTGGAAGTCGCTGCTTGAAACCATCATCATGATGGGAAGAAGAATGCTTTAATCGGTGAGCCGATTAGGGTACTAAACGAAATTATACGAATCGTCGACGCGGTAAGCGTCGGCGATTTTTATTTTTTACCTACCGATAGTTAAAAAACATTGACACCCCATATCCTCTGCTTTAAAATTCTACCTAACGGTAGTTAAAAAAGGAGTGGGATTATACGTTGAAAAAGAAAGACTTGACCTCGCAGCAAATCGTTGAGGCCGCCATCGGATTGTTTGCGCTTCATGGCATTGAGAAGACCAGTCTGGCGATGATTGCCGGCGAGGTGGGCATTACGAAACCGTCGATTTACTACCATTTTGCATCCAAGGATGAACTGGTGGAACGCGTCTTTGATTATATGTTCAGCGATTATCATTTCGATCATTATTTCTCCCTGACCGAAATGAACGAGCGCAACTTCGCGGAGAAGCTGTATCAAGGGGGATTGCGCATGTTTCCGGAAGAGGAAGAGGCTTATGTGCCGGTGATGCGCTTATTGAGCGAGTTCATGCTGACCGCAAGCCGGAGTGCCAATTACGGCCAGAGAGTGGTCGCCATGCAGCAATCGTTTCTGGACGGCTTTCGGGAACTGATGCGCTTAGGCGCAGACTTCGGGATCATTGAGCGGCAAAATGCGGATTCCAAGGCGTATGTGCTGGCACTGGTCATTGATAATATCACGAGTTATATCATGATGGATATTCGATTGGATTACCAAGCGATATGGAGAGAAGCGGTGAACAGTATCCTCAGGAAAGGAGCGGATACCATTGAATAACGGGATGGAATACAGTGATCTCGGATTATCGTGGGCAGACCGAATGCTGGTCTGGGCCGTGCCGCCTTTATTAGGTGCGGTGGTCGGCTGGTTTCTGCCTGCGATTGCGGATTGGGCGACGGGTCTGGCTTGGGTGCCTTTTCAAGGACCGCTGGAGTTAATCGCAACCATACAGGGACCTTGGATCGTCATCGTAACCGCTGTTCTGGGCCTGCTTGCGGGCATGGTGCTCTCCCACATTGCCATTAAAGAAAGTCTTGCCGTTCGCTTGTCGGATAAGGAGATTACACTCCGCATTCATGAAACTGAAAGAACCTTTGCGAGAGAAGAGGTTTCTGCGGTCTTTCTGGATGGCAAGCAGCTGGTCCTGCTGGGCACGGAGGGGCAGGAGCTCTACCGGGAGAAACCGGAAGCCAAGCGGGATGCAGTGGCTGAAGCCTTCAAACGGCACGGTTACTCCTGGAGAGACCGAGATCCGTTCGCTGATGATTACGTCAGATGGGTTGCTGATTCGCCGGAACTGACGCCTGGCATGAACGCGCTTTTCCTGGCACGAGAGAAGGCGATGGAGAACGAGGATAAAGAGGATGCAGCCGATCTGCGCCGGGAACTTTCGAAGCTGGGCATTACGGTGCGGGATGACGGAAAAAAACAGTATTGGAGGCAGCACGGGCAGAGGCCATAGCACCTGAGCAGCTATAGCAGACGAAGCCATCCTAGCGACATAATGGCTCACTAAATACCGAATCGCATAATTCCGGCTGAACGACAAGCGGTTCATTTAGATGGCTGTAGGCGCCCAGCTAAACCAGATGATCGCCATTGTCATCCATAAGCCGATGATGCGGTCATCTTCGTTTTTATAGAAACTTCGCGTCGCTGTGGTTTGTCATTACATTTGTCCCCCTTCTTATCGAACAAAATGACACCTCTCCCGCTCAGTCAAGCCTGCGGCAAACAATATCCCTCTATCGGCAAGACATCCGGCAGTCCTCTCTTCCCATGAGAAGTTTTACAATGAAAGCGATACCTCAGCGAAGGAGATGTCTTATGAATTTTGATCTGAATATCGTACCTTTCAGCCGTAGAGAGTCCTTCTTGGCAATTTCCCTTCTGCCCGCGGCAAAGGACCGCAGACCAGGACTTTACCTGCGAACCGTCCGCGGAGGGGACGACAAGTTTGGCGAGGCGTTTCTGATAGAGCTGCTAAACCGGCAGAACGAGCCGGTTCCCTTTGAACCTGTAGCATCACCCGACAAAATCAGGCTAACGGCCTCCGATTCGGAAGGCCATGCGGACATTTGCATATCGGACTCCAGGACCGTCCGGTTTCGCGCGGAAGGCTGCGGCATAAGGCTTACTTTTTTCCCCGCAGCGTATGACTACGCCTACGAGACAATTCCGGACAGCTGGGAAGTGAACAGCTTCACGCACGGCTGCCGCTTCATGCTGACCCGGCTTGTTGGCCAGATGAGCATGGAGGTCGAATGGAACGAGATCAAGAGCTCGCGGGTGACCGCCGACTTCTCCGTGGATACTGCAACCGATACAGCTGAATTCGCCGTAGAAGAGTTCATGACCGTCATGACGCCGCGTACCGACTGGGAGTCCTTCGACGATGCGGTTGAAAGCGTTCGCGAGGATTATGCCGATTGGTTGAACAATACCCTGACCGTCCCTGAGCGGTGGCAGGAAGCAAGGGAGCTCGCTGCCTATATTACCTGGTCCTGCGTAGTTCCGGCCGAAGGCTGTTTAACCCACCCAGCCATGTATATGTCCAAGAATTGGATGACCAACATCTGGAGCTGGGACAACTGCTTTAACGCGATGGCCCTCGTGCGGCATCAGCCGGAGCTGGCTTGGGATCAGTTCATGATCTTTTTTGACCGGCAGGATGAGAGCGGCCTGATCCCCGACTTCGTGAACGATAAATACGAGCTTTGGAATTGCAACAAACCGCCGATTCACGGCTGGACGCTGGCCTGGATGATGAGGCGAACCGATTTCATTAAGGAGACCCAGCTGCGCGAGGTCTACGGCCCATTATCCAAATGGACGGAATGGTGGTTTACGCACCGGGACCATGACGGCGACGGCATCCCCCAGTATAACCACGGCAACGATTCAGGCTGGGACAACAGCACGGCATTTAATAACGGCATCCCCGTTGAGAGCCCTGATCTTGCCGCTTATTTGATTATCCAGATGGAGACGCTGGCTGAAATCGCGGGTTTGCTGGGCCTGACCGAGGAATCGAGTCATTGGAGACGGAGTGCGGATGATACGCTGGATCGCATGCTCCGGCATTTCTGGAGAGACGGTCGATTCACGGCCTGCCGTTCGGGAACGCATGAGGTATCCGAGGGAGACAGCCTGCTGCTGTTCGTTCCGATTTTGCTGGGAAAACGCCTTCCAGAGTATATCCGCACGGCTCTATTGGAAGGACTTCGAGAGGAAGGCCGATTCTTGACAAGCAATGGCTGGGCGACCGAGAGCGTAAACAGCCGCTACTATAAGCCGGACGGATATTGGCGCGGGCCGATCTGGGCCCCTTCCACGATGCTGCTGGTCGAAGGGGTGGCGGCGGCCGGCGATAAGGAGCTGGCAATGGAGATTGCGCAGCGGTACTGCCGGATGGTCAGTCTCAGCGGCATGGCCGAGAATTTTGATGCCCTGACCGGAGCGGGGCTGCGCGATCGGGCGTTTACCTGGACTTCCAGCGTATTTTTGATTCTTGGACATGAATACACCCTATAACGATCACGGACAAATACTTCTTCCCGGGCTTTTGCCTTGCGGGGGAGGTGCTTTTTCCGTTTTCTCTCATTTTCCATTTGCCGCCTAATTACAAGCACTTTGTTCGGGTTTATAATGAAAGCGGTATCACGGATAGGTTCGCAGTCCTGCCTCATGGCGAACGAGTGGATGTAAGTTTCGCGATACGATACAACAATGGGGAGAGTAGCCATGAATCTTCAGGGGATCAAAGATCGCGTGGGCCGGCTGTTCACCGGCACCTATCACAGTATACGAACCAAGCTGCTTACTTGTTTTTTAGTCGTCACCCTGATTCCGCTGTTCTCGCTTGGCGGACTTTCTTATGTTCAATCCGCTAAAGTGATTAATTCCCAGTTCGGCAAATACGGCGATAATGCCGTAGCGCAGCTGGAGCAGCAGACCAGTTCGGCATTGGAGCGGATGAAGCAGACGGCGGAGACGATCTATTCCTATTTACTGGACCCGAGCCACTCGGGAATCGGAGCCGGGACGCCATCCACATACGGCGACATTATGGAGAAGAACGACTTCGAATCGTTGTTAAAGTCTCTTCGGACGCAGCTGACAGCAGGAATTTACATCATAACGTCCTCCGGCTATTACTATGGGGAGAACAATCTGGATGTGAATAAACTCGGCAATATCCCGCTGTGGAACACGAGGCCGAAAGCATATGCCGGGACTTATTGGCTCGGTTTTTATAAACAGGATCATTCCATCAAGAGCAGCGATAACGACAATGTGCCCGTCCTTGGATTGGCGGTGCCGATCCATCACCCCGACAAAGCTCAGGACGGCAGCATCATTCTGATCGAGGAGAACGCCGAGGAGCTGCTGCGCAGTTATGCCAAGTTCGAGGCCGACACGCATGCCCACCTGCTTATTACATCGCCGGATGGGACGATTGTGTATGAGACGGATGCTCCGTATACGCCCCATGACAACGATGTGACCTGGTCGCGGACGCTTGACGTCAACCAATGGACCATGGAAGCCAGAATTCCCGCCAAGGCATTCTATCAATCCTCGGGCATTATCCGGGCGAACACGATGGTTGTTGCCATCGTCTCCTGCTTGCTCGCTTTTGGCATCGCCTATCTGTTCTCCTCCCGGTTCACCTCCCGAATCCGGACCTTGAAGGACTCAATGCAGAAGGTAAGCTTCGGCAAGCTGGATACCCGGACGCCAATCGAGGGGAGGGATGAGCTGGGCAGCCTCGATATGAGTTTTAACCGGATGGTTACGGGCGTACAGACACTGATTGGCGAAGTGGAGCAGAGCGAGCGGCTGAAAAAAGAGGCGGAGCTGCGCGCATTCCATTATCAGATCAATCCCCATCTCCTGTTTAACACACTCAACTCCATCCAGTGGAAAGCCAGGCTGGAAGGCGCGGAAGACATCCGTCAGATGCTGTATCATCTGACGATGGTGCTGGAGGGGAATTTGGATATTTCACAGGAGCTCGTCACGCTGAACAGGGAGCTGCGCATGATCGGTCACTTTCTGAAAATCCAGGAGATCCGGTACGGCGAAGTGTTCCGTTATGAGCTGGATTGCGATGAGGCGCTGCTGCCTTATTTGATTCCACGGATGACGCTTCAGCCGCTGTTCGAAAATATTTTTTTCCATGCTTTCACCGATGGTCAGGGAGAGATCCATGTCAAGGTCGAGGAGGATCACGATGAGCTGGTGCTTACGCTTCGCGATAACGGAGCCGGCATCAGAGAGGAGAAACTCGCACAGTTATTCTCGCCGGAGATGAAGCGGAAGGGACGCGGCGGGCTTGGCGTGCGGAACGCCGATCAGAAATTCAAGCTGCATTTTGGTCCTCTGTACGGACTCAAGGTGCATTCGGTTAAGGGGGAAGGAACAACGATTACTATACGCTGGCCGAAAAAGGAGGAGTCTTGCGATGATGAAAGCAGGGAACATTAGGGTGATGATTGCCGACGATGAGAGCATTGTGCGGAAGGGACTCCGCTCCACGGTCCCATGGGACCGGTTCGGGATGGAGGTTGTGGCAGACAGCCCCAATGGTCAGGCGGCCTGGGAGGCTTTTCTGGAGTTTCGTCCGCAAGTGGTCATTACGGATATCGTCATGCCGGAGATGGATGGGATCGAGCTGTCGCGCAAGGTGAAGGAGGTTGCACCGGAAACCCGGATCATTCTGCTCAGCTGTCACCGGGATTTCGAATATGCCCAAGAGGGGATGCGGCTCGGCGCTTCGGGATATCTGCTGAAAACCGCCTTCGAGGACGAAGAGCTCGAAGCGATGCTGGGGAAATTCCAGCGTGAGCTGTCCGATGCGCCGGCCCACGGGTACGAGTTGGAAGAGCAGGTTTCTGCTCACCTTTTTGCTTGGCTCAACGGGCACAGTGACCGTTTCCCTGGAGAACTCCGAAAGCTTTGCAGCCGCGTCGGGCTGGGAGAGGGCAAGCCCATCTCGCTGCATCTGATCAAAACGGCGGGCTGCAGCAGCAATTGGGAGCACCTGCTGCAGGAGCAGGGCACCGATGAGCCGGGTTTACGCAGCAGCAAGCTGATTCCTTACGGCGCGGACAGCTGTTACTGGGTTATACCGGAGGAGTTTAAGGGAGCGGCAGACAGCCTGCTGGTGGAGATCAAGAGCCGGTGCGGGAAGCTCATATGGAATTCGCGGGAATGTCTTCACGATTCAATGGATGTGCAGGCAGCCTTTCAATCCTTGCACAAGGAAGCCGAACTGGAACGGGTGTATGGTCTGAGCGGCGAGCATTGGCCGGAGCCGATCCTGCAGGCGGTTCATCTGCTGCACGAACATCCCGCGGACGAGTGGTCGGCAGCGGAGCTGGCCCAGCAGGTGGGGCTGAGCCGCAGCCATTTTTCGATCCTGTTCAAGAAAACGGTTGGCGACAGCTTCATCACATTCCAATATAAGCGCAAGCTCCGTCTCGCCTATGGCCTGCTGCGCGAAACCTCCTTAACGATGCAGGAGATCGCCGAGAAGACCGGGCTTGGCGACAGCAAATATTTCAGCAAATGGTTCAAACGCTGCACGGGTCAGACGCCAAGCCAATACCGTGCCGAACAAAAAGGGGAGCCATCGTAAACAAATGAACACCCGTCTATGCAAGTTCGAACAAAAATACGATCATCTGCGAATCAGCGCACGTTTTGAACCGCTTTCATCCGAGTTATGATGAAAGCGGTTCAATTCATATCAACTCAATACTTTAGGGGAGCTGACAATATGAAAAAGAAAATGTCATGGATCGCGTTGGTTTCGGTGATGACGTTAATGGCATCCTTGCTGGCCGCATGCGGCGGCAGCGGCGGGACTGGGGCATCAAAGGAGCCGGACGGCAATTCATCGGGCGCGGCAACGACGCTTCGCTTCGCGACCTGGGATACCGGAGATGCGCTGAAAATTGAACAAGAGATCGCCAAGAAGTTCGAGGAGTCGCATCCAGGAACCAAGGTACAGGTGGAGGCCTATGCCGACGGCTTCGATCAGAAGCTGGCCGCGGGATTTGGCGCAGCCAATCCGCCGGACGTGATGTACATGTGGGATTTTCCGACGTATCACCAGTCCCTGGAGCCGCTGGATTCCTACGCGTCCAAGGATGAGGACTTGAATATCGATGATTTTTACCAAGGATTGTTTAACTACGGCAAGATTGATAATCAGCTGTATGGAATCCCGGCGGGCTTTACGACCCGGGTGGTGTACTACAACAAGAAGATGTTCGACGATGCGGGCATTGCCTACCCGAGCGATGGATGGACATGGACGGAATTCCAGGAAATCGCCCAGAAGCTGACGGATAAATCCAAGAAGCAGTACGGCTTCGGCGTTCGGGCCGAGAATGATACGTATGACCTTCAAGGGTTCGTATGGAGCAACGGCGGTTCCTTTATTTCGGAGGACGGGACAACGATTGAAGGGTACATGAACAGCAAGGAAACGGCGGAAGCCATTCAGATGCTGGGCGATATGCTGAAGAACGGCTCAGCCGTCCTGACTGGAGGCAAAGGGCAGCAGAGCGGTGAGGATATTTTCAAGGCCGGCAAAATTGCCATGTGGGAGAGCGGTATCTGGCCGCTGGAATCCTTCAGGGAAGCCGGAATCGATGTGGGTACGGTGGAGATGCCGGCCTTCGAGGGCAAACCTGTGAAGGGCGTGTTGGCCGAATCCGCGCTATCCATAGCGAAGGATTCCAAGAACAAGGATCTGGCGTGGGAATTCATTAAGTTCTATGTATCGGATGAAGCGATCAAAATGCGCGTGGCCGATTTGCCGGTCCGGGTCAGCGTGGTCAACGAGCTGAAGAAGGACCAGGATCCGCTCTACAAGCCGTATTACACGATGCTGGAGCGTTCGGACAATACGCCGGCCTTCCTGCTGAATCCGAAATGGAACGAAGTCAACCGCCAGCTGTCGGCAGCCGTGGAATCCGCCATGTTCGGCAGCGATGCGCAGGAGGTTCTGAACCAGGCGGTGAAGGATAGCGAACGCTATTTGAAATAAACGAAGAAAGAAGGTTCGCGAAAATGGCCCACACTCATGCACCTTACTCACAACAGCAGACAGCGGCCCCGAAGCGACTTGGACCAAAACGATGGGGTGGGGCCGTGCCCTACCTCTTCATTTTTCCATGGATATTCGGATTCCTCGTTTTTACGCTTGGTCCGCTGCTGTTTTCCCTCGTCATTTCGTTTTTTGATTGGCCGATCGTTGGCCAGGTGACCTTTGTCGGCATCGACAACTATGTGGAGATGTTCTCGAACGATCCGCTGTTCTGGAAATCGCTGCTGGTTACGTTAAAATTCGCGGCTTTGTTCGTGCCGCTGAACATCATCGTGGCTCTGGGACTCGCCATGCTGCTCAATCAGAAGGTAAAAGGGAGCGCGTTCTTCCGCACTGCCTTCTACCTGCCGTCTGTCATTTCCGGCGTAGCCCTCGCCATGATCTGGTCCTGGGTGTACAGCGGGGATTACGGGATCCTGAATTTTTTCTTATCGCTTGTCGGCATCGAAGGGCCGGATTGGCTGAACGATATGAAGTGGTCCCTGGTCGCCATGGTCATTGCAAGCCTGTGGGGACAGGGCTCGATGATGCTTATTTTTCTGGCGGGTCTCAAAGGCATTCCGAAGGACCTGTATGAGTCGGCCTCGATAGATGGAGCGGGCAAGATCAGGCAGTTCTTCAATGTGACCATCCCGATGATCACGCCGACCCTGCTGTTTAACCTGATTACGTCCATCATTGCTGCCTTCCAGCAGCTGACGCTGGCGCTTCTGCTTACGGGCGGGGGCCCGCTGAAGTCGACGTTTTTCTATGCGATGTACATGTACGAGAATGCGTTCAAGTACTTCAAGATGGGTTATTCCGCAGCCAACGCCTGGTTCATGTTCCTGATCGTGCTAACGCTGACGTTTCTTGTGTTTAAGTCCTCGGAGGCCTGGGTGTTCTATGAGGGCGAGATGAAGAAGGAGAAGGCGAAGCCGAAGCCGAAGCGTGCCAAAGCAGGCGTGCCTGCCGGCAGAGAGGGGCGTTCCGCATGAAAAAAGTAATTACTTACACACTGCTCATCTTGTGCTCGCTGTTGTTCATTGCTCCGCTCTTCTGGGCTATCACAACAGCGCTGAAGTCGCAGCAGGAGCTGTATCTGTTTCCTCCAAAATGGTTTCCTTCCGTGTGGAGATTCAGCAACTTTGCGGAAGCCTGGAGCATTCAGCCGTTTAACCTGTTTTTGAAAAATACGGTGATTGTGACACTGCTGTCGACGCTCGGTCAGCTCATATCGTGCACGCTGGTGGCGTACGGGTTCGCCCGGTTTCAGTTCAAGGGGCGGGATGCGCTGTTTCTGATCGTGCTTGCCACCATGATGATTCCGTGGGAAGTGACCATGATTCCGCAGTATATGGAATTCAACTACCTGGGCTGGATCAATACGCTCAAACCGCTGATTGTTCCGTCCTGGTTCGGTTCCGCCTACTTTATTTTTCTGCTGCGCCAGTTCATCATGACCTTGCCGAAGGAGCTGGATGAAGCGGCAACGATTGACGGGGCGGGCAAAATGACGGTTCTGCTGCGGATCATCGTGCCGCTGATGGGACCCTCGCTCATTCTGGTGGCCGTGTTCCATATGATGAGCTGCTGGAACGATTATCTGGGTCCGCTCATCTTCCTGAACGATCAGACAAAATATACGCTGACGCTGGGGTTATCCCAATTCAAGGGCATGCACGGCGTCGATATGCAATCCATCATGGCGATCACCTGCCTGATCTCGATTCCGCCGCTGGCCGTCTTTTTCTTCGCGCAGCGTTTTATCGTTGGCGGCATTGCCACGACGGGGATCAAGGGATAAACGGTGCCGGTTGATAATAGGCATCCAAGATCGATATGTTGCATGATGCAATATCCAAACATAGAAGTGCGTGTTCAAAAAGTCATGGACAGTTGACCTTTTGAACGACAACTAGAAGCTTAGACCGCTTGGGAAAGGATGGAGAGACATGATGAAAGACCGTCATATCGGCCGCGACTGGGATAACCTGAGCGTGCTGGAACGGAACCGGGCGAAGAGCCGGGCCTATTTCATTCCGTTCGCGGATGAGGACGGAGCGCTCAGTTATGACAGAGGCAGCTCGGCCTGGTACCAATCGCTGAACGGGGTGTGGAAATTCCACTATGCCGAGGAGCCGGAGAGCGCTCCTGAAGCATTTTATCAAGAGGATTACGATGTATCGGCCTGGGATGACCTTCCCGTTCCGGGGCACTGGCAGCTGCAGGGCTACGGGCATCCGCATTACACGGACCTGTACTATCCGTTTCCTGTGGATCCGCCGCATGTGCCAAATGCGAATCCGACCGGAAGTTACGTACGCGATTTCGAGCTTCCGGAACATTGGGACGGCAGAAAGATTTGCGTTAAATTCGACGGGGTGGACAGCGCGTTTCATGTGTGGCTGAACGGGTCGTTTATCGGTTACAGCCAAGGCAGTCGGCTGACCTCGGAATTCGATCTGACGCCTTATTTAAAGCCTGGGGTAAACAGGATGTCCGTCCGGGTATACCAGTGGTCGGATGGAAGCTATCTGGAAGACCAGGACATGTGGTGGATGAGCGGCATTTTCCGGGATGTGTATCTGGTGGCCGAGCCGTCAGCGCTTCGCATCAACGACTTCCGCGTAACGACCGAGCTGGATGAGGAGTATCTGAACGCCAAGCTGAACGTACGTTTGGAACTGGGAGGAAGAGAGCACGGCTCCGCCCAGTTGCGGCTGTTGAATGGAGACGGAGCGGAAGTGGGATCAATCGGGAAAGACGTCGGGCACTCCGCCGTGGAGGACTTTGCCATAGAGGTAGCCGGGCCGGATTTATGGAGTGCCGAGTCACCGGCACTGTACCATCTGGTGATCACCCTGCGGGATGCTCAGGGGGAGACGCTGGAGATTTTGGCGCAGCGCGTGGGCTTCCGCACCATCGAAGTAAAGGACGGGCAGCTCCTCGTTAATGGCAGGGCGATCCTGCTGAAAGGGGTCAACCGCCATGACCATCATCCGGATACGGGCCGAACCGTCACCTTGTCCACGATGCGGGAGGACATCCGCTTGATGAAGCAGCACAACATCAACGCCGTACGGACGGCGCATTATCCGAATGATCCGCGGTTCTACGAGCTGTGCGACGTGTATGGGCTGTACGTGATGGAAGAGACGGATCTGGAGACCCACGGCTTCGAGCCGCTCGGCAACATTTCCCGCCTGAGCGACGATCCCGAGTGGAAGGAAGCGTACGTGGACCGCGTCCGTCGGATGGTGGAGCGGGACAAAAACCATCCGTCCGTGCTGTTCTGGTCCCTCGGCAACGAATCCGGCTTCGGCTGCAATTTCCGCGCAATGGCGGACTGGTGCCGGGAGAATGATCCCACGAGGCTGATCCATTACGAAGAGGACCGCGAAGCCGAGGTGTGCGATGTAGTGAGCACGATGTATTCCTCCGTTGAGAAGATGGAAGGCTTCGGCAAGATGACCGACCATCCCAAGCCGCATATTCTGTGCGAATTCGCGCACGCGATGGGCAACGGGCCCGGCGGACTGCGCCCCTACTTTGATACCTTTGAAGCGTATCCCCGCCTGGCGGGCGGTTTCGTATGGGAATGGATCGATCACGGGCTGAGCAGAAGGACTCCGGACGGCAAGAAGGATTATGCATACGGCGGCGATTACGGCGATGTGCCGAACAACGGCAATTTTGTCATTGACGGTTTGGTTCGTCCGGACCGGACGCCTTCACCCGGGCTTCTGGAATACAAAAAGGTTATAGAACCGGTCCGTATGACGATGGGAAGTCACGGTGTGCTTCATATCATGAACCGTTATGATTTCATTTTGCTGGATCATTTGCAGGCTCATTACCGGGTATTGTCCGACGGGCAGCTTGTCCACAGCGGAGCGCTGGAGCTTCCCCGCATCGAAGCAGGCACAAGTGCAGAGCTTAGCCTCTCGAAGGTTTTGGAGCAGGCGACAATAGGCGTGAGTCCTTATGCCGAGCTGTGGCTTGAGGTATCCCTCTCGCTGGCTGCGGACTGCCGCTGGGCGGAACGGGGACATGAGGTGGCGTGGTCCCAGCTTCTGCTGCGGGAATCGTCCAAGCCAGAATTCGAGTCAACGGCTGCCCTGCGGCGGGGCCCCTTGCAGATTAGCGAGGAGAAGCATAGCCTTCAAGTGGGGAATGGAAGCTTTCAGTTATCACTCAGCGCTCTCCGTTCAGGCTTCCAAGGCTTATCCCTGCATGGCAAAAGAATCATGCTTGGCGGTCCCGCGCTGAACTTCTGGCGTCCGCCGATCGATAACGATATGTACGTGCTCCCGGATTGGCGCAAGGCCCATCTGGACCGGCTCTCTGAACGGATCGATCATTTCGAATGGAAGCGATTAGACCAGGAATGCGTTGAGGTACGGCGGGTTTCCCGCATTGCCCCGCCGGTATATGACTGGGGCTTCCGCTGCGAAACGACCTATATGATCACCTCCAGCGGTCTGATGATCATGGACGTGAAGGGAGAGCCGATCGGCACGCCGCCTGCCATGCTGCCGAAAATCGGATTGCAAATGCAGGTCGCGGACGACATGGAACATGTCCGGTGGTACGGCAGAGGACCTGGGGAAAGCTACCCGGACAGTCTGGAAGCGGGACGGTTCGGGGAATACCGCAGCACCGTGGACGGCTTGTTTACGCCTTATATTTATCCGCAGGAGAATGGGAACCGATCGGATGTCCGCTGGATCTCGCTTGCGGATGGCGCGGGAATGGGGCTTCTCGCCGTTGGCGAGCCCGCCCTGAACTTCAGTGCGAGCCGGTACACCGATCAGGATGTCGAGGCTGCGGCGCATGCCAGCGATCTTGTTCCGCGCAGTTTCATTACGCTGAACCTGGATTACCGGCAGAACGGGCTTGGCAGCAACAGCTGCGGTCCGGCACAGGCTCCCGAGCACTCAATCAAGCCGGAGCCGTTCTCGTTCCGCATTCTGCTGATGGCTCACGCTGCCGAGGATACCGACCCGGTACGGCTGAGCCGGCGGATGCGCTCGGAAGCGGAATTATACAAGTAACCGACTGATTTCATTTCAGATCGTTTTCGGATTTTCTGGAGAAGGGGAATAACATGTCCATTTACATCAAAGACCTGCTGCAGCTGTCTACGGGGGTGCGCCGGTTCCTGATAAGCGAGGCCTTCTACGGCATCGGAATCGGTCTCTATACACTCGTCCTGAATCTGCATCTGCTCTTCCGGGGGCTAAGGGAGGACGAGATCGGCGCGTTGGTATCGATGGGCATACTGATCATGGGCGTTCTCGCCATTCCGGTATCCCTGCTCGCTAACCGGACCGGAAGAAAAAAACTGCTGGTTACCGGCGTATTCTTTATTGCCGCGGGCAATGTGCTGTTTGCCGTCAGCGATGAATTGCTGTGGTTCTATGCCGCTCAAATATTGGTGTCTGCCGGCTTGACGCTGGTGGAGACGACGGAGATCCAGCTTCTCTTCCATTATTGCCGTTCCCGTAAGGAGGAAGCCCGTGCATTTTCCTTGATGTTTGCCGTCTTTACGGCTTTTACGGGTCTCGGAACGCTGGCAGCAGGATATATTTCGAAGGGGCTCGAAGGAAGCAGAGGTTATGAAGTGTCGCTTCTGCTGACCGGGCTGGTGCTTGTGCTTCACGGCGTCATCCGGGCGTTCTGGCTGCCTGCCGAGAACAAGGCTTCAGAGGAGGCAGCGGCGGCAGCAGTTTCACCTTCGAGAGGCATCTCCAGGCTAATGGGACCTCTATCTTCCGGGACCTTGTGGCTGTTCGCCGTGTTTACGGCGCTGCTCGGCGGCTGTATCGCCATGACCGGCTCATTCCTGAACGTCATCGTGAAGTTCCGCCTGGATTGGATGGACGACCAGGTATCCCTGATTCTGGCCATTGGCGCGATCCTGCTGTTTATATGCTCGTTGATGACGCCGTACGTCATGGAGCGGTTCGGTTATAACACGGCCATTATCTCGGTATTTATCGTTAATATTTTGCTGTTTGCCGCTCTATACATGATTCTCCCCGTATGGCTGTTTATCGGGCTGTTTCTACTGCGGGGCGGCGGCGTGACCATGCTCTCCAATCTGCTGGACAGTCTGCTGATGTCGGCCTTTAATGAAAAGGAACGGAATCTGTACGCCGGCATGAGGTCGGTATTCCGAAGTTTAGGCTCGTCCGGGGCAACCTTTGTTGCCGGACTGATCCTGGCCCGGCAGGATTATCGGCTTCCCTTTCTGGCCACGGCCGGCGTGCTGCTCCTATGCGGCCTGTATTACGTATGGTGGATTCGCCCTGTCTTATCCAAGAGAATAAACAGCGGTATCGAGCCATGAATGTGAAAGGCCGTCTAAGAGGGAAATCCCCTTTAGGCGGCCTTTTTGCCGATTGCAGCAGGCTCTTTCAAATTCATCTTACGGTGTCTGCTTCACTGCTGCAGGCTGAATCCGTATTTGTTCGATGGAAAGTCTTTAAACATATTGACATCAAAAATTGGTACATGTTTAAATAGAAGAAGTGTTAGCACTCTGCTGTAAAGAGTGCTAAATGAAACCTCGTTCAGATTGGAAGGGAGATTTTTTCATGGCGAAAAAACAGTTTAAAGCTGAGTCCAAACGGCTGCTCGAGATGATGATTAACTCCATCTATACGCAGCGCGAAATTTTTCTGCGTGAGCTGATTTCAAATGCCAGCGACGCGATCGACAAGATTTACTATAAAGCGCTGACCGACGACAATTTGACCTTTAATAAAGAAGAATACTACGTTAAGATTACCGCAGATAAAGCAAACCGTACGCTGACCATTACCGATACGGGGATCGGAATGACAAAGGAAGACCTCGAGAACAACCTCGGCATCATCGCCAAGAGCGGTTCCCTTGCATTCAAGAGTGAGAACGAAGCGAAGGACGGCCACAATATCATCGGCCAATTCGGCGTAGGTTTCTATTCCGCCTTCATGGTTGCCGATGTCGTTACCGTGACGAGCCGTGCATTGGGCAGCGATGAAGCGTTCAAGTGGGAATCCGAAGGCGCGGATGGATACACCATTACGCCGGCCGATAAGGATTCCGTCGGAACCGAGATCGTTCTGAAGATCAAAGAGAACACGGAAGATGATCAGTATGACGAGTATTTGGAAGAATACCGCTTAAGAGCGATCATCAAGAAGTACTCGGACTTCATCCGTTATCCGATCAAGATGGACGTGAAAACGCAGCGTCCGAAGGCTGATGCCGAAAATGAGTTCGAGGAAGTCCAGGAAGAGCAGACCATCAACAGCATGGTGCCGATCTGGCGCAAGAACAAAGGCGAGCTGACGGACGAAGATTACGTGAATTTCTACAACGAGAAACGGTACGGCTTCGATAAACCGCTCAAACACATTCATGTCAAAGCGGACGGTGCCGTCGTATATAACGCGATTCTGTTCATTCCCGAGAATACGCCGTTCGATTATTACACCAAGGAATACGAGAAAGGGCTTGAGCTCTATTCCAACGGCGTCCTGATCATGGACAAATGCGGCGACCTGCTGCCGGACTATTTCAGCTTCGTGAAAGGGATGGTCGATTCCGAGGATCTGTCGCTGAACATCTCACGCGAGATGCTCCAGCATGACCGTCAGCTGACGCTGATTGCCAAGAACATCAAGAGCAAAGTGAAAAGCGCGCTGCAAGGCATGATGAAGGACGAGCGGGAGAATTACGAGAAGTTCTTCGCATCCTTCGGCAGAGGAC
The DNA here is from genome assembly GCF_056173265.1 of Paenibacillus sp. QJM3NY_38. Classification (NCBI taxonomy): domain Bacteria; kingdom Bacillati; phylum Bacillota; class Bacilli; order Caryophanales; family Paenibacillaceae; genus Paenibacillus; species Paenibacillus sp. QJM3NY_38. The sequence continues at coordinate 1,443,095 of NZ_CM149665.1, forward strand.
TGAAATTCGGCGTCTACAACGATTACGGCATGAACAAGGAAGATCTTCAAGATCTGCTGCTGTTCACTTCCTCCAAGGAGAAGAAGCTGGTCTCCCTGGATGAGTACGTATCGAGGATGCCGGAGGATCAGAAGTATATCTATTATGCTTCCGGTGATTCCATCGACCGGATCGAGAAGCTTCCGCAGACGGAAATGGTGCTCGACAAAGGTTATGAAATTCTGTACTTCACCGACGATGTCGATGAGTTTGCGATCAAGATGCTCATGAAATACAAGGAGAAGGAATTCAAGTCGGTATCCAGCGGCGATCTTGGCCTCGATTCCGAGACGGACAAACAGGAGAATGAAGCTGAAGAGAACGACAATAAGGAGCTCTTTGAAGCTATGGGCAGCCTCTTGGCCGGCAAGGTGAAATCCGTTAAAGCCTCCAAACGACTGAAATCCCATCCGGTATGCCTGTCCACGGAGGGCGATGTCTCGATTGAGATGGAGAAGATCTTGAAGGCGATGCCGAACGGACAGGATATCCAAGCCGACAAGGTGCTGGAGATTAACACGAACCATGAGGTGTTCAAATCGCTGAAGGCACAGCAAGCGGATCAAGATAAGCTGAAGCTCTACACGAATCTCCTGTACAATCAAGCGCTGTTGATCGAAGGCTTGCCGATTGCCGATCCGGTGGAATTCACGAACGATATTTGCAAAATCATGGTGTAACCGTCGTAGCTGGCTCATGCGATGATAATAAACAAACCCGAAACGCTGGTATGGCACCAGGAATTCGGGTTTGTTTTTTTCTGTATGTCACCTGAACACGATGCAGTTCTCTACGCCACGTCCGCGGCAAGATCCGATAACAATCCGTTCTCGGGCGCCATGCCCAAGAGGTCATATACCGATATCGGGAACATCGGAAAGCCGACATAGTACGGCGTGATGGCATATAGCGGATAGAAGATGACCAGTGATTTATCTGCCAAATAGAAGTCCTGATTCGGCGAAACGGTGACCGGACCGCTCTCCAGCACGGGAATGCCGCGTTCCTTGATCTGACGATTCACTTCGGCGGCCAAAACGGCTTGATAGCCGGCGCCCGCACGGAACAGGTCGGATAAGGCGTAGGATTTACCGGTGGCCGTGGAAAAGGTCAGGCCTTTCGTTACCGTATGTCCATGTGCCATAGGTTGGGAGTAGGTGTAGTTGGTCAGCACGAGGCTAAGGATGCCTCGTTCATTCGTTTTGATTTCAAAAGTGCCCGTCGTTTGCGGGTTGGTGCCGGTCTGAACTTGCTGCTGTTCACGCTGCATATCCTGGATTTGAACAATAATGGCCCGGTTGATGGCTTCTTCTGCTCCAGGATTCATGAGGCCGTATACCTGCGGATAATGAATCACGAGACCGGGTGCCGTATGCGTGAGGGTATGGATGCTCACCGGCGGTACATATTGCGCCATGCGTACCATCGCTCCAATCTAACCATCAGATACGTTAGCCTATTCGGAAGCGGGCGCGAAGGTTACGAAGTCTGGAGGCTCGGAAGTCCGGAACGGCGGAAGTACGGAACCTCGGAGGCTGGTGGGCTTGGAGGCTCGGAAATTCGGAGGCTCGGAAGCTCGGTCATCCCCCGCGGAACGGCTTTCGAGCAGACAGAACGCTCTTATGCGGCGGTTTCGGTCCGGGGCGTGTTTGCCGGAAAACGGATAGTCTTCACTCTTTGTCTGCAACGCCAGACGTAAGCAGTCTTCTTACAAAGATCGTGAATATGACCAGGGATACGACAACCGATACTGCCGTAACCGCGAACAAATATGCATAGCCGATACGCTCGGAGACCAGGCCCAGCAGGATCGCGCCAAGCCCGATGCCGAAATCGAATGCGGTCATGAAGGAGGCGTTGGCTGCGCCTCTCCGATCTTCGGGAGCAATGCGCAGGGTGGCTGCTTGAAGAGCGGGCTGGGCCGAGCCGAAGCCGATGCCGTACAGAATAGCGGCGATAATGAGTCCGGGCAATCCGCTCGACAGGCTTAAGACGATCAGAGCGCCAGCTGTTACGATAAGGGACGGAATGATGACAGCCGCTTCGCCGAAACGATCCGACAGCTTTCCGGCAAAAGGCCGAATCAAGGTAAGAGCGACGGCGTACACCAGGAAAAAGGTTCCCGGATTGACCCGGATGGACTCGGCAAACAGCGGGAGGAAGGTTGTAATTCCCCCGTAAGCGACAGCCAGAAAAAAGATGGCGACCGTGACAGGGAGAACGGATTTCTCGACAAGCTGAATCCGGCCTGCCGAAGGTTTGGCTTGATAAGGTGCTCTGGTCATGTAGGCTAGTATGAAGGCAATCAGAGAGAGCCCGGTAGCGACAAGAAACAGGGTCTGAAAGGAATATCCACCGACAATATATGTGCCCAGCATCGGGCCGATGGCCATCGCAACCGTCATCGCCATTCCATACCAGCCCATGCCTTCTCCGCGGCGGGAGGCCGGGATTAAATCCGTAATGACCGTACCGATAGAGGTTGTCGAAAAAGCCCAGCTCGCGCCGTGCAGGATCCGCAGTGCAAGCAGAAGCAGAATGCTGCCGACCCAATCGTAGAGATACATCGAAAGAACAAAGAAGATAAGACCCCAAATGTAAAAAGCTCTTCTGCCATACCGATCCACCAATCCCCCGACCATCGGGCGAAAGACCACAGCCGTCAGCGTGAACGCGCCGGCCGCCAAGCCCACCTGGGTCTCGGAGCCGCCTAAATGCTTGATATACAGCGGAAGCGTGGGCAGCAGCAGATAGAAGCCCGTAAACAGAAACAGCATCCCGACCGTCATCTGAATAAACGGTTTCGTCCATAAACGTTCCATCTTCGTATCCCTCCTTATATCCAATGTGAAAAACGCTTGAACGCTATTCTTCTTCGGAGTTAACGGCCGTTATTTCTTTCTTGACCCACTCGATATTCGTCATTCCCATCTGCTTCCGGTGATCCAGCACCCTCAGCAATTGAAGCCGCTGTTTCGCTGGCTCGGGCTTGTAGAACGTGATTTTCGCCTCGAAATCCGTTACATGCTGGAGGTTAGTTTCGAGATAAATTAAATATTGCTCGAGGCAGTCGAGTCGAACCTTCTTCGGAACATACCGGAAATAGACCATTTTGAAATGGAATACCTGCTCCGTATCCATGTTGTATTCCAGGGGTTTCTCCATGAGCTCGAGAAAGTTATTCCGTCCGGAATCGGTAATCCTGTAGATTTTTCGGGGGCGTTTGCCTCCGCCGGATTCGTCAAGACTAAGATGGATCCACCCGTTATCCACCATTCGGGAGAGCAGCGGATACAACGTTCCGGAACTGATCTGACGGTAAGGCCCGCCTGCATTTTTAAGGATCTCTTGGAGCATATAGCCGTGTTTATCCCCGGTCATCAATTCACCCAGAACAAAAATTTCATACATATGAGCCCCTCCATAAATATGTCGTATCGATATAAATATATATCGATACGACATAAAATGCAATACCAGGAGAATATTTTTGGCAATCGCTCTCCAAATAACGGTCGTCCGAATTTCAGGATAGAGAGGTGCAACAATTGAAGCCGATCCCAGAAGGATCGGCTGGAAGAATGCGAAGGAGGAAAGATGCCAACTCAAATTGAGAAATATAGCAGACTTGGATCCGTTTTACACAGCAGGGAGTAGATGCATGTGCTTGCATAGGCGAGCCGTGCCCGGCAAGAGCATTAAGGGTTTTGCTTCCTGCGTTTACAGTCCGCCTGCGTTTTTTTCGTGACTCTCTTTAGGCTGACCGTTGACCTTCTCGACATAATCCAGATGTTGAAATCCCCAGGTGCACATGTCGGTCAGAACGCTGTCCAAGCTTTTTCCATGCTGTGAGATGGAATACTCCACCTTGGGCGGAATCTCCTGATATACCTTGCGTACGACCAGCCCATCCTGTTCCAGTTCGCGCAGCTGATTCGTGAGCATGCCTTGAGTCACGCCCGGAAGCAGACGCCGGAGCTCCCCGAACCGTTTGGTTCCGTCCTGCAGCAGTATAAACAGAATCAGCGGTTTCCACTTGCCGCCGATTAATTGCAGCGTTGTCAGGATGCCGTCGGTGTTAGGCCGTTCATGATCGGTTGTTCTCATGTTCTCATCTCCCATAGGAAGTGTGTCATCGGTCTTTGTTCATTTGATGTTAGTAATGTAGCACAGTATTCGATTTAAACCCAGTACTATTCTTCTTCGTACTTAGTACGTTTTATCGTACTATGCATGGGATGAATAGGTACGCTAAAACCGACTAAGTACATAAAAAGAGCGTACTTTTCAACGAAACGGATCCGAAACATAATGGGGGTGTCAAACAAACCAAATGGGACAGGAGAGACCTGAATATGAAAATCATGGTGATTGTGGTTCATCCGAATTTAGACAACTCGCGTGCGAATCGAGTGCTGATGCAGCACAGCAGGCTGTATGCGAATGGAAATGTAGATATCCGGGATCTTTACAAGGAGTATCCGAATTGGATTATCGATATTGAGCGCGAGCAGCAGCTTCTTCTTCAGTATGATCGGGTAGTGTTCCAGTTCCCGTTTTACTGGTACAGCTGCCCGCCCCTGTTGAAGAAATGGTTCGATGACGTTCTGACCTTCGGTTGGGCGTTCGGACCAGAAGGCAACAATCTGAAGGGCAAGGAATTTATGGTGGCCACGACGGTAGCAGGCTTAGAACAAGGATATCAGGCAGGCGGGGACAATTGGTATACCGTAAGTGAGCTGCTGCGCCCGATTCAAGCTACGTTGAACCGGTGCAAAGTTCGATATTTGCCGGCCTTTGCGACCTATAACGTAGAGAAGGTAAGCGATGAAGAGCTCCAGGCGGAGGCAGGCAGATATGCCGACCAGGTTCTAGCACCTGCAGCCGAAAGCCGATACTGAGGCATGCTTCTCGTCCTGAACCGATAGAAGATTGGCACTTGCCGGCCGGCGCCATAAAAGGCATGATGGAGTCATGTATGACATGACCTGAAGCAGTGCCTCGGGTTTTTGGGCCAGCCCATTTACAGGTTGGGTTGGCTCGAACCGGCTTCATCGCACATGCTTACAAAACTTGGAGGGGGAGCTTTTATGACAATTGACGAAGCCATTCATTTGGAGTCCTACGACAAGCAGTGGGCCGATCGGTTTAGCGATGAACTTCAGACGTTAACCAGGGAGATTGGTCCATTCACGGCTGCCATCGAACATTTTGGAAGCACATCGGTACCGGGGATGACAGCCAAACCCATCATCGATATTCTGGTGGGCGTGGAGAATGCGCTGCATTCGAGTGAAATCATCCCCAGACTGACTGCTATGGGTTATGAGGATCTCGGAGAAGCCGGAATTCCAGGCCGTTTATATCTCCGCAAAAGAGGCGGCTTTGCCTATAACGTTCATATTGTGTTATATCGTGGCGACATCTGGAATCATAACATCATGATCAGGGATTACCTGCGGGCACATGCCGATGAAGCCGAGCGTTACAGCGAGATCAAACGACGGATCGTTTCGCAAGGGACCCGGACCCTGCTCCGATACTCCGATGAGAAGAATGTGTTCGTTGAGCAGCTGCTTGCCAGGGCGAAAGCATGGAAGAACGGTGTGCAATCCGAATAAGTGCATGCGAATTTATTCTCCATTCATGGCCTTGCACTGCTTACGGTAAGCAGAAGGGGTGAGGCCATGAAATTTTTTGAACGTTTTGCTGAAATGGACATAGTCCGAGAAGCCGACACGGTAGGCTGTTTCCTGGGCGGAAAGCTCAGACTCCGCCAGCAATTCCCTCGCTTTTTCCATGCGTACCTGCACCAGGTATTTTACGAAGTTCATATTCGTTTCACTCTTGAAGGTACGGCTTAAATACGTGACCGACATCCCCACCGAATCAGCTACCTCCTGCAAGGACAAATCCTCCATCGCGTAATTCTCTTCAATGTAACGTTTGGCTTTCTGAATATTGTGGCGAGACCCTAAATTTCGGGAGCCCTTAATCAACGCCAGCATTTCCTTGATCTTATCTTGTATTTGACGGCTGCAGGCAATGGGATCGTCGCCCTGTGGCCATTGATCCTCGCCAATCTCCATCGCAAGAGACAAACCGCGTTCTTTCATAGCCGTCAGCAGATCCTGCATCAGCATATGGGCGTACCGTGACATGCTGACTTCTTCTGGCCCGCTCGTCTTGAAAAGAGCCATGATCTCGCGAATTTGTTCCAGCGCTCCCTGTTCATCGGCAGAATACAGCAGCTCAGCCAGCCTGGCCTTATGGCGCTGCTGCGCAAGCGTCCATTCCGTTTGCCGGGAGAACCGCGCCTTCCGCTCATTCAGCTCCCTGCAGGCACGTTCCAGCGTCGTTTGGAACTGGGCAGGGTCGATGGGCTTCAGCAGGAAGTCCGAAACGCCATAGCGCAGGGCCTGACGCGCGAATTCGAAATTGTCATGGCCCGACAGGATAATGAAATGCATCTGAGGATGGGATTCCCGGACACGGCGGATAAATTCCAGTCCATCCATTTCAGGCATGCAAATATCGGTGACGATGATGTCGGGCCGGCTATCCTCCAGCATTTGGAGCGCTTCAACCCCGTCCTCAGCTTCGCCGGTGACGACAATGTGAAGACCCGACCTCTCAACAAGCTTTCGCAAACTCAAATGAATGGCGTATTCGTCATCTATCAACATGATCCGGTACATGGTGTCCCTCCTCGCTAGTCCTGTACGGCAATCTGATTTCAAATATCGTGCCTTCCAAGGGCACGGATTCCACAAGCTGCAGGCCATACTCGTCACCGAAGGTAAGCTGGAGTCTTTGATGCACGTTCAAGAGGCCGATGCCGCTGGTGGTTTCCTCTCCGTCGTTTGGTTGCATGCCTTCACCCGGCTTCTCGCGGGTTTGCAGGATTTGCCTGATTAGCCACAGCGTTTCCGCCGTCATGCCAATCCCCTTGTCCCGGATGATGATGGCAAAATAGTTCGCCTCCGCACGGGAGCTGATCCCAAGGTAGCTTGGCTTCTTGCCTCGGTATCCGTGGATGAATACATTCTCTACAATCGGCTGCAGCGTGAGCCTGACGGCGTTTACACGATTCAGGTCCCGTTCGTTCAGGTTCATATCGATCCGGAGCCTGCGGAAACGGGCGCTTTGAAGGTCGAGATAATACTGGACATGCGTCATCTCCTCCCGCAGCGGAACGACGGATCCGGCATGACCGATATTGTAACGAAACATATGGGCCAGCGCCCTCGTCATGCGGCTGATTTCCATATGATCGTCCGCAATGGCATATGAATTAATAATCTCCAATGAATTGTACAAAAAATGCGGGTTGATGTGGGACTGCATGGAGCGGAGCTCGGATTCCTTCTGCTTGATCATGAGCTCCCGTTCCTTCAGCTGGGAATCCTGGACCTCCCGGATCAGCCGCTTCAGCTCTCCCGTCATGCTGTAGAAGCTGTGAAACACGGCGGTCATTTCATTGTTGCGGAACCGGTTCACGTTGGTAGGAAGCACAAAATCCCCCCGCTCAACGCGGGCCATCAGCTTCTGCAGCATGGAGAGCGGTCTTGTTAAAGACAAGGAGAAGCCGCCCACAAGCGCCAATGCAATGATCATGAGAACGGCTGCGGCCGCAAGCGAGTAATTGCGCTGGGTGATTAAACCGCCGATGAGATTGTTCAGCGGCAGGTCGGCAACAACCGTCCAGCCGGTGATCTGCGAGCGTTCATGCAGGACCATCTTTTCGGTGCCCGAAACGGTGTCTTGATGCCGGAAGAAGGAGGAGTCCCGGTTTTGAATTCGTGTTAACAGCCCCGGTTCGACTGGGGTTCCGACCCGGCTCGGATCCGGGTGGTAGATCATCTGCCCGTCCTTGCCCATAATCCAGACGTCAAAGCCCCCCAGTGAATCGTTAGAGCAGATGGCTCCGAGTTGCTTCAGATTGAGGTCGACAATCAATAAGCCCTTATAGAGAAAGGACGAATTGTCATACAGCTTCCGGGCCACGGTAAGGGCTGGCGTGTTTCCTACCCGGCTGAGGCCGATGATTTGAAAATCGTTGAATTGATCCAGCTGCGCCTGATAGGATCGGTTGCGTTTGCGGATTTCACTCATATCGAGCAGTCCCGGAGCGCTTTCGTAATCGGTAATTTGTCTTTTGTTCTCGGCGACGAGCGAGATTCCGATAATGTCGGACCTGCCGTAAATCATCTGGGCAAACAAGTCGTCCTCCACTTTTTTGGCAAGCTGAAAGTAGGCATAGGGAGTAAGCTGGGCAGCCGAGAGAAATTGCTGGATCTGCGGGTTGTGGATAAAGGGATAGGTGGAATTCTCCAGATTGGATATGTACGAATCCAGCGAGACGTTGGTTTGCTCGATGATACGCTTGTTAGCGCCTGCGGCAAACTGTTCAATCGCTTCGGTAGACGACTGGTACCAGAAGCTGCCGAGCAGAAAGAAGGGGAGGCCAATGAATAGGATGATCAGCACGAATAAACGTTGATTAATGGTCAGATTACCGGTGGAAACGCCTTGGATGTTCATCGCTCTTCCGCCTTCCTCGCATTGAAGTAGGGAATGTAAGGAACATTGTAGCAAAAAAACACAAGTTGTAAATAAAAAACCATGATGCCGCAACAAGAAATCACAAGTGGGCTAAGAAAGCACATGGGCGCATTCGGTCGTTATCAACTACAATCGCATTAATCCATTTCAAACAATAGGGGGCGAGGATTTGTGAAAAAGAGAAAAGGGTTTTACAGCTGGTTAACGGCCTTATTGCTGATATCCGTTATGGTAAGCGGTTGCGGCAATGCTGATGAAGGAAAGACCGGCACTGCCACACCCGGCACCGGAGGCGATGAAGGGAAAAAGGTAGAAATCCTGCTCGGGTATTATTCCAGTGACAGTTCCGATGCGAAGATGAAGGAGCTGATCGAGCAGTTCGAGAAACAGCATCCGAACATTACGGTGAAGACGCAGAGCGCGCCTTACGGGCAGTTCTACCAGAAGCTGGATACGCAGATCGCGGCCGGCCAGGCGCCGGACGTATGGTTGTCCGATGGCGTCTACGTGATGAAATACGCCCAGCGGGGCGCGGCCAAGGATCTGACCGATTGGATTGCAAGGGATCTGAAAGCCGATGAGTACTACGGCCTCGATTTCAACAAGGATGCGGACGGGCGCTATTGGGGCGTGCCGCAGGGCATACAGGTCGGCGTGCTGTTTTACAACAAGGAGCTGTTTGATAAGGCCGGCGTAGCGTATCCTTCGGATGAATGGACCTGGGAGGATCTGAAATCATCGGCAGCCAAGCTGACGGTGGATGCCGGCGGAAAAACGGCCGAGGACAGCGGGTTCGACGCAGCCAGCGTGAATCAGTTCGGGCTTACGTTCTTCAGCATTACCGAGGGCTGGTTCTCCGTGATGAAATCCTACGGCGGCGGAACCCTTGACGAGAAAGCGGAGAACTCGATCATCAATTCCCCTGAGAACAAGCAGGCGTTCGAATGGATGGTCGACGGCATGCAGCGCGGCATCATTACGGATCCGGTCGATCTGAAGAGCTTCCAGAGCAATACCGCCGTGTTCCCAAGCGGATCGGCCGCCATGCGGATTGGCATCTATGCCCGGGTGCAGGCAGCGAATGAAGCCGGTCTGAATTACGATGTGACGCTGCTGCCGAAGGGACCTGACGGCAAGCGGGTGTCCCCGGTCATTGCCAACTCGTGGGTGGTTAATCAGAAGTCAAGCGACGAGAAAGCGGAAGCTGCCTGGGAGTGGATTAAATACTGGGCGACGGAAGACGATGTGCAGAAGCAGTGGACGGAGCTTGGCGAAGCCGTGCCCGTGAAAAAATCCGTTGCGGAATCCGAAGTGTTCCTCAAGGCGGGAGAGCAGCCGGCTAATCGCCAGGCTTTCCTGGATAGCCTGGAGTTCGCGCAGACGCTCGACAATAACGCGGTCTGGGAAGAATGGGTAGGCAAATTCAACGAGCATGCGGAGCGTGCCTTCCTGGGGGATGCAACCATCGATCAGGCTTTAAGCGAAGCGGACGCAGCCGTTCAGGCGGTCCTCGATGATTTCTATAAAAAATAAAACCAAGGGTGGAAGAAAGGCGGGAGTGAAATGGACAATACGCTAAACGACAATGCAGCACTCAAAGCCGATCCGATGCCGCACGGAAAGCCCGCCCGAAAACGGAAATGGGATCATGAGGGGAGATGGGGGCTGCTCATGGCCTCCCCCTATGTTCTCCACTTTATCATTTTTGTGGCGGGGCCTCTCGCCGCATCCCTGTACTTCAGCTTCTCCGATTACGATATGCTGAATCCGCCCGAGTGGAGCGGACTGGATAATTTCCGGCGCATGGCCGAGGATTCGATGTTCTGGCGTTCCCTGTGGAATACCTTGTATTTTGCGGTTCTGTTCGTGCCGCTCCAGACCTTTCTGGCCTTGGTGCTGGCCGTCGCGCTAAACCAGCGTTTGAAAGGGCTTAAATGGTTCCGGATGGCCCATTTTATCCCGGTGATTTCCTCATGGACCGTCATCCTGTATGTTGCTGACGCCGTATTCAACCCTCGCTTCGGTTTGGCGAATACGCTGCTTGCCAAGCTGGGGCTGGAAGGGCAAGGCTGGCTGCAGGACCCGAAGCTGGCGATTCCGCTGCTTGTCTTTATCGCGGTCTGGAAAGGGATCGGCTACATTATGGTCATTTATCTGGCGGGACTTCAGAGCGTTCCCGGGGATTTGTATGAAGCCGCGGAGATCGACGGTGCTGGAGCCCTGCGAAAATTCCGGTATATTACCGTTCCATTGATCTCGCCTACGACCTTCCTGGTTGTCATCATGAGCACCATCTCTACCTTCCAGGCATTCGAACAGATCTACGTGCTGACTGGCAGGGGCGACATCAGCTCGGCGGGAGGTCCGAATAACTCCAGCCTGGTCATGATGCTGTATTTATATCGTGAAGGGTTCACCTTTATGAGGATGGGGTATGCTTCCGCCATTGCCTGGGTGCTGTTTATGATCCTGTTCCTGCTGACGCTGATACAGCTTCGGGCCCAAAAGAAGTGGGTGCATTATGACTGATCAAGCGATCAAGATGGAACCGGGGATTTGGAACCGCATCGGAGGAAGGAGTGGCCTCAAATGAGAAGAAAGCTGCTGGGAAAAAGTATCGGATACGTGCTGATCGGGATCAGCTCGCTCATCATGATCGTGCCGTTTCTGTCGGCACTCATGAATTCATTGAAAACCTACAAGGAATATACAACGGTTCCGCCCCGCTGGATCCCTGAAGTATTCCAATGGTCCAATTACGCCCAGGTGTTTCAGCTTGGGAATATTGGCGGCTACACGCTGAACAGCATCTTCGTAGCCGCATTGTCTGTCATCGGCGCCCTGATCTCCTGCTCGATGGTCGGTTATGCGTTCGCAAGACTTCGCTTTCCGCTGAAAAGTGCGCTGTTCGTGATGGTGCTGGGTACGATGATGATTCCGGCGGTGGTCATCATCATCCCGCATTTTATCATTTTTAATAAGCTGAACATGCTGGATACGCTCACGCCGCTATGGATTATCGAATGGCTGGCTCAGCCGTTTGGGATTTTCCTCATGCGGCAGGCTTTCATGAATATACCTAAAGAGTATGAGGAAGCGGCCAAGATGGAGGGCTGCAATCCGTTCCAGATTTATCTGCGGATCTTCATTCCGATGGCCAGGCCCACGCTGGCGACGCTGGCGATCTTTACGTTCATGGGCAAGTGGAACGAGATTCTGACGCCTGTCATCTATTTGACCTCGAACGAGAAGTATACGCTGCCCATCGGCATTCTCTCCTTGTCCGGCCAGTGGACCGGCAATGAACAGCTTATGATCGCAGCCGCACTGGTCAGTCTGGTTCCGATCCTGCTGGTATTCCTGTTTGCCGAGAAATATTTTGTGCAGAACCACAATATGGCCGGGATTAAATAATGGAACGTTACTAACGTTACTGTTGGCTCCGGAAGGGGCCATGTCTGTAATGGAAAGGATGAAAAAGAAGATGAAAATAGCGGCATTCAGCGGATCGTTAATCGATTACAGCATCCATGAAGCGATGTCGATCGCGGCCGGGCTCGGTTTTAACGGAATCGAAATTGCCTGCCGCGAACCGCACTTAATTCCGGAAGCTTCGCTGCCGCGGGTTCGCGAAATGAAGGCTGTTGCGGAAGGCCATGGCTTGGAGATTCCTGCATTGGCAGGTTATATGGGACATTTCTCGACAAGCGGAGATGCGGAATGCGCTGAGGCTTACGATCAGTTTATGGGTCTGCTTGAACGCGCCGTAATGTTGGAGGCGGGGATGATCCGGATCTTTCAGGGAGGGCCGAATGCCTTCCTGGCAGAGGATTATCATTATGCCAAAGCGGCCTTCTGGATTCGGAAATGCGCGGAGGAAGCCCGCGCTGCGGGAAAACGGATCGTGCTGGAGATTCACAACCAGAGCCTGGTGGAGACGACTGATAGCGCTCTGCGACTGCTGGATATGATCGGCGATGACCAGGTTGGTCTGATTCATGACGCAGGGAATATGTACATCACCGACACGGAATTTGGGGAAGAGTCGGTCCGGCAGCTGGGAAGCCGTTTGTTCCATGTGCACATTAAGGATGAACGGCGGATCGCGCAGGGGGGCGGCCCGGGAACGTTCAAGAATTTGACCCGTCACGGGGAAGAGTTCTTCCTGCAGTGCCGCCTTGGTGAAGGAGAAGTGGATCACGGCGGGCTGCTCAGGGGACTTCGGGAATACCGATACGGGGGTTGGCTTACGCTGGAATGCGCAGCTCCCTATCCGCCGAAGGAACGGCTTGCTTATGATCTGTCGGTCATCAAGGAGTGGCTGCAGGCTGTGGAGGTGTCGATCGGATGACGGGGAACGCGCGGAAATTTGGAATCATCGGCTGCCAGCATGCCCACATCGGCATGTTCATCGAGGAGATGCTGGCATTGGGCTACGAATGCGCTGGCGTATACGAACCGGATAATATGCCGCTGGCCCGTACTCTTGCCGACCGGTACGGTCTGGAACTGACAGGGGATCAGGGATCGCTGCTGAGCGACGAAGGCGTGAGTGTTATCGGCTGCGCGGCTATCAACCATGAGAAGATGGATGTCATTGAGCAGTGCGAGCTGCACGGCAAGCCCGTCATGATCGACAAGCCTGCCGTGACAGATCGGGCGGGACTGACCCGGCTGCGCGGCGTTCTGGAGCGGGGAAGAATCGAGGTAGGGATGATGCTGACCGAGCGCTTCCGCCCTTCACTGCATACCATTCATCGGATGATCCGGGCGGGAGAGTTAGGGGACATCGTCCACATCTCGATGCGTAAGCCGCATCGGCTGAATCCGGAATCGAGGCCAGCCTGGCATTTTGACAAGTCGCAATCCGGAGGCATCATTAACGATCTCTTCGTGCACGATTTTGACCTGTTACGATGGCTGACGGGCCGGGAGGTGGAGGCTGCATCCGGTTATCTGGCGAAGCATATGCTGCCTGAATACCCGACCTTCTATGACGCAGCCGGCGTGCAGGTATTCATGGATGGCGGGATCACGGCACAGCTGTACGCGGACTGGCATACGCCCGCCGGCAGCTGGACTTGGGGAGACGGCCGGATATTCATTACGGGGACGCACGGCATTGCGGAAATTCGGCTGGAAGGCGATCCCTTATTATCGAGTGATGAGGTTGCGCTTGTCATCACCGATCAGGAGCTGCGTTCTTTGCCTTTGACACCGCCGCCCCTCTCCCTTGCACAGGATTTCCTGAACCGGGTGGAGGGGGAAGAGGGGATCATCACGCATGAAGATATTTACAAAGCCTCGGAGTCTACGGTGATGGCCGATGAGGGAGCACGGATCCTGATCCGGGAATAGGGAATGTATACGGCTTTCATTGAAAAAGAGCGTGTGGAGGAGGCGTAGGCAACATGACAAAGGAAAAGCTGCCCGTCCGATTCGGTATGATCGGCTGCGGGATTATTGCGGATATTCATGCGGAGGGCATCTTGAATACGGAGGAGGCTGAGCTTGCCGCCGTATTCGATACGAAACGGGAATCAGCCGTCAAGCTTACCGAAACGTACGGAGGAGACATCTGCAACACCTTGGAAGAACTGCTGGCACGCGAGGATGTGGAGGTCGTCTGTATCTGCACGCCAAGCGGCATGCATGCAGAACAGACGGCGATGGTTGCCCGGGCGGGCAAGCATGTGCTGGTGGAGAAACCGATGGCGATCCGGCTTGATGATGTCGAGCGCATGATTGAGGTGTGTGCGGAAAACGGAGTGCTGCTCGCAACCGTCTTTCCGAGGCGCATGTCCCCGCAGGCCGTGTATGCCCGGCAGGTCATTCAGGAAGGACGGCTCGGGAAGCTCAGTTTATGCTCGGCCTATGTCATGCTGTACCGCGATCAGGCCTATTATGACAGTGCGGGCTGGCGCGGGACCTGGGCCATGGATGGCGGCGGGGCGATGATGAATCAGGGAATCCATACGGTGGATATGCTGCAATGGCTCGTAGGCCCTGTTGCGTCCTTGACTGCAAAGGCCAAGGCCGTGCTGCGTAATATCGAGGTCGAAGATACCGTTATCGCTGCGCTTGAATTTGCGAGCGGGGCGCTCGGCGTGCTGGAGATCACGACCACGGCCTGCGACGGCAAAGGACAGCGGCTGGTCATCCATGGGGATAAGGGCGTGCTCGTCATTGAAGAGGATACGATCGTATCCCTTGAGATCGATGGCCAGCAGATTCAGCTGCCTGAGTTCGAGCCATTTAAAGTCATACCGGACGGTCATCGCCTGCAAATTCGAGATATGGCGCTTGCCGTTCGCGAAGGCCGACAGCCTGTTATCACCGGGAAGGACGGCAGGCATTCGCTGGAGATTATTCTCGGCACCTACGAGGCTTCCCGCCAGCGCAAGGAAATCGAACTGCAGACCGGAACACCGGTGTTGTAGGGGATGGAGGTGACTTTATGATGTCTCAGCGCAGCGTAAAGCCTGTGCTTGAAAAAGTTCAGGATCAACTGAAGGTCCGCATTTATGACCAGCGCGAGGCGATGGGGAAGGCGGCTGCCGCTGATATTCGTGCAGCCATGCAGCGCCTGCTGGCCGAGAAAGAGCGCATTCGTATCGTCTTTGCAGCCGCCCCGTCCCAGAATGAGTGCCTGGCGGCGCTGGTGCAATCGGACGGATTAGACTGGAGCCGAGTCACGGCTTTTCATATGGACGAATACATCGGGCTTCCCAAGTCGGCCCCGCAGCGGTTCGGGAACTTTTTATCCCGGCGGCTGTTTGATCTCGTATCTCCAGGAGAGGTGCATCTGATCGACGGTTTGAATGATCCTGAAGCGGAGTGCGACAGGTACAGCGGATTGATTACCGCTGCGCCGATCGATATGGTGGTCCTCGGCATTGGCGAGAACGGGCATATCGCCTTCAACGATCCGCCCGTTGCCGATTTTGCGGATCCGTTATGGGTAAAGCGGGTGAAGCTGGACGAGGATTGTCGCCGACAGCAGGTGAATGACGGCTGTTTCCCGAGCTTGGAGGAGGTTCCGAAATACGCGCTTACGCTTACCATTCCGGCCTTAATGTCGGCTGCCCACCTGTTCTGCGTCGTTCCGGGCGCAAGCAAGCAAGCGGCGGTACAAAGGACGCTGTACGGCGATATAAGCGAGGCTTGTCCTGCCAGCATTCTTCGGCAGCATTCTGATTGCACGCTGTACGTGGACCGGGAGTCGTACGGGGAAATCCGGAATGGATAGCCATGAACTTGTTCGTATGGGCCGTCATTACGCAACAGGGGAGCGAATAAGGCTAGAATGGGACTCTGGCGGCCGGATAGAACGGATACTTCCTCACGATGGTGAAGAGGAGACGTGGATCGCTCCCGGTTTGATCGATCTTCAGATTAACGGCGGTTACGGACATGATTTCAATTCGCTGCCGCTCACAACGGATACGATCATTCAGGCAACCCGGCGCTTATGGGAGAAAGGCGTAACGCTGTACTACCCCACCGTCATTACCAACGGAGACGAAGAGATCGAGGAATTGCTGCGGGTTATCGACGCGGCTTGCCTGGAGGTTGAAGCGGTCGGTTCAACTATTGGCGGTATACATTTGGAGGGTCCTTTTCTTTCTCCGGAGGAAGGCCCAAGGGGAGCGCATGATTCCCGGTATATCAAGGCGCCGGACTGGGCATTGTTTGCGAGATGGCAGGCGGCATCGGGGAACCGGATTCGGATCGTCACCCTATCGCCGGAGTGGCCCGATGCCGCGAGTTTTATCCGGTCATGCGTCGAATCGGGAATCGTCGTATCGATCGGGCACACCGCTGCGACGCCTGCGCAAATTCGGGAAGCCGTGGAAGCAGGAGCCACGATGTCTACTCATCTTGGCAATGGCGCACATCTGACGCTGCCGCGGCATCCGAATTATATATGGGAGCAGCTTGCGCAAGATCAGCTGTGGGCAGGAATCATTGCGGACGGGAACCATCTGCCGGATTCGGTCATCAAAGTGATGCTCCGCGCCAAGTCGTCCAAAGCGCTGCTCGTCAGCGATGCCGTCTATTTAAGCGGGATGCCGCCAGGAGAATACGAGACCCATATCGGCGGAAATGTTGTCTTAACGCCGGAAGGCCGATTGCATCTCGCCCGCAAGCCCGAGCTGTTGGCAGGCTCGGCCATGATGCTTGCCGATGCGGTTTGGCGGCTGGCTCAGTCGGGGCTGTGCACGTTTCCTGAAGCTTGGGACATGGCTTCCATGCGGCCCGCCGAGGCGATGGGGCAAGCGGAACCCTATGGCCTAATGAGAGGAGCACAGGCCGACTTCGTAGTGCTGGAGAAGCGCAAGGGGTGCCTCTGCATAGTGGAGACCGTCAAGGGAGGGCGTTCAGTTTACCAAGGGGATTGTTAGATGTTAAAATATAGAAAATGTAACCAAAACCCAGATTGCGATCTGGGTTTTTCCTTATCATGGAACAGGAGGGAGAGAAGACATGCCATTGAAATGGAGAGTTCCCGTTGTACGGCAAATCTCATTGTGGACATTTGTGCTGCCTATCCTCTTGTTCACTATAGAGATTTTGTTTATCCGCGACGGGCACTGGTTTTACTTTTATGGACTTCTGTCCACTGTCGTTATTCCGCCATTTGGTATCGCGCTATCCATACGTTCCTATGACGTAACCGATTCAGCCAAGGACCTGTTATTAATAACCTGCAATGCGCTTGCGCTATTCTCTTATTTTATCTACACCTTTTTAGGATATCTAATAATGGGTCCATAGGTTGTAATGAATGCAACTGCAGAGACCACGTAAAAAATATCCCTTCTTGAATTCAAGAAGGGATATCTGCATCCGTTTTTTTCTAATGTAACGTTTTAAACGTATGGTTTTATTTCTTTTTGATAAAAGTCATATAATTGATTTACAGAAGAACTGGACAAGATCTGAGCGGCTCGTTCAACTTTCTCGCGTTCCCAATCGAACCATCGCATTTCCTTTAACTTCTCAATTTCTCCATTCGTAAAGCGTTTCTTTATCTCTTTGGCAGGGTTACCGCCCACGATACTGTAGGGCGGGACAGCTTTTGCAACAACCGAACCAGCCGCCACAATAGCACCTTCGCCAATGGTCACACCTGGCATAATCATGGCATTCATTCCAATCCAGGCATCGCTTTCGATGATGGTATCGCCTTTTGGTGCGTAAGAAGTTTCAATCTGATCGACAAAAGGATACACGGTTATCCACTCAGGATGATGATTGTGATTTCCACCCATCAATATAACTACACCACTTGCAATGCATACGTAATTGCCAATAATCAATTTATCTATATGCCAACCATGTTCTTCGATGGGATTAAACAACCTTCGGGATTTCTCATCCCCCCAAAGGTATCTAACGCAACCATCTTCAAAATCATGAAAATCGTAATAACCGGAATAGTAAGAGTATTCTCCTACTGTAATCATTGGGTTAGTGACAATATCCTTTAAATACTTAATTTCGGACCAGTGTTCGAACCGATGTTGTTTCATTCTTATACCTCGCTTCTAAGTAGAATAGATCATTTTTACTTAGAAGCTTAATACAGTAGCGACATTCTTAAACCTGATCAAGCGACGAACCATCGTCCTCATCCTTTTCCTCAGTATTGGTGAGATTGTAACAAAGGGTTGATCTTTTCGTCAAACGCATGCTTTACAAGTCATGTTGGGTACCTCTAATCATACTTCGCCATAACCTTCTTCAGAATCCCCTTCATGCAATCCACCAGCTCCTGCGGCTCCTTCACCGTGGCTTCATTTCCTAATCCGAGGAAAAATTTAGCAAAATACAAAAGCTCGCTGGCAGGGACGTTCTGATCAAGCCGTCCGCTACCATCCGGTTGCATGTCAATATGGGGAACAGGACACAATTCGGATTCGCAGCGCTGAACGCCTTCCCGGCTCAGATCAACGACCATCCGGGTATAGACTGATTTCTCTGCCCCGTATTCCCTCCAATTGCCCAGATGGATATGCCGGTGATCCCGCGGCTCGATGCCGGTTGCATCCTCAGCCACGGACTGCATGCGGTCGCAGCGGAACAGACGGAAATCATCGCGCAGAAAACAATAAGCGGGACAATACCAGAAGCCGTTGCTTGCATAGATGCCCACGGGCTGGATGCTTCGCGCGGCATAACCTTCCCTGCTCTCGTACAACACCGTAACGACCCGCTGGTCGACGGCGGCATCCAGCAGAGCCCCGAGAGATTCAGCCTTCTGCTGTCTGGTATGCGTCAGAAAATCCACCCGATTCTTCATCTGGTCGATCCGGTCGCGGACATCCCCGGGCATGTAATAATAAAATTTCTGAAGTGCGGTAGAGGACTCGGCTTCAAAGGGAAGAAATAGATAGTGACGCAAGGCGTGGCTGGCAAAAAACATCGCGACGGCTTCTTCCTCGCTGAAGGCGATCGGCGGAAGAACCCGTTCTTTCAGCACCTGGTAGCCGCCGTGCGGTCCTACCTCGGAATAAAGGGGGACCCCCAGTTCGCTGAGCTCCTGCAGATCCCGCAAGATTGTGCGAGACGACACGCCGAATTGATCGGCCAGTTCTCTTACGGTGAATTTTCGCATTCGGTTAACGGTCATCATCAGATCAATGAGACGTTTGGATTTGGACATAGGATCAGCTCCGAATCGTTGGATGACTATGACAATAGTTGTCACTATTATACGCTATACTTGCCGTAGAACCCAAAAGACCTCGTATAACTAAAAAATGGAGTGATGAAACGTGAGTCAATTGCATGAAATGAAGCAGCTGTTGTTCGAGGAGCTGGAGCTTATCGTTCGTACCAGTTCGAATCTGATCGGCAAAATTTCAGAAGCGCATTGGGATTACAGGCCGGCCCATAATATGAGATCGCTTCAGGAACTCGTACATCATCTGGTTTCGGTGCCTGCGACGGACCTGTTGATTCTGCAAGAGAAGAGCGAAGCGGAGATCCGGGAGCTGGAAGCAAGCATCGCCGCTGACGGCGTGGACAAGGACAAGCTGATCTCTTGGATGACGAGGGGACTTGCCGATGTAAAATCCTACATGAATGGGCTGACAGATGAAGAATTTATGCAGAAGACAACCCAACCCTTCTACTTGGAGCACGGTTCAACCCAAGCCAAGTGGCTGATTGAAATCGTCACGCATGCCCAGCATCATCGGGCGCAAATGTTCAATTATCTGAAAGCCCAGGGCTATGAAGTGAGTATGTTCGATTTATATTAAACGTCAGGAGTGCTGATTAAGAACAGGAGGGGGAAGGATGCCGCGACAAATACCGGGAAAATCGCCGAAGCTGCCGTTAACCGGCAAAGAGCGAGCAAAGCTGCGGTCAAACAAAATGAAGCTCAGCGATATTGCGCATATGGATATCGAGTTATTGTCCGGCGTGCTTGGTGTTTCGGATAGCCGCGCACAATATATCCGGGGACTGGCGCAGTTTCAGACGGTTCCTTCGATCGGACCGAAAGTGGCTGAACGCGTAGTCCAGTTGGGGTATTACGCATTGGAAGATATCAAGGATGAAGACGCTGCCGCTTTAACGGACCGGATGGAAGCGAGCAGCGGTTTCTGGGTGGATCCTTGCGTGGAGGATGCGTTTCGCTGCATCGTATATCATGCCAATCATCCGGGGAGCGGGAAGAGCTGGCATGACTTTACCGAAGTGCGTAAGCAATTCAGGGAGCAGCACGGATATCCTCCAACCCGTCCAACATTATCGTGGTACGACAACAAAGATGGACAACCATAGGATCCATAACTTGACCTATTGAGAGGCACGGCCACAAGGCGGTGTCTTTTTCCTGTTTTTTACCGGTATTGAAAAATCGCTTGAAAGTGACGCTGCGTCATCCTGTACAATGGCTTCAATGTTGAAAAGGGGTGGAAAAAGTAATGGAACGATATGCACCAGCTGCAATCCTATGGATCCTCTGCATGTTCTTGCTCAGTGCATGCGGTTCGAGGGCCGAAGAAGAAGAGCAACTCCAACGCGTAACGCTTGAGGAGGTTGAAGTGCTGGAGATCGACCATGGCAGTACGCCATTATACGTGGAGACAGCGGATGTGGAAGCATTGGAAGTTTCGCTGCTCAGAAACAGCAGTTCCGCAGGGGCCGTTGTTAATCAGGAAAACAATCGGGTGAAGATTCATTTAGATAACGATATTACTCGGATATTGAATATCGGCAGGATGCCGGAGCTCAGCGTGAGAATTCCTGCGGATTACGCAGGGCAGGTCGTGATTGACGGCTCTTCTGGCCATGTAACGGGGACCGGGTTGCAAAACCACAGCCTCCAGGTGAAAGGGAAAAGCGGGAATATCTCGCTTGCGTTTACCCGTTTGAACAACGATGTGGAGGTATCGGCGACGAGCGGAAACGTGAACATACAGCTCGATGAAGAAACGCCTGATGCGACATGGATGCTGCAATCCGGCAGCGGACATCGGTCCATTGCCGTTCCGCTCGAGGACAGGAAGGAGAGCAACCGGAAAACGGAAGGACGCTCTGGTGACGGGCAGCATGTGGTGAAACTCAAAACCTCCTCGGGGAACATCTCGATAAAATAACATGCTAGAAAATAAGAAAAAGAAGCATCCCCGCACTAGTCCGCTCCAGAGTTCACAGTTTATGTGCTCTAGAAGCAGACGATCAGGGGATGCTTGGCATGTTAACCTATTAAACTCCTATATGACAATGAAAAATGATAGCACCTTATTCTTCGGCAGGCACTGAAGCCTTGGATGAAGCGGAGGATCTCATATATTGCGGCGGGCTTACGTCATCGATCAGCAGAATACCGTCGTATTGGTCACGGGCGATTAAGCTCTCTGGAATCATGCCCCAGCTATAGGCAAAACGAGGCTCGAACATCCACGAGTTCCCTGCCTCGCGCTTTTGGTAACGCAGGTCAACGAAGGTATACGGCGAGCCTGCGGCCGACAGGATCGATTCGATGGATCCCGGCTCTGCCGGCAGAACGTCATGCACATTCCCCATGTTATCTGCGGTTTGTCCGCTGGCTGGATACAGGCCAAGCACGTAACTGTATTTTTTCATTTCATCCGATAGTTTTTCTCCCATTAAAGTCACCGGATATGGCGAACCCATCACCTCGGTTTGGGATTTGCGGATGTGGTCGTTATGTCCCCAGACGATGAATTTCTCCGTCGGGTATACTTCGGTTGCCAGCCACATGAGATTGTCATGCATCGCCTGATCCCGCCATTCCATCGATTCCAGGAACGGTGCATAATCCCCGCTTTCCATGCCGAGGGTCGACTTGATGGAGAGCTCCACATATTCCTGGGCTACCCGAATCCGGTCGTTCAAGCTTCTTTCAAGCAGCATGGAAAGTTTGGGGTTATCCGGATAGAGCTTTTTCAAATGAGCTTCGTTTGCCTCCGTTTTTAAGGATTTTAGAGCATCCTTATATATTTGAATCAGCTGCTTTTTCTCTTTGCGGTAAGCTTCAAGATCCGTACCAAGTGAGTAGTCTGACAATTTTTTCTCAGCTTCCGTTAGACGCTTAGCCATGGCCTGATCCTGGAGCCATTGTCCATCCAACAGCGGATGCTGCAGCTGCATGTCAAAACCGGTCAGCACGAGCGGCTGCTTGCTCTGTTGTGCTGTTTGTATGTATTCGAACAACGGCAATATCTCCTTGGACCACCAGACGCCAAAGATTGAATCCTTCATCGTTTGTTCCGCGCTCTGCTGTCCGGCCCGGCCGTAAGCCAAGGAGCTATTACCAAGACCACTCTCAAAGGCCAGAACGTTGTACCCCATCTCCTGATGCAGAAACTGGATCAAACGGGTCTTAGCCAGATTGAACTCGCCAACCCCGTGGGAGCTTTCCCCCAGAAACACGAAACGTTTATCTTGCAGTAATGGTTTTAGCATAGCCAGATCCTTATATTGATTTGGACCGCCCGCCGTGTCGGTGGGTTGAATCGTATCCAGTCGGTACGCATGGTCTTTGGCCCAATTCTCCCACTCGGCAATCTTTTCATCCGAAGTTCGGGCTGTTTTAACTTCTGTAACCTGGCCTTGGATGGAATCGGCGGTAGAAGCATATGCTTCTCCGTGAGGGATTAGGGAAGTTCCTACAATAGAAGCGGTGAGCAAAAACACGGTAAATGCTTTTCTAGCGTTATGTAGTGGCATAGAGGATCACTCCTTATAAGATGTTGAATGATTTTTAAATTGAATGAACGGACGTGTAAAGAAGCCCGCCACTATGTGCTTCGTGCTTTGAATGTGGGAATCACCTCCTTAACATAGTCGAGATTACGGCTCGATGGTTCAACGCCGCGCCATGAGCTGGCCACTTAATCCTCTTCCCAGAACAGATCGTTCAAAGTACGCGATAATGCCTTGCATATGGCAACGCACAGGCTGAGGGACGGATTATATTTCCCCAGCTCGATCAGGCCGATGGTCTGCCTGGAGACACCGACGATCTGGGCCAGTTCTTCCTGCGATAAATCCTTCTCGACGCGGGCCATCTTCAATTTGATGTTTTTCATGCGGCAGTCCCCCTGATATCCCTTTCTACGAGTCGAATGGATCGTTCTGTGACATTTTCTGGCTTACCTTGTTGGCGCCGTAGTGGATCAACCAATTCCCCCCGACAAAGAGCGGGATGTAGATGATCAGTGAAACGAAAAAAACGCTAAAGAAATATTTGAGCTCGGTCGCACTGTTGTCATTGCCAAACAGGATCGCGCTGCGGATACCGAAAAAAAGAGCAAGTGCGACACCGATAAAAAGCCCCCATATCGCCGTACGCATGCTGAACGAAATTTTGCTCCGCTGGTCATGGACCTCCACTTCATCCGAGTAAATCCCCAGCGCCACGCTGCGTATCCCGAAATATAAGCTTCCTCCCAGTATGATCAGCATTTCCAGCCAGACGGACTCCGTTCGCGGGAGCGCAAAAGATTTGATGATGACGGATATGCTGCATATGATCATGATCAAGGTATACACCTCTTTATATAACTTGTTCTTTAGATTGACGATACGCTCATCTTCAGCCGTGCTCTTCTTAAACCAATTCAAGCTCATCATTCCTTCCTTTGGTTAGAGATAGGTTCTTGAGATTTTCTGGATACATGCATTGTAATAGTATTTACGTCTTTTTGCAATATATATATGTCATTTTGAATTTAATATTTGTCTTTTTAAGTGAGCAGGTGGATAGAGCTTCAAGCACTCATCATAGTCCATAGGGGGAGCTAATTCTTGATATTTTTTGCTGAACCGGATGCTTGCCTCGGAGGTTTACATTCTGTGCTCGCGTGTTAAAATTGGATTAGGGCATCTCTCTTGCCCGAATTGATGTCAGGAGCGTGTTTTTTCGTGATCCATTTCATTCGTTTACGTTAATGTGAGGTACAGATCAAAGTAGGCTCGGCCCATTTTTTTGACAACTGCGGCCGGAGTTTATTTTTCTGTGCCTTTTTCATTGCGTTTAATCGAATGAAAGGGTGATTTTGCTGTGTCCAACAATGAAAAATTGTTAAAAAAAGCGCAAAAACTTTCGATACACGAGAAGATGTTTCAATGCCCGATTTGCAGCGGTGCCATGAAGGTAGAACGGATGGCCAGCCTGGAATGCGAGAACAGGCATTGCTATGATATATCCAGACAGGGATACGTAAACCTGTTGAACCAAACACCCAGAACCAAATACGATAAGGCTTTGTTCGAGGCTCGAAAAACAATCAGCGGCAGCGGCTTCTTCGGCCCTATGGTAGAAGCGGTAACGAGCCGCCTGATCCAGGCAATGAAGTCCAGGGAATCCCGGAAGTCTGTAAGGCTGCTTGATGCAGGCTGCGGGGAGGGCTCCCATCTATCCGCCATTTTACGTAAGCTTCGAGAGCAACGAATGGTGCCGGACGTTCTCGGAGTGGGTATGGATATTGCCAAAGAGGGCATCGTTACGGCCGCTAAGACATCCCCGGACCCCATATGGTGCGTGGCTGATTTGTCTCAGAGCCCGTTTGCCGACCAACAGTTTGATTACATTTTGAATATTCTGTCTCCTTCCAATTATTCGGAGTTCAGGCGGCTGCTAACGAGTGACGGAATGTTAGTGAAAGTAATCCCGGGGAGCATGTATTTGCAGGAGCTTCGCGCTTTGTTTTATACAGGTACAGGTAAAGAGACGTATTCCAATGACGGCACGATGGAGCTGTTCATCCGTCACTTTGAACGGATCGAATTCGATGAGCTTCGGTATCGCGTCATTCTGGATTCCAATCAGATGAAGCAACTGATTCACATGACGCCGCTATCCTGGAGCATCTCACCTGAGGTTATTGAACGGATGCCAGATGGAGAGATGGAGGTAACCGCCGACTTCACACTTCTGTATGGATGGATATGAGGGTAAGTAATGTTCCTGTCTAGATTTGCGTCATATTTTGCTAAAGTGATCCTGTTGGGAGATAATATGAGTTATCTACTTTAATATGAAAAAAAAGGTGGTTAACGATCGCATGACACTTCGATTGAATCCGTATCTCATTATGGACGGGAATGCTAAGGAAGCTATTCAATTCTATGAAAAGGCGTTGGATGCCCAGATGGTCATGGTTCAGACCTTCGGCGAAATGCCGGCGAACCCTGATTTTCCGCTGCCGGAGAGCGCGAGGGATCGCGTTTCCCACGCTTTGCTGAGGGTAGGAGAGACGGATCTGATGTTTTCGGATACATTTCCCGGTCAACCGGTTGAATCCAGCAAATCAGGTTCAGATCTGCATCATGACCGATGCACCCGAACACGCGAAGCGGTTCTACGAAGCGCTGCTTGAAGGTGGTCAGGTGGTTATGCCGCTGCAGGAGACGTTCTGGAGCCCGGCCTACGGGATCGTAGCGGACAAATACGGCGTATACTGGAATATTTCAACCGAAGTTGAAGCGCAGAAGTAGATTCCACTCCTGCAGGTATAATAAAAAGGGCCCTGACGATTTGCCGTCAGGGCCCTTATTCGGTTATAGCAAAAAGGGAGATCCCTTATCTACGCCCGCGTTCCATCCCACCACTTATAGTAGATATGGACATGCCCTGCAGGGCTTGCCACTAGCGGATCAATCACGATGGTCTTACCGCTCACCTTCAGCTCGATCACCTTCTTGTTCTTCTCGGCGGAGTCTATCTTCGCGAGGAAGGCGGAATCGACCTGAAAGCCATACAGTTGGAGGAGCTCGATCAGCATGCTGCGCTGCGTTTTATCGGCGGCATTGGACAGTGCGATTCCGCTGAACTGCATAATCTGCGGCTCGAATTGAACGGATACGGCATAATCCGTTTCGCCGGTTTGCTTCGTGCTGGTCATCACAATTTTGTTCAACCCGTCGTCATAGATGCGGTATCCGCCGTAATTCGAGAATACCTTCTGACGAATCACGAGATACATCTCGTCCCGATACACATCCCAAGGCGTTGGCAGCTTCGGAAGCATCGCCTCCGCACTTGGCACGGCAGGACGATCGTACAGGTTCGACATTCCGCGATCAGTCAGGTTTTTGATCAGCTGAAGCACTTCGGCGCGCGTGATGGTGCCGCTTCCTACATACCCTTCAATCGTGTTTTCGCCCTTGATTCGGCCTTGTGCGTACTTTTTGCCCAAAACGTATTGAATCGCTTGATTTCCGTCATAGTTCACGCCATCGGCGCTGGATATCAGCTCGGCCACATGGGCCCGCGTTATGTATTGGCTGCGCTTGGTTTTGTCTGCGAATCCGTGAACGGGATAGTTCTTGAAGTGCAGAAAATGATAATATTTATCCGACCATAGCTCGGTCAAATAGTTCTCCTGCAGGTCTTTGCCCGTGATGCCGACAACCAGCATGCGAATGAATTCGGCCTCGGTCACATTCTGGTTGGGCATGAACATCCCGTTGGCATAACCGTTGACAATTCCCTTATCGACGCCCCATTCGATGGTCGTTTTTGCCCAGTGATTATCAATATCCCGAAACGTAAACCCAGCGGAAGCGCTGCCAGCCCCTACGAATAAGAAGGCAACCAGGAGTATAGGCGCACATAGTGCCCTGAACTTCAACATCTGCAATCCTCCATCTATAATTTGCTAAAATACTACAAAATACATTGTATAAGTGTGTTTTTCGACCGGTCAAGCGTCTGGAAGCGCTTCTGGTCAAAGATGGGCTGTTATAACTAGCTAACTAACTTAATCGATACTTAGTGACTACAGGACTATGGAAGTGTATATATCCTCCACTTTGAAAAATGGAATTGCGAAAAAAAGGCATGATTTTCGCGAAAGAGCTAGGGAATGAAGTACGATGTATTATGAAATAATCGAGCTCGGAGCAAGCAGGCAATAGTCTAAAAGTTAGGGGTTCGGAATTCCTATTGGAAGATACCAAGCCATTAGGTAAAATATCCCTTGTTTACTATCTATAGAAAAGGGGCGAAATTCGATGAGATTGGTGCGAAAATCCGTATTGACCCTATGCAGCCTTTTGCTTGCAGTCTCGGTCCTATTTCCGCAAACAACGGTTCACGCAGCGGATCAGAAATGGATGAATCAAGTATGGAGCGAGTATAAATCCTATAACAAGAAGACGGTAAATGCGTATAACAATTACCAGAAACAAGTAGACAAGAAATATAAGGTGTTTTACGATGCAAGCCATGCGTCCCTGGATCAGCTGGAGAAAAAAGTGCTGGAGGATCAAAAGCAGTGGGACGAGAAGCTTCAAGCAGATCTGGATCAGCTGAAGCTGAAGTATGAAGGGAACCGTGATTTAAAGGATAAGCTGACACAATATGAACGGTTGATCAATCCAAGTTATTTAAACAGTCCGATGTGGAAGTATGCGAAAGCCGCAGACCGGGATTATTTGAACAGTACGCTCTGGAAGCTAAGCAAAGAAATGAACGAGGATTATTTGAACAGCCTGATGTGGACATACAAGAAGACGATCACCCCGAGCTATTTGAACAGTTCCGCATGGAAATTCAGCAAAATGGTCAGTGAAAGCTATTTGAACAGCCCGATGTGGAAGCTTCGTAACGGATCCAGTACGTCGTATCTGAACAGTCCGATGTGGAAGTACAAACAGGGGAAAATCAGCAAGGCAACAGCTAAGAGCCAATACAGCAAGCTGTTTAAGGAACAGACAACCGCGATCTCCAAGGGCAATGCTGCAAGAAAATCCGAAATAACGAAAATGGCAACCGGTACGCAGAAGAAGATAGGCGAGCTATACAAGGAAACGGTAATCACACTTGAGACACGCCGCGAGGAGGCACTGAAGAGCATCTCCGACCTCCGGACCGAAATCACCGGGGAAGGCTTGCAGTGGGAAGCGCTGCTCGTGGAGAAACCATAATATCGTAATATTATCTCTTACAAGAGAGGAGCTGTCCTGCTGGTCTGAACATGACCAGAGGACAGCTTTTGTTTTTGTAAAAATGAAAACAAGAAAATGCAGGATATTCTTTGACTTTGACTGCTTTTTCAAATAATATTATGTCTGTAACCTAACAAAAACTAACATAAATAACACGAGAAATGAACGACAAATTCGCACTTAAGTAGGTAGATAACGATGAAAACGAAAGTGACGATTCAGGAAATTGCCGATTTCACGGGCGTGTCTAAATTCGCGGTATCCCGTGCTTTGTCGGGAAAGTCGGGCGTCAGTCCGCAGACCAGGGACATGATTCTGAAGGCAGCGGGCCAACTGGGGTACTTTAAGGATCAGCCGAACCAAGCCGCGGGGAAAAACCAGCAGCTTCAAGATCCGGAAAACAGAAAATGGGCGGGGGCGGTGCTTGTTCTATTCCCGAATGTCCGTTATCAAAATCGGGAATCCCCCTATTGGGGACCAGTGTTTGACGGCATATCCGCTCGCCTGAATCAGAAGGGGCTGGACATTCTCACGCTAACGGAGCCATCGAATGACCATATGTTCACTCTGTTAAATCCCCAGGGCATTCTCGGGATTGTGACGGTGGGATCGGTATCCACCCAAAATTTAATGGATATCAAGAAGCTGAACATTCCCGTGGTCATGGTGGACCACATGGACCCGGCTTTTCAATCGGACACGGTATTCACCGACAATATGCACAGCATGAAACAAATCATGACCAAGCTGATCAGCAGAGGGTATAAAAAGTATCAGTTCATCGGCAATATCGAAGATGCCCAGAGCTATTACGAGCGCTGGATCGGCTTCTCGTCCGCGCTGGCCGATTACAAAATCGAACATCGTCAGCTGCCATCTCTGATCAGCCCGGAGATTGAGAATATACACGTAGCGTTAGAAAAGGCCCTTGCCGGAAGCGAGCTTCCGGAAGTGTTTGTTTGCGCCAACGATATCACCGCCATGTTCGCCATGGAGGCGCTCAAGAATCAGGGCATCGACGTACCGGGCCGCGTACAGGTGACCGGATTTGATAATATGTACGATAACCTGCCGATTATGGCAACCGTCAACATCGATAAGGAACTGCTCGGGATGCGTGCCGTCGATCAATTGCTGTGGCGGATATTGAACCCGGATTCCAATTACGAGCGGCTTTTAATTCAAGCGGATGTCATTGTTAGGGATTTGAATAACGCAACACGCGATACGGATGAAGTCTAAGCTGCATTGTCATATTCTCACGTTAGCCCCGATGTCTCCATGACATCGGGGTTTTTATATACTCATAACAAAAAAATAACAAATTATATGATCTTATAAAGCTCTTGTTCGCTGCATTGGTTTGAAATATATCGTTGATATATAAGGGAATGTATCGAAAAAAGCCGAGTTATGCAGAATAAATTTGTAATCGCTGTCACTAAATATTTATGTTATTTTTAATAATTGATTAGGTTTATTGTTATTATTATCATAAAATATATTGACGAAATTACAATCGAAGTGATATATTTTTTGGCAAACAGGGATAACGGATTGGGGGGCGAGGATAGCAGCAGGGAAAACCGTGAATCAATCCATTCAACATCATCTTGGGGGACATGCAGCTTTAAACAGGGCGTTTAACAAATAGGGGAGGTTTTTAGCGTGAGAAAAATGAAAGGGCTTTCTTTATTGCTTGTCTGTTTATTATTTTTGATTACGGCCTGCAGTGGAGGAGGGGCTAAACAAGCGGAGACACCGCCTGCGACTCCGGCTCCTAGCACGGAAACGGCGGCAGAGACTCCAAAAGAAGAACCCGCTGAACCTGAAGCAGAACCTGTAGATCTAGGCGGCCGGGTGATTAAGGTTGCATCTTGGTGGGATCTGAAGCCGGCAGGCACAACAGCCGGGGAGAAAGCCCGCCTGGAGAAGATTGCTGAAATCGAGAAGAAATACAATTGCAAAATCGAGTTTGTTAACGTTCCCTTTGAGGAGTACATGAATAAATTTACGACAAGCGTGCTGGCAGGCGAGCCGTTTGCCGATATCGTGCAGCTGGAGTACAAATCGGCATTGCCGGCTATTATGAAAGGGCAGATCCTGCCGATCAGCGAGTTTACGACGGATCAGAACAATATCAATAACGAAGCCGATCTGCAGACGAAATATCCTGCCATTGGCGGAGGGGAATACGGATTCGATAATCCGACCTCCATCGGACTTGGACTTCATTACAATCGCGATTTATTTAAGAAGAACGGCCTCCCGGATCTTCAGGAGCTGTATGCCAAGGGAGAATGGAACTGGGATAAACTCATGGAGATTGCCAAGCAGGCAACCAAGGATACGAATAACGACGGGAAAACCGATGTATGGGGCTTCTCCGGTTGGGCGATTGATGCGGTTAAACATTTCACCGCCGCTAACGGGGGCAAAATCGTTGATGATTCCAATGGCAAAGAAGGCTTGTCCGATCCGAAAACATTGGAAGCAGCCGAATTTGTGAACCGCCTCTACAACGTGGAGAAGGTGGTTAAAGTCAAGAGCGGCAACAAAACGAACTGGGAAGAAACAAACACCTTTAAAGACGGTGATGTAGCCATGTTTACGGCAGCGGAATGGATGCTAGGCGACATTACGTTCGAGGTCGGCGTGGTTCCGATTCCTAGCGGTCCGCAAGGCTCGCCGGAAACAACGTATGCCAATACCGCCGCATCCGCGAAGTTCATTCCAAAGGGCGTGAAAGATCCGGCCATCGTCTATCAAATTTATGAAGAGACGTTCGATATACCGCCAACAGAGGAATATCCGGGTCAGGATTACCTGGAGAGCATCTATACCAATCAGGAAGACATTGACATGATTCGCGAGCATATTGCCGGAACCGGTGTCATCACGGTCGACGAAGCTTACACGGATTACCCTACGGGTGCTTTCATTGAGGATATTATCGTGAACAATCAATCGGTAACCGCTACGGCCGAGAAATATAAACAACAGGCGCAGGCTGCTGTCGATAAAATGGGCAAATAAGATGGACGGGGGCGTTAAAGCTTAAAGCCGCGCCCCCTTCTCCTGAACAGGGGGATGAACATTGACACTTCACGTGCAGCTAAAAAAATGGATGAGCCGACTATTGATTCTTTTGGCGGTCATGGCCGCTTTGATTCTGTTTTTTAATAGAGAGGGAAATGAACCCGGATCCGGCATCAAGGCCGAAGACAGCCGGACAGAGCTTTCATTGGAACGTCCCGCATCGCTGGTCAAACTCAGCACACAGCAGGGAAAAAGTATTTCTTATGCCCAGTATTTGTCGGATCATGACGGAAAGAGTCGACCTGATCGTGTAATCACGATTCCTGCGGCGGAATACAGTCGTGCCGACGGCGGGGAATTCCGCAGACTGGAAGCCTATGACGGTCATCCTGGAACCTCGCTTTTTACGGGGGAGAAGGGGGAGGTGGAATGGAAGGTTCATGTAGAGGAAGAGGGAATGTACAATCTGTCCCTGCTCTATTATCCAGTGGAAGGAAAGAGCTCCTCTATTGAGCGTTCCATCCGCATCGACGGGAAGCTTCCCTTTCAAGAGGCTGCCTATTTGCAATTCGACCGGATATGGGATAACGCCAAGGACGGCATCGATCAGGATAACCAGGGCAATGACCTGAGACCGAAGCAAATCGAACGTCCGGCCTGGGTCGAGGCAGTGCTGAAGGATGCGGACGGATATATCACGGAGCCGTTTCTATTTTACTTTGAAAAAGGAGAGCATACCGTGTCTCTTACAGCAGCAAGAGAGCCGATGGTGATCGGGGAGCTGAAGCTTTTCAAGCAGGAGCGCCCGCTGACGTACGCCGAGCTGCATCAACAGTATGAGACTGAAGGAGCTCGAATAACCGAAGGAACTTTACTGACGATTCAGGGGGAAGATGCAGTCGCCAAATCATCACCGACCTTGTATCCGCTAAGCGAGCGTTCGAGCCCGAGCGTCAGTCCCTACAGCGCATCGAAGGTCCGAATCAATACCATTGGCGGTTTCAACTGGCGGCTGCCCGGGCAGTGGATCGAATGGGAGCTGGATGTACCCGAGAGCGGGCTCTACAAGATTGCATTCAAATCGCAGCAAAATTTTGTGCGGGGCATGTACGCGACGAGAAAAGCTGACGATCGACGGGAAGGTTCCGTTTGAAGAAATGAACCACGTTCCGTTCCAATTTAAGAACGGATATCGCATGGACGTGCTTGGAGGCGATGAACCCTATCTGTTCCGGTTGGAGCAAGGTAAGCATGTGTTACGCCTCGAGGCGAGTCTGGGTGAATTCGCTCCGCTTATTCACGAGGTGGAGGACAGTCTGCTGAACCTGAATGCCATGTACCGCAAAATATTGATGATCACTGGCACGAGTCCGGATGAATTCCGCGATTACCGGGTGGAGCAGCGGATACCGGAGCTGCTGGAAATCTTCCGATTCGAAAGCGACAGGCTGAATGTCGTTGCGGCCAGATTGGTTGAGCTGTCGGGACAATCCGGCGATCAGGAGGCGCTGCTGAAGACCATGGCGCTTCAGCTGGATGAGATGATCGAGAAGCCGGATACGATTCCCCGCAGGCTGGAGGCTTACAAGACGAATACCGGCGGACTTGGAACATGGCTGCAGCAGGCAAGGGAGCAGCCGCTGGAGATCGATGCCCTCTATGTTGCCTCGGCCGATGTCAAGCTGCCCAAGAGCGGGATGGGTGCCGGTGATAAGGTGAAGCATGAGGCGTCGACGTTCTTCAGCTCCTTCTTCATCGATTACAACAATATCGGTAACGTCACGGATGCGAAGAACCAGCGTTCGATCACGGTATGGATCGGGAGCGGTCGCGATCAGGCCAATACCATCAAGGCGATGATTGACGAGACCTTTACGCCGGAGACCGGCATCAACGTCAATCTGAAGCTGGTGAACATGGGGACGCTGCTCCCCGCCACTTTGTCGGGACAGGGACCGGAGGTCGCGATGCAGATCGGCAATGACCTCCCGGTGAACTTTGCCATGCGGAACGCGGCAGCAAACCTGACGCAATTCCATGATTTTGATTCGGTAGCGGACCGATTCAGGGACAGCGCATTGGTGCCTTACCGATACCTGGACGGCGTGTACGCGCTGCCCGAGACGCAAACCTTCAATATGATGTTCTATCGGAAGGATGTGCTGGAGGAGCTTGGACTTGAAGTTCCGAAGACCTGGGACGATGTAGCCAGCCTGCTTGCCGTATTGAACAAAAATCATATGCAATTCGGTCTTCCCGTTGTGGCGCAGGCACCGGATCAGTGGACTACACTGCCGCCGAATTCCTTGTATGCGGCGCTCCTGATGCAATCCGGCGGGAAATTCTACCGCAACAACAATCAGGAATCGGATCTGGATTCCAAGATAGGTCTGGAAGCCTTTAAACAATGGACGGAATATTACACGGATTACAAGCTGGAGCGGGAGTATGATTTTGCGAACCGGTTTCGTACAGGACAAATGCCGATCGGCATTTCCGACTACACCACCTATAACCAGCTGTCCGTGTTCGCGCCGGAAATTCGTGGCGTATGGGGCTTTGCGCCCGTTCCGGGAACCGTTCAGGCGGACGGCACAATTGATCGCACCGTTCCAAGCGGTGGCAGTGCCGTGCTGATGCTGGATGATGCCAAGGATAAGGACGCGGCCTGGGAGTTCCTGAAATGGTGGACCAGCGATGCAACGCAGACCAGCTTCGGCCGCGAGATGGAAGGCCTGATGGGCGCAGCGGCACGCTATCCAACCGCGAATATTAAGGCGCTTGACAGTCTGCCGTGGCCGGTTGCCGATTATGAGAATTTGAAATCGCAATTTGAATGGGTGCAGGGAATTCCGGAGGTTCCAGGCGGCTATTCGACGGGCAGACATCTGTTTAATGCCTTCTACCGAGCGGTGATCAGCGGCATCGAGCCGCGGGAGGCCTTGATGGATTCCGTGCAGTATATTCACGACGAAATCCGGACCAAGCAAGAAGAATTCGGCGAGCCGCAGGGATAGGGGGAATCCAAATTGCATAATGTCAGCCTTCAGGATCCTGAGGTTACGATCTCTGCCGCTGTTCACCCGGTGAAGCCGCAATCATGGTGGAAGCGGAAGCTGGCGGAGATCAAGGCCAGCAAGCATTCCTATATTTTGCTTGCGCCTTATATGATCCTGTTCACGCTGTTTACCGTTTTTCCGGTCGTTATTTCCATGATTCTCAGCTTTACGTATTTCAACATGCTGGAATTTCCGCGGTTTGTCGGTTGGGATAATTACACGCGTTTGTTCCTGGAAGACGATATCTTTCTGGTTGCGCTGAAGAATACCCTTCTCTTCGCCGCCATCACAGGACCCATCAGCTATTTGGCCTGCTTCCTGTTTGCTTGGGTCATCAATGAGCTGGGTCCGCGGCTGCGGGCGTTCATGACCCTGATCTTCTATGCGCCTTCGATCTCCGGGAACATTTACTTCATCTGGCTGATGATCTTTTCGGGCGACCGCTACGGCATAGCGAACGGCATGCTGATTAAGCTGGGCATCATCCTGGAGCCGATCCAATGGCTGAAGACCGAAGCGTTGATTATGCCGATCATCATTCTGGTCCAGCTGTGGCTCAGCCTCGGAACCGGCTTTCTGGCTTTCATCGCCGGTCTTCAGACCGTAGATAAAACGCTCTACGAAGCCGGTGCCGTGGACGGGGTCCGCAACCGTTGGCAGGAGCTGTGGTACATTACGCTGCCTTCAATGCGGCCACAGCTCATGTTCGGCGCGGTCATTCAGCTTACGACATCGTTTGCCGTGGCCGACGTATCGATTGCGCTTGCCGGTTTCCCGAGCGTGAATTATGCGGCGGAAACGATCGTAACGCATCTCATCGATTTTGGCACGACGCGCTTCGAGATGGGTTTTGCTTCGGCGATTGCGACCGTGCTGTTCATTCTGATGGTGGGCACCAACCTGATCGTCCAAAAATTGCTGCGCAAGGTAGGTGAGTAGACGCATGAGGGTTACATACGAACTTCCAAAAAAACGGGGCAGCCGCCTGCTGAACGTAAGTCTTAAAGGGCGCAGCAAACGGGTAAACCGTTCCTTCATGGGCACCTTCTCCCTGTTTGCGCTGCTGGCGGTGTTCGGCGCTTTCATGGCGCTGCCCTTGGTGTACGCCATCAACAATGCGTTCAAGCCGCTGGACGAGATTTTCCTGTTCCCGCCCACGTTGTTTGTCCGCAATCCCACGTGGAATAATTTTTCCGATTTGATCAATCTGCTCGGTCAGTCCTGGGTACCGTTCTCGCGGTATATCTTCAATACGGTATTCATTACCGGCGTTGGCATTGTCGGGCACGTGATCTTTGCCTCCGCTGCGGCATATCCGCTGGCCAAGCACAAGTTTCCGGGCAAGGTCTTTCTGTTCCAAATCGTGGTGTTGTCGCTGATGTTCACGCCGGTCGTGACGGCGACGCCGAATTATATGATCCTGTCGTGGCTGGGACTGATCGACACCTACTGGGCGGTCATTATACCGGCATTCGGTTATTCGCTCGGCCTATACCTGATGAAGCAGTTCATGGAGCAGATACCGGATGCCCTGCTTGAAGCGGCCAAGATCGACGGAGCCAGCGAATACCGGATCTTCTGGTCCATCGTGATGCCTAACGTGAAGCCGGCGTGGCTTACCTTGATTATTTTGCTGTTCCAGATCCTATGGGGGACCGATGGCAACGGGTTTATTTACAGCGAGCAGCTTAAGACCCTGCACTATGCGTCCAATCAGATCATTCTGGGCGGCATATCCCGAGCCGGCGCAGGTGCAGCCGTGGCAGTCATCCTGATGAGTGTGCCGATTGTGCTCTTTCTGTTCTCGCAGAGCCGGATTATCGAGACGATGGCCACATCCGGGATGAAGGATTAGGGGGGATCACATGTCAGCGAAAAAATGGTTGCTATCGCTTGCGGCGGCCTCTCTGCTGCTAACCGGCTTGATGCCGGGGAGCGTCTCCGCCAGTGCTCCGTATGAGAGCTATATCTACAATTATTGGGAGGAAACGGTTGCCGTGCCTGCAGCCTATGTGCCGGTACGCTCCGTGACGGGGAAGGATCTGGGCATCGGGGAGTTTTTGGAGCCCAGCGATATGCATGTGTCAGAGGCGGGAAACATCTACGTGCTGGACAGCGGCAACAAACGGATTGTATGTCTCGATGAAGCGTGGAATGTCGTTCGCGTCATTGATGCCTTTATGAATGAAGGGAAAGAGGATGGCTTTGCCAATCCTTCCGGCATCTTCATTGACGGGGACGAGAACATCTATGTTGCCGATACCGACCATCAGCGGGTTGTCGTATTAACGGCGGAAGGCGCGCTTGTCCGGATCATTGAGCAGCCGGAATCGGATGTGCTGCCTCAAGGCTTTCAATTCATCCCGCTGAAAGTAACGGTGGATGAAGCCAAGCGGGTATTCGTTGTCGCCCGGGGTGTTTATGAAGGCATTATGCAGTTTGAGGAGAACGGTACCTTTCTCGGTTACGTCGGAACGATTAAGGTAAAACGCGATTATGGCGATTATTTCTGGCGACTGGTCTCAACGAGTGCCCAAAAAGCCCAGATGAGGCTGTTCATCCCGACCGAATTCTCCAATCTGGATATTGACGGCAAAGGGTTCGTTTATGCCACAAATATTGATGTCGGGTCCAAGGAGCCGATTAAACGACTTAATCCGTCAGGTGAGGATGTGCTGAAACGCTTTGGCTACTTTCCGGTTGCCGGGGATATTTATTATCGGAGAACGGTAGGTCCCTCCAAGTTCGTTGATATTAAAGTGCTTGGCGACGGGATTTACAGCGCGCTCGACTCTACCCAGGGACGCGTATTCACCTATGATGAGTCCGGAAACCTGCTGTATGTCTACGGCGGCATCGGGAATCAGCTGGGCGTGTTTAAGACGCCGGCGGCGATTGAACAGCTTGGAGACCGTCAGCTTGTGCTGGATCGGGGGAAGGCAAGCATCGTCATGTTCGAGCCAACCGAGTTCGGGAAACAGGTTAACCTTGCCGTACGCCACCATCATCGGGGGGAAGACGAGGAGGCGGAAAGGTACTGGGAACGCGTGCTTCAGCTCAACGCCAACTATGACATCGCTTATATCGGCATCGGGAAAGCGAAGCTCATGAAGGGAGAGAACAAGGAAGCCCTTCGATATTTTGAGCTGGGCATGGACCGCAAAAATTATTCCGTTGCTTATAAACGCTACCGCAGAGAAGTCATGAAGGAGCATTTCGGCACCATTTTATCGGTTGGGACCAGCGTTGTCCTGCTCTATGCGGTCTATAGAACGGTGAGATACCGAAAGCAGAGGAGGGAAGGGAAGCATGAAACAGGATTATCTTAGATTCCCCCTTCATTTGATCGTGCACCCCTTCGACGGATATTGGGACCTGAAGTATGAGAACAGAGGGCGTCTCGGGGTTGCTTATGTCGTATTGGTACTTGTGGTCATGGCCATGATTTTGCAGCGGCAATACGCGG
This sequence comes from Paenibacillus sp. QJM3NY_38, assembly GCF_056173265.1. Lineage (NCBI taxonomy): Bacteria > Bacillati > Bacillota > Bacilli > Caryophanales > Paenibacillaceae > Paenibacillus > Paenibacillus sp. QJM3NY_38. The sequence goes on from NZ_CM149665.1 coordinate 1,480,700, forward strand.
GATTTCTGGTCAATTACAATGATCCGCGGACGCTGAGCAGCATCGACGAACTGATCTTTATCGTGCTCCCGTTCTTTCTGTGGTGCGTCTCCAACTGGTCGGTCACCACGCTCATGGGCGGGGAAGGGAAGTTTAAAGAAATCGTGATGGCCAGCGCGTATGCCCTGATTCCGATGGTGCTGATTTATCCGCCCATGACGCTGGCGAGCCGGTTCATGGTGCAGGAAGAGGCCGTGTTCTACTATCTGCTTACGACGGTTGCGGCGATTTGGTTTATCGGGCTGCTCTTTGTCGGCACGATGACGGTTCATCAGTACTCGGCCGGCAAAACGGTCGTCACGATGTTTCTGACCCTGATCGTTATGGGCATCATCGTATTTCTGGGCACGCTCGTGCTGAGCATGATGCAGCAGATTTACACGTTCGTTGTCAACGTTTACCGAGAGATCCTATTCAGGCAATAGAGGAGGCCGTAGGCCGTGAAAAAAAGAAAATGGCTGTACACGGTGCTTGCATGTACCGTTATAACGTGCATGGCTGCGGGCTTTCTGATCTACGTGAATCGGGGAGCACCGGCAGTTGAAGTGGCGGCTTACCGAATCGCGGCAGCCGAGTTGACGCAGGGCGGTGAGCTGACCCTTCTGAACGATTCGACAGACGGCGTAGCCGGTATGGATCTGGTAGCGGAGACGGCGGCGCTCGCCCTGTATTATCATCCGGAAACGACCGAGGTGGCGGTACGGGATAAACGGAGCGATACGGTATGGTACAGCAATCCGTCAGACCGAATGGAGGATGGAATTGCCTCGCCGTTTGAGAAGGAAGTGTTGTCTTCGCAATTGACGCTGACGTTCCGGGATGCGATCGGCACGCTTGAGACCTATCCGAACTATACGTGGAGTGTGATGAACGGGAACTACACGGTGGAAAGCTTGGACAACGGAATTCGCGTCACGTATACGCTGGGAGATGTGTCGCTCGGGATCGATGCCTTGCCGAAATACATTTCGCAGGACCGATTGCAGGAGAAGGTGATCAGCAAGCTGGATGAGTCGCTGGCGAGATATGTGCAGGCCCGGTATTACCCCATGAAGGATAACCCGGCGATGCTGGAGCGATTGGATGACCAGATCAAGAAAGAGCTGGTGCTGAAAAAAATGCTGGGGGCGTTCGAGCAGGCCGGCTACACCGCGGAGGATCTTGCCGTTGATAACGAAGCGGGCGGAGGAGCCGCCGCAAGCGCCTCTTCGAAACCGCAGTTCAAGATTCCGCTCGAATACCGGCTGGAGGAGGATTCGCTGGTCGTTTCCATACCGCTTGATCAGGTAACGGAAAGCGAGAGTCACCGTCTGCGCAGCGTGGAGCTGCTTCGCTATTTCGGTGCGGCGGGCTCGCAAGAACAGGGATATATGCTGGTCCCGGACGGCAGCGGCAGTCTCATTAAGCTGAATAACGGCAAAGTGAAGGAAGAGCAGTACGTGCAGCGGATATACGGCACCGATCCGAATAACAACAGCGGCAGCCGCGGGCAGGTGGCGGAGCAGGCACGGATGCCCGTGTTCGGAATGAAGAGCGGAGACCGCGGCTGGTTTGCCGTGATTGAAGAAGGCGACGCCATCGCGAGCGTGTCCGCTGACATCGGCGGGAAGCAGAACTCGTACAATCATGTATTCAGCAGCTTTGCCGTGCGCGGCGAGGATATGCTGGAGCTTTACACCGGCAGCACGGTGCAGGAGATTCAGCTGCTGAATGACAAGCTCTACAGCGGCAACCTGGCGGTTAGATACAGCTTCCTGTCGGGTGATGAGGCCAGCTACTCGGGCATGGCGCGCTTGTATCAGCAAACGCTCGTGGAGGATAACCAGCTGACTCCACTGGAAGAAAACGAGGGGATCCCGTTCTATCTGGATATGCTGGGCAGCGTGGATAAACGGAGATCTTTTCTGGGCGTACCTTATGATGCCGTCGTCTCGATGACCACCTTCGAGCAGGCAGGGGAGATCGCCGCTCTTCTGAATGGCGAGGGCATCGCCAATCTCCGAATGCGTTACCTCGGCTGGTTCGGCCAAGGCGTCCATCACAAAACTCCGGTTAAGGTGAAGGCCGATCGCGTGGTTGGAAGCACATCGGAGCTGAAGGAACTGTCCCAGCAATTGAAGGATGCCGGCGGCGGATTGTATCCGGATGTTGCCTTTCAGCACGTCTATCATGATGATGGGGCGTTCACGCCGTCATCCGATGCATCCCGTTTCGTGACCAGGGAGACGGCAGCGCTGCATCCGTATGATCGGAACACGAACCGGATGGACTCTTATTACGGTACGTACAATCTTATGTCGCCGGCGAAGCTTCCTTATTACGTGGACCGATTCGCGGGGCAATATGAACGCTTTGGCATCGGGGCTGTGTCATTGCGGGACCTGGGCGATGTTCTGAGCTCGGACTACCGGGTGCAGCGGGTGGTTTTCCGTGAAACCGCGAAGCTTATCGTGACCGATCAGCTGCAGAAGCTGCATGAGGCCTACCCGGATACGATGGTTTCCGGCGCCAATGCATACAGCTGGGCTTATGCCAGCCACGTGATCGATGCACCTACGTCGAGCAGCGGATTCGGGCTGGCGGATGCGAAAGTCCCTTTTTATCAAATGGTCATTCACGGATACCTGGATTATGCGGGGGCAGCAGTCAATAACCTGAATGAGCAAAATTTACGCAAGCAGCTTCTGCAGTCACTGGAATTCGGATCAGCTCCGCACTTCCTGTGGTCATATGAACAAAGCTCGAAGCTGAAGTACACGCGTTTTGATGACATGTACTCCACCCATTACAAGGATTGGTTCGAAGAAGCGGTTTCCTTGTACAAGGAGCTGAATGAGGTGCTGGCGCCGCTTCGGACGCAGCGGATGGTGGAGCATAAGCGGCATGAAGGCGGCGTGGTCGAAGTGAGGTATGAGAACGGCACGTCGATTCTGATCAATTATACCGATCAAGCCGTCGATGTTAACGGGGTCCTGGTGGAGCCGCAAAATTACGCTGTAGGGGGTGGCCGGGCATGAAAATGAGATTGTCCCTGACTCAGAAAAGATCCATGCTCGGTCTCCTTTTCATCGCGCCATGGCTGATCGGTTTCGTCTTTTTGTTTGCCGGACCTTTGCTCCAGTCCATCCTGTTCAGCTTCAGTAAATTGAACATTTCCCCCACAGGCTATGAACTGGAGTCGGTTGGATGGAGCAATTTCAACACGGCGCTGTTCGTGGACGCGAATTTCAACCGGATCTTGACGGAATCGATACTGGGCATGGTGGTGGACGTTCCGCTGATCTTGTTCTTCAGTTTGTTCTCCGCCATTCTGCTGAATCAGAAATTCAGGGGGAGAGCCCTTGCGAGGGCGATATTCTTCCTTCCGGTCATCCTGGCGTCAGGCGCAATTTCCGCAGCGGAAACATCCGGTCTGATCAATCTGGTCGGAAATGCTACGGTGGCGGAGGAGCTCGGGCAAGCTTCCGGGCAATTCAATGTGCTGTCGATGGTGCGCATTTTATCCGAGGCCGGATTTCCCCTTACCGTAACCGAGTATATTATCGGGGCGGTCATGAGGATCTACGATATTATCAGCAGCTCGGGCGTTCAGATTTTGATCTTTCTTGCCGCCTTGCAGGCCGTCCCGGGCTCGATGTACGAGGTCGCGAAGATCGAAGGGGCCACCGCTTATGAATCGTTCTGGAAAATCACCTTTCCGATGGTGAGTCCGCTCATCCTGACGAACATGATTTATACCATCATCGATTCGTTCGCGGACAGCACCGTGACCCGGACGATATACGAGACGGCCTTCAAAACGCAGAATTTCGGGCTCAGCGCCGCGATGGCTTGGCTGTATACCATCGTTATCAGCTTGCTGCTGATTATTATGGGGATCATCGTCTCAAGGAAAACCTTTTATCAAAACTAATGGCTAAGAGATTCCTGACGGTACAGGAAAAAAGGAGGTCCGTATGGCATCGATTCGGGATCGCTCGGACGAAACGGCTCAGGAACGAATGAACCGGTTCAAGAACAAGGCGCTGCCTATTCTGTGGGGGGTGTTCCGCTACCTGCTGATCATCGGTATTACATTCATCATTATCTATCCGATCATCTCCAAGTTCTCTGTGGCGTTTAAAGACAAACAGGATATTTATAATCCAACGATTTACATGATTCCGGTGCATTTCACATTGGATAACTTCAAGCTCGTGCTCGACTTGCTGGATTATTGGCCGCTGCTGCTGAACACGATGATTTACGTATTCATCACGATGCTGCTGACCACGATGTCGACCGCGCTTGCCGGATATGGCTTCGCCCGGTTCACCTTTCCAGGAAGCAACCTGCTGTTCGGCCTGGTCGTGCTGACGATCCTGATTCCGATGAGCACGCTGATGGTACCGATGTATTTGCATTTTCGCAGCTTTGATATTCTGGGGCTGGTTCACATGTTTACTGGAAAAGAAGGCGTTAACCTGCTGAACAGCTACTGGCCCTCGATCATTACTTCGGCTACGGCCACCGGGCTTAAAGCCGGACTGTTCATTTATATCTTCCGTCAATTTTTCCGGGGGCTCCCGAAGGAGATTGAGGAAGCCGCGCTGATTGACGGTGCAGGCGGGATTAAGACGTTTTTTGCGATCATGCTTCCCAATGCGATTCCGCCGCTCATTACGGTGACCCTGTTCTCGTTCGTCTGGCAGTATAATGACACCTTCTATACTTCGCTCTTTATGAGCGAGCAGTCGCTGATGCCGCTGAAGATCGCTTCCCTGCCCGCTGACGCGAACCAGTTTCTCCCGGCGCTGATGGGACTCGGTTCATCGGCCAAAGCCGATCCGAACTACGTGGCACTCGTGGTAGATACGGGGATATTGCTGGCCATTCTACCTCTCATTGGACTGTATTTGTTCGTGCAGCGCCACTTTGTGGAGAGCGTGGAGCGTACCGGGGTTGTCGGGTAAAGGCTGCTGCAGGACAGGTGACGCCGAAGGATAGATACGGATTACTAGATAGGTGCCGTATTGGAGGAAGAGGGATCATGGCACATGATGAATGTCGTGTTCCAAGATAGGTGCCGTGTTTGCAGGATGGATGTCGGGTTACTGGATAGGTGTCGTATCGCAGAATGAGTTTTGTACCTTGTCCTACGGGCGGCAACCTTCACCTAATTAAGAACTTACAGGACAGGAGTGAATCGCATGACAAAAGCAAGCAGCACCCGCTTTGAGGTCCAGCCGGACCTGATCAACCCGGCCGCTTCCGATCAAGCCAAACGGCTAATGGAGTATTTATGCAGCATCTACGGCAAACGGATGCTGACCGGGCAGCAGATTGGCGTTGTATCCACGCCGGAGTTCGACATGATCCACGAGGTCACGGGGAAATACCCTGCCGTCGGCGGATTCGATTTCATGAATTACTCGCCTTCACGGGTGGAGCGCGGAGCCGAGTGTCAGGACACGGATCTGGCGATGAAGTGGTGGAATCGAGGCGGGATCGTGACCTTCTGCTGGCATTGGAACGCCCCGAAGGATTTGGTGGATATGCCGCCGGATCGGACCTGGGGCAGAGGCTTTTACACCAATGCGACAACCTTTGATATCGCACAGGCGATGGCGGAGCCTTCATCGGAAGAGTACGGCCTTATCATTCGGGATATCGATGCTATCGCTGCCGAGCTTAAGCGTCTGCAGGATGCCGGCATTCCGGTGCTGTGGAGACCACTGCACGAGGCTTCGGGAGGCTGGTTCTGGTGGGGGGCCAAAGGCCCCGAGCCTTGCATTGCGCTCTGGAAGCTGATGTACGAACGCATGACGCATCACCACGAATTGAACAACCTGATCTGGGTATGGAACGGGCAGCACAAAGATTGGTATCCGGGCGATTCCTACGTCGATATCATCGGGGAGGACATTTATCCGCCTGCCCGGGATTACGGCTCGCAATCTGAGCGGTTCCGCACGGCTTTATCGTATACGGATACGGCAAAAATCATTGCGCTGACCGAGAACGGCGTCATTCCAGACCCCGATCTCATGCTGGAGGACGGATGCCCGTGGGCATGGAATTGCACGTGGTATGGAAACTTCGTGTTCACAGGAGAAGGAAATGAACGGAGGTATTCAGAAGAGTATACGGACGAGCAGCAGTTGATTCGAACCTATCATCATCCGTTTACGGTCACGCTGGATGAACTTCCGGATTTAAAAGGCTGAGCGGCTTGTATCTGATAAGGATGCAAGCATAAGCCGCTCTTAACCTGAGCGTAGAGTGGAGAACAAGCTGATGCGCGGAGAAGCCATATCTGTATGGAATATGACCCGATCCGCATCAAATAAATATATAGAGATGGAGAGACTACTATCATGAATCATAACGTTATGACCTTAAACCAATGGAAATTCAAAGCGTGCGACGAATCCGAGTGGCTTCCGGCACAGGTGCCGGGCTGCGTACACACGGACCTGCTGAAAAATGACAAAATCCCGGATCCCTTCTACGGAACGAATGAGCATGACCTGCAGTGGATCGACAAGAAGGATTGGGAGTATGAGACCACATTTGATCTGGATCCGAATCTGAGCGCCCAATCCCGCATTGAACTCGTGTTTGACGGCCTGGATACCTACGCGGACGTGTTCGTGAACGGGACGAAGGTGCTTTCCGCAGATAATATGTTCCGTTCATGGCGGATCGATGTGAAATCGCAGCTAAAGACTTCCGGCAACGTGATTAACATTCGCTTCCGTTCCCCTATTCAGGAGGATCTGCCGAAGCTTGCGAAGCTCGGATATCCGCTGCCGGCTACGAATGACCAATCTGAGCTTGGGGGTCTGGGCGATCAGAAACTGAGCATATTTTCCCGTAAAGCACCTTATCATTATGGCTGGGATTGGGGACCGCGGTTTGTGACCAGCGGAATCTGGCGGGAAGCCCGGATTGAGGCTTGGTCCGAGGTGCGAATCGATGACTTGTTCATCCGTCAGGATGAGGTTACGGCTGACATGGCTAAAGTTACCGCGGTAGCTGCAATCGAAGCGGAGCAACCTTGGCAAGGGGTGCTGCGCGTAACCGCAGACAGTCAGGTGTGGGAACAGCAGGTACAGCTTGAAGAAGGGCGTCACTCGGTTGAATTAAATCTTGCGATTGCGGAGCCGAAGCTGTGGTGGTGCCGCGGCCTGGGTGAGGCTCATCTGTATTTGTTCCATGCCGAGCTGGTAGAAGCGGAGCGGATCGTTGCAGTGAAAGAGGTTAGAACCGGCCTGCGCACCGTCAAGCTGGTGCGGGAACAGGATAGCCGCGGCACTTCTTTTTACATCGAGCTTAACGGCACGCCTGTGTTTGCCAAGGGGGCAAACCATATCCCGAATGACAGCTTCATAACGGAAATGACGGCAGAGCGTTACCGTCATGAAATCGCTTCCGCAGCGGAGTCGAATATGAACATGCTGCGCGTATGGGGCGGCGGTATTTATGAAGAGGACGTATTCTACGATCTGTGCGATGAATATGGAATCATGGTATGGCAGGATTTCATGTTCGCTTGCAGCATGTATCCAGGCGACGAGGCTTTTCTGGAGAACGTGCGGCTGGAAGCGGAGGAGAACCTGGTCCGTCTGCGGAATCATCCGAGCATCGTGCTCTGGTGCGGCAACAACGAGATTGATTCTGCATGGGCGCATTATGAAGAGAATGGCGGCTGGGGCTGGAAGAAGGACTATACCGAGGAACTCCGCGAGAAGATCTGGAGCGACTACGAAAAGGTATTCCACGAAATTCTGCCTGAGGCTGTAACCGGTTATGCACCGGGAGCGGAGTATTGGCCTTCATCCCCGCTGGTATCGCTCAGCCATGACAAGGAGCAGCATGCCAATCCGTCCACAACGAGCGGAGATATTCATTACTGGGGCGTTTGGCATAATACGGAGCCGTTTGATAACTACAATGTTTATGTCGGCCGGTTCATGAGCGAATACGGATTCCAGTCCTTCCCGGAACCGAAGACGGTCCGTACCTACGCCGAAGACGGCGATATGGAGCTGGAGTCGACAGTCATGCTGGCGCACCAGAAGAACGGTGCCGGCAATCGCTTGATCAAGACTTATATGGATCAATATTATAATGAACCGAAGGATTTTGAAGCTTTCCTGCATATGAGCCAAATTCAGCAGGCCGAAGCAATGAAGATGGCGATTGAAGCCCATCGCCGCAACAAACCGTACTGCATGGGCACGCTGTACTGGCAGATGAATGACTGCTGGCCGGTCGCTTCGTGGGCGGGCATGGATTATCTCGGCAGATGGAAGGCGCTGCAATATGTGGCCAAGCGCAGTTTCCGGGATGTGAGTCTGTCGATCGAGTCCAAGCACTCCGAAGTTCTGGTCCATCTTGTATCCGACATTTCAGAAGAGGTCCAAGGGACTCTTAAGGTTCAGTTATTCGATTTTAACGGCAAAGAGCTCTATGTATCGGAGCAATCGATCCGTGCGGAAGAGCAAGCGTCGCTCGTTGTGTTCCGAGCTGTGAACGAGGAACTGCTTCGTGGACATGATCCAGCCGAGGTCGTGCTGTTGGCGCAATTGCTTAAGGACGGAGACGAGGTGGACAGCAAAACATTCTATTTCGTGAATGACAAACAACTTCGTCTGCATAGCCCGACCATCCAAGTGAAAGAGGTCGAGGGAAGCAACGGCACCACGTTTGTGCTGGAGAGCAACGTGCTTGCCCGCCACGTATGGCTGTCGTCGGAAGCGGAAGGCTTCTACAGCGATAACTTCTTCGACTTGATACCGGGCATTCCGATGACGGTTTCCTTCAGCTGCCGAAATAACGGAGAGCAGGCATTCGTACCGGGCAAGCCAGGTCAGGTCGAGGTTCGGTCCATGGCTGATTGTATTGACCCGGCGATGGTGCTGGCGAAATAAAAAAACCATAATAGATCCGCTAAAAAGAGCCGCCCCTTTAACCGATTCTGGTGAAGGGGTGGCTTGTTTGTCTTTAATGGAGCCATGAATTGGATGTTAACCATTTCTTTATCATAAGCGGGTGATCACGGGGGTCGACACCTTGATCTGGATGACTCTATGTGATAAAGGGTATGCCATGGGTTTCTGATACAGGTCGGATGTCAGCAAACGAAAAGAAGTCCGGCACGCTGCTATCAGTTATTCTAGGTCTGTACACATCCTGTTGGACATGCTCATACCTCATAAGCAAAGATCGGGAAGGAGGCTGAACATGAAAAAACAAGTTTTGTTCATCCATAGTGCCGGCCCACAAGGCATTCGCCAAGGCAGCAGCGGCTTGATCGCCCATCTACAAGAACAGCTCGGTAAAGGTTACCATGTTATATCCCCAGGCATGCCCGAGAATCTGGATTGTACTCTGTGGAAAGCGCAGATAGCCAGTGGAATCGAGGCACTGGATGAGGAGCTTCTCCTCATAGGCCATTCCTTAGGCGGCTCGGTGCTGCTGAAATATCTCTCGGAAGAAGGCTGCAAGCGAACCGTCTCTGGACTGTTCTTGGTCGCGGCCCCCTATTGGGGCAAGGACGACGATTGGCAGAATGAAGAGTATACGTTACCCAATTCATTTGCAGCCAAGCTACCGCACATATCAAAGTTAATTCTATATCACAGCCGTCACGATCCAGTAGTACCTTTCGCACATGCCCAGCACTACGCGAAGCAGCTCCCCCAAGCCGTCACCCGGGCATACGAGGGCGACGATCACTACTTCGGCGAGGGCCTGCCCGAGCTTGCAGATGATATCAAGCGTATGTAATCCAAGCCCTCAATCTTGGTAAGCCCCCCCCTGTATATGTTAATTACAGGGGGCGGCTTCCTCCCCCCCCTCCCAAAAAAAGGGAGAGAGTAGCTGCGCAGCGGCTAATCATTCGTCCTTTGTTTAGTTTAGCATCTTCGAATAAGTGTGGATGCAGGTCCGTCCCGTTAAGACTTCAGCGGAGAAGGCGGAATGATTCTGGAGAAGCGGTAGCGGTCTCCTTTGCACCCGGATTTCTACATCAGCCCCATTCATTCATGGAAATCTGGGGGCAACAGAGATCGGAAGAATCATCCGCATGCGGAGCGATGCAAAGAACTACCCGCTCATTGCGACGCTATGGGAGCAAGAAGTAAGCGGCGGCGCATATAAACCTCGCATCAAAAAAAGACGACATCAGCTTTTCGCAAATGTCGTCCTCTTTTTTTACTTGCTCGCTTTATATGCGCTCAAGAATTCCTTCACCTTCGCCGGATCAGCCACCAGCTCGTTGCCGGTTTTTACGATTGGGCTGACGGTGGAGTAGGCTTTGATTTTGTTATTGTTGTAGTAAGTCAAAATTTCATCCTGGTTGATGGAGTAGAGCACGGCTCTTCTCAGATCATCGCTTTTTGCCACATCACGGTTCTTCGTGTTGAACAGCAAGTAGGATACGGCGTTGCTTTCGATCGTTTGCAGCTTCAGCTTGCTGTCGCCTTTAACCACATCGTATTTCGTTTCAGGCACGCCGTAGTACAAGTGAATTTCGCCGCTGCGCAGTGCGGAAAGCGTGCTGTCTGCATCCTTGATAAAGCGCACCTTCACTTGCTCGATTTTCGGTTCGTGCTCGGTGCCCTTCATGTAGCCAGGGTTTTTGAAGAAGGTCGCTTCATAGTCATTTTTGGAAGACAGAATATAAGGACCGCTGGCATACAGCGTGTTGTTATATTTGTCGCCTTCGGTTACCGTGTTTTGGTCGCCGTAAGGGATGTCTTTGTTCACATCGAATTTCTCGACGTCATACGTGTTGATGGATTCCACTTGTTTCTTCGATACGATACCGGCCGATTGGTGAGCCAGGTAGTTCAACACTTGCGGGAACGGCTCGGTGGTCGTCAATTTAATGACTTGGTATTTACCGTCTTTCGTGCTTGCTTGATTCTTGTCGTCAACGAGGGAAGTGATCTTGGTATCCAAGCCAGCTTCCAGCGCATCCTTAATGCTTTCGCTGCCACCGGATACTTTGGTGTTCTCCAGCGCGCTCAGATCGGTTACAGCTTCAACCGTGTTGATATGCTCGTGAAGCGTGTAGGTACGATGATCCGGTACCGAATTTTTGTCTTTGGCTCTGTTCATGGAGAAGATGACATCGTCGGCGCCTACGCGCTCGCCGGAATCTTCAGCCTTTTTGTTTGTGATTTTAGCAAAGTTAATGTCGTCTCTAAGAATGAAGTAATACTCCGAGTTGCCTTCGCCAATGGCATGGTTATAAGACAGCGAGCCTTCGGATGTGATCTTGTCATCATCGGTCAGGTTGATCAGACGTACGTTCATGTTGGTGTTGATGATGTTGATGGAACCGTCATTACCCTTGATTGGATCAAGAGAAGTCAGTTCGGAGATCGATTGGGACAGAATCAGCGGCTGCGAAGCACGCTTGGATTGGTCTTTGAAATCAACGGCTTCCCAAGGAAGGGAACGGGACTTCGAGAGACGGACGGAATTTTCGTCCAGGACATCCTTGTTGAACGCTTGGCTCTTCAGGGAGATGTACAATGGTGCGATATAAGCTTTGTCTGTTACAAGACGTTGTTCCAGTTGTTTGTAAGTTTCAACAGCGTCTTCTGGCGTTTGCGTAGCTGCTTGGTCGATCAGCTTGTCTACTTCTTCGTCGGACAGGATGCTGTAGTCGCCGCCGGTTTTGAACAGGGAACGAACGGCATAGTCAGGGTTACCCGTTACGGTAGTCCAGCTGGACAGCGCGATGTCGTAGTTGCCGGCATCCTGCTGTGCCTTGAAGCTGCCGTAGTCCGCCTGCAGATTCAGCTTCACATTGAAGCCGTTCTTCGTGAGCTGGTCGCGAATGATGTTGACATCGGATTCGTTAGAGCTCATGCCAAGCAGTTCAATATTAACAGCGGATGTGTCTGTTGCTGTATCCGATGGTTCTTGCTGATTTTGCTGTGCATCATCTTTGGTTGTTACGTTGCATCCGGCCAGTACAATGACTAGCGAGAGAAACAGTAACAGCAAGGAACTCTTTTTCATTGGTGATACCCTCCTGAGTTGTATATATATAAAATATTTTTTGAAACCGATAGTTAGTGTGCCAAGGGCACGAAAAGTTTTAATCCAGCTTAGGATCCAGGGCATCCCGCAGTCCGTCGCCAAGGAAGTTGAAGGACAGGACAAGCCCGATGATGGCTAGACCCGGATAAATGGCCAAGTAGGAATGCGTCTCAAGATACGTGCTTCCGATCTTCAGGATATTCCCCCATTCCGGGATGTGCGGCTCAACGCCGAGACCCAGATAACTCAAGCTGCTCGTCGAGATGACGGCTGCACCAATGGTTAGCGTAGATTTGACAATCATGGGTGCAAGCGAGTTAGGAACGATATGCTTGAATATAATCGAAAAATTGCTGGAGCCGAAAGCTCTGGCCGCATCGACATATTCAAAGGTGGAGACCAGGAGCACGTTCGCCCTCATGGTTCTCGCATAAGTCGGTATTGCGCCTACGCTGAGTGCCAGGATGAGGTTGACGGTGTTGGCTCCGAATGCAGCAATGATCGCAATGGCGAGCAGGATGCCCGGAATGGCGTACAGCACATCCAGCAAACGCATGATGATGTTATCGGTATGGCGGCCATAGTAGCCGGAGATGGCACCGAGAACACCGCCGATGACAACCGGGATCGCTGTAGAGGCAAATCCGACGATCAGCGAGATTCGGGCACCGAATACGATTCGGGAGAACAAATCCCGGCCGAAGTTGTCCGTACCGAATGGGTACACAAGGCTTGGCGGCTGCAGGATGGCACTGTAATTGTTATCGATCGCGATGCTGTAATCAAAGGTAAACAGACTGCTTACCGACAGACAGAACAGGAAGATCACAAAGAACAGTCCGGACATGGCCGTCGAGTTGGCAGTAAGCTTCACCCACACGTCGCCCCAGCGGGTCATCGCCGGATTGCCGTTCTTGCGTATCTTCGCAAGCAGGTTGATGCCGAGCACCAAGGCAAAAATATTACCCGTCACCGCAGTCAGAATGAGCGGAAAGGCAAGCCAGGCCATCCGGGGAGGTGCAGAATTCGTTGTAACATATCGGGCAACGAGTATAAGCGCGATCAGCTGAATGACTGCAATCATCAGAAGCAAGGCCATCGCCGGCAGGAATGTATTCGAGACATAAGGCTTGAACAGATTCAGTGCCGAGACCGCGATGACAAACAGCTGGGTTAACAGCATGTAGACGGCAATTGTATATTCAGGAGGCTTCTGTTTTTTGATCAGATTGAAACCGAACGTGACGGTAAACAGATTTCCTGTGGCAATGCTCAGCAGCTGAATGTATCCCAGGATCCTTGTCGAGCGCCGGATTTCTCCCTGGCTTCGAAGATCTCTGCGGATCAACAGCGTAATGATGATCTGAATGATGGTGAACAATGCATATGCCGCAAAGGAGGCGAACACCCACGGTTTGATGGTTCCCCCAGTGAAATCAAAGCTGTTCAGAAGCAGGATCACCGTTAAGGTCAAAGAAATAACCCATGTGAAGCTGGCTTGACTGTACTCGTGTGAGGATTTCAGCTGGTGTTTGGTTTCTTGTTTAGAAAGAAGCTTCTTGATCATGAGTACACCTGCTTTAGTATTGTTTCATCTTGGACCTGATCCGTGGATCGAAGAACGCGTACAAGATATCAATGATGACGTTCACCAACGATATGGTAATGGCGGTGTAAACCACGCCGCCCATAATGGCCGGGATGTCAGGGATGAATTGTTTATCGACGATGTAGCTGCCGATTCCGCTGATGTTGAATACCTTCTCCGTAACGGCGGAGCCGCCGAGCATTCCGCCGAACTGAAGTCCGATGACCGTAATGATCGGAATGATGGCGTTACGGACAGCATGCTTCATCAGAATGGTGCTCTTGCTGAGCCCCTTCGCTTTGGCTGTGATCATGTAATCTTCATTAATAACCTCCAGCGTAGAGGAGCGCGTCATTCTCGCTACCGAAGCGGTAAGTCCTGTACCGAGCACGATCACCGGCATGATCATGGACAACCAGTTCTCCGGATTAAAGGTGGCGGGGAGCCACTGCAGCTTGATCGAGAAATTCAGGATGAAGATCAGTCCCTGCCAGAAGTTTGGAATGGACAGCCCGATCAGCGCGATGAACATAAACGTATAATCAAAAAACGAATTCGGTCTCGTAGCCGAGATAATCCCGATCGGCAATGCGATCACAATCGCGATAATCAGGGAAATGACCGTAAGCGTCAGCGTAATCGGGAACTTTCTGGCGATGCTTGAAGTAATCTCTTCATTGCCCGAGAAGGATTTGCCGAGATCGAAGTAGGCGATTCCTTTAATGTTGTTCCACAGCTGCGTGAGATAGCCCTGATCCAGTCCGTGCATTTTGTTAAAAGCCGCGATCTGTTCCGGCGTTGCCGTCTCGCCCAGAATGTTGGCTGCCGGGTTGAACGGCGACAAGTGGAGAATCGTAAAGACGAGCACCGCTACCCCGAAGATAACGAAGACCGTCATCACGAGTCTCTCCAGAATATATTTCAGGTAAGGATTGCTGTACAAAAAAATAAGGATGTACATCAGCAAGCCCGGAATAAATGATATAATGAAGAACAACGGATTCTCGATGAGAGAACCAAACGTATCGGCCATGGTCAACCGTTTCCGGTTGCTCAGTTTCAGTTCCTTGACAGTCCGTTCCTTAAGGACTTCCCGGAATCTTGCTTCTACGATTTTGTCGACTTCCTGCCGAAGCTGCCCTTCATTGACTTTTTGCTTGAAGAAGTCGTGCTTGCGCTTCTGCTGCTCCATCATCTCGGAGCGAAGGGCCTCCAGATCTCCGGCAGCCAGCATCTCGCTGCGTATGCGGTTCTCAGCCGCCGCGTAGTCGTCCTTCTTTCTCTGAACCAAATAAAATAGGAAGACCACGAGATTCACGGGCGCTCCCAATAATAATAGTAAGTATCTATAAGAAGGATTCAGAAGGATCTTACTGTATGTGCTGCTTATCGAACCTATGAGTCTGTTTGGTCTTGCTGCTTCTGTCCCCCCCATAAGCTGCCTTTCCTCCTTGTTTCAAATTGCATTATTCCGAGTGATATAGTATATTTTATTTTAGCCTATTTTAAAAGTCAATAGATTATAAGAGTTGTAGATGATATTACTTTAATGACATAAACGCATAATGGCAGGTGAGCAGAGTTGGAACCGATATTGCAGGTTAAAAATTTGAGTGTAGCCTTTCAATCCCGTGATTCAGAATTTCACGCGGTGCGTGGGGTCAGCTTTGAAGTGAAGAAAGGGGAAACGCTCGGGATCGTTGGGGAATCGGGAAGCGGCAAAAGCGTCACCGCACGCTCGATCATGCGGCTTCTGCCTTCCCCGCCTTCTTATATGAAAGATGGGGAGATCCTGTTCCTTGGCCAGAACCTGGCCGAGAAAACCGAGAAAGAGATGGAGAGCATCCGCGGACGCGATATCGGGATGATCTTTCAGGATCCGATGACCTCGCTTAATCCGACGATCCGAATCGGGGAACAAATATCAGAGAGCCTGGTCAAACACCAGAAGCTGTCCAAGCAGGAAGCGAAGCAGCAGGCGCTTGAGATGCTGAAGCTGGTCGGCATACCGAACAGCGAAGCGCGTTATAACCAGTACCCGCACGAGTTCTCGGGCGGCATGCGGCAGCGGGTCATGATCGCCATCGCGCTGGCGTGCAGACCTGCGCTGCTGATCGCGGACGAGCCGACGACGGCGCTTGACGTAACCATTCAGGCTCAAATCCTCAATCTGATGAAAAATATGCAGGAGCGCTTCGGTTCTTCCATTATATTGATCACGCATGACCTCGGCGTTGTTGCGGGCATGTGCGACCGCGTGGCGGTAATGAAGGACGGCGTGATCGTCGAGACGGGAACGACGGAGGAAATTTTCGAGAATCCTCAGCATCCCTACACCCTGAAGCTGTTAAACGCGCTTCCGCGCCTGGACGAGAAGAAGAAAGCGAAGCCAGCGCCGATCATCGTGCCAAGCACGGATTACAAGGGACCTCTGTTAGAGGTTAAATCCTTGAAGCAGTATTTTGATATGGGTAAAGGTAATGTGCTTAAAGCGGTGAATGATATCAGCTTTCACATTCAGGCTGGGGAAACGCTCGGGGTTGTCGGGGAATCCGGCAGCGGAAAATCGACGACGGGACGAGCCATCCTTCGCCTTCACCAGCCAACAGGCGGAGAAGTGCTGTATCAAGGAATGTCCGTAAATCGTCTTTCTCCTTCGGAAATGAAGGCCATGCGGCGCCATATGCAGATGATTTTCCAGGATCCGTATGCCTCGCTCAACCCGAGATTGAAGGTGGTGGACATTATCGGCGAAGCGCTGGATGTTCACAAATTGACCGGCAGTAAGCAGGAGCGGAAGAAACGGGTCGAGGAGCTGCTGGATATGGTCGGATTGGATCCGGCCTACGCCACGCGCTATCCGCATGAATTCTCCGGCGGCCAACGCCAGCGAATCGGGATTGCCCGGGCGCTCGCGGTGGAGCCGAAATTCATCGTGTGCGACGAGCCGCTCTCCGCGCTCGACGTGTCGATCCAATCGCAGATCGTGAAACTGCTGGAGGAGCTGCAGCATCGTCTGGGCTTGACCTATTTGTTTATTGCGCACGACCTGTCGATGGTGAAGCATATCAGTGACCGCGTTGCCGTTATGTATATGGGCAAAATCGTGGAGCTGGCTGAAAGCGAAGAGCTGTACTCCAATCCGCAGCATGATTATACGAAGTCCTTGCTCGCGGCGATTCCGGTACCCGATCCGAAGATCGAATCCAAGAAGAAACGGGTACTGCTGGAAGAGCGCACCGGTGAGGACAAATATAACCTCGAGCATTCGGAGCTTGTGGAAGTATCGGAAGGTCATTGGGTGGCCATGCCAACCGGAGCTTAATTGAACTATAACAGAACCTGTCCCGATTTTGGGGCAGGTTTTTATATGAAGAAATAAGAATAAACTTCAGAGGCTTACCATCCTGATCTCGCAAGAAAAGCTTCCGCTTAAAGCATGTCTGCCCCTGAGAAGATACGTCGATACACGTTGTTCTCTTCCAATGAGTCATGCCAAAAAATTCACTCATAAATTGACGATTTGCATGGTACATAAAAAGGAATTGAGCCCTGCATGGCAAATATTTAATGCTAGGAAGCGTTCTCACGAGTAATGAGCCTACGGATTTCCAATTGTACGTACATTAGCAATATACCGATGAGGAGGAAGTGGAATGAATCGTTTGCAGCAAGGGGATGTCGTATTATTTCAAGGAGACAGCATTACGGATTGCGGTCGTGACCGGAACTTTTCCGGCAGCTTGGGGAACGGATACCCGCTATTGATCGACTCGTTGTTCGGCATGAAATTTCCTGAGTTAAACGTAACCTTTTTGAATAGAGGGATCAGCGGAAACCGGGTCGTCGACTTGAATGCTAGATGGCAGGAGGATTGCCTGGATCTGAAACCGGACTGGGTATCCATCTATATCGGAATCAATGACACTTGGCGCCGGTATGATAGCGGGGACCCGACAAGCACCGAGGATTACAAAGCCGGCTACCGTAAATTGATCGAACGCACCAAAGGGGCGCTTGACGCCAAGCTGATTCTGGTTGAGCCGTTCGTGCTGCCGCATCCGGAGGATCGCAGAGTTTGGCGCGAGGATCTGGATCCGAAAATTACGGCCGTTCGCGAATTAGCAGTGGAATACGGGGCGCTGCTGGTGCCGCTGGACGGATTGTTTGCTGCGGCGTCGGCGCGCCGCGAAGCTGCCTTCTGGGCGCCGGACGGCGTGCATCCGTCACCGGCCGGACACGGCCTGATCGCGAAGGCTTGGCTTGAAACGATGGGCGTTCGTTTGGATTAATTCATAATATCAGCGAAAAGCGGAATGCAATGCTGCAGGATAAGCTTGGGTGAGCTGATCGATTAGGTGGGAAAAGAGCTCGGGGGGTGAATCACTGCCTTCCCGAGCTCTTTTTTTTCTGATAGGATTTGCACGGGATATGAAATATGAGCGAGCCGCTGCCGATACATATCAAAACAACTTTCATTTTTTTTGCCATTGTGGTGTAATGCATTAAAGCGAGAAAATAAGGGTTGACGCCTCTAATTAAATCCTATAGGATTACTTGTATTAATTAGTATAGTCCTTTTAACGGAAAACAGGGGGAGAGAACATGAAAGGCAGTAAACATGTAAGGAAATTAACGGCGCTGGTGCTCGCGTTTATGATTGTCTTAACCGGTTGTGCCGAATCGGGCAGCGGCGGCGGTAGCGGAGCAGGCAATCTGGCGGACAAGGTCGAGAACCTGCCGGCAGGCATTGCCGAGAAGGATCCGGTGAAATTGATGGTCGTCCGGAAAATCGGGGGCGATGATCATACGGCGCAATTCTTGGCAGGCGCGAAGCAGGAAGGCGAGGCTCTCGGGTTTAAGGTAGATACCTTCTCGGCGAACGGGGATTCCGCCAAATTCCACGATGCGATCGCCCAAGCCATTGACAGCGATTACGATGGATTTATCATTTCGCACGGAGACGATCCTGCATCCGTTCAAGACGTGAAGAAGATTACGGATAAAGGAATTCCTGTCGTCACCTTTGACTCCTTGCCGGAGATTGGCGACATTGCAGGGGTAACCCAGACGTCGCAGGATGATGAGCAGTTGGCGAAGCTGGCACTGGACAAGCTGGTGGAAGAGCAAGGGCCGGAAGCCAACATCGTCTATCTCTGGGTAGATGGATTCCCGCCGATGGTACGACGCAATGCGGTATACCAGGAAACGCTGAAGAACAATCCGGGCATCAAGGAAGTGGAGCGTTTCGGCGTGGCGAGCGACCAGACTTCACTGGAAACGCAAAATGCGGTATCCGCCATCCTGACGAAGTATCCGAAGGGCGAAATCGATGCGATCTTCGCAACCTGGGATGCGTTCGCGATCGGCGCAGCCAGAGCGCTGGAGGAAGCGGGACGCACCGAGGTTAAGATTTACGGCATCGACGTATCCAACGCGGACCTGGAGCTGATCCAGAAGCCGGACAGTCCTTGGGTAGCTACCGCAGCCGTAGATCCGAAAACGATCGGCGCGATCAACGTACGTTTGCTTGCTAAAAAGATTGCCGGCGAGGAAACGCCTGCCACGGTCAATCTGGAGCCTGTATTGATCGAACGCTCCGGCCTTGAGGGTGCAACCGAAGCGGTTAACATGGTCAACCTGGCGGATATTATCCCTAGCTGGGGGACGAGCACCGAATTCGAAGAGGACTGGATGAAGGCGTTGAAAGAAGCAAGCGGCAAATAAACGGCATGATTCATACAGGCGCTCTTGTCGGTTTTCGATAAGGGCGCCCTATCCTATTTGAAGGGAAGAATACACTTGCGAAGCGTTTTGGAGCCAACAACTGCCACATCGACCAACGTGTCGGATGCGGCACCCTTACTTCAAATGAAGCATATCTCAATCTCTTTTCCAGGCGTTAAGGCGTTAATCGATGTTGACTTTCAGACGGTCGCAGGAACAGCACATGCATTGATCGGCGCGAATGGCGCAGGGAAATCTACATTAATGAAAATTCTATCGGGTGCTTACAACCATTATGAGGGCGAGATCTGGATCGATGGGAGCAAGGCAGACATCCGTTCCCCGAAGGAAGCGAAGGATCTGGGCATTCAGATCGTCTATCAAGAGGTGGATACTGCTCTCATTCCAAACCTGACGGTCGGAGAGAACATT
This sequence comes from Paenibacillus sp. QJM3NY_38, assembly GCF_056173265.1. Lineage (NCBI taxonomy): Bacteria > Bacillati > Bacillota > Bacilli > Caryophanales > Paenibacillaceae > Paenibacillus > Paenibacillus sp. QJM3NY_38. The sequence continues at coordinate 1,500,528 of NZ_CM149665.1, forward strand.
ATGCTCGACCGGACGGTTCACGATATGGGTAAGCGGCACCTGATCCGCTGGAAGGAGCTCCATCAGGAAGCTGAGTCGATTCTTGCACGGATGAACATCCGGGTTCCCGGCAAGAAGCTGATCTCGGAGCTGACGCTGGCGGAGAAGCAGATGGTGCTGATCGCAAGAGCCGTCTCCAAGCAGTGCCGGATTCTGGTTCTGGACGAGCCGACCGCGCCGCTCAGCCACAGCGAGACAGATCAGCTGTTCAAGCTGGTGCGCAAGCTGAAGCAGGATGGGGTCGGCATTATTTTCATCTCGCACCGGCTGCCGGAGCTGTATGAAATCTGCGATGATATTACGATCATGCGGGATGGTCAGCTGGTGAAGAGTGACCGCATTGCGAATATCGATCAGCCCAAAGTGGTGGAGTACATGCTGGGCTCCCGGATGGAGCAGCAGTTTCCCCGTATCCAGCGAGAGATCGGCTCCGTCTGCTTCGAGGTGAAGAACATGTTCGACCCAGGCAAAATCAACAGTGTTAACCTGCACATACGCAAGGGAGAAATTGTCGGCTTGGCCGGGCTGGTCGGAGCCGGGAAAACGGAGCTGTGCCGGGCGATATTCGGAGCATCCGATACATCAACCGGTGAGATCACGCTGAACGGGAATAAACTCCGCATCCGTTCGCCGCACGATGCTGTCTCGCATGGCATCGCATTGGTCCCCGAGGAACGCCGACGCGAAGCCGTCTTCGTGGAAGAGTCGGTGTCCATTAATTTAACGGCTGCGGTGCTGTCCCGTTTTTCCAGATGGGGATCCTGGCTTAGCTTCGGCAAGGAGAAGCAGGCGGCGAGGGAGATGATCGAGTCCCTCGGAATTAAGACCCCGAACGAGCGGGCCCGAGTGAGAAACCTGTCCGGGGGCAACCAGCAGAAGGTGGCAATCGGCAAATGGCTGCTGGTCGACGCGGATGTGTATATTTTTGATGAGCCGACCAAAGGGGTTGACGTTGGCGCAAAGCGGGACATTTTTCATCTGGTGGCCGAGCTGGCCAAGCGGGGGAAGTGCGTGCTGTACGCCTCCAGCGAGCTGTCCGAAATTGTTGGCATCACGGATCGGGTGTATGTGATGTATGACGGCGGCATCACGAAGGAGCTGACGACGCAGTCATCCAACGAAGAGGAACTATTGCTTTATTGCACAGGAGGCGGGTTAACATGAATACAGCAAGACCAATTAAGGAGAAGCCGACGGCTAGTTTCGCTTTTGATTTTCTATATAAATACGGCACATTGATCACGGTATTTGCACTTATTCTCGTATTCGGGACCGTCGCCGACAACTTTTTGAATACAAGCAACATTATTAACATACTCCGTTCGATCTCGATCGTGACGATTATTGCCGTGGGACTGACCGTATCGCTGGCTGTGGGCGGCTTTGACCTGTCTGTCGGCTCAACGGCTTCCCTGGCAAACGCGCTGGTTATTTCCATGTTCGTCTGGCACGGGCAAAATATCGGCATCGGCATCGGCCTCACGCTGCTGTTCTGTCTAGCCGTCGGGCTGATCAACGCGTTTCTGGTCATCAATTTCAAGATCGACGACATGCTGATGACCCTGGCGACGATGTTTATCTTCCAGGGCATTGCCTTGACATATACCCGCGGTGCTACCATTTCCCAGAATATGATCCTGCCGAGCGGAGATTTTGCCACGGGTAAAATTCCGGCGGTGTTTGAGAAGATCGGGCAGGTGCCATGGATCATTATCATCATGGTGCTCGTGGTCCTGGTAGTCCATCTGTTCCTGACCTATACCAAACACGGACGGTACATGTATATGATCGGAGGCAACCGTGAAGCGGCAGCATTATCCGGGATTCCGGTGAGCAAGTACCGTTTGATTGCATACCTGGTCTCCGCATTGTTTGCCGCCATCGGCGGGATTATCCTCGGGGCTCGCGTCATGACGGCCGAGGTGGGTTCCGGCGGACCTTATCTGATGGATGCCGTCGCTGCGACTTTCATCGGATACTCCGTATTCGGAGCCGGCAAGCCGAACGCGCTCGGGACCTTTGTCGGCGCAGTACTGATCGGTATACTGCAAAATGGTCTGATCATGCTGTCCGTGCCGTATTATGCGATGGATATCGTGAAGGGCGCCGTGCTGGCGTTGGCGCTTGCCTTAACTTACTATAAGAAGAGACATTGATGGCTAAGCGGCACGTATTTTGACCAACTTGTTCCATTCATCCTTATCAAGACCATCCCTCCAGTGATTCTGCTCTGGAACGGGTGGTCTTTTTTCATGGCCGGCTGCATTCTTGGCAGGTTATCCATGATTTGGTTAGGTAGTTGACGGACTCAACTTGTATTGACTATCCTTGTAGAAGACTGATTTAATTGTACATACATTTGTCTCTTACAGAGAGAAAGGGGACTCATCATGAAAAAAACAACCTTCATACAACCGGATCCCAAGGCTTGGCTGGACACGTTTCACTTTGAAATTCCGATAAAGATAAGGTACTGCGAAACGGATATGCTTGGTCATGTCAATAACGTCAGCTATTTCATGTATTTTGAGCAGGGACGCATTGAGTATTTCGAGAACCTGGGATTGACCGAGGACCTGTTCAGCAAACAAAAGGTGTCGGTGGTTGCGGATCTGGAATGCCAGTATCTTGCTCAATTGTATCTGAAGGACCCGCTTAAGCTTCATGTCCGGGTGGCTGAGATCGGACGCTCCTCCATGGACGTCCAGTATGCGATCGTGGTGGACGGCACCTTAAAAGCGGCCGGTCGCGGAACCATTGTGCTCATCGATACCGCGACAGGCAAGAGCACGCCGATTCCGGATTCGGCACGCGAGCGAATTTCGACTTTTGAAGGATGGATGTAACGCAAAGTGAAAGATCACTTACTATCAGATGAGAAGGGAAGGGATTAGGGATGAACATCCGTTTTGCCGTGATCGGCACAAACTGGATTACCGAGCGGTTTCTCCAAGCTGCTCTGGAGACGGAAGAATTTATACTTGCTGCCGTATACTCCCGTACGGAAGAGAAGGGCAGGGCTTTCGCGGCCAAGTACGCGGATCCCAAAGTGTATACGGATCTTGTGACGATGCTGCAGGATGACGAGGTTGACGCAGTGTACATTGCGAGTCCGAATTCCTATCACGTAGATCAGGCGATATTATGCATGAACCACGGGAAGCATGTTCTGTGCGAGAAGCCAATGGCTTCTAACGCAGCCGAAGTGTCCGCCATGATTGAAGCAGCGAAGAATAACAACGTTCTGCTCATGGAAGCCCTGAAGTCGACGTTGATGCCGAATTTCAAGACCGTCAGGGACAACCTGTACAAGCTGGGTCCGATTCGGCGTTATTTTGCAAGCTACTGCCAATACTCTTCCCGTTACGATGCTTTCAAGCAGGGGACGGTGCTCAATGCGTTTAACCCCGAATACTCCAACGGCTCTCTTATGGATCTGGGGATATATTGCCTGTATCCGATGGTCACCCTGTTCGGTAAACCGGACTCCGTCAAAGCTTCCGGCTATATGCTATCCTCCGGGGTTGATGGCGAGGGCAGCCTGCTGTTGTCCTATCCCGAGATGGATGCCGTGATCATGCACTCCAAGATCAGCGATTCCTATGCCCCTGCCGAAATCCAGGGCGAGAACGGCACGATGATTATCGACAAGATCAATCAGCCTTATGATGTGAAGATTCATTACAGAGACGGCACCATTGAGAACGTGACACAGCTGCAGACCCATGAATCGATGTATTATGAAGCCCGGGAATTTATCCATTTAATCCAATGCGGCGAACGGGAAAGTGCAATCAATACCCATGCCAACTCACTCATTACGGCTGAAATCATGCAGGAGGCCAGACGCCAGGTAGGACTGCGGTTTCCGGCCGATTCCCGCACCAATATATGATATTTGTCATACTCCCGAAATGACGTTTATGACTACGACGCGCATGACATTCTATCTATAATTAGATTAGACAAGTGCGTGATGCATGTATAACGTCCTTGCGCCATTTCGAGGAGGAAGACAACTATGGCTAAACCCGATAACAAACTATCCAGCTTGAAAAAGAACGTTGCCCCTTATGAAGAAATTGACACAAAGGCGAGTATAGGTCAGCTTTTCAATACACTGGTTCCCTTGATATTGCTATGGTATGCAGCCTATTTAAGTTTATCCGTATCGTACTGGCTTACCATTCCCATAGCGGTTATTGCATCGGGGTTTGTTGTTCGGACATTTATCATATTCCATGACTGTTGTCACGGATCTTTCTTTAAAAGCCGCCGGGCGAACAAAATTCTCGGCACGATTACAGGCGTTATTACATTGTGCCCTTACGAGCAATGGAAGAACACGCACGCGATTCATCACGCGACGAGCAGCAATCTCGATAAGCGGGGAATCGGCGATATGTGGGTATTGACCGTTGAAGAGTATGGAGCGGCTTCTTTCTGGCAGCGTTTATACTACCGGGTATACCGTAATCCGATCGTGATGTTCGGACTGGGTCCCATCGCCATATTTCTGGTATCCTACCGTTTTAACCGTAAAGGTGCGAGACGCAAGGAGAAATTCAGTAACTATATAACGAATATTTCGATTGTTGCGCTGTATGCATTGCTGTGCTGGGCGATCGGATGGCAGGCCTTCCTGCTCGTTCAAGCTCCTATCTTCATGGTGTCGGGAATGCTTGGCATTTGGTTGTTCTATGTACAGCATCAATTCGAAGAAACGTACTACGAGCATGATGAAGAGTGGAGTTATATCAATGCAGCCGTAGAAGGCAGCTCTTATTACAAACTTCCGAAGGTTCTGCAATGGATCACGGGTAACATCGGCTTCCATCACGTTCACCATCTGAGCCCGAAGGTTCCTAATTACAACCTGGAGAAGGCGCATGAAGCTGCTCCTCCGCTGCAAAAGGCAACAACGATTACACTCAAGACCAGTTTGAAATCTATTCGTTTCCGTCTGTGGGATGAAGAGAAAAAGGAGTTTGTCACATTTAAGCAAGCAAAGAAGTCGCTCCGTAAACCGCAGGAATCGGTATTGGCAAAAGCAGAGAAGAGCCTGGCGAGCAGCAGGCCCAGAGTGCAGGGCGAGTAATTCCTTGCGGTTATGAGGTTATAATAGGAATAAATAAGTATGCAGAAATGAGGAAAAAGCTAGAACCGACAGAAGGTGGGACTCCATGCAGAAATGGTATCAGATATTTCATAAAAGTACGGGGCTGAGCCCTTATGTATGGGTCGTCTTCTATATCCTTCCATTCTATTTCATCTTCCGGTCGACCTCTACCTATCAGGTTATATTCGGTACTCTGATGATCCTGATGTTCTTTGCTTTCTACGTGCTTTCATTTCTGGCCAAAGGCTGGCTCGTCTACTTCTGGACGAGTCTGCAAATTCTGATATCGATTACGATGTCATTGGTATTCGGGTATATCTATTTCTCGTTGTTCCTCGCCTTTTTTATCGGGAACATCAAGAACAAGGCCGGGTTTATCACGCTGTATTCGATCCATCTGGTCACGACCATCATTACGGTCAATTATGGATTGTTAACGCGGAATCCGTTCTTTATCACACAGCTGCCATTTGTGCTTGTCAGTGTAGTCGGGGTGATTCTGTTGCCCGTGACGAACTATAACCGGAATAAGAATGATCAGCTGCAGGGTCAGCTGGAGGATGCCAACAAACGGATTTCGGAACTGGTGAAGCTGGAGGAACGTCAGCGGATTGCCCGCGATTTGCATGATACGCTCGGACAGAAGCTGTCTCTCATTGGCCTCAAAAGTGATTTGGCCGGTAAATTGATGACGCAGGATACGGAAAGAGCCCAGGCCGAGATCAACGATGTACGCCAAACGGCCAGAACGGCACTCAAGGAAGTGCGCGAAATGGTGACACGGATGCGGGGGACCCGGCTTACGGATGAAATTTTCCGCATTCAGCAAATTCTAAAGGCTGCCCAGATTGAATTAACCTTTGAGGGAACGCTGGAGCCGGAAAATCTGTCGTTAATGAATGAAAATGTGATCAGCATGTGCCTGAAAGAGGCCGTGAATAACATAGTGAAACATAGCAATGCCACGGCTTGCTCCATTGTGATCGAATCCACGGAAACGGATCTGGTTGCGAGGGTGAAGGACAATGGAACAGGGTTCGTGACCGATGCGAGAAACCGCGGCAACGGACTGCGGGGAATGAGAGAGCGGCTTGAATTCGTAAACGGAAGCATGGAGTTCACTTCCGGCGAGGGGACTACGCTGGTGCTACGTGTACCTAATGTGCTCAGAATGCCGGATAAGGAGGCGGGAATATGATCCGAATTGTCATAGCCGAAGATCAGCGATTGCTGCTTGGAGCCCTGGCCTCACTGCTTGATCTGGAAGAAGATATGCAGGTTGTCGGGACGGCAGGTAATGGGAAGGATGCCGTACAGCTTGTCAAACTTCATAAACCGGATATCTGTATCATGGATATTGAGATGCCGATGATGAACGGACTTGAAGCGGCTGAAGAACTAAAGGGCTCTGGCTGCAAGGTGATGATCTTGACAACCTTTGCCCGGCCGGGGTATTTTGAGCGTGCCGTGAAGGCCGGCGCCAACGCCTACCTCCTGAAGGACAGCCCTAGCGAGGAACTGGCGGCATCCATTCGGAGCATAATGGCCGGCAGACGAATATACGCCTCCGAGCTGGTGGATGAAGCGTATTCCGGCGAAGAGAATCCGCTGACGGAGCGGGAAAAGGAAGTGCTGGGCCTGATTGCGGACGGCAAGAACACGAAGGAAATTGCCAATCAGCTGTTTATTACAACGGGCACCGTCCGGAATTATATTTCCGTTATTCTTGATAAGCTCGGTGTCAGCAACCGGATCGAAGCGATTACGCGTTTTAAAGAAAAAGGTTGGTTTAAATAATCATCCGAAAATAGCCGGAAGCCCCGTGGTTGCAGCCACCGGGCTTCTTTTTTTGTGCGGATAAAAGATAATGGGGGATGGTCGCAAGGGCGTTTTTTTCGCGATATATGTATTTTTTTACCTGGTATAGTATTCAATATTATGCATAAATATTCATTTTCTTTTATAGGGTAAAGTGTTTGGATATAATTTATATTTTTTGGAAACCATAAAATCACTAATAAAATTAACCCTGATCATTATGGGGTAAATATAGCATCTATTGGGTTATCAAGCAAGAATACTGTTGTCACTTTGTAAATGTATGCATTTTTATGTATAATAGAAATGATTGCCAGAAGTCAAATTTGAGGAGGAGGAGGTCTTCTATGGACCATATGATGTTTGAGGTTGGAACTGCTCTGATTCTGGTTGCTATAGCCTCCGTAATTGCTGGAAAGCTCAAGTTCTCGATCATACCGTTCTTGATTGTACTCGGGATGCTTGTCGGTCCGCATGCACCAACGATAGGGATTCTTGACTTTAAGTTCATCGAGAGCCAGGGGATCATCGATTTTCTGGGACAGATCGGTATTCTATTCCTGCTCTTTTACCTTGGTCTTGAATTTTCCGTTCAAAAATTGATCAAATCCGGAAAAAACATTGTGGTAGGCGGAACCGTATATGTAGTATTGAACTTCGTGCTGGGTGTGGCTTACGGTTTCGTGATCAATATGCCTCTGTACGAGACGCTGATCATTGCAGGGATGCTGTCGGTTTCCTCCAGCGCCATTGTTGCTAAGGTGCTCGTGGATCTGCGGCGCACAGGGAATGCGGAGACGGAACTCATACTTGGCATGATTTTGTTCGATGATATTTTTCTTGCCGTGTTCTTATCGATTATGTCGGGACTGTTATTAGGCGGGGCTACATCGATAGGGGCAACCATCATCTCGGTTTGCATTTCCATAGGTTACATGCTGTTGTTCTTTGTTATTGCGAGAAAAGGACCGCCTATACTTAACAAATTGCTGAATATTACGTCCAGCGAGATTTTCATTATCGTAGTATTCTCGTCGATGTTCTTTATTGCCGGGTTTTCCGAGACACTGCACGTAGCCGAAGCGATCGGCGCGCTGTTGTTCGGACTGGCTTTATCGGAGACGGATCATAGCGAACGGATCGAGCAGCTGGTCATTCCTTTCCGTGATTTTTTTGGAGCCATCTTCTTCTTCAGCTTTGGTCTCGGCATCGACCCGACCACGCTTGGGAATGCGTTATGGCTTGCTCTTGGCGCGGTGGTACTGACCATTATCGGCAACCTGGTCGCAGGCATGATAGCGGGTCGCAAGGCCGGATTATCGCATAAATCGTCGCTTAACATCGGATTGACCATTATGGCTCGCGGGGAGTTCACGATCATCGTTGCGAATCTGGGACTAGCCGGCGGACTGTCCGCGATGCTGAAACCATTCTCGGCCCTCTATGTTCTGATTCTTGCGATTCTCGGTCCTCTTCTAGCGAAGGAGTCAAAACGTATCTACCGCGGAGCGAATAAAATATTCAAATGGAGCGAGCCTGTGGAGAAAGTAAAAAAAAGGAAGGCGTAAGGCTGCTGGGCTGATTTACTTTCTTCCAAGTAATCTATATAATCTAGAGATTGAATTAACCCCAGAACGGAGGATTTTCACATGAGTATTATTCGCGAATCTGATCTGCCGGGTATCGGTAAGAAGTTCCTTATTCAGGCGAGATCAGGGGATAAGCTGGTTATTGTTATTCATGACGATGGCCGTAGAGAGCTGTACCATTTTGAAGATGACGATCCTGAGGAGACCATCTCCCAGATTACATTAGAGGATGATGAGGCTAGACAAATCGCCGGCATCATCGGCGGCATGACGTATAAACCGAAAGCGCTCGAGACCATCGAGGTGACACTCGAGGATCTGATCATCGAATGGGCACGCATCGAGCCGCATTACAAATGCGTCGGACAATCCATTGCGGGGCTTCAGGTTCGTCAACGTACAGGTGCTAATGTATTAGCGATTGTGAACAAGAAAGAGCAGAAAATCAATCCGGGTCCGGACGACATCCTGACAGCCGGATCGACGCTGGTGCTAGCGGGCGAGCGTAAGCAGATCAAGCAGCTGAAAGAGTTGCTGGTTAACGGCTAATAGCACTCCATGGCCGATGGGTTGATAAACCATACCGAAAGCAAGCTTCTCCTTTTGCGAGGGGCTTGCTTTTTTATGTGGAGGGCAACCTATTCATCAAAGGGATGATATCCGAAGCTGTTTTGCATAAGAAAAAGCGCCAAGGGCTGCGGCCCTTGTGCGCTTTTTATGTTTACCAGCGGGATGCTGCGGGTTATGGATTGCCAGAGGGGCCGGTTATTTCCGGGCCACGATCATAAACCGGGCGGAATTCGTCCGGATTCCCCGATCTGTGCGATGGTCACTGATAAACTGCTGCAGGATGCGAAAATCCGATTCCTCCTGCCCAAACCCGGGGATAATGGGCGTGTGCTTCAGCAGAAAGATAAGATCCTCTTCACGCTCATAGTATTCATCCGCATCGTATTCGGCATATTGGATATTGCGGAACCCGGCAAGCCGAAGTTCCTCCATATATTGATCCTTTAAAGCGCCGTCTTCACGGGAAGATTGCCCTCTGCCAAAGGCTTGAGCCAGATTGGCTTTATCAGATTCGCGAACCTGCTGCGTCAAAAACACGCCATCCTCTTCTAGTACTCTTCCCACCTCTGATGCACGAAAAGGGGAGTGTCTGCAAGAGATCAAATTGAAAAACGCCTCCGAAAATTGAAGCGACTCTGCATCCATCTGCATAAAGCGTACATTGGAAGCCGAAGCCTTCCGTTTATTACTCTGGGCAGTCTCTATCATCGAATGGGAAAGATCGATTCCAACCAGCAGGGCTGCTTGGTCGGCAATGGACAACAAGCTCTCTCCACCACCAGTGCCGATATCAAGCACCACATCGGATGATTTGCATAATTTGCCGACCTCATCGTAAAAATCCCACTCCATACCCTCCGAGATACATCTTAGCTGGCTGAAGTCCCAGCCGTTTAGGGCTCCTACTATATCATAAAACTGCTTGTATTCCTGTGAATTCATTTATATTGTTCACCTTCCATATGAGATAAAATGGGATGCTGAAAACAGATCGTCTCTTATTCGTTCGCAGCCAGCTACTGTGATTCTGGCTAGGCCCGGTCCAGTATGATAGACCGGGCCTAGCTACTTCGAACGGCAAGGATCCTAATCAGCATCCAATTCACCTCAATTCTGAAAGATTATTTTTAAGAGATAAAAAAGTATAAGCTTCAGAGGCTTACCATCCTTATCTCGCAAGAAAAACTTCCGCTATACGCGGTCTGTCTTCTGAGAAAGTACGTCGATAGATGTTTTTCTTATTGTAAGTCCAAGGATTCTTCATGATCAAGGAGAATTTTATTAGGAGGAAGGACCATAATCTTAAGCAAATGATAAGAATTTGGAAGTATGGCGTTAAGAACTGTCTACTATACTTGATGAATCTGTTCAAGGAACGAGAATAATCGGATTTTAAAGATGAGAGGGTACTGTCATGAACAAATTAAAATCTTTGTCAAGGGAACGTCTTCCCGAGCTGCAATTGGTACGCGCATTTGCCATCATCGGCGTGCTGTCCGTTCACTCCACATCGTATGCCGTATCTGCGATGACGGCTTCCAACTACTTTTTTATGTACAATTTCATGAACATCTTCATGAAATTCGGAACGCCGACATTTATATTTTTGAGCAGTCTGGTACTCTTCTATAATTACTATGACCGTCCCACAACGAAGAAGCTGATCGGCGGATTTTACAAGAAAAGACTGCTGTATATTATCATTCCGTATACGCTGTTCTCCGTGTTCTACTTCGCGCTGCTGCACTATTTGCATTATCAGGGCAGGCCGTTCGGTGAGACGATGGAGAGCTTTGTGCAAAAGCTGTTGACGGGCAAAGCGTATACGCATCTCTATTTCGTATTTATCAGCATTCAGTTTTATGTGCTGTTTCCGCTTGTATTATGGCTGTTCAAGAAGATGCCCCAGCTGGCGAAATGGGCGATACCGATTGGACTGGTGATCCAGTGGACGTTTATACTAATGAATAAGTATTATTGGCAGGTACCGAATAAAGGAAGCTGGGCATTGTCCTATATTGCCTATTTCATGCTGGGTGCTTTTATCGGCGTCTATTACCCGAAACTGAAAGCCTGGCTTGTTATTAGCCGCGGGAACGCACGGCCTCATCGCATTACCGCCTGGGTAGTGCTGTGGATCGCATGGGCGGCGGCCGGTCTCGGGCATGTGTACATTTATTACAACAGCCGGCTGCATGGAACCGGGTATAATTCAACGCTGTATGAGTTGCTGTGGAATATGCATACGTACCTGGGGGCGCTCGTTCTGCTCCAGCTTGCGATTCTTTTTTATCGGGCAGGGGTGCGGGGATGGACGCCGGCGCTGGAAAGACTGGGTGCCGTATCCTTCGGGATATATCTCATTCATCCGTTCTTTCTGCTCGTCTACCGGGAGTTTCCGTTAACTACGGGGAATTCAATGCTAACCCACCTGTGGTACGCAGGCGGTTTTGCGGCAGCATTAGTCTGTTCATGGATCGTTGTGGAATTGACGGTTCGATATATACCAGGCTCATGGGTGATATTCGGTAATATTCCGAAGGCGAAGAAGTCGGTTAAATCAGTCGATTCGCCGTCTGTGCCGCTTTCCGGTTCGTAGTCTGCTTCATGGCAAACCAGGACGTATCCGAAGACGAGGGCATGGCTCTGGCGAAGCGAAGAGACAACCATTACCACCACGCAGTCTGACATCCGTGAAGAATGACGCCGTACGGCGTTGTTCTGGCAGCCGTTGATCAAGGAGGAGCCATGTCTGGAGTTACGATATTAATGGTTGATGATGAAACCGAAATTTTGAAATTGATGGAGATTTACGTCAGAAATGAGGGCTACACGCTGCTCACCGCATCTCACGGCCTGGAAGCGCTGGAGATTCTAAGAACCCATAAAGTGGATTTGATCATCCTTGATGTCATGATGCCGCAGATGGATGGCATTGAGGCATGCATGAGAATTCGGGAGGAGAACAACACGCCGATCATCATGCTCTCGGCAAAGAGTCAGGAGATTGACAAGATCGCCGGACTCAGCATCGGCGCGGATGATTACGTGACCAAGCCGTTCAGCCCGCTGGAATTGATCGCAAGAATCAAATCGCAGCTCCGCCGATACAAACAGCTGAACAGTAATTCGGTGAGGGATGAGAACGAAATCCAGATCGATGAGCTGGTTATTAATGTCGCTTCCCACCGGGTGACGGTGGCAGGCGTTGAGATTAAGCTGACGCCCCGCGAATTTGCTCTGCTGCATATGCTGGCCATCAATCGCGGACTCGTCCTTAGCATGGACAAGATTTATACCGAGGTGTGGAACGAACCGTTCATGGAATCGAAAAATACAGTCATGGTACATATTCGCAAGCTGCGCGAGAAGATCGAGAAGGATCCGCAGCAGCCGGTATATATTAAGACGGTGTGGGGGATTGGCTATAAAATAGAGTAAACTTAAGCAGAGGTGACGAACTTGAAAATAATGAAGCTTCATAGCATCCGCCTGAAGATGCTGCTTATGCTGCTTGCCAGCATCGGCATCACGGCCGCCCTGCTTATCATACTCTACGCATTAAGCACGCTGATACTCTCTATTCCGGCCATCAAGCCGCCGCTCGTCTGGATCATTAACAACATTGGCTCGGATCCGGTTATGCTGGTTGCAGGCATTATTCTTTTTTTGGTCAGCTATTATGTGAGCACGAAGTGGTTTGTCCTTGATCTGCAGAAGATTCAGACCGGTCTTCAGGACATTACGGCGGGCCGATTCGATTCCAGAATCGAGCTCAAATCCCAAGACGAATTAGGCGTCGTCGCTTCCAGCATAAACCGCATGACCGATCAGTTGAACGTTTATCTGGAGGAAATCAGGAATGGGCTTCGCGAGATTGCCAAGGGGAATTTCGACATCGACATTCCGGTTCAGTCAGGCAGCCAGCTGGGTGAGGTGGCCGAGAGCATCAATCAGATGAGCAGGCAGCTTCACCAATCCATTCTGGAGGAGCGTAACGCGGAGAAAACAAAGAATGATCTGATTACGGGAGTTTCCCATGACTTGCGGACGCCGCTTACATCGATACTGGGATTTCTGGAGGTTATCGAGGAAGATCGGTACCAGGATGAAGTGGAGCTGCGATATTACGTAAATATCGCTTATGAGAAGGCGCAAAGTCTGAAGAAGCTGATTGATGATTTATTCGAATACACCCGGATTAATAACGGGCTTCCGCTGGATATCCGGGAGATCGATATGGCTCAGTTCATGAGACAACTGATCGAGGAATTCGTTCCTGCCCTGGAGAAAGCGGGGCTGGAATGTAAGCTTGCTGCAGAGGAAGGGCTCGTGGTTCGGGCAGACGGCGCCCAGCTCGTCCGGGCTTACGAGAATTTGATATCCAATGCGATCCGTTACGGGGAGTCGGGCAAAAGGATCGACATTGCCGTCCGCAGCGATGGCAATCAGGTGAGCATCAGCTTCACCAACTATGGCGATCCGATTCCCGAGCGGGATTTGCCGTTCATCTTTGACCGCTTCTACCGTGTAGAGGCTTCCCGTTCGAAGCAGACCGGTGGCACCGGCCTGGGGTTGGCCATTACGAAGAGCATAGTGGAAGTCCAGGGCGGCGAAATCCGGGTGCGGAGCGATCGGCATCGAACGACTTTTGAAACGAGGTTTCCTAAAGTCGTATAGCGACTGCTTCAACTTCCTGTATTGCCTATTTCCCCAGGAAAACAGGATGTGATCTTGAATGTGTGCCCCTTAATGAGGGCACTGCAAAACGAATGCAATTTCTATAAAACACAACCCAGTGCCTCGGGAGGTACTGGGTTTGTTGTTATATTGGAAAAAGGAAAAAGGGAGAGAAGTCGTTTGATTCACAAGGCAGACAATTAACCGTGTTCGTCGTAAACCTGAACTGGATGGTCGATAGAATAAAGCGTCCCATCTTTATATTCGCTCTGAACCGGGAAAGGGTTCAAAAGAAATTCAGTCTGTCTCAGACGTATCATTGTTCTCTCGAATCACTTCCATAAACTCCAGGACAATCGTTGATATGGCATCCTCTTGAGGCATATAGATATATTGACTGATTCTCATTATATCGTCTTTGTATAAATCAATGAGTTGCAGAATGGCTTGATCTTCATTCTGCTTTGCAGCTTTCAGCAAAATCATGAATTCGCGATCTGAGATAACTTTTGGATCATTTTTCTTTTCCATCGGTTCACCGCCTGTTGAGAGATATGGAGCTGCTTGGCTACTTCCGCTTCAGTGAGGTCTTCTAAGAAGAGTTTATATATAATGGTTCTTCCTTGAGGGGGCAATGAATCCAGTAATTGACCAATCCAAATGCGGTCATCGGATCTAGCATGAAATGACCCCGTTTGCACGGTACTAAAATCAGGGTATAGCGTTTCTCGTTTTCTAAGTTTTTTAGCCTGATATTGTATTCTCCAACCAATTCGATAAATTTCAGTTTTATAGCGCTCGTATGCTGTTATATGCTTTTTCATAACGCGTCCCTCCTATGCCTGTCTATCATCGTATTCATTATTTAGGGAAAAAGAGAAAGCTAACGAATTACAAAACAGGAACGTTTGTTCCCGTTTTATTGTACCATTTTTTACATCTATTGTGAAATGGTAATCTACTCTATAAGTTGAATTATTGAATTTACTGTAGAAATCCACTCATAAAAAGGACAATAGAAAAAGGACAGCTCCGATAAATAAAATGTACCCCGTAGAGTAGACCTTTTTTAGGTGTTTACTCTACGGGGTACATTTTAAAAGCCCGAGCTGTCCTTTTTCATTCTCATATTATTGGAGTGTGACCTTAGGGTTGAGCGTGATCTCAAAGGCGCGCCACCAGATGAAATCAGGATTGTCATAAACCAGCGAAGCACTGTCGTATTCTGACAATGTCCACAAAGCCCCCTTTATTTGTTTGACATTGCATGTCGGAGTGGGGGCACCGATCAGGAAAGCGTTCCTTCCGGCCAGCGTTGTTTGGTGGATCTGCATTTGATCTCGAAGAATCGTGAACACTTGCTGGTAAGCTGGTTCTGTGTTAAAGAGACGCATGTTTTGATCAGCGAACGAGGCTTGAAGATTATCGTAACGAATATTGCTTGGAGTTCTGGAATAGCTTCGGACATCGACTACAGCAAGCCTCTTATAATAATAATCCTTCAAAAATCGTTTGAAGAGTAGTGACCCATGAGCGTTCACGGCCATATTCAATACGGAGGCAGAGGTCTCTGACACCATAAAAGCGTAGCGCGCTTGTCCCATGCCAAGCGAGATGCCCATAAGGTTCCCGGCAGTGTTCCATGCACTATAACCCAATAGGCGTCCCGTGTACTGGCTGTCTAGCAGCGCTTCCGTTACCGTTGGATTGGCAGAGCCTTTTCCCGTGAAATCCATAACCACAGTTGCTACGAAGTTTGTTCCATTGGCATGGATACGGCTTACGGCACTGGACACCTGTGTTTCGTCTGTGATTGCCAGGATTTCAATGTTTGGTGTGCTAGTGACACATTGGCCACCAACAACATCAATATGACGAAGAATATTCTGATGAACAGTCATGTATTCATAGTTGTTGATGATTGTGGATCCATGAGGACCGAAATATTGCACCGAAATTTGCGTTTTTCTTCCTTCCCGATGCAATTGATTAGCCATCCGTGCTACCAGAGAATGACCCAAGCCATCTGCATCAGGCAATATAATGGCACGATTCGGATTTTGCCCCTCACAACCGCCTAGATAACGATCGATGTAGTTCTCCACAAATCGAATTTCATTGATTTGCACGCCTTCTTTATTCGCATCGTCCACCCCAACGGCCAGGAAATCAATATAACCCTGACATACAAGGCTGTCCAAGACATAATGATTGGTTTTAAACTTATGCTGCCTTGTATTGTAGTAATGGGTTTTATTGAAGTGGACGGTATCGCCCAACTCGGTGCCATCACTGGATATATTATAGCCGTTCAAAATATCGTTGAAGTCTGTATATTTTTTGCGAGCTATCCCCATGAGACTGCGAGACTCTGTGTACGCGTTGTAAGAGAGTCCTTCCACATATGTGGTCGTAGCGAGTCGCATAATGGTATCCAACACATAGATTGGCTTGTTGGGATAAAGCTGTTTAATCTCGCGGATTACGTCAAGCAAGTCTGCTGTCCCTGAATCATAATGGGGATACGTCCCTCCTCCGCTTGTTCGTAAACGTCTGCTACCGATTAAGCCTCCATAAACGAGCATATCGATCGAAATAATAAAACCCTGGACGGAAGAGGCGTGACTCAATATGAACTGACGAATATCTTCCGGTTTACCAAAGGTAGGTGCCGAGGTGCCTATAAGTTGGCTGCCTGAAGCTTCTGCGACCGAATCGAGCCGGTTACGAATATCTGCAGCAAGAGGAGTTATCAGGTTCAAGCCTGAGGCTTGTCCTAGTTTGATTACATCATCAAGGTTTACCGGGCGGTCATCCAAGGGTACATACAATACATTTCTCATTGGTCAACTCTCCTTATATATGGTTTAATGGGCCTTCATATATATAGGTGAATTTCCCATTCCTTTTACAACCACAAATCAGTTTTTTTCATTAAGCAGTCCAAAAAAAGGGGTAGAAAAGGAGTTCGAATAAGCTTGCTAAGATCTGTTATAACGTGGCGAAGGTAATTGTTCAGCTTTATTTAAGTATTCGTTAAGATTTTGGACCATGGAATGGTAAGATGTGTTCCTTATACTTTCCTTCAGGAACGTACATAAGGAGGCAGTCGGGATGGGATCCATACATCATGCGAAACGGAATATCAGGCTTACGATGGCATGGCCGGCAATCATTGTGATGGTTGTTGGTGTCATGTTGATATCGGGATGTGCAGAGTTCAAAATGTCCCGCGAAGATACGCGGATTGAGAATCGATCCGCTCAGGGGATGGTGACAGCAAGCAATAGAAGCACGTCAATGACTCCAGCATCCTTTCTCGAGCAGTTATGGGGGGACATATCGGACGGGGTGACGAACCGCACCAGAATAATGATAGGCAGGCCAACGCCGAGCCGTACTCTATCCGAAGCGAGTTGGCGTATGGAGGTACGATAATGCGGAGAAGACGGCTAATTGTGAATTTGCAGCAAGAATCATTTTAACGAGAATCTTTTGTGAATGTACATGGGCAATAAGAGATGGATAGACTCCTTTCCTGGAAGGGAGTTTTTTTGTTTTGATTTTGGAACAGTTTGCCTTATAATAGCGTTTACATTATATAGGCTTGTATGGGAGAGGATGGTTTCTGTGAGTTTACGCGTATCGATCCGAAAGCGACTATTCATCGGAATAACGGCAGCCGTCTGTATTTTACTTGTTGGGCACCCAACTCAGCGGACACAGGAAAGCGCACATGTCGTATTCGCTGATGCTGCAGAAGCTGAGGGCTTTACATCCGGCCAACGGGTTACGATTCAGCAGAAGGCTGCATTGTTTCCTAATGCGCTTAGTAAGAATAGCCATCTGACAAATCTCAAGGTGAGCTATTACGGCGCCAAGGGAGAGAGGCTCCGGCTTACCTCCGTGAAAGGGGAATTAGCCTTTATTCAGTCCGATTCCCGGGGAGATTTGTGGCTCCCGACATGGTATGTATCCAAGGAAGCAGCCCAAGTGAAAGAAACGTTCCCGCTCTCGCTTCAACTGCGCAGCAGCGGTAATATATATCTTGCTCCTGGAAGCGCAATGAAATGGCCGGTATCCCAAACCGGAACGTCGCTCATCGCCGTAGCGCAGTGGAAGGACTGGTACGGCGTCATGGTCGCACCTTCCAAGTGGAAGGAAGATTACCGGATCTACCGCCCGGCAATGATGTGGGTACAGGGTAAGGACATAACGGCCAAGAAGGCGATGCCTGATGGGCTGCTCGATGGAAATTCGGAAGTAACGACGGATGTGGTACGCAACTTGACGGAGCTTCTTTTTAAGAAAGGGACTCCTTCTTCATACGTGAAAAAGCTGCTCGGTGAGCCGCAGGTAAGGGAGACATCGCGGAATCAGGAGATGAGCTCCAATAAACCGATGATACTCGGCAACACCTGGAGATATGAGCAGCGGGATGTCCATTATACCGTGACGTTCTCCCCATCCGGAAAGCTGACATCCAGCGAGTGGGTAATCCCTGGGACCGGATCCTTTGCGCGGAGTTACAGTCCTGGCGATGATTACGAGTTTACCTATCGTTTTGCCGCCGTGCCGCCTCAAAAGACGATTGAAGCTGAACCCGACTGGCGAAATCAGGGCAATCTGAATTTCACCTTCCTGCTTGAGGCAAGCGAGGATGTCCTGCTCCTCAAGGGAGATGATGGCGGATACAGCGGGATGCACGATAATTCTTCCCTGTATGCGATTGACCGCAGCACCGGCAAGAAGCTGTGGCAGGAGGATGCGGGATTTGGCTGGTATACGGCTTTCACGGATAAGGAGCGGAAGCATGTTACGATGTACTCGGCTTATAACCCGGAGGTTAAGGATTATGTGGCCAGAGTGAGGCATATTCGAATGTCGGATGGAAGAGTGTTGTGGGAGGTTAAGCCGAAGAATGAATTTGGCCTGACAATAACGGCTGCGGCCGATACAATTATTCTGGATGAGGCTTTGAATCTGAACGAAACCAAAAGCATGCTGAGCGTGCTGGATCAGGAAACCGGAAAGCTGCGTTGGAAAAAGACGTTGTCCGGCGAACACCGCTTGCTGAATGCAGGATCGGGTGATCCGTATGTGCTCGTCGAGCAGAACGGACAGCTTACCGCTTACGATCCGGTCACCGGCAAAGCGGCATGGAATGTAAAGGTTGGTAAGAGGGTTATGGACGATCCGACCCAAGATCCGTATTTTATCGGAGGGTATCGCTACAATCCGGTATCTCCTGTGGATATGACAACAAGATGGATGCTGCTTGGCAAGGAATGGGTTCTGCTCAATACGGAAACCGGGGCGCGCGAAGCCGTGTATCCGGCCCGTGAGATGGAAAGGTTCGAGGTGCTGAATGAGCGGTATCTATTGGTGCAGCGTGCGCTGAACGGGGAGTATTTCAGCGGGGCTACCGCTTACGAAAGCGTATTGTATGACAGCCTGGAAGATAAGGAAATGTGGACCGTGAGAGGCAAAGCCGCACGCGGCGTCATCGAGGGAGAACGGGTCTACCTTACGTTGAACGGCATTCCGGCAGCGGTGGATATAGAGAGCGGTAGCATCATATGGAAAATGGAGACCATTTCCAAAGCGGGCGACGATCTGTCCCATCCGGTTGGCAGCAGCTACGGATTCATGGATTCGTACCTGCTGGTAAGTTTGGGAAGCGATCTCGTGGTGTTGAACAAGGAAGACGGCAGGAGCTTGGGCAGATTGCATAACGTAATCACCGGCAGCGTCGATTTGCGAGAGGTGTATGCCAAGAACGGCGCGCTGAACGTAACGGAACGGGAAGTGCTCGTCGGCACGGTCAACGGAGCTTTTATTCGTTATGATGCCCGGGCATTAAAGGAACGCTTGGATGAGCTGTAATAGCTGTTATCGATAAATGACAAAAACCGTAGGGAGACGTTCGCAAAGGAGGAAGACTGATGGGCAAGAGGCTTAAGATAGCAGGGATTTCGATCATCAGCCTATTGTTGATCCTATGTTTGGGCTGCGGCAGCAAACAGTCGGCCAGTTATGCGTCTCTGTTAAAGTACGATGACCAAGAGTATATCGGAAAAGGCATTGAGGGTGCCGAGGCTTTTGCTGAGGCGGATTTGACCTTAGCGGGCACGATTCAGAAGCGGCTCGAACCAGATCAATACCCGGATACGCATTTATCGTCGAACGAGCTGCCGGAAGGCACGGAAATCTACGTAGTCGATGAACATACGTTGGTGGCATTGCAGGAAGGCCAAAGGTTCAAGGTGTTTGAGCGCATGGAATAAAACGAATGGATGGATAAGCGTCCCTGGCGTCTGGCGACAGATGCGGGGGCGTTTTTGGTTTTCTGCAATCTTGCAAATTTTGATATGGTTTCATTTCTATTCAATGGTATTATATTCCTGGTTCGAATGCACTAGATTTGAAAGACTTACATTCTGACAAGAGATGAGGTTCATAAACAGCGGATAAAAACCCCCTGTCTCCTTAACCCGGAGCCAGGGGGTTTTCGCTTCTAATCAACCCTGATTCCATGGAGTTCACACCGCACTCTCAGCCTCAGGGATAGGCACCTCATGCTGAACGGATTTTACCCGTTTGATGGAATAGTAGACCAGCCCGATTACAAGCCAGCCGGAGCCGAGCATCAGGGAGGAGAGATCCAGCAGCGTGATCAGATAGAACACGAAGCCGGCACCCAGCAACGGACATAACAGGCGCAGCAGCAGGTCTGTGGGCGTGCGTCGTTTTTCACGGATGATGTAATGAAAGATGACGGACACGTTCACAAACAGGAAGGCGGTTAGGGCGCCGAAATTCACGAATTTGATAGCTGTCTCCAGGCTGACAAACATGGCGGACAGCGAGATGATACTGGCGAGCACAATGTTGAAAACAGGCGTGCGGTATTTGGGATGGATGGAACCGAATTTCTTCGGCAGCAGGGACGTTCGGCCCATGACGAACAGCAGGCGGGTGACGGTGGTCATCGAGGACATGCCTTGTGACAGGACCGAGAAGATGATCACAAAGGTGAAGACCGATGCGAGCGCGCCTCCGCCGATGGATTGCATGAGCTCAAAACCTGCAGAGTCGATGTTGCCAAAGGCAAAGGACGGATACAGCTGTTGGATCAAATAAGCGGTGACAAAATACATCAGTCCGGCCAGGACCACAATGATGATGATGGCACGGGGGATGGTTTTTTTCGGATCCTTGGTTTCTTCAGCCATTGTGGTAATAGAATCGAACCCAAGGAAGGAGAAGCATACAAGCGAAGCGCCGGCAAGAATCGCCGAGAAGGAGACTCCCTCACTTGCGGCAAAAGGATTCAGGCCAGCCGTTATGCCGCCCTGCATGGCTTTATATACGAGAAGGGCGCAGAAGCCGGCAATAAAAACAATCTGCATCAGTACAAAAATTTTATTGACATTGGCGGAGGTTTTGATGCCGATAATGTTGATGGTCATTACGATGACGGTTAACAGAGTAACCCATAGGGCCGAAGGCACGGTCGGGAATTGGGCATTCAAGTTAATGCCGAACATGAGCACAGCGATGATGCAGGAGAACAGGTAGTCGAGCAGTACGGCCCAACCGACAAGGAAACCTAGAAAGGGATTCATCGCTTTGGTCACATAGGTATAGGCTGAACCTGACACTGGAAAAGCCCGGGCCATCTGGCCATAGCTTGCAGCCGTAAACACAATAGCAATAAATGCAAGCATGTAAGCCGCTAGCAGCATCCCCCCTGATCCTTCATGGAGTACTCCGAAACTCGTGAAAAAAATCATAGGTGACATCCAGGCCAAGCCCATCGTCACGACATGGGAAAGGGATAGATTTCGCTTTAATGTTATATTTTGTGACATGCGTTTTCCTCCTCCAATGAGAATGAATCTAAGGCAAATCGAAACATATGTCATGACATCTCACATTCTTACAGGGCTTTCAGAAAAAATCAAGCCTTTTTTTCACGGATCAAAGTGAATTCAATGTGTTTATGTTCATTTACCTTACATAATTGTGAGTTTCAAGCTGAAAAACACAAACAAAATTTATTTTTTAGCTTGTTTTTGTTGCAGGGTATAATTTATTGTGTTAGGATACTTAACATAAATAATTGAATAACAATGTTTTCTAGGGTTCCGAATCGCCTCTGCGGTTGACTGGTCCGAGAGAAAACGCATCGATGCTCGAATGGTCGATGTACACGGCGGGAAAAAAGCCCGGGAGAATCTATCAAATGATCTTTGATGTTTCTCCCGGGCTTTTTTCTATTTTTTTATAACAGGAGGAATTCAGATGACATCATCCTTTTCAATCACCATTCAACCAGGCGGCAAGTGGTCTGCTTATATCAGCAGAGGAAAATCCATGACGCTGACGGCAGCCGGTAACCGGGCGAATCTGTCGACCCTTCTCTTCCATGCTCCGTATCCTTCGGAGCGCTACAATATGCCGGATACGCTGAAGGCTCAGCATACCGCGATGCTCACGGCGGGACATGTGCTAATGAGTGACCAGGGGAGAGTGCTGGCATCTATCACCAGGGATTCGGTCGGCTGGCATGATCCGTTATCGGGTTATACCACCCGGCAGAGTACGGACCAGAAGTATGGTCGTACCAGCTACCAGAATGAGCGGAACGCCTGGCTGCGCAGCGGAGAGGAAAATCTGATTGTGGAAATGTACCGCCACCAGCTTACGCCGCGGGATCTGAGCGCTCCGGTTAATTTTTTCTCCAAAGTGGTTTGCGAGCTGGATGGGACCCTGCGGTATGAGGAGCAGGAAACGGCAGGAAGTTCTGTGACACTGCGTACGGAAATGGATGTGCTGGTGGTGTTCTCCAATACACCGAACCTGCTCGACCCGTCCCCGGACTACCCGGATGCGGCGGTTGAGATCCGAGTGACCGATGCGGAGGCAGTGCAGGAAGATGATTCTTGCGTACAGCATTGCGGTGAGAATCGGCGTGCTTTTGAAAATACGTGGAGCGCTTATGCTTTAATGAAAGGGGCGAATTAATATGGGCATGAGTACATTTGAGCCGACACGCAGCAAACGGAATCCAGCGAATGCTGTTTATGATAAGACGATTCCAGCAGGAGAAGGATGGCTGTATGATCTGCTTCCCGGTCAAGTGCTGCGGATCGTGGATGTGGAAGGGAACCAAGCGGTGGATACCCTGTTCTACTCCACAGAAGATCCGGGTGATCATTACAGTGCGATCCGAACGATTACAGGACAGCAGAATCTGTATTTAACGACAGGATCTCTGCTAATTGCAGAATCAGGCCGGGAACTGCTGAAGATTACGGCAGATACCTGCGGTCGTCACGACACCATTGGCGGTGCGTGCTCGGCACAGAGCAACACCGTCCGCTATTCGCATGATACGCTGCCGATGCATAACTGCCGGGATACATTCATGCTTATGCTGTCCCAGCGACATGAATTTACGAAGCGGGACTTGGCCCCGAATGTGAACTTCTTCATGAATGTGCCGGTCACACCGGAGGGGGAGCTCACCTTTGCAGATGGCGTATCCGGTCCAGGACGCTATGTAGAATTGACTGCACTTGCACCGGTCACCGTGCTCATCAGCAATTGCCCTCAGCTCAACAATCCTTGCAATGCTTACAACCCAACTCCCGCACAGGTTCTGATCTGGGATGAAGAAGGGGGTAAAGGGGATGTTTAACAAAATTCTGATCGCTAACCGCGGCGCGATTGCAGTACGGATTATCCGCACTTTGCGGAGCATGGGCATCTCATCGGTTGCTGTGTACACGACAGCAGATCGCGACAGCCTACATGTGGAGTTTGCAGATGAAGCGGTACTGATAGGAGAAGGCCCTGCCAAAGAGAGTTATGTCAATGCTGAGCTTATTTTGCAAGTTGCTCGTGAGACCGGAGCCGATGCCATTCATCCCGGTTATGGATTCCTGAGCGAGAACGCTGCTTTTGCCAGAGCCTGCGTGGAGCAAGGAATCACGTTTATCGGGCCAACACCTGACCATATCGAGCTGTTCGGCCTTAAGCATACGGCCCGTTCCATGGCAGAGAAGGCAGGGGTTCCGATGCTGCCGGGGACCGGCCTGATGAAGTCGCTGGAGGAAGCAATTGAACATACGGGGAGAATCGGGTATCCGGTCATGCTCAAGAGTACAGCGGGCGGCGGCGGCATCGGGATGCGGATCTGTGCAGATGAAGCTACTCTACGTGACGCATATGATTCGGTAACGCGGCTGGCTACGGTGAACTTTAACGATGGCGGCGTGTTCCTGGAAAAATACATCGCGCGTGCACGGCACGTCGAGGTGCAGGTTTTCGGTAATGGCGATGGGGAAGCGGTAGCGCTTGGGGAGCGCGACTGCTCCGTGCAGCGCCGCAACCAGAAGATCATTGAGGAGACGCCTGCACCGCTGCTGCCTGCGGATGTACGTAGGGAGATGCATGAGAGTGCGCGCCGCCTGGCGCTTGCCGCTGGATACCGCAGCGCGGGAACCGTGGAGTTCCTGTATGATCCGGAGCAGGAGCAGTATTATTTCCTTGAGGTGAACACCCGGCTTCAGGTCGAGCATGGAGTGACGGAGGAAGTGCTCGGGATTGATCTGGTGGAGTGGATGGTTCGTGAGGCAGGCGGAGACTTAAGCGATTTGGGTGGTCGGGTTCGAGAGCCCCAAGGTCACAGTCTTCAAGTAAGGCTCTACGCGGAGGATTGTGCCAATGACTTCCGTCCGGGTGACGGCCGGATCGACGGCATGGTATGGCCTGAGAACACGCGGGTCGAGACATGGATTCAGAGCGGACTAGAGGTAACGACGCTATATGATCCGATGCTGGCCAAAATTATTGTGCATGCAAAGACCCGTAAGGATGCAATTGAAGCGATGATTACCGCTCTGCAGGAGCTCCGAGTCTATGGCGTGACGACAAATCAGTCTTACATCGAAGCCTTTTTGCACACGGATGCTTTTGCGGAAGGTCTCGTAAATACTAATATGTTAAACGGATTCCAGCCCCCCGAGCGTGCTATTGAAGTGCTGGATGGGGGAGTTCAGACAACGGTACAGGATGTTCCGGGAAGAATCGGCTATTGGGATATCGGAGTTCCCCCTTCCGGGCCGATGGACGCCTTGGCCTTCCGGATCGGCAACCGTTTGCTCGGCAATGAAAAAGGGGCAGCCGGTCTCGAAATGACACTTCGAGGCGGAACCTACCGGTTCCGGTGCGACATGCAGTTCTGTCTGACTGGTGCGGACATGTCAGCGACGCTGGACGGGGTCCCAGTTCCCATGTACACACCAGTTACAGCAGGCTCAGGCTCCATCCTTGTGCTTGGTGAAGCGGCAGCGGGCATGCGCACGTACCTTCTTGTAGCTGGCGGGCTTGACATGCCGCTTACGCTTGGAAGTGCATCCACGTTTACGCTTGGCGGATTTGGCGGTCATACCGGCAGCGCGCTTCGTACAGGTGCGGTACTGCGCGTTCGCAAAGGTACTGGCACAGCGCTTGGTGCGCTGGCCATGCGGTCCCGTCCGGAATTGACTCGGGAATGGAGCATCGGGGTAATTCCGGGACCTCATTGTACAGAGGAATATCTGCTGCCTGCCTATATGGAGCAGCTGACCGGGACCGAATGGGAGGTTCACTTTAACAGCTCAAGGACCGGGGTCCGTCTGATAGGGCCTTTGCCGCTATGGGCCCGTGAGGATGGGGGCGATGCAGGACTGCACCCGTCGAATATACATGATAATGCCTACGCCGTTGGTGCGCTGGACTTGACCGGTGACATGCCGATTCTGCTCGGACCGGATGGCCCGAGTCTGGGCGGATTTGTCTGCCCGGTAACGACGGCGACGGCAGAGTTCTGGAAGGTTGGTCAGCTTCGTCCCGGGGATAAGGTACGCTTTAAGTTAATCACCGTAGAGGAAGCGGGGCAGCTTAGAGCAGCACAAGAGCTGTTCCTGGATAACCTGGATGGAGGGGCGAAACTGCCTGCCCTTCCGAAAGAGTCGAAGAAAGAGTATATGCCGCTCCTCGCCTATGAGGAGGAAGGCAGACGCTTCCCGATAGCCATTCGATGCTCTGGCGATGAGAATGTTCTGATTGAGTACGGGGAGCGGGAGCTTGATCTGGTGTACCGGTTCCAGGTCTATGTGCTGATGCAGGCTGTGAAAGATAGCGGGAAGATCCCTTATATCGAAATGACGCCGGGTATCCGCTCCCTGCAGATTCATCTGGATGCTGCCCGAATGACCGTGAAAGAAGCGGTGGCGCTCATTATGGATATTGATCTTACGCTGCCAACGCTAGATTCGATTGAGGTTCCTTCCAGGATCGTGAAACTCCCATTGTCCTGGGATGATCCTGCCACAAAGCTAGCAATTGAGCGTTATCAGCAAAATGTTCGCCCCGACGCGCCGTGGTGTCCAAGCAATCTGGAATTTATCCGCCGGATGAACGGGCTCGGTTCACTGGAGGAGGTGGCGGAAATTGTGTATAACGCCTCGTATTTAGTCATGGGATTGGGAGATGTTTATCTTGGTGCACCGGTTGCGGTACCGCTTGATCCACGCCACCGGCTGGTGACCACCAAATACAATCCTGCCCGGACCTGGACCCCGGAGAATGCCGTTGGCATCGGAGGTGCTTACCTCTGTGTATATGGAATGGAAGGCCCTGGCGGATACCAGTTCGTCGGTCGTACCGTACAGATGTGGAATAAGTTCCGGCATACGGCAAATTTTGAGCAGGGCAAGCCGTGGCTGCTGCGCTTCTTCGACCAGATTCGGTTCTATCCTGTATCTGAAGAAGAGTTGTTGAAGATGAGAGAAGATTTTCCGCGCGGCGAATTCAAGGTTGAAGTCGAAGAGACGACATTTAATCTGGGCAAGTACTTGGCTTGGCTGAATACCATTGAGGAGGAATCTTCGGCGTTCAGGCAATCGCGTCAGGCTGCATTTCAGCAGGAACGTGCCTACTGGAAGGAGCTTGGGATTGCAGAACACGTGTCAGAGCCGGAAGCTGCCGCAGCACTTGCGCAGGAAGTGCTGCCGGAGGGAAGCCTCGCTGTGAACAGCTCCATGTCCGGCAGTGTATGGAAGGTGCTTGTACAACCCGGGCAAAAGGTTCGGAAGGGTGAAGATATTATAATAGAAGAAAGTATGAAAATGGAGTTTCCGCAGCAGGCTCCATTTGACGGAGTAGTTGCATCGGTGTATGTATCATCCGGGGATCAGGTAAGGGCCGGTGACTGCGTTGCAGCCATTTATCCTGCGGAGGAGGAGGCGACAGTATCATGACGATTGAAGCGGTTCCTGCAGCGATATCGATTGAAGCTTTACGGAAGGGGTATCGTCATGGCGGGTTTACGCCTGAAGACGTGATTATGGCTATTGTTGAGCGGGTGGATCGGGAGCGGGATAGCAGCATCTGGATTCTACCGCCAACGCTTGATCGGATAAAGCCGTATTTGGAGCGGCTGAGCGATCTGAATCCGGTTGAATCTCCTTTATGGGGAATTCCATTTGCGGTCAAGGATAATATTGAGGTGGCAGGTTGGCCCGTGACCGCGGCGTGCCCGGATTTCACTTATGTACCGGAACAACATGCTGCTGTTGTCGAGAGACTCATTGCGGCTGGAGCTATCCCTGTTGGAAAGGCCAATCTGGATCAGTTCGCCACAGGACTTGTGGGTACGCGGAGTCCATATGGCGCAACGCATAATGCGCTGAGTCCCGAGTTAATCAGCGGCGGATCGAGCTCCGGCTCAGCCGTTGCCGTAGCCTGCGGTCAGGCTGCCTTCGCGTTGGGGACGGATACCGCAGGCTCGGGCCGGGTGCCCGCTGCGCTGAACGGGCTTGTTGGTTACAAGCCGGCTGTAGGCGCCTGGCCTTCACAAGGCGTGATCCCGGCATGCCGCAGCCTGGATTGCGTCACCGTGTTTGCCCGCTCCGTAGAGGATGCAGAGCTGGTGGACGGAGTCGTTCGCGGGTACCTCGCCAGCGATCCGTATTCCAAAGACCGCCCGCTCGGCCGACCTATGCTGCCAGTCACATGGCTCTTTCCATCGGAGCCGCCGCAGTTCTTCGGCCCGTTTGCATCAGAATATGAAGCGGCATGGAATCGGGCGAAGGAAACCCTCATTCGATCCGGCGTCAAAGTAAAAGAGGTGGATGTATCCTTGCTGCAGGAAGCGGCTGCCCTGCTCTATGAAGGCCCTCTCGTTGCGGAGCGATGGTCACATCTTGCGGACTTCATCGAGAGTCATCCCGGCTCGGCAACTCCGGTGACTGAAACCATTCTTCGCTCTGGAGCCAAGGCAGAGTTTACAGCAGCAACGTTATTTCAAGCACAGCACCGCCTGGCCGACATTCGTCGTCATACGGAAGAAATGCTTAAGGGCGGTGTGCTTGTCCTTCCGACATGTGGAGGCACTTGGACCCGGGAGCAGGTGAATACTGATCCGATTGCAACGAATAGCCAAATGGGTTTGTACACAAACCACTGCAATCTGCTTGATTTAAGTGCGATTGCCATTCCCGCCGGTTTTGCCAAGGATCGTCTGCCGTTTGGCATCACGCTGTTTACGCTGCCTGAGGAGGAGGCTAATATGGTGGCCGCGTCGCGCTTTTTTCTGAAGCAGACGGAGCTGATCACCGTGGCTGTCTGTGGACTCCACATGCGAGGGATGGTACTTGAACCGCAAATGACTGGGCTTGGTGCAATTTTCGTGGAGGAGGCCGTAACTGCTCCGAAGTACCAATTGTTCCAACTGCCGACGGCCCCGCCCAAACCTGGGCTCGTGCGGGTAAGAGAAGGGGGCTCATCGATGGCCTTAGAGCTGTGGGAGATGTCGGCTGATGCCTTCGGCATATTTACAGCCTCCATTCCAGCCCCGCTGGGGATTGGCAAGATTGAATTGGTCGATGGACGCTTAGTTTCAGGATTTGTCTGTGAGTCGTATGCCGTAGAAGATGCGCTCGATCTAACCTCTGCCGGAGGGTGGAGAAACGTGATGGAGAATGTGTGAACAGAATGCTTTAACTTGTACGAGGATAGTGCCCGTTGTTCCGAGGTGCAGCTTATCCGTTGAACAAGAAAATAGAAATAGACCGCTCCTTCCATGGATAACGGTCTATTTCTTTTTTATATCGTCAATCCCGTCCATTTCCAATAAGAGTAGTAGAACAATAGCATAACTACTATATAAACGGGCATTAAAACAATACTGAGCTTCACTAAATCCTTAGCCTGATAGGAAACATGCTCATCTTCGTAAAATAGGAGCAGTGCCTTTGAACTTACTGGAAATGTAATGCAGTAGTTCATGCCTACCAGCGTCAAAAACACCACCGAAGGCGCATGAAGTCCAAGAATCTGGCTCAGCACAATAAAAGCCGGCGTCATTACTACCGCTCTGGTTGTATGCGACGTAATATATAAGTGTGAGGTAACCGATATGAGGATCACGATGAGCACCGTCATAAATGTGGGGGCCGCTTGCAGAAAACTTAGTTTACTGAATACCATATGCTGAAGCCAAGCAACCACGCCATTCTCAACAAGTGCTTTTCCCAGTGCCGTAGCTGCGGCGACAAAGAGGATCAAATTCCAAGAAACACTCTGTATGCCCTGCTTCCATCCCATTATCCCGATAGAGGGCAGCATGAAGAGCATGGAGCCAACCATGGTAATAAAGGCAATGTCATAACCGTGCAGGGCTTCAGTCATCCACAGGATCACTAAAACCGCAATCATAACGATGGTTTTCTTCTCACTGTTGGTTAGAGGGAGCTTTTCTACATTTTTATATTCAGAGGTCATGACTTCGCTGCGCGGTTCATTTCTCCAAAACATGATTTTTATGAATACAAGAGCCAGACCGCACATGACAAGCGCGAAGGGCGCTCCCCAAAGAAACCATGTTACATACGAAATATCTTCACCGGTTGCCCCGTTTAATAACCCGATGCCAATGATGTGAGAGCCCGCCCCGATGATCGTAGCCGATGAAGCGAGTAATATCATAACGGGAATGAGCATCGCGACTGCTCTTTTTTGCTGCGAATTCCTTAATACACTCTGAAGCTCTTTCACCACAGGTAACGTTAGTGCCGCCCGGCCGGAAGTAGACGGTATAAAAAAAGTTAAGGGCTGGATGACCAAAGCGAGCCACCCCAATAAATGCTCGGGTTTGCCGGCACGCTGTAACACGAAGCGAGTACATCGCGAGGCAAGTCCGCTGGTTTTTACACTTTCACCGATTATAAATGAACCTATCATCAACCATACGATTTCTTCAGCAATGGATTCGTAAAGTAATGAAGCGGATGAGCCCTTCAATAAGACTATGCACATCAGGGCGCCTAAAGCAATCATCCCGGCCGGCAGGCTGGAAAAAATCCACAAAACCATGGCTATGATAAAGAATAAGAGGGCTATTTTTCCTGAATAAGATAAACGATCGACAGAAGCGATCCAAACACTGCATCCTGCAATACCCAATACAATCCACCAGGTTTTTGGGGAAAAGCGTTTGGTAGACTGGACTGCCTCTGATCCGAGGGCAGGCTTGCCCAGCTCTTTTCCCGTAGATCGTACGTATTCAGGCTCCATTATGGTCGCTTCCCTTCGACAAACGACCTATGGGCAATCTGATATCCGATACGCACATGCCGGAGCGCAGCTTCGGTACTATCTGCAATCCATAGGGCTGCTTTTTTGATGGCTTGATCTAATGAGGTCGGTGTTTGAATAATGCTTGAATACGCATCGATTCCATTTTCATAATTGATTTCAGCATTTTCGCCGATCGTTCCGGTGATTGCAATAACCGGGATTCCTTTTGATTTGGCAATTCTCGCAACCTCAGAAGGTATTTTCCCGTTTGGGGTTTGGTAATCCAGACAGCCCTCTGCCGTTAACACGACATCCGCTCCAAGGATATGCTCTTCGATATTTATGTATTGCATGATGATCTCGTAACGTGGGTGAAGCTTAGCCTTGGTGAAAGCGGCCAGTCCTGCGCCTAAGCCCCCGGATGCCCCGCTTCCAGGAGCATGGGTTATATCCACTCCAAGCTGGCTGTGTATCAGATAGGCATAATGATGAAGAGCGCCTGCCAGTTGCTCCACTTCTGCTTCAGTAGCTCCTTTTTGCGGGGCAAAAACGTGAGCAACGCCATCCATTCCGCAAAGGATGTTATGCCAATTGCAGGCCACGTCGATCTGCACATCCCGAGGTCTTGGATCTAATCCTGCCAATTCAATGGTCTGCACTTTATGTAAATCCCCGCCGCCCCTAACAAAGACCGGTTTCCCAGCTTCATCGCTAAACACTGCTCCCAAGGCTTGTGCCATTCCCGCACCACCGTCGCATGTTCCGGAATCTCCGCAGCCGATCAAGATATGGTCGACGCCATAGTCCAGTGCCCCTTTGATGAGCTCCCCCACGCCATAGGTGGTCGTCCATAAAGGGTTGCGACGGTCTCTTGGAACAAGCTTCAAGCCTGCTGCTGCAGCCATTTCGATGACCGCAGTCTTTTTATTATGTTCAGTGTAGACTCCGAAGCAGCTCGTGATAGGTTGACCGACTGGCCCGGTTACTTCCATATGATACAGCTGTCCTTGCTTTATATTGACGATGCTCCTAGCAAATCCTTCCCCGCCGTCAATCATAGGGATAACGGTAATGCTTGCATCCATATGTAAACGATGAACGCCCCTTTCCATGGCTTCTCCCACTTCATCGGCATCCAGGCACTCTTTAAATCCGGATGGAACCATAACGATTTTCATATCTTTTCCTCCTGTTGTCTGTTGTTGCTTAAACTTTAAAACAGAAAGAGGAGAGGACGGTTAGAGATGAATTAGAATTTGCTGTGAAATAATGCCATGACCGGGTGCCGTGGAATAAGAGGAGATTCCGAATGGTTTCTATTAAGAATATTATAACTAACATCAAAATATAGTAAAAATGACGAACCCGATCATGCCAAGGGGATTCGCTATCCTTAAATTTTAAATACAAAGGGGGGATATTTATGAAGCGAAGGATACCACCTAACCGATCTCCTGAGTTAGGAGCTGCTTCCCCTCCTCCCAGGAGGCATACCCTTTTTTGGAGGCTGTTCGCGAACTATTTCCTCCTGATTCTCATTCCGGTCATTGTTGCATGTGTGCTTGCACAGGTGCTTGTCGTTCGAATCATTGAAAAGGATGCGGAGCGCTTCAACAACGTCATGATGAGCCGGTTCTCCGAGCAGACCGACACAGAGCTGCAATCGTTGAAGACCCATATGATTAATATCCTCAGCACCTCGAGACTGCGAAGCGTGCTCCTCACACCCATGGCTTCATCCCCGGACCGTCAGCTCCTCCCGGAGCTGCTTCATTCGCTGCGGGAACAGCTCCAGCAGCTGGAATCGGATGATTTGGTTGATAGAGCATCCTATTATTTTGTACACGAGGACCTGATCATTGATTCCGAAACGTATACGAATAAATCGTATTATTTCTCCTCCCGATATCCCATGGATTTGAACCGCCGCAATAAGCTGGAGGCTGAACTGTCCGGTAAGAAAATGATGGACTTTATGGATTCTTCAGCCACCTTAACGGCTTCGATGAGCTATCCATTCAATACCGCCGCACCTGAAGTATATCTCCTGGTCGATGTGAACCCAGACAAGCT
The DNA here is from genome assembly GCF_056173265.1 of Paenibacillus sp. QJM3NY_38. Taxonomy (NCBI): domain Bacteria; kingdom Bacillati; phylum Bacillota; class Bacilli; order Caryophanales; family Paenibacillaceae; genus Paenibacillus; species Paenibacillus sp. QJM3NY_38. The sequence goes on from NZ_CM149665.1 coordinate 1,533,048, forward strand.
TCAAGAGCAAATTCATATTACGGAAAACTGGGTTAACGGTACTGCAATTGTGGATGATGCAGGAAAACTGATCTCTCAAACCGGATTGACCGAGCAGGATCAGCAAGCGCTGCAGCAGCGAATCCGCACAGAGGGCATGGCCCCGCAATTTACGATATCGGACAAGATGGGGCTGTCCTTCCTAACTTCGAGCTTTGACGAGTCTTGGCATTATATCAGCATGATTGATTTAGGAACATTAATGAAGCCGGTTTATATTACCCGCTTGATCAGCTGGTTGTTCCTTATCTTCTTCCTGACTGTCGGCGCTCTCGCCTCGTATTATTTAAGCCGGCGATTATATCGGCCGATCCGGGAGATTAGGGAAGGGCTGAAGCCACATCACCTCTCTGGCGAGGCACTCCGTCACGAAGGAGATGAGTTTGATGTCATCAAACGCTACTCCCAGTTCATCATGACGGAGAATAAAGAGCTGTTCCAGATGGTGAGCGGGATGCTGCCGATTGTGCAGGAGCAGTTTTTTACGAAAATATTACTGGGCCAGTATCGTGACGCATTATCGATTGAATACTACGCCAAGGAGATTGAGTTTGCCTACAGCCATGAAGCGGCCAGAACCGTCCTGTGCATCTCCTTCCACTATGATCCGCCCGTGTACGATGGGGCATCGGAGTCGACCAAGACGTTTCTGCTCACAGAGCTGAAGGACAAGATCCACCAGCTGGCACCCGGTATGTTGTGGATCTGCCAGACAAGGCCGGATATACTCGCTTGCATCGTTCAGCATGATCCGATTCGGGAAGACCACCCGGAGTATATGGCGGAAAGCGTTCGACTCATTTTCCTGGAATATAGCGCTTATTATAAAGCGACCATCGGTATCGGCAAAACCGTTCACGCCATGGAAGAGCTGCATCTGTCCTATGAGCATGCCGCCGCCATGCTGAAGTATCGGGGACTGCACTCTATGATTGAAATTTGCACGAGTCAGCCTAACCGGGAGCTGCAGCAATGGGACCCTTTCTTGTCCGTGCAGGAGGTCCAGCGAATTCTCAATCAGTACAAAACCAGAGAGTACGACAAGCTGCTCCAATCCGTGTTTGATCTGTTGGAGGAGGGGAAGCGCAAAGACGCGGCAGCCGTGCAAATGAAATATTTGCTCGCTGACGTGCTGAACACATGGATCCGGGCGGTGGAATCAGAGCGCAATGAACTGAACGTTCCTTATTATTCGGGTCTGTTTGAACGAATGAATCGCTGCATGACATGGGACGAGTTAAAGCGCTGTTTCGAGGACATACACGGGTTTCTGTTCCGGATGCCGCAGGCTAACAGCCGCAGTCAGCAATTCATAGAGATTGTGGACTACATCCACAAGCATTATGATCAAGAGCTGTCGATTGAGTATTTTGCAGGCATGATGAACATGTCCATAGGACATTTCAGTCGGACCTTCAAGGAGGAGGTGGGTGAAAAATATGTGGAATATATCGCGAAGTACCGGTTGATGAAGGCCAAGCAATTTTTGCTGGAGACCGATCTGAAAATGGACGAGATTGCCGAGAAGGTGGGGTATTGGGGCAGGAATTCGCTGATTCGGGCTTTCCGCAGATACGAAGGCATAACACCTGCAAAGTACCGGAACATTCACCAATAAGGGAAGAAGAGACTGCATTATTTTCTGAAGTCTCTTTTTTTGCATTCGGCTGCCGATAAAGCCTTGTGCTAACAGGCCTGCAAAAGAAGTGTCTCGATGAAAAGATGCACGCTTTACGCCTTGAAGCACGGCTCGTATAGTGGGGACAACAACGAATCTCCGCAATCGTGGAGATGCTCAGGCTAAGATTCTTTCGTTCATCTTAAACAGAATTGGAGGTGGGGATGATTGGCGCAGCTATCGCGGATCGGGTATGTTCTGAAAAAGCATAAAGCGCTGTACTTGCTGATGCTGCCCGGCATTTTGTACTACTTGATATTCAAGTACGCGCCGATGTATGGCATTATCATCGCCTTCCAGGACTATTCGATCGGCCGGGGCATTCTGGGAAGCGAGTTTGTCGGACTGAAGCATTTGATTGAATTCTTCTACGTTACTCCCGATGCATGGAAGCTGATTCGCAACACGATCATGCTGAATGTGTACGACCTTCTGTTTCATTTTCCCGCCCCTATTATTCTGGCGGTCCTGTTCCATGAACTGAAGGGCAAATGGTTCAAACGATTTGTGCAAAACATCAGCTATATGCCGCATTTCCTCTCCACCGTCGTTATCGCCGGCATACTCGTTACCTTTCTTTCGCCGACAACCGGAGTTGTCAATCATCTGCTCGTCAAGATGTTTGGCATCGAGCCCATTATGTTTCTAGGTATGCCGGAGTGGTTCCGTACAGTCTATGTCGGCTCCGAGATCTGGCAGAAGGTGGGCTGGGGCACCATTCTCTATCTGGCAGCGATTGCCGGAATCGATCCAACGCTGTACGAAGCGGCCAAGATGGATGGGGCGAACCGCTGGCAGCAGGTCCGGCATATTACGTTCATCGGCATGGTTCCGGTCATGATTATTCTGTTCGTGCTGTCGCTCGGTAATTTCATGGAGGCCAGCTTCGAGAAAATACTCTTGATCTACAACACGATGAATTACGAAACCTCGGATGTCATTAACACCTTTGTCTATAGGCGGGGGATTCTTGATGCCGATTTCAGCTTCGCAACAGCGGTGGGCCTGTTCCAATCCGCGATTGGCTTCATTCTGGTCGTTGCGGCGAATCGGATCGTACGCAAATATTCAGAGACCAGCCTGTGGTAAGGGAGGTGTGTGATGAAGAAGCAGGAAAGCTTGGCCTCGAAGGTGTTTGATGTATTGAATGTGGTGTTCATGCTTGTGCTTGTCATCGTGATGGCCTATCCGATGGTGTATGTATTTTCGGCATCGATCAGCAACAATGCCATGGTAGCGAGCGGTGCTGTCCTGCTCTGGCCGAAGAAGATTACGCTGATCGCTTATGAGCAGCTCATCTACAATCCGGATCTTTGGGTGAGCTATTGGAATACGATCCGCTATACATTTGTCCATACGGTATTAACCCTGATTGCGACGTCTGCGATGGCATACCCGCTTGCGAAGCGCTGGCTGCCCGGCCGGAGGGTGATCTTGTTGATGGCGGCTTTCACCCTTCTCTTCAGCGGGGGAATGATTCCGACCTTCCTGATCGTTCAGAAGCTTGGGATGCTGGATACGATATGGGCGATCGTGCTCCCGTCGTTGATCAGCACCTGGTATCTGTTTATTATGCGGACATTCTTCGAGGCGCTGCCGGAGGAGCTTGAGGACGCAGCCGCCATCGACGGATGCGGGTCCCTGCAAATCCTGGTGCGGATTGTGCTGCCGTTATCCGTGCCGGTCATGGTCACGATCGGCCTGTTTACGGCTGTGAATCAATGGAACTCCTTTTTCAGCGCTCTCATCTATCTGAATGACCGCGATATGTACCCGCTGCAAATTATGATGCGCAACATCCTGATCGCCGGTACGAATGTGCAGGGCGAAGGGGACCTGACCCATTTGGAAACCTTGAAGTACGCCATGATTATGATTGGTACACTGCCGATTCTGTGCGTCTATCCGTTCATCCAGAAGTATTTTGTACAGGGCACGATGATTGGGGGGATCAAGGGGTAATGCAATAAGCTGCGAACGAGATCGAATTTTGCAAAATGCTGAGTTAGAAAAGGGGAGGTTAAGGAATGAAGCGAACGGGGTTCAGAATGGCGCTCACGATTCTACTGCTCTGCGTAATGCTCGTGACAGGCTGCACAGGCGGAGACAAGAAGGATACGGGCATGTTAAGTCCGGACAATCCGGTTACATTCTCGTGGCTGGTCTATGACCGGGTGGAGGGCAAGGTACGGGATGATTGGGAAATATTCAAAGAAATTGAGGCCAAGACGGGCGTTAAGGTTGAGTTCCAGATCGTAAGCCAGGAAGGTCTTGACGAGAAAAGGCAGATCATGATTGCCACGAATACCGCCACGGATTTTATCCAGGTGCCGACGCAGGACGGCCGGGAGCATGGGCCGGAGAAGGTGTTCCTGAATCTCAATGATTATTTGGATCGGGCTCCGAATCTGAAAGCCTTTTACGAGAAATATCCGGAAGCCAAAGCGCTGGCAACGGGCACGGACGGAGGTTTGTATACCGTACCTGTCCTGGAAGGGGATGCGGAGGGCAAGGGCTTCAACTTTATATGGTATGCCCGCAAGGACATCATGGATCAGCATGGGATACAGGCTCCGACCACGGTGGATGAATTTTATCAATATTTAAAAACACTCAAAGAAAAGGTGCCGGATTCATATCCGCTGATCTCGAACGCCATTGTCGGGGATACAGGGCTGTATACAACATTCGGACGAATCTTCACCGGTATCAGCGGCTTCTACAATCTGGATCCGACAACGGATCAGTACGGGTTCGCTCCTTATCATGAGAATTATCAGGATATGCTGGTGTTTCTGAATAAGCTGTACGCAGAAAAATTGCTGGATCCGGAATTCTCACTGCTGACGCAAGCGCAGTGGGAGGAGCGCATTCTGACGGGCAAATCCTTGGTGACGTTTTTCTGGAAGGCGGATCTTGAATCCTTGGTTGCCAAGGCGAGAGGAGCCGGTACGGCGGAATATGAGCTGGACGCGATTCCATCCTTTGCCGCCGAAGGGATCAAGAACTATCAGTTCTCCCGTCCGGTCGTTGGCACCGTCGGCCGAGCGATATCGGCCAAAGTGAAGGATAAGGAGCGCGCCGTCCAATTCCTCGATTATCTGGTCAGCGAAGAAGGAACGAATTATTTGTCCCTAGGAATCGAAGGCAAAACGTATACGATGGAGGACGGCAAAGCGGTATATAACAAGGAGTTCGGCGAATCTCCGTTTAATGCGCTGCGCAAGGACTGGGGCGTCTGGTATGACCTGATCACGCTGAATAACGCCAAGTCGCGGGAAGTGTGGGAACGCGGGTTAAGCGAGAAGAGCAAGGATATCAATGCACGGTATGAGCAGTATATCGTCCCGGCACCAAAGCAGATCGTTAAGACGGAAGAGGAGCTGGAGCTTGAGAAATCGAAGCTGAACAATCTGAACAAATTCCTTGAGCAGAAGGTGACGGAGTTTGTAACAGGCAAAACACCGATTAATGATACAACCTACCAGCAATTTATTGACCAGGCCAAGAAACTCGGCTCCGACGAACTCCTTGCCATGTATAACAACGCATATACGCGCACGTATGGCGGGAAGTAATCTGTAATGGAGATGGAGGAATGGGACATGGACGACTACAAAATCATCGATGTCGATGTTCATAATGAACAGGATGACAGGGCGCTGCTTCCTTATCTGCAGGAGCCCTGGCGCTCGCGGGTGGCCGCCTCTGGTATCGGCTATGCCGGCTCGGGTTATTACTCGCCGATCGGCGTGATGAAAAAAGACTCGATCCCTCCGGGGGGAGGCAAAGCCGGCTCCGATCCCGATTATATGATCAAGCAGCTGATCGAAGGCTACAATCTGGATTATGCCGTGCTGACGGGGGTCGTCTACAACATTTCATCAACGCATGATCCGGATTACGCGGCAGCCATATGCTCGGCCTATAACGATTACCTGATAGCCGAGTGGCTCGGCAAACATAAAGCGTTCAAAGGCGCAATGGCGGTAGCCACCCAGGATCCGCTGCTGGCGGGACGCGAGATCGACCGCATCGGCGGGCACCCGGATATCGTGGAGGTGATGATCTCCAGTGCGGCGCGTTCGCCGCTGGGGCAGCGCTTCTATCACCCGATCTACGAAGCGGCGGAGCGTAACGGGCTGCCGCTCGCAATCCATCCGGGAGCTGAGGGAGGCGGCAGCTCGACCGCTCCCACCGCGGCCGGCTACCCGACCCGCTACATTGAGTGGCACACCTGCCTCTCCCAGATGTTTATGGCACATCTGGTGAGCATGGTATGCGAGGGCGTGTTCGTGAAGTATCCGAACCTGAAGGTGGTTCTGGTTGAAGGCGGAGTCGCTTGGCTGCCGGGCCTGATGTGGCGGCTGGATAAAAATTATAAAGCGCTGCGCGCAACCGTTCCCTGGTTAACGAAAATGCCAAGCGAGTATATTCGGGAGCATTGCTACTTATCGACGCAGCCGATTGAGGAGCCCGACAACCCGCAGCATCTCATCGATCTCTTCAATATGATCGATGCGGAGAACATGCTGCTCTATTCCAGCGATTACCCGCACTGGGACTTCGACTCGCCTGGCCATATTTTACGGGGCCTGAAGCCGGAGGCGCGGCGAAAGGTTTTTTATGAGAATGCGAAGCAGCTGTACAAGTTGGATTGAGCGGAACGGATAAATGGATAAATGGATGCACGGTATCCGTATGAAAGCTTGCTTGAATAATTGAAGCTGGGGTTATGGGTAAAGCAAGGTCAGACCAAAGACGGACCAAAGATGAGCCAGAGACATACGAAAGACGAACGAAAGGCGAGCCAGAGAAAAACGAAAGACGAACCATAGGCGAGAGAAAGTCGAAACCAAAGATGAGAGAAAGTCGAAACCAAAGTTGAAAGAAAGGCGAAAAAACGTCGAAAACAAAGGTGAACTAAATTCAAAGCAAAGTTGAACCAGAGGCGAAAGAAGAAGTTCGAAAACACAAAAACAAAGTTGAACCAAAGGCAAAAGAAGAAGGGCGAAAACAAAGGCATAACAAAGTTGAACTAAAGTTGAACCAAAGTCAAAGCAAACTCAAAGCAAACTCAAAGCAAACTCAAAGCAAACTCAAAGCCAAACCCTACAAAGCTGGGCGCATAGGCAAGGAGGTGGCATATATGGCGGTACATTACGTGCTGGCGGAGGAGGACGTTCCGGAGGGCGGGCACGCGGTCGTGAACATAGAGGGACGCGAAATCGGCATCTATCAGGTCAACGGCGAGTATCACGCGATTCTGAACTACTGCCCGCATCAGGGGGCGCCAATCTGCGCAGGACTGGTCTCCGGTACGACGCTTCCTTCGGAGGTATACGACTACGAATACGGCCGGGCAGGCGAAATTGTCCGCTGTCCCTGGCATGGATGGGAGTTTGACCTGCAGACCGGCAAGTCGCTGTTTAGCGACCGCATCCGGGTGAAGAAGTATAAGGTGGAGGTCCAAGAGGGCAGGATCGGGGTGGTGATGGGGAGGAAATAGGCGGGGAAATGAAGGGATGTAATTCATGGGGCTGATGGTACATTACTACCCATGGGCACTCAAGTTACTTGTGTCAACTTTTAACGGACCCTAGATCCGTTATTTAAGATCAAAACTCGATTTTTTACAATGTACCGGACTCCAGATCCGCTATTGTGCGAATTACGGGTGCCAATACCAATAAAAACAGCAAATAAGGTCCTCTGTGTCCGCTAAAGCTACCCATAGGGCTATTTTGTACAAAATAAGGTATTCTGAGTCCGTTAGAAAGTCCTCACGACCATAGAGCAAGAGGACTTAGGGACATATGGAATGATATTTGTACATCGTGCGCACGATTCGTGGTTCGGGGCATGCTTGGATGGCTGTTGACCATATGGCGATCATATTTTTGGACGTCCGGTTCACAGTGACCTGCTGCTCATTGCACTGTTCGTCTAAGTGGGTCATAGGTACGGTGCGTAGTCCGGTGACGGCTTGGATGGCTCCGATTGAAAAAAGAGCGAGGATGGTGGGAGTGAGTCCCTCTTACTCGCTCTTTTGGTCATAGCGATTTTAGAGAACGGTTTATTGTTGTCGAAACAAGATTACGCTAGCGTATTGGGTGCTCCTCTTAAGAATGAAATACACTAATGTTCAACCGGCTTCATAGATCTGGCGACTTCAATCATTTGTTCCTTAGTCAAAACGACGCTGCTCATTTCAATGTAAGTATCACCTTGAATCCATTTCAGATAGCCGCCATTCTGTTTTTTAGTGGCCCATGACTCAAATCGCCCTTCGATATCATCCCATGTGACCAGCTCCCCCCTTGTATCAAATGTAAATGTACGCTCTTTTTGTTTAGTTGAGCTGGTGTTATTTTTGATATCTATGTTTGTAATGGACTGAGTGAACCTGTAACCGTACGCTTTATGTTGTTCGACTCCCATTAAATAAATGGATCCAGACATATCAAAGTAACTAAATCTGGTAAAGGTAATTTTTTTCTCGCCGGGTTTATACGGATAAGGCACGGGAATGTCCAGTTTCCAATCGGTCTTCGGCAGTTGAGGCGCATAAATAACAAAATCAGTGTCTTTACTGAGCTGGTGCAAAACTTGATCATCTGCAAACGCCGACTGCGTTAATCCAAATAAAAGCAGGATACACATTAGGGCTAATGCGATCTTCTTCATCTTCTGTTTATTCCCTCCATACTGGAATGTTTATCCTAGTTTTACCACGCTCAACCGATTTATCCTTTCGTATATAACACGAGGTTGAAATAAAAGAAAAGACTATGGTATTCCGTAGCCTTCTCATTAGATAATCTATTAGTGAGTGTAAATAATTTACTGAAAAAGAATCCCTCCTCACACCACCTGCGACAGCACCAAGCCCCCGTAAGCGAACGCGGCCAGGATCACCAGCGCCGGGTGGATCTTGCGGATGTTCATGGCCCAGAAGGCGACGGCGGCGATGCCGAGGGATTGCAGGAGGCCGATGGAGATGACAGAGCTTTGGCCGATCTGCCATGTCAGAGTCAGCATCATGATGGCGATGACCGGCTGAACCAGCAGGGTCATGCCTTTGACCACGGGCGACGTGCGGTATTTCTGCAGCAAATTCAGCAGCCAGATAAGCGCTACCGCGGAAGGGATGACCGTCGCCGCGAGGGCGAGGGTCATGCCCATCCAGCCGGATACGCCATACCCGACAAAAGCGGCGATTTTGGTGGCGATCGGACCGGGAAGCGCGTTGCCAAGGGCAAGCATGTTGGAGAATTCCGGGTCGGTCAGCCAGCCGTGATGGGTGACGATCTCTTTGTACATGAGCGGGATCGAAGCGGGGCCGCCGCCATAACCGAGCACGTTGGAGACAAAAAAGCTGACCAGCAGCTGCAGCCATTCTTCCATCAGGCGGACCCCTCCTTATCCCGTCTTTGTTTTTTGAGTTTGGCTACGGTTCTAAAATGCACGGTGCCATAAGCAAGGAACAGCATAATGACGAGGGCCGGATGGAGCTGGAAACGCTCCAGCAGGAGAAACGACACCACGAAAAATCCGATCCCGGCATAGATGCCGAGCCCCTTTACAGCTTTCTCGCCGAATTCGTAAGCCATCGTGCCCAGCATGACGGCAATAACTGGCGTAACGCCGGCAATCATGCCCGCCACCACTTTGGAGCTGCTGAGGAATGTCACGGCCGACAGCAGCGCGATCATCGCAATACAGGTTGGAAGGATATGCGCCAGAACAGCGACCACCGCGCCAAGCACCCCTTTTTTTCGGTAACCGAGATAGGCGGCCATCTTCGTGGCAATCGGACCCGGAAGCGCGTTGGCCAGCGCGAGCACCTCTCCGAATTCATCGTCGCTGAGCCAGCGGTAACGAACGACGGCCTCGTGACGGATCAACGGAATAACCGAAGGCCCGCCGCCGTAGCCGAGTATGCCGGTTCGGAACATGCCGAACGTTAATTCCATGTATGGGTTGCTAGTTTTATCAGGCAAGATATGAGTCCTTTCTGTCGAGAGAGTTAGAGTCGGATGCCCATTCGGCTTTTATAACGCTTGATTAAGATCTGCGTGTCCACACTCGTAATGCCCGGGAGCGGGTAAAGCTTCTCATTTAGAAACATTTCCATTTCCTTATGATCGGTAAAAAGTCCGTGCATATGCAGCTTACTGGGACCGGTCATATGATACAGACTTGTTACATACGGCTCGTTCTCCAATGTGTCCGCCACCTGCTGCAAATATTTGGGCTCCACCTCCACATTAAAAAAAGCGGACACCGAAATCCCCACTTTTTCCGGATTAATGACAGCCGCGAAGCGTTCAATGACGCCGTCATCGATCAGGGCATTGACCCTGGCCTGCGCGGCCACGCGGGACAACCCAATCTCCTTAGCCAAATCCGTGTACGAGATTCGTCCGTTCTTGCCGAGGATCGCGATGATTTTGCGGTCCGTATCATCAATCAGGGGAGGTGCGTTCTCACCGGAAGAATGAATATCCATGGGCTGTAGCTCCTTTGGTTTTACTTATATGTAAGAGTTACCTGACAAAATTATTACAAAACGTAATTAAAATGAAATTTATACTTGCGATACGTTTAAATATATAAGCAATTTATAATGTTTTCAATCTGATTTGCAAAATTTGAAACTTTTTGTCCGCTTTTCAAGTCTAAGACTATGGATAGAAAAAGATAGTTTTGATTTATTTGGATGTTTATATGCTTCAACGGAGAAGGCGGAATTATTCTGGAGAAACGAAGAGGTCGCCCGAAAGCTTTCCAAAGGAAAGCTCGCATCGGAAGCATATACTGCCCCCGGATTTCAACCATGATACGGATGAATAGAAGAAATTTGGGGGCAACAGCGATCGGAAGAAATAATCCGCATTCGTAGTGATGCTCAGGCTAAGAATCTTTAGTTCACCATTTAATAGAATCCATTTCTTAATTCTATTAAATGGTTAGTTTTATAGAATTACCCTTTTCTATCAATTTATGATAGGATAAACATGGTAAATGACTAGCTTCTTAGAAGTTCTTATTTGGAAAGGCGGCATGGAGATGAAGAGATTATTTTGCCTCATTCTGGTTATCGTTATGCTCATTCCGGCGAGTTTGGTCTCGGCGGCAGGCACGGATGGTAATGAGACTCAGAGCAAGGTCCAGGAGACTAAGGATAAAGCGGGCACAACCACTCAGGCCAAGTCGAAGAGTAAACCGATAAATCTTGTTTTTGCAGGTGACATTCTGTTAGACGGCTACGTGGGGAACCAGATTGATAGATTCGGTAACCTATATCCTTTTAAGAAGGTAGCCCCCATCTTGAAAAAAGCGGATATGGCGTTTGCCAACCTGGAGACGCCGGTCTCCATTCGCGGCAAGGCTGCGGATAAAACCTTTGCTTTCCGTTCGAAGCCGGACACGCTCAAGGGCTTGGTATACGCGGGAATCGACGGCGTAACGCTGGCGAACAACCACATCCTGGACTATGGCCAGCAGGCCATGCTGGACACGATTACCCATCTGAAGCGCCATAAGATCGGGTATACCGGAGCGGGGCGCAATATTGACGAGGCCTTCCAGCCTTACGTGAAGCACATTGACGGAAAGAAAATTGCGGTGCTGGGCGTCAGCCGGGTGCTGTCGGACAATTCCTGGATCGCGGGCAAGAACCATCCGGGCGCTGCTTCCGCGTACACGATGGAGCCGATGCTGACTCATATCAAGAAATCGGCAAAAACAAATGATTACACAATCGTGTACATCCACTGGAACGAGGAATTCGCTGACTATCCGGAAGAATATGCGCGCACGATGGCGAAGAAGATGATCGACGCCGGTGCCGACATCATTATTGGATCGCACAGCCATACGTTGATGGGCATCGAATATTACAAGAACAAGCCGATTTATTATTCGCTCGGCAACTTCGTGTTCAACCGCTCGACCCGGGGCGGGGACAAAACCTTGCTGTCGATGATGGTGCATGTTGAAATCCAAGGCTCCAAGATCACGAGCCGGGTTACGCCGGTGAAGATTATTCAAGGCCAACCGAATCTGATGGACAAGAAGTACAACAAAGACATCATCGCGAAACTTAATAAACTCTCCTACAATGCAAAGATTGATGCCAACGGCAACGTCAGCAAAAAATAATAGGGAATGTTGAAAACAACTGTGGCTATAAGCTGCGGTTGTTTTTTTGTGCGCTTTTTGGAAGGTCCCCGTAAAAACAAGTCGGAAACTGGCAGCAAGGCGTTTGTTTCATTCCCCGCATTCGACAAAAGCTGCGCTTACGCCACTCATCCGGGAATTCCTGCCGAAAAAATAAAATAAAATTTTACAAAATATATTGTAAATTGAAATAATATTTCAATATGATGAAGAGAGAAAAGACGAGTTAATTTCGGTCGCCCGAAGCGGTAAATACGGATCGGCAGCATACTTTTTTGCAGCCCTTCCAGCTAATGACTGAATGTAAAGCCGATAGCGGCAGAGTTAACTTCGTCTTAACACAGATTGGAGGTGGAATTAACAAGCCAGCGTTATACTCCCGAGTAGGTCTTTCGTTCATGAGCGGACTTACAACCGAGAGGAACCAGAGTCCAAGCAGAGAGAAGGAGGAATTCATGTACATGTTAAGGAGCAAAAAGAGAATATCATCGCTGCTCAGCGGAGTGATGTTTCTATCGCTGCTGTTTCCCGCAGGACAAGCTGCTGCCGAAGATCCAGCCGCCGCCGCGTCATCGATTATTGATATGCGGCAGATGGAGATCGGGCCGGGGGCTACATATACGTGGGCCAATATGCAAAAGGGCAGTGGCGAGCAGAAGGTCCACATGGTGGAGTTCAACCCAACGCAGGGGAATCTGGAGCTTCAGCCGGGTCTCACGGACGGCAAGGTATACGGCATGCAGGGAGTCAGCAAAATGGCGTCCGATGCCGACAAGACAGGCAATCGCGTCATCGCGGCGGTAAACGGAGATTTCTATGATATGTCCACCGGAATTCCGCTCGGATTGTTTATGGGGGACGGGGAGCTTCTGACGGATCCGCCCAGCGGCCGGAACGCCTTTGGCATTAAACAGGACGGAACGAGCCTGTACGGCAGTCCGAAATTAACGAAGAACGTGACAATAGGCGGAAACACCAGCAGCCTGTCCTCCATCAACCGTCTAAGAGGGACGGATGCACTTGTCCTTTATACCGAAAAATTCAATGCCACCACGATGACCAATAATCTTGGCGACGAGGTCATTCTGGATATCGTGAGCGGCAGGGCCGCCAGCGGGGAGACCTTGACGATGAAGGTGGCTTCCGTTCTTAAAGACCAGGGGAACTCGCCGATTGGCCAAGGTCAAGTGGTTTTGTCCGCTTCGGGCTCGCAGCGGAGCAAGCTTACTGGACTGAAGGCAGGGGATGAAGTGACGGCAAGTTTTCAGCTGGATAACGAATGGCAGGACGTCACGATGGCGATTGGCGGTACCGTGATGCTGGTCAAGGATGGCGTCGTGCAGCAGCATACCGATCCGGCTGTACACCCGAGAACGGTGGTGGGCACCAAAGCGGACGGCTCTGTCGTGCTGTTTGAGGTTGATGGCCGCCAGCCTGGGTTCAGTGAAGGACTTAATTACATCGAGCTTGGTGAAATGCTGCTGGAGCTTGGCGTAGTGAACGCACTGAATCTGGACGGAGGCGGTTCGGCTACCTTCGTTGCCCGCCTGCCGGGAGAAACAGAGCGCAAAGTGCTCAACTCGCCGTCGGACGGCGGGGAACGCAAAACGGCCAACGGCATTTTGCTGGTGAACAAGGCGCCTGAAGGAGCGGCGAATAAACTTGTTGTGGCGCCCACGCTGGAAAGAGTGCTGACCGGTTCATCCGCTAGCTTCAAAACGGCGGCCGTGGATCAGAATCTGCATCCGGCGAAAATGACGGAGGCCGCGGTTTGGAGCGTTGACCCAGCCTATGGGACAATCGACGCCAGCGGGACGTTTAAAGCAGGCAACCAACCTGGATTGACCGAGGTATCCGTACAATCGGGTAATCTGACAGGTAAAGCCGCATTGGAAGTCGTCGATGAGCTGACCGAGCTCAAGTTCTCGGACGCGGTGAAGACCTTCTCTTCCGGCTCGACCGAGACGCTCAAGGTCACGGCGCTTCGCAATGGTCAAGTGGTACAGACCGACAATAGCCGTTTGGAGTGGCGTACCGAAGGCGATATCGGGACGATTGACGGCAACGGAACGTTTACCGCCACGGACAAGCAGGACGTCAGCGGCAAAATTTTCGTGAAGTACGGTCAAATCGAGACCTCAATCGAAGTGAACGTCGGTCTTCCGCCGGTCATGCTCGAAGATTTCGAGAACGGCCTTAGCCGTTATAAACCGAGCGCCGGTGCGCTGTTCAAATACAGCAGGGTATCCATTGAAACCGATGACACCTATATTCGTTCCGGGAATGGCGCCTTGAAGCTGGAGTACGATTTTACCGGGACGACAGGCACCTCCGGCGCTTATCTGGAGACAACAGGCGCTGCGGACTATATCGAAATCCCAGGCTATCCCGAGAAGATCAGCATGTGGGTGTACGGGGATGGCAACACGCACTGGCTTCGTGCCCAACTGCGTGACAGCAAAGGCACAATCGGGCTCGATTTTACCGATCAGACAACCGGCGTCGACTTCAAGGGATGGAAGTATCTCGAGGCGTCCGTACCCAAAGGAAGAACACTTCCGCTGGTGATGGACGCACCTGTACGATATATGGAAACAAATAACGCGAAAAAAGACGCCGGAGTCATCTACGTGGACGAAATTCGCGCATTGTACGGTCCGGCCAATGACGATATCGATCCGCCGGTTCTGAAGAGATTTTCGCCGGCTGACGGTGCGGAGATTACAGAGAACACGCCGACCATTACCGTGTATGCCGAGGATGCAGGCTATGATCCTGTCGCACACCCGGGAACGACGCTGATCGATCCGGACAAAATCCGATTCTATCTGGATGGAAGCCTGGTGCAGCATACTCTGTATCCACCGGAAGGGAAAATTCATTACACGCCGAATGTTCCACTCGCCGATGGCGTTCATCAGGCAAAAGTTACCGTCCGCGATCTGTCGGGCAACCAAACGACCAAGGAATGGAACTTCACCGTAAATACGGGCTCAGCCAAGGTGGTGTACGATACGCCGGAAACAATCTATGTTGGCGGCAGTTACACGCTGGATATCGGCGGTGTGAAGACATCCCAAATCCGCAGCGGCTATATCGATTTCCAATTCGATCCCACCAAAGTGGAGAATCTGGAGCTCATACCAGGGGACAAGCTGAGTCCATCCCAGGTTAGCGCAAGCATCGACGGTACAACAGGAAAGGTAAGAGTGACTTGGAAGGACATTCATACCGCATCCCTGCTGGATACCGATTGGATCGGTCAAATCCGGTATGACTTGAAAAAGAACGCAGCCGGCAGCAGCATCATATCACTCACGTCCGGAGCGGTATCCTACACGGATACGGGGAATACCGAATTCTCGTTCTTCGGTCTTCCGGTAGAATCGAAGATCGCAGCGCATTATGCGCTGAGCTGGAATGAGGAAGGAATCGTAGAGGGCTACGAAACTGAATTTAAAGTGACCGACGCTCAAGGACAACCTGTTGAAAGCGCACAGATTACGGTGGACGATACAGCGATCGGCACAACAGACGCAGCGGGTTCCTTAAAGACAGGTGCGCTGACGTCCCAGATCAAGACGTATACCGTACAGGCCGTGAAGAACAATCAATATAGCCCGGCCTTGGAGTTTAAGGTATCGCCGCTTGCAGGAAGCCCGACACCGTTTAACATCAGTGTGGGTATGGGCGAAGATCCAACCACGTCGCGGATGCTGAACTGGCACACGGACCCGGCGACGGAAGGGACTGTGGTGGAAGTGGCCAAGCGGTCCGAATTTACGGATTTCGATGGGCCGAACGCCCAGAAGTTCAATGGTGCCAGCGAGCTGTACCATACCTTGGATCTCGGCACGGTCCGCGTCCATAAAGCGACGGCGTCCGGCCTTGAGCCAGGCACAGAATATGTGTACCGTGTCGGTGATGGACAAGGCCATTACAGTGCCCAAGGCTCTTTTAAAACAACGGAGCTTGCGGGAGATACAACGAAATTCCTGTATTTTGCCGATTCCCAGGCATCCACCGCGAAGGAGTTCGAGCTGTGGGGGAATACGATCGACATGGCGGCAGCCGAGCATCCGGACGCCGAATTCATGGTCCATGCCGGCGATATGGTGGACAAGGGCTTCCTGGAGGAGCAGTGGAACTATTGGTTCGATGAAGCCCAGAAGCATTTCCTGAATACGACATTAGTGTCGGCCATCGGCAACCATGAAGTGATGGGGACCAAGGAGAACGGTGATTTCCTGGCTCACTTTAACCAGCCGGGCAATGGCTTGGACAGCTTGAAGGGAACGAACTTCTCTTTTGATTACAAGGACGTTCATTTCATTATGCTGAACAGTGAGTATCAGCTGGAAGAGCAGAAGAAGTGGCTCCAGCAGGATCTGGCTAACAACACAAAGAAATGGACCGTAGCGATGTTCCACCGCGGGCCTTATGGAAGCATCTATGATTCCGCTGAGGTACGCAGCCTGTGGGCGCCGGTACTTGAGGAATCCGGCGTGGATCTCGTGTTAAACGGACATGATCATATTTATATTCGTTCCTACCCGATGATGAACAACCAGATTGCCGCGGAAGGGAAGGGCACGACCTACGTCGTGGCGGGATCGTCAGGTCCTAAATTCTACTCCCACACGGAGCGGGGCTGGCATGAGGTGGTCGACGAAGAAAAGACTCAAATGTATGCCTCCGTGGAAGTGAAGGGAGACGAGCTTCATTTCGTAACCAAAACGGTTGGTGGACGCGTCGTGGACGAGTTTACGCTGACGAAGCCTAATCCGGAACAGATTGTTATAAAATCTGACGAGCTGACGCTCGCCGCTGGCGAAAGTCACGAATTGCAGGCTGCGGTGAAGCCGAGCCGAGCTGAACGAACCGTGGTATGGTCCGTATACCATTCCGAACCGTCGAATGACGTTGTCAGCGTATCCGCAGACGGCATCGTGACGGCTCAAGGTCTGGGCAGCGCGGTGGTAAGAGCGACCAGCACGGTTGCACCGGACGTTTATGCAGACGTGAAGATTACGGTGGACCGAATTCCGAACGGCAGCATCGAATCGATCCTCTTAAGCGGCAAACCCGAATTGAAGGTCGGGGACGCCGATCGGACGGTAACAGAGGCGGTATATACCGACGGCAGCCGTATCCGTTTAATCGAAGGCATCACCTATGCGAGCAGTAAGCCGGACGTAGCTTCCATTGATGAACAGGGCTCGGTACGGGCTTTGGCAGCAGGGGCGACCGTCATTTCGGCAACCTACGAAGGGTTCAAATCGGAGTACGATTTGAAGGTAATCGCCCGTGGCGGGGGGAATCCTGATCCGGGACCGGAGCCGCCGGTAGACCCGCCCGTGCAGCCGCCGGTAACACCACCAGTTACACCACCGGTAACGCCGGTAACGCCGCCTGTTAGACCACCGTCAGGCAGCATCACCCTATCGGCCAGCGAGCTTGCAGCTAAACTGTCGAACGGGCAAGTGATCTTGTCGGTGGACGGAAACTTTACGGATATCACGCTGCCAGGGAATGCAGCAGACATACTCAAGGATGGTTCAATCCGTCTTGAAGCGAAGAATTTGTCCCTAACGATACCGGCCGAAGTGCTTCGTCAGCTGGGCGGTCTTGCAAATGCTGGGCAGCTTGAGAATGGCGCGATAAAACTGAGTGCCGCAACGTTATCGGGTGCGGAGATGAAGGAGCGAATCGCGCAAGCTGCCCGCGTCTCCGGCGCTAAGCTGACAGCAGCCGGAGCCATGCTGGAGTTCCAGCTTCAATTAACGACAGCGGATGGCAAAGTTCACAGCTTAACCGAATTCGATCATTCGATCACGCTAGAACTGCCTGTATCTTCAGATGCCAATGGCAAAAGAATCTCCATGTACTATTTATCAGGCAACGGAGAGCTGGAGTATATTGGCGATGTAAACAAAGACGGCCGCGTGGCCGCGGGAATCCGCCATTTCAGCGCTTACGGTTTGCTGGATTACGAGAAAACCTTTGCGGATGTTCCATCTTCATTCTGGGCCGCGGAGGTGATCGGCAATTTGGCTGCGAAGCAGCTCATCGAAGGCGTCAGCGCTGACCGCTTCGCACCGGCCCAGCAAGTGACCCGGGCTGAATTTGCCGCGATGCTGGTTCGTCTGCTGGATCTTAAGGCGGAAGGACCTGCGCCGTTTGCCGATGTAGCTTCAAGCAAATGGTACGCCAAGGCCGTGTCAGCAGCTGCCCAGTCCGGCATCGTGAACGGAACCAGCAAAGACCGCTTTACTCCCGACGCTCCGATCAAGCGCCAGGAAATGGCGGCGATGCTGGTGCGTGCTTATGTCCACGCGATGAAACTGCAGCAGGAGAGCATCAGCGCGGGAAGCGGATTTACTGATCTCGCCGAGTCCCCGGACTGGGTTCGGGAAGCGGTAGAAACGGCGCATGCCCTCGGTTTTGTTCAGGGTCATACGCCAAGCCGCTTTGAACCGGAAGGCCTGACCACGCGTGCGGAAAGCGCGCAGGTCATTTATAATCTGCTGAATAAGCTGAAGTAAATTCTAGAAGTCATAATACCGCTTCTCTTCTCCTGTAGACCATCACAGTGGAGAGAGGCGGTTTCTTTTTTTAAAACTAACCGCGGTCTATCTTCATGGCATATAGGTCGAAAGACATTTTTCTTACAGGTTAAAGAATGGCGGAAGTTCCGATATAATGATTACATGGTCAATGAGTGAATGTAAATCGGAGTAATGGCTAATCTGGTAACCGGGAAGAGGGAAAGAGGATGACGGAATACGCGAACACGCCGAAGCCGCCGTATTATGCCTGCATTTTTGTGTCCAAGCGTACAGAGGGTGACCGGGGTTATGGGGCGATGGCCGATAAAATGGCAGAGCTCGCAGCGCAGCAGCCCGGCTATTTGGGGGTGGAGTCTGCCCGGGATGAGGGTCTCGGGATCACGGTATCGTACTGGGATTCCTTGGAGGCCATTCGTTTATGGAAGGAGAATGCCGCACATCAGGTAGCGCAGGAACGGGGCAAGAACGAGTGGTATGAAAGCTTCGGCTTGCGAATTTGCAAGGTGGAGAGGGATAGCTTCTACAAGCTTTAGGCAAGGCCCATCAATGAAGAGGATGAGGAGGAGTAATGATGAAGCAGAATCCGGGCAAGATCAGATGGGGAATTATGGGGACAGGCTGGATTGCGGAGCAGTTTGCAGCCGATCTGGCGTATGTGGAGAATGCTCAGTTTGTGGCTGTAGGCTCACGTACGGCGAGCAGTGCAGGTGAGTTTGCGTCCAAATATGATATACCGCAGGCTTATGGCAGTTACGAGGAGCTCGTGAGGGATCCCGATGTCGATGTTGTGTACATAGCAACTCCGCATCCGCTGCACCGGGAGCATGCCTTACTGTGTCTTCAGGCCGGCAAAGCCGTCCTGTGCGAGAAACCCTTTACGATTAACGGGGATGAACTGGAGGAATTAGTGGCGGCTGCACGGGAGCAGAAGCTGTTCCTGATGGAGGCCATGTGGACGCGTTTCCTTCTGCCGATCCGGCAGGTGCGCGAATGGCTGAACGACGGACATATCGGCGACGTTCGGCTGCTGAAGGCCGATTTTGGTTTTCGAAGCGGCTGGAATCCGCAGGGCCGTTTGCTGAATTTGGAGCTTGGCGGCGGCGCGCTGCTGGATGCGGGTATTTATCCGGTATCGTTTGCATCCATGATTTTCGGAACCGAGCCGGAAAAGATATGGAGTACCGCGCATATCGGCGAAACGGGCGTCGATGAGCAGTTCTCGGTTATTCTATCTTATGAATCCGGGAAGACTGCTTCGTTAAACGGGGCGATCCGGCTAGGATTGACGAATGAAGCTTATATTTATGGCACAAACGGGTATATTCACATTCCGTCCTTCCTGAATGCAACATCCGCTTCGCTTCATGTTGATGGCGAGGAACCGGTGGTTGTTACGGATGATCGTCAGGAAAAAGGGTATAGCTTCGAGGCTTACGAAGTGGGGCAGTGTCTGTTGGAAGGGCGGCTGGAGAGCGACGTGATGCCGCTTGATGAGTCGCTTGCGATTATGAGGCTGCTGGATCAGATCCGGGGGCAGTGGGGCCTAAAGTATCCTTCGGAAGGTTAAGCCGTGACGCTGATTATCAGCCTTTTGGAATACGTGAACTGAATGAATCATGAAGCCGATACGGGGGATTGTCCCGTGTTGGCTTCTTTTTTGTGTTTGCTACGTCATGGGCAGCTTAAATTCCTGCCTGATTTATAAAATTATATTTTATTAAAACTATTGAAATTTGAAATAAAATTTCAATATGATAGAGATAGAGATGAACATGTATGTACAAACCATCATGATCATCTACTCCAGCAGATCGACAGGAGGTGAGCTGCAGCCGATTTCGCTTGGAATTGGACTTCAGTTTGGATAGCAAGCACTCATACTAAAGGGAGTGAATTCGTGAATGATAATCAAAAGGCGTGTCTATCGAAGTAAGTCGATCCTATCCGTGACGCTGGCGTTAGCCGTGATGTTCAGCTCGGCTGTTTATGCTTGGGGTTATTCCGTTGATGAGTACGCAAGCACCGGAGAACCAGGGGCGGTCGTTATGGAAGATTTTGAATCGGTAACAAATTTGTCCGCATCCTCTGCAAGGGGGAAGGCCCAGCTGGATGTAGTGGGGAGGCCGGAGCCAATCTATTACGGACATCACGCTGCAGCTCTAACTTATGATTTTGTGGGCAGCGAATCCGGCACCTCGGCAGCATATCTCAACTTCAAAGACCCGGACGGTTCTACCGGCAGAAGCGTCCCCGGTTCACCGACTGCCCTCGGCTTATGGGTTTACGGCGATGGCGGGAACCACTGGCTCCGGGCCCAGCTTCAGGATTCTTCCGGCGGCAAGCATGCCGTGGATTTAACGTCTACCTCCGGTTTTAGCTGGAAGGGCTGGAAATACGTCAAATTTAACGTTCCCTCTACCATCAAGGCTCCTCTCAAAGTGAATCAGATCTATATCACCGAATTAAAAGATACGAATAAAAACAAAGGCACCGTGTACTTCGACAGGCTGTCGGCATTCTATACGGGTTCCCAGGTGTTCGGACTCGACATTGGCGGGCTGACGCCCATGGGCGTTGGAGAAACGGTGAAACCCCAAGTATATGCAACCTATGAAGGACAAACGGAACCTGCATTATTAACAACCGGCGTGAAACTTACCAGCAGCGACGAGAACATCGCTACGGTGACAGGCGCTACATACGACACCATTAAAGCATTGGCGCCGGGAACGGTAACCATAACGGCTGAATACGGAGATGCACCACAATCTCAGTATGAGCTTCATATTACGCAGGATGTGCCAGCCCCTGAAGAATTGCTGTTATCCGGGCCGCTGCATATGGAGACCAGTCTTACCGGAAAAATGAGAACCAGTGTGGTTTACTCCGTCTACGGAAACCAGACGGATCCTGTATGGCTGACTGAAGGAATTAGTTATGCAAGCGATCAACCGGGCGTTGTATCGGTAGATCAAGCTGGTCAATTGACCGCAGTTTCTGCGGGAACGGCAGACATTACAGCAATGTACCGCGGAGTAACCGCACAGCATGCCATTACGGTGACGGACCCGGTTCCGGTTCTGCAGAGCATCGAACTTCAAGGTCTTACAGCGGTTACGGTTGGAGACTCCTTCGAGACGGCGGTGTCCGCAACCTACTCCTGGATGGAGGAGCCGGTGATCATAACGGAAGGTGTTACGTTTACCAGCAGTAATCCGAGTGTAGCCGCTGTCGATGATAGAGGAGTGGTGTCCGGCTTGAAGATAGGTTCCGCTAGAGTAACAGCCACATTCCAAGGAAAGACCAGCTCACTCTACATTACGGTGAATAAAGCTTCGGAGCATCCGAAAGCCGAGATGAGAGCGGCGTGGATTGCAACCGTCGACAATATTGACTGGCCCGCCAAAGGAGTCACCGATCCGGATCAGCAGAAACAGCAGTTTATCAGCCTGCTTGATCAGCTGGAGGATGCTGGAATGAACGCGGTCATTATGCAGATCAAGCCGACGGCGGATGCATTCTACCCGTCCAACTACGGGCCGTGGTCAGAATGGCTGACGGGAGTTCAGGGCAAGGATCCGGGGTACGACCCGCTGGCATTCCTGCTGGAGGAAGTCCACAAGCGGAATATGGAGTTTCATGCCTGGTTTAATCCATACCGCATCAGTCTTCAAGGAGACATTAACAAACTTGTGGCAGATCACCCGGCCAGGCAGCATCCGGAGTGGGTCGAAGAATATGGCGGCAAGCTGTATTTCAACCCGGGGATACCGGAGGCACAGCAGTTTATTATTGACGGCATCATGGAGGTCGTTCGGAATTACGACATCGACGCCGTGCATTTTGACGATTACTTCTACCCGTATCCCGTAACCGGCGTGGATTTCCCGGATACGGACACCTTTAACCAGTACAAAGGCTCTTTTACGAATAAGGGAGACTGGAGAAGAAATAACGTCAATCAATTCATTCAGAAGGTGAACGAAGCTATCAAGGCCGAGAAGAGCTACGTGAAATTCGGTATCAGCCCGTTTGGTATCTGGAAAAATAAATCCAGCGATCCGACCGGCTCTGAAACCAATGGTCTCGAGAGTTACAATGCCATCTATGCCGACTCGAAGAAATGGGTTGAAGAAGAGTGGATCGATTATATCACGCCTCAGATTTATTGGAATATCGGTTATTCCGCCGCCGCTTACGATAAGCTGATCGATTGGTGGAGCGGGATTGTGTCCGGCAAGAATGTTCATCTATACAGCGGGCAAGCCGTATACAAAATCGGGTCGAATGCCGATTGGTCCAATCCCGAAGAGATGCCGAACCAGATCCATTACAACCGCAACTTTGAGGAAGTCCGGGGCAGCATGTACTTCAGTTCCAAATGGTTTAAGGATAATGCGCTCGGATTTACCGACAGACTGAAGAACGATCTGTATCGATATCCGGCATTGATTCCGGCGATGCCTTGGATCGATTCGGAAGCGCCGACAGCGCCCAAGAAGCCCAAGGCTGATCACGAGCAGGATGGTGTGAAGCTAAGCTGGAAGTCGACAGATGAGGAGACGTATTATGCGGTCTATCGTTTTGATGGAAGAGGCACCGGCAGTGTTCAAGATCCGTCGCATTTGTTAGGAACTCTCCGAAAAACCGCCGATAAGACGCAATTCTTTGTTGATCATACCGCAGCGGAGGGACAAACTTACACGTATGTTGTGACGGCTGTCGATCGTCTGCATAACGAGAGTGCCGCAAGCAAACCGGTCACGGTGAAAGTGAAACATCATGGTAAGCCTGGAAAGCCTCCGGTGAACCCACCGGGGAAACCGAACAAACCGTGAGTTTACATCCTTACTGGTTAACGGTTGGTTTACTTCCCTAAGTAAGGAGTCGCTTTAGAGGGCGGACTGGCCCGCATCAGGAAAAAGGGACACCCCGGCTTATAGCCTTGGGGCGTCCCTTTTGCGTTTGTTCCAATGGACATGCTGCGTGATACAATAGGTGCATTACGACCTGGAGTGTGGTGTATGTTCAAGAAATTAGGAATGGCATTGATTTACGCCGCCATAGGTGGTCTTGTGTATTTTTATGGAGATACCATATTGGTCTGGATTCGATCGACAGACAGTATGACGCTGATCATGTTCATGGCTGTCATCATGGCCTTGTTTCCGGTGATCCCTTATCCGGTGGTAGGAGGCGTAATCGGTGCTGCCCTCGGGCCGGTTATCGGTGGAATCGTCACTTGGGTCGGCTCTACCGCTGCTTCCATCCTCATGTTTATGTTTATCCGATACGGGTTTCAGGAATGGGGCGACCGGGTGCTTTACCGTTATAACAGGCTGGGAAAAGTGACAACGATGTTCGAACGGAACGCCTTTATGACCATCCTGTTTACCCGGTTGATCCCGTTTATTCCTTCCATTGTCATCAATGTGTACGCGGCTCTCAGCAAGGTAACGTTCGCATCTTACAGCATCGCGTCCGCTCTAGGCAAAATCCCTGCCATGCTGCTGTTCTCGATGGTAGGCGATCATCTGATGACCGACCCTTCCCACATCATGATAACCATTGGGGTATACGGCGTATTTCTCGCGATAACCCTGCTGGTTTATCGGTTATCAGGCTTTGGCCGTTCAGGAAGAACCGAGGGCAATCGTTTATAGCTGCTCAATGGATGAGGCGGGACCACTTCGTTCTGCAGATGCGGAGGTCTCGCCCTTTTTCTTTTGGAACCAAGCCCGAACCGCCTCGATCTCTCGCTGATCCATGCCGTTTAAGCTTTCGTTGATCTCGCTGAATATCATCTTCACCTGCAGAGACAGGAGCCCTCTTCTTCGCTGTCTGCGGGTACCGCTGACCTCCATGGCGATAATCTGCGGCCGGCGTATATACCTGGTGGACATCGCAATGAAACGGCTGCGGATCGTCAGCTGTTTGTCCGTTACATTAAGTCCGGAATCCCGGTGCGAAAGGAGTCCCCAAGCTAACGAGAGCGGGAGGAGCAGAAGCGATAACAAACCGAGTCTGTCAAAATACCAAATGCATGCGCCACTAACGATCGCGGCAAAAGCCAGCTTCCACCGCAGGTACATCCATTTTGCGCGGGGCGGCGGCGAAGCGGTAATAGGCTGAGCGCTGAATTGAGGTGTGACCCGGTTCAGCAGCGCTGGAATATCTACGGTCTTCAGTAGAGGATGAAGCATGAAATGCTTGTCGGACTCGGACGTAAGCACATGAACCTTCACTTCAGCGTAACCGAACCAGCGCCGGAATACGCCTTCTTTTACGGTAATGGCCAGCACTCGTTCGGGAGAGAAGAGCAGCCTTTTTCTCTCCAGCAGCCCGCAGCTGACCGAGATTTGTTTTCCGATGCGCTCGACGGTAAATCCCGCATATTTGATCGTGTAGAGCACGGCGGAGAGCAGCCAGGATATAATAAGCGCCACCGCGGCAATGCTGATCCAGCTCCCGGGCAGCAGCTTCCCTGCCGATTGAAACAGCGATTGGTACATTTGATCCGGGAGCAGGTCATCGGCAAATGATATAATACCGCCTACAAAGGCTAAAGCCAGTGACAGGTTGGGCGAGGAGAGCGCGGCAATGAGCAGGCGTCCGGAGGATAGCTGGAGCAGCGTGCTGCGTTCTTCCTCTGCCGTCCCTGGATCGTCTGCGGTATGTCTCCCGGCGGCGCCGCCGGAATCGGAATCCTCCAAAAGACCGCTTCCGTATCCCATGTTCTGATTCGACGGTTGAATGGATTCGTGATTCTCTCGGGTTTCCGACGGTTGAACAGCTGCCCTCTCGCTCGGAGCGGGAAAGCTCTGATCGGTTGGGTCGGAACTCTCATGAGCTTGGTGAACCTCCCGTTCCGTCTGCCTTGTTCGGGTTTGCTCGCGCAGCCAGCGCTGCAGCCGTTCGCCTTCGCTATTGGTGATGGCAGGCAGTATGCCGCCGCCTTCCGTTTTGCCCGGTGTTTCAATTCGGACCTGGGTAAGTCCCAGTATACGCTGCAGCAAGGGCTGCTCCATATTCATAGAATGAATGCGGCCCGTATAGATGGACAGCTCCTCACGGAACAGAACACCGCGGCGGATGAGGATTTTGTCCTCTTCTAACGTATAGACGAAGCGTTTCCACTTCAGATACCCGTACAGAAGCAGAAGCGAGACCATGATGACGATGACGGCGGACAGCCAGTACCAAGGGATGTCCCGCAGCGATTTTCCGTTAAGGAATTTGATGGATACGAGAGCGGCGATGGGAATGAGTGATTTTACGCTGCCTACGAGCGGGAACAGGATGAACAGCCGGTGCAGTCTTGTCGGTTCATTCATCGTGATCCACCACTTTGGCCAGCTCGCCGATCTGTTTTTTCAGTTCCTCTGCATCTTCCAGCTTGAGCGCCTGAATAACATGAGTCGTTGCGGCGGTAACGACCTTTACCTTGGCTAGACCATATTTACGAAGGAGCGGCCCTCGCTCAAGCTCCACATGCTGTACACGCGTCATCGGGACAAGGGTGTCACTGAGCCAGATCCAGCCGGAGCGAAGCTCCAACTCTTCCTCGCTTACCTTGAAGCCGAATTGTTTGTAGGTGAAAGAGGGCACGGCCCAAGTAAACCAGGCTCCGAGAACCAGCAGTCCGATGGTGATCCAGCCCGGTATCAGGGTCCACCCGAATATAGCGGCGATGATCAGATAAGCTGCAGCAGCGAGCAGGATCACTCCATCCGTAATGAAACCCGTGATGCGGGAGATCGTTACGGAGTCCGGGTGACATCTGCGCATAGCGTCAAGCCGATTGTCCATATGTATGTTCCTCCTTGATGTTTAAGATTCAAACAGTCCTTGCATTTATATGTATGTCTACGTTGCTCGGGAAGGATTCGTTTCATCCCGTCTCCCGACTTGCTTGCCGTGCTTATCATTGTAGCATAACAGGCTAACGAGCAATTGAACCTGACCTAACGGTTGCATGAACATATGCTGAATCTGTTAAGCTTGAGTTAAGGAAGAACTTGAAATGATCGAGAATGAAAGGATCGCGTGTAATGAAAATAGACCGGCTATTAGCCATAACCGTCCTGCTTCTGAACCGGGGGAGACTGAGCGCCAAGGAGTTGGCCGATCGGTTTGAAGTATCAAGCAAAACCATATATCGCGACATGGATACGCTATGCCAAGCCGGGATCCCGATTGCGGCCCACCAGGGAATATCCGGCGGGTTTGAAATTATGGAGCATTATATGATTGACAAGTACTGGCTGTCCGCCGAGGAGATGAGTGCGCTGGTTACAGCGGTTAAAGGGATGAGCAGTGCACTGGAGGATCAGCAGATGGGCATCCTGCTTGAGAAGGTAAAATCGCTGCTGCACAGGGTAGAGCAGGGGCTTGGCGATGAATATCGAAGGGAACCGGTGGTCATGGACTTTCAGCCTTGGGGACAGCGTCAAGGACTGAAACCGGCCGTGGGCTTGCTCAAAAAGGCTATTCAAGAAAAGCGCAGGGTCGTGATGGAGTATATCGATAATCGGGGCAATGCGGAGCGAAGAACCATTGAACCGGCATCCCTGATTCTGAAGGGCAATATTTGGTATGTACAAGCCTTTTGCCTGGAGCGGGAAGACTTTCGAATCTTTCGGTTATCGCGCATGCAGCATATCGAGATGCTGGATGAGACTTCGGAGACAAGAATGATACCGAGTATGGAACGCTTGGAATGGGAGTCCTCTTGGTCAAGCGCGCTGGAGCAGGAGACGGTGCTGCTATTCGAAGCTGCCGCGCGTCAGCGGGTGGCGGATATTTTTCCGTCCGAACAAGTAACCGTCAACCCGGACGGCTCTTTACGCGTTCGAGTGTTATACAAATTGGATGAATGGTTTTACAGCATGATACTAAGCTTTGGTGATCAGGTGCTGATTGAGGAGCCAGGCGAAGCGGCGGATGAAGTGAAACGAAGAGCGCAATTGATTATGCAGCGCTACGTTAACCAGGACAGATAGATGTCCACGTTACCTCTTTAGAATAGAAATATATTCATCTCAAGGAGGAAACAACATATGAGTCATAGCCAACAGCAGAATCAAAGTGAACGATGGATCGAGACTAGACCCGCCATGTCCATTCAGGGTGTCGGCGTTCGAACGACGAATGAAGCGGAGGCAGGACAGCAAGGCAAGATACCGCAGTTATGGGATCGGTATTTCCAAAGCGGGGTGCAGACGCAATTATATGATAAGGATCAAGCCATCTATGCGTTGTACACGGATTACGAAAGCGACGCGTCCGGGGCATACACCTTAATTATTGGCAACAGGATAGATGAAGCTGTGGTAGTTGCGGCTTCTACCGAGGAGCTGCAGCAGGCGGCCGTCCCGGCAGCCAAGTACATGGTATTCCGGACTAGACGTGGTCCTTTGCTGGAAGTCGTTCCGCAGGTGTGGCATGAAATTTGGAGTTATTTCCAGCAATCAGCCGATAAAAGGACGTATACCGGGGATTACGAACGCTATGACATGCAGCAGTTTGATCCTGCGAATACTGTGGTGGACGTATATATCGCGATTGAATAGGAGTTAATATCGGCAGGGCGTTCCAGTGCCTGGAGTGGAAAGCGACTATTCTTCGGATGATATGACCTAACCCGGGAATACGCGATATTGGCCAATGATGAAGAAGAGGGTGATCCCGCAGCGGGATTACCCTCTTTATTTTACAATCCGGAGCCCGGCTTCTTGATCATCGTTATGAACGTAGTGCCGCCATAATCAAACGTTGCAACTTCCGAGAAGCCCAGCTGGGTATACAAGCGAATGGCTCGTTCATTGAATTTGGCAACGGTCAGCCGAAACGATTGGCGCTTGTGAAATTCAGCGATGGATGCCAGCACGAACGAGAGAAACTCTTTTCCCCGGCCTTGTCCGGTCGATTCCGGTTTCATCCCAAGTCCGAAATCCAGCAAATCCTCGTCATATGCACCTAACGGGATTGCGATCGGAATTTGGGCTGATGAGCCTGTACAGCAAAAGCCGAAGAGCTGCCCTACCTCGTCCAGTATGGCGTAATACGAACACTCCAGAAGTTCTTTCCGGAACTCCTCATCCGGTTCGCTGTTGTAGAAATCATAGGGAGGTTCATAGCTCCATTGCATAATTTGATCGGCATACGTTTCGGTCATGGCCGTGATACGAAGAGGCATTATTCTCATCCTTTGGGTTTGTTGATATAGGTTTCTTCCCTATATCCTTATTTCGATTTGGAAGTGAAAAAACCTTCTCTTCCGCGTACATGGCCGGGCATATGCCCGCCATGCCGAGAAGAGAAGGTTTTCTTTTGTCACAGCGACCATTCATGATCCGCTGGCATGGGTCTGCACCACATGCTGCCTGCGGTAGGCGCCCGGCGTCATGCCGACGGCCTTCTTGAACGTCCGGTTGAAGGAGGTAATGTTGAGATAGCCGACACGCTGGCTGATCTCATTGACGGTCAAGTCCGTGCATGCCAGCAGTTCCTTCGCTTTGTTCATACGGATGCCAAGCAGATGGTCGCTGAAGTTAAGACCGGTCTTCTCCTTGATATAGACGGAGAGGTAGGCGCTCGACAGGTTCAGCTTGGCTGACAGATAGTCGAGAGACAGATCATCGGCATACTGGTTATGGATAATGTTCATGAACATGGCGATGAGCGGCTCTTGGCCAGTATCCTTTTTCTTGCGAATGAGGGCGCAGGAGGCTTCGACGAGCTGACGGAATACCCCTTGGTAATCTGTTATGCAATGGCATTCTGCCAATCTTGTGCTCCACTGCTTTAAGGATTGGACAGATGTTTTGTCAATCTGCGCCGTCTCCATATAACTTAGAATCTTGGAAGCGACCGAATCGGCGAAGAAACGGAATTGCGAGATGCCGGCCTCCTTGCGCTGCATGGCCTCGAGCGCCTGATCGATGATTTGCAAGGAACGGCTGTCGCTGCCGGATTGCAGCGCGTCAAGCAGTCCTTTTTCCTTAGACGGGCTTAGGTTGACAGTGTTTGGAAGGACCCGCTGCTTGGTTACCATCTGTGATTCCTCCAAGAGTTGTGCCTGTGCGGTCAGTCCTTTGACCTGATGGTAGGCTTGATTGAATTCGGACGAATGGCTCACTTGGGAACTGACGGCGATGGTGACAAGGAACAATTCCTTTTCCTCATTTAACATGTCCTTGATTTCCTGCAGCAGTTCCTCCAGGCGGGCGGCTTCCTCCCGTTTAAAGATGGATACAATCTCATTCTTTTCGATCTGGAACGTGTGGGATCCCGGATAGCGTTCTGCCGTGATCAGATGAATATGCTCCAGCATATGGCGGACGGCCTGATCGGTCTGGAGGGGGAGCTCATAAACCGGATTCATCCGGAAACGGATGTGATACAGAACCACGATAAAGCTTCCGTCGTCCGACAGGAAATCCTCCCACTCGCTAATATCGGTATTGATGCTCTTCAGCTGACTAATATAAGAGTAGCTGGTTAGAACGGATTTATGCTTGTTCATGCGCTCCCGTATTTCTTCCTTCTCCCGGAACAGCTCTTGAATCCGGTTCTGGATCAGATCGTATTCGGTGATGCTTCCGGATTCCGGCATGGATGAGCTGTTGGCTCTGTTCAGCACGGTTGTTAAAATCTGCTTCACCGGCTTGTGCAATCTGCGACTCAGGAAAAAGGAAGCGGCAAGGGCCACGCCAAGCGACAGGCAGAAGATGAGCAGCAAACCGCCGGTTAACCGGCTGAGCTGCGAAGAGACATGGCTGTAAGGCACGGCGGAGACATAGGTCAGTCCATCGGACCCGGCTTCGGCAAAATAGTAGGTTCCATCTTTGAGTACGGCCTTCTGTCCGGCTTCAAACGTCGGAAGCTGATCTTGGTTCATGGAGCCCAGCGTATAGAGCACTTGGCCTTCGTCATTCAGAATGGCGAGTGCACGATCATCGGATTCGCCGAAGAAGGACTGAGCGGCCTTGTCGATATCGATAAGGGCAATGACCTCATAAGGACTGTCCGGCTGCTTGTAGACAAAAGGCATCAGTGTTTTCTCGGACAAATCGTTGTTGACTCGATAAGTGGCCGCAGGGAGAAGTTTGAAGGATTCCTGAGGGCCCTCGTAGCTGCTCCAGAACGAATAAGGATACCTCGGGCTTGCATAGGAACGATTGAACATATAGGAAGCATCGCCGCTTCCGGATTTGCTCAGTACAAAATCAAACTCCCGGAGATAAATCAGGGTATCCTCCAGAAAGAACAGCGGGTTATAGATATCGCTCCGCATCTGCATCATCACATCTCGAGCCTTCAAGTAATTGACTTCGTTTCCGGCCTGGTGGCGAAGCTGATTATTGAAGCCGATTAATTCGGATTGATTGTATATATCGAACATTAATACCTGCAATCTGCTGAATTGGTTGTTGAACCGCTCTGCCGTATCGTGAACCGCCTGCTGGCTCGTATCGATGATTTCTTTCTGCAGGCTGGTCTTAAAGAGTTGGAAAATGACCGTATAGAACAATCCGAATAACACGATGATGGCCAGAAAGCTCAGAAAAATTTTAAAGAATACACTGCGGCTTTTATGTCTGATCCAATTCACAGCCTTCCCCCCTTTATATTTTTCTGACGTTCAAGGTTTCACAACATTATATAGGACAAGTGTTAAGGATTGTGCCCGATTCATGTTAATCGTTCGTAAAAAATGGATAGTCAATATTTTAGATTTTAAGCAATGCTTTAGGAAAACGGCGCTTCTGCCCATCCATCCAATGAAAGGCGAGACATCATTAAAATGGTCAATACCCCATATGCGTTCGGGTCGTTTATGATGCAGACGTGGACCTTTAAGACACACGAAGACGCATAGACGAAAGAGGGGGGATTGCCGATTTTACAACGTCATCTAAACACCTTGGAAGCGCATTCAAACATTCGCAGGAAAAGTGCTTGGCGAAGATGGATGATGCAGGTTCGCAGAAACTGGCAGCTGTACGCTTTATTTGCACCAGTTCTGTTATACTTCATTGTATTTCATTATGTACCCATGTATGGCGTCCAGATTGCATTTAAGGATTTTATTGCGAACAAAGGGATTATGGATAGTCCATGGGTAGGCTTCAAGCATTTTGAACGCTTTTTTGACAGCTTTTATTTTTGGCGCATTATCAAAAATACGATGGGCATCGGGTTATATGAGCTGGCGGTCGGATTTCCGATTCCGATTATCCTGGCATTGATGATTAATGAAGCCAGATCGGGCCGGTTCCGCCGATTTGTACAAACCGTAACTTATGCACCCCATTTCTTATCTACGGTGGTCGTCGTCGGTATGATCATGATGTTCCTGTCGCCGGTCAGCGGCCTGGTCAATTCGATTATCACCTCCTTCGGCGGAGAGCCGATCGCCTTCATGACGGAGCCATCCTGGTTCAAGAGCATCTACGTATGGTCCGGCGTATGGCAGGGTATGGGCTGGAGCTCTATTATCTACTTGGCGGCACTCGCCGGGATTGATCCGCAGCTGCATGAGGCGGCCAAGGTGGATGGAGCAGGCTGGTTCCGGCGAATATGGCATATCAATCTGCCGGGCATTGCTCCAACGATGACCATTCTGCTGATTCTGAACATCGGTTCCGTTCTGGGCGTCGGCTTCGAGAAGATCTTCCTGATGCAAAATTCACTCAATATGGAAGCGTCTGACGTCATTGCTACGAATGTATACCGGAGTGGTATACTGGGTGCCCAGTACAGCTTCTCGGCTGCGGTTGGCCTGTTTAACTCCGTTGTAAACTTCATCCTGCTGATTACCGTAAACCGGATCGCCCGAAAAGTCAGCGAGAACAGCCTATGGTAAGGAGGAATGATGCGTATGCCGCAAAGCCGAAGTGAACGAATAGCCGGAGTATTTATTTACATTATACTATCTTTTATCACGCTCCTTGTACTGTATCCTTTATTTTTTGTACTTATTGCTTCCATTAGTGCACCAGAAACGGTCATGCGAGGGGAAGTATGGCTCTGGCCCAAGGAGCTGTCATTTGTCGGATATGAGCGGTTGTTTGCCAATTCGGAGCTTGTACGAGGATTTCTGAACACCTTGCTCTATACCACGACGGGAACGGCGCTGAATGTTCTGATGACCATTGCGGCAGCCTATCCGCTCTCCAGGGTTGATTTCAAGGGTCGACATGTATTTACACTAATCATTGTCTTTACCATGTTCTTCAGCGGTGGGATGATCCCCAATTACTTGCTGGTGAAGGAACTGGGAATGCTGGATACGATTTGGGCCATCATTATTCCTTCGGCCGTATCGGTGTGGAACATTATCATCATGCGGACCTTCTTCCAGAGTTCCATTCCGAAGGAAATGCAGGAGGCCGCGTTCATTGATGGGGCGTCCAATATGCGGGTACTGCTGCGGATTGTGCTGCCGTTATCCGGACCGATATTGGCCGTGATGGTGCTGTTCTACGCCGTAGGTCACTGGAATTCGTATTTCAGCGCGCTGATCTACTTATCTGATCGTGCCAATTATCCGATGCAGCTGTTCCTGCGCGAGATTCTGGTACAGGGACAGATGCAGGAGATGGTGGATATCAGCGATGATTCACTGGCGCGAAGTCTGATGGACGCGGAAGCCATCAAATATGCGGCGGTCATTGTGACGAATCTGCCGATGCTGCTGCTGTACCCGTTCCTGCAAAAGTATTTTGTGAAGGGCGTTATGATTGGTGCAATTAAAGGTTGATTACGTACATTTCATGAGGAGGAATTGAATTTTATGGTGATGAGAAAATGGACTTCACTCACATTGGCAGCTGTACTGGCAGCCGGATTGCTGGCAGGCTGCGGTAGTAAAAGCGGGGAAGGTGCAACGGATAAGGGTGAGACGCCGCAAGCCAATTTTAACGAGACCGGCATGCCGATTGTGAACGAGCCCCTCGATCTGACGTTCTTCACGGGCAAGTCGCCATCAAACGGGAGCAAATTTGAGGAAACACTCGTATGGAAAACCTATCAAGAGATGTCCAATGTGAATGTGACCTGGAACCTCATTCCATTCGATACCCTGACCGAGAAGCGGAACTTAGCGCTGGCAGGTGGAGATTATCCGGATGTATTCTACTCCGCAAGGGTCAGCTCCGCAGAGTTAACCCGTTATGGGGAGCAAGGAGTATTTATACCGCTGAATGATCTGATCGATAAATACGCACCAAATTTCAAAAAGCTGATGGAAGAGTACCCGGATATTCGAAAAGGGCTGACGATGCCGGACGGCAACATTTATTCCCTGCCTTCTTTCTACGATCCTGCGCTGCTCTCCATGTTGATTGGTACACCGATTTGGATTAATCAGGAGTGGCTGGATCAGCTCGGGATGAAAGAGCCGCAGACGACAGAAGAATTCTATGCGTATTTGAAGGCGGTAAAAGAAACCGATCTAAACGGTAACGGAAAGCATGATGAGATTCCTTTCGCTTCAGCAGGCATAACCGGAATCATCGATCACTTGAAAGGCTCTTGGGGACTTGGCACAAGCGGACTTGGCCATAAATTGGTGGACATAGATCCGGACACAGGAAAACTTCGCTTCACCAAAGCTTTGCCGGAGTATAAGGAAATGCTCCAGTTCGTAAATAAGCTGCACCAGGAAGGACTGCTCGATAAAGAGATCTTCACGATTGAGGGCGGCGCATTGAATGCCAAAGGGCAGGAGGGCCTGCTCGGTGCCACAATTGTGCCGAATCCGGAGATGGTGATGGGTCGCAAAGAATACATCGGGCTCGGGGCGCTTAAGGGACCGCATGGTGATCAGCTCTATTCCCACGTCAAAGTGCCGATGGTTCACGTAGGTGCATTTGCGATTACCGATAAGAACCCGAATCCGGAAGCAACGATCCGCTGGATGGATTACTTCTACGGGGATGAGGGTGCCCAGTTCTATTTCATGGGTAAAGAAGGCGAGACATTTACGAAGAACGCTGACGGTCAGCTGGAGTATGTGAAGGAGATTACGGAGAATCCAAATGGATTAACGCAGGATCAGGCGTTGGCCAAGTATTTCACTTGGCTCGGGGGCAGCTATCCGGGCTTTGTGCGGGAGAAATGGTTTAAAGCCTCGGAGACACGACCTAACGCCATGGCCGCAGCCGAAAAGGCAGAGCCGTATGCCGTGAAGGAGATCCTGTACAACTTTAACTTTACATTGGAGGAAACGGACGTCATGACCTCGATCGGTAAAGATATCGAGGATTACGTTAAGGAAATGGAAGCGAAATTCGTGAACGGCTCGGCCTCGTTCACCCAATGGGATGAGTATGTGAATACGCTCAACAAGATGGGACTGGACCGATACATGGAGGTTTACCAGGCCGCTTATGAGCGCTACCAGGCGGAGTAAGTAGTAAGTAACAGTTAGATCCTTTAAAAGACGCGGTGTGGAGAGATTCCTGCATCGCGTTTTTTGCCTGCTCAAATAATTGGTGAAACATCCCAAATGGGGTGATAAGATCAGATTACGGTAACAGAACTGAGAATATCAATTTACAGGAGGAGGGCGAAGTCAGCCGCGTGAGAATCGTTTTAATTGTTATAGGTGCGTTCAAAGGGCTGGCCCATTGGTTTTTCAAACCTAGGCGAAGATATACCTCAATTAAGAAGGTCGAATGGATTGTTGAGCGATTGATTCAAGGCTTCCTTATCATGTGGGCGATTCTGTTCATACGTTGGGTTATATTGATAATTATAGCAACGATGCGGCATTTTGGAGCCTTTGATTAGGCTGGGAAAATCTCTTGATCAAGTGCCGTCCTCTTCAAACCGTTCGGGTAGTTTGCTTATTTTAAAGAGCGACTGTATATGATAGGCTTACACTATGTTACTGTATTCATCTATTTAAAGGAGAAGTCCATGCAGCATAGACCATCTTTAGAAGCTCAAGTGTACGACACGATTCGTGATAATATGATCAAGGGTGAATACTTGCCTGGAACCATGCTGTCAGAGAACGAACTGGCTAAAGAGCTCGGTGTTAGTCGGACCCCGGTACGGGCAGCCATTTCCATACTGGAAAAGGAAGGTTTGGTTGAATCCTTTAAGGGCAGAGGGGTGCTTGTGAAGGAAATTTCCTTCCAGCAATTCTATCAAATCTTTGAGGTGCTTGTATCCATGCAGTTATTCGTCATGGATATAGCCATCGAACGAAAGCTGTCCTTCGATCTGGAGACCCTTCGTCTCTGTCTGGATCGGCAAAAGGCTGCACTGGAACAGAATGACAACTTCGGATATTACGATAATTCCTTGCTGTTCACGGAGAGCATTTTGCGGACGCTCCGCAATGATTATATGGTGGGTGTCCTGGGCATGTACAGGACCAAGTTTCTAACCAAGATGGTATCCCACCGCAAGCGCTATCCGGATGATAAACCGGAATGGGCCATCGCAACCAACAGTTTGATGTATGAGAGGTTATGTCTGCATGACGTAGCTGGTGCCAAGAAGGCACTGAGCGAGCAGTATCATTATATGGCCGAGAAACTGATGTGGGGCAGTATTTTTTAATCCGCTGTTTTTCGGAGGAATCCAAGATACATCTATTTCAATAATGTAAAATGTATGCTTCCATCAAGGTATTACTGGAAGCATACCAAACAACGCTTTTTGGGCTGTTTCGACACCCCGGAAGGCTTTTTTTTATGCTTACGTGACAGGATTTCATGTTTGATTCCTTCATTTTACGGGATACATTCAATGCTGGAAAATTAACAATGGAATAACATAGTTCTTGTTTTCAACTTACATACAACCTGCATACTTGTTGTTGAAGCGATGAAAACAACCATTTCCGAAAGAGGGTATGATCATGAAGCCATTTCAGTTACAGCACATGAATGGAGAGCATGCGGTTTGGTTTGCGTCGGAGAGCGGGACGACGGATCGGCGTCCGTGGTTTGGGGAGTTGAAGGATATTCCAACAGAGGATTTCAGCTTCGCGGTATTAGGTGACCGATGCGGTATGGCAACAGCGGGCGTATTTGAAAAGGCGCTCGAGACCGTGCGTGATTTGAAGCCGGATTTTGTGCTCAGTGTCGGGGATTTGATTGAAGGCTACTGGAGAGAAGCGTCATCTGCCAGAGCGGAATGGGATGAGATCGACCATCTTATCGAAGCAACTGGTTTGCCCTTCTTCCAAATAGTCGGCAACCATGATTGCGGCAGTCAAGTGATGCTGGATGTATGGAGGGAACGGAAGGGTTTAGAATATTATGCTTTTCGTATCGGCGATATCCTCTATCTTATGCTGAATACGGAGGACCCGCCGTCTGAGCTGCCTGATGCGTTTATAGACATTATTAAAAAAGCAACCTTTCAGATACAGCATGACCCAGCGAGTACGGACGAGCATATGCAAGCATTTTACCAGGACATCTTGACTCTTTTGCCTGAAGATCAGCTGCAAGATCTGGGACGGATTGAGTTGTCGATCAGCGATGAGCAGTTGGACTTTGCGAGAATCATACTGGAGGAGAACTCGGATGCCAGATGGACCTTCGTGAGCATGCATAAGCCTGGCTGGAAATCGGAAGATCCGCAGTTCAAAAGGCTGGAGGAAATGCTGGGTTCCCGATCGTATACGACTTTTGCCGGACATTTGCATGCCATGGAGTACAGCTCGGAAGGGAATCGGGAATATATTCAGCTTGGCAGAACGGGGGGACATGCTCACGGCACCGGCCCTGAAAGTCAAAATGTGATGCTGTGGGTCAACATGCGTGGCGGCAAGCCCTCCTATCGTGTTATTCAACTGGATGGTGTGCAGGAAGCGGGAATTTATAAACCGAGTTCGTCGGGTCAACATTTAGAACCTCAGGAGGTATAAACGATGCAGGATACGGTGTTCTTTGTTCACATGACGGATACCCATATTAATATTCCGGGGAAAAATCCATTATTTAAAATCGATGCTTCTCAAAAGCTGCGTGATGTTTTTACCGAGCTGGAAAAGCTGGAGCGGAAGCCTGATTTTGTTGTGATCAGCGGTGATTTGACCCAAGACGGCAATGTCGAGGATTACAGCTATTTACGGCTGCTGCTGGAGGAAGAGATGTCTAAACTCGGTGTGCCGCTGTATCTTGCACTGGGGAACCATGATTCCCGTCCATATTTCCGGGAGGGTTATCTGGAGGAAGAGCCCACTGAAGAATCCTATTATTATTCGGTCATGGAATCCGGGCTTCGGCTCATCGTGCTGAACACCCAGGTTCCAGGGTCGAATGAGGGTCATCTGGATGAAGAGCAGCTGGAATGGCTGCGGGAGACTCTCTCCACTCCTGCACCGAAGGGAAGCATCATCGTGCTTCATCATCCCGTGGTGCCCACACCCACAGCTCTAATGGACAGCCACCTGCTGTGCAATCCGCAGGATCTGGCAGATGCCATTGCCGGCAGCGATGTGATCGGACTGTTATCCGGGCATATTCACGTGAATAACATCGGACTGTTTGAGGGGATTCCAAGCGCGGCGGCTACCGGCGTAGCCTTCGGCATTGAACCGACAGCAGCGCATAGCATGAAGTTTATTGATAACAGCGGCTACAATCTGGTTTTGGTGAAAGACGGCCGGATGATCGTTCACCCGATGGCGATGCCTGGTGAGCAGCGGCTCGTATTCGAATGGAAGATGGAGATGGAACAAGCTCATTCGTAAGCAGCTATTAAAGCCCCTCCCCCGAATTAATCTACATATAAAAGGAGATGGAGTATGAAACAACATAGCAAAAAGTGGACGGCAGCTGCCCTGCTGCTTACGGTATTGACCTCTACTGCCTGCGGCAATGCCGGTTCGACGGAGGATACAGCCAGTGCTGCATCGGACACGAAAATCAAGGTTTCGTTCTATAGCTACAATCTGGCCATCGCAAGCCAGGTGCCAGGTACCGAAAAGCTGATTCGGGAGTTTGAAGAAGCTCACCCGAATATCGATATCGAACCGATTCCGGTGTCTTCGACAGACATCAATTCCAAGGTACAAGCCGATATTGTTGCAGGTTCCACGCCGGACATCGCCCAAATTACATTCGATGGCCTGGATTTTGCGGTTAACAATTTCAACGCAAAACCCCTGGAGGATATCGTTCCCGCCGATGAATTGGCATCCAACTTTCAGGGCTTCTCGGAGAACGGCTTGAAGCTGGGTCAGCTGAACGGCAAAACCTATGGTCTTCCGTTCACCTTCAGCACCCCGGTGTTGTTCTATAATGCAGATCTCTTCAAGAAGGCAGGTCTTGAACCGGAGCAGCCACCGAAGTCCTGGGAGGAAGTGAAAGAGTACGGCCTTCAAATAGCCAAGTCATCCGGTGCATCCGGGGTTCATGTAGGAGGAGCCACGGGCGGGGACTGGATTATTCAAGCCCTCATCGGAAGCAATGGGGGGCGCGTATTGTCCGAGGACCGGACGACTCTGCAATTCGGACAGCCTGAGGCCATTGGCGCTATTCAAATGTGGCAGGATCTGATTGCCAGCGGCGCAAATGGCAAACTGAACGACGGCGAAGCGATCGAAGCATTCAGTCAAGGCAAGGTCGGCATGCTGCTGTTCACGAGTGCGCTCCAAAGCTCACTGCTTGCAGCAGCAGAAGGTGGCGGGTGGGAGCTGAAAGCCGGCAAAATGCCGTCCTTTGGCGACCAGGTGACAACGCCGGTCAACTCCGGCAGCGCTTTGTTCATTCTATCGGACGACAAGGATAAGCAGCAGGCCGCATGGGAATTTCTTAAATTCGCTACAAGCGAACGCGGTTATACCATCATTACGTCGGAAATTGGGTATTTACCCCTTCGGCCAGCCATTGTTGACGACCCTGCCTACCTCAAAGACTGGGTAGAAGCCAATCCGCTCATAAAACCGAATCTGGAGCAGCTGGAGAGCTTGAAGCCATGGGTGTCCTATCCGGGAACGAACTGGAAGCAAATCGAGACGATTCTGAATGACGCGGTATCAGAGGCTATTATCAGTCAAGGTGACATAACACCGATTATGCGAGGTGCCGAGGAGCGGGCTCAAGCCTTAATGCCATAGCGAAGGAGATGTAAGCGAACATGAGTTATGAGATTGCCGGAGCCCCATCTTCTGCTGCTCCCTCCGCCAAGACCAAGGATCAGGCTAAGCTGAAGAAGCGATTAAAAGGATTCAAGCCGTATTTGTACATGCTGCCAGCCCTGTTTTCCCTTGGCTTTTGGATTTATAAACCGCTGGTGGAAACATTCCGGCTAAGCCTCTATGAGTGGAACCTGCTGCCAACGTCACCTAAAACCTATGTGGGAACGAAAAATTTCGAGCAGCTGTTCTCGCTTCCGGAGATGGGGATATCCATCTGGAACACGCTTCTGTATATGATTGGTGTACTCCCGTTTTCCATTATACTGCCGCTATTTATTGCTATTGCGACGGACAATATCGGGAAGAGGTCACGAAATGTGTATCGTGCGCTCATTTTCCTTCCGATGATCATGGCTCCGGTGGCGGTTTCTTCGGTATGGCGCTGGATTCTGCATCCGACGAACGGCATATTAAATCAAACGCTGGGCCGGTTTATTCCGATGGATGAGCCCATCCGCTATTTTACAGATGAGCGTATCGCGATATGGAGCATTATTTTTATAACAGGATGGAAAATGATCGGTTTCAGTACACTGATCTTCTCGGCTGCGCTCACAGGCATTAATAAGGAGTATATCGAAGCGGCCAGAATGGATCGTGCCAACGGATTCCAGGTTATATGGAGCATTATCCTGCCGCTGCTGTCGCCAACGATTCTGTTTATGACCATGATGAGCACCTTGTTCGCTGCGGAATGGACCTTCGCGTATATCAATGTTCTGACACAAGGCGGCCCGTTCAACTCGACCACGAATATTTATTATCTGCTCTGGACCTATGGATTTCAGACCTTTAATATTGGCTCAGGTTCCGCTGCTGCCGTTATGTTCTTCCTGGCTTTCGGGCTCTTGGCCTTTGGCTTCATGAAATTAACGAAGAAGCTCTCATTCTATGATAACTAGAGGAGGAATGTAAGCGTGCAGAGGTTATATACTTCAATGAAAGATCGAATATCCTCCATAGGCCAACATGCGCTGCTTCTCTTGCTTAGCTTTTTGGCTGTATTTCCGCTCTACTGGATGGCGGCTACCTCCTTCAAGCCGGAAGCGGAGGTATTCTCGGCGAGCCTGCTGCCTGCCCAATGGACCTTTAACAACTATGTACAGGCCTGGAACGCGATTCCGATGGCCCGCATGCTCAGCAATTCCATGCTGGTGGCAGTCAGCCAAACATTATTGCAGCTGCTTACAAGCATATTGGCAGCGTATGCGATGGTGCGGTGGCAATTCAGGGGTAGCCGCCTGATATATGGTATGATTGCCTTAACCTGGCTTGTGCCGTTTCAAGTCATTATGATACCTAATTATGTGGTCATCAGCGGTCTCGGATGGAGAGATTCCTTAATGGGGCTCATTGTGCCGAATATCGTTTCCGCCTTTGCGATTTTGCAGCTGTATCATGCGTTTAAATCATATCCCAAAGCACTGATTGAGGCGGCTCATCTGGATGGAGCAACCGACTGGGGTGTGCTGTGGAGAACCATGATACCTAACCTGCGTTCCTCCATTGCTTCTATAGGAATTCTGCTGTTTATCACGGTATGGAATGATTATTTCTGGCCGCTGCTTGTGACAACCAAGCTGGAAAACTCAACGGTACAGAAGGGGCTTCAAATGTTCATATCGTCTGATGCCAATATGTGGGGACCTCTCATGGCGGCAACTACGATTGCCAGTTTTCCAGTGCTGGCTATTTATCTGGTACTGCAGAGACAAATTATTGATTCCTTTGTAAAGGGTGGTCTGAAATGACAATTCAGCAAGATGTGAGTATGACACCACAGGTGGTTCCGCTGGAAGGGGCATTTAATGTACGTGATCTTGGCGGGTATCGTACCGGGGATGGGCGAATCGTAAACCGGGGACGTTTCTATCGGGGAGATGGACTGCACAAGCTAACAACTCAGGATCAGAAGGATCTGCTCAGCCGGGACATAACAACGGTGATCGATTTGAGAAATGCGAAGGAGCTGGAAACTGCCGTTAATGTGTTTGCCTCGAATTCGAAGGTTTCCTATTATAATGTGAGCCTGCTTAATCCTGCTCATCCATCCGGAACGATGATTAACTCCTTAGGTGACCTGTATGTCATGATGCTCGATATGTGCGGTCCGTTATTTCGTGAAGTGATGATTCTGATGGCTGAGTCAAACGGCGAAGCTGTGTTGTTTCACTGCTCGGCCGGCAAAGACCGGACAGGGATGATATCCGCGCTGCTGCTTGATCTTGCAGGTGTTCCCAAGGAGACGATCATTGAGGATTATGCATTGACCAGCCAGTGTCTTGCACCCATCATGGATGAACTGCGGTTAGGACGACCGGCCGGTATCTCAGCTGAGGACTATGAGAAATTCTTAGGCTGTGACCCGGCTTATATGGAGCGGATGATGTCACATCTATACAGCCGTTACGGCGGTGCGTTAAGCTATCTTACCAGCATTGGTGTGCAGCAAGAGCATTTAGATATACTGAAAAACAAGATGATCGGGACGTAGATGCTCTGATTATCCTGAAGAATGAGGCTGAAGCCGCTGACAATGTAGTGACCCCCAAAAGTTAGACACGGTTATTTCATTAGGCAGCTTTCTCAAAATGAGTTCGGTACTGTACCGGACTCATTTTTAATTTTGCCTTTAACCGTTTGGTATTGTAGTATCCAATATATTTTTTTAGTTCTTCCTTAAAATGTTCCACACTTTCAAACTCTTTGTAGTACAGAAACTCCGACTTGAGAATGCCGAAGAAATTCTCTATGACGGCATTGTCGTAACAATTCCCTTTTCGTGACATGCTTTGGAGAATGCCTCTCGACTTAAGCGCATGGCGATACGGCTTCATTTGGTAATGCCATCCTTGATCTGAATGAAGGAGAAGTTGGTGTTCTTCCGGCAGACGCTTCAGTCCTGCATCCAGCATCTCGGATACTAGAGAATAGGTTGGTCGTGAACCCATGGTATAGGTGATAATTTCCCCGTTGAATAAGTCCAAAATGGGCGATAGATACAGCTTTTCTCCAAATAACTTAAACTCCGTAATGTCCGTCACCCATTTCTCATTTGGCGCCCCAGCCGTGAACTGGCGGTCCAGATGATTCGGTGCAATCTTGCCGACGGTCCCTTTATATGACTTATACTTTTTCATGCGAACCAGGCATTGAAGGCCCATCTTCTTCATGAGCCTCTGAACCTTTTTGTGGTTAACTTTCCACCCTCGGACTGCCAGTTCATCACGAATACGGCGATATCCGTAACGTCCATCATGTTCCACGTAAATGGACTGGATTTCAGCCCCCAACTCGGCATTCGGATCGGGTTGGTTCATACGCTTTATAAGGTTGTAATAGGTGCTGCGCGGGATACCAGCCAGCTGTACGAGTGCCTTCACCGGATATTTATGCCTTAGTTGCCAGACGGCTTGTGCTTTGTCTTGTTTGGTGATTTTTCCTTGTTTCGAACTAAGGCATTCAACTTTTTTAGATACTCATTTTCCATTTCAAGCTGTTTGATACGTTCTTCGAGTGCTTCGACAGACCCTTGAACTACGGATCGTCTGGTAGACGAATTGGAATTTTTCTTCATGGATGGACGCCCTTTCTTTGTTGGCTCAAGGGCTTCTAAACCGCCTGTCTCCATCTTTTTCTGCCAGGAATACAACATGGAGAAGTCCGGAAGCTTAAACAAAGCAGCGGTATCCATGAGAGAAGCGTCTGATTGAGCCATATGATTGAGTACGTCCAGTTTAAAGCTTGCCGGATAATTTGTATAGCCGTTAGTAAAAGCAGTCTCCCCATGCATCTCATAGAGCTTCAACCAATATTGGAATTGAGACTTGGTTACGCCCATTTGATTTGCGTATTCTGTCTGAGATAGAAGATCAGAGTCATACCCTTGAATTAATGCCAATTTGCTATCCTTAGTAAATTTAGTCATAAAAAAACTGCACCTCCAACTGTTAGATGTGTCTAACAATTGGGGTGCAGTTCACAATGATGTCGCGGCTTTTTTGCTGCTTAGCGTCCATTTTACACAAACCGTGACTGATATTGAGCATGCGTTAACACTTCTTCCTTACACTTGGAATTAAATAAGGATAGAAGAGGGGATATGGAGTTGAAGCATAAAAGCATGAAAGTAGTCTCGCTGTTGATGGCGGTGGAAATCACGATGGCCTCTTTATTTTCGGCAGGCACCGTGATGGCTGAAGAGGGACAGGAGATACTCCAGACGGCCAGCGCGGAAACAGCATCACAAGATGCAGCTATCGATATCGCTGCCGTTGATTTCGGCATTAC
Source organism: Paenibacillus sp. QJM3NY_38 (assembly GCF_056173265.1). NCBI lineage: Bacteria > Bacillati > Bacillota > Bacilli > Caryophanales > Paenibacillaceae > Paenibacillus > Paenibacillus sp. QJM3NY_38. Next base: position 1,576,984 of record NZ_CM149665.1, read on the forward strand.
CGATAAGATCTTTCCGGATGCGCATGCAGAAGAGGCATATACGGTAACCGTTGATGTGTATGGTGGACAAGCGCCCTATACCTTCTCGGCGACGGGTCTGCCGGCAGGCTTTAACATTGCGTCTGATACAGGATTCATTACGGGTACGCCTGCTGCTGGGCAAGAGGGCGAATATACCGTTGAGGTAACGGTGCAGGATAGCGCAGCCGTACCTGCGACCGCTCAGTCGCTTGTGAAATTGCAAGTATTGGGGAAACGCCCAGATCCGGTGGCTGACAAGCTGGCCATGAGGATGATCGGTCATTATTCCGTAGGGACCTCCAATAAGGATGGCGGTGTGGCGGAAATTGTAAAATACAACAAAGATAATGGAAAGCTCTATCTAGTCAATGGTTCAACCCAGCCGGCAAGTCTCGAAATCGTGTCGCTTGGCGCTGACGGCAGTTTGTTGAAGGACAAGCAGATCAATGTAGAAGATTTGGCGAGCACGGGCGGTTTCCTGTATGGAGACTTGACCAGCGTGGATATCAACACTAAGACGAAGCAGGTTGTGGTCGCTGTACAGGAGCAGGATCATGCAAAAGCCGGCAAGGTTTTGGTACTTGATTATGACGGCGGCTTGATCAAATCTTATGAAACCGGCATCCAGCCGGACATGGTCAAATATACGTCCGATGGCCGTTATATCCTGACGGCGGATGAAGGCGAGCCTCGTACGGAGACCGCTCCTGATCCGGAAGGAAGCATTACGATTATCGACACATTATCAGGCGAAGCAAGTCATCTGAAGTTTGATGACCCGTCGATTATTGACGATCTGGTACATATTCGCGGAACTGTGGAAGCGGACGGGCAAATTCGCAGCACCGGAACCAAAGCTGAAGCGATTCGTGATCTGGAACCCGAATACATCTCTTTGTCCGAGGATGAGCTCACGGCTTATGTCGCCTTGCAGGAGAATAATGCAATCGCCGTGGTCGATATCGCCGCGAAGCGTATTCAATCGGTCAAAGGGCTCGGTTATAAAGATTTCAATCAACCAGAGAACCAGCTCGACCTCCTGAAGGATGGACAAATCAAGTTTGAGAACGTTCCTTTTTACGGCATGTATATGCCGGACGGAATTGCGACCTACAGCGTGAACGGACAGCAGTATATCCTGTCCGCGAACGAAGGGGATGCTACTGGCTGGGATGACCGAAGCAATGAAAGCAATATTGGCAAAATGAAGCCTAGTCTGGATCCGTTGTCTCCGGCAGCTCAATTTTTGGCTGACAAGGGAACCACCTATGACAAGGTTGAAGTTGCCAGCGATATGGGCACTGGAGGGCTATATCTGTATGGGGGTCGTTCATTCTCCATCTGGAATGCAGCCGACATGTCCCAGGTGTACGACAGCGGCAGTGACTTTGAGAAGATTACGGCCGAGCGCTTGCCGAATCATTTCAATGCCAGCAATGACAAAACTGATCTGGACAGTCGCAGCGCCAAGAAAGGACCTGAGCCGGAATATGTTGCCGTGGGTAAGGTCGGACAGAAAACGCTGGCTTTTGTCGGACTGGAGCGCATTGGCGGGGTTATGACGTATGATGTCACGAATCCATCCGATCCTGCGTTTCTGAACTATATCAACACACGGAATTTTAACGGCGGTATTGAGTCGGATTCCGGCCCGGAGGGACTGGACTTTATTCCGGCCGCGGACAGCAAGACAGGACGACCGCTGCTGCTGGTCGCTAATGAGGTCAGTGGAACGGTGGCCCTGCTGGAGCTCCAGGTGACCAAAATTACGCTGGACAAGACATCGCTGAAGCTGAGTCCAGGCGGCGCACCGGAACTGTTGCAGGCGAGCGTGGAGCCGATCCAAGGCGGTTCAACCGAGCTGGCTTGGAGTTCCTCCAACGAAATGGTAGCTGCCGTAGACCAGAACGGCCTGGTCACGCCGGTCTCCGCAGGGGAAGCGGTGATAACCGTCCTGAGCAAGGATGGCTACGGATCAGCGGAAGTACCGGTTAAGGTTACGGACGGTTCAGTGGATGGAGAACCGTGGAAGTTAACAGTGATGCATACCAATGATACCCATGCGCATTTGGCGGAAGTGGCCAGACGGGCCACGCTGGTTCAGGAGGTCCGAAGCGAAGGCGGGAACAGCCTGCTGCTGGATGCAGGGGATGTATTCTCCGGCGATCTGTATTTCACCAAATGGTTTGGGCTGGCGGATCTGGCCTTCATGAACTATATGGGTTATGACGCAATGACGTTCGGTAACCACGAATTCGATCAAGGAACCAAGACGCTTGCAGATTTCGTGAGCAAGGCGCAATTCCCGCTTGTCAGCGCGAATGTGGATCTTAGTCAGGATGCTAACATCTCGCACCTGATTCGTAAGCCGGCGGTGATCGATACCGATCAGCCAAAGACAACGGCAAATAACGGGGTATATCCATACGTAACATTGCTGGTTGACGGCCAAAGGGTCGGGGTATTCGGCCTAACGACCGAGGATACGGCCGAGACGTCCAGCCCGGGGAAAGACGTAGTCTTCCGCAATGCGGTGACTTCGGCCCAGGCAACGGTTGAAGCGATGGAGAAGGACGGGCTTGATAAGATCATCGCCTTGTCTCACCTGGGTTATGCCAAAGATCAGGCGCTGGCCGAGGCCGTCGAAGGCATCGACCTCATTGTCGGAGGCCATACCCATACGACGCTCAATGCACCGGAAGTGGTGATGGACAATCAACACGGTACACCAACCGTCATCGTGCAGGCGAATGAATGGGGCAAGTTCCTTGGCCGGGTAGACCTGCAGTTTGACCAAAACGGCGTTGTTCTCGTTGGCGACGGCGAACTCGGCGGCAAGCTGATTCCGGTAGATAGTACGGTCCAGGAAGACACGCAGGCCAAGGATATGCTGGCTCCTTACAAAGCGGAATTGGAAGAACTGATGAAGCAGGTTATCGGTACTGCAGGCGTCGTACTTGACGGCAAACGCGAGAATGTCCGCTCCAAGGAGACGAATCTCGGCAATCTGATTGCGGATGGCATGCTGACTAAAGCCAAAGAGCTTAAAAATGCTGATATTGCCCTCACCAATGGTGGAGGTATTCGCGCCGCAATCGATGAGGGCGAAATCACGATGGGCGAGCTGCGTACGGTGATGCCTTTCGGAAATACGCTGTTTGTTATGGACGTCACCGGACAGCAGCTGAAAGACGGATTGGAGAACGGAATAAGCGGTGCCAAACTGGCGGATCTGCCAGGAAAGTTCCCGCAAATCGCCGGGATGAAATTCAAATGGGATCCTAGCGCTCCGGCAGGCGATAAAGTGTTCGACGTACAGATCATGAAGGACGGAAGCTACAAACCTCTGGTATTGACCGAGACGTACCGGATGGCAACGAACAGCTTTGTAGCCAAGGGCGGGGATGGATATAAATCCTTTGCCGATGCGATTGCCGAAGGAAACTACAACGAGGATTTGGGTTACCCGGATTATGAAATTTTCATGGAGTATGTGAACAAGCTGGGCGGTAAGGTTACGCCTAAGGTCGAGGGTAGAATTACGGAGCAGAAGAAACCGGCGAATCCGGGCGACGGCTCTTCTCCTGGATCAGGATCAGGCGGGTTGGGAGGCGGCTCCGTAACACCGCCGGTATCACAGTCTAATCCTCCTTCCTCTGGCGGAAACACATCATTGCCAAACGTAATGGCAGGCAAGGATCTGAATATAAGTGATGCAGGCGGAGCAGTGGACCGCATTACGGTGAAGGAAGAGGCGTGGAAGAAGGCAGTTGCCGGATTGTCTGCGAACGGGAAGCAGGAGCTCATTATTCGAGCTCCAGAGTTGAACCGTGCCGCCGAGTTATCCCTTTCGGCAGCAGATCTGAAGTTGGCCATGGAACGGAATTCGAATGTGACCCTGGTGCTGGAGACCGCGCTTGGCGCATTCCGTCTTCCAGTAACGGCTCTACATTTGGATGAGGCTTTGAAGCCGGCACAAGGCTCCGGGAGCATCCAAGTGAAGGTATCCGTGGCTCCGGTAGCAAGCAAGGTAGCGGATGCTATGACAAGCAAGGCAGCTTCCATGGGCGCCTCGATGTCAGGAAGCGGAGCGCTTCAGTTTGGCGTAGCGGTTGGAGCACCAGGCGCAGAGCAAGAACGGAAGGATTTCGGGAAGCGTGTAATCAGCCGCATCCTGCCGTTGCCGGCAGGGACAGCTTCGAATTCGGTCACTGCTGTAATTTTTGACGCAGATGCGGGAAGCTTCCGATTTGTACCGGCTACAGCGACGACGTGGAATGGTAAACCGGCTATCGAAGTGAAGCATGCCGGAAACGGCATTTACGCACTGCTGCAGTATAAGAAGACCTTTGCCGATCTAAACGGCCACTGGGCGAAAGCGGAAATCGAATCCATGGCTTCCAAGCTGCTCGTGAACGGAGTTAACGCTAACTCGTACGCGCCGGGCAAAGTAATCACGCGAGCAGAGTTTACGGCTATGCTGGTCCGCGCGATGGGACTTAGTCCGGTCATCGAGAGCGGAGCATTCAAGGATGTTCAGGATGCCTCCGGTTATGCCGGCGAGATCGGCGCAGCGTTGCGTTACGGCTTGATCGAGGGCGGCACTGGGGGGGCCTTCTCGCCCAATGCCAGCATGACTCGAGCGGAAATGGCTGTCATGATCACCCGGGCCATGGAGGCGGTGAATCCGACAAGCCTATCGGATCAGGGTGCGAATGCCATTATTGAATTCAAAGATCAGGCATCCATCCCTGCCTGGGCGGCTGCCTATATTGCCAGACTTACGGAGCAAGGCATCCTGCGGGGTGACAACCATGGTCATTTCGGAGCACTCGATTCGGTTACCCGTGCGCAAGCGGCACTTGTTCTGAAACGTACTTTGGCAGCATTGAAATTTATGAACTAAGCGAAGCAGGAATTCATTAGAAATTATAAGACCGTCCTTAAGGTTGCTGTGAACTGTGACCCGATTTGTGGACAGTTTGAAATAAACCGCCTAGAGCTTAGCTAGCAAGCAGATGACCTCTGAATTCATCGGGGGTCATCTTTTTTAATGTCCACTGGTATCGTTCTGAGTTGTAGTAGCTTATGTACTCCTTCACTCGCACCCTCACTTCATCAATAGTTTGGCAATCGCTAAAATCAACGTCGTCTTTCAAGTGACCGAAGAATGATTCCATCGGGGCGTTGTCCCAGCAATTGCCTTTGCGCGACATCGACTGCTTAAATCCTGCCTTAGCAATGAGAAGACGGGTTTTAGGATGCGTGTAGTGCATCCCTTGGTCGGAGTGCAGAATCGCTTCTGGATGAATGTTTCCATCTAATCGCTCTAAAAGACGCTGTAGCGTCCGCTCGACAATTGGAAGCTCGAGTGTTGCTGCCACGCTGTCGGCAAGGATCTGCCTGGTCGCCCCGTCCTTCACGCAGGAAAGGTATGCCCAGTGTCCGCTTCCATAGCGCAAATAAGTGATGTCAGTGAGAAACACTTTCTCAGGTTCGCCTTGGTCAAACTTTCGCTCCAGCAGGTTCGGACACGTCTTGTGCTCTTGAGTTGCCTTAGCCATCTTGCGGTAGGGGTTCGCCTGACGGATTACGGCTACCAAGCCTGCCTTTTTCATAAGCCGGCGAATCTTCTTGTGGTTCATGACAACGCCGCTTATCTGTTCCAGCCGCATCTTAATCACAAGCGCACCTGCTTTGCCGCGGAGCGCGTCAAAGTGCTGCTTGATGAGAAGGATGTCCTGCTCGTCGGCGGCAGCACGAAGTTGACGATCTTCTTCCGTCCCCAGCCACCTGTAATAGCCGCTTGGACTTACTTCCACGAGCTCGCATAGATAGCGTGTCATTCGTTTCAGGCCATATGCCCGAATGGTGCGATTTATGATCTCATAGCGCTCGGAGGGCGTCAGCGTTTCTTCTTCTGCCGATCGAGCGCTTCGAGCTTTTTTAGCATGTCCACTTGAGCTTCAAGCAGTTTGATCTGGGCCTTAGCCCGTTTCAATTCTTCTTCGGCTGACAACTGACCAGTTGGCTTGCGCCCTGTACTGCCCTTACCGCGCCGCTCTGTAGCCAAACCTTCCTCACCGTACAGTTCGAAGGTTTCACGCCACCGTTTTAAGCTGTCCTTGGGCTTCTTATGACCAATAACGTCCAGGTCGAAGCCGGCACGAATAAAGATTTCTGAAGGTGTCTGCCCCTGCTTGTAGGCTTTCAGCGCCTCCAGCTTGAATGCAGGTGTGTATGTAATGGCCGCCTCGGTCACATGGTGTACGTTTGGATTCTCCTCCAGCTTCCTCATTTGCTCCTCGGTAAAGAGCACCCGTTTCAACTTCCCCATTCTCGTATCACTCCTCGTCACATACCTTGATTAAAACACAAATGACCCACAAGAAGTCACTTTTTTCAAAGTGTCCATCTTATGGGTCACAGTTCACTGAAATCTTAAGGGCGGTTTTTTTATCAATGTAAAATGCGAGCGGTTAAAGAGAAGTGCTCTGGTATCCGATAATATCCGTAAGTGTTAGATTAACGATTGGATAAGGATGTGAGTACATGCGCATTGCGTCTGCATATACATACTGGAGTCAGGTGAAACGGATGGACGCCGAATCAGCCCAAGGCGGATTTGAACAGCTGCTCCAGAAGAGCAAGAAGGAAGAAGAGAATAAGGGAAAGCTGGTAACCGTAAGGGAAGGCGGTTATTTGCGTCAGTATATGGTTCAACCGGATGGGAGCAAAATGCTGTTAAGCGAGAGAAAGCAGTACGAAAGTGAATCCGCCGCCAGTTCAAAAGCTCTATCGATGTCGTTGCCTCGAGTGAGCGGAATGAGTCTTAATACCAAGGACGCTCTCGATCTGCTATGTCTTCAGGCTGGTGCGGTCGGTACGCGTTCCAGCTACAAGATATTCGAAATCACCTAAAATGAATAAATACCAAAAAATCATACTGGTAACAAATTGATACTTGCTGTATAATTCTCAGTAAGTCTTGGTTGAACGTGAGATTTTTCATTGTAATCAACTCTAATTTCATTTATTTTGAAAATAGATGTATTTACATGAAAGAATTCATGTTATAATTTCAATACATTAACTAAGCTCATAGGAATTATCGGTTAATTAATTAGTGTGAATGCATTACAAAAATAAAACATGAATATGGATCTTCGGGGTAAGGTGAAATTCCTAACCGGCGGTGATGCTTCGTTCCGGCGTGAACGAAACTCAGCCCGCGACTCGCTGCGTTCTGGTGTGAATCTGATCGCAGCGACTGACTTGGTGCAATTCCAAGGCCGACGGTAAAGTCCGGATGGGAGAAGATCAAAAATGAGTTTGCCGTGGATGCGAAATTTTCCATTCGGCGCAGGCTTATTTGATCAGCCCCCGTTTACGTCGACACATGTCGATGACGGGGGCTTTCTGCTAGCAAGACCTCCGTATTCAAGACAGGAGAGGGCAAGATGAGTAATATTAATACTGGAGTCAAGGTGAAACCCTATGGTTCCGACACACAGGCAAGTTGACGTTTTAAGGGAGGGTTCTGGCTCGTCGTTTTGGGAGCCGCCCTGTGGGGCGTAGACCCCTTATTCCGGGTCATTCTGCTTAAGAATCTGACTTCGGCACAGATCGTTTTGCTTGAACATATCATTATTTCCTTGATTGCAATTCCTGTGTTATGGAAGAACCGGGAGGAACTAAAAGGCCTTGGCTGGAGTCATGTCGGTGCTCTGCTGTTTATATCCTGGGGCGGCTCGGCACTGGCTACTGTATTGTTCACGATGGGGCTGTCGAGCGGCAATCTGAATGCCGTCCTGCTGCTTCAGAAGCTGCAGCCGCTGTTTGCCATCATTCTGGCCAGCCTGCTTCTGAAAGAGAAGCTTCCGCGTCATTTCGGCGTACTGCTCATCATCGCGTTGGCGGGCACGTATTTACTGACCTTCGGTTTAACCTTGCCGATTGGCCATTGGAACGAGTTTATTCAAGTTGGCAGTCTCTTGTCCTTAGGTGCAGCAGCGCTGTGGGGCGGTTCAACCGTCATGGGGCGCCTGATGGTAGGCAAACTGAAATACGAGACGGTAACCTCGCTGCGCTTCGTGCTTGCCCTGCCGCTCCTGACCGTCATTACATGGAGCGAGGGGGCAGCATGGAATATGCCGGCCTGGAATACCGGGGCCTTTGCCTTGGTATCGCTGAACCTGATCGGCCAGGCATTACTGCCGGGTCTCCTGAGCCTGCTGGTTTATTATAAAGGATTAACCACGACCAAAGCCTCCGTGGCAACACTTGCGGAATTGAGTTTTCCCATGGTGGGCGTGCTCATCAACTGGATCGTATTCCAGCAGATCGTGACAGGTCCTCAGCTTCTTGGATTCCTTCTGATCTGGGTTGTACTGTTTATCATTTCGAGACAGCAATCCGAAGCTTCTCCGCAATTACAATGAAATCACATACGTTTGTAGAAAAAGCCGATCCGGGTGGGATCGGCTTTTTTGCTGTTACACAAAACTGTTCCAGTAAGTTTGCCCGGCGAAAGGATCATTTTTTTGAAAGATATGTAGGGTTTCCGGAATTAAAGGTGTCTTATATAGTAGCACCGGATCTAAGGCTTGGTTCAACCAAAGGAGATGGTTATAAAGGGGGGAGGATCCATGGAGGATCGGACATTGTTGGACGGGCTTGCGCTGAAAGATCCGCAATGTTTTGAAACATTGGTTGACCGCTATTCACGCTACATAGCCGCGGTGGTCGCTAAAGTGGCTGGTGGACGGTTTAATTCCTACGATGTGGAGGAAATCACCGGGGACGTGCTGGTCAAGCTGTGGACAGACGGGCCCAAAATCATGCTGCGCGGAGATAGCATCAAGCCTTATCTGGCCATAGCTGCGCGTAATCATACCTTGAATGTTTTGCGAAAAAGACAGCGGGTCATTGAATCCGAATTGGAAGATGATGCGGTTTCTTGTCCTTCTGCAGAGGCATTGGCTATTCTGCGGTAGGAGAAGGAAGCGATTAGCGGCATGGTCCAGGATATGGGGGAACCGGATCGCGAAATCTTCATCCGCAGGTACTTCTATTTGGAGAAAGTCCGAGATATTGCAAGCAGGCTGAATATGCAGGAGAAAGCCGTCACCGCCCGGATCCGCCGGGCAAAGGACAAACTGCGCATTCATTATGAAACCGATAATCTGTAGGATTTCTATAAGGACCGTGTCTATAGGAGTGAAGCTTCGAATCGATAGCGAAAGGGGATGGATGCAAGTGAAGCGGCGAATTGTAGATATCATGGCCAATATCGACAATCAGGAGCTGGAGAATCTCCTCCTTACGGAGGAAGAGGAACGCGAGTTGACACAGCAAATCAGTATGGAACGCATCAAGAATCGAGCGATGAACCGTATTCAAGAGGAGGAAACGATGATGTTTAAAAACAGGAAAGTGAAAAAATATAAAGCGAGTATCGTTATCGCTGCCGCAATGATTATGATACTTAGCACGACCGCTTTTGCGAGCCAATACATGGATAGCTTGAAGCAGTTCTTCGGTCAATCCGCGTCCATTTCGGAAGACGAACGATCACCTATACAAGGGACAGATACCGCGTCCGGGGTAACCATGAATGTGGAAGAAGGGGTTTATGTCGGCAACAGCGGTTATTTGGTGGTCAGCTTCATGAAAGAGGATGGCACGCCATTCCCCGCGGGTGCATCGATACCCGGACTTGAGCTGAAAACGGAACATGATGTGAGTTATATGGTGGGGCAGCAGCTTCTTGACGATAACAAAAAGCTTGTCGGCGTATTTGAGATGGATGCGATGAATGACCTCGACGGGCTTAAGGCACGGATCACAGCCGATCGAATCGCGTCAGCGGACAACACCCAAGCCGTTGAAGGCCCTTGGGATGTCCAATTCACCATTGCTCCCGGGAAGCAGAGAGAGCAGAGTCTGATTATGGCGATCGATAAGGGTGAGGAGGCACTGTCTCTCAGCACGATTAGTGTCTCTTCCATCGGTGTAGCTATCGAAGGCAAGCGTACCGACGGTGAGCTGGATAAACTGCCGGAGTATATGCCGGAGGTTAAGGTTATCGCCGCTGACGGATCAGAACTGATGCTTCATGCCAGCTCGACAAGTACAACAAAGAGCGGGTTTCAGTGGCTGTATAATCTGGACAGCAAGAATAACCTCGTTTTTCTGGGGGATGTGGACATCAAAAGCATCAGCATTGACGGCAATGTGACGGAGCTGAAGTAAATATTAGGTGGCAAAGAACCTCAAAGGGCAGAAGTGATGACTTCTGCCCTTTTACTTGATCAATACCTCAGCAGGAATGGAATCCGAAAGCCGTAAGCGCATCAGGCCATAGCCTCAATGCGCTTACGGCTTTTTTGAGGCTTCGGACCGAAATATGATTCATGAGAAAAAAATGTATTGAAATTGGAGAAAACGTCCATTAAAATGAAACCAACTACCATACTAGTTATACTAGTATGGTGAAATGCGACTCTCAACATAGGTTGGATAAGCAGTTGGATCACTTTGTCGGTCTAACATTCAAGATACGGGAGTCTATTGGTTAAACCAACATTGTAAGCGCTTAATATTGAAGGGGGGATCAATAGTAGGGCGGATATTATATGCTGTAACGCTGCAACCTGCTTATAGCCACAATAATTGAAAGCGATTTCTTCGTGAGTATTGAATGGAGCTGGATCATGAAACACGGCCATATTCCATGACGAAAGAGGTATGAGAAGAGGCCATACGGATTGGAGTGAATAACGTCGATGGAGCCAAAAGTTGCACATCATTCCTTGCCAGCCGTGAAAGCGGCCAAGAAACCATCCAAACTTAAAACCGTCGCTGCACTGGTCCGGAAGGATTGGCAGCTGTATTCCCTATTGATTTTACCGGTCATGTACCTGCTCATTTTTAAATATGGACCGATGATTGGCAACGTGATCGCTTTCAGGCGATTTATGCCCGGAGGAAGCATCTATGGGGAGAAATGGGTAGGACTGCACTATTTCAACATGTTTATCCATGACCCGGCGTTCTGGAACGTATTCAAGAACACCCTGCTGCTCGGTGCGTTATCCCTGCTCTTTACGTTTCCGGTGCCCATCATCTTTGCGCTGCTGCTGAATGAGGTGAAGAGCAGGCGATTCAAGAAATTCGTCCAGACGGCTTCTTATCTGCCGCACTTTCTGTCCATTGTCATCGTTGCCGGGATGATCCTGCAATTGACGTCAGTCAACGGCTCCGTTAACTCGCTCGTGGAGTTCTTTAACGGGGAACGAATCAATTTCATGCAGCGGGCCGAGTGGTTCCGGGCGATCTATATCTCGTCGGAAATCTGGCAGGGCATGGGCTGGGGCGCGATCCTGTATCTGGCCGCATTAACGACGATTGATGAATCGTTGTACGAGGCGGCAAGGATCGACGGGGCCAACCGCTGGAAGCAAACGCTGTTTGTCACGATTCCGGGCATCCTGCCAACGATTGTGACGCTGCTGATCCTGAATATGGGGGCATTCCTGGCGGTAGGGTTCGAGAAAATATTGCTGCTGTACAATCCGGTTATATATGAGACGGCCGATGTGATATCGACGTACCTGTACCGGGTCGGTCTCGTTTCGAACAACTTCAGTTATGCCACGGCCATTGGACTGTTCGAATCCATAATCGGGCTTATATTGGTATTCTCCGTGAATGCGATCTCGCGAAGACTGACGGATCGAAGCTTATGGTAAGGAGGGGGCGGTTATGAAGGAGTCAAGATCCTATAAGGTGTTCAAAGTGTGCAATGCCATCATTCTGCTGTTCGTTGTCTTCATCACGCTGTATCCCTTCCTGAACGTGGTCGCTCAATCCTTTAGCGGCGAGTCGTACATCAATTCAGGGAAGGTGAACCTGATTCCGAGGGGCTTCAATCTCGATACTTACAAAACCGTCACCAAAGACGCCATGTTCTGGACGAATTACAAAAACACCGTCGTGTACAGCGTGGTCGGCACCGTGATATCGATGTTCTTAACGACGATTTTTGCTTACGCCCTGTCCAAGAAACGACTGGTAGGACGCAAGTTCCTGACGATGTTTGCCGTGTTCACGATGTTCTTCAACGGGGGGTTGATCCCGAACTATGTGCTCATTAACAGCCTGGGCTTCAGCAACTCGATCTGGGCCATCGTAATCCCGGGAGCCATCAGCATATATAACATGCTTATCATGAAATCCTTTTTTGAAAATATGCCGGAAGAGCTGGAGGAAGCCGCGGCCATTGACGGCTTGAACACGTATGGCATGCTGTTCCGAATCGTGCTTCCTTTAAGCAAAGCGGTCATCGCGACCATGGTTCTCTTCTATGCCGTCGGGCATTGGAACTCCTGGTTTCCGGCCTTCCTGTACCTGGATCAGAAGGAGCTCTTCCCGGTCACGATCTATTTGCGCAACATGATAGCGGGCGCAACGGGCGTGACTTCCGCCGGTGCTACCTCGGCCGATAACCTGACGCAGATATCCGCCAATATCAAATCGGTGACCATGGTGCTGACCATTTTGCCGATACTGACGATTTATCCGTTCGTGCAACGTTATTTCGTAACCGGCATCATGCTGGGCTCCGTAAAGCAATAGGACCATCCGTAAGGACATTTTATTGATATCATGGGGGGAATGAGAAAGTGAAAAAGAGTCATCGATCGTTTGCCGGCAAAGCTTTATTGCTATCGTTAATCGTTGCGATCTTGGTGGCGTGTACCGACAAGACAGGCGGCAAAGAAGCCGAAATCCAGGATAAGGGCGCGATGGAAACCTACGCCGTAGGCGATGCGTTCAAGGCGACGGAGCCGTTCGATCTGTCCATCCTCTACAGCGACCAGCCGGCGTATCCTTACAAGCAGGACTGGATGCTTTTTGCTAAAATAAAAGAAATGACGAACGTGACCTTGAAGCCGACAATCGTGCCGATGAGCGATTACAGCCAAAAGCGCAGTCTGCTGATCAGCTCCGGCGATGCGCCGCTGGTCATTCCGAAGACTTACCCTGGGGAGGAATCCGCGTTCGTGGCTTCCGGTGCGATTCTTCCGATCAGCGATTATATTGACCTGATGCCGAATTTCAAGGACAAGATCGAGAAATGGGACATGGAAAGCGAACTGGAAGGGCTTCGCCAGGAGGACAAAAAATATTATGTGCTCCCGGGCCTCCATGAAGCGGTGTGGCCGGACTATACGCTGATCGTGCGCACGGATATTTTCGAAAAGCATAACATCGCAATTCCGACCACCTGGGATGAACTGTATACGGCGATGAAGCAGTTGAAGCAGGAGTACCCGGACGTTACGCCGTTCTCCGATCGCTTCAAATTCAACAGTACGCTGAACATCGCGGCTACGGGCTTCGGCACCAAAGGCGGATGGGGCTACGGCAGCGGACTTACGTATAAGGAAGATACGGATGAATTTGTGTACACAGCGGCAACGGATGAATATAAGGACATGCTGGCCTACTTCCACAAGCTGGTGGATGAAGGACTGCTGGACAAAGAGAGCTTTACACAGGATGACGATCAGGCCGTGCAAAAGTTCGTGACCGGCAAATCCTTCATCATTAACGGCAACTCCCAGACCGTGGTCCAGCATCGCAATGATATGGACAAAACGCTGGGCGAAGGCAAGTATGCGATCAGCAAAATCACGGTTCCCGGCGGCCCGGCAGGCCAGCTGATGTCCGGCAGCCGACTCGAGAACGGGGTAATGATCTCTTCCAAAGTGAAAGAGAGCGAGCATTTTAAAGCCATCCTGCAGTTTATCGACTGGCTCTATTACAGCGACGAGGGACAGGAATTTACGAAGTGGGGTGTCGAAGGCGTAACGTATACCAAGGAAGGCGGCGTACGCAAGCTGATGGATGACATTAACTACAACGGACTGAATCCGAAGGGCACGAAGGATCTGCGGATCGAGCATGGCTTCTCGGGCGGCGTATTTGCGTACGGCGGCACGACGGAGCTGCTTCAATCCATGTTCAGCGAGGAAGAGCAGCAGTTCCAGAAGAGCATGAGCGAAACAAAAACCGTCGTGAAGCCGGAGCCGCCAATTCCGTACTCGGTCGAAGAACGCGAGCGAGTAACGCTTTTGAGCACGCCGCTGAAGGACTACACGGATCAGAACACGCTGAAGTTCATTCTGGGCGACCGCGATCTTGCCGAGTACGACAAGTTCGTGAAGGAGCTGGATAGTCAGGGTGTCGGACAATACCTGGAGATTGCAAATAAGACTTATAAAAAATATAAAGAGCAACAATAACCAACGGATCGACAGGCTGCCGATTCTTTATGGAAAGGCAGCCTGTTTGGAGGTTCAGACGGTCGTGATGTTCCATCCTGCACTGTTGACGACAAGGAGGTTGTTCTAAATTGAGTGTGACCGTTCAAGACGTAATCAACCGATTAACCGAACCAGCGGGACGCCTTGAATCCACGGTGGACAGGGTTGTAGCCGGAAGCGCGGATGCCATCGTTCACGGCATCGCCGTCACGTTCGCCGCCTCGTTTTCGGTTTTGCAGAGAGCCGTACAGGCGGGAGCTAACCTTGTGATCACCCATGAAGGGATCTTTTACAGCCACCATGAGGATGGAGTGGATGGGATGCAGGCGAGTTCTGTCCACCAGGATAAAATAGATCTGATCCAATCCGGCAATCTGACGATTTACCGGTTTCATGATGCGCCTCACAGGTATGTTCCCGATATGATCACACAGGGATTGGTTCAGGCACTGGACTGGGAGCCCTATATCGATACGTACCTTCCTACAGCTGCCCTAGTCACACTGCCCGGAGAACTGACAGTTGAGGAGATTGCAGAAGATATAAAAAGAAAGCTGAATCTTCCGTATCTTCGTTATGTCGGGAATCGAAGCGGAATATGCTCCAGAATCGGCATAACCGTCGGCTACCGTGGCGGCGGCGCGCATGCCATTCCCCTCTGCGTGAATGAGCGGCTGGATCTGCTTCTCGCCGGCGAAGGCCCGGAATGGGAGACACCCGAATATATTGGCGATGCAGCGGCGCAAGGCCGGAACCCGTCCATGCTTCTGCTTGGTCATGCCGCCAGCGAGGAGCCCGGTATGGCCTGCGCGGCCAAGCTTCTCCGCGAGCTTTTTCCGCAGATTCCCGTACATTATATACCGCCCGTGCCCTTGATTCAGGTAATATAGAGGGAGAAATAACTTTAACGGTATCGGAAGAGCCATCCGCATAGAAAGCGATGCGATCAGCCGGATCTTATAACGTAAGCAAAAAGAACACTTGAGCATAAGAGAAAGAGGTAACGAAATATGTCAACAGAGCAAAAGATTAAAGGCTCTACCAGGGAGTATTCATATCAGCTGCTGAAAGACCGGATATTCCATCTGGAGCTGGAGCCGGGTACGAAAATCTCGGAAAAGGAAATTGCGGATGAATTGAACGTCAGCCGAACGCCGGTCCGGGAAGCGTTCATGAAGCTTGCCGAGGAAGAACTGCTCGACATTATTCCGCAAAGCGGGACAATCGTATCCCGTATTAATCTCAGGCATGTTGAGGAAGGCCGGTTTATTAGGGAGAAGATCGAGAAGGAAATCGTGGCGCTCGCCTGCGAAATTTTCCCCGAAGAGTTCCGTTTCCGTCTGGAAACCAATATTGCGCTTCAGGACATATGCGCGGGAAACCATAATTTCTATAAGCTGTTTGAGCTGGACGAGGAGTTCCATCAAATTCTGTTTGAGGGTACGGGCAAAGAACGGACCTGGAAGATGCTGCAGCAACTGAACATTCATTTCAACCGCTTGCGGCTGCTTCGCCTGTCGAAGGACTCCAACTGGGAGAATATCATCTCGCAGCATAAGGAAATGTATCAGCTGATCGTTAATAAACAAGCGGAGCAGGCCATGAACGTAATGGAGCGCCATCTGCGTCTTGTCGTTGTGGAGCAGGATATTTTACGCGAGAAGTACCCGCATTATTTTATTTAACAAGCTTTATTAAAAATAATGACCCGCAGGAGAGTCACTTGAGATCAAGTGACCAGCCTTGCGGGCCATTTTTTTCATTAGATCGATCTGCGGATAACACCGTCAAGAATTTGAGCCACATGAGATGGTCCTTGCTCTAGATCCTGTTGATCCAGGGTAACCCATGAGTGTTGTTCATCCATATCAAGGGATCGCTGGAGCCAGCCTGATACCCCTCTGCCTCTGCGGTCGACTTCGACCAGGACGGAAATCCCTTCCTGCTCCGGATACAGAATCAATTCAAGCTCTTTGATATGGCCGGCATAAGAGGAGCCAGGATAAAACTCAATTTCTTGCACAAAAGGAACGCCTTGGCCTAATCTCGGGTGATATTCACATGTGGCCATTTTGAAGCTGAAGCCAAGTTCTTCCACGGCGTCAAAAACAACGGATGCGCCTTCGTCCGGTTCAACGTCGATAAAATCACGGTCCTTCGGATCGATGGCATTATCGATATCAAGGCCGGTATGGATCCATACCGGCTGCCGCGAAATGGTGAGCGGCGTTTCCAGCGGCAGGGCAAAGGAGAATGGTATTTCCTGTTGATCGCCAGGCTTTACCGTGAGGCGGCTGGAGACATTGATTTTGGCAAGGGTATAAGATTCTATGTATTTCTTATCGTCGCTTTCCCTGGTGTATTCCGTCATCACTTTCAAGTAAATACGGTCGACCGTCTGCTCTACGTTTCCTCCTTTAATGTGAATGACGCCGCGTACTTCTTCACCTGGATAATAGGAGGATTTTTCGAGATGCGTATCGATCTGGGCTGCTCCAATTCCTACACTGGCTAGCATTTTGTTAAAAAACGACATAAAAGATACCTCCAAAAGAGAATGTATGATAATGGAATTATACGCTGGAAGATCGCCTCTGGTTTCCGAATTGCAAAAATATTTTTTGTGGTTTTGCGCAGTGAAGATATTGACGCCCAGGAAGCTGAAGAATACCCATGAAATCAGGAAAAAGAATACAGCTCGTTAGCATTCGCAGGTTCGGCATGGTATATTGGACACGATACCATTAAGGATGGAGCATTCAAGGCATGAGCGAACAACAACGTTCCGGACAAGGAACCAAAAATAACAAATCAACCGCATACGGAAAGAAGCCGGGTGATAAGGCGGCTGCGAACCAAACAGGGGCCAAGCCGGCTTTTAAGCGCGAACATAGGAAGAACAAGGATTCGTTATCGGCTTCATCGTATTCGAAAGCGAAATCGTCCGATAAATATAAACAAGGAGTACGCGGGCCACGGCCTTCATCCGGACGTGAGCACGCAGATGAGCTGCAAGCAGGCGACATTATTGTCGTTACGATCAAAAGGCTTGGCATTAACGGCGAAGGGGTCGGTTATTACCGCCGTAAGGCAGTGTTTATTGACGGAGCGATCACGAACGAAGTTGTCAAAGCCGAGGTGAAAGAGGTCCAGCCTAAATTTATCAAGGCACAGCTGGTAGAAGTGGAGAAGCGTTCGCCTTACCGGATTGAACCTCCTTGTCCTGTATTCGGCATCTGCGGCGGCTGCCAAATTCAGCATATCTCCTATGAGGGACAGCTGCAGGCTAAGACGGATATTGTGCGTGAGGCGTTCAGCCGGTATGCAGGACGGGACGATGTGAAGTTTAAGCCGATCCTCGGCATGGAGCACCCATGGAATTACCGGAACAAAGCGCAGCTGCAGCTGAAACGGAAGGGCGGCGAAGTGATCGCAGGGCTCTATGAAGCGGACAGCCATACGATTGTGGACATTAGCGGCTGCCCGATTCAGCATCCGAAGGTGAATGAAGCGGTGGAGAGGGTCAAATCCGTCCTCGAAGAGTTGCGGATTTCGCTGCATAAGGAGAATGGAAACAAGGACGGCGTTCGGACGATTGTGGTTCGTCACGGCTTCCAATCCGGGGAGCTTCAGGTGACGCTGGTCACGGCCGGAAGCAAGCTGCCAAGGCAGGACGATCTCGTTCGCATGCTGCGTCTTACCATTCCGGAGGTGAGCGGGATTTCACTCAATATTAATCCGAAGAAAACCTCACTCATCTTCGGAGACCGGACAATCTCGCTGTGGGGAGCCGAGAGCATGCAGGAATCGCTGAGTGACCTGCAATTCTCGCTGTCGCCCAGAGCGTTCTTCCAGCTGAATCCGCAGCAGACGGTCAAGCTGTATGAGTCGGTCCGGGGGGCAGCCGGATTGACGGGGAAGGAAACCGTCATCGACGCCTACTGCGGAACGGGCACGATCGGCCTGTGGCTTGCGCCTTATGCCCAGGAGGTGCGCGGGATCGAGACGATCCCCGAAGCCGTCGAGGACGCCAAGGCCAATGCGCAGCGAAACGGACGGGCTAATGCGAGCTTTCACGTCGGCCAGGCAGAGGAACTGCTGCCGCGTTGGGTCAAGGAGGGTATGAAGCCGGACGTCATCATTGCCGACCCGCCGCGTACCGGCCTGGACTCGCTCTTCCTGGAGACGGTGCTCCGCACCAAGCCGAAGCGGTTTGTATACGTATCCTGCAATCCCTCGACCTTGGCGAAAGATTGCAAGGTGCTGCTTGACGGCGGTTATGAGCTCGATTGGGTGCAGCCGGTCGACATGTTCCCGCAAACAAGCCATGTGGAGGCGGTAACGCTGTTGATCAGGAAAGACAATTAAATCGGAGATATTGCAAAGAGGGGCGAAAGAGCCCCTCTTTTTTCATTGTTATAAACAGCAGGACACTTGCCCGGTTTGTTTCTTATAACCAGGCAGTTGCATAGGAGATTCCAGCCCGCTTCGGTCGACAACACCCCTTTTCTATGATATGGTAGCAAGTAATTAGGCATTTCGTTCCCTTGGGACGAGGTGCCTTCTCGCATATTGATAGCCGTTTTACATTAAATGTCTATCTGGAGGTGATGCAATGGTGCTCCTGATTTCCCCGCTACGGGGGGAGAAATCCGTAGTTCATTATGGACGATCGATGGAGAGTGCACCCAAATAACGATAATCTGAGGAGTGTTGTTGAGATGAGAGTAAATTTACGAGCAGAAACGCGCGCCGCGATGAACAAAACTGGACTTAAGCAGCTTCGTCTTTCGGGACGAATTCCGGCGGTTGTATTTGGCACAGGGGAAAACAATATGATGATTCAACTGTCCGCCAAAGAATTCGGCAAATGGGCAAGGAACGGCAAAGGAGGAATCCTTGAGCTTCGTTTTGACGATCGGGAGCCGCTTCCGGTTTTGCTGGAGTCCGTTCAGCGTGATCCCATTACTCGTGAATACATTCATGTCGACTTTTTGCGCATCAATATAAATGAAGTTGTTCGGACGAGAGTAAATCTTGATTACATCGGCACCGCTAAGGGAGCCAAACTTGGAGGCGTTGTCCAAATTCAAAGCACGTTCATCGAGATTGAGTCTTTCCCTGACCGTATTCCTGCCATCATTCCAGTTGGTATCAGCGAACTGGATATCGGGCATTCCTTACACGTCGGGGATCTTAAACTGCCCGACGGGGTCGTGCTGATCTCTTCGGCAAATGAACTGCTCGTGTCGGTGGTGACACCGAAAGTCCAGTCGGAGCAACCGGAGGCTATGTAACTTCTGCTGCCGGCGATTACTTCCCGATACTCCATCGGGAAGCGATCGCCGGTTTTTTGCGTAAAACTTGAACAGAATCCGGAACTTTCCATCAAGTGAGACTAGGCTTGGCCGTCATTATTATTGTACACTCAAGTCATGTGAACTGCGGCCTGCCGCTTATTCGGCAGCTGCATACTAAGCCAATGAAGGAAGTGTCAAACCATGAATGCAGAATCCGTTATGGCGGAGCTTGAAGCGCTAGGCAAGGAACGGCTCAAGAAAATGTACCTGTCCAATGGGGCGCGTGAACCGCTCTTTGGCGTGGCGACAGGCGCCATGAAGCCGATGGCCAAGAAAATTAAAATCAATCAGCCTCTGGCTGAGCAGCTTTATGCCACCGGGAACTACGACGCCATGTACTTTGCCGGCATCATTGCAGACCCTAAAGCGATGACGGCAGCGGATTATAATCGCTGGATGGATGCGGCCTATTTTTATATGCTGTCCGATTATGTGGTTGCCGTAACGTTGGCAGAGGCAGATATTGCGCAAGACGTTGCCGATCAATGGATCGCAAGCGGCGAAGAGCTCAGAATGTCGGCGGGGTGGAGCTGTTACTGCTGGCTGCTCGGCAGCAGACCGGATCGTGAGTTCCCGGAGAGCAAAATCTCGGCCATGCTCGAACTGGTGGAAAAAACCATTCACGAGTCTCCGGATCGAACGAAATCCGCAATGAATAATTTCATGTACACCGCAGCCATATCCTATTTGCCGCTTCATGATAAGGCGGTTGAGACCGCAAAAGCCGTAGGACCTGTAGAAATGAAGCGGGACAATAAGAGCAAGTTCCTGAACGCTACCGAAAATATTAGGAAAGAAGTCGAGAGAGGGAAACTAGGTTTTAAACGCAAGTATGTGAGATGTTAAACCATGTTTTTAATCGACAGATTTGATGGAAGACCTAAAGAAGGCGGTGTTTTGCTGCCTTCTTTTAAATATCCTTTTTCATATAGTAATGCGTATGCCGTCCGGCATTCTCGATCCGGCCATATACCTCATACCCCTGCTTGATGTAAAAATCCAAGGCTTGGAAGCTCAATGTATCCAATTTAACGAACTCGCATTGTTTCTCTTTCGCTATTTTTTCCACCTCGTTTAACAGCTTGGTGCCGTACCCTGATTTACGGAAAGGTTCGTCCACGAACAAGTAGTGGATTTCCAGCCAGTTCCAGCATATTTCACCCACAATTCCGCCTAAAATCTGACCGTCCGCATTCCTCAACAATAGGTTTACTTCCTGATAACGTCCCTTTAAGTCGTCTGGGAAGTGCATGAGATTATACTTAATCATTTGGTTCCTTACGTAATTTATGTCGGCGCTGTTTGATTCTGCAGTTTCATTAGTAAAATAAATTTGCATAAGGTTTGCTCCTTCTGGTATGCCACATCTGTGGTATATGAGGATACGAAATCGGTTTATTCCTATCCTTCTCAAGATATCATAGCCTTTAGGTGGATCGGCGGTAAAAAATCTTTTTAAAAGAATGTACCCGTGAGGCAACGGGATGCCTATGCTATACTGTGGTTGTTATTTGATCCGTTTCATCTAAGGGAGGATTGTCCTTACATGTGTTGCATCGCATTCATACGTATTCGTTAATGAAGGTACAGAGCATCTAAATCCGTCCATTTTCATGTAAAAATGCGAAGGATTATTTGTACTGTGCCTTTTTCATTACTATACGAATGAATGAGGTGCTTTTTTGTGTTTAAACATAATAAAAATAGTCGGAAAAAGTTGAAGAAACCGTCTAACTTTTCCGCTCAGCATTTATTAATCAGCAAACGGCTAATTCATGAGATGATCGATTTGGCCCGGATCCGATCCACCGACATCGTGCTCGATATCGGAGCGGGGACAGGGGCATTAACCTTTCCGCTGGCAGAGAAGGCGGCACAAGTGCTCGCGATCGAGACAGATCCGGTGTTTATTGATAAACTGTTCAGCAAGATAAAAGATGGCAGCAACATTCGCATTAAGCCGTCTGATTTCCTGGAGGTTCCTCTTCCGAAAAGTCCGTTTGCCGTCGTGGCGAATATTCCGTATTCGATCACCACAGCGATCATGGCGAAGCTGCTGGATCATCCCGGCGTGCCGCTGCAGCGAGCCGTGCTGCTTGTGGAGAAGGGGGCAGCCAAACGGTTTACGGCAGTTCCGGTTCAAGATCCGCGTATCTTAAGCTGGAGGATGCATTATGACATGCGGCTCGTGCGGACTGTATCGCCTCAACATTTTGCGCCGCCTCCCAAAGTGGATTCCGCTATTCTAGCCATCAAC
This sequence comes from Paenibacillus sp. QJM3NY_38, assembly GCF_056173265.1. Classification (NCBI taxonomy): domain Bacteria; kingdom Bacillati; phylum Bacillota; class Bacilli; order Caryophanales; family Paenibacillaceae; genus Paenibacillus; species Paenibacillus sp. QJM3NY_38. Next base: position 1,598,955 of record NZ_CM149665.1, read on the forward strand.
CGGAGGAAAAAGCCGCTCATTGCCACGCAGCATCAACCGAAGTTTAGAGCACTGGCAGCCTATGGATTGCGGGACCCGAGGCTGCCGTTATTCGCGTCTCTGGCGGGCGTGTTCACGCCTCCTCAGATTACGAAGCTGGTCCGAGTGCTGGGGGTGGATCGGGAGCTCCCCATCGGGAGGCTGAACGAAGAGCAGTGGGGGACTGTATTCCATACGATGCTCCAGCATGTGCTGTCGAACCGTTGGCCCAAATTATCTGCAAGCTCTAAAGGGAAATTCAAAAAAAGAGAATAACATTCCATGGGGATATTGTCGTTTCTAATACGATCATTTATAAAATATTCGCAGAATTCGCTTGACCCTGACACCAGTGTCAGGGTTTACAATGAAATCGAATCGTTCATCCAGGAGGCGAAAAAGCATGAAAATCGGAGAACTTGCAGCCCGTACCGGCGTCAGCATCCGTTCGCTTCGATACTACGAACAGCAAGGATTGCTTATGCCGGTTCGCAACGAGAACGGGTACCGGGAGTATTCGATTCTCGCAGAAGAACAGGTGCGTACCATCCAGTTATATTTGAATCTGGGATTGTCCACCGAGCAGATCGCCGGTTTCCTGCATTGCGTCTTGAAAAATAAAGAGGCGTTCTGCGCGGAAGTGTTCCCGATTTTTCGTCAAAAAATTGCAGAGATCGATGCGCAAATCCACCAGCTGAACCATATCAAGATGAATCTGGAGGAACGCATGCAATCGATTCTGGAGGAACGAGAATCGGAAGAAGCGGAGGAATGCAAATGAGTTTACCACGAATAGATGCAGCCAGCTTTCAAGGCGCGATTAAACAGAATGGAGTTACGCTGGTTGAATTTGGAGCCAAATGGTGTCCGCCGTGCAAAGTGCTGCTTCCCATTCTGGAAGAGCTGAGCCAGGAAGAAGCGGGTCGCCTGGAGGTCTATCAGGTGGATTGTGACGAATCCCCGGAGCTTGCCGCTCAATTCGGTATTATGTCCATGCCGACGGTGATCGTGTTTCATAACGGAGAACCGGCAGACAAACTGATTGGACTTCGGCCTAAGAGTGTGTACCAATCCACGCTAGGCCGTTATGTATCATAGAATCGAATATGGATGATTAAGCGAAAACGCCTCTGTTGTTTAATGACACAGAGGTGTTTTCTATGGAGGTAGAAGGCATTATGCGCCGTGTATCGAATTCTTATACAGCAACCGTAATACGCTGCCGAAGGAGATACTTTCATGAGATCAAGAAGGAAAATCATATCTCTTCTGACTATCATCGTACTAAGCTGTCTTGCCATGAGCTTGGTAGACGCGGTGATCCGTCCGGATTATGCTGTTAAATCCGCCATCAAGATCATCCTTTTTCTGTCATTACCGATTGGTTACGCCATGATCGCCGGCGGGGTACCGTTTCGGAGGCTGTTCACCTTCGAGAGAAAAGGCCTTCTGATGTCCTTGCTGCTGGGATTAGGCGTATTCACGATCATACTCGGCGGATATTTTTTGTTGAGTCCTTTATTTGATTTCACCAACGTAACAGGAGCCTTACAGGAGAACTTGGGGGTAAACGCGGGCAATTTTGTGTTTGTAGCCCTTTACATATCGATTGCGAATTCACTGCTGGAGGAGTTCTTTTTCCGCGGTTTTGCTTTTTTCACACTGAAGGAGCAGGTCGGACGACGGTTTGCTTATCTATTCAGTGCAGGGGCCTTTGCCGTGTATCATATTGCGATGATGTCCAGTTGGTTCTCGGTAGGACTGTTCCTCTTGTTAATCGCCGGTCTGGTTGTCGCGGGCCTACTGTTTAACTGGTTGAATGAGCGCAGCGGCAATATTTACGCATCCTGGATGGTCCATATGTTTGCCAATCTTGCGATTAACACCATCGGATTTATGCTGTTTGGGATCATCTGATGATAGGATTTTTTTGCTGATAAGAGTATGCCGGCAAGGCGGCGGGAAATTTTAAGGAGGCGTTTTAACTGACAACAGAGATCTTTTTCTCAACTAACCCCATCGGTCATGTAACGGATGAGCAGCTTCAAACCATGCTGGACAGACACAATCTAGGGAACCTCATTTCTGCTGAGAAAACGTCTAAGGGAGTAGGAAATCAGACGTTGTTCATTCACTCGAGCAAAGGAAGCTATGTATTGAAGGGAAATCCCCTTTATGCAGGGCAGTTCGCTGAAGAGAAATTTTATACGGACTATTTGCAAGAACATACATCACTCCCCCTGTCCGTCCCATATTTGCTGGATGAGTCTGGTGATATTTTCGGCTGGAGCTACGCGATCATGCCCTGTCTTCATGGCGTACATATGAATGATCCACGATGTAGAGCAAGGCTTGACGCAACGGATCGAATAGATATTGCCTCTTCAGCAGCCAGCATTTTAAATGAAATGCACGGCTGGATAGTGGATCAGTATGGCGAGCTTGATCCGCAAACACAAAAGATCCGCCCGTTTGAGGGATCTTATAAAGAGTGGCTCTACCATCGGATTCGGTACTGGTTGCAGGATGCCAAACAATATTCCCAGATCACTCCAGCCGATACGGAATGGGTTGAAGAGGTGCTGCGTGCCTCGGCGAATGCGTTCGATAAGCATTGCTCTCCCACTTTTGTTATGGGGGATTTCAAGGCAGAGAATATGCTGGTAGACCATGATACCGTTTGTCAGGCGTGGCGAATCAGCGGCATTTTTGATTTTACGACCGGATATTTTGGGGATGGAGTTGCGGATTTGCCCAAGATGGTGATTATGTATTGGGATTTCGAGGAACAGGAAGCAGCTAGGCACTTTGTAAAGATGTACTTGCAGGGTTCTGCCATTAAGGAAGGCTTTGTTGATCGATTTAGAGTGCATATGCTCCATCAGCGTATATTGGATTGGGGATGTGCCAAAGCGATGGGTGCAGTTACGTGGGATCCGCAGCTTGCTTTTTCCGAATGGGCAAAAGATTATGTATATGCCATGGACTACTTGAGATCGTGGATTGCATGATGCTTGTGGAATTCCGGATTGACCTTCACATGATGTGATGGTTTACAATGTGGTTAACCGAATGAAAAAGGAGCTGCTGCGTGTGCATATTAGTGAGTTGTCACGTAAAACGGGCGTAAGTTTGCGTTCCTTGCGTTATTACGAGGAGAAGGAACTATTGTCTCCGGACCGTCAGAATAATGGCTACCGTGAATATAGGGAGACGGATATCGAGCGGGTTCGGCTGATCCAGATGTACTTTAGCCTGGGATTGACGGTGAAGGAGATTATGAGTTTTTTCCAATGTGCGTTTGATGAGCAGCCCAAAATCGAATGTCTCCCGAATGCGATTGAGGTAGGTAAGCGGAAGCTGGATGATATCCAGCTGCAGATCGAGCTGCTGAAGCAGGCGGAAATCCATTTGCAGAAGAACATTAAGGCATGGGAAGCTATTTTGGACAAGGGGGATCGGGGTAATGAACAAGGTTGACGGACAGGTTGTGAAGCGAGTTGCTGTCGTGACGGGGGGCAACCGCGGAATTGGAAAAGAGATTGCCAGGCAGCTTGCTGCCAAAGGGCTTCAGGTGATCATTACATCCCGGGACGAAGGGAAGGGGAGGTTAGCTGTCCAGGAATTGCTTGCGGCCCGGCTCGATGTCAAGCTGCAGGTGGCGGATGTCCACGAAATCAACGATGTGGCCCGGATGATGGAGCGAATACAGTCAGACTACGGCCGTCTCGACGTGTTGGTGAACAATGCCGGCGTTATTTTGGACCGAGGGGTTTCTGTGCTGGATGTAGAGGAGTCGGTCGTGCGCCAAACGCTGGAGACGAATTTTTTTGGTGCTTTGCGTATGACGCAGGCGGCGATTCCTTTGATGAAGAAGCATCATTACGGGCGTATCGTAAACATCTCTTCCGGTCTTGGCGCTTTCGAAATCATGCAGGATGGTTACGGTTTAAAAGGGTCATCCTCGGCTTACCGTATCTCCAAAACGATGCTGAATGCGTTAACCTGCCTCGTCTCGCAGGAGGTAGCCGGTGCCGGCATAAAGATAAACGCGGTTTGCCCTGGCCGGGTTCAGACCGATATGGGCGGTGAGGATGCTCCGTTAACCGTTGCCGAAGGGGCTGATACGGCTGTTTGGCTGGCGACGATGGAGGAGGATGGACCGAGCGGGGAGTATTTTCGAGAGCGGCAGCGAATCGCTTGGTGATGTGGTGGGGATTTTTGCTATGCAAGGGATGACGTCTATTGTTTGGTTTACCGATGGATGACGCTGCTAATGATTAGCAATATAAAATACTCTGAAAAAGACCCATTTCGAAGATGCTGATGTATAATAATCGGTATCAGGAGGTGCAGAGTATGAGTGGGATCAACATTTTTGGCCATCAGGCTTTGTTTGAACATGTCTACAAAAGTGCTCCAATTGGCATTGCCCTGGTTACGATAGAAGGAAATTGGATCAGCGTAAATCCTGCGGCTTGCAAAATGTTTGGCTTGACGGAAGAAGAATTGATGGCACAGCCGGCAACCGATTATATTTATTCTGATTGCATTAACAATAAAGATAAGCTGTTTCAATCCTTGGATGAGACGTCCTCAACCATTGCGGTGGAAAAACAATTCGTACATAGAGACGGCCGTGGCATCTGGGCATCGATGCATGTTTCTCTGGTTCGTGACGAAAAGGATCAATCTCCTTTGTTTTTCATTTCGCAAATTGTTGATATTACCAACAGCAAGATTGCCGAGCAAAGGCTCCAGGAGAGCATTGAACGCTACACCTCGCTGAAGAAGTATAATCATGATGCGATCATTTCCTTCAATCTGGAGGGAAGGATCATTAATGGGAACCAGATGGCAGAGCAGCTGACCGGTTTTAAAATTCCGGAATTAATTGGAACCCGCATTTCAAATTTGATCGGTGAACGTCATCTTGCTCGTATACTTTCTCCTTTAGCGGATTATGTTGCTGTCGAGAAAGCTATAAACGTTATCCATCACAAAAATGGACACACGGTTGAAGTGCTCGCTACGCTTGCACCCATTGTCATTTATAACAAGAATGTGGGTTTTTACATTATTGCCAAGGATATGACAGAGCAGAAGAGGCTCATCATCGAGAAGGAAGCAGCCGAGAAGACAAATAAAGCCAAGAGCGAGTTTCTGGCGATGATGAGCCATGAGATCCGTACGCCGATGAATGGTGTTATCGGGATGACGGACTTGATACTTGAGACAGAGCTTGATGACGAGCAGCGGGACTATGTACAGATCATTAAGAAAAGCGGGACAACCCTTCTGAACATCATCAATGATATTTTGGACTTTTCAAAAATCGAATCGGGCAGAACGGAGCTGGTGAAGGAAACATTTAATCTAAGAACGGCTTTGTCCGAGACATTGAACCTGATTCTTCCGAAGGCGCTGGAGAAAAATATTGAGGTGACTACCTCTGTAGCTTCTGACGTGCCGAATCAAGTGTATGGGGATGTGACAAAGCTAAGGCAGATCTTAATGAATCTGCTTAATAATGCGATTAAATTTACGCCTAATGGCGCCGTCTCCATCTCTGTGCAGTGTGTCGAGGACCAGGGGAACTCGGCCCTTATCCAATTCTCCGTTATGGATACGGGCATTGGCGTGCCGAGTGAGAAGGTTGCGCAGTTATTTGAACCCTTTTATCAAGTGGACCACTATATGACCCGCCAGGTGGAAGGAACGGGACTGGGGCTGGCGATCTGCAAAAAACTCGTTCAGTTGATGGGCGGAGATATCTGGTACGAGAAGAACCAGAACCAACCGGGGTCAGTCTTTACGTTTACGGTTGATTTTTCGTTTAAGTCGAATGATGTCAATCAACAGGAAAATGGGGCCGTTCACGAGAATCACTCCTCAGGAAACGATCTGAAAATTTTGATTGCCGAGGATAATGAGGTGAATCAGTTAGTCCTCAAGAAAATGATTGAGAAGCTGGGATACCATTCGACCACCGTCCAGAATGGACTCGAGGCGGTTGAAGCCTTCGAGCGTTATTCGTATGACATCGTGTTCATGGACATTTCGATGCCCTTCATGGATGGAACAGAAGCGTTCCGGCTCATTAAAGAATCGGCATCATCCGAAAAACAGCCCTTTATCGTGGCCGTTACGGCCCATGCGATCAAGGGCGATCGCGAGAAATATTTAGGGATGGGCATGGATGAGTATGTAAGCAAGCCTGTCAGCATGAATGTGATCTCGGGCATTATCGATAAGTTTCTGGCTGAGCGAGATATGTCTCAAGCCTAAACAGATGAAAGCTCAGGTGATCTCACTTGAGCTTTTGTTCAATCTAATTATAGGAACCACATCGCATCCAGTTTGCAGTTGCTCATCTGCCGTCGCGTGTATGAGAGATGCAGCCGTAGTGAATGGAAAACGGCCTGCGGGAAGGTTCCCGACAGGCCGTTAATGTTATATAAGGTGTCCTAAGAGGCGTTACCGGTTACGCTGCTTCCGCTTTTCGTAAGATTGTAGGTGATGACCTCACCGCTCCAGAAATGGAACTTGAGGATCACTTCTCCGTCTCTGACCTCATTAAAAAAGGTAGGCTTGAGCTTGATTTCACCGGTCGAGTAGGAAGGGGAAAACGTATATTCAAACTCTTTGAAGGAGGTCCAGTCCTGCGGTCCTGCATTGCCTCCCGTCGCGTATACCGCCTCCATCGTGGCTAGCTGATCTCCGTTGAATGTCGTTGGAATGCTGAACGAATCGGTTGTACCCTGCGTGTTGCGAAGCTCGGGCTTATCATGGAAGATGACCCTGAAATTCCAGTCCGCACCGCGGTTGAATTTGGCCGTCAATACAGCGTTCACGCCGAATTGGCCGGATGAAGTCAGTCTGGACAGCAGGCTGGATGTAAACGTAATCGCATTTCCGTTAAGCGTATAATCCTGCCCGGCAACTAGCAGCTGTCCGTTTGTGCGAACTTCGGTTAACGTGTGGCCGTTTAAGTTCAAAGGTATGCTCTTATTCTGGATGGCCGCTCCTTTTTTTACGAAGACCAGATCGGTGTCAGCCGTGGAAGAACGACCGCTCCAACCCGCCTTCATGATGTTGTACAGCTCCGGATCGGACCAGGTAAAATCGGTTCGCTTAAAGTGTTGGCCATTGTCCCATAGCATATGGGTAATGTTCTTCTCTTTGAGATAATAGGTTAGATACTCGAAGAACTTCAGTTTCTCCCCCTGCTCAATGACTCCCGTACTCTGATCGAACCCAAGCAGTCCATATTCACCCAGGATGACGGGAATCCCTCTGGCGATAAAGGTATTATACACATTGTTGAATGTTTGATCGATATCGTTCCGGGTATCCGTCTCAAAACGGGTATAACCCGCGATGTTCACACTGAACGGCCAAAATCCATAATAATGGACCGTCGCAATGAGATTGGTGTCATTCAGCTTCGTCATGGTGTTATATAGTTCGTTCATTCTCTCCTGGGTTGGAGAGGCCTCCAGGGTAGATAGCACAAGCGGCCGGGTTGCGTTGCGTGCTCCAGAGCCGCGGACGATCTGATGGAATGAAACATGAAGTTCATCCAGCATCTGAAATGCTTTCTTCTCATCGGTGGTCCCGCCATCCGAGAAACGAGGTTCATTGACACTTTCAAACATCAGTTTGTTGGAATGGTTCCGGAAGCGATGGGCAACTTGAGTCCACACGGCGTTGTACTTGGCAACGACCTCATTGCGATTGTTCTCCATATGGCTGATCCATAGCCAAGAATCGTGATGGACATTAATCATGACGTACAGATCGGCTTTAAGCGCCCAATCGACAACCTCCTGTACCCGGTCCATGTAAGCGGCGTCGATGGTATAGTTCGGCCCGTTGCCGATATGATTGTTCCAGGTTACCGGAATGCGGATGCTCTTATATCCCTGTGCCGCGATTTGGTTGATCAGGGCTTTAGTGATACGCGGATTTCCCCACGCTGTTTCGTCAGCCCCCACGGCATCCAGCGAATTGCCAAGGTTCCAGCCTGGCTGCATATCATGGACGTAGGCTTGGGGATTTTTCTTTGGAGATCTTGAATGTTCGTTTTTCGCAGCGGATGCGAAAGATGGGAATAGTGAAAGGACTAGAACAGCAATAAGTGCCAAGGAACATAGGGATTTCTTATTCAGGTTTATCATTAGCATCTCCTTTTGTAATGAAGTTGTAAATCGATGTTTTAACTAGAGTGACTTCGTGTGAGGTATCTGTCGGGTGTTGAGGTTCTAGTTGTTACGAAAAGGATTAAGTGCAGACGTTCACCTCCAATTGTATCTTGAAAGCGCTTTCTAATTTATAAATTATCATATTTTCCCATTTGGAAGTACCCGGACAATTCGTCATAAAATCATGTGAAAATTAGTTATAAGATGCAGGTAGTTTTGGAGAGGGCTTGATGGGTGGAAAGGGATAAAAAAAGAGCTGACCCTCATGGTCAAGTTTGACATGAGGGTCAGCTCTTTATGTTAGAGAAGGTTGGTATTCTACCTTCGACTAAGGTTTTTTAACTAATACAAGTGTTTTGGATGCTTCGGATAAAGGTGTTGCGGATGGAGCACTCGAAGCGATTTTCTTGTCTTTGGACAGTACGGACAGGACATAAACGGCATATTCCGTATTGTCTTTAATGTCTTTACCGAAGGCATCTTTGGCAGGGATTTCAATCAGAGCCGAGATATCTTTGCCATCGGGTTTTATGGTTACATTGGTATTGACTTTGGCATCCGCTTCCGTCGCTGTCTTCAGATCGAAGGCCTTAATGCTATTTTTCTCTACAAACAACAGGCGGTATGCCGTAATGCTGCGTTCATCGATCGCCTTCTTGAAATCGACTTGAAGCTTCCCGCTTGCATCCAACTTGGCTGTAACGCCTGTTGCTCGGGTCGGATTCGGGATTTCGAACTCCGAAGAAGAATTGGAGATGTTGTTGTTGGTAGAAACGGTGCCATCAGCTACAGCAAGGATGTAAACTCTATATTTAGTACCAGTTACGATAGCTGCACCGTTGACGTCCGCTAAACCGGCGGACATTTTGTGCTCGATTCTGTTAGGAGATGGATCTACCTTCGTATACAAATGTTCCTTGGTGATTTTGTTGGCATCGTCTAATCCAAAACTCTGGTTAGCCGGTACAACCATGATTCGGTATTCTTTAACACTTCCTGATGAAGGATTGAATTTGACAACAATGTCACTGCTGTTCCCGTTGGTGCTTTCAATCCCGGCATACACATCCGAAGGAACCGTTACAGCGGTACCCGTAAGCTTAATCGGCGCAGATGGTGCCGACAGGGCATTGCTTATTGAACCATTGTTGCTTACGGACAATACAAATACTTGATAATCCACCAAATTGCGAATTGGCTCATTGTTAACATCTCTTGTTGTAGGTCTCAGAACATCCTCAAAATTGGAACCGATCGGTACTCTGTCGAAGTAAGGTACATTTTTAGCTTGCGCTTCAGTAAAGCTGCCAGCGTTTGCTTGCTTCACGACCATGATTCGGTATTCCTTGATGTTGGATTCATTCGGAGCCTTGGTAAACGATACTTTCAAGTCGCTTGCGTTATTGTTGTCGCCATTATCAGCTGCTGTAACGTTTGTTACTGCTGCTACCTGGGTCACGCCTTGAATCGTCACGGCATTAGAGACCGATGAAAGAGCATTGCTGTAATTCGAATAGCTGTTGCCTCTAGATAAGACGTACACGCGGTAGCTTGAACCTCTTTGAATGAGATCCCCGTCGGAATCCTTGGTCGTGCTAGTCAAATCCCGAGTGATGGTGCCACCGGTTTTGTTAACCGTGGTGTAATTCCCGTTGTTGTAAGCTTGCGACACGTTCAGGCTTTGGTTTGACTTCACAACGAGAATCCGGTAATGATCGATGTAGCTTTCGCCATAAGCGTGACTGAAGGCGACTCTCAGATCGCTTCCGTTTCCGTTGTTGCCGTTCAGTGTCAAAGTTGGCGTAGAAACAGGGTTTACATTCTGATTGTTGTGTCCAAGCGTAATGGATGCATAATCAGACAATGCACTGTTGCTGGTCGAATATCCTACGGACAGGACATATACGCGATAGCTGACGCCATTGCGAATCAGCTCTCCATCGATATCGCGGCTGCTTGAATTCAGCACTTGCGTCATGTAGTTGCTGCTGCTGTTGTTCTTGCTGATTTGCGTATAATAATAGCTGTTTAAGTTGGTTGCTCTGTGCAGGTCAAAATAACTATCGGATGATTTTACGACGAATACCTGGTAATGGCTAATATTCGATTGATCGGACGGGCGGTAGAATGACACCTGCAGATCACGTCCGTCATTGTAGTTGTTCACGTCGGTGACAGACAGGCTGGTAACCGCGCCCACATTGTAGCTGGAACTCAAGATGATGGAACTTGATGGGGCGGACAGAACGTTATTGTTGTTGTTATTTTTGTCTACGGCCATAACGAATACGCGATAGTACACGCCGCTACGAATCGTTGCTCCATCCACATCTCTGGCACCCGATGCCAGCGTCAAGTTGTTAATGTTATTGCCGGTTTTGTTGACATGGGTATAGTAGTTGTAGCTGGAGGCGGTATTGGCTTTACTTAAGTTGAAGCTGTTATAATTGCTGTCCTTTACCACAAACACGCGATAAGAATGAATGCCGGACTCGTTGGATACCTTGTTAAAGCTCACGCGAAGATCACGGCCATCACCATAATCGCTGATATCTGTCACCTGCGTAATGGATGGAACCGTTGCGGTTCCCGTGCTGAGGGTGATGGAAGACGAACCTGAAGACAGGTTGCTTGCAAGCACGTTCTCATTGCTGCTCACAGACTGGACAAACACGGTGTAAGCGACTCCGCTGCGGATAAGCTCGCCTGACGTATCACGAGCGGAAGAACTCAGCGTCGTGGACAACGATGTATTCGTCGTGCTGGTTTTGCTTACCGTCGTGTAATTTTGGCTTTGAACTGATTTGGCAGCCGCCAGATTAAACTTGGCAGCATCCTTCGTTTTTACCGCAAACACACGATAGTTGGTTACATTGCTCTCATTCTGAGCACGCGTGAAGCTGACCTGCAGATCACGGCCATCGCCGTAGTCGCTCACATCGCTTGCTTTCACGTTGGTTGCTCCATTTACTGAATTGGTGTTGGTCAGCGTCAACGACGGCGAAGCCGAGGAAAGGGCATACGTGCCGCCTGTTTTGCTGACTGCCAATACGTAGGCTTTATAAGCCTGGTTATCGCGGATCAGATCATTATCCACATCTCTTGAGCCCGACGTGAGGGTCAGAGTTGGATCCGAGCCGGACGGGTACACCGTTGTGTAAGCTGCCGAGGACACGCGCTGTGCCTCGGATTGGTTTAACGTCTTGGACTGCTTTACAATCATCACACGGTAATGCGAAATTAAAGCCTCGGTGGATGATTTGGAGAAGCTGACCTGCAGATCGCGGCCGTCTCCGGCATTGCCGATGTCCCGAAGCGTCACATAATTCACCGGCACGATACCGGTATTATTTCCGCCGCCGCCTGAATTGTTTGTTGTTTTGACGGTGACCGTTTTCGTTTTGGAATTCCAGCCGATTTTTTGGCCAAGGGCTTCACTTACGAAGCGTACCGGCACCATGGTATTGCCTTTTAAGTTTTTTGCCGGAACATCCAGCGCAACCGTCTTGTTATTGATGGTGGCCGTTTTGGAGTTGATTTTTAGAATGACGGTTGTGCCATCCTTGGTCGCTGTGACGGTTTTCGTTTTTTGATTCCATTTGACCGATGCATCCAAGGCTTCGAAGATGGATCTCATCGGAAGCATAACGCGTCCTTGGATCATGACAGGCGCTTGAGGCGTATACAGCTTGACGCCGTCAATCAAGACGCTGATGTTCACTGCCGCCTGTACCTGCGATTGGAATGTCATGGGGATTAACAGTATAGCTGCTAGCAAGGCAGTCCATATTCTTTTCACACACTCAACCTCCTGAAATTTAGCTTTGTTATTATTTTCCTCTACAATATGACGCATTGGCCTGGAATAAAGTTTCAACTATAACATCGGCAATCCGAAAATATTTTTTAGTACCTGGTCATAAAAAAGAAAGAAACAGCGTGTTTCTGCCGTTTCTTCCCTGCTGCTATGTTGATCAATATTGTTTAATTGTATCGGTGCCGCCCAGGATCGACCGGGTCACTGCATCATATATATTCGGCGGGTGCTCGGCGATCCGGTGGCACAGGTACAGAAACCATTCCTCACCGTAAGTCAGATAAATCCGAATAGGGAAGCCGTCATCTTTCATTTGTCTGGAAAGGTTCGGGCGTATGCCATACAGCATCTCAAGCTCGACGGCTGAGTCGCGATACATTTTGTTGCTGGTCATATGCCGCAGGATCCTTTCATCATGGGTGGCGACCGATACGGGCCTGCCTGCTTGAACGCATAAATCCACCATTTGTACATATCTCGAAGTCAGCATCTCGGAACGGGGAATATAGTGCCCCTCTAGTTCCTGATAAGCGCCTTTCACGATGCGGATCGTGCCGGGGCTGTCGGAAAGAATTCTTTCGAGATCTTCCATCGTTCTCGGGAGCTGCGCTTGCAAAGTAATACCGACATTCGTGAATTGGGCCGAGATTTTTCTGTGCAGTTTAAGGATGGCATCCGTTTTGGCGGATTCCTCCATGCTGATGACCAGCTCCAATCCGGCTTCCTCGGCTTGGCCAGCCAGTCCGAGAAGATGCCGGTATGCCAAACCCTCGTCTACCGATAATCCGATATGGGACAGGTCGAGTGATATTCGGGTTCCCGGCCTGTCTTTGGCACAGGCCTTAATTAACCGGGAGAACTCCAGGAAAGCCTGCGTGCATTCCGCTTCGGTCAGCGTGTTCTCCCCGATATATTCCAACGAAGTCCAATAACCCCGGGTATCCAGTTTATCTCGGATGAACAAGCCTTGTTCCAACACGTCGCCCGTGACAAAACGCTCTGCTGCACGCAGTAGGATCGGATACCATTCGGTGGATTGCTGGACGTACTGTTTGAGTTGTAGGTTACGGGCAAGAGACTTCAAAGCGTCAGCAAAAGCCAGTTCCGATAATGAATCGTTCAAGTTAAACACCTCGCATGATTAAGATCTTCCGTGATTCTATCAACGTTTATGCGAGGGGGTCTTGTATAAAATTGCGGTTTATTTAAGATGTCACTGCTTTTGCATACCGAAGAGGCGTTGTCCCTACGCACCCGGCAAAAGCTCTTGTGAAATGGCTCTGATCGTAAAACCCGGTCTCCACAGCAACGTCGGCTATGGCTTTTCCTTGCAGCAGCTGTTCTTTCGCATAATTGATGCGCAATAAATTCTGATAAGCGTGGGGAGCTAAATGATAGGATTCTGCAAACAAACGAATCAGGTGGAATTTGCTGATCCCGGAGATGCCTTGCAGAATATCAAGTGTAATGCGATCTTTATAATGATGATCCAGATACTGCTTCACACGCAGAATAGCCGGGGATTGATGAGCGCTGCCGCTAGACGCCATAGCGGCTTCCTCTTGAAGGAGACCCGTCTCCCGCATTAATGCCATAAGCATGGACTCCACTTCGAGGGGGGTGGCATTTTGCTGAAGCAGTGTCCTGCAGGAATGGATCAGATGCCGGGATCGTTCGTTTTGATATTTCGGATGCAGGATGGGCATATGGGGTTGATGGTATTTGGAATCATAGTCCGAAGAGGTTTGACCGAGCCACCGGGGATGGACAAAAATCATCGTGTACTTCCAGTTTGCAGGATTCTCGGGATGACAGGCATGAGGGAGCAGCGGCGGAAAATGCACAATATGCCCCTGGGCAGCCTCAAACCGTTTCCCGGCCGACCATACGCGGGTGGCTCCCTTTTCAATGAGGCCAATGGAAATTTCTTCGTGAAAATGCTTCTTATAAGAAAGATTGTCTAACGTATCGCATTCTTTGATTTCGAGAAACGGCAGGTCAGGATCACGCAAAAAAGTGATATCGGGCATTTCCGTCATTCCTTTCCTTCAAACATCAATAGATTCATTATAAGGAAGGCGTTATGTTTGTTCAAAGATCGCGTCCATCTTTGTATATAACTTTACGGAAATATAACTATATAGTAATATAATAAACATGTTGAACGATAACCTTTTTGAAGTATTGGCAGAACCGAACCGCAGGACGATATTGGACTATCTGCGCGTGAAAGAGTGCACGGTGGGCGAGATTGTAGATCTCATGCAGCTCAGCCAACCAGGCGTATCCAAGCATTTGCGCATTTTGCGGGAAGCCGGTCTTGTCTCGCTGCGGAAAGAGGCACAAAGGCATGTGTACAGCCTGAATGCCAAGCCTCTGGAGGAAATCCACCACTGGCTGGAGCCTTACCGGCAGTTCTGGACGAATAAGCTGGATGATCTGGAGAGATTGCTGGATGAGGATGAATCTCCTTAAACATCCTGATGTAGTTTTTGATCGGAAGATCTATTTTTGAATAAAACATTCCTAAGGAGGATGAAAAATGCTGGCAGTAGTACAGCAAGACGAGTTCGGAACGACCGTCCGATTTGAACGCCGCCTGAAGCATTCGGTTGAGAAGGTGTGGTCCTATCTGACGGATAATGACAAGCTCACGCAGTGGTTCTCGGAGCTGAAGGTGGAAGATTTGCGCCAAGGCGGAAGAATTACATTTGACATGCAGGATGGAACGTTCGAAGAATTTGAAATTACGGATTATCGGGAGTTATCGGTACTGGAGTATATGTGGGGAGAGGACCGGGTGCGTTTTGAGCTGCATCCCGAGGCCGAAGGCTGTCGTCTGGTACTGATCGAGACGATAACGAAAATTACGGATCATACACCGAAGGATATTGCCGGTTGGGACGTATGTCTGGACGCCATTGAAGCACTGCTGGATGGCAGAACGCTTGAATCGCGCAAAGACGCCTGGTCCGAAAAATACGAGCAATACGTTCAAGTATTTAAACAATTGCCGCGCGCATAACAATCTGCTCCTACCCAGCATGTAAACATGCCGGGTCGGAGCTTTTTTATTGGAAGATGGATGAATTGCATCTATAATCGGGGTTAGGGATATATTACCATATGGAAACCGCTTGGGTGGAGGGGTTAAAATGCCGGATTACACGGTACACATCTTGCAGCTTAGAGAAGATAACTATCATAACGGGCTTAAGCTGGGTCGCCGTCTGCGAAATCAACCGATATTAAAAGCTTTCGAAGCGGTTACCAAGCCGGAGATCGACACAGAACAACTGAAGAGCATTTATAATGAGTTTGCCCCGCAGCTGTTATCAGAGCTTGAAGGGCTGGCGGAAGGATTGGAAATGCCTTTTTCCAAAGCAGCGGCGCTTCTCGGCGGATATGACGTCCCGAAAATCGCGGCCATGGGATGCTCGGCGATGATCACGGCTTCGTATTACGTAAGAAATTACGATTTTACGCCTGCGTTTTACGATGGTTATTTTACAGTGGCTCAAGCCGATCAAGGCTTAGCGAGTGCAGGCTATAATTTGCAGGCAATAGGCAGGCATGACGGGGTGAATGAGCAAGGGCTTGCCGCCGGGCTGCATTTTGTCAGCTTTGACGGATACGGGACGGGACTGTCGTCATGGGTCGGCGTTCGGATGATATTGGAGTCATGCGGTACAGTAGAAGAAGCGTCCTACATGCTGCGCCATATTCCCCATGCGGCTTGTTATAACTATTCCATAGGGGATGCACGAGGGAACATGGCCGTTGTGGAAGCAAGTCCGGATCAAGTGATTACCCGTGCGGGCGGGGAGGCGGCGATCGCCTGCGTTAACCATTATGAGGCTTTGACGGGCAAAAACAGGCCATCCATCGAGCATTCCCTTCGGCGTAAACGTTATATCGATAGCTTGGATGCGGAACAGTTAACCCAGACCGAGGCTTTCGGCTTGTTTAAGGACCGAAAGTCCCCGATTTTTTTTACGGATTACCACGATTTGTTCGGAACGCTGCATACCTTTTCGTACTCCTTCGAAGAAGGAAGAGTCATGACTTCGCTTGCTCAGGGCAGCGCGCTTGATTTTTCGTTCAGGGATTGGGTCGAGGGCAAGGATATCCCGGCAGCGGAGTTGACCGGACATATCGATTGACATGAAGACGAATGGGGTGTATAAAGCCCGTGCAGCAGGATTGCGCTTGGGTGCTATTGCGATGTTGTTAGTCCTCATGTTGTCTTGGGCTGGAAAAGTCGATGAGGAGCTAACGGACCGTATAGTCGTTATTTGCACATGAGGCTGCTCCTGGAACAGGAAGTGGACTCAGGTGACTCAATTTGCTCCAAAACAGTGAATTTTGAAGTGGATTTCTGCCTATAGGATCACTAGAGTCCCTAATCTTCATGAATGGTTAAAATTATACACAATAAGGTTACTGGAGTCCGTTGCTTGAGGAAGCAGCACTGATTTTGAGGTAGATCCACATAAAAAAGAAGTATTTCCTTAGTACGGAGATACTTCTTTTGATTTTAACCAAATAGTTATCTAGCCGGCTGCGCCGCCACCTGAACAGTTTCCGTTACTGGCGCACCGATTCTCTCCCCAATCGCACATCATATTTAACATCGGAATGAGAGAAAGACCACGTTCAGATAACGAATATTCCACTTTGGTAGGGACTTGGGGAAATTCCTCGCGTATGATCAGGCCATCGGCTTCCAGCTCTTTTAACATGATGCTTAGCGTTTTAAAAGAAATCGTCCCGATGCATCGTTTCAACTCATTATGCCGCAGAACTTTATTTTCAGCCAGCCAATACATAATAATCATATTATATTTACCGCTTATTAAAGATAACGTATATCCAAAGCCGGTATTTTTGAGGTTCACGCAAGTCGGAACGCAGGTGTGCGCATAAGTTATACTCTCCTTTAGATGAGTATATAATGTTAGTATATATACTCTACTTTAGGGCATTATGCATTTATATTGAAAGAATGTAAGGGAACTTCCTCAGAGAATTATTTTGTGGGTATTATGAAGTCTGGCTGTATTTTGAATGGAAAAGCGTTGAAAAATCGGTCGAAATACTTCGCATGTAGTTGAAGGTGGAAGCAATTCGACTGCATGTTAGTGAGGGATGGAGTTACAGAAGGATAACGGATCACTTAGGAATACACGATAAAGATCGTGTTTAAAAGTGGATGAGGAAATATCGTGAACATGGTGAGGCAAGCTTTGAAGACAGACGCGGTAACCCTTTTCGGATGGAAACTGAGCAGGAACGTGAGCTTAGACGCTTGCAAATGGAGGTAGATGTCTTAAAAAAGTGGTTGCAAATCTTGAATCGGGAGGTGCGCGGAATAGATACATCGTCGTTGATGAGCTCAAAGGTGAACGAAGCGTAAAGGAACTGTGCACTTATTTAGGTATAAGTCGAAGCGGTTACTACGACTACCTCAAGCGTAAAGACAACGATCCAGATTATGAGTTGAAACACAAGATTCTTGTGATCTACGAACAGCGTAATAAGACGGTGGGGTATCGCCGTATACAAGACGAGTTGTACCGCCAATATCAGCATGTCGTGAATCACAAGAAGGTACTGCGTCTGATGAGAGAGCTAGGCATCCAGGCCATCATCCGTCGAAAGTATATCCATCGGACAAGCTACGAGGCAGCAGTACGGATGGCCGTGTTGCAGAAAATCTGTTGCAACGAGATTTTATGGCAAGTGCTTCAAACCAAAAGTGGGTAACCGATGTCACACAGTACAAAGTTTTTGATGAGCGGATCTACTTGTCGACTATTAAAGATCTGTGGAACGGCGAAATCATCGTCTATCATATCAGCCGCAGCAATGACAATCCACTCGTACTGGAGACGTTTAAAAAGGCATTTGAAACACAAAAAAGACGTGACTGGACTGATCGTTCACAGCGACCAGGGAAGCCAGTACACGTCTCATGCTTACCACGACATGCTGCCCAAGGTTGGCCCAAAATCAGCATGTCACGCCGAGGCAATTGTTACGACAATGCCTCCATGGAAAGCTTCTTCTCCCATTTGAAAGTAGAAGCTCTCTATCCTTATCATATCCGAAGCATTGGAGAAGCACAAAGGCGGATTGAGGAATTTATCCGCTTTTACAACGAGGAAAGGTCACAAAGAAAACTAAATAAACTGACGCCGGTCGAATACCGGCGCCAGTTTACAGCCTAGGGCTTTTTTCATTGTCCGCTAAATGGGGTCTTGACACGGAGGGGCGGTCCGTTTTTTTGTTGTGCTTATTCTATTGCACATTCATCGCTCAGACATTCTCCGCCTTGGCCATTTTGGCTTCGGCTGCCGCAGGAGCATTCTTACGGACCAAAGCCGGGAGCGTGCTCAGATAAAAGAAGCTGACACCCATCGAGCAAATGGCGAGTATATAATGCAGCCAGGTGACGGATATCCAGACTGGAAAAGCCAGGGCGACCCCGCCTAAAGCCAGAGAGTGACCCAGCATCATTACCGGTTCGATCAAGGAATTCACACGTCCCATATTTTGAGGGGGAACCAGTTCAGGCATCCAACTGCCAAGTGCAATGTTAATGGGAGCAATTGCGATTCCTGCCAGCAGAACAAGAATGAAATAGACTTCTATCCGCTCGGCTGTGCCCAGTCCCACAAGAAGCAGGCTTGCCATGAACAGGCCCGATATCAGGATTGGTGTTCTAGTGAAACGCCGGATTAGAAGGGGCCCTAAGATGCTGCCCAGAAGAAACCCGATTCCGAGAAAGACGGTAATCATTGAAGAATGAACGACGTACTGATCCGGGCTAAGCTTATATTTCATGGCGAAGATGGGGAGGACCGCGAAGACGCCGTTCACAGTGCCGAAGAACAGAAATCCGCTAATCAATACCAGAAGCAGCCGATTGTCTATAATGTAAGTAAGGCCTTGCCAAAAATCTTTGATAATAAGAGAAAAGCGCAGCTCGCGAATGCGGGTTTTTCCGTTTGGCGTGCGGGCTTGTTCAGGGAAATCCCCCCAGGCCAGCAGTAGTCCGGAAATTAAGAAGCTGACTCCGTCAACAATGATTGCGCCTTCGATGCCGATGAAATGAAAGGCTACTGCCCCTAGACTCATGCCGAAGAGCATGAACATCCCCATAATAATCTGGTTCAGACCGGAGGCCTGCACATACTGATCCTGTCCGATGCTTCCTTGTAACAGCCCCATTTCAGCAGGACCAAAGAACTTGGAGATCGAGCTGCGCAGAAAAAGCACCAAAAAACAGAGAAACAGCAGATCATAATGAACAAATATGAGCAATAGCAAGGTCAAACCTGCCCGAATCCAGTCACTGTAGGCTGCAATCCGTTTGCGGTCAAATCGGTCCGCAATCACGCCTACAATCCAGAATACCGCCAAGGTCGGTAGCGAGTACATAAGCTCCGCTGTCGTGGCCAAGGAAGGCTTTTCGCTGAATTTGTCAACCATATAATAGGCGAAGGCCATGGTGCCAACCACTGATCCAAGCTGGGATGTAAATGTTGCGAAAAACAACTTGCAGAACGTCGGATTGCGAAAAAGCACCTTCATTTCATCTCCTCCTTCGGATGGATATCTTTAACGGATAACGGGCGCAACAGACTTTTTAAATAGGTGACCAAAGCCTCAAATTGCATTCTGGCATTCGCATTCTCGTAACCGACAGTGATGGAATGGGTCATAATTCCTTCCTGATAAGAGGCTGCAATTCTGGAGATGTCTATGATGTCCATTTCAGGTGAGAACTCTCCACGCTCGACGCCCAGGTGAAGCAAGTCTGCAAATTGGTTGATCCCCTTTTCATAGCGCTTCGTAAGCAGCTCCCGGCGCTTCTCATCCCGCCATCCGATCAAAAAATACTCATAGAATGCCGCCATGAATCCGCCGTTTGGCGAGTGAAGAAGATCCTCCAACTGCCGGGAGTAGAGTGTCATAACCACTTCCCATAGGGAGGGGGACGAAACGACTAGCTCTTCAAGATACCGTTCATGCTGTGCGTCCTGATGATCCAGCAGAGCCTCGAAGATCTCATCCTTGCTTTGAAAATACAAGTAAATCCATCCCCGGCTCATTCCGGTCTCCTCGACAATATCCTTGAGCGTCACGGCTCCGTAGCCCTTTTCGACAAACACCCGCTTGGCGGCTTCAAGAATTTGCAAGCTTCTTTGCTCTTTTCGGTCGTCCGTTAGTTTGGGAGACATTGGGTGATCCCCTTTCCAATTTCAGTAAAATGAACCTTGTGTCAGTTTGATTATAATGACATGCGGTTCATTTTTGCAAGGAAAATATTACGAAATAACCAATTTATATTAGTGATTGATAAAATTGAGAGTATATTCTTATAATGACTTTAAATTCTATAAACTACCGTTTTATTCCACAAAATGATATTTTACTACAGTTTTATCACCTCCAACTCTCAGTTTTAATCTTCAACTCTAGTTCAGGATTTAACTCCATTTGAAGGGATAGTGATTATGAAGACGGCGTTGTTATTTCCAGGTCAAGGTTCACAGTACATCGGCATGGGAAAAGAAATGTTCGCCCGATTTGAAATTTCCCGCAGAACTTTTGAAGAAGCTTCAGAAGTGCTCGGGTACAACGTATCACAGCTTTGCTTTGAAGGGAGCATGCGGAGGTAACGCGAACAGAATATGCGCAGCCATGTATCCTGACGGTCAGCATCGCAACTTTTCGGGTACTGATGGAGCATCTGGAAGTAGACCCTTACTATTGCGCCGGCCACAGTCTTGGTGAGATCTCTGCATTAACCGCATCCGGAGCGATTCCCTTCGCTGATGCTGTTCGTCTTGTGCAAATATTAGAGGCCGATTTATGCAGATTTCACAGGAGACGGAGCCTGGAGGGATGATGGCCGTTCACGGGCTGCCCCATGAGATGATTGAGAGCGAATGCAGTCAACCCGGCGCGAAGGGACATGTTGTCATTTCCAATCTAAACTCCGGTGGGCAAATAGTAATCTCGGGGAGAAGAGAGGCGCTTGCGCAAATGGGAGAGAAGCTGGCCTTGATGGGAGGAACCGTGATTCCGCTTCAGGTAAGCGGTGCATTTCATAGCCCACTGATGAGAGAGGCTGCTGAGAGGTTTTCTGACGAGTTGCTTCATATGTCCTTTCAACCCTTGCGTTATTCAGTTCTATCCAACGTTACGGCCCGTCCTTATCCTAGTGCATCCAGTATTTCGGCATTGCTCTCTGAACAAATCGTGTCGGTGGTTGATTGGGAGGGTTGTATACGCTTTCTTCATGAGCGGGAAACAGAGTGCTTGATTGAAGTGGGGCCAGGTGCTGTTTTAGGCAACATGCTGAGACGGGAGAAGCCTGAACGGTTCGTAATTCATGCTGCCGACATGGCTGAGGATTGGATGAAGCTGCTTCAAAGCCGCGGACGCTTATCGAGAAGCACGAATTTCAATGTGTATTTAAAAGCCGCTTTATGCGCCAAAAACTGCAACAGGGAAGATGCAGTCTCAGTGTATATGAGCAAAGTAGCCGAACCATTCCGGATACTGGAAGGACTCACCAAACAGGGCAGGAACCTAAAGGACTCCGAAGGTGACCATGATGTGACCTATCAGGCTTTGACTAAAATTCTGGAAGCCAAGCTGACACCGGCCGCGCACCGCGAATGCATTTTAAATCGTGTAGCTGAAGAAGGAGGAGCGTTACATCCAAATCTGACGACAAAAGAAAATGTGGAATTGGCCTCGCAGATTTCACCCCGGGCTCTGGATGCCGAACAAGTGCTGCGGGATGTCGGCCTGGAGCAGCGTCTGAACAATTTTCCGGCACAGCTGTCTGGCGGCGAACAGCAGCGAGTGGCGATTGCCAAGCAGCCGAAGCTGCTTCTCTGCGATGAACCCACGGGTGCCCTCGATTACCATACCGGGAAGCAGGTGCTTAAGCTGCTCCAGGACACTTGCCGCCACACCGGAACACCGTTAACGTCATTACGCATAATTCTGCCCTGGCACCGATGGCCGATCGGGTCATCGAGATCAACAATGTCAAGGTTCGGAAGATGGTGGTGAATCCGAATCCCGTTTCTGTAGACAACATCGAGTGGTAGGAGACACATATTATGAAAAAAGAGCGTTGTGGACTGATATTTTCCGGGAAATATCGCGGACTAAAGCTCGATTTCTGTCCATTTTTGCCATTATTATGCTTGGCGTTGGTTTTTTCGCGGGGATCAAGGCCACCGGGCCGGATATGCTGGATACGGCGGATCACTACTATAAGGATTTAAAACTGATGGACCTTAAGGTTCAATCCACCTTGGGTCTCGAACCAAGCGATATTGAGAAGCTGAAGCAGGTTGCCGGGGTGGAAGTGGTTCAACTCGGCTACAGCGCGGACGTATTTCTCGGTAACAGCGGGAGGATCGCAAAGGTACTCTCCTATGACCCAGGAAATAATCTGAATCAATATGTGCTTACAGAGGGACGAATGCCGGGGGCAGCGGGAAATCGTCATCGATGCGGGAGAGAGAGGAAACGAATTTAAATTGGGGGATTCAATCACCTTTACCAATCCGGACCAGGAAGCGGACTTGCGGGAAACGTTTGATCACCTGACGTACACGGTCTTATGAAGAGCAAGGAGCCCGCTCTTCATAAGCAGCATGGGCCGGGGAACGAGCGGCATTGGCAAAGGGAAGGCGGATGTGCTTGCCGTTATTCCGGAGAAAGATTTTAAATTGCCTGTTTATACGGAAGTCTACCTGACCTTTCAAGACACGGCGGAACCTGCTCCTTACACAGCCGAGTATGATGAGAAGATCAACCGGCACAAAGAAGCGGTTGAACTGGCACTGGAGACCATGCCGCAGGAGCGGTTGGCGGAAATCCGTGCAGAAGGGCAGAAGAAGCTGGACGAGGCGATGGACAAGATCGAGGATGCCAAGAGGCAGCTGGCCGATGCGGAGCAGGAGTTAACGGATGCGAAGCTCAAGCTGAATGAAGGCGAGCAAGCCTACCGTGCCGGGTGAACAAGCTTCAGACCGAGCTGGACTAAGGGCGAGCCAAACTGGATACGGCGGAACAAGAACTTGCGCAAGGCAGGGCGGAGCTTGCACCGAAGCTGACATTGGGACAGCAACAGCAATTGGCCAAGGCGCTGCAGCAAATCTCCGGCTTGGACCCGGAGGTCATCTCGGACGAGCAGAGGCAAGAGCTGCTCTCGGCAGCTCAGTCAGCCGATCCGAAACTAGGGGCTGCCACCGCCGATTTCATCGACGGTGCTTTGGACGGCGAAGCTTTACGACAGGCGGCTTCCGCGTTCCAGCGTGGCCTGAACGAGGCTTCGCTGCGGCTGGATTGGCTCAGACGGAAAGATTATGCAGCATCAGGCGACTGTTGTATTTCAAGACGATAACGGCGATAGCGGCATGCTGGAGGATTATAGCAAGCGCATTGCGGAAACGCCGGAGATTACGGGGGTTTTAAATGTGCCGCAAGAGGCGATGACTGCGGCCGCCCCCGGGGTGAACACTCAGGATGTGAGCTTGTTCGTGCCGCAATCTCCAGAGGAGATCGATTCGTTTATCGTCCTGAAATCCCGTGGGCAGGAGCAGATGCTGTCACTGACAGATGGCGGTGCGATCATTACCGAGAAGCTCGCCAAACTGTTTGATCTCAAGATCGGCAGTACTTTCACCGTACAGAACAGCGACAACGATCCCTTTGAAATACGTGTAGCCGGGATAATGGAGAACTATGCTATGCACTACGTCTATATGACGCCGCTGTATTACGAAGAGATTTTTGATGCAGGACCGGAAGTGAACAGTCAATTGCTGACGTATGACAACCACGATCACAATCCGGAATGGGAAGACCAGCTTGGAGAATCGTTAACCGCAAGCCAGCGGGTGGCAATGGTCAGCTTCACGAGCGGGGTAAGCGACGCTTTCAGTGATACGATGGACAGCATGAACGTCGTGGTGGTTGTCCTGATTGTATCTGCTGCGGCCCTTGCGTTTGTCGTGCTGTACAATCTGACGAACATAAACGTATCCGAGCGGATACGGGAGCTGTCAACGATCAAGGTGCTTGGCTTTTATGATAAGGAAGTAACCATGTACATCTATCGTGAAAATATGATTCTGACCGTGCTGGGGATTATAGCGGGCAGTCTGGGTGGCGTCTTCCTGCACCGGTTCGTGCTCCTAACCGCAGAAGTGGATGCGATGATGTTCAGTCCCACGATCCATGGAATCAGTTACGGCTATGCGGCACTGCTGACGTTGTTGTTTTCGGCGATTGTGATGGCCTCCATGCATTACAAACTAAAGCGGATTGATATGATTGAAGCGCTGAAATCGGTGGAATAGCTATATGTTTCAACAAGAGAGCTCTATTCGAGAGGAGACGATCCTGAAGAATAGGCTCTTTTTTTCATCTCCTTTGCAAAGCTTCCTATACAAGCCAGAAGTTGCGTTTTGGAATGTGAATTACTGTGATTTTTTAATCAGTCGGTAAGTTCTAGGAGAAAATATATTATAATAGACATATCGAGCTCTTGTACGAACTAATATTGCTACTACATGAAGACCCGTGGGTAATTGATGTATGAACATGATAAAGGTCTTCAGCCTCGGAGGAATGCTTATGGGAATGGTTTTCTCGATCTTGAAAAAGTACCGCGTCGCAGCGATTGCGGCACTGGTCATGATGCTGATTGAGCTCACCGTTGAGCTGATTCAGCCGCTGCTCATCTCTAAAATCATTGACGACGGCATACAGAAACAGGATTTGTCCGTTGTATGGATGTGGGGAGCCGTTTTAACTGGAAGCGCTATTATTGCCTTTATAGCGGGGATATCCAGCTCTTTTTTTGCGGCGCATACGAGTCAGGGACTCGGCTATGATCTGCGTGATCAGCTGTATGAAAAGGTGCAGTCCTTCTCTTATTCGATATTTAACCGGTTTGCTACCTCATCTTTGATTACCAGACTTACAGGTGACGTCACCCAGATTCAGGATACGGTGTTCATGGGCTTGCGGTTTATGACGCGCGTTCCGCTCGTTGTGCTGGGAAGCATCATCATGGCATTGGTGGTGAATGTGAAGCTGGGCTTGCTGCTTGTCCTTACCGTGCCATTATTGTTTATTTTTATCGCTTGGATTATGAAGCGGGCAGCGGATGCGTTCCGCCATGTACAGCAGCGACTGGATGCGGTAAACGGCGTCATTCAGGAGAATCTGACCGGCATTCGGTTGATACGCGTATTCGTGCGCATGGGTCACGAAATTGAACGCTTTGCCCGTACCTCTGGCAAGCTGATGAGCACCACGGTCTCGACCTTGCGATTAACGGAGACAACGATGCCGTTTATTCTTCTCATTATGAATGCAGGGATTATGGCGGTCCTGTGGTTCGGCCGCAAAGACATCGCGTCCGGCAGTGCCAGCGTCGGCGAAGTGGTTGCCGTAGTCAATTATTCCCTGCGTTGTATCGGCGCCATGTCCGCCCTGTCCTGGGTTGTCGTTGCCTTCTCCCGGGGACGCGCTTCCGCACAGCGGACGCAAGAGGTGTTAAAGACGGAAGAGGATGCAGCAAGCGAGGGCAAGGATAAGAATAAAAAGGTTCAAATTCAAGGAGGCGTGAAGTTCGAGCAAGTGAGCTTTAGCTATCCGGGCAGCGACATCGCCGTGCTGACGGATATTTCGTTTGAAGCGAGGCCCGGAGAGCGGATCGCGATTATGGGAGCAACAGGTTCCGGCAAATCTTCATTAGTACAGCTGATTCCGCGGCTTTACGAGGAAGAGAAGGGAA
This sequence comes from Paenibacillus sp. QJM3NY_38, assembly GCF_056173265.1. Taxonomy (NCBI): domain Bacteria; kingdom Bacillati; phylum Bacillota; class Bacilli; order Caryophanales; family Paenibacillaceae; genus Paenibacillus; species Paenibacillus sp. QJM3NY_38. The sequence continues at coordinate 1,624,837 of NZ_CM149665.1, forward strand.
CAGTACGCATAGACGGAATGGACGCGAGATCGATCGATGAGGTAAATCTGCGCAGCAGCATCGGGTATGTGCCGCAGGAAGTGCTGCTCTTCTCCGGTACGGTCCGGGAGAACATTGCCTGGGGACGCGAGGATGCTTCCATGGAGGAAATTAAAGAAGCGGCGCGCAGAGCGCAAATCCACGATACCATTGACCGTCTGCCTAACGGTTATGACACGATGCTGGGCCAGCGCGGGGTCAACTTGTCCGGCGGACAGAAGCAGCGCTTGTCCATTGCGCGGGCGCTTGTGCGAAAGCCCGCCATCCTTATTCTGGACGACAGCACCAGCGCCCTTGACGTCCGAACGGAAGGTGCTCTGCTGGATGCCCTGAAGGATTTGTCCTGTACGACGTTTTTGATTACGCAGAAGATCAGCTCGACCACTTCGGCTGATTTGATTCTGCTGCTGGACGATGGGCGTTTGATTGGAAAAGGGAACCACGAAGATTTGCTGGAAAGTTCCTCTCTATATCGACGCATCTATGAATCCCAATACGGAGAGGAGGCGCAGCAGCATGCTCAAGGCATTCACTGAACCGTTTCGTCATCCAAGACCGAAGATTGATCTTGGCAAGAATAAGGATGGCGGCCAGGGGAGCAAGCCAAAGGCCAAGGCCAAAAACTGGTCGGGCACCCTCTCCAGAATATGGACTTATCTCGCCCGCCGCAAAGGCAAGCTCGCACTCGTGCTGCTGATGGTGTTGATCAGCTCGGGCCTTGCATTGCTAGGTCCCTATCTGCTTGGCGTCGGCGTGGATAGATTTCTGGATGATGTGCGTAATCCGGACAGCTCCATCGACGCGGCCTGGTTGTATTTTCTCGTTGGCTTGGCCGCCGTCTATGTTCTTCAGGCTTTAACCGCTTGGCTGCACAACGTCTGGATGATCGGCATCGCCCAAGAGACGGTGTACCGGATGCGGATGGATCTGTTCACGCATCTGCACCGGCTTCCGATCCCGTTCTACGGCAAGCGCCAGCAGGGCGAGATCATGAGCCGCCTGACGAATGATATCGAGAATGTGAGCTCAACGCTCAACAGCTCAGCTATTCAAATTTTCTCGAGCGTGTTGACCTTAATCGGCACATTAACCGTCATGTTATGGCTTAGTCCGCTCCTTACGCTGCTGACATTCCTGGTCGTGCCTCTGATGATGATGGGGATGCGCTGGATTACCCGGCGGACCGGTCCCTTATTTAAGGAGCGTCAACGCAACCTGGGGGATCTGAACGGTTATATTGAAGAAACGCTGTCGGGGCAGCGGATTATTAAGGCTTTTTCCCAGGAAGAACGGGTGGTCCGCGAATTCGATGAGCGCAATCAACGGATTCGTCTGTCGGGCTTCTGGGCGCAGAGCATATCAGGATTCATTCCGAAGCTGATGAACGGGCTCAACAACTTGAGCTTTGCGATCGTAGCGGGCATCGGCGGCATCATGGCGATCCAGGGACATATTACGATCGGCGTCATCATTATATTTGAGAGTTATGCAAGGCAGTTTACGAGACCGCTGAACGATCTCGCGAACCAATGGAATACGCTGCTGTCTGCCATTGCCGGGGCGGAACGCGTATTCGAGGTGCTGGATGAAGAGGTTGAAGCGAAGGACGAAGGAGCTGCTGTCACGCTGAAGAGCGTGGAGGGCGCGGTGAAGTTCGACAACGTCTCGTTTTCTTATGAGAAAGACGGAGACACTCTGGAAGGAATCAGCTTTGAAGCGAAACCCGGCGAGATGATTGCGTTGGTCGGTCCGACCGGTGCGGGGAAAACGACCTTAATTCAGCTGCTCTCCCGGTTTTACGATCCGGACAGTGGAAGGATTACCCTCGACGGGCGGGATATTTCTTCGATCCGCAGGGAGAGTCTGCGCTCGCAGATGGCTTTTGTGCTGCAGGATTCCTTCCTCTTCCAGGGCACGATCCGTGAGAATATTCGCTTCGGAAGACTGGATGCCACTGATGAGGAAGTGGAAGAAGCCGCTAAATTGGCCAACGCCCACTCGTTTATCGTGCGGATGAAGGATGGTTATGACAAGAAACTCAAGCCTGACGGCAGCGGCATCAGTCAAGGACAGAAGCAGCTGCTTGCAATCGCGAGGGCGATTCTGGCTAACCCTTCCATGCTGGTGCTGGATGAAGCGACAAGCAGCATTGATACCGTAACGGAAATCAAAATCCAGGAAGGATTGCAGCGATTGATGAAAGGGCGGACGAGCTTTGTCATTGCCCACCGTCTAAACACGATCCGCTCGGCGGACCGCATCCTGGTGCTCAAGGATGGACGCTTATTAGAGCAGGGCTCCCATGATGAACTGCTGAAGCTGGGAGGGTTCTACAGCGACCTGTATTACGGCCAGCTGAAACGGGCGGCTATGTAAAATAGAATTAAAACCACCGGAGAGGCTTAAAGAAGCCGATTACTCCGGTGGTTTTTCCTTTTAAGCTTGTTGAATATCTCTTGTTCTTGTCTCATTTAGAGCTCGTAGTTTGAAGCTGCAGCTTACGCTGCCCCGCGGCTTTGCCAAATTGCAGCATGAACAGCAGAAGAACTCCAGCTTGCAAGGCAACCAGGACGATATAGATGTTGCTGTAGGTGGAGGCACCCTGGAACAGGTTCAGCGGATTCCAGGAGCTGCCGGCGCCAAGATCGACGGCTTTGCCGTACACCCCCGTGGCAATCGCGCCGGACAGGAAGTTAAGCAGCGAGAACAATCCCATCCCGACACCGGTTTGCTCTTTGGGCAGCGACAATGAGATGGTCTTGGAGAGCGAGATTTGCATAAATATTTGACCTACATTGCCGAAGACCAGAATGAGCGCAATGAGGTATGGCGATACGCCCGCGAAGGTGGACAACAGGGCGAAACAGAGCAGAAGCAGGGTGGATGCTGTATAGAACAGATAACGCGTTCCCTTGGTATCCGCGAGCTTGCCGCCTCTTCCGCCGAGTATGGCCGCAACGACGGCTCCCGGCACCATAACAAATCCGATCCATCCCGGAGCCAAACCGTTAATATCCGCCAGCAGCTGCGGAGTAAGAAAAGGCAGGGCGTAACCGACGCTCATGATGAATATGCCGAGGACCAGACCGACCGAATAGCTTTTGTTGCTGAATAAACGGGGCTGGACAAAAGGCTCTTTAGCCGATCGAATGCGCAGGAGGAACAACAGGAACAGCATGAAGCTGCCTACGCCGAATATCCATCTACTCTGCGTCACCGCAAGAAGCAGCAGCGCAACCGTTCCGGCGAGAAGGCCGCCGCCGAGCCAATCGATTCGTCCACCCTGACCTTGTTCATTACCCAAATATTTGCGGTACAGCGGCAAGGTAACAAGGATCAACAGCGGGATGCAGAAGAGCCATCTCCAGTGGAACACGCTGACGATCAAAGCCGAGACTACCGGCCCAATCGCGCTTCCGATGGCGAGTCCAGTGGCGGTTATGCCGAGCGCTCGGCCCCGGCTTTCCGCAGGGAAATAGCGAACGGGAATGATCATGGCGGTTGCCGGAATGACGGCTGCCCCCGCAGCCTGGAGGATCCGGCCCAGCAGCACCATCCAGTAAGCTTGTGCCGACAATCCTGCAATGGAACCGACCAGGAAGAGAAGCAAACCGAAAGTGAGCAGATTTTTGAGTTTATAGGTGTCGGCCAATTTTCCATATAGGACAGAGCCTATGGCATAAATCAGCATGTAAATCGACGATACCCAGCTGACCTGGGCAAAGGAAAGCTGGAATTGCTTGCTGATTTCCGGAAGCACGATATTAAACATCGTTGCGCTCATCGATGAGAGAATCATCGTAAACGCCAGAATGCGTATTAATTTTTCTGCCGATGGTGGTTGTTGCTGTTGTTCGTTCATGTGATTTCCCCCTTTCCTTTGGTTACGATTTATTCTACAATCGATAGTTAATAAATAAAAATATATATTATGACATGCATTCATATACTCAAGGGTATTAATAAAGGAGGAACAACATCGTGGAACTGCTTCAGCTGCATTATTTTCAGACGGTGGCCAGAATGGAGCATATGACCAAGGCTGCGAAGGAACTCCGAATTGCCCAGCCTGCGCTCAGCAAGACGATTGCCAGGTTAGAGGAAGATTTGGGGGTACAGCTGTTTGATCGGCAGAATCGGCAAATCAAGCTCAATTCATTCGGGAAGGCTTTTCTGAAAAGCGTGGATACGGCATTATCAGCGCTTGAGGAAGGGAAGAGAGAGGTGTCGGATTTGGCAGGTATGGAGCGGGGCAGCATCCGCATTGCAACGACGGCACTGCCCCGGCTGTCCAAAGCATTGGGAGCTTTCCGTGCGCGATATCCTGATGTGAATTTCCGCATTATCCAGATTCCGCCTGACTCGATGATGGAGATGGTACAGATGCTGGAGAATGGGGAAGTTGATTTATGCTTTGCGGCAGCGGCATTGGATGATGACAAGTTTCGGGAAATCCCGGTCCTCCATGCCGAGGTGTTCTTGGCGGTACCCCACGGTCATCGATTGGCGGGCAGGAAGAGCATTTCCCTTCAGGACGTTGCGGGGGAAGCCTTCATCGAATACAAGGAAGGCCACCCGTTCCGTAAAATGAATGAGGAGTTCTGCCGATTGGCCGGGATCAGCCGGGATGTCGTCTGTGAAGTGGATGAACCTGCCGCTTTGGGAAGTCTGGTGGCCGCCGGGCTTGGAGCCGCATTTGTACCCGGGTGCAAAGGGGATGAAGAGCCGCCGTACGCGATGGTGCGTATCGAGAAACCTTCCTGCTACCGTACCTTCACTCTAGCGTGGCTGGAGCAGCGATATTTGTCCAAGGCCGCAAGAGAATTCCAGTCATTCCTGGTAGACTATTTCGGCGAGTTTCAGGAGCCGATGATGCATAGGGACGTGATCTGACAGATCACGTCTTTTTTCCTGTCCCGGCGATCCCCTTCTACATAGGCCGGGCCATCTACGCATACAGATAGATCAAGAACTTTCAAGGGAGGAATACGATGCTGGATCCAGTACTGACATCTCCGAATTTGAAGCTGTTTGCGGACTCAAACGACACCTTGAACTATAAACGCGATGCGGGAAATTACATAACCCAGGTGTTTGAAAACCAGATGCCGGCCATTGCCACAGGATTCTTCAATGTTCATATGACCAAAGGGATCATCATTCAGCCCCATTGGCATACAAATGTGAACGAGCTGGTGTTTGTCATCAGCGGCGAAGTGCTGACTTCCGTATTTAATCCCTTCACCCAGAAGCTGATGACCTACAAGCTAAAACCGGGACAGGTATCGATGTTACCAAAAGGCTGGTTCCATTGGATTCTGACACTGAGCGACAAAGCCCATATTCTGACTATATTTGATAAGCCGACGCCGGATATCGTATATGGGTCGGACTTCCTCAGGCATATTCCGAAGGAGATCTTGCATATCGCCTACTGCGTGAATGAGGAGGATTACGCCAAAGCGGTTGCTCCGCTGAAGGAAACGGTCATATTGGGGCCACCGCCGGGCTGCGGCAAGCGGGACGAACATGCCCCCTACGTTGAATCGATTCAGCGGCGGCCGTTTGGCCAGCCATTTCCGTTTAACGCACAGCAACCTTCGCCGCCTAGCTATTATGGATATGCACCACCGCCATCATATCCATCGTATCCATCGTATCCATACAATTATCAACAAGCGAGGATGCAGCAGTACGGTGTTTCCCCATCGTATTCCCCTTATTCACAGCCGCCATCGTATCCGTCGCAAGCTTCCTTCTCGCCACCCTATGCGCAACCGGCACCCTATGCGCAACCGGTAACCTATTCGCAGCAGGCACATCAGCAATCGTCATTCTTCCAGCCGCAGCCGTTCCAGCAGCTTCAGTATCTGTACAGAACGAGTCCGGATCCAGAGCCAGTCTCTAGCCGTGGTCCTGAACCCGATACGGAAATTGGGCGAGAGGGTCAGTGACACCATAAGCTTGCCGTCTGTTGCAAGCGGTATAAGATGATGAGCCTGATCATTTATATGACGATTCCGAAGTCTTCAAACTCCCTGGGTGGTTTTCTTTTGAAACCACCCCCGGAGAAGAAGGCTTCTTTTTGTATCCCGGATCGTCCGCATATTTTCCTTCCGAAAAAAGCCTTGCCTGATCTGGAACGTTCTGGTATGCTATTGTCCTTCTCTCATTTTCGCCTTGTCTGAAGTGGATGGGTCCGCCATCTAAAATGCTTATCGGAGGTGCTTCATGCTTTATTTCACATTGGCTTCCAAAGCCTATGCCCGCAATTTGCAGTACCGCGGCGCACACATGGTGCACAATATCGCCAGCGCGATGTTTGGCTTCATGTATGCCTGTATCTGGATCGGTCTCGGTGCAGACTACGCACTCGGAGATTACGGAACGCAGGGAATGGTCGGTTATATCGCCTTTACACAAGCTGCGCTCTGGGTTTCCAGTTTCGTCACGAATGGCCTCGGCATTCCCCAAGCCGTGCGAACCGGCCATATTTCTCTGGATTTGATGCGTCCCGTTCATTTGTTCAGTCATTTGATGGCCAAGGAATGGGGGCAAATCGCCTACCAATTCGTTTACAAATCAATCCCGATCTACCTGGTGTATTATTTTGCTTTCTCGCTGCATTTACCCGGAAAAGCATCTACCTTCCTCTATGTAGCCATTGCGCTTGCAGGAGCCGCCTATTTATCGATCTGCATCAACTATCTCATCGGCGCATCCGCATTATGGACAACGGAATCGTCCTGGTTGTATTGGGGCAACCATGCGATGATCAATCTTCTTGCAGGCTTCTTTATTCCGATTGAATGGCTGCCGGGCTGGCTTCAGACGATGGCCTGGTGGTCGCCGTATCCGTATCTGCTCTATGTGCCGACCCGGATCTATCTGGGTTTTGATGACGTTTCCTATCTATGGGGGACGCTCTTGTGGTGCGTGCTGCTCACGATGGCCAGCCTGCTGGCAACAGGCTTCCTAAGACGGAAAGTGGAGGTGCAAGGAGGATGACCACGAGATCCTGGCTATCTCTGTACACGCTGCTGATCCGCACCAGCATCAAAAGCCGCATGCAATACAAATTCAATTTTATCCTGGCTTCGTTTCTGGCGGCGCTGATCCAAATTTCTGAATTTCTTATGGTTGCTATCGTCCTCTACAAATTTGGGGCCATTCAGGGGTGGTCCATGCATGAAATCGGGTATTTGTTTGCCGTTATGACCTTATCGAAGACGCTCTACCGGACGTTTGCGGATGAAGTGCATCATCTTGAACACTATCTGGTCAACGGGGAGCTTGACCAGCTGCTGACCCGTCCCATGCCGGTGCTGCTGGCGCTCATGCCGCAGAAATTCCGGATTATGCTGGGCGAAGTGCTGCAAGGCGGTTTTCTGCTCTGGTGGTCGCTGCATGGCATGATGGCGGCAGGGCAAGTCGGATGGAGCGCGGTGCCGCAATCGCTTTATATTATCGTCACGGGAGCCGTCATCCTGTTCTCGATCGGACTTGCGACCGCCACGTTCGGTTTTTGGACGACCCGGATCACCGAGCTTCAAAATATTACGGAGGACGCGGCCCGGACGGCAGCCCAGTATCCGCTCACGCTGTATCCCAAATGGATGTCGTCGATCCTGCTGATCGTGGTCCCGGTCGGTTTAGTCAATTACATCCCGTCATTATACATACTGCGGGGCGAGCTCGGAGTTTGGGTGCTGCCCGCATTGGCTGGAGCGGCTCTGGTATGTCTCTTCTTAAGTCTGAAATTCTGGCAGTTTGGTTTGACCAAATATCAAAGTACAGGGAGCTAAAGGAGGAACGTGTCAATGATTGAAGTCCACGACATACGCAAGGAATTCAAAACGCCGGTTGTGAAGGAGGGGCGCTTCTCCGGGCTGCGAACCCTGTTTACGAGAGAATACCGGACGAAGGAAGCCGTGAAGGGAATCAGCTTTCAAGTGGAGCAGGGGGAATTCGTCGGTTACATCGGACCGAACGGGGCCGGCAAATCCACCACCATCAAAATGCTAACCGGCATTCTCCACCCGACCTCGGGTCACGTATCGATCGGAGGCATGAATCCGCACAAGGAGCGGCGCAGCGTCGTGAACAACCTGGGCGTTGTGTTCGGTCAGCGGAGCCAGCTGTGGTGGGACCTGCCGGTGAAGGATTCCTACGATATTTTGGCTAAAATGTACAGCGTGGATCAGGCGGACCAGGAGCGCAGACTCGGACAGTTTGCCGAATTGCTGGATTTACAGGCGTTCTGGGAAACGCCTGTACGCAAGCTGTCGCTCGGCCAGCGCATGCGCGCCGACCTCGCCGCCGCGATGCTGCATGATCCGGACGTGCTGTTCCTGGATGAGCCGACGATCGGTCTGGACGTAAACGCCAAACGGAACATCCGCCATTTTCTCAAGCTGATCAACGAGCAATTCGGCAAGACCATACTGCTCACGACGCATGACATGGATGATATCGAACAGCTGTGCAATCGCGTGATGGTCATTAACAACGGCGAGCTGTCTTATGATGGAACGGTAAAGTCATTACGAGACACCATCGGGCTGCCTACCGTGATTACCGTCACTTTCCGCGGTCCTTTTGTAATTCCCGAGGAATTTTTAGGCGAAGAGGCTTTTACCGTCCCGATTCGGGTGACAAGCACGTTGGATAACACCGTCACCATTGAGGTGAATCGCCGCGAGATGAATACGCTTGATATTTTTAAAGAGCTGGGCCGCTGGGGCGAGCTGGATGATATCGATATGGAAGATCCTGATTTCGAAGATGTGATTCATAAGGTGTACTGAACAGAGTCAAGAGCGGGTTCCACCGCATATTTAAACTAAACTTAAACTACAAGTCATCTGAATGCTCTTTTCGTTAAGTATGATGAGCTTGAGGTGATTGATATGAATCATTCAAGAATGAAGAAAGCCGGGTATACGGCTTGTTTTGCCGCTGTTATGTATGGCCTCCCCCATTATTGGTGGGGACTTGGCATCGGGTTTGCATTCCCTGGGGATTTCGAGGAAGCGCCTGATGAATTTTGGACGCATGTGATCGGTTACTGGGGAATGGGTACCCTGGCCTTATTGGCAGCCGTTTTCGCGCTTGCTTTTGCCAGACCGTGGGGGCTGCGCTTACCGAAATGGTTGCTAATTATACCAGCTGCCATCGGTTCTGTTTTGTTGTCATTATGGGGATTTACTTACTTCGTCATGCAGTATTTGTTAGCGGTCGGCCGCGTTCAGTCGGCCCCCATGTATGCCGATCAAGATGCAAGCCCCATGGCGGTGTGGGGATACTTCTGGTACGCGCTCTTCCTGATCTGGGGAATTTCTCTGGGTACAGCAGCATACTATGGGGGAAAAGTTCGTAAGCAGAATAAATCAAATCGTTTCACTAAATAACGCGTGTATTTCTTTCGTTGGACATTTTTGGTAACCTTGTACAATATAATAGGATACACACCTAAAGAGGAGCCTGCACGGTTCCTTTTTAATTTGGGTGCAAATGGACATAGAGGAAGTATAATATAGAGATAGAGGAAGGAAACCTCTGCTCAGATCATACGAGCCCAAGAATAACATCTACATAATAAAGGATGAGCCACCATGAAGTTGATGAAGCGGATCTGGTTCCGTATCGGTAACCATTACAGGAAGAAGCGGGATTTTGAACAAGCCCTTAAATATATGAGAAAAGGCGAAAGTGCCATTACCAGTTTCAATGATAAGCTGCACTATGCGGAGCTGCTGCACAACAGCGGCCATTCGGAAGAGGCCGTAGCTTATTTGGGGCGTGTGATCGATACGAGCGGAAGCCATCGCGCTTATGAGCGGCGAGCTCATATTTTGCGTGAGCTGAACCGGGAGCGCGAGGCCATTGAGGATCTAAATGAAGCGATTCGGTTGAATGCCGACAATTATATGAATTGGTATACCCGGGGGATTGCCCACAAGGATTTGAATCAATATGAAGAGGCGATCCGCGATCTGAAGGAAAGCATTAAAAGAGAGGACAGGAGCACGGTTATTTCAACTTATTATGAGCTGGGCATGACCTTTTACGAGAGCGGCAATCCGGCGGAAGCGGCGCACTATTTTCGCCTGAGCATCCAGGAGCCGGAACGCGCCATCCCGATGTATTATTACATGCTGTCCGTATCCCTGGATCTGATGGATCATGTGCAGGAAGCCGTGGGTGTTCTGCAGGAGGGAATCCAGCTGGCCGATCGGTATGAAGCGGAAGCGGATGGCGGATATGCGCTGTTTGCAGGCAGCACCAACTACAGCTACGGTGCATTTCAGACGTTTCAGCGGCAAGTGCGGGAGGCGTATTCTTTTCGGAAATCTATGGCGGACCTGTACGTGCAGCTTGGGGACATCGGACAGGCCGAGCACTATCTATCGGAGGCCATAGAGCGGTATCCGGATTCATACGAGCTTTACTTAAAGAGAGCGGAGGTCTTCAACCGTTCCGGTAACAAAAATGCAGCTAAAGCGGATTTGGCATGGGCGATTGAAGCGGCGCCGGACGATTACCGCGCGTATTTCGACATGGCCCGGATTTATCGCGAGGATGGTCTGGAGGATCAGGCCTACGAGCTGATTTCGAAGTTGTATGCAAGACAGCCGGACTCCCCGCTGGCCTGCTATTGGATGGCCGACAGCTATTACCGGCTGGGTCGTCAGGAGGAGGCGCTGGCGATCAATGACAAGCTGCTTAAGCTTGAGAATGATGATGCACCGAACTATGTGCAGCGCGCCGATATTTACATGGAGATGAATGATCTGCCATCTGCGGAGCAGGCTCTGAAGGAAGCAGCCGCGCTTCAGGACGGGACTGAAATCCGCAATAAGCTGAGTTATGTGCTCTATCTTCAGGGACGCAATGAGGAAGCGCTGCTTGAACTGCAGGAAGCGGTTAAGCAGGAGGAGTCCTTCTCCGAGCATCCGACCTATTTGGCGGCCAGCGGGCATATCTATAAGGAAATGGGCATGTGGGATCTCGCCATCGATGCTTATTCCCTGGCGATCCAGGCGCATCCGTCGAATCCGAGATTTTACGAGTTTCGTGCCGTTTGCTTTGTGGAGACCGGACAGCTGGAACGGGGATTAGCGGACTGCGCTCAAGGACTCAGTTTGAACCCCGGGCAAGGCAGCCTCTACAGCCTGCGAAGCGGAATCTATTATTCGATGGCGGATTATGCGCGGGCGAAGGAAGATACGCTGCAAGTGCTGGAGCTTTCGCCGGGTCATCCGGGCGCTTATTTCAGACTGGGACAGATTTATTACAAGGATCAGGACGAGGATGCGGCATTGGCTGCTTTTGACGAGGTACTGAGGCTGGTTCCCGAGCATGCCGACAGCTATCTGTACAAAGCACATATTTATTACAGCCAGTTCGAGCATGAAGATGCCATACAGGCCATCGTGAACTGGAGCTTGCATCTTCAGAAGGAGATGCCCCCGGCGGATAAAATCCAAGCCATCGAAGGCTTGGAGGGCTTTGAAGAGAGTTTGCTGAATAAAGCGGTAGAACGGTTAACGGGCATGTATGGGCATCAGCTTTATTTGTCCTGAATGCCGCTCTTAACCAGCAGAATCATGTAATCCTGCATTCACCCTGTAAGTCCGATGCTCATGTAGGGATGCGTTGATCACGAAGAAGTTAGAGTCCGCCAAGAAGTGGTGTCACATTTTGTCTAAAATTATGGTATGATTCAATAGTTGTTGCAGCATAACATGCTCGCAGGCTGCATAGCCAAGCGGGCTTTCTTCATGTGCAAGGAGGGGGATTATCATGATCTCACTGCAAGAGGTCAGTAAAAGCTTTGGCAGCGGCAGTGACCGTTATCAGGCGATAGACGCTGTCTCTCTTCATATTGAGGAGGGAAGCATACACGGAATCATCGGCACGAGCGGAGCCGGAAAATCGACGCTGCTGCGCATCATGAATGTACTGGAGAGACCGGATTCCGGCCGAGTCGTGGTGAATGGTCAGGAGCTGACCTCCCTTGGCGGCAGGGAGCTTCGGGAGGCAAGAAGATCGATTGGCATGATCTTTCAGTTGTTCCAGCTGGTCAGCAACCGGACGGTATGGGGCAATGTTTCGATGCCGCTTGAGCTCGCAAAGGTACCGAAGACCGAACGGGCGAATCGTGTCCAGGAGGTTCTGCGTTTTGTCGGACTTGAGGATAAAGCGAAGTCGTATCCGGCTCAGCTAAGCGGCGGGCAGAAGCAGCGGGTAGCGATTGCCAGAGCGTTAGCCAATTCGCCGACCGTCTTGTTGTGCGATGAGCCGACCTCTTCCTTGGATCCCCAGACAACCGCGGATATTCTGGAGGTGCTCCGGCATATCAACCGAACGCTGGGGGTAACCATCGTAATCGTTTCCCACGAGATGGACGTGGTGAACGACATTTGCGACCAGGTGTCCGTTATGGAGAACGGACGTCTGAGCAGAACGTACCGCAATCAGCTAAGCGATGGAGAGACTTCTCGGGGTTCCGGGTCTTCAATGGACGGTGCAGGGAAAGTGGGGGATGGTTAGTTCCATGAATGACATCATTCCATATTTAAGTGATTATTTTGCCTATGTCCTGCAGTATCAGAATGAAATCTGGCGGGCGATTGGCGAGACGTTCATCATGGTGGGCATATCGATTGCTGCCGCTATAATACTGGGTCTTCCGGTCGGAACACTGCTATTTTTGTGTCGAAAAGGCCAGCAGTATGAGAATCGCCTTCTATTCTCCATTTTGAATGCCTTGGTTAACGTCATACGATCATTTCCGTTTCTGCTTCTGGTTGTCATTATGATACCGGTCACGAGATGGATCGTCGGCACTTCCCTGGGGACGCTGGCCGCTGCGGTGCCTTTATCCGTCGTTGCGGTGGCTTACTATTCAAGGCTGGTAGAGCAATCCTTGCTGGAGGTGCCGAAGGAAGTGATGGAGGCGGCCGCTTCCATGGGGGCATCCACACTCCAGATGATATACAAATTCCTGTATGTAGAGGCCCGTTCGGGCCTTGTGCTTGGGCTGACAACATCCACGATCAGTTTCATCTCGTACTCTACGGTGATGGGGATCGTGGGCGGGGGTGGCGTCGGGGACTTCGCGATCCGTTACGGGTACCAGCGATTTGAGGGAGAGCTAATGTCATTTACGATCATCATTATGATCATTCTGGTACAGTCCATCCAGTTCGGCGGGAATTTGGCATCCAGACTGCTGGATAAGAGAAAAGTTTAATTCTGTTTTTTGAACGTATGTACACCGATTATATTTTAACTGGAGGTAACCAAACGATGAATAAGAAATTAATGCTGCTGATGCTGACCCTCTTGCTGGTGCTGGCAGGCTGCGGACAGCAACCTGCCAAGGACAAGGCTCCGGAGAGCGCTGCACCCGATGCCGCGGAAGAAGTTACATTAAAAGTCGCAACGCTCATTCCGCCAATGACCGAGGTGCTTGATCTGGTGAAGCCGATGCTGAAGGAAGAAGGCATCAACCTTGAAATCCAGATCTTGTCGGATAATGTGCAGCCGAACAATGCGCTGGCCCATAAAGAGGTAGATGCGAACTTCTTCCAGCATGTGCCGTACATGGAAGAGTACAATGCGAACAACGGCTCTGAATTGGTTCCGGTCACGCCGATCTATAATGCCGTTTTTGGAGCCTACTCCAAAAAATATAAGACCATCGAAGAGCTTCCGGATGGTGCAAGCATAGCGATTCCTAACGACCCTTCCAACATCGGCCGATCCCTGGTGATGTTCGAGAAGAACGGCCTGATTAAGCTGAAGGAAGGTGTCGGCATTCAAGCGACGCAGGCGGATATCGTGGAGAATCCGCATAAATACAAGTTCACCGAGGTGGATCTGCTCATGCTGGCCCGTACGGTCGACGACGTCGATATGGTTGCCATGACGCCAGCATACGCGAAACCGCTGGGACTTACCCCTAAGAAAGATGCTCTCGTAACCGAAGGCAACGACTCCGATTTCACCATTACGCTGGTGGCCCGTAAAGATAATGTGGATTCCGAGCCGATCCAGAAGCTTGCCAAGGCGATGACCAGCCCGGAAGTGAAAAAGTTCTTCGAGGATAACTACTCCGAGATTGCGCTGCCGGCTTTTGAATAAAGCGCGTATTTTATGGTTCGCAATAACCGTTTTCCGAGGTTTTCGGGGGACGGTTATTTTTTTGTAAAAAGAAAACCATACGCTATGCGTATGGTTCAGGATAGCTTAAGCGTTGTATAAAAAAAATCCTCCGAAGTGTTAAGATAAATTCGGTTCGCCAACCAAATTTAAAACACGAGGAGGAGATCAGATGGCATCTGATGTGAACAGTTTAGCACATACAAAATGGAATTGTAAGTATCACATAGTGTTTGCACCAAAGTACAGAAGACAAGTGATCTATGGGAAATTGAAAAGAGATATAGGAAAAATACTAAGACAATTGTGTGAAAGAAAAGGTGTAGAAATTATAGAAGCAGAGGCATGTAAAGATCATATACACATGCTGGTAAGTATACCGCCGAAAATAAGTGTGTCATCATTTATAGGGTATTTAAAAGGGAAGAGTAGCTTAATGATATTTGATCGCCATGCAAATTTAAAATATAAGTATGGGAATCGAAAATTCTGGTGTAAAGGGTTTTATGTGGACACGGTAGGAAGGAACAAGAAAGTGATTGAAGAGTATATACGAAATCAGTTACAAGAAGACGTGGTTGCAGAGCAAATGACGCTGGAAGAGTATATAGATCCATTCACAGGAGAAGAAACAGGAAGCAAACGAAAGAAGAAGAACTAGAAGGCCCCTTAAGGGGTAGCCGAAAAAGTAGTGCGGTTGGCGAACGATTCAATGCCCTTTAGGGCTGGCCAGTAACAAAGGCTTTCAGCCGCAGAGCAAACCACCCGTTCACACGGGTGGTTTTGATTGAGTGCGGCCAAATATGGTATACTCTTCATGGATTTGAGAGGTGCACCTTACATACCCATACGTATTGGAGTTGAGAATTTATGAAAAAAGAAGTAATCGACAGACTCATTACCTATGCACAAGTGGATACGCAGTCAGACGAGAACAGTAATACCTGCCCTTCGACACCGGGACAGCTGACACTGGGTCAGCTGCTGGTGGACGAGCTGAAGGAAAGCGGCATGCAGGATGTCACGATGGATGAGAATGGCTATGTGATGGCCACACTTCCGGCAAACTCGGATAAACCAATCCCGACCATCGGCTTTTTGGCACATATCGATACGGCTACCGATTTTACGGGCGCCGGTGTCAAGCCGCAGATCGTCGAACAATATGACGGACAAGACATCATTCTGAACAGAGCGCAGAATGTGGTGCTCTCCCCGCGGGATTTTCCGGAGCTGAATGGCTACAAGGGGCATACACTCGTTACAACGGATGGCACCACCTTGCTTGGAGCTGATGATAAAGCGGGAATTGCCGAGATTATGACAGCGATGGCTTATTTAATCCAACACCCGGAACTGAAGCACGGTAAAATCCGGGTTGCTTTTACGCCGGATGAGGAGATCGGGAGAGGACCGCACAAGTTCGACGTGGAGGCCTTTGGGGCTAAATACGCATATACGATGGATGGCGGACCGCTCGGGGAGCTTCAATACGAAAGTTTTAATGCGGCAGCGGCGCTGGTCACTTGCAAAGGGAAGAATGTCCATCCCGGAACGGCCAAAAACAAAATGGTTAACGCGGCGAAAATCGCCATGGAGCTGAACAGCATGCTCCCCGCGGAAGAAGCGCCTGAACATACCGAAGGTTATGAAGGCTTCTATCATCTTACTTCCATCGAGGGTGATGTGGAGCTGACCGAGCTTCGTTATATTATCCGCGATCATGACCGGGAGCTTTTCGAAGGAAGAAAGGCCAAGCTGGCCTCCATCGTAGAGGAGCTTCAAAACAAGTATGGAGCCGAGCGGATCATCCTTCAGATGAAAGATCAGTATTACAATATGCGTGAAAAAATCGAGCCGGTCAAAATAGTGGTCGACATCGCCCAGACAGCCATGGAGAAGCTGGGAATCAAGCCGATCATCGAACCCATTCGCGGTGGCACTGATGGTTCTCAACTGTCGTACATGGGCCTGCCAACACCCAATATTTTTACGGGCGGGGAGAACTACCACGGGCGGTATGAGTATGTATCCGCCGACAATATGGTATTGGCCGTTCAAACGATTATTGAAATCGTGCAGTTGTATGAGGAGCGGGCTTAAGTTAAATCTTTTCAAAAAGGAGCTGCCGGCAGGAATGCCGGCAGCTTTTTCGTATGCTCTTGTTTGGGCCCGCATTAGATATCTTGCCTGTCTATAGATCATGCTTTAGTAGAGCCTTTCTCCAGGCTGTATTTATACTCGCTTGGGGTCATGCCTGTCCATTTGCGAAACTGCTTGGAGAAATAGAGTGCATCATTGAAACCGACAGAGGAAGCAATCTCATGAATGGAGAAGGACGATTTCATGAGCGATTTGGCTTTCTCAATACGTACCTTCATGAGATATTGCATGGGGGACATGCCTGTATGCTGTTTGAACATTTTGGACAGATGTGCCCGGTGATAGCCAAGCGTTTTGGCCATTTGATCAATGGAGAGCTGTTGATGATACTGGGTCGAGATCCATCTCTCGGTCTGCCTTACGCCTCGCTCGATATCCGGCACGTCATTGGAGTTTGACGGAAGATGCTCACGGTTTAACATCGCCAGCTTATGGAGCAGCAATCGGAGCCACCCGGAAGCCTGAAGGTCCTCAAGCCAGGGATGATCCGATTGGTTAAAGCCCAGACGGAGATGACGGTACATGTCGATCAGCGACCTTAGCTCAGCTTCATCCGTGCAGTGGATAATCGGCTTAGCCGGCGTAACACCCATGTCGGCCAGCAGCATCTTGGTGCCTTTTTCTTGTAATGCAACCCAGTTATAGTGCCAGGGGTTCCGATCATCGGCTTCATAGCTGAAAAGAACACCGGGAAGGATCACGAAGGTGTCGCCTGCCTGGCAATGATGCACGATGCCGGCACACTCGAAGATGCCTTGGCCTGTTAAGACGGTGTGTATGAGGCAGTAATCATGAATGATCGGACCGATTTTGTGGCGTGGTATGGGAGTTCCCTCACCGCTGAACAGGATGTTCAGGTCGTGACCGCCCGGCGAAGGATTCATACCAATCGTGTAGAGCGTATGGTCTGGCAAAATAGACATGCGCTATCCCCCTTAAACGTGTGCGAGATCAATCGATATCGTGGATGTTGAATTAGGGTTAGCTTACCTAATGAAACAACAAATGTCCATATCGCACTTGTTTTGCTCCATATTCAAAAAAGACCGATTATCATATAGTTAGTCTTGTGAAAGCGTATTAATTCATGGAGTTTAGGGAGGGAATTAATTGATGTCTAAGATTACATTTATCGGAGCAGGAAGTACCGTATTTGCCAAGAATGTCCTGGGGGATTGCATGCAGACCCCGGCCTTGCAGGGATTTGAACTTGCTTTGTATGATATTGACCCGATCCGTTTGAAAGATTCGGAGAACATGTTGAATAATATAAAGAAGACCAGCGGCAGTACCTGTGTCGTCAAATCATACAGTGACCGCAAGGAAGCTCTTCGCGGAGCAAAATATGTCATCAATGCCATCCAGGTCGGAGGATACGATCCGTGTACGATTACGGACTTTGAAATTCCGAAGAAGTATGGACTCAGACAGACGATTGCGGATACTGTGGGAATCGGCGGGATTTTCCGTAATCTCCGCACCATCCCGGTCATGCTGGATTTTGCGGCCGATATGCGGGAAGTTTGTCCACAGGCGCTGTTCTTGAACTATACGAACCCCATGGCGGTGCTGACCAATGCGATGAACACGCTGGGCGGCGTGCAAACGGTAGGTCTGTGCCACAGCGTACAGGCTTGCATTCCGCATCTGTTCGATAATCTGGGGATGGACAAGGAAGGCGTGCAGGCCAAGATCGCCGGCATTAACCATATGGCATGGCTGCTTGAGGTAACGAAGGATGGCGTGGACCTGTATCCGGAAATTAAGAAGCGCGCGGCCGAGAAGCAGAAGGAGAAGCATCATGATATGGTTCGTCTCGAGATGATGCTGAACTTCGGTTACTACATTACGGAGTCGTCCGAGCATAACGCCGAGTACCATCCATATTTCATCAAGCGTAACTATCCGGAGCTTATTGAGCGCTTTAATATCCCGCTGGATGAATATCCACGTCGCTGTGTGAACCAAATCGAGGGATGGAAGGCGATGCGCGAGGATTTGGTCAACAACCAGGATCTGAAGCACAACCGCTCCCATGAATATGCTTCTTACATTTTGGAAGCGATCGAGACCAATGTTCCGTTCAAAATCGGCGGCAATGTAATGAACACGGGACTGATCACGAACCTTCCGAAGGAAGCTTGCGTTGAGGTTCCGTGTCTGGTCGATGCCAGCGGCGTAACCCCGACCTATGTCGGCGATCTGCCTCCGCAATGTGCCGCTCTGAACCGCACCAATATCAATACCCAGCTGCTGACGCTGGAAGCGGCGGCAACCGGCAAGAAGGAGCATATCTATCATGCGGCGATGCTCGACCCGCATACGGCTGCCGAGCTGTCCATCGATGACATCAAGAGCCTGTGCGACGACCTGATTGAGGCGCATGGAGACTGGCTCCCTAAATACCAATAAGGCTGATACCACTTAAGCAAAAACAACAGAGTTTTTGCAGCGAAAGAAATATTATTCCATAAAAGAGAGACGCTCTGGTATCTACAGGGGCGTCTCTCTTTATCGTTAACAGATTGCGCGCGGAAATTACCTATGTTATGGATTTATATTGGCGTGCGGGAGCGTGATGAGAAACACCGTTCCTGATCGTGGCGAGCTCCGAACCGAGACACTTCCATTCATGGCGCGAATGGCTTGATAGGAGAAGGTGAGTCCAAGTCCGGTGCCGCTCATTTTAGTGGAATAGTAGATTGAACCGAGACGACTCAATTGCTCAGGGGTCATGCCGATCCCGTTATCTTTGATTTCGATGGACACCTGTTCTGCTTCTTCATAGATGGTGACGTGGACCGTGCCTCTGTCGACGTCTTTGCTGGCCTCAATCGCATTCTTAATAAAGTTGACCAACAGCTGCTTGAGCTCCGCCGGACTGCCTAAAATGTAAATGGGGAGCTGAGGGTAATCAGCGCTGAGGGTCACGTTGCTCATATTAGCATATGAAATCATGAGCTCGACAACAGACTTGATCTGGGCCGAAAGCTCGATTCTTTGCTGAAACGGCAAGTGTGGTTTGCTGATCGAGAGATACTCGGACAAGATTTGCTCGGTCCGGCGAATTTCCTCCATGCTGATTTCCAGAAAACGTTCGGTTTTTTCCTGAGGGAACGTACCGCTCTTAATCAATTGCAGGAACCCAAGCACGGTTGTCAGCGGATTGCGGACCTCATGGGCAAGGGATGCGGCGACATGATTGACGGCTTCGGCTTTCTCATTCTGGATATACCGCAGATAAAGCTCTTTGTCGGATACGGATTTGTTAAACAGGGTCACGAGAAGCCATATTCCGAGCGAGTTATGAACCGGCATAGCTAGAATATTGAATACGAAGTTATTTATGATGTAGTCAGGTTTGTTTATGTAGAGTATCGTGAGCGGGAGAATAGAGAAGCTGATACCTGCTATAAAAACGATCCAAAATTTGTGTTTGGTTCGATGGTACATGAATGACAATAGAACGGACAGCGGGAACGTAAAGATCAAGATAATAATGGCGTCGATCATGCCGGATCCGCCAATGTACAACCTGTAGATTAGAAATTCCACAAGGAGAATTGCCCCAGTCAGGAACCCTCCGAACAGCATGCCGAAGAACATAATGACATACCGCACGTCAAAGATCAGCCCGCTTTGAACGGACGAAGCAAAGGTCATGGACAGCAGCATGCACAGCGAACAAATGACAATGATGAAATTACGGGAATAGTTGACTGTCAGTTTTCTGTAATAGATGTTGTATGCGACAAAAGGCATCAATGCAAACAACAACTGCAGCAAAACATCTTTAATCACAGGCAGTAGGCCCACCCCTTTGAAGAGTATCGAATCGTCCGCTAGATTACCTTGTCCATTCAAGTTCGACGTCAATTGGAAAAATCCTTGAGGCTTGAATAAAAATAACAAAATTTATTCGTACTCAGATGGAGTGGAGGAACATATAAATTCATCGAGAAAGCGCTTGCAGATAACATATGTCTGTGCCGGATACTCAGCACTTAAGTGAGAACACATTTCCATGAATGGAGGGTTCACAAGTGAAGCTGAAGACCGTTCTGAGACCCATGTTCATTCTTTTGTTGGTCGCGTCTTTTTTTGCTGCCGGATGCCAGAGTGTAACGCCACCGACCGCATCAGATCCGCCGCCGCCCAAAGAAGAGGTAAACACACCCGGAGGCAGTGATGAGCCGGCACCGTCGGGCGATGCGAAAGCGACGCCGAGAAATGAAACGCTATACGTGAACGGTTTGCAATGGGGGGCACCTACGAATTTTAACCTGCTCAGCGGAAACCCGGCGTTTCCGATTAACTACGGAAACTCCAGAGAACTCGTCTATGAAACCTTGTTCATGGTCAATCAGCTGACAGGCGAGTTGGAGCCGCTGCTGGGTACCAAGTATGAATGGACCGACGATCTGACCCTGAAGATCGAATTGAACAAGGATGCCAAATGGAGTGACGGCAAGCCATTCACCTCCGATGATGTCGTTTATACCTACCATCTCGGCAAAAAATATGACATTAACTGGAGCAGCTTCTGGACCTACATCGAGGACGTAACGGCAGACGGGCCGCAAACGGTGAACATCAAGCTGAATAAAGACAATCCGAACAAATTGACGGTGCTCGACAGCATCGAGATCATGCCGATGCTGCCTAAACATGTATGGGAAGAGGTCGAGATGAAAGCCAATAACGACCTAGCCACCATTCGTAAAGAAGTCAACGAGGACCCGATCGGAACGGGGCCTTACAAAATGTATTTTTATAATGATCAGAAGATCACGATCGTACGGGACGATAACTACTGGGGGCAGGCACTCTTTGGCAAGCTGCCGGCTCCCAAATATATCACCCATGTCATCTATAAAGACAATGCAGCGGGTGATCTGGCATTCAAGAGCGGTCAGGTAGACGTATCGCAGCAGTTTATTCCGCAGGTATGGAAAATGTGGGAGGGCGGGGCTCCGGTTAAAACCTATATCAAAGAGGCTCCCTATTATGTGCCCGGCTCCATGCCATCGATCTTCTTCAACATGACGAAGGAAGGACTCAACAATGCGGATGTCAGAAAAGCGATCGCTATGGCGATTGATTACGGTAAAATTTCGGAGCTGGCCATCAGCGGCTACTCGGCCCCAATGGAGCCGTCGTTAACGCTGAATACGGAGGCCGAAGCGAAATATGTAGACCAGGCGGCTATCAAACCGCTCCAATGGACAACGGATGTGGATGCGGCCAATGCGCTGCTCGATTCCATCGGCGCCGCGAAGGGGAAAGACGGCATCCGCGTCTTGAACGGAACCCGTCTCGGCCCGTTTGAAATCGAGTGTCCATACGGCTGGTCGGATTGGAATGCGGCGCTTGAGATTGTGGCCCAGAATGCGAAGGCAATCGGTATCGAGATTCGAACCAAATTTCCGGAAGCACCGGTATGGACCAATGATCTACAGACCGGCAAGTTCGATATCATCATGAACACGCCTGCAGGCGGGGTCAGCCCAAGCCAGCCGTGGAACCGCGCGATGACCATCATGTACTCCAAGGGCGTTGCGCCAATGGGCGAGATGGCATTCTACAACTGGGGCCGGTATAAGAACGAGCAAGCCGATGCCATCATCGAGAAGATTCCAACCATTACGGACGAAGCTGAATTGAAAGCGCTCTATACTGAATTGACCCAAATCTGGTTAAAGGATATCCCATCGATTCCGCTCATGTATCGTCCTTGGGTATTCGATACGGTCAATGAATCCGTATGGAAGGGCTTCCCGACGGAAGGGGACGGCAGCAACATACCGCCTCAAATTTCGATGGATGGAGCCGGTATCAAGTCGCTGTATCAGATTCATAACTGATGGATATAACTCATTGAACCAAGACCTATATTGGCGGATTTGCACCCCTGATATAGGTCTCTTTTCCACCAATTTCAAGGTGTGATCCATGGGGGTGAGCTGCTTGAGCGTTTACGGAAAATATATCGTCAAGAAGTTCTTCTGGTACTTTCTGACGCTGGTGATTGCGGTCACGCTGAATTTCCTGCTGCCCCGGATGATTGAAGGGAATCCGGTGAGCATGATTGTGTCTGAGATGACGCAGGGGATGACCGACAGCGATACGATCAAACGGGTCTATGAGACATTTCTCGTCGAGTTTGGAATCGACAAGCCTTTATGGGAGCAGTACTTCATCTATCTGAAAAATTTGGCGACAGGCAATCTGGGCACTTCATTCGGCCTATATCCGAAACCGGTAACGGAGATTCTGGCCTCGGCGGTTCCATGGACGATCGGGCTTCAGCTTCCGGCCATTCTGGTTGGCTGGCTGATCGGGAACGTGCTGGGCGCCGTTGCGGCTTACCGCAAAGGCGTATTCGATAAAGTGATATTCCCGGTGGCCTTGTTCGTGAATTCCATTCCTTTTTTTACCTTAGCCATTATTATGCTGTATGTATTCGCCCTGTCCCTGAACTGGTTTCCGCTGCATGGGGGCTACGATTACCAGATGGTGCCGTCACTCAGCTTTGAATTCTTCGCTTCCGTACTTCGGCATCATACGCTTCCATTTCTATCGATCGTGCTGGTTACGATTGGCGGCCAAGCCATTGGCATGCGGGAGATGTCCATCTATGAGCTGAATTCGGATTACGTACTATACAGCAAACTTCTCGGGATACGGGACTCCAAGATCGCGAGGTATGTATTCCGAAATGCGATGCTGCCCCAGATCACGGGATTGGCGTTATCCATCGGTACGATGGTGGGCGGTTCGCTGATCTGTGAAATCGTATTCAGTTATCCGGGAATCGGAACCTGGATGTTCACGGCGATCCGTCAGCTGGATTATCCGTTAATTTCGGGCTGCACCCTCTTGATCGCCCTGGCCGTGCTGCTGGCCAACTTTACGATTGACCTAATCTACGGCTGGATCGATCCAAGAATCAAGGCCGCTCAGATGGAGGATCAATAATATGAACAGTTCCTTTCGCATATTGATCAAATCGCCAAAGTTTATGTTCGGAGCCTGCATGCTGCTGGCTATGATCGGGATGGTGCTGATCTACCCGCTCTTTAACCGCAACGATCCGCTGGAGATGATCGCCCTGGCGTACCAGCCACCGGATTCGAAGCTGCTGCTGGGGTCGGATAACTTCGGCAGGGATTTATTCCTGGAATTGATCTATGGCATTCGGACTTCCCTGCAGGTTGGGCTGATTGCCGGCGTATTTGCTACTGTGATTGGTCTTGTGATCGGTTTAGCCTCAGGTTATATCGGAGGCATGATTGATAATCTGCTGACCGCCATCACCAACATTTTCATCGTGATACCTTCCTTTGTCATCCTCATTCTGATCTCGGTCAGCATCGATTCGCGCAGCTCGTTTGTTACGGCGGTTATCATTGGCATTACCAGCTGGCCCTGGACGGCCAGGGCCGTACGTGCGCAGACATCCTCGCTGCGAAACCGGGATCACGTAAATATCGCGAAAATATCCGGCTACAGCACGCCGCGCATTATCATCTCGGAGATATTGCCGTACATCGCTTCCTATGTTGTCATGGCGTTTGTGCTGCAGACGGCATCAGGTATTCTGTCCGAGGCTTCCATCTCGATGCTGGGGCTGGGACCGTACAACACGATTTCCCTTGGCATCATCATGAACTGGGCGCTCGTATTTGAAGCACCGGTTGCCGGCGCTTGGTGGGCCTTCATCCCGGCGGCGATCTCCATCGCCATCATCACCTTCTCCTTGTACATGATGAACACCGGCATGGATGAGATATTCAATCCGAAGATTAGGAGCTGATGGGTGTTGTGAGCACAAATATACTGGAAGTGAACGAATTGAAGACCTATTACCGTACCCGGTTGAAGGAGCATGTCTATGCCGTAGACGGGGTGAGCTTCTCGCTCGAAAAGGGGAAGACGCTTGGCATTGCCGGTGAATCCGGCTGCGGCAAATCGACCCTTGCGCTCAGCCTGATGGGTTTCTATTTTCCACCGCTGCATTATGGCAGCGGCTCGATTGTCGTAAGCGGCACGGATATTATGAAGCTTGGCAAGGAACAGCTCCGTTCCCAGGTGTCGGGAAGAGAGATATCGTATATCCCGCAAGCAGCTATGAATGCCCTGAATCCTACGCTCAAAATCATTCATTTCGTCGAGGATATTATGAAGGAGCATCGCCCTGAGCTGAACAAGAAGCAGGTGTGGGATATGGCGGCGGAACGGTTCGAAACCTTGAATTTGTCAACCAAGGTGTTGAACTCCTATCCGAACGAGCTGTCAGGCGGCATGAAGCAGCGGACGGTGATCGCTATTTCCACCATTCTGAACCCCAAAGTGCTGATTGCGGACGAACCGACCTCGGCGCTGGACGTAACCTCGCAGAAAGCGGTGATCAAGCTGCTGAAAAGTCTGCTGGATCGGGGCTATATTCAGTCTCTGGTATTCATCACCCACGAGCTGCCGCTGCTTTATCACGTAACGGATGACATCATCGTCATGTATGCAGGGGAGATCGTGGAGCGCGGAACCGCAGAGCAAATGATTTTTGACCCGATCCATCCTTATACGAAAAAGCTGATGGGTTCCATCATTGTGCCGGAGGAAGGCATGAAAGGCCATAAGCTAGCCGCTATCCCGGGTACCCCGCCTAATCTGAAAAACGTACCGGAGGGCTGCCGGTTTGCAGATCGCTGTTCCTATGTGCAAGACGCCTGCCGTAAGGGAAAGATAACGAGCCGGACCGTGGAGGATCGCGTGTATCGCTGCATCGTGGAACCGGGTGTGCTTAAGGAGTGGTATGCAAATGAAGAGGAATGATGTCCTGATTCGGGGAGAGCATCTCACCAAGGTGTTCGGTTACGGGAAGCAGAAGACCACCGCCGTGGAGGATGTCAGCTTTACCTTTCATGAAGGCGAAATCATATCGATTGTCGGCGAGAGCGGAAGCGGCAAAACGACACTGGCGAAAATGATCATGGGCCTGCTGAAGGAGAGCAGCGGTACGATAGAGTATATGGGCAAGCCAAGGCAGCTGAAGCGGCACAGAGACCGCAAGCGCTATTGGAAAAATATCCAAGCGATCTTTCAGGACCCGTTCTCTTCGTTCAATCTCTTCTATAAAGTCGAGAAGCTGCTGCTCGATTGCATCAAGCTGCAGGGAGATAAACTGACGAAGGAGGAGCAATTCCGCAAAATGAAGGAAGCGTGCTCCTTTGTCAATCTGAAATTCGAGGAGCTGCACAATAAATACCCGTTCGAACTGTCCGGCGGGCAAATGCAGCGCCTGATGATCGCCCGGATTTTCATGCTCCATCCGAAGCTGCTGATTGCGGATGAACCGACCTCCATGGTCGATGCATGCTCGCGGTCCACGATACTGGATATGCTCTTGAAGCTGCGAGATGAGAACAACATGACGATTATTTTCATTACCCATGACGTAGGGCTTGCTTATTATGTAAGCGATACGCTGTATATTATGGAACAAGGGAAAGTCGTGGAGCGGGGACCGGCGGAAGAGGTTATCTTGAATCCGCAGCATCCTTATACCCAGCAGTTGATTTCCGATGTGCCCAAGATTCACTCCGAGTGGGATTTGGCATGAGCGTCGTGGACAATGGAAATCTCATGAGAAAAGCTCGAAGCGCAACGCTGCTTCGGGCTTTATTTTGCTTCGTTTATTTTCGCGGATATGACACTTCGAATCGCTGCGTAAAATTTCTCTATTCTTGATCTTCGCATTTGTGAAGGATCTGCCGATAAATGATATGGCTGCCATTTGATTCATTCGCTGCTCGCATTCGGTATACCGCAAGGCATCTGACATGACTGCGTGTATGCTTCATAAGGAGACCATCAAACATCATGTGTAACTACTTCTTGGGGGCAACCATCTTGGTATTAGTCGCCCTCACCATGACATTCTGGATTTTTTTGTTCAAAGTCGCATATCAGCGGAAGATAAGCCACCAGGCCTTGGACATGGCCGAAGGCAGATTCCGCTTGCTTGATGATATGCTGCTTACGCTTGATGTGGGTATTTGGGCATACGATTTTGCCACAAGGAGTATCCAAAATACTTCTTTGGCTTTTCATAAAATCACAGGTTATTCACATCATGATTTCGCAGGCGGCCTTTCCTGGGAAACGCTGATCCATCCGGAGGATATGGCGCTGTTCCGATCCTTGGTTGACAAACTTCGACAAGGCGACGCCGTTCATACCGAATACCGAATCATCCATGCGGATGGTGATGTTCGCTGGGTTCAGGTAAAGATGATTCCGACGTTGAATGACGCCGATCAAATGATCCGCACGGATGGCATTGCCGTTGATATTACCACCCGCTTCCGCATGGAAGAGGCGCTGTATGATATTACAGAATGCAAGAAGATGGAACAGGCGCTCAAGGAAAGCATGAACCGGTATCGCAGGCTGGTGGAGTTATCTCCGATTGCCATTGCAGTCTGCAAGGACCGCAAGCTCATGTACGTGAATCCCGCCGGACTTCGGATCCTTGGGGCGGCGGGTCCTGAGAACATCCTGGGTACCGATCCTTGGGACTGGGTGCTTGATCCCTATGAGGAGTGGGCCCGCAAACGGCTCAGGCAGCTGATTCGGACAGGGGAAGTTGTTGCCGAAGAACTATCCATAAGACGGGTTGACGGAGAGCGGGTCGATGTCGTGGCGACGGCCCTTTATGATGCGGAATCGGACACGATTGAAGTTTTTTTCGAGGATATAACCGCCCGTAAATCAGCGGAAAGGGCCCTTATGGAGAGTGACCGGATCAACCGCCATATTCTGGATATCGCTCCGGTTGCGATGTTCCTGCATTCCGATTTTTCTTATATTTATGCGAATCCTGCGGGCTTATCCTTATTGGGAATTGCGGACATCGCGCAATTGGACGGCACCTCCTTCCAGGACGTGATTCCTTCCGACCAGCTCGAGTTCGTGACGTCTGAGGTTGAACATGTGTACGCAAGCGGAAATACCTCGGAGCTCGCCGGCAACAAACTAATCCGGCTGGATGGGACGATCATTGATATTGAGGCCATAACGACACCTATCCCATATATAGGACATCATACCGCGCTTACCATTATTCGGGATGTTACGCAGCAGAAGCAGGCCGAACGGGAGCGGATTGCGGCAGAAAGGCTTGTCCGGGAGAGCGAGGACCTGTATTTCAGACTGCAGATGAGCCTGGATCAGTTCTCCTCCGATCTTTTCGGGATGGTGAAGATCAGTGAATTGAATGCCCGGATCGTACAGGAAATCAAGAAGGTGCTGGGGACGGATCGGGTGAGCCTCATCCAGATAAACCACCACAGTCTGCAGATCAAAATCCAAGGGGGCCATAAAGAACCGCCACAAGGGGTGATTCGTGCGATCCATTCATGTGGCCCTGGGCATATTCCGTTCTGTAAACTGTTTGAGATGTGTGATGGATATTTTGTCAAGATTGGAGAAATGAACGGGGATAGCAGCATTGTCTGTATTGGCGGCGACGTTCCCTTGCTCCTGATTCAGGCCCAAAAAATATGGCTGGAGACCATTACGCGTTATGCAAGTGTTCTGTACGATAACTTCCGCGTCATTGAGGATTTAACAAGGGAACTGGAGAAGCTGGGTTCATCCCAGCAGATCATGCCCCTATGGCTGCTGCGACTCATGCTTCATTTATCCGAAAATGAGCGGAAGCGATTGTCCCAGGACCTTCACGATGCCGCGCTTCAGGAACAGATTATATGGTACAGGAAATTGAATCAGATTACTTCGGATCATGAGCTGCCGGAGGATCTGCGCCCGCAGCTGGAGGAGATTGAGCAGGGCCTTCTGGATGTCATTTATCAGATTCGAATTACGTGCAACGAGCTTCGTCCCCCGCTTCTGAAGGAGGAGGGGTTGGAACGTTCGCTTGAGGCATTGTTTGAATTTACCCAGCTCCGAACCAATTATTCCATACAATTCGACTGCTCAAACTTCGATGATGATATCAGTGACGACCATTTGATCGGATTGTACAGGATTGTCCAGGAGCTGCTGGCCAATGCAACGAAGCATTCCAACGCGACGGAGGTAAGGCTCCGTTTGTCCACCCAGTCGGATGAAGTCAACCTGAGTTATGAAGACAACGGGATTGGGATCGACCCCAGTCAGCAATCGGACCAATTCAACAGCATGGGGATTGGCGGCATGAAAGAGCGAGTCAGAAGCATGAACGGCAAAATCCAGTTCGACTCGTCGGATAGCGGCGGGTTGGCTGTCTATATATCCATTACGGCAAGATAAATTCGCCATCAGTGAAGCAAGCAAGATACCAGACTGAAGGAGTCATGAGTGACGATGATCGAAATTTTATTGGTGGATGACCATCCCTCGGTGATGGAGGGAACCAAGGTGCTGCTTGAGCAGGAAAAGGATATGTTCGTGAAGATTGCCAATACGCCGGAGCGGGCACTGGAGTTGGTGAGCACGCTGCATTTTGACGTGATGCTGATTGATATGCATATGCCGGGCATGAACGGAATTGATTTGGCCAAGCAGATCCTCCGGATTGCTCCGGACGCGGTAATGCTGATTTATACGGGCTTTGAAGTCAGCAATCATTTTAATTTGATTATGGAGGCCGGACTGGCAGGTTTTGTCTCGAAAACGTCGGGCAAAGAGCAGCTGGTAACGGCTGTTCGGTGTGCGCTGCGAGGAGAGGTCGTTCTGCCGCTGACACTCGTGAAGCAGCTCCGCCGCGATACCGCAAATGGCCCGGAACGAACAGCAGGCGCGCCGGCAGCCCAGTCTATAACCGATAAAGAATATAGTATTCTCAAGGAAATCGCTCGCGGAAAGAGCAACAAGGAGATTGCGGGGACGGTGATCATGAGCCAGCGTTCACTCGAGTACTGCTTAACCAATCTCTTTCAAAAGTTGAATGTGAAGTCACGTATAGAAGCTGCACTGAAGGCAAAGCAAATGGGGATCCTCTCGGATTCGGATTTTGTCCAGATAAGCTGACAGGCTTACTCTTTTTTTCGATTCAGATCATGAAGCAATACACCCTTCGATACGATTTTAGGTAAATTCGCTACCATTCGACAACAATCGCAGGGTAGCCCGCAAAATTCTTGCGTGCTCACGCAAGAGAATTTCGGTTACGAAAGGTATGTAAGTGTATATGCTTATGTTACTGGATGGATATAGTCTGTTAGTAGGAAGGGTGGTTACTTGCGGCATGACAAAGGACCTATTTGAATATGGTGTCGATGACCTCTTGTCACCGGAAGAGATTGAGGAGGTTTTGGCGCAGCTTGAAGAAGAATGGAATGAATTTAACAGCCGGAAGAAGCGAGGGTGACTCATAATGAAACGATGGAAGTCTTTGAAATCTCTGTTTGCAATGAAACTCCAGAGTCGCATGCTGCTTATTATTTTGGGAGCAATCACGATATTTTTAACGAGCATGATGACTTATATCAGTATGACTACAACGGAGGAGGCTCTGGATTCGGCCAAGACGCTTGCGGTGACGACGAGTGAAAAGATCGGCGCTCTGGTTCAAGCAGAGCTTGACGATGTCATGAACTCCGCACGTACATTGGCTGTAAGCTTTGTTGGAATGAAGGAGAGCGACACAACGAATCGAGCAGCCGTTAATGAAATATTAAGAAGAAACCTGGAGGACAACCCGTCGTGGAAAGGGATTTGGACTTTATGGGAGCCGGATGCCTTTGATGGCCAGGATAACGAATACAGAAACAAACAGGGCAGTGACCATACGGGCCGAATGATGTCCTACTGGGCAAGAACGGAATCCGGACTGGAACGTTCCGTCATCGAGGATTATGAGCACGAAGGGGAAGGTGACTTCTATCTCCTGGCGAAGAACAGCGGCAAGGAAATCATTATGGATCCGTACGTCTTCAAAGTAGGTAACGAAGATGTCATGATGACATCGCTCGTTGTTCCAATTATCGATAACGGAAAGACCGTCGGCGTGGTTGGCGTCGATATTTCCCTGGCACATTTGCAAAGCATAATGGAACAATTCCGATTGTTCGATACGGGTTATGCTCATATCTATTCGAATACGGGCGTGATCGTAACGTCCCCGGAGGACGGATTGATGGGGCAGACGCTTGAGAAGGCATATCCTGGCAAGACGGTTCCTCTTATACTGGATGCGATTCGGGAAGGGGACGTTTATACCGAGGAAGATGCCGAGCTGTACAAGCTGTATACGCCGATTAAGACCGGATTGACCGAAACGCCATGGTCTGCCGCTATCATTATCCCGATGGATGAGATTACGGCCAAGTCGGATGCACTGATCATCTCCATCATAGCGGCAGGCGTGGTCACCTTAGTAGCTATGGCAGCTGTCGTAGTCCTGTTAACAAGGTCCATCGTGAAGCCACTGGGTGTTTCCGTTTCCATCGGCGAGTTCATGTCGAAGGGAGACTTCACGCAGGAGGTTCCTGCGGCTTATCTTCGCAGGGCAGATGAAATCGGCACATTGTCCCGAGTGTTCGCGCAGCTGCTGGAGAGCATGCGGGAGATGATCGGCAGAGTAAACATGAACGCATCATCGGTAGCCGCCGCTTCACAGCAGCTGTCAGCTGGTGCCGAGGAACTGGCCGTTGGGAGCAGCAGTCAGGCTGAATCCGTGCAGACCGTCAGTGAATTGTTCCATGAATGGTCGAATGCCATCAATTCCGTTGCAAGCGACGCCTCGGCAGCATCCGAGCTTGTAAATCAGACCTCCGGCATTGCAACGGAAGGCAGCGGCATCGTCCAGCAGTCGGTGGAAGGCATGAACCGGGTACGGGAGCAGGTTGCCAAACTCGAAGCGGACTCCCAGCGGATCGGTGAGATCATCGAGGTCATCGACGATATCGCCAAGCAGACCAACCTGCTTGCCCTTAATGCGACGATCGAGGCTGCTCGGGCCGGCGATCAAGGAAGAGGCTTCGCCGTGGTGGCGGATGAAGTGCGTAAGCTGGCCGAACGCAGTGGAGGGGCCACGAAGCAGATTGCCGATATCATCAAAGGCATGCAGAAGAATACGGCCGATAGCGTGGAGGCGGTGAATCAAGGCGTCATCCACACGGAAAAAGCCGGGGAAGCCTTTGCCTACATTACAAGCATGGTGAATGAATCGGCGGGCAAAGTGATGGATATTGCAGCCGCCAGCGAGGAGCAGGCAGCCCAGGCTGCCGAGGTGGCAACCGCCATTGAAACGATATCTTCGTCGACGGAGGAAACAGCGGCTACAAGCGAGGAAGCGGCTGCAACGGCACAATCGCTTGCCGAGCTTGCCGAAGAGCTGAACCATACCGTATCGGCCTTCAAAATCTCGTAGCACCACTGGCATATTGATGATAAGCTTGGCCTAAGGGCCAGGCTTTTTTTCATGAAAGGCATTGGCGGCCTGCTATCGCAAGAAAAACTACTTCTAACCACGGTCTGTTTTTTGTAAGGACGTTGATAGATGTTTTTGTTATGAATTGGAACTCCGTACTGCTTGGACAAAGGAGGAAAACGTGTGAATGGCAGCTTATTTCAGCAGATGTTGGAAGAAGGGGATTACGTCCCGCGCTTTTACGCCTATTACTATAAGCAGTGGATAAATTATGAAATGCCTTACCACCAGCATGATTCAACCGAAATTATGTATATGATCTCAGGGGTATGCCGGATTGACGTGAAGGTAGGCGATACGGAAAAGAGTCTCACGCTGAAAAAAGGGGAGTTTATGGTACTGGATGCCGATGTCCCGCATCGGTTAATCGTTGAGCAGGCGGTCTCCTGCCGTATGCTGAATGTGGAATTCGGGTTTATGGAAACTGAAGGAAGGACGCTTTCTCTCAGACAGATTGCCGGTGAGGAGCAAGAGGTGTCTTTTCTACTGAATCGGCCGTTTCCCTACTTGGTATTAGTAGATCAAGAGGAGGTATATCCGGTGTTAAGGAGCCTCGTCCTTGAACTCGATCAAAGAGGGACTGAGGGCAGAATGATGACGCATATGCTGTTTATTCAGCTGCTTGTATGCATCGCCCGGCTGTATGATGAAAGGGAACGCAGTGAAGTGCAGCAGAGCGAGTTCTACATTAAACGAAGCGTCGATTTCTTGCATCAGAACTATGACCGTAATATTCAGGTGAAAGACGTTGCCGCTGAGGTGAATCTGCATCCCGGCTACTTGCATCGAGTATTCCGCAGAGGGACCGGCAGAACAATAACCGAGTATCTCACCATGATTCGAATGGAAAAGGCCAAAATGCTGCTGGAGCAGACGGATATCCCCATCCATGAAATATCGGATTATGTGGGTGTTGGCAGCAGGCAGTATTTTCATATGTTGTTCAAGAAGTATACGGAAACCACGCCGGTGGAATATCGGCTGCGGAAGGACCGCAATGCCTGGAAATACGGTGATCAGGAAGCCGGAGCAGATAAGAAGTGAGGATTTTTGACTCGGAGGAGTTCAAGAGGTCATAATTTTGATAACGCTTTCTACCACTTGATTGCTACAATAACTACAATCTAATTTGCAGCTAGGGAGTGGATAGAATGTCATTTAAGGTTGCTTTTATCGGAGCGGGAAGCATCGGCTTTACCCGGGGAATTCTGCGTGACTTGTTGACTGTACCGGAGTTTAGGGATATCGAGGTCGCTTTCACCGACATCAGCCAGCATAACCTGGATATGGTCACGGAATTGTGTCAGCGGGACATTATCGAGAACGGGCTGTCGATTGCGATTCAGTCCACCACGGATCGACGGCAAGCCCTGCAGGATGCCAAATATGTCATCTGCACCATTCGCGTGGGTGGATTGGAGGCGTTTCGCACGGATGTGGACATTCCGCTGAAATACGGCATCGATCAGTGCGTAGGCGACACGCTCTGTGCAGGCGGCATTATGTACGGCCAGCGGGGAATCCCCGAGATGCTGAACATTTGCCGGGATATTCGCGAGGTGAGCGCGCCTGATGCACTGCTGCTGAACTATTCGAACCCGATGGCTATGCTGACATGGGCATGCAATCAGTATGGCGGCGTGCGGACGATTGGTTTATGTCACGGCGTGCAGCATGGGCATCACCAAATCGCCGAGGTGTACGGTCTAAAGAAACATGAGGTCGATATTGTCTGTGCCGGAATCAACCATCAGACTTGGTATATTCAAGCCTCACATCAAGGCAAGGATTTGACGGCTGGACTGCTGGATGCGTTCGAACGGCATCCGGAGTACAGCAGGACTGAGAAGGTTCGCATCGATATGCTGCGACGTTTTGGGTATTACAGCACCGAGTCCAACGGCCATCTAAGCGAATATGTTCCTTGGTACCGTAAACGGCCGGAGGAAATTACGGAGTGGATCGACCTCAGCAGCTGGATAAACGGAGAGACGGGCGGATATTTGCGAGTCTGTACCGAGGGACGCAACTGGTTCGAGACCGATTTCCCGAACTGGATGAAAGATCCGGCTATGGAGTACACGTCCGAGCAACGAGGAGAGGAGCATGGCTCCTACATTATTGAAGGTTTGGAAACCGGCCGGGTATACCGGGGTCATTTTAATGTGGTGAATCAGGGCATTATCTCCAATCTGCCGGATGATGCAATCATTGAGGCGCCGGGTTACGTGGACCGCAACGGCATTTCCATGCCGCATGTAGGGAATTTGCCGTTAGGGCCGGCTGCGGTGTGCAATGCAAGCATATCCGTGCAACGGCTAGCGGTTGAAGCGGCGGTTCACGGAGATGACAAGCTGCTTCGTCAGGCATTTATGATGGATCCGCTGGTCGGTGCGGTATGTAATCCGAAGGAAATTTGGCAGCTGGTCGATGAAATGCTGGTCGCCGGTGAAGCCTGGCTTCCTCAGTACGCGGCTTCGATCGCCGAAGCGAAGGCACGGCTAACATCTGACAATCTGATACCCACCCGTCCGTATGAAGGAGCAGCGAGACTCAAGGTGAAGACGGTGGAGGAGATGCAGCTCGACCGGGAGAAGGCGAACAAAAACGCAGGTGAATCCGACAAAGGGAAGGATCGCGAAAAAACGTTAAGCTGATTGCGCATTAACGAAGGTGTCAAACAACAGAAATACTTATGGTTTCATGAATGCGTATTATACAAACACTTTGGCGAGGATGATATAACGGACAAAAATCCGTTATAATCCCTCTGCCAGAAGTGTTTTTTTCTGCATGCAGTTCATCTTTCACCTGCATATACTACGGATACATAGATATAAATTCGGATGGACAATCCCATACCTTAGACAGGTACACAGTTTGGGTGAAAATGGTTACAATTCAATTAGATAGGCAAAGCTCACCATTAAGGAGGCATGGGGATGATCATTGGGGTTCCCAAAGAAATCAAAAATAACGAGAGCCGTGTAGGCATGACGCCGGGTACGGTCGTCAGTTTCAGGAATGCCGGGCACGAAGTGCTTGTTCAATCCGGGGCAGGCCTTGGGATCGGATTTACGGATGAAGCTTATAGAGCGGCTGGAGCCAAGGTGGTTGCTTCGGCTGCCGAAGCGTGGAAAGCCGAGATGGTTGTGAAGGTGAAGGAACCCCTGCAAGAGGAGTATGAATACTTTCAAGAGGATATGATCCTATACACGTATCTGCACTTGGCCCCCGAGCCGGAACTGACCAAAGCACTGGTCGACCGTAAGGTGAGTGCCGTTGCTTATGAAACGATACAATTAACGGATGGCAGCTTGCCGCTTCTGACACCGATGAGTGAAGTGGCAGGAAGAATGTCCATCCAAATCGGGGCGCATTTCCTGGAAAAAGCACATGGCGGCAAGGGTGTCCTTCTAAGCGGCGTACCTGGGGTCGCACCGGGTAAGGTTGCCGTTATCGGCGGCGGCATCGTTGGCACCAATGCGGCAAGAATTGCGCTGGGTCTCGGTGCGGACGTCAGCATCCTTGATATTAATCCCGGCCGACTTCGTCAACTGGATGATCTTTTCCAAGGGCGGGTCAAAACGATTATGTCCGATCCGTATCATATTGCGGAAACGGTGAAGTCCGCCGACCTTGTCGTGGGTGCGGTGTTGATCCCCGGTGCAAGGGCTCCTCGCCTCGTAACGGAAGAGATGGTAAAAGAGATGAGCCCGGGATCGGTCATCGTGGATGTGGCAATTGACCAAGGAGGCTCGATCGAGACGATCGACCGGATCACCACGCATGATAATCCGACTTATGAAAAGCATGGGGTTATTCATTATGCCGTAGCCAACATGCCGGGCGCCGTAGCCAGAACCTCCACCATGGCACTGACCAATGTAACAGCACCGTATGGGTTGAGAATAGCAAGTAAAGGGCTCCGCTCTGCCGCTCGTCATGATAAAGCGCTTGCCAAGGGCATTAATGTCATTGACGGTAAAGTAACCTATGAAGCGGTTGCGGCGGCTCATGGTTATGCGTATACCAGCATTGACGATTATTTGCTGGCATAGCGATAACAAGTTTTACAGCATGCAGAGCCATTTTTCATAAATTTGACACGATACCAAGGTTTGACGTAAACCTTAGCGGTGTTTTCGCTCGGCCGCCGTGGGCAAAGCTGAAAAATGGCTTTTTATGTTGGTTACGCCTTCGCCTAGTTCAACATGAACAGGAGCTGATGTAGTTCCGTTTCCTTCAAATGCCTCCACTCCCCCCGTTCCAGCTGATCCAGTGTAATATTCATAATCCGAACACGCTCCAGCTTCAGGACTCTGTACCCCAAGGCTTTACACATTCTGCGGATTTGCAGATTAAGGCCCTGTGTCAAAATAATACGAAATACATCTTCGCTTTGCCTGTAAACCTTGCATGGTTTGGTTATGACGTCCAGGATTTCAACGCCTTGAGACATCGCTTGCATAAATTCGTCCGTAACGGGTTTGTCCACGGTCACCACGTATTCTTTCTCATGATTATGCTCCGAACGCATCATTTTGTTCACAATATCTCCGTCGTTCGTGAGTAAAATCAACCCCTCAGAGGCTTTATCCAACCTCCCGATGGCAAAAATGCGCGATGGATAGTTAATAAACTGAACAATGTTTCCCGCCACATGCTCAGCTGCCGTACAGACAATACCGATGGGTTTATTGAGAGCCAGGTAAACCGCTTCGCTATCGTTACGAGGAATTTTCTTTCCATCTATCAACACGATATCGTGCAGCTCAACGTCCGCCCCTTTTTCACACACCTTGCCATTGATCGTAATGCGTCCGGCTGCAATCAATCGGTTGGTTTCTCTGCGCGAACAATATCCCGTTTCGCTTATGTATTTGTTAATTCGCATGCTCCACCGCTTCTCATGTGTCATATTGCCACAGGTCCATTTTAGTTAATACGCCTGCTCTTTTCATTGATCTTTGTGAAATGTGGCATGCTCCAGTTGGGGAGATTCGCCAGCCGGAATTCCTCGAGCGATCCAGTTGGGAACATAACAGCTCCTCTGGAGGATCGAAGTGATAACCGGGGAGCAGCGAGCCTAGTAAAAGTCCTGCGACATGTTCTCCTCGTCTGCAACAGCCTGTATCTCCTCCGATCCGATGCTGATAAAGCGGTAGCCGTCGGCTGCCTGCTTCTTCAGGGCACGCTCTTTGATGAACTTGGGGCTGGCTTCGCCGTTATCTTCGTCATACACGAGCAAAATACCATCGGTCTTGCGGAGAAGCAGATCATCCCTGGCCGTAAACTGCCACGGCCCCTGATAAGGGCCCTTGCTGACGGGTGCATAGAAGTCTACCCCCTTCATCACTTCCTGAAAATAAGCTTTTTTATCGTCGTTCCATTGCTCCTCGGGATTCTGGTAGGCCGTCAGAATGGAGCATTTCAGGTTGGGATATTGGGACTTTAGTTCGATGGCCGCTTCGATGGCCCATAGGTCCACGCCATATTGTCCTGGCGTGATGACCCACTGGAGGCCTTCCTCAAGCAGTGGAACCAGGCGATTGGCAATCGCCTTACGTATATAAGGTATGCCTTGGTGTTTGTTATTGTAATTACCGAGCTCGTGGGCCCGATATCCGGTAATCAGAATGTTTTCCAATCGAGCACGCTCCCTGACAAAGAATAGGTCTAGTGTACCTTTTTCGGAAATTTTGATCAATCGATGTTACAAATCGTATAGAATGGGGAAGTAACTCGGAATACATATTTTAGGAGGACATTCGATTGAAGAAGTGGACAGCAGCATTACTAGGGGCAATTTTGGTTATGAGTATGACAGCATGCGGCAAGGACAACAAAGCAGCAGACGACGCCGCAACGCCGCCAGCAACAGAACAAGGGACGACTCCTTCGACAGAGACGCCAGCTAAAGAAGAACCGAAGGAGGATGCTCTTCCGACTGCTGACGAGCTTCTTCAGAAATCGGCTGAAGCTTCCCAGAATTTGAAGAGCTTTGCGATGAAAGCCGATGTTAAACAGCATATCGTGGTTGAAGGCGAAGAGAAGCAGGAGCAGGATGTTAATATGTCGCTTGACTCGGAACTTACGCTCGAGCCGGTGGAGATGATGCAGAACGTCGTGATGGATTCTCCGGAAGGCAAGGTCGAGATGAAGCAGTATATAACGGAAGATGGTATTTACATGCTCATGGATGGTCAATGGATGCAGGTTCCGAAGGAATCGGAGCAGGAGATCCGCGATAGCCTGGATCCAAGCAGTGCGAGTCCGGAGCAGCAGGTGGAGCAGTTCAAGACCCTCGCTAAGGACTTCAAAGTTACGGAGGACGGAGACACATACGTCCTGACGGCGGATGTCTCCGGCGACAATCTGAAGGAGCTTGCCAAGTCCATGATGAGCCAAGCAGGCAACGATCCGCAGATGGAAGCCATGATGGATCAAATGGATATCAAGAGCATCCATATTATTTATGGCGTACAGAAGGAATCTTACCTGCCTGCAACAACCGATTTGGACATGGTGATGG
This sequence comes from Paenibacillus sp. QJM3NY_38, assembly GCF_056173265.1. Lineage (NCBI taxonomy): Bacteria > Bacillati > Bacillota > Bacilli > Caryophanales > Paenibacillaceae > Paenibacillus > Paenibacillus sp. QJM3NY_38. Next base: position 1,663,182 of record NZ_CM149665.1, read on the forward strand.
CAATGGAAGCCGAAGGTCAGAAGGTATCCTTGGATATGAAAATGAAGAGCACCTACTCGAAGCATAACGAAATCAGCAAGATCGAAGTTCCGAAGGAAGCATTGAACGCGAAATAATGCTGTTTGGCAGATGATATAAGAGGAATTGAAATGACGATATTCCTCATGAACAAGGCTGCCCCGATTCTGTAGATGCCTACAGACCGGGGCAGCCTTGTTTTATCCATAGGTCTCATTTCAACGGTTTGGTCAAGGTAGCGGCTTCCTCAATTAGAGAACGAGGAAGTGGCATGAGTCGTGTTTGAATTCATGGTCAGTAGCTCATATATTTTGGGACATCGCTAAATTTTTGGTTTATCGACCTCCACAACGACGCTGCCGAACAGCTGACCGTTAATGGAGACCATAATGCGCCATAGTCCTGGCGAGGGCAGCGACATGGAGGTTGGTATCGCTGCATCGGCACCGTTATGAGGATAAGGACTGATACGAGTTTTAAATACATCAATGATCTCGGTCGTGTTTCTTTTTACCGCCGTTATGTGCAAGTCACCCTTCAATTCCTCGTCACGACCCCAGAAGTGCCACATATATTTGTTGGGTTGCCCAGCGATAAAGCCCGGATCAATAAAGCCGAGACGCCCTTCGATGCCTGTCATTTCAGTGGGAGGATATTTTGAGGAAAGCATCGCCTCCACCGGGTCTTCAGAAGCAGCCGAAACGAAACTCGGACTCGGCTCCCAGCTGCTGTCCGGCACATCGACCACGATATCGCCGTATTTCTGCTGATCCACCATCACGTCGAAACGCCATAAACCTGCCAGTGGTATGCCAAAGCGGGAGACAACGCGGGTTGATTTATCGTAAGCCATGTCTCTGGTAATTCTTGTCTCAGGAAGCTCCTCCAATATCATTCCAGTATCTCGGTGAGTGGCTAATATACGAATATGCTTGCCTTCAAGTTCTTGAATAGGCAATTGAAGAAACCATACGGCGCCGGCCGGAGAGCCTGCGGCATAATCCCCGCCCGGAAATGCCTGAAGTTTATCTACGCCATCCTCCGTGTACACGCTGCGGGGAGCCCAATCGGCAGCATTTCCCCAACCCTTGATCGGGATCAGCTGTTGAATCACGGGTGATTCACGCCATCCCCATGCCGCCACGATTAGAAGAAGCATGAACACACTTGCGGTCGTAATACGCAGACGTGTTGGAGACCTCCGTTTTTTTCTGCCCATTCTTACAGAGCCATTAGCAGCGTTGTTTAATACACTGGATTTCATCTCTTCGGTGAACATCGGCTCGTTAAATGGAGAAGAAGCGAGTTCTTGAATCCAATCGGGCTGCAGCTCTTGTTCGGTCTTCACTGGACATCCTCTCCTTTCAACATCATTTCCATTCGGGCTCGAGCCCGGTGCAGTCTGGATTTGATTGTTCCTTCGGATATGCCGAGCAGTTCCGCTATTTCTTTTCGCGGCAGCTGGTAATGGGATTCAAGGATCAACACCTCCCGGTATTTGGGCGGCAGTTCCAACACGTACTTCCAAATCTGCGAGACGGCAGCAGCATCCATAAACTCTTTTTCAGCGGAGGGTTCCGTCTGCTTGGAAGTGATCCAGCCGGTTAAAGATACCCTCGTCATATAGGAAGACTTGAGATAGTTCAGGGAAAGATTGCGGGTGATGGTTAACAGCCATGTTTTGACAGAGCTTCGGCCCTGAAAATCATTCCAGTGCTTAAATGCTCTCAAGAACACGTCCTGGCTGATATCGTCAGCCGCATCTTTGCGTTTCGTTAGGAAGAATGCATAGTTCCATACGTCCTGGCCGAAGGACTCCATCCAATCACTCAGCACGGTGCTTGCATCATTCACGGCCACCATAGATTTAAGGTACTCCAATAACATCACCTCGAATATTAGACAATCAAATAACGGATCGGTTCCCGAATTTCCCGCAAAAAAATTGAAACAATTTAATCTGCAAATCGTTGTATGAATAACAGGTATGCAGGAATCGAGGAAGGGGAGAAGTCCTATGCATTTATATTTTAAGGATAACTTTTTCAGCTCGGGTATAACAGATATTATGGATAGGGAAGGCAGTGTCATAGGAAGTCTGGATTTGAAGAGCGCTTTCGGCTCCTCGCTGGACGTATATAACGCTTCTGGAGATCCGGTATGCAGCGGGTCGTTTCGATTCTTCTCGAACAAATGGAATATTACTGGCGGCAATGGGGAAGAACTGGGCCTGCTGCGCATGCGGATGAGCTTTTTTACGAAAAAATTCGAATACGATGCGGGATCGCGGGGCGTATATGAGATCACTTCGCCTGCTTTTTCCAATGAGTATGAAATAACGGATGATGCCGGAGGGGTCATCGCCTCTTTTTCCCGCATTAGCGGCTGGCTTCAAGCCGGAGCCTATCAGCTGCAGAATGAGAGCGACGTTCTTGGTGACTGGGAGCTTGTTGCCGTCGTGATGGGCATTCACCAGATACGCAAACGCAACAACAGCGCTGCCGCATCAAGCTCTCATTAAGCTCAAGGGAACCCAGATTTAGATGATGAGAGGAGGAAGCAGAATGGATGAAGTCAGCGATCATCTGGATTATGGATTGACTCTTGTATTTATCGGTTTTAATCCGAGTTTGCGGTCCGGGGAGGTCGGTCATCATTATGCGAACCCTCGCAACAATTTTTGGAGGATTCTGCATAAATCCGGTTTGACCCCGCGCTTGTATGAAGCCGCTGAGGATGGAGAATTGCTTAAGCTAGGGTACGGATTTACCAATATTGTAGCCAGGCCCACAAGGGGGGCCGAAGACATAACCCGCGAAGAGTACAGGCTCGGTAGAGAGACGCTGCGCGAGAAGCTGGCCAAGTACAGACCGGAGGTTGCCTGCTTTGTCGGCAAGGGCGTGTATACCGAATTCAGCGGCAAAGCCAAGGCGGATTGGGGAATTCAGCCGGACTCCGTCATTGACGGCGTGCGTGAGTTTGTAGCTCCTTCTTCCAGCGGACTGGTGAGAATGCCCATGGATGAGATTATCGGAATTTATCAGCAATTGCATGATTTTATATCGAGGAATGAGAATGAGTACTGAACAGGAGTGTACGACAAGAACCATTCATGGGGGACAATGAAAAAGAGGAACGTCCAGGAGACCCGGTTGTCGGGTTCTTGGTGCTCCTCTTATGAATACAGAAAATATAAGCTTTCAGTGAAACCGTTTAGGCTGCCGTATTACGGACGCTTCAGCAGCGCAGGATCGATCCTCGGCACAAGCCCTTCATCGGCTGCACGGTTCAGCAGGGCTGAAATCGCGGCATAGCCGTCCTCGCCCAGCTCCGCGGTAAATGGATTGACGTAAAGGTCGATGTGAGCATCGGCGACATCCGGGTCCATTTCCTGAGCGTGATGGAGGACATAGGCCCGAGATTCCTCGGGATGTTTCCAGGCATATTCGACTGAGGAGCGGATCCAGTTCGAGATGCTTGCCAGATCCAGCGACCTGCGGGCCACAATCGCTCCCAGAGGAATAGGCAGATTGGTATCGGACTCCCACCAGCTGCCCAGATCCGTCATCATCTTCAATCCATAAGACGAGTAGGTGAACCGTGCTTCGTGAATGACAAGCCCGGCATCAATCGCTCCATCCCGGACAGCCGGCATAATCTGATCGAACGGCATCACCACGATTTCGCCAAGCCCTCCGGGTACGTTCTGTGCGGCCCACAGACGGAACAACAGATAAGCCGTGGAGCGCTCGCTTGGAACGGCTACCCGCCGGCCGGACAAATCCGCAGGGCTGTCAGGAGTTTTACCATCCGTCAGCTTGTCCGCTGTCAGAACGAGCGGCCCGCATCCGCGGCCAAGTGCTCCTCCGCAGGGCAGAAGGGCATATTCATCCAGCACCCAGGGCAGCGCGGCATAGGATATTTTTAAGATATCATGTTCTCGATCTTCGGCCGCCCAGTGATTGGTGATATCGATATCCGCATAGGATACATCCAGCTTGGGGGCGCCTGGAATCCGTCCGTGAACCCAGGCATGAAATACAAATGTGTCGTTGGGGCAAGGGGAAAAAGCGATTTTCATCGTAACACCTCCGGTAGTAATGAACTTGCGGTCTCAAGCGCCTGCAGCGCCTCCTTGATCTTCCATGCACTGCGGTCCCGCGGACCGACCTGATTGGAAATGGACCGGATTTCGAGCACGGGCACACCGACTGCAGCGGCAGCGGTGGCCACGCCGAAGCCCTCCATCGCCTCGGCTGCAGCGTCCGGTACCCGATGGAGGAGACGTGCAGCCGTTGCGGCTGTTCCCGTCGTGGTGGAGACCGTCAGCACAGGCCCAAGGGTTACGGGAACACCAGCATGTTGTAAGGCCTTCGCGAGTTTGCGGGCAGAATCTGGATCTGCCTGTACCCGATCCGTTCCGAAGCCGAGCTCCTGGACGCTGCTGAAGCCGTCTTCGGTTTCGGAACCGAGATCAGCGGCAATGATGGTGTCCGCAATGACGATGGAACTAACTTCAGCACGACCGGCAAATCCTCCGGCAATACCTGCGCTGATAACCCAATCATAGGTGCCCTGAACCAACTGGCGGGCAGTCGCAGCAGCTGTTGCCGCTGGGCCGACTCCACCCGCGATGACATCAAATCCGTGAGCATGGTTAAGCCCGCGCTGCACGGCTTCTTTTTCAGCATCGACCGCCGTGACAATAAGCACGCGTGTGGAAGACGGGTCTTGCGAGTTATGTGACTCGGTTATATCCACCGAGTTGGATTGGGTATGTTTCTGCATGTTATTTATCTCCTTCTTGGCTGTAACGATAAACATCGTTATCCTTTTACGTTATAACGTTCTTGTGGCGATGTAAAGTCTCGTGCATGTTATGACTGGACTTTATCTGTAGCAGCAACTTTCCGATATAGAGTATAATGGACGGTAACTTACATACATCATGAGTAGATTCGGAGGTTGGATAGCTTTGCGTAAGAAGGGTGCGAACGGACAAGAAAGCCGGGCTAGACTACTGATTGTCGCTGCTAATGAATTTGCAAAGTCAGGATACCATCAGACCAAGATCAGCACCATCGTTTCTCGGGCTGGATTGACGCAGCCGTCATTCTATTTGTATTTTGAGAGCAAAGAAGCCGTGTTCAAGGAGCTGGTGGAGAAATTTCGAGCTGAGCTCAAGATCCTGCTCGAGGGCAGCAGATTGGAGAGCGGAATCGATGAGGATCATGTGACCGGCCGTTTGCAGAGCGTGCTGACAGGGTTGTTCGCGTTTCTTGGGAAAGACCCGGATCTGACGCAAATCGGTTTTTTTATTGGGGATGACGCGGTGATCGTAAAGTCGGAAATGGCAGCCATGATTGAGCAAAATCTGAAGGCTGAGCAGCGGGACGGGTATTTTGACGGTGATTCCGATATGCATATCGTCGCGGAGTGCCTGGTCGGTGTTATTGAAAGACTGACCTCCCAGCAGCTTCTGACAGGCAAGCGGACTCCTGAGGATCTTGCGAGTCACGTGGTGAGTTTATTTATGCATGGTATCAGCATTTATCCGGCTAAGCGGGCTACATAAGGCATTGAAATTCAACCTACAAAAATAACATTAACATATCAGAAACAGGCTGCAACGTGGTTAGTTTTAACTGTGGACGGTCTGTTTTTTGTTGCCGGTCATAGCCAAATTTTAGCAAGGGTTTGATCTTTTTCAAAGAATTGCAGTATATTCATTATACGTTATGTAACCGATTGCAGCTGAAGATGGCGAACGAAGGATCAAGGATCGGGGGACTTATTCATGAAGAAGATGATGCTGGTGTATGGTGCGCTTCTATTGGCTTTTCTCACCTATGTCTTCATGTACAGGCTGGAGGACAAGCGTTCTTCCGCCTGGGAGGAGGGCGGCCTGCATGGCAGCATGGGTGAGAATTATGTCATGGTGACTTTTCAATCCGGCATGGAATACTGGAAAAATATTCTGAAGGGCTTCGAGGATGGAGGGGATGCGCTGGGCGTAACTGTCGATTATCGCGGCTCTACACAATACGACGTGGAGGAACAGATCACTGTTCTGGAACAAGTGATTGCCAAAAAGCCTTCCGGTATCGCCTTGTCGGCCATCGATTCCAAAGCGCTGACGTCGACGATTAATAAAGCCGTGGAAGCCGGGATCCCCGTCGTGCTGTTCGATGCGGATGCGCCTGACAGTAAGGCCTATTCGTTCCTGGCAACCAACAATTACAATGCTGGCGTTGCGGCCGCAGACAAAATGGCGCAGCTTCTCGGCCGGGAAGGGGAGATCGGGATTGTTACCCAGCCCGGGCAGCAGAATCATGATGACCGTTCCGAAGGCTTCAGGGACACTTTAGAGCAGCGATATCCGGGCATGTCCGTGGTGGAGATCAGGGAAGGCAAAGGGGATACCCTCGTTGCCAAAGAGGCTGCTGCCGACATGCTGGACAAGCACCCGGATCTCAAAGGGATCTTCGTAACGGAGGCCAGCGGCGGAATGGGCGTGGCGGATGCCGTGATCGGCGCGGATAAAGCAAACCGGATTACCATCATCGGATTCGATACGAATAAAGGGACGCTGGACCGGATATCCGATGGAACCATCGCGGCAACGATCGCCCAGGGGACGTGGAATATGGGCTATTGGTCCTTGCAGTATTTGTTTCATCTGCATCATGGTCTTACCGTACCGGCCCCGACGCTCGGCAATGACGTGTCTCCGCTTCCAACAAGGGTGGACACCGGGATTTCCATTGTGACCCGAGAGAATGTGAATGATTATTATGCAAAATAGAAACAGAGCGGAATCCTGGCGCGAAGGCATCTCGCGGTGGCTGCGGTTCGGGGATTTGCCGCTGAGATACAAGCTGGTCATTTTGTTCCTCATGGTTGGCATCCTGCCCTCAATCGCGCTGGGTGTCCTCGTCAATTGGACGGTTAACCGCATTGTGGATCAGCAGGTAACCTCGAACACGATTCAATTGATCGGAAAGGTCAATCAGACCCTGGACAATGATATGGAGAATCTCCAGAACATTACGTATTTGATCGGATTTGACCCGCGCACGGAACGATTTCTGAATGGGGAAATTCAAGGGGACAAGCCAGCCGTTGGAACCGAAGATACGGGTAATTCCGGCCTACGAACGTCCTCGGTCAAGCAGGACAATGCGGAGAATTACGAGATTAAGCGGTACCTTCAAGGCTTCACGACGCTGTACCCGGAAATCGCCTCTATTCTTCTGGTCAATCGCGAGGGAGAGTATATCAGTAACGAAATGTACGCACGCAGTCCGGCAAGTTTGACGGAGGAAGAATGGTACCGCGAGGCTGTTTTAAATGAAGGGATTTTTACCGTGCTTGGCCACCCGGCAGAGCGTAATGTCACCACCCATGTTCATTACGGCAACGAGGAACTGGTATCGGTCGTTCGCTCGATTGTGGATCCGGATACGAGGGAAGTAACCGGTGCGGTATTGATCGATTTGAAGCTGCGGGCAGTCGCAAGAGCGGTCCGGGATGTCACGCTTGGAAAGAGCGGATATTTGATGGTGGCAGAGGCCGGCGGCTCCAGCATCTATGCTCCGGAGGATTCCATCATTCCGTCCATTCCCCCCTCGTGGTTTCCGGAAGAGGACAGCGGCGCCTTGATCCGCGAGGTGAACGGGGAGCGTCTGCAATTGATATACGGCACCTCCTCCTTTACCGGCTGGCGTACGATCGGCGTATTTCCAACCAGCGAATCGGTGTATGAGGTCCGGGAGATTCGTTTTTATATGATTTGTTTCTTGTTTGTGGTGTGCTTGTTTGGGGTTGCTGCATCCTATACGCTTTCACAGTCAATATCCAGACCGATCTGGCAACTCATGTCCTTCATGCAAAAAGCCGAATCCGGGGATTTGACGACCCGTTACTGGGGAAACCGGCAGGATGAGGTGGGTATGCTTGGCCGCAGCTTTAACCGCATGCTTCTGCAGATTCGCAAGTTGATGAAGCTGAGCGAGCTGCGGGAGAGGCAGAAGCGTGAAGCGGAGCTGCGCAGCCTGCAGGCTCACATTAAGCCGCATTTTCTGTACAACACACTGGATACGATTCATTGGATGGCCCGCAAGAAAGGGGCGGACGATGTATCGGATCTGGTGGAATCCTTGTCGCGGCTGTTTCGGATCGGGCTCAGCAAAGGGGATGATATCATTCCCATGTCCGACGAATGGACGCATATCAGCAGTTACCTGCAAATACAGAAAACGCGTTACCGCGACAGGCTGCAGGTCGAGATGGAGCTTTCGCCTGAGGCTGAGAAATTGTATGTGTTGAAGCTCTTACTGCAGCCGATCGTGGAAAACGCGATATACCATGGCATTAAGGCCCGTAGAGGGCCTGGGGGAATTGTCATCAAAGCCCAGGTGAACGGAGATGTTCTTCTGCTTAGCGTCCAGGATAATGGGGCCGGCATGTCTTCTGATCGGCTGGAGGCGCTTCGCAAACAGCTGGCCGACCCGGTAACGGCCATGGAGGCGACCCCGGGAGAAGGGCTGGGCGGAAACCGAAGCTACGGCATGCTGAATGTGCAGGCACGTATCAAGTTAACGTTCGGCGATGAGTACGGAATCACGATTGACAGTACAGAGAACGAGGGAACCACGGTAGTGATTACGCACCCGCTGGTGCATGCCGTTCCTTCGTCCTCCGATCATGATGGGAGAGACAGGTTATGAGGAGAGCGTATCAAGTCTTGATTGCCGACGATGAGCCGATTATCCGCGAGGGCATTCGGGATGCAGTCGACTGGGAGGCACTCGGCATGGAAGTGGCTGCCGAAGCGGAGGATGGCGAAGAGGCGCTGGAGCTTGCGCTCAGCCAACCGATTGACATAATGCTGGTCGATATGAATATGCCGTTCCTGGACGGCATCGGGCTCATGAAGCGGATGAAGGAAGAACGTCCCGAATGCCGGTTCGTCATTATTACCGGTCATGACGAATTTGCTTATGCGCAGGAAGCGATCCGGCTTGGGGTTAAGGATTATATATTGAAACCGGTGAATGCGGATCACCTGATCCAGGTGCTCAGCAGCGTTCGGGATGAGTTGAACGACCATCAAATCCAGGAGAACTACCTTAAGAAGGCGTCCGAGCAAATCGAGAAGAACATTCCGCTTCTGCGGGAACGGTTCTGCCTCGAATGGATGCATGGCCTGTTGGATGAGCAGGAGGCACTCGATCAGCTGGAATTTCTGGGACTGCCGCCTTGCCGTCCATCACGGATCGGCATCGCCAGATGGACGGAGATGACGGCTCCGCAGCCTTTGATGAAGGAAAGCGACCGGCAGCTGTATCTGTTCGCGATGGAAAATATAATCGCCGAGCTGTTTCATCCCGCGCCCTGCGTTTTGTTCCGGGATCACACCGGTTGGATCGGCATCTGCTGCTGGGGAGTAGCGGATTCGAACATTGCGGCCGATGCCGAGCAGCTGATCCAGAAGTACTTAAAGCTGGCCGTGAATGTACATCTGGAGCCTGTTTCGGAAGAAGCGGACGGCGCGGTTGCAGCAGCCTATGAGGCTTGCCGGGAAGGGGTGTTCAAGGAGGCGCAGCTCTCTCCGCTGGTACGGCGGGCTCGTCAGCTCATCCAGGAACAGTATGCCGTTCGGGAGCTGACGCTGGAATCTTTTGCCCAGGCCCTGCAGGTTTCGCCCGTCTATCTGAGCCGGACGCTAAAGAAAGAACTGGGCACGTCTTTTATCACGCTCATGACCCAGACGAGGATTCAGAAAGCGATCCAGCTGCTCAACTCCACCGAGCTTAGCATCCTGGACATCGCGGAGCGGGTAGGGTATGACAGCCAGCATTATTTCAGCACGGCTTTTAAGAAGGTGATGGGGGTATCGCCGAACCGGTACCGCAAAGGGGCGACGGTTCTGGAAGAGTAAGCGGTTGAGTGAAGGCGAGAGTCTCTGTTTTGTTGGGATAACCAACTAAACAGAGGCTTTTTTTATGCAGACAACCGCTTGAGACATGCTGTGTACGGAGCCGGAACGTTAAGCAGCCATGCACACTCGCGCGAATCCCAAACAACAAAAGTATGAAAATTATAAAAAAGGTTGTTTTCGTGGAAAGACCCCTCCACCTGATGGGATGTATCCTTTTTAGTACAGAGAGGCTTTTCGAACCTTCGGTTGTAAGCGCTCTCGATTCCATTTTTCGGAAAGGGGAACTACCGATGAAGAGAGGATTGCCAGGATTGCTGATCGCGGTGCTGCTCTTGGCCCTGACGGCCTGCAACCTCGCCGAAAGCCAAACCGGCGATGCTGAGAAGGGATACGTCGGCCTTGCGATGCCAACGAAATCATCCGAACGCTGGGTGGCTGACGGAAAGAACATGGAGCGGCTTTTTCAGGAAAAGGGATATAAAACCGATCTTCAATTCGCCGAGGACGTGATTGAAAACCAGATTTCCCAAATCGAGAACATGATTACGAAGGGGGTCGACGTCATCGTCATTGCTTCCATTGACGGCAATACGCTGACAGACGTAATCAAGAAGGCTCATGATCAGGGAATTAAGGTTATCGCTTATGACCGGTTAATTCGAAATACCGAGCATTTAAGTTATTATGCCACCTTCGACAATTTCCAGGTCGGTGTTCAGCAAGCATCTTATATTGAAGAGAAGCTTGGCCTGAAGGAAGGGAAGGGGGCGTACAATATCGAGCTGTTCGGCGGATCGCCGGACGATAATAATGCTTACTTCTTCTATGACGGCGCGATGTCCGTGCTGAAGCCTTACATGGATTCAGGCAAGCTTGTGGTTCGGAGCAAGCAGACCACGATGGCCCAGATTGCGACCCTGCGCTGGGATGGGGCTTTGGCCCAGTCGCGGATGGATAACCTGATCAGTGCCAACTATTCGAGCGAAAATTTGGATGCGGTGCTGTCGCCCTACGACGGGATCAGCATTGGCATCATCTCTTCACTCAAGGGCGTAGGCTACGGGACGGCGGCCAAGCCGCTGCCGATCATCACGGGTCAGGATGCTGAGCTAGCTTCCATTAAATCGATCGTGGCTGGAGAGCAAACACAGACGGTGTTCAAAGACACACGCCAGCTCGCCGAACAAGCGGTTAAGATGGCGGAGAGCGTGCTGAAGGGAGAAGAGGCCGAGGTCAACGATACCGAATCGTACGATAACGGCATCAAGGTCGTGCCAGCCTATCTGCTCCCTCCCGTATCCGTTGATGCTTCCAACGTGGAGAAAGAGGTTGTGGAGACGGGCTATTATTCCAAGGAAGAAATCGGATTGAAATAGTCTTTAGGCAGCGAACACGAAACGATAGGAAGGTGAAGCCAGATGTCAGAGTATATTCTTGAAATGCGGAATATTACGAAAGCGTTTCCCGGGGTGAAGGCGCTGGATAACGTGAATCTGAAAGTTCGCGAAGGCGAAATCCACTCCCTGTGCGGGGAGAACGGAGCGGGCAAATCCACGCTGATGAAAGTGCTGAGCGGGGTGTATCCACACGGCTCGTATGAGGGAGATATTTTGTTCAAAGGCAGCGTCTGCCAATTCAAAAATATTAAGCAAAGTGAAGACCTGGGCATCGTCATCATCCATCAGGAGCTTGCGTTGATCCCGTATCTGTCGATTGCCGAGAACATTTACTTGGGGAACGAGCGCGCCGAGAAGGGCATCATGAACTGGAACGAGACGATGATCGGAGCTAAAGAGCTGCTGGATAAGGTGGGACTCAGCGAAAACCCGAACACGCAGGTCGGCAGCATTGGCGTCGGCAAGCAGCAGCTCGTCGAAATCGCGAAGGCCTTATCGAAGAAGGTGAAGCTGCTTATTCTGGACGAACCGACGGCGGCGCTCAACGAGGACGACAGCGAGAACCTGCTTGAGCTGATGCTGGAATTCAAGAAGCAGGGAATCTCCTGCATCCTGATCTCCCATAAATTGAACGAGGTGTCAAAGGTATCGGATTCCATTACGATTCTGCGCGATGGTCAGACCATCGAAACGCTCGATATGAGAGGCGGCGAGGTGAACGAGGACCGGATCATCCGCGGCATGGTCGGCCGGGATTTGACGAACCGCTATCCGGAGCGGACACCAAAGATCGGGGAAGTCATTCTGGAGATCAAGGATTGGACGGTGTATCACGAGCAGCAAGCAAGCCGCAAAGTAATTGATAAAGTTAATATGAATATCCGCCGGGGGGAAATCGTGGGCATTGCCGGGCTGATGGGTTCCGGCCGGACCGAGCTTGCGATGAGTGTTTTCGGTAAGGCATACGGCAGGAATATTACAGGAACATTGCGCAAAGACGGGAAGGAAATCCGGAATCAATCTATTACCGAGGCGATAGAAAACGGCTTTGCTTACGTTACCGAGGACCGCAAGGAATACGGGCTGATCCTCATGGACGATATCAAACGCAACATCTCGCTGACCGGACTGTCCAAGCTGGCAAAGAACATGGTCATTGATGAAAGGGAAGAAATCCTCGTGGCGGAGGATATGCGGAAGAAGCTGAAAATCAAAACGCCGAACATTCTCCAGAAGACGGGAAACCTCAGCGGGGGGAACCAGCAGAAGGTTGTCTTGAGTAAATGGATATATGCCGAGCCGGACATTCTAATTCTGGATGAGCCGACGCGGGGGATTGACGTTGGGGCCAAATACGAGATTTACGCGATCATTAATCAGCTGGCGGATGAGGGCAAGGGCGTGCTTGTCATTTCCTCGGAGCTGCCGGAGATTATAGGGATCTGCGACCGGATTTATGTCATGAGCGCGGGACGGCTCACCGGAGAAGTTAGCAGAGAGCAGGCTTCGCAGGAAACCTTGATGAGATACATGACCAAGAATGGAGGGGCTTAAGATGGAGACACTCAAAAAAATGTTCAAAAACAACATCCGCCAGTACGGGATGATTATCGCCCTTGTTGTCATTATGATATTTTTCCAGATCATTACGGGCGGACTTCTGCTGGAGCCGATCAACATCACGAACCTGATTCTCCAGAACAGCTACATCCTCGTATTAGCCATCGGCATGGTGCTTGTCATTATTACGGGTCATATTGATTTGTCGGTCGGTTCGGTAGCCGCGTTCGTCGGTGCGGTTGCAGCGATCATGATGGTCGATATGCAGCTGCATCCCGTCATTGCCGTCATCGTATCCTTGATCGTCGGCGGTCTGATTGGAGCTTGGCAGGGATTCTGGGTGGCTTATGTGAAAATACCGGCCTTTATCGTAACTCTGGCGGGCATGCTCTTGTTCCGCGGTCTAACCATGATCGTGCTGGAGGGCCAATCCATTGCGCCGTTTCCGGGAGGCTTCCAGAAGCTGAGCTCCGGCTTTATACCGGACTTCGGCAATACCGGCACCAATCTGATCGCCATTCTGGCGGGTATCGTCTTTACGGTTATTTTCCTGATCAATGAGCTTCGCGAGCGAAAATCACATAAAAAATACAACTTCGAAGTTCTGCCAAACGGCTTGTTCCTCTTGAAGCTTATCCTTATCGCGGCGGTGATCAATGCCTTTACGTTCATGCTGGCCAGTTATGCCGGCCTCCCGAACATTCTGATTCTGCTGTTGGTGCTGATCATCATCTATTCCTTTGTGATGAACAAAACCGTGATGGGCCGTCATATTTATGCGCTCGGCGGCAACGAGAAGGCGGCGGCGCTGTCCGGCGTGAAAACCAAGAAGGTCACGTTCTGGGTATTCGTTAATATGGGCGTAATGGCAGCGATCTCCGGGTTGATCTTTGCCGCCCGCTTGAACGCGGCGACGCCAAGAGCCGGCACGAACTTTGAGTTGGATGCCATCGCGGCGAGCTTCATTGGCGGCGCATCGGCTACCGGCGGAATCGGTACGGTCTTTGGCGCCATCATCGGCGGTCTTGTCATGGGCGTGCTCAATAACGGGATGTCGCTGGTAGGTCTTGGCATCGACTGGCAGCAAGGCATCAAGGGTCTGGTTCTTCTCGCGGCGGTAGCCTTCGATATTTATAATAAAAAGAAGAGCAGCGCTGCTTAATTCAAGCAATGTAAAAAATGATAAATGGCTGACTCCGGAGTAGATATGCTGCTATCCGTGAATCAGCCATTTTGGCGTACATATTACATTTCGATCGTAACTCTTCGCGTGATCAGCCGAATCAGAATAAGCGCAATCAGGATGACGATCAGGGAGCCTGCAAGAGAGACCGGCAGCGTAACGGAAAAGTCTGTCGTGACCGGCAGCCACTGTTCCCATATGGAAGCCAGCTCGAATTGCCACAATGCATCCATGAAGGCGATCAACACGAGGGCTAAGGCGATCCACCCCAAGCCGCGAATCCAGTCAAACCGGTAAAATCCGGATCCAATCATCCATCCCATCAGATAGTAGATAAAAATTTGGACGCCATAGGAGACAAGTATCAGCAGCCAGTTGTTATCGAATTTCTGCATCAAGGTGCTGCTGGCATCATGGGAGGTAACCATCCCGATGATCCAATGGACCAGACCCACCACGACTGGAAAGGCCAATGATAGATAGACGGCCGCCAATGCGGCTCCTTTAAAGAAATCCCTGCGCGTAATCCCGTTTCTTACATAATAGCTCAGAAAGCCGTAGGCCGAAATGATGCCGATGACGAGCATAAATCCTTTGGTTGAGCGGTAAGTGATAGAGAAGTAGTCCTCCTCTGCGATTCCTGCGCGAACATTGACACCAATGCTGGTACCGATGCCGACTCCAATATAGATTAGCAGCACAATAAATAGAAATCCCAAGGCCCAGCTGCCTTGATGAATAAACATGTCCGTCGAAACTCTGGTTACGGCAGATGATGTCTTTTTCATGCGGAATATTCCTCCCCCGTCAGATGGATAAACAAGTCCTGGAGCGAGATCGGCCCGATCTCAAGCCCCGCCCGATGTGCGGCCAGCTGAGCTTCCTCGCTTAATTCTCCATAGACCATGACGGCTTTGGTAGAACCGAGCTGCTGCACGTTGAGGACCTTCATACCCTGGATGAATTCATCTACCTTTGCCGCCGGGCCCGTAACGGAAACGCCTCGGGATGTGAGGCTTTCATAATCGTCTTGCAGCACGAACTGGCCTTTGTGAATGATAATGACTTCTTCGAACAGATAATCCATCTCCGAAACCAGGTGGGTGGAGAGAATGAATGTACGGAGATGGCGCTCCTGGTCTTCCAGCAGCTCCCGGTAAAAAATTTCGCGTGACGGCGCATCCATGCCGAGATAAACCTCATCCAATATGGTCACCGGCGAGCGGCTGGCAAGGCCGATGCATACGTTAAAAGCGGACTGCATGCCTTTGGAGAGCTGCTTCAGCTGTTTATCCAGGGGCAAATTGAATTTGCGGGCAAGCTCCAGGGCATAAGCCGTATCAAAATGGGGCCGGTACCTGGCAACGGATTCAATCGCGGCCTTGACCTTGTCGGTCTCGTCTTTATAGTCGACATCGTAGATGAAGGAGACTTCCCTCATGATTTTGGCATTTTCGAAGGGCTGCTCGCCGCCAATCGTAACCGATCCCGATGAGGGTTCACGAAATGAAGCAAGAACAGACAGAAGCGAGGTTTTGCCTGCTCCGTTCCGCCCCAAGAGACCATAAACTTTGCCGGCCGGGAGATGAAACGAAACATTGCGGACGGCTTCGAGGTCACCATATATCACCGATAGGCGATCAAACTGAATATCAAGATTCATGGACGTCACTTCCTTTTAACTGGGTTATGATTTGAAAAAGCTCATCCGTGGATAAGCCGAGTTTGTCTGCTTCCTGTACCATAGGCACCACATAATGTTCCGCAAATGCACTCTTTCGGGTCTGGAGCAGCATTTCCTTGGCCCCCTCTGCAACAAACATGCCGACACCTCGCTTTTTATAGATGAGTCCGGAATCAACCAGGAGGTTGATGCCTTTTAATACCGTGATGTGATTGATTTTGTAAAATT
The DNA here is from genome assembly GCF_056173265.1 of Paenibacillus sp. QJM3NY_38. Lineage (NCBI taxonomy): Bacteria > Bacillati > Bacillota > Bacilli > Caryophanales > Paenibacillaceae > Paenibacillus > Paenibacillus sp. QJM3NY_38. The sequence goes on from NZ_CM149665.1 coordinate 1,679,195, forward strand.
GGGATAGCTGCGTCGTGGAAGGAACCTGTTCACCTTCAAGCAGTAGATCATTCACGATCTGGTCCTCGATCTTCTCCTTGATCTGGATGAACAGGGGCTTATTATCTGGGTGTACGGTACCGCTCAATAAGAATCACCGCCTTGCCTTCATGTCCTGTTAAGGTTATATACTCATATATATGACTATATAACCAAAAGGTGAATCGAATGTCAAGCATTTGGTTGGATATCAAACATCCATCCAGGCGCCTTTGCAGAGAACAACGTCAAAAAAGGCCGACCAGAAGGATCTGGTCGACCTTGACGTGTAGTAATTCTTACGGACTCAGCATACGTTATTTCGTTAAAATAGTCACTATTTTCTTCATACGGACAGGGGAGCTCTTATATACGCTTAAAAGCGGAAATAATCTATATTTTATTAGAATAGCGACTTTCGTGTCCGTTATATTCTGAAAATACGGCATAAATTCTTAAATAACGTCGATGGTGTCCGTTAATATTCTATATATGGGATCTAGCTGCGCTTATCTGGAGATACCTTACCTATCGAGTTCTTCAAATAGCAATATGATTTCACTTTGTTTCCGAATACTCGGAAGCGTCCATGGGAGGGAGTTTTCCCCGTTTCAAATCACGGATCGTCAGTCCAAAATCGATCTGCAGATGCGGATAATCCGGGAAGTTGGCCCAATCGCCGCCCCACTGGAAGCCTAAATCTTTGGCAATTTCCACAACTTCCATCCAGTCAGCCTTGCCGTTTCCGTTCCCGTCATATTCCATATCCCAGATGACGCTTCCATCCTTTAGTCTTAGCGCAAAATCAATCGCAAGTCCATAGTTGTGGAGGGATTCTCCGGCCTTGGCATTCGTCACGATGTCGCCCTCGGTGCTGCGGCCCTGATTGTAGATGCGGGTCTGCTCTTCATGGCTGCGGTAACCGTCCGTTATGATGATCGTGATCCCTTTTTTCTTCGTGAGACGGACAAGCTCATTCTTTTGCTGTAATACATACGGGTGGAGCTGGGTGACTTCAGGTGTTTCTTTACTGTTAAAATCAAACTCGAGATCGTTGATGAATCCCGGTATGGAGGTTTGCAGCTGCATATAAAATATGGCGAGTAATAAGGCAGCAATTAGGAAAAGTGTCGTTTTTTTGCGTTTGATCATGAGGACTCTATAATCTACCTACTTTCATATGATGGCTTACTCTATTATATCGGCATCCCGTCCCGTATTCCAACAGACGGGACCCCCTGACCAGATATCGACATGAATAGCAATCCATGGTTTATCGCATCCTATCCTTAAACATGGACGCTATCCGGAAAAGGGGGAATTGCAATGAATCATATTCAAAATATGTCGATGAGACTCAACCAGTTGTCGGGTCAATTGACCACTGCAGCGCAAAACGGGGGAATGAACGAAGTCGGGATGATCGCAAGTCAGCTCAGCCAGTTCCAAGCCGAGCTTCAAAGCGCTCAAGCTGGGGTTACGCCTGAAACTTCTTCTGCCGTCCGGCAGGAACTGGTGAATTGCCGAATGGTCTTGCATGGGATGATGAACGCAGTGCAGGATATCCGAACAGCTATAGCGGAGCAGTACCGCCAGGTGCTGGGCGAGAACAAAACGGCATTCGAGCAAATGGACGAGACAACGCAGCAGAGCGAGTACGCCGAAGCTTATCAACATCGTCAGCTGTTCCAGCAGATGGACCAAGTCAGCCAGCAGCTTCATCAGCTGGATGGTTCGATGCTGGACGCAGGTTATCAGATGGAGCGGGGACAGGTGGGCGGCGACAGTCTGAATGGAGCCGTGACAATTGAGGGGCTGACTTCTGGTACAGACGACAGCGGAAGCATGATGTAAGACTGCTCGATCGGAGGGCGAAACAGGATAACAGGTTTAGGCAGGGTTCGAAATTTTGCAAGCAATAAAAGGAGCTGCGCGTATAGCGCGGCTCCTTTTGTGATTGAGTTTATGTCCTTAGGCTTTCCGCCATTCCTCGACAGCTTTATGCAGACGAGACAACGCCTCCTGAACGGTGGCACGCGTGCAGGCCAGGTTCATGCGCATAAAACCTTCGCCTTCCTTCCCGAAGGCCGCCCCGCTGTTTAATCCAAGCTTTGCCTCTTGAACCAGGAAGCGATTTAAGTCCTCGTGGGACATGCCCATTCCACGGAAATCAATCCACAGCAGGTAAGTAGCCTCCGGTATAACCACCTTCAGCTCGGGCAGATGCTCCTGTGCGTAATTCGCAACCAGCTCCATGTTCCCGCGGATATAAACCAGGAGTTCATCCAGCCATGGTCCACCCTCACGGTAAGCGGCCTCGGTGGCGGCGGCGCCCATCGGTGTAATGGAGCCGATGGCGTAACGGTTCAGTATTTTGCGGAACTTGCTGCGCAGCTGCGCATTCGAAATGATGATGTTCGCCGTGTTCAGACCGGCGATATTAAACGTCTTGCTTGGCGCGGTGCAGATGATGGAACGCTCGGCGGCATCCTCGGACAGAGCAGCGAATGGCGTATGCGCGCCGGATTCAAACACCAGATCCGCATGGATTTCATCGGATACGACAAGCACATCGTATTGCTGGCAGAGAGAAGCCAGTCGCTCTAATTCTGTTCTGCTCCACACCCGGCCCACCGGGTTGTGCGGACTGCACAGAATGAGCATTTTGACTTTGCCTGTAGAAAAGCTCTTCTCCAAGTCTTCGAAATCCATCGAGTAATCGCCGTCCTCGCTTCGAAGCAGCGGATTATGCACCAGCTCACGGCCATGGTCCTGAACGACGCTATAGAATGGCGGATAGACCGGCGTCTGGATGACGACTTGATCGCCCGGCTCGGTGAACGCATCCACGATCAGGCTGAGTGCCGGAACGACACCCGGACAGAATTGAATCCACTCCTGCTGAATACTCCAGCTGTGGCGTTTCTCCATCCAGTCGCATATCGCTTCACGGTAAGAGTCGGAAGGGAACGTATATCCGAATACGCCATGCTCCACCCGTTGATGGAGCGCCTTTACAACGGCGGGAGGCGCGGCAAAGTCCATGTCAGCCACCCACATCGGAAGCGCATCCGGCACGCCGAAGATGGTGGGAACATTGTCCCACTTCTGGCAGTCGGTACAGGTTCGGTCTATTGCAAGATCAAAATTCATATGTAAATTCCTCCTAGCAGAGATGAGTTAGCGTTAAGCTACAAATTTGGCTAATGTAATTAAGCCGGTAATTGTAATTACGTTTAGTATGGTCGATATAAGGACAGTTTGTGCAGCAAAATCAGGCTCATTCTGATATTCTTCCGCCAAGATCGATGAATTTACGCCAACCGGCATGCCTGAAGCAATGATGAGGGCTTGAGCCGGGATACCCTTTAAGCCGAGCAGCAGCACGATCAGAATGCCGATGGCTGGCGCGACCAGCAGACGCAGCAGAACGCTGAGGTAAACATCGAGCCGGCGCAGGCGGAGCGGATATTTAATGATCTGTGCGCCGAGCGTCAGCAGGGCGATCGCGACCATGGATTGGTCCGCATACATCAGCGGCTGCGAGATAAAGACCGGGAGCGGCAACGCCAGGGCATGCAGCACAATGCCGATGACGAGGGCATAAGGAACGGGCATTTTCAGAAATCCGATGATGGCCTGTTTGTATAATCCTTCCGTCTTGGCTCCCTGAATGGAAATAACTCCGTACGTGAACGTAAGGAGGCTCTGAAAAGACATGATGAGCGCTTGTACCGAGCCGGCCATCGGATCTCCCTTGAAGGCCAGATCATTGATCGGAAGGCCGTAGTTTCCCGAATTATCGAGCAGAAGGCTGTTGGTAAAAGCAGCTCTCATCCCCCGATTGAATTTGCGCTGCTTGGCAACCAGCATGCTGATCACGTAGAGCACGCCGATATAGAGCGCATAGAATAAGGCCACCATGCCCAGGAGCTGCGGTGACATTTTGGATTCGTACATACTCATAAATACCGCTGCAGGCGTAATGTAATAAAAGTTGATCTTGGCGAGTGTGTACAAATCGAGTTTAAAGGCATATTGCATAATAATGCCAAAGCCTATCAGGACAAAAATGGGAAGTACCACTTCGAGTAAAATGTCAGCGATCATGCTGTTGTCATCTTCTTTCCATGAGTGTAGCTTAAGATAAATATCTGGCTGTCGTATGACGCCATGTCATTATATCATGACAACGGATTGTTGACACTTGATTCCGTATGGAAAAAAGAACAATTGTTGCTGGCCGCGTTACGGTCGCTTTATATCCAGGCTGTGTGCAAAAAAGGGTGCTCCCTTGGCCGATGACCAGGGAACACCCTTGAATGGCTGTAGCAATAGGTGCGTCTGTCGACGCGCCATTATTGCGGGTTGGTTGTCCAAATCCCGGCGGTTTTGACAAAAACGCGCTGCGGGAGCTTCAGTGCAGCGAGCACAAGCTCAGCTACGTCTTCTGGCTGCATCATCCGGTCCTCGTCCCCGATCTTCAGGCCGGCATTGACGGCAAGATCCGTGTTCACGGTGCTTGGGGTCAGTGCGGTCACCCGAATGTTGTGTTTGCGGACCTCCTGGAGCACAGCTTCGGTCAGTCCCATAACGGCAAATTTAGAAGCGTTATAGGCAGAGCCCGTGGCGAATCCGCGCTCTCCGGCCGTAGAAGAGATGTTGATGATATCGCCCTTGTTGTGCTCGATCATGCCGGGCAGCGCTGCGCGCGTCATGTAGTAAGTCCCCATCAGATTTACGTCAATGATACGTTTCCAGGCTTCAGGTTCCATTTCCAGCAGATTGCCGAACTGGGCAATGCCCGCATTGTTAATCAGAATGTCTACCGAGCCGAGCTCCATGTTTACCGCTGCAAACGCAGCCTCGGCCTCACTCTGCACGGAAACGTCGGCAACTGCAGCAACGGCTCTGACACCATATTGTTCAGCAACCAGGGCGCTCAGCGGCTCCAGATCAGCTGCCGTACGGGCTACAAGCCCAACGTGCACGCCTTCCTTGGCAAGAGCAATCGCCAGAGCACGTCCAATCCCTTTACCTGCACCCGTGATGAGGGCTGTTTTATTTTTCAGGCTCATGTACACTCACTCCTTCACATCAATAAAAAATATGGTTTCGTTGACCAGTATACCCTGTAGCATCGGCTACTACCAAATGCTTGCATTCCATCGACAGGAATTTGTTATAATCGTAGCAGCGAAAAAACGTAACGTGTTCATTATTATTTCAGGAAGTGGAGGAACAATCTATGCTGCACGCGCTGGATATCATAACCGCTTTTCGGCAGGGGGATGAAGCGGCTGCCAAGAGGTATCCTTGGTTAATGAAACTGGTATCAGCCGAAGAACGAATCGTGAATCTGGAACGGATTGCGTCCATTGGCCAATTGGCCCATGCCAACCCCGTGCTCGATTATGTAGAACGTACATTGAAGATACTGGATTCGCTGCCTGTTTCCTATTGGATCAAAGAACTGCTGGAAGAAGTACTGGTGTGGGCGGAAACGGCCAAGGGCGGAACGATGCGGGATCGACTTCGCTGGCAGCAGTCGGGTATTAACTTGTTCCTTCATAATATCGGGTCTGCCCAGCTATACGAGAGACATATCCGGGACGGCAACGGAACCATGTCTCCGCATGAGGAGATGGTCCACACACTCATACTTACCCATGGACTGCTTGGGCAACACATTCGCGGAGAAGTCGCTTTTGAGGAGAATCTGCCGCTGCATAAGCTTACGGAGGAAGGACGGCTGACCGCGGATGAGTTGATCCGGCTGCTAATCCCCTTGAATCACTGCATCATCGGCGGCGTATCGGAGGAGCTCTGGCATTCCGTTCAGGAAGAAATAACTCAGCTTATTCGGAATCTTGCCGAAGGGACCGTACCGGATCGGTGGACTTACGAGGAACGGCTGCGCCGTCTTCGATCCGTTTCGATTGCCCGCGGAGAAGACTTCGATAAGCAGCTTCATGGGATTCGTGAGCAGTGTGATCTGTCAGCTGTTCTGCATGGATTTCAGGATATGACGCTCTGGTACGTGGAAGCCGCCCTGCAGGATTTCTCGTTGGAAGAATTCGTGAAAGTTCTTCTGCTTGCTCTCCATTCGGAGAAGCGGGACCCGGATCAGCCGCTTGCGGAGGGGCAAGGGGATCGGCTGCTTCCGGAATCGGTGAACCACTTAAGCTTTGAGCCGCTGATGAACGATATGTATTACGATTACAAAGGCGTCAAGAAGCTGAACGTATATAAGAAGAGAATGATTGAGCAATATTTGCGCCAAACGGATTGGGCGTCTTGCCTTCATGTCGGTGATGGCCAACCCGCATCTGAGCCACCGGATTGAACGGAAGCCGGAGCTGCCGGATACGGTATTTTTTACCTTCGAATTCTCGCAAGCAGCGGAGAAATTAATTGAATTTTGCATCGAAGCGGAGAAATCGCCCCTCTATGAGAAAGCGGTCCTGCTCCTGTTCGACCTGTTCGGCCTGCGCCGCGACGCCTACGACAGATTTCATAACGAAGAGAGTTATTTGAGCGATATGAACAGCACGGGAGATTATAAAAAAGTGATTCTGGATTATATTACGGGAACGGCGGTGCTGGATATCGGGCCCGGAGGCGGCGTGCTGCTTGACCTGATCGAGGAACGGTTGCCGCAAGCGCGTCCGGTCGGGATCGACATCTCCTCGAACGTGATTGAAGCGCTGGAGAAACGTAAACGTTTGGAGCACAAAGCATGGGAAGTGATGAAAGGGGACGCGCTGAACCTCAGGGATTACGTGGAGCCGGGGAGTGTGGATACGGTTATCTTCTCTTCAATCTTACATGAGTTGTATTCGTACATTGAGACGGACGGTTCACGCTTCAATACGGCGACCGTGGAGGCAGCCTTGCTCAGTGCCTATGACGTGCTTGCTCCAGGGGGGCGCATCATCATCCGTGACGGGATTATGACCGAGCCCGAGGATGCATGGAGAAGGATTCGCTTCCTTGAGGCTGACGGTATAGAATGGCTGATCCGATATGCCTCGGATTTCAAAGGGCGGGTCATATCATACGAGCAGCTGGCCGAGGCGGAAGTGCGCATTCCCGTGAACGATGCAATGGAGTTCCTGTACACCTATACTTGGGGGGCTGAAGCTTACGTTCATGAAGTGCAAGAGCAGTTTGGCTACTTTACGCCTACGCAGTATGCGGAATGTATACGCAGGACGCTAGGTCCTGAGGCGATTATCCGCGTGGAGCAGCATTATCTGCAGGAAGGATATGCCGAGGCATTGGCTGATCGAATCGAATTCATGGATGAAGATGGGAAGCCGGTGAAGCTGCCTGACAGCACTTGCTTGTACGTCATCGAGAAGCCGGCCCATTCCTAGAAGAGACAACAGGCTGTAACTTAAAAAAGAGACCCGCACGCTCAATTCAGCGTACGGGTCTTGTTTTGTTGTATCGTTAAACCTGCCGGTATGCCTGTATTCACAAGTGATCCGGGATGTGTGCCAATGCCATGAACTTGCGAGGCAATGCTAGTCCGAAAAGATGCTATTCCTGCTTCTCGGGATCCGGATAATCCTTGCCGAGCGTATCAACCGTCACTTTCTTCATGACGGGAACCTCAAGCGGTTTGTCCATCTGATCCCGCTCCAAGCCCACGATCTCCTCTGCGGTTTTCATTCCTTCGATCACCTTACCGAAGGATGCGTACTGAGCATCCAGCGAAGGTGCATCCGCAACCATAATGAAGAATTGCGATCCGGCGGAGTTTGGATCCTGCGCCCGGGCCATCGATAATACGCCAGTCGTATGCTTCAGGTCATTCTGAAAGCCGTTGGACGTAAATTCGCCGGGAATAGCGTAGCCGGGTCCCCCCGTTCCGTTACCGTCAGGGTCGCCTCCCTGAATCATGAAGCCGGGGATGACGCGGTGAAAGCCTGTCCCATCGTAGAATCCTTGTTCCACCAGGGAGATGAAATTGTTCACCGTGTTCGGCGCAACCTCCGGATAAAGCTCAAGCTTTATCGTTTTGCCGTTCTCCATCTCAATGGTAACGATAGGGTGGCTGGCGTTCGGGTCCGGCACGTTCTGCTTAACCTCGGTTTCCTTCGGGGCTTCCGCTTCGGGTGCTGTTGCCCCGGTCGTCGAGCCCGTTCCGCCGCCTGCGCCGCTTTCGGCTCCCTTGTCATTCTGACCGCATGCCGTCATCACGAGCAGCAGCGCCAGGATGACGAATAGGGCGGGCATCCAGCGTGTTCTGCGTTTCAACATCATTGATTCCTCCTGTTATTCCTTCTCAAGCCTTAAGTAATTAATCTGTATCATATTTTATCACAGGTTGGACAAGTACTGAAAATCGAAAAAGGTGAGTATACATAATCTATAGGAAAACGTTTCGACGTAACGTAATGTCACAGAAGCCAAAGTCGGTCCTGCCTTGCACTCCATAATCAAAAAAATAAGCCTCCGGACTTGTCGCAAGTCTGGAAGCCTCAGGAAAAGGAAAGCGTTTAACTGTCTCTACTTCACCGGGAATATGCCCTCCACTTTGTTTAATGGGAGCAGAATCCGGGAACGGTTCTTATCCTTGGCGAGCAATTCAATAAAATCGGCTCCGATTCTGACCAGACGGATCCGGTTAAAGGCACCACGGGTAGAGAAGGTGGTCCGCACGCCTACCAGCACCGTTTTGCCCGGCGGCTTGACATCAAATACCCGAACCGAGTTGAGACTGGACGGCACAAAGAGCTCGCCCTGTACCTTGATGAAATTTTTCGGGAATACCCGCTGCAAACGTCCGGGTTCCAAACCGGTGTTCGGTGCGTTGACTTCTACCAGATGACCGGTTAAAGAGGCCAGCCGCTGCTGCAGCGTGATTTTATGTCCGCAGGGACGGATCGGCAATCCTTTCATATCAGCATCATCCTTCCAGGGTCGTATGGTGTAGTGTATGTTGGAAGGTATGAATTGGGTGAACGTAGAGGTTACATTTCCGGTGTGAAGGATCAGGAAGATGAAGAGTTTCCGCGGTTGCTCGTTTCGCTGCCATCCGGCTTCTCGTGTTTGATGCTGTCGGGTAACGGGATACTGTCCGGATATGAATCCTCGACAAACAGGCCAAAATCCTCATCAATGTCGCGTTCGGTCACTAAACGCGGGTTCTCGTCAGGATGCTTCTTCATCGGCTGTTCCTCCTATTAAATCTAGTCTTTGAAATGGTTGGCTAGTATAAGAACTGATAGCTCGACCCATACTGTTTTACTATAAAAGATGTTGTATGGGAGGCATAGGCATGGAAAGAAAGGGAAACATATTAACAGCACTCATATGGGGTACCTTGATCGGCATCCTGCTGTGGATGTCATTTCTCGGCTGGCTGGATATCATATTCGGAAAATAGAGGATCGAACCCATACAAGTATAAGACCCGCCTTCCTCTTAGGGAGGCGGGTCTTGCCGGTTTAGTCGTCCTCACCATGGCTGCCGTTTAGTAGATCGGTTCCGTGCATCTGCTCCGTTGGCGGGACGGCTGGGTCCACCGGGCTGTTAGCCGCTATGGCGTCCGCATCCGGTACATCCTCCAGCGGCTGGTATTCATCTTCTTCGGACGGGTAATTCGTAAAAATGTCCTGATTTAAAAACGCAGTACCGCTGCCGGTTAATGAAGCGTCAGCTGCAAGCCGCCGTTCTGTATCGCCGGAGTATTGGCCGATAATTTCGTCTCCGGGGCGAGAAGGGGGCTCATCTTCGGCGGCTCGCCATTCCCGATCCGTTACATCATCTGCGACATCGCGAATGTAAGTTTCATCGACTGGTCGATTCCGTTCGATCCGGTCTGCTTCGGCCAGTCCCGAGGAGGAAAAGCTTCTCTCGTCGGCAATGGTCCGCTGATCGGGATCGGCACCGGTCGCTTCCCATGCATCGATGGCGCTGTGATCCGGGTTCAGACGTTCTTCTGGTTTCGCATCCGCAGGCGCAGCTTCATTCTGATCGTAGGCGATGTGGTCCGCGTCTTCGCTGCTTAAACTTTGCTCCGTGTAGGTGTTGACGTCTCTCAGATCATCTTGTGGAATCATGTCCGTATCCTCGACTCTCCGTTTGGCCTCGAATTCCAAATATGTCAAATCTGCCAGCGTATTGCGGTTATTTTCGTCTCGCATAGGGTCCATCTCCTTCCAAGTGTTCAAATCCAATAGGTTTCTATACTTCGACTTTACCCGCTGAATCAAGAATGAATCTTGGATCTTTTCAGGTTATGATAAACCAAACAAGTTTTATCTTTCCCTGTCATTTGCCGTATTATGAATATTTTTTAAATTGGAAAAATGGACGTAATTCAAGACAAACGGGAGAAAATGAATGATATCGTGGGATAGGTTCCTTAAATTGAATAATGAAATTTTGAAATGATCCCGTTATAATCGAAAAAGTGATTATCGGACCAGGACAATCCTGAGAGTGGATTGTCAAACCACTATAATAGAACAGGAAGTGATCAGGACTTTGTTTCAATGGATTAAACAAGGCTTCTTTGGCAACTCGCGCAGGGATATTTTGTCAGGATTGACGGTAGCGTTCGCTCTCATACCGGAAGCGATCGCATTCTCCATCATGGCTGGCGTCGATCCCATGGTTGGACTCTATGCCTCTTTTGTGATAGCAGTCAGTATTTCATTCTTTGGGGGCCGTCCCGGCATGATCTCCGCAGCAACAGGGGCCATGGCGTCATTAATGGGGCCGCTCGTGGCGATGCACGGGATCGAGTATTTGTATGCGGCAACCATTCTTACAGGTATTTTGCAATTGTTGATGGGGGCGCTCAAATTCGGGCGGTTTATTACGTTTGTTCCCCAGCCGGTCATCACCGGATTCGTGAACTCGCTGGCCATCATCATATTTCTGGCCCAGCTTCCGAATTTCAAGGGCGAGTCGTGGCCGATGTACTTGATGGTCATCGGAACGCTGCTTATCATCTACTTGCTGCCGCTGATTACCAAAGCAGTTCCTTCGGCGCTTGTTGCCATCATTGTGATGACCATCATCGCGGTGTGGTTCAAAGCTCCTGTGCAAACGGTGGGCGACATGGGCAACATTACGCAGGCTCTTCCGTTCTTCCACATTCCGAATGTAACCATCAGTTTGGATATGATCATGACGATATTGCCTATATCTCTGGCTCTTGCTGTCGTCGGGATGACGGAATCGCTGCTGACGGCGTCACTCGTGGATGAGATGACGGAGACCGGCAGCGACAAGAACCGCGAAATCCGCGGGCAGGGTGTTTCCAACGTGATCACTGGTTTCTTCGGCGGCATGGCCGGTTGCGCCATGATCGGACAGACAGTGATTAATGTCAAATCAGGCGGTCGCACCCGGTTATCAACGCTGGTGTCCGGTGTGTTCCTGCTGTTTCTCATCATTGTGCTCGGTGATGTCGTGAAACAAATTCCGATGGCAGCGCTTGTCGGGGTCATGTTTATGGTTTCCATCGGCACGTTTGAATGGGGATCGCTTCGCACACTTCATCGTGTACCACTAGGGGATGCCATTGTCATGCTGGCAACGGTAATCATCGTGGTGGCCACGCATAACCTGGCCATCGGGGTCATGATCGGAATTATATTAAGCGCGCTGAATTTCGGCTGGAAAATGGCAAAAATCCATGCCGTACCGCATGTGCAGCCAAACGGTACGAAGGTATACGAAATCCGGGGACCGTTATTTTTCGGAACGATGATGTATTTTGTAAACCTGTTTGACGTAAATGAGGACCCTGAGCAGGTCGTGATTGATTTTTCCAAATCCCATGTATGGGATCAGTCAGCCACGAATGCCATTTCCAAGGTATTAAATAAGTACAAGGAAGCGGGTAAAGACATCAGGCTCGTGGGGTTGAACGACGAAAGTCAGCAGATGGTTGATAAAGTCGGCCTTGCTACAAGCTCCACACACTAGAGGTGTAAGGGATTGCTTTTAACCTTAGGGTTAAGGGCGATCCCTTTTCATTTGCCTGTATGTAATAAAAAATTTACAAACGGAACAGACGTTTCATGTTATATTGATTGTAAATGAACACGAAGTTTGTCGAATTAGCTGCACAGAGAAGATGCGGACTTTTATTGACTATAGACGGTTAGAGGTGCTGACTAGATGAAGGATATGCCCAAATCCATATTCCTGCTTCTGCTGGTGGTACCGCTGCTGCTGATTATATCGACCATATCACCGGGAAAATCGGACGCAAAGAGTTCTCAAATCGTGATATCCGATTGGCAGTTTATGTGGGATAACGAACAACAGGAGGTTGTTTCGCCGGTCAACCTGCAGGGAAGAAGCTGGTTGGCGGGAATATCAGACAAGAAGGGACCCCCCGAGTCAGATGGGGTGTATTCAGCATGGAATCGTTTTACTTTACCGGCTCTCCCTTGGAAACATTCTGCCATCATGATTGACCGCATCAAGGGACAGGATGTTGTGGCTTTCTTGGAGAATGAACAGGTGTATGAAGCCAAGCGAGACTATATGTACACGAATCATTCTCTTCTGCTTCCGGTCCATCCGGATGATGCCGGCAAGACCGTTTATATATGGACGAACGGCGTCAGGGATATGACGTTAGGCATCGAAGGCGATATTATACTTGGCGAATATGAGCATTTGCGTGGAAGCTTTATCAAGAAGGACCTGGAAGATTTCATATTGGGCAGCTCGTTTCTGTTTATTGCGATGGTCATGTTCTTTTGCTGCTTGTTCCTTCCGAAGCATACGGTATCCAGCTGGCTGTCGCTTAGCGTGGTTATTCTGGCAAGCGGGGCTATGCTTATTACGTATTCACCGTTCCTATACACTTTCTATGGAGACCAAGGCAGCGTGTGGGTCTCGGTGTTTGATATTTCACTCTTCGCCGTGCTGCCGGCGCTGTATTACTATTTTGAGAATATATATGGCCCCGGGCCCTATCGAGTCATTCGCTACTGCCGAAGATTTCAAATAGCCTATTCCGTCATATGCCTGATATTTCTAGTTGCCCATGTGGTCAGCCATCATTCATTTTATGAGATCTACTATTTGGTTTCGGTGAAGATCCTGGGTATTCTGATTATCCTGCAGATGCTGCTGCTGGTCGGTACTACGATTCTGTATGCTTCCAAGCGGAACAAGGACGCTTATATCTTTTCTGTAGGCTTCGGGATGATGGCGTTAGCGACGCTCGGAGATCTGCTGGCTTTTTATTACCATGACGGGCAATATCATTTCTTTTTATGGAAGTGGGGCATTATCGGACTGATTGTCTCCTTGATTGTCATGCTGGGCCGTAAATTCGTCCGCAGCCATGAGCAAGTGCTGCAGTATTCCAGGAAACTGGAGATGTTTAATAATGAGCTTCAGCGATCGGAGAAGATGGAGATCATCAGCGAGCTGGCCGCCTCAGTAGCACACGAGGTTCGTAATCCACTGCAAGTGACACGCGGCTTCATGCAGCTGCTGGCACAGAACACCAAACAGGCGGAGAAGGAGTATTTTGGCCTGGCGCTGAAGGAGCTGGACCGGGCTTCGGGAATCATCACGGATTTCCTCACATTTGCCAAGCCTGAATTGGAGAACGAGACCAAGCTGAATGTGTATGAAGAGTTGAAGCATGTAAAAGGCATCCTGCTGCCGCTTGCCAATCTTAGCGGGGGCTCGATCGAGCTGGATAACGCAAAGGAATTATTCATGACGGGTAATTCTTCCAAACTCAAACAAGCGATGATTAATATCGTCAAGAACAGTATCGAAGCACTGGATGGAGAAGGGGTTATTCGCATATGGGCCTATGCCAAGGGAGAAGAAGTGGTCATTCACATCAAAGATGACGGCATCGGAATGGATGCTGCGGATCTTGAGAGACTTGGCGAGGCTTATTTCTCCAATAAGTCCAAAGGGACGGGGCTTGGGTTGATGGTTACCTTTCGAATCATCGAAGCGATGCAGGGCACCATTCATTTTGTTAGTGAGAAGGGGAGCGGGACCGAGGCCATTATCCGCTTTCCCGCCGTACCTGCTACGCAGGAATCGGAAGTATAATTGGGAAGAGAGACGCCATAACGGTGTCTCTCTTTGTTACATCTTTAATAGAAAATTTTATCATTTTTCCGAATATTAGAAGGTGGAAGGTTTTGTTGCATCGAATAACACAGTAAGAGTTTCACTCATTATAATGTTTGAGGTGCGTCAATGAAGTCTGGATGGAGAATCGCTGTGTTCCTGATCATCGTATTTACTTTAAGCCAGGGGCTCCCCAGGCTTGTCTTTGCCACCGAAGAAACGGCAGTTCGTGCAGCGATTAAGGAGTGGAGAATCCTCTGGTCGGAGTCCCGGGGGATACCGGAGAGCGTGCCCGTTCATATCAATGACTTGATGGAAACTTCGGCCGGTGATTCGAAGCCTTTTAAGCCGCATACCAAGGCATCCGCGTGGATTCATATGAAGATTCCCGAGATCGCATCCGCATCCCCTGGCATTTTGATTGATAAGCTCCACGGACAACAGGTTGCGGTTTATGCGAACCATGAGAAGATTTACGAATCTACCCGAACGTACAATTATGAGCTTAATTACATCTTGCTTCCTCTGCATCAGAACATGCTCGGCAAGGACCTTCACATCTGGCTGGAGACCGCTAGAGATCATGTGACGATTGAAGGGAAAATCCTCGTCGGCGATTATCAGGACATGTTTAATCGGTTTATCAAGTCGAATTTAATGGACATCATTCTTGGGAGCGCCTTTATATTTATCGCATTGGTGATGTTGATCTGCGCTATTTTTTTGAACAGAAAGTATTTGGTCGCTGTATTATCCCTTTCTTGCATTATTTTATCTGTAGGCATACTGGTGTTTACATACTCCCCGTTTCTTTATACGATTTTTAATCAATATGGCAATATTTATACTCACTTATATGACATCTCATTATTTATCTTACTTCCTTCGTTCAGTCTCTTTTTTGAAACCATCTTTGGGCCCGGCTGGAAAGGCTTGCTGCGCAAACTCCGCAAGTTCCAAATATTTTACTCGCTGTTTTGCGGGTTGTTTCTGATTGTTAATCAATGGGGTTCGAATCAATGGTTCGATCTGTATTATTTCTTCTCCGTTCATGTAATGGGTATTGTGATGATCGTTCAATTTGTATTGCTGGTCGGAAGCTCCATGTATTATGCCGTGAAGGGTAATAAGGACGCTGTTATTTTTAATGCAGGCTTTGCAATCTTCGCAGTTGTGGGCTTAAGCGAGCTGCTGCAATTTTTCCTCACCCGAGGCAGCTACAATCTCTTCCTCTGGAAATGGGGGATTGTCAGCTTCATTATTGCCTTGATTGTCATTCTGGGACGGCATTTTGCCAAAAACCACGAACGGATTCTTCAATACTCCAAGGAGCTTGAGATGTTCAACAATGAACTACAGCGATCGGAGAAAATGGAGATCATCAGTGAGCTTGCAGCATCGGTTGCGCATGAGGTTCGTAACCCGCTGCAAGTTACGCGGGGATTCCTGCAGCTTCTCACCGGAAAAGCCCAAGCCGCGGAACGCGAATATTTGGATTTGGCTCTGGTGGAATTGGACCGTGCATCCGGCATTATTACGGATTTCTTGACCTTTGCCAAACCGGAATTCGGCAAAGACACCGTGCTTCGGGTTGCGGAGGAGTTTAAACATATCGAAGGCATACTTGGTCCGCTTGCCCACCTCCAAGGAGGCAGGATTACCGTTGATATTCCGGAGGATATTACGATTCGGGGGAATTCCTCGAAATTTAAGCAGGCTTTTATCAACATTGTTAAGAATAGCATCGAGGCGCTGGGCGAAGAGGGATTGGTTCATATCCGCTGCTATCGCCAGCAGGACCAGGTATTTATTCATGTTGTAGATAATGGCGAAGGGATGGAGCCGGATGTGTTGGCACGGCTGGGAGAGCCTTATTTCTCCAACAAAACCAAAGGCACGGGGCTTGGCCTGATGGTGACATTCCGAATTATCGAAGCCATGAATGGAGACATTTATTTTACGAGTAAAAAAGGAGTGGGGACGGATGCTGTCATTACGCTTCCCGCAGCTGGCGAATAATTCGCTAAGCTGCGGCAGCGCTTTGACGGCGATCGTCCCCACTCTTTGTGCCGATTACATCTATTTATGAAATGTCCAAGCTGTTATGTAGTCTTTACCAGATGGCTTTTGCTGTGGCTTCTGACTTGATCACGCCTGATGGATTTGGAGGAATGACCAGATACAGCTCGTTAGGGTTCTCTTCAAGCGTTCGAATCTCGATGTGGTCGGGAATCCGTACCCCAAGAACTTCCTTGATGGCGGATTTCGGATCGCTAAGCAATTTTGCCTTAAAACTAGGATCCTCCCAGGCTTTTTGAATCAATTGTGTTTGAAAGATGGCTTCTGTCGTCATAAGAATCACCCTTTCAAATAAATTGGTTATTTTTTACTCTTAAAGAATACCATGGAACAAATATAAAATCTATTATTTTTTGCTTAGAATAGACAAGTAATAGTTTAATCCGCCAAAAGAAAGGGTTTCTTTACTGTTTTCGATATGATTCGCTTCGGCTTGAAGCTCGTCTACCATCGTTTGATGAAAGGAGATGAGATGGGGGGCTTCTATATCTACAGATAAGAGATGGGCATGGGTCGCTGCAGCAATGTCTGCATAGGGCTTCAACGCGTTGTTGATATAAATGGCTTCTTGAACTTCGGTCATCGTCAGATTTGTGTCGCACGGTCGTCCCAATTCCGATTTAATGAGAGACAGCAGGCAATTGTAGCTGCCATCCGCAAGATCCTGCTTCCAATCGGTCCAATCGTCCATCATCTGCAAGGTAAGCAAAACATGGTTCATTACATCATTCGTTCGTGGAATGAGGCCTGCTTGATCAGATAAAAGCAATGCTGCCGTGCTTCCCAGCTTTACGGGAGCTGCCTTTTTTGCAACCATGATAGGGTTGTGCTTGAAGTAATCATCCTGGGTTTCATGGATAACGCCTTCCGACCATTCGTGCGTGTAGTTTTTGAAATAAGACCAGAAGTCGGAGTTTGCTGGAAAATAGGGTTGATAGGATGTGAGAAACTCGTAATACAGCAGGTTAGCAAGTGCGAGATGATGTTTCGAATCTGTGGAAGACTGACTGTCATGGGGCGAGTCCATTATGTCGTCTTGAATGAAGTAGTATAACATGCCGATAATGTTGGCCGCTGAGAGGTGTCGGTATACATCGGCGGGGAGTTCGGTCAGTTCTTTCATCCAAAAAGGAAGCAGATAACAAATGTAATTTTTGGAACTGTCCTGCTCGAACACGTCAAACTTTCTTAAGTAGGAAAGACCGATTTCATTCAAGGGAGCAGGGAGCTCGGATAACCTTGCTTCGCAGACTGCGAATGCAGCAGCAAGATCGTCCTCGAATGGCTTGAACCAGTTCATGCAATCACCAACCCTATTCTATTTTTAAGGTACAAGTGCTTACTTGCTATATTAACATGAATATTCATAGAGTTAAATATTACCAGTTATATGACTGGATAATCATGGGCTTTTTGATATCTGCGGGGAGGCCTTTTACAGACGCTATATCGTTTTTTTTTGTTTGATTAGGGCGGCTGGCGTTTAAGTTAGGAATGTACAGCGATAACCGAAAATGACCATTAGGAGGAATTCATATGACTCAGAAAATTGTAGGAGCTTTTCGGACGGAGCAGGAAGCAACCCGGGCCATTGAGGAACTACAGCAGCAAGGTTTCAGAGCCGATGAAATCTCTGTCATTGCTAAAGATCGCGGTGAATCTTCTCATATTCAGGAGGAGACCGGCACCAAGGCACCTGAGGGCTTGGCATCCGGTGCGGCCACAGGCGGTGTATTAGGCGGTGTAACCGGATTGCTGGCTGGCTTAGGTGCATTGGCCATTCCAGGCATTGGTCCGATCGTCGCGGCTGGTCCGATCGCAGCAACCCTTACGGGAGCAGCTGTTGGCGCCGGCGCGGGCGGATTGGTAGGTGGTCTCATTGGACTCGGAATTCCGGAAGAGCAAGCCGAGGAATATGGGGGCTATGTGGATGAAGGCCATATTCTGGTCATGGTGGATGCAGATGAAACGAACGGTGGCCGGGTATATGATATATTCCGCAGCAATAGCGCCCTAAATGAACATCATTACCGTGAGGAAGGCACCTATAGCGGTTCCGGTGCGCCGGTAGATTCACGTTCCGAAGCAGCGGCTGCCACCGAGGATGCGGTTCCGGACCCTAATCTGTATCAAGGTTATGGTGATGGTAATGGCGGTGCCATAAGTCCGGATCGGGATGAGATCTCGAAGAGACGGTAAACTTCATTTATAGATATGGATTATCAATAACAACCCGCCCGGGATGAACCGGGCGGGTTGTTATTGCGCGTTAGCGAGTGTTTACCGCTTACTGCGCTGTCTCTGTGTTCCCCTCGGCCCGTAACCGGGACCGCCGCCAGGACCGTGTCCGTGTCCGGGACCACCAGGACCGCCTGGATGCCACGGACCCGGACCGTATCCCGGTCCGCCAGGATGCCATGGGCCATGTCCATGCCCGTGTCCAGGAAATCCGTGACCGGGATATCCCGGATAAAACGGAGGGAAAGGATAGACCGGATAATAAGGTGGATAGTATGGATAAGGATAGAACGGATATCCGGGGAAGAGCCCTGGAATACCCAGGCTTGTTTGGGATTGCAGGCCTCTTTTTGGATGATGATTCAAGCCATGCACCTCTTTCTATCAGATAGGTTATTTCATCCTATGTAGAAGCGGAGGTGAAGGGCACATATCCAGTTAAAAATAGGCGAACGACCATCGTTGATATGTATAGCAGCGGTATATACTGTCGGGTAATAGATTCAGATCTATAACCTAGCAAATAAAAAGGGTGCACATGACCTCCCCGCTAGGGGAAGGATCAAATGCACCCTCAGTATCTGCGTCAAATATATTGAAGACCTGTTGTGTACGGGAGAGGGATAGGTTCAAAGGTTATGCTTCCGTTAGCCCGATAAGAGGATTCCGGATCAAACAGGATCGAGAGCAAACCCTCATCATCCAGTTCCAATACTTCATTGTTCAAGCTAAGACGGTAAGGACCATGCTCGCCATCTGCCTGAATCAACCCCTCAGGCAGCGCGGGAGCCAACTGACGGAGCAGTTCCGGGCCGCTAACCAAATACACGGTCCCCTCATTCTGAATATATTCTGGCTTGATGCCGGCGGATTGGATTAACGCTGCCAGCTCGTTATCCTGCCATGGCAGTGGAACGGTTAGCTCTGACAGGTTGAAGGAAGAGATCGCCTCGGCTATGACCAGCGCAGCCGCTTCAGGACTTCCCCCCCATTCTACAAGGGTAGATTCTCTCGAAGGAGTCATCACAGCTCCGGGTACGGCGATGATAGCAAATGCAGTCAACACGCCGTCTTCTTCGGCGACAAGCACCTGCTGCTCAAGGCGGATCACGTTGGAGTAGGCGCTCGCACCCAGCAGCTTGTTAAGCTCCGAAGCCGTGGTAACATAACCGGCTTCCCGCTGTTCCATTAGCCTTTGAAGGTGGAATAAATCCTGCGGCTGCATTGCCCGGATGCGCACTTGTTTTCCCGTTACCGCCCGTAAGGGCTCAGTGACGGCCGGATCTAGACGGAACCGGAGTGCACGGCCGAACAAACGGCTGCCTGCCCGGGTATACAGGGATCTGCCGCCAGAAATAAGGATCAAGGATGCCCCCGAAGCTTCGCCATGACGGATACACTCTTCCAGGAGACTGCCTGCGAGTCGCTGACCCCGGTATTCCGGATCTGTGCAGACGGAGCCGATGGAGTAGACATTTAATCGGGCACCGCGAGTTTGAATGGTAAATGGTACGAATCCCATGAATGAAACGAGTTTGTCTTGATCCCATGCACCGTAGGAATGGCTGATTCCCGGCGAGAATATCGGAGGAAAGGACACCCCCATAGAAGGCTGTTCCGGCTGCTTCAGAAATATACGGTCGGACAGCTCAACAGCTTGATGTAGTTGATCGCTTTTCATAATAGAAATGTTCACTCGATTGACGCCTCCCCTATGTATGTCGCTTGTTACCAGTATAAAGTCATTGGGCGTGGAATTTCCAGTAAACGTTTGCAAATTTCTTGTCTGCCAGCTCCGCCGTTAAACTTTGACCGATGGAGTACTAATTGTGTGCGAGGAAGCGATGATTTTCGGGTAATATAATGTACGAATTTGACGCACCGGAGGGATGAGCTTGCCAAGTTTTGTTGATTCCATGATTTTATTATGCGGCGCCTTGCTAGTGACAGGTGTATTGACCACCAAATTTTCTTCTCGCTTCGGCATGCCCGCCCTGGTGCTGTTTATTGCCATCGGGATGATTCTCAGCCGCTTCATTTATTACGATAATGCGGAGCTCACACAGCTGGTCGGCATATTTGCGTTGATTGTCATATTGTTTCAGGGCGGGATGCAGACTGATTTCAAAGAAATCAAGCCGGTTTATGGGGACGGCCATTTCACTTGCAACGATAGGTGTCTTGCTGACAACGGTTGTCGTCGGAATATTCGCTGCATTCATTCTGGATATTTCGTTACAAGAGGGGCTGTTAATTGGTGCGATCGTTGGTTCGACGGACGCGGCGGCCGTCTTCTCGGTTCTCGGCGGAACGAATTTGAAGAAACGGATTCGAATGACGCTGGAGGCTGAATCCGGAAGCAATGACCCGATGGCGGTATTTCTAACCGTATCCCTTATCGAATGGATCGAATACCCGGAACTGAATTTGATCGGTCTTATTTTATCGTTCGTAATGGAGATGGGACTGGGTCTGGTTGTCGGTGTTCTTATCGGAATGCTGGCCGTATATGTGATCAATCGTATCAATTTCGATTCCTCGGGCTTATATCCCGTAACGGCACTGGGATTCGCCGTAATGACTTATGCCGCCGCCGCTTGGCTTGGAGCCAGCGGTTTGCTCGCCGTGTACGTGATGGCTTTGCTGCTCGGCAATACCGAGCTGACATACCGCAAGACGATTCAGGCATTTAACCAAGGTTTCGCCTGGATGATGCAGATCGTCATGTTTGTGCTGCTCGGGCTGCTTGTTTTCCCGAATGAGCTGTCGGAGGTTGTATGGCAAGGACTGTTATTGTCCCTGATTCTCATATTTATAGCCAGGCCGATCGGCGTGTTCAGCAGCCTGTTGTTTACCAAATTTGCCATGCGGGAGAAAATATTAATTTCATGGGCGGGCCTTCGCGGGGCCGTACCGATCGTCCTGGCTACATATCCCGTTCTGGCGGGAATCAAGCATGGAGAATTGTTTTTTAATGTCGTGTTCTTTGTTGTGTTGACCTCAGCGGTGATCCAAGGCACCACGATCTCTCCGCTCACGCAAATGCTTTCGCTGGTGGAGAAGGATAAAGTCAAAGCACCGACTTTATTAGAGTTAATGGCTCTTGGAAAAACGGATTCCGAGATCAACCATATTCTGGTGGATGGGGAGATGCCCATTGTCGGCAAGGAGATTCAGCAGCTGAATCTGCCGGACGATATTCTCTTTACGGCTATTATTCGGGAGAAGCGGATCATTACGCCTAAGGGGAGTACGGTCATTGAGGCAGGGGATACTTTATATGTCATGAATCCGAAGCAAAAGCGGAAGGAAATGAAAACGATCCTGGGGTTGTCTTAAGATTACTTGCAGCCGGAGAAATATGATGCCTATCATAGCAGTTGATCTTAAAAATAAGTTAGGATAGGTATAAATAGAAGGTAATTTCTTCATCCTATCTTCATCTGATAAGTTTCCGATTCCCTTTGAAAAAGAGATAAGAATCTGTTATGATTAATACAAGGATTTAGAATAAGTCTAAATACAATAACAAAGGAGACGATATAGATGAATAACTTAACCCAACAAACACAAGGAACGACAACCAATGAACTTCAACAAATTTTGAACACGCAGGTAGCCAATTGGAGTTTGCTTGGCGTGAAGCTTCACCACTATCACTGGTATGTAAAAGGTCCTCAGTTCTATATGCTGCACGAGAAATTCGAGGAACTGTACAACACAGCAGCTGGTTATGTGGATGAGCTGGCAGAGCGGATGCTGGCCATTGGCGGCAAACCGGCAGCCAGTATGGCGCAATATCTGAAACTGGTCACGCTGAAAGAGGTTTCTGATGAAAACACGGCCGAGCAGATGGTCGGACAGCTGGTTGCGGATTTCGAGCAGCTTGCCGGCGAACTGAAGGCGGGAATCGAAGCCGCAGATCAAGAAGGGGACGACGCTACGTCCGATCTGTTGACCGGCATGGTCAGCGATGTACAGAAGCATACCTGGATGCTGAATGCCTTCTTGGGTAAATAATTTCACATCTGTATGCTTGCGTCGCCTGACGGATTGCGATAATAAAGAGGGAGATCGACCCGATTGGGGTTGATCTCTTTTTTGTTAATCTTGCATGAGATGTTGTAAGATTAAATTTGAAATTTATTGCGTCTTTCTTCAATGAACTGCGTATACAGTTTATAGTTACTTTTAATGTTGGATAGGAGTAGTGAGGATGACAGAGATGGAATCACGACAACAGCTGGAGTCGCAGCTTCAAGAGATTTTGAAATGGGAGAAAGAGCAGAAGGATGTCATGTTCTGGGAGAAGCTCGGAAGAATTCCTTTCATGCTGCTGGATCGCCTCACGCCCAAGGCTGTTCAAGAGAAAATCGGAAGCGCCTTGAATGAGGTAGGCGGATTTATTCAGAGCGGCGGGAAGCATCTGGTTCGCGAGAAGTCGGTTATGAACGTTCTGGCACAGGCAGCGGGATTGGACGGTCCGAATGCGGTTTCCGGCCCTTCCGTAAAGTCCGCTCAGGAGGAATCCATTGAAGATGAGAACGAAGAGGAGGTAGCGGCGACTTCCGGGCTTACGCTGGCATCTGCCGCGAAGCTGCCGCTCCAAGTCATGGATACTGCAGCGGATACGCTGACGGTAAAACGAGTCAAATTCGCCGCAGCGCAAGGAGCAGCCACGGGAATCGGGGGGATATTTACGATAGCGGCCGATCTGCCGATGGTGCTCGGTCAATCGCTTAAGGTGCTGCAGGAGATGGCGCTTTGTTACGGTTATGATCCGAACGATCCCCGGGAGCGGGTGTTTATCGTGAAGTGCTTGCAGTTTGCATCTGCCGATATCGTGGGAAAAAAAGCGGTGCTCGAGGAACTTGCCACTTTTGATGATGAACAAATGACAGAGCAGGTATTCTCACAGCTGCAGGGCTGGCGTGAAGTCGTTCAGTCTTATACCGATAACTTCGGGATGAAGAAGCTGTTTCAGCTGATCCCGATCGCCGGGATTGTATTCGGTTCGATCAGCAACAAAGGGACGATCAGCGATGTGGCCGAAGCGGGGAAAATGCTGTACAAGAAGCGGCGTCTGAATTACCGGCTTAAGAATATGGAATATCCCCTGTAATCGTGTAGTCCTCCTGATAAAATGACAAAAAAGGGTTGCCCACCTTTGGCGGTAACCCTTTTTATCATCATTATGAAATTATGAAATTAGAACTGACATCATTCAGGAAAAAGGCTACCTATCGGTTGTCCACTTTTTCCGGATAGAGGTCATGATTCATCAAACGGTTCGCAGCGATCTCCTCGTATTTGGTCCCCGGACGACCGTAATTGCAATATGGATCGATGGAAATGCCGCCCCGCGGGGTAAATTTGCCCCATACCTCGATATATCTCGGATCCATCAGTTTGATGAGGTCATTCATGATGATATTGACGCAGTCCTCATGAAAGTCCCCATGATTGCGGAAGCTGAACAGGTACAGCTTTAAGGACTTGCTCTCCACCATCTTGATATCCGGAATGTAGCTGATGTAGATGGTCGCAAAGTCCGGTTGTCCTGTGATCGGGCACAAGCTTGTAAATTCGGGACAGTTGAATTTGACGAAATAGTCGCGGTAAGGATGCTTGTTGTCAAAGCTCTCCAATATGCCGGGATCATATTCAAACGTGTATTTCGTGCCTTGGTTGCCGAGCAGGGTAACGTCTTCCATTTCTTCTTTTTGTCTTCCAGCCATATAAGGTAGCTCCTTTATTAAAATGAATAAATGCTCAATCAGCGTATTTTTTATTATAACGTCACACGCCGCGTTTATTGCCCCAAACGAGCGTGTGCAATTGCGGCAGGACACGCACATCGTTCAACCGGTCGGATTGCATGACGGCATCGACAAGCAACTCGTACCGATCCAGCAGATGGGAGACCAGCGAAGTGGTATCACCTGTACCTACATCGGGATTACCGGTCTGCAAATAAAACGGCACGTTCGGGTATCGCTCATGGACCGTTTCCGCATAGCTGAGGTCTTTATCGTCAAATACGACAACCTTGAGGCTGAAGGATCTGCCTGGCGCCCGAGCGGACAGCTTGGAGACGATATCATCGAGCTTGCCCCAGTCCGTATCCATACCTGAGCTTGGCGGCTTGGGGGAGATGGTGACCTCATCAATGTCATTCAGCCAATCCTGCCAGCGTGAACCTTGGGTCTCCACGGCAACGGTAATTCCATGTCGGTGCAGCTCATCCACAAGCGTGCCGAGCTGCGAGAGAAGCGCGGGATTGCCGCCGGACAGGGTGACATGATCGAAGCGCTCACCGCCCAGTCGGTACAGCTCTTGCCAGATTTCGTCTGCATTCATGCGCGAAATGGTGTCCTTGGCCGATCCGTCCCACGTAAATGCGGAGTCGCACCAGGAGCAGCGATAGTCGCAGCCTGCCGTACGAACGAACATGGTCTTGCGGCCAACGACCATGCCTTCACCTTGAACAGTAGGACCGAAAATCTCCATCACGGGAATCGGACGGTCCACTGCTATGACCGGGGAGGAGGCAGTTGAATCGTTCTCAGGCTTTACATGCACATTATTCATCGATCATCCACTCCCGTCTGACCTCAGCGTAGCTGGTCGGCGTCTCGAACAGGCGAACGAATTCGGTTCGTGTGCCTTGTTGCTCGTGCGACTCTCTGCTGCGAAGGGATTCTTCCATTTTTTCAAACAGCCAGACCACCATGTTTTCCGCTGTTGTGTTCATTGGCGGCAGGGTCTCGTTCAAGTAACGGTGATCCAGATAAGGTTCAATGTCTGTTTTCCAGCAGTCCTTAATGTCCCCGAAATCCACGGTAATGCCCACTTCATTGGGAGTACCGCTGATACCAAAGACCACTTTGTATGTGTGGCCGTGCAGGTTCTTGCATTTACCCTCATAGCAATGCAGATGATGGGCAGCATCAAAGGTAAACTCCTTGGAGACAAGCACCCGCTTCCGATGGTAACGCAGGCTTCCGGCATCGATATCCTCGCCAAGCTTCTGCAGATGCTCTACAATGCGGAAAGCCCCGGGCTCGCGGCTCATATCAGACGCCCCCTTCGGATACATGATTACGGCGCTGCATATAGTTATCGAGCCCCGCTTTTCTCAGCTTGCATGCAGGACATTCCCCGCAGCCGTCGCCCTTGATGCCGTTATAGCAGGTTAACGTATGGTCGCGAATGTATTCAAGTGCATTCATCTGGTCGGCTAGCTCCCAGGTTTCCGACTTGTCGAGCCACATGAGCGGCGTGTGAATGACGAACGGGTAATCCATGGCCAGATTCAGCGTAACGTTGAGTGACTTAATGAAGCTATCCCGGCAATCGGGATAACCACTAAAATCCGTTTCGCATACGCCCGTGATCAGATGTTTGGCACCGATGCCCTTGGCCAGCACAGCGGCAAAGCTGAGGAACAGCAGGTTTCGTCCCTCCACAAACGTAGTGGGCAAGCCGTCGCCTTCGGCAATTTCAATATCGCTGCGCGTCAGCGCATTCGGTGCCAGCTGATTCAGCAGGCTCATATCAAGCACGGTTTGCTTCACGCCTTGTTCCTTGGCGATCTGTGCCGCGCATTCTATTTCAAGCTTATGGCGTTGGCCATAATCAAAGGTTACGGTTTCCACTTCGGCGAAGCGTTCCTTCGCCCAGAACAGGCAGGTGGTGCTGTCTTGACCACCGCTGAAAACAACGACCGCTTTTTCATTTTTAAGCATAAAAAAACCTCTCATCCTTCATATTTTAAGAACAGCCAAAAGGGCTGAACCTGTAGAAGAAAGAGAAGTTCATTGAACTGAATCCGTAAAAAAACAAGCCTTATTCTTAGTGTGCAGTACCGAATAAGACACGATAGTTTTTTATAGAGGGAGTTCACGAACCTCTCCCACACGCCGCGAGAGGCGCATGGATTGTCTTCTGTTGTCCTTGTGACCGCATAGGGTGTTAGAATCCAGCATGCAGTCTGATTACGCCCTCTATTATAACACGGCCCGATTATTTGATAAACACTCCGCCAAAGGGAATTGCTTCCCGCAGAAAACGCTTGATGATGCCTTCATCGTTTAATTCGTCCACGAGTCGCTGATTCTGGCGTCCCGCTTGAAACAACACGTAACCGTCCCCGGTCAGCTTCCAGTGGTAGTTCATATGCTGGCTGGCCAGATGATTGCCGTATACGGTCAGGTCCAGCTTGGCCGCTTCCGGATAGGCGATGATGCTCCCGGCGTCCACATATAAAGGCTCGGTAGGATGCAGCTTGACTTTACATACCGGACCTTGGGTCAAAATGCCGATGCTGCCATTTCCGGAAAACTTCATCTTAATCGCGTCTCGCGTGACCAGCATGTTCTTGATCTTAAGGATTCGCGTCTGCATCGTAACATGCTTGGTATAAAAGAAAACATGCCGAAAATCATAGAGCATGTCCTGTTCGCCTTCCAGCTCAATTTCATGCATATTGAAGCCTGGGGGGAGTGCAGCAGTAAACTGACTGGGCCCTGTAATATCGGCACGAATCCATTTTTTCTTGCGGTACATGCCTTTTACGTTCATGAGACGGTCGCTGCGTCCGGAGGAGGGCCCCCGATAGGCAACGATTTGCTCAGGATGGAGGACATGGGCCGTGTCCCCTTCAGTCAGGGAGAACGTAACCGCTTGTCCCGCTCCGCTGCCGGCTGCATCTTCCATTCGGATAATCATGGCCGCGCCTCCTTTGCCTGGTTGGATGGTAGGGATCTGATAAGAGCTTGTCCTATTTAGAACGATTCGTTCGGCGCATGCCGAATCGCAGAGCGCGAATGATGACAAAGTATCCGGCAGCTAATGCCACGGCGGTGATCGCCACGGTCTTTATACGTTCCGCCCCGCGATTTCGAGCGGCTTCAGCCTCCTGAAGCTGGCTTACCATTTGGGTTAATTGCTGGTTCTGCTCCGCGAGATTGGAGTTCTGCTCCGCCAGCGTCAGATTTTGCTGCTGCAGCCGTTCGGAAGCGATTCTGGCTTTATCTAGTTCCTGCAGGGCTTGGTTATAGTTGCTCTTGAGCTGGTTTATTTCATCGGGCAGTCCGGAGAACTGCTGGATATTGTCGTACAAATTATTAAAGTAATTGGCGCTGGCGGTCCGTCCACCGGCCGGCAGCGCGATCCCCGTCACCAGCAATATGAGAGAAAGTTGAATTAGTTTGGATTTTGTCGGCTTATGCAAGAGGGACCACCACCATTCGATTATTTATAGTAAATACGAATCAGATTCCGACAGGTTTCTATTAATATATTACCCACATTTGCGATGGAAGTGAATCTATTAGCAGGCCAAGTTGTTTAACTAGCTCAAGTAAAGGGTAATGTATGAAGCAAGCGCCCAACAAGCCTTCCCATAGTAATGATCATAAAATGAACGAACAGATAAAAGGAGATTACAATCATGATAAAGGAAAACAACGTGAAGAAAATTATGATTACAGTGAATGGAAAACCCGTGGGTAACGGATTATTAATTGATAAAGTAACGTACGCTCCCATTCAACGTACATCAAGACATACTGGAGATAAACCCGTTTCGGCAGCAGAAATAGGTTAATAGACCCTGTATAGTAAAATCAACAGCCATTAAAACCGGAGAACGTCTCCGGTTTTTTTGCATTTAATTGCGAATGGAACTTCATTCTTTTGCGTATGAGTGTGGTATAAAGCAGGTGTTCTATTCCGGATTGGGTGTGATGTCGGCCCTGTTAAGTGATTTCGGCATGGGGAGCCGGGCGCTTTTACTGGGGCTGTTCTCAACCGTCATTTTATTGGGTTCCTTCTGGTTTACGGGCAATATGATTACGAAGCAGAAGCTTGACTTGAAGGAATTCATTGCGAAGATCGGTTCTTTTCAGCTGCCCTTCGGAGCGGCGCTTATCGTAAGCGGATTGATCAGCTTCATGTCGTTAAAGCTGGCATTCCTCATCCTTATATTTGCTTTAATGACCGGGCTGGCGGCGAACAGCGCAGCCATTATCGAATTGTACCGCATCGGATCCAGCCAATGGATAAAGTTTTTAGGGATTGCTATAGGCATTTATGTATTATTATTTGCCATTGTACAGACCGTTTTATTGTAGGAATAAGTCAATTACGAGGCAGTAAAAGACTTCCGTGTCCGACATCTGACAAAAATCAGCATATCCAAAAGACCGCAGCAGCTAGGGCTGTGGTCTTTTTTTGTCGAATTCATAATAAGAACATATGTTCCGTGACAGTAAGATGTCCATCTGTATTGGTACATTATTAGAAGAAGAGGAAAGAGGTGGATGTATTGCAGTCTGGCTTGTTTTCGGATTTTACATGGAGCCACAGCCATGTATTCGCTGGGGGCACTAGTCAGGTCTTTCTGCTGATCGAGTGGAGGGCTGGTGTGTTAAAGCAAAAAAAGAAGTCTCATGGCGGCTTTAATCAGCCCATGGCTGAAGATGTCCAATTACACCTTCAATTAGGGGAAAACGTTCAAGTAGGACATATGTATGGATGCCATGGCGAGATATTGAATGATCGCAACATTTCATTGTCTTTAGGTTCTTTGTCGGAAGGGAGAACCAAACAGCTGGTTCTTGAGCTAAGTGTCGGAGCCAGGCAATCGGGGGTGTATCCCATAATTACCGCTCTATGGACCTACATGGATGTTCAGAAGCAGCAGGTCGTCTTGCAGCCGTCTCGAACGATTCCGCTTCAATTCAGCAATCATACGGCATTGAAATACCGGAGGGCAGATGATCGCGTTGAGAAGGTGCTGAAGTTATACCAGAATGCTTCCATTCTGGAGCAAGCAAGAAGAGAGCTGGAACGGGGGAAGCTGGCTCGAGGAGAAGAAATGATTCGTAGACAGGCAGATGAGATGCTTTTATACGCAATCCGATTTCGGGATGCGGATTATTTGAGGGAGGCAGAGACCCTATATCAACTAATTGGATTATATCTGGATACATATCGGCAATTATCTTCTGAAAATGCGAATAGAAAAAGGGACTTTAGACTTAAAGAATAACTGGGAACGAAGAATCTGTATATAAAAAAGGAAAAATGATTTCAGGGTCGAATGTACTATTTAGCAGTCAATAAATGTATGTCTAATTTACTAGAAAGATAGGGAGAATGCCATATGACAGACCGACTGATCCGACTAATGAGAATCATTACCCTTGTACAAGCAAGACCAGGTATACTGGCTCGAGAGCTTGCCGAACGTTGTGGAACCAGCGAAAGAACCATTTATCGGGATATGGATGCCCTCAGCGCCATGCATATTCCCATCACTCACCAAGGCCGAGGCCGAGGTTACACATTTATCGGGCATTTTGCAATGTACCCGCTTGGTTTATCGGAAGAGGAGGTACAGGCGTTATTTAAGCTATTGACCATATTGGAGCAAATCAAGCCGATGCTGCCCGATGAATTTGAAAGCGCTTATGAGAAGGTATTGGCTGCTGTATATAAGCAAAGCGCGGAAAAAGCTGAAATTCAGGCCGGGGACCGGGATGAATCCTCTACCGTTCTATAACCGTTCAACTACGTGTAACAATTAAACCTCGAACGAAGGACACATCTTCATGTGACTATCGTCGAGGTTTTTATAAATTTATGGGAATTTAATTATCTCATGTGGAGATGCGAATAGAGTAGTAAATTAGAATCAGGATAGGAATATTATACCAAAATAGATGATTATATGATAATATAACTATAATTTCTCTCATTCATCCAAAAATGTCATGGATGTGTAATTGTGAGAGACGGCGGTTGATGTCCCTAAGCAAGGGCGTAGGAAGGAGATATGGAGCAATAGCATAGGTTTATTCCACAACTTGTATAGGAGGATATTCATGAAGAAAATCTCGATCAGTGTATTAACGGTATTGTCCTTGTTCGTCGGAAGCTTCTATCTGAACACAGTGGAGGCAGCGCAAGGGAGTCATGCAGACAAGACGGTGGAATCTCGTGACACGAAGACTAGTCAATTTACGGATACTCAAGGGCACTGGGCCCAGGGCGCTATTCAAGATGCAATCCAACGAGGTTATGTGGATGGTTATCCGGATAAAAGATTCCTGCCTAACAAGCAGGTAACCCGAGCGGAATTTATTAAAATGGCGGTTTTGGCCATGGATATCGAAATGGCTTCCTTAAGTTCAGGTTCCTGGTATGCTCCTTACGTAGCTGCCGCAGAATCGGCAGGAATCTATAAGGCTGGCGATTTCGGTAACAGTGACTTAACGGAACGAATGACGCGCGAAGAGATGGCTAAGCTAGCGGTAAAAGCGCTGGGATATCAGAACGTGGAAGATAAGCAGTGGATGTATCTTGCATCCAAGGACGGTATCATATCCGGGACTGCACCAGGCGTAATATCGCCTACGGGTACTACGACAAGGGCTCAAGCTATTGCGGTTATAGAGCGTTTGCTTCAGGTAAAAAGCGGCAAGGAGCTCCCCGTTGATAAATATGCCGTAGCCGCGGCCGAAGTGTATTGGCATAAGACGAATATTTTCTCGGTGGCACCGGAGATTTTTAATGGGCCGGATAACAAAGCTAATACTGGGATTAATTCTTGGAAAGTCTCGAATTTGAAGTTCGAAGGAAAAGACGGTACCACTATACAGGTTGAAGATCTTCTAGCAATTGATTGGAATGACCCAAGAGATCCGAACAGGAGTTTACTTCCAACAAAAAATAAACTTTCATATAGAACTAATAGCGGGGATTGGGCAAAATTTTCCGATGATCTCAAATGTTACGTTATTATTGTCAAGGCTCGTATAGTAATTAACAAAAATCCAAAAGGATATCCTATAGCGGATCGTGTAAATCTTCAAATTCATGGTTATAATGGTGTTCCGACTGGAAGTAATCTCATAGTGCCTTCAGTTGTTGAATCAAGTGATTCTAGCAAAAAAATTTACGGGCTAGTAATTCCAAAAGAGAAATTTAGTACAGATGGATCTATCAGAGTTTCCATAGAGTCTATTTCAGCAGGGGCACCAATCATAAGTCAAGTCCTTTCCAGATCAATATTGATTAGGTAGGAGGGCTTTTGAAGATGTCACGAATTCTTTCGTTATTTTCGTTATTGATGTCATTTATTTTCTTTATTAATATTATTCTTTTCTATCCAATTGTAATTGATGCAGCAGGGGATATAACAAAGGATATCGATTACGAAATGGTAAAAGATCCTGATGATTATGAGTATGGTGGTTTTTTGTTTTCGGATAAAAAGCAATTAACCACGAAGTCGATCTCTGTCAAAGTCCCGAATGGAAAAATAATCAAAAAATTAGAGTGGATTGATAAGAGTACAGGTGCAACTATTCGTCCATTTGCTGGTTTTACACCGGGCGTTAATAAATGGGACAATAAAACTGACACTTTAAGTGGTACTAAAACAAGGGTCCGATCGGAAGAAAATACGAATTATGGTGGGGTCTATTATTGGGATCGTTGGTCCATTTTTGATGCAGGTAATTGGTATGGGAAACATTGGAGAGCCTCAGGAGGTGCTGTAAGTAAGAGAGACAGTAGAGGTTGTGACGACTCAGCTGCAACTGAAAATGTTCAAGGTAACTCACTTCCGAAATATCCAAACTGCACAGATGATGCGCTTGAGGCAAAGATCCCCCGAACTAAACCGTTTTATGTTATTGACGCTAACTCCCCCTTCTATAACCTGTGGATTAAAGATGGAGGAATTTCAAAAGAAGAGGTTGAGGCCACGAATGTTAGGGTTGATAGGAACTCATTAATTGTTAGCGGTGGTGTTCCGACAGATACAGGGTATGCTGATGCAAGTACTTTACCAAGGTCAGGGGCACTTGCAAATGTTGCGGATTTAAATCTCATAACTATCAATTTTAGTCAAACATTTAATAACGATAGATACAATCATTATTGGGCAAATCCCGGTGCCAAACAGGTATTTTATTTTAATAAATTTTATGCGGATTTTACAACTTACACTTACGTCTACAAAGACAAACTCCTTCGAGCCACCTTTGCAGATGGAACATCAAGCTTAGAAATAACAGGCGCGACGTGTGTGCCACCATCCGGTACCATTCAACTCACAGCGAAATTAACGAAGGTTGACGGAAGTACATACAATCTGCAAAGACATGAGAAGTTGACTTGGCGAAGCTCGGATAGCAGTGTCATGACTGTCAATGCTTCCGGTGTAGTGACAGCCGTGGCAAGCACGGGACAAGCGACGATTACGGCTCATTTTAAAGATACGGCCCAGGCACTGGATGAAACTGACAATGCTTCGATTCAGGTTGGGGCAGGCTCGTCTTGCGGGAATACCGGTGGAGGAGATCCGGGAACAGGTGGCCCACCCAACACATGCGGAATCCAAATCGGTCCGGCGAGAAAGGGAACCGTTACATCGCATACGGTTATGGACCCCGTGGCAACGGGCGTAATTAAGGCGGACAATCGAGACTCTGAAAAGTATGATGTTCTTGACGGGATACCGACTTCGGAATCCCTATATGTCAATGTATTCGGGCTCAATTATCTGTACAAGAACCAGTGGGCAAATATGTTGGGGGAAATTACCTACACCGTTCCCGTCAAAAAGACATACATTCTTACCTGGACGATACCGGGAGAACCAAGCTCAGGTCCGGATGATCCCGGTACACCTGATGAACCCATGGAAGAAGAGGTTCAGGTAGAAGAACAAGTTACGATAACTAGACCGTTTTCCTACTGGCAAATCGATAATTTAGAGGTTTATAAGTTAGCCAGATCGACCGTCAGCAATTATGCATTACCGGGCGGATCAGTGAGCCTTACTCCAGCCGGCTACACCCCTCCTGTTCTTACATCCGATCATAGTGCGAACGTTGACGATCATGTGGAGCCTGCATCATGCGAAGAAGTGGATTTAGGAACAGAAACTGTTTCAGGCGGTTCGAGCAAACCCGCGGTGCCGACAATAAATTTTACATCTGCAGCGGAGTCGGCTGTAGGTCAAAACCAGGTGAAAAATGATAGAGTCCTGTTTAACGGATCTACCGTCATGAGTGACAGCTGGGCGCAAGGAACGGCACCAACACCAGGGATCATTCCCCCGGCTGCGACGATTCAAAGAGACGTCCTATACGGCAGAAACTATCTCATTAGCAATACATTATTGAATAGAGCGAATACAACGAGCACAGGGACAATTGATTATGATCTCATACCCGGCAACATTAATGGCGGATCTAATCAATCATTTCCGATTCACGCCATTAACACCGTCACCGTCCATACGCCGGTAGTCAATTATTCCTCGGTGACGGATGATCAGGCCCACAATCAGAAGACGACCCCGAACCGGAACCGCTCTGCATTCATCTTGGATCGGCCGTTTACGGTACGCATCCCTACCTCGGGTCAGCATCGGAACATCCAGGGATACGGGGACCGAGACTATGCGAAGTATATAAGATCGAAGCAGGTGTATTTTCCGTTCGATGTCTACAGCAGCGACAGGAGCACCTTTTATCCAAAAGACACCTGGATTACAATCCCGACGGCTCAGCTGGATACGGAGTTTTTCCTGCCGGTATGGGTGGATGAGGGGGATTATCAGGTATATTTCCGTACGATTGCGGAGAACGCTCCATCCGACTTCACGACGCAGCCCAGCGCGAACCTGGATTTGGCTCACCATGTGGCTACGGATATAGAACCGGTTGAAGTGATCGGGCGCGTATATGATTTCCATATCACGGATATTGCCGATTATAACTGGGAGACGGTCTTCCGCAAACAAAAAGGGAATGCGGTACCAAGCGGCGCGTCCTATTGGACAGGACTTCGCGATATTGACGGTGGAACACGCGGGAACTCGCTTCCGTACACACTGCCCATCGCACCGGGCAAGCATCCGACACAGGGATATAAGAATGCAGCCGTAAAGACAGGCTACCATTTCAAATTCGATGTGAAGACGAAGGGCAATATGTTTGGTGTACAAGACGGCATTTCAATTACCCCGAGCTTTTATTTTGTTCATCGGGACGGCAGCGGACGGCAGCCCGTTGATCTGTATTACCACAGCGGAAACCGGAAGTTTATTCGGATCGGTTCCCCGCAGGACACGGAGAAGCGTTATGTCATCCTGAATGACAGGCTGCGCAATGTTCCGCAAGACGAGCTGCAGGATACGGCTTCGTATTTGTACAACCGCGGCGGAGCCCCGGCGGGAATGTCTGCGGCGGCCTACATGAAGCAGTACTTGGAGAAGATCAGCAAAAGCAAGACCTGGGTAGGTCGGCTCGACTGGATGCTGCTTCCATACGAAATACGCACACTGATCGGCCCGAAGTCAGGATTGCCAGCCTCCGTTGACACGGAGCGGGCCAACGCGGCTGTACAGCGCTGGTATGGTGAATACAGTCTTCCTGCCGACGTGTATGTGGTGAAGAAAGGGACCGACCTGGCCGCTTATGGACGGACGAACCGCCTAGACGAGAAATCCTCGATTTTTCTCAAAAAAGGGTATATCGTGGTCAATTTCAACATCGAGACGATCCGGGAGGGCAACACGGCCAAACCCCATTTGCAATATATTCATGGCCCACTCATGAATCAATGGCAGCTTGAAGGATACAGCCGTACGTATAACGATCCGTATGGTAAGCGGTTTTCTCTGATGGATGGGGATGTCATATTCTATCATGCCGATCAGTCCAGCAAAGGGGATTTTAAATCTCAGGTACCTCATTAAAGTTTTCACCTGACCTCCTTATGTTAAAGAGGATGATCCCTAATCCTTACCCGTAACAACACCAAAACAGCCACGCCTGAGTATTTCTCAAAGGCGGTGGCTGTTTTTGGGTTGTGCTCGCAGTGCTAGCATGAAAAAGCTCTGTTGATTCACGGCTACATGGTTTACATGGAATTAGGTTTCGATACAGACAAGGGGCGGTGTATCCCGTATCGGGATCAAACCGTAAGCGTCATCGCCAACGCATTCGGCTTATCTCAATACGAGGGCCAGGCATCGTTATCGTAGAGATGGCGGACAAAAGCCATTGGATTCCGATACGAGTTCTTCCATGCCTCTCCCATGCCAGCCTCCAGGAAACCATACCGTTGATCGCAGCCGTTGCACTCAATGAAATAGAGCCTTCCATCTTCGGTAATCCCGATGTCCAGTCCAAAATCGGCAGCATACGGAATAAACAGGGACAGGATGCGGGCGATATGCAGGGAAAATTCCGCAATACGCTCGAGGGTTTCTCCGATAGGGGCATTCGGCATGCAGCGGGTTAGAATGTCCGGTACCTGATAGGCGGAGCCCCCCTGCGCGATGTTGGAGACAAAGGTTTGAGGCGGCGAGGTTTTGGCGAACATGCCCGCGATTTCCCAGCTGCCGCTGCCCCCCCGCTGCACGGTGACCCTGATGTCAAAGGGACGCCCCCTGTATTCTGCCAGCGGAATGCGCTCCTGTGCCAGAAAGGGCGCACGTCTGATTCTCTGGTAGATTAACGGATGAAGCTTGCCCTCGGCCAATGTTACTGTTCTCCATCCTTTAGCCGAAGGGGAGGAACGCGAATACGTCAATTGGCTGTGCCCGGTGCTGCTTTTTAGCCGCATAATGCCGATGCCGATGCTGCCGCTGCATGGTTTTAAGACGAGGTCACCATGTTGGCTTAACATGGATCGAATGGAGACGGGCGTAGCCTTTACCGTATGCGGTAAGGCATTCGTTAATCCCGGATCCTGTTCCAGCATATGGTGTATCGTATCCTTGCCGTAGCGCGTACGGCCGTTAAACACAAAGATTCCTTGTTTGATCAGATCGTCGATCCGCTTGAGTTCACGTCGGTTGTGGTAGATGGCGCGCATATGGATGGCGCGTGGAATGGGAATGTGGACACGGCGGTACCCGGATGGAATGGGTATATATCCTGTCACCTTTCCGGTATCCAATGAAATATGATGAATGGTAAAAAAACAAGGAACCAGTCCGTACATGGCAGCGGCTTCTTCATAGTTAGCCAGTGATTCAGTGCCGATTCTCCCGCTGGAAATTCTGCGATACGTGTTGTTGTTGAGCAGAATGCCGACAAATTCCGGATGCATGGTCATCCTCCTTGTTACCACAGATCATGGAGTCTTTGTACCACATCGTATGCAGCAGGAAGTTTGTCCCGGGTGGACGGGTGTCGCCCGTGGTTGGCCTATTCTTTATCGAAAGATTTGTCACCAATAGACCCTGATTCGGTATATGTTAAGGTATCCGGCCATACACATGACAGGGATGCGCTTTTTTGAATTAGGGCAATGAAACACTGCTGGTATCAAGGGGGATGGGTATCTATGATATATCAGTAGTGGTTTTTCATATAGATACGTTGTGAGAAGGGTGTGGAGTTATGGGTTTGCGGAAGGTGGCCGTTGTGACGCCGGGGTCCTTTGTGATTCCTTCGGGGAGGAGCAGCTCTGTCGAGCGTGTAGTGGAGCAGACCATTCCATTGGCACAGGGAGCCATGGATGTGCGCATATTTGGAGTGCTTGGAAAAGGACTCCCTTCAAAAGACACGATCAACGGCGTTCCGTGTTACCGCCTGCCATCGGGAGCGAATTATTATCCTTCCCTGCTGCGGAGGCTCCAGAAATGGAGACCGGATATTATCGAAGTACACAATCGCCCGCTGTTGGCTCAGCGTCTGAAGATGCATCTCCCGGATGTAAAGACTGTACTTAATCTCCATTCCAATACCTTTATATCGCCTCCGTATATGAGCGAGCAGCGGTTTGAAAACATCGCCAGGTGGATGGACGGCATCGTGGTGAACAGCCGTTTTTTGCTGGAAGATATCACGATAAGGCATCCGGAGCTGTCGGATAAAATTACGATCAATCATCTCGGAGTCAGTCTGGAGCATTTTACCCCGCCCTTCAGCCCGGCAGCCAAGGCATTGCGGGAAGCCCGACTTGCTCATTACGGATGGAACGGGCGGCGCATCATCCTGTTTGCCGGACGACTTATTCCGGATAAAGGCGTTCACCATTTGCTGGAAGCACTGCCGCAGATCATCGATAAGCATCCGGATGTACTGCTGCTCATTATCGGGAGCGCCGGATACGGATCGGATCGGGAAACCGCCTATGTGCGGGAATTGAAAAAAGCTGCAAGACCCTACCAGCATTGGGTAAACTTTCGCCCCTTTGTGCCATACCCGGCTATTGCGGATTGGTATTCGCTTGCAGACATCGTGGTTGTTCCGTCTGCACCCAGAGAGGCGTTTGGACTCGTGAATGTCGAAGCCATGGCAGCAGGCGTGCCGGTCATCGCTTCAAGCGCCGGAGGAATTCCGGAAATTGTGGAAAACGGAGTGACGGGATATTTGGTGCAAAGCGATGATTTTCCAGCCGGACTTGCACAGCAGATTAACAATCTGCTGCAGGACGAAAATCTTCGCAGACAGATCGGAATGGCCGGTCGCGAAACGGTGCGGCAGCGCTTCAGATGGGACCACACGGCCGAGCGCTGGGTTCATTTGATGCAGACCATCTGAGGATAACCGATGGAACAGTGGCAGGCGCCCCCCTTGCCGAATAGGATGGAGTAACGATTAGAAGCAGAGGAGAGAGTCGACAGTGAACAAAGCCAGAAGGATCACCAGGGGAAGAGGGAAGAGACCGTACCGGCGATATCCTGGCCGTCTCAAGACATCCGCGTACAGACCGGGCATTGATCGTGGCGGTACGGCCGAGTATGAATTGGCCGATGATACGATTGACGCGGCTCATCTTCGACATCGCAGTGTAAGAAGCGAGGCGATTGAAGACTATTCTGTATATAGCATTCACTTATCCCCTGAATCGATTACTTCCTCTAAAATTGCAAGCCATTCGGTGGACTTGGCGCATTTGAGCTTTAATCCGGTACAAGGGATGCCTGACAGGCCATTAATGCAGCAGTTTGGCGATATGCCGTTCATGTTTCCTGAAGGCGTGGACACCATCGATGTTGCCGTCTCGCTCCAGTCCCCTTATGCCGATGGAAATTATGTCATGGTGGTATCATGCAGCGACCCCGGGTTTCAAGCGGGGGTCAGGTCACGGAATGAGCTTCAGG
Organism: Paenibacillus sp. QJM3NY_38; assembly: GCF_056173265.1. NCBI lineage: Bacteria > Bacillati > Bacillota > Bacilli > Caryophanales > Paenibacillaceae > Paenibacillus > Paenibacillus sp. QJM3NY_38. The sequence continues at coordinate 1,717,761 of NZ_CM149665.1, forward strand.
CGATGGTCGGCATCACAAGGTCTGCAGGCAATCCGCATGCAGCCGGATGGTTATCATGGATAGCAATAGGCGGACAATAAAATCGTAAAAAAGGGCAGGGAGTTTACTCCCCGCCCTTTTTGTATGTACAGATAGCGGACGGGGATAAGCGTTGGGGCGTAACCGTACATATGCCGTTACGATGAAGAAGAGCAAACATACAATAGGATAGATTGCCAAGGAGCAAGTGACCGTTACAAGGGAGGAGGAGTGCAAGTATGCGCAAAATGCAGCGGTTAAGGCCCCGAAGAAGGCCGGTTTCTCGGCGTCCTTCCAGGGAATCGTTGCAGCCACCCGCTATTCCTACCACCTACCGTCCTATGGAGCCACAGATCCCACGGGAGAATCACCCCCATCCTTGCGTGTCTGTCATTATTCCCGCTATGAATGAAGCCGGTAAGATTTCCGCGGTCATAGCAGAAGCGCGGGCGGTTCATCCCGAAACCGAGGTAATCGTTGTTGCGAACGGGTGTAAGGATCAGACCGCAGCTGTCGCAGAACGGATGGGAGCCAAGGTGTTATCTTATGCGGAGCCGCTGGGACACGATGTGGGACGAAGTGTGGGCGCAGAAGCAGCTAAAGGACGAATTCTTCTTTTTACAGACAGCGATATGGTTATTCCCTCCGGTGAGTTAAGGCCTTTCGTGCAGGCGGTTCAATCCGGCGTTGATGTGGCCTTGAACGATTATACCGGTCCTATCGATCGGCAGCCGGTTCACCGGGTTATTCTTGCGAAATATACATTAAATTCGATGATGGGAAGATCTGATTTGCGGGGCGCGTCCATGACAGCTGTACCGCATGCCTTAAGCCGTCGGGCGCTGGAGACAATCGGTGCAAGTGAGCTGTCCATTCCGCCGAAAGCGCAAGCGGCTGCGGTGAACCGGGGGCTGCGTGTAGAGGCGGTCTACCGCGTGGAGGTTGGACGCTTGAATCCCGGTCGAATCCCGGGCGGAGATCCGCTGGAAATGCTGGTGCTTGGCGATCATTTGGAAGCACTGGAAGCCGTGATTGCAGAGCGTGGTATCCGGGGCGGATATCACGATGGTGGACGAAGACGGAGCGTGGTGAGGTGAGCACGTGCAAAGACGGATTCATAAAAAAATAAGTCGATCAGGATCTAAAGGCCGAAGACGTTTAAGGAAAGGTTCCTCACGGGTGGTGGCATACCGTTTAACACGGAGCAGCCGTTGGGAACGGCTCGCACTGAGTGCAGGAGGTATGTCCGGGAGAAGACGAGGAGCCGCCTCCAAAAGGGATGCATCCATGGCCTTGGGTCAATGGCTGGCTTCCAGCGGAATCCCCCAGCACCAGCTCTGTCACGTCCTGCCGGGGGTAGCGGAAGCGTTCCGACGAGGATACGCCAGAGGGTCCAGGCAGTCGATTCCGGCACCGCTGCTGCCGCCTCTGAACGGGCGTGCTTCCGTTATCGTGACCGCCTGCAACGAAGCGGGTTCCATTCCGATGGTGCTGCGAGAGCTAAAGCGGCTTCCATTGCATGAAATCATCGTTGTCGAGAATGGGAGCCATGATCATACGTACGCGGCAGCGCGTGCATTTGAAGGGGTTACGGTGATCCACATTCCCGAGCGGCTGGGGCATGATGTGGCCCGTGCCTTGGGAGCGAAGATGAGCACCGGGGACATCGTTCTGTTCATGGACGGGGATATGCCGGTGCCTGCGGAGAAGCTGAGTTCCTATCTGGTTGCGGCAGATCGCGGAGTGGATGTGGCATTGAATGATATCATGCCATTGCTGCCGGAATTTGGCCGCCAAGATGAAGTTACCCGCTGCAAAACATTTCTCAACCGCATGCTGGGACGTGACGATCTGGAGGCCAATTCGCTAACAGCTGTTCCCCATGCGATGACAAGGCAGGCGCTGGAGAGTATCGGTTATGCAAATCTTTCAGTCCCTCCCAGAGCCCAGACATTGGCCATAAGACAGGGGCTTCGGATTGAAGCGGTGCAGACCGTGGATGTTTTGAGCGTAAACCGGCGAAGGAAGACGAATCGCGGCAAGGACAATCCAGTGGCAAAGCTGATCATTGGCGATCATATCGAAGCCCTGGGAGATACGATGAAAAACCTTGGCGGGCGCCTTCAATGGGGACAGGTGTCACGGACGGAATTAGCCTTACGGAGGAACAGCCTATGAGCGGACTAACGAGTATTATTATTCCCACGTATAACGGACTGCATCTGCTCCGTACCTGTGTGGAGCATATCCGGGCATATACCGATGTCCCCTACGAGATTATTGTGGTGGACAATGGCTCACGGGATGGAACCGGTGAATATTGTGTACGGGAAGGGCTTTTGCTTGTCTCGTTGCCAGAAAACACCGGCTTCCCCATCGCGTGTAACCATGGACTTCGGTTGGCCTTGGGAGATCAATTATTGCTGCTGAACAATGATGTTTTTGTTTCGCCGCGGTGGCTGACGTTATTGCAAGAAGCGTTATACAGCCAGGAGGAGATCGGGGTCGTGGGGCCTGTAACGAATTACGCAAGCGGTATCCAGCAGGTAAAGGTAGGTTATACGGACAGAGCAGGCTACATCCAGGAGGCAGAACGCTGGAATGTACCGAATGCGGCGCTGTGGCACGAAGTGAATCGTATCGTGGGGTTATGCTATTTGTTTAAGCGCACGGTTATGGATCGGGTGGGATACCTGGATGAGATGTTCTCGCCCGGACACTATGAGGATGATGATTACTGCTATCGCGCTCGCCTTGCAGGGTTCAAGTTGGTGGTGGCAGGGAATGTGCTGGTGCACCATGAAGGGAGTGCAAGCTTCCGAACCCGGTTCCCGAGCGGATTCCAGGAGTTGATTGAACGAAACCGGAGACGGTTTGTAGAGAAGTGGAATGTAGACCCATTACAATTCATCGAGGAGAGAGGTGACGCATCATGAAGGGCGTATTGCTGGCAGGGGGGAACGGCACCCGACTACTTCCGCTGACGAAATATATGAATAAGCACCTGCTTCCGGTAGGAAAGCATCCGATGATTGCATATGGAATCCACAAGCTGCATCAGGCGGGCATCGATGACATTTTATTGATTACCGGCTCCAAATCGGTTGGCCTGTACGCCGAATATTTGGAGAACGGACGGAGCTTTGGTGTCAATTTGACCTATAAGGTGCAGGAGCAGGCAGGCGGAATTGCGGAGGCGTTGGAGCTGGCGAAAGGATTTATACCTCACGGTGAAAAATTCGTTGTTCTGCTGGGGGATAACCTGTTTCAGGATGATTTAAAGCCGTTCATTCAGCATTATGTACAGCAGCCTTCCGGTACGGCTATGGTACTGCTTAGTCCTACGGATAGCCCCCATCGGTATGGCGTACCTGTATTTGCGGAGGATGGCAGCGGGAAATTGCTTTTCATTGAGGAAAAACCCGTAAATCCCCGGAGCCGTCATGCGGTGACGGGAATATATATGTATGACCATAGCGTATTTGACATCATCAGCCGAATCAGTCCGTCAGAACGAGGGGAATTGGAGATTACCGATGTCAACAATCTGTATGCAGCCAACGGGACATTAATGTATGACATCCTGCAGCAGTGGTGGTGCGATGCCGGCACTTTTGAATCGTTGCAGGAGGCGGCTGTGCATATGAAGGATGAATTGCCATGAAAAAACGGCGTGCAGTTCGGGCTGCAGGCCATACCGGAGAGCAGCGAGATGGGGGAGTATCGGGCGAGCATTACCGAGCCGGTTATGAGGCCGGTTATGCTCTCGGGCTAAGGCTTGGTCAGAAGGACAGGGGCAGCGTGTTCGAAGGAACGAGCATTATTATCCCTGCGGATTCTCAGCATGATGCAGCGGTTCAAGTCATACAGCATATTGAGACAATGACTCCCCATCTCTATGAGGTGCTTGTTGCCGATGCTGGCGCCACAGCGAATACGAGGCGGTATATTCATGATCGAAGAGGAGTCGTGCGTCACATCAAGGGGAATAGCGGAGATCATCTAGCCGCCGTTGTGAATAAGGCGATTTCTGCTTCACTTGGCGAGTATATCGTCATATTGGCCAACGATCCTCCACATATGGATAACTGGCTTGGGGTTCTGATGTGCGAGTTTGAGCGTGAACCTGGTGTAAAAATGGTCTACGCCAGTTCTGCAGTAACGGATTTAGGAGCTGCATTAGTGGATGAGGAGAAGTCAGCTATGCCGAGTTCCTCGTCCAGTCCATTGAGCTGTTTGCTGTTCAGACGTTCGCTCCCGGCAGAGATCGGAATGTGGACGGAAGAGATCCTTTCCGCGGAAGATCATATGCACAGATGGCTTGAACGGATACCCGCGGAACAAAGATTACAGATAGAGGCATCATCGCTATTTGCAAGCGGGAAGATATGATTTGATTGTTGCACGGAGAATCCGTTTTCCGCATATGCTGAACTGATAGAAGAGTGAAGGGGAGTACCGACGTGGAGAGCAAAATCGATGATATGATAGCGCATCTTTCGCATTCTCAACAGCAGCTGGCCCGGATTTTGGAAGCTCAGCGCCATGCTGCTGTTCGCATGGCTCAAATTATACATTCTCTTCCTGAATATGAATTTCAGCTTGCAGAAGGACCGAAATCATCAGGAGGACAGACGACCCAGATCAATCGCAGCATCGTGTCTTATTTGAATGCCATGGCGGATCTGCAGCAAACCGCAGCAGATAGCCTGGAGATCGTGTTAAAGGAAATGAGAGACCAAGAGGAAGAATAACCCGGTAATCTTACCGGATGACAGAGGCGGGAATGCAGGTGAGCAAAGAAGAGTCTTTGATGCGAATGCTGGAAGCAGCCGTAGCCATTCAGCGCGAGACCTCTCTGATCTTGGAAGGGAAGGCTGTCGAAGCTGAAAAAGTTCGCGAGTGGGTGCTTTCGCAGGATCCCTCTACCGGCGGATTGAAGGATTCGCTGGTGATGCATGAGCAAATCGTGGAGCAGATTGAAGGACTGACCCGAATCGGATCAGGGCTCTGCCGGAATCTGCGTGTGGCTTTAGGTACCGATGATCAGGCGTCAAGCGGAGGTTTTGATGAATTTGATTTTGGAGATTCGGATTGATGATTACACGCACCCACCGGGAACATGAAGCAAGGGTAGCCATGATATCATCTATCGCCAGAAGCCAGGAGGCATTGGCCGGCATTTTGGAGAATATCGCCGAAGTCTCGGCCCATTCCGACGTGACAGCGAAAAGGCTTGCTGAGAATATCCGGCTATTAACCGGTTACCAGTCAGTTATGACGGAGATGCTGACAGGCATACCGCGGAACCGAACGAAACGGGGGTCTCCTTCTTCCCCATGGCTTGCAGCCGGAAGGATTGCAAGCCATGGTACAGCAGACCAGGAACAAACCACGCACTTGGGAGGTTAATGACAGGATGAAAGTAAAAATAAAGGGCTTGCGAAAGAGCGGACGTGCACGCCGTGCCGGCAGCAAGAGATTGTCCTTGGCAGTAAGACGCTTAAAGATTGTTAAAGGTGCAAGACGGCGTCGTGGCGGAAACTTGAGTTTGCGTAAACGCCGCGGGATTCGAGGCCGCTATCGTTTACGAAGAGGAGGGCGCGTTTTCTATCCCGCCTCATCCCAGGCGTATAACCAAGGTTATAGTCAGGCATATGACGAAGGATTTAAATCGGGATTTGCGAAGGGTTATGAAGACGGGCAAATCCCTCCTGCACCTGTATGAAGGCGGACAGGGCGGCTCTCACGGAAGGTTTCGAATCCGTGAAGGACCGCTCTTTTTTTATTTTCACTTGCCGTTTCCAAGGGGGCGATACGTAAGGGCATACGCCAAATTCCCGGTTCAAGGGACAATCGTCCATGATGCATTCGTCCTCTTGGCATATAGTTATATGAACCTTTGTAAATCCCATAAGAGACAGGGTGAAGATGGTGAGCTTATCGTTTTTTACAGGTCAGAAGGAGGGCTACCAGGCAGGTTACAGTGAAGGTTACCGTTTGGGGGGGTGCCGTGCGCTGATGGAACGTATTCCAGTCGAGCCCTCGCCATATTTCAATCTGAAAATTCTGTATGTCCCTCAAGGATTTGAGTCCATTGATGAAGGGGTAGTCAAGGGACTTGGCCGAATCGTTCGGGAATGTATCGTGGTGACGCCGGAACAAGTGGTGGAGGTAGCGCTGCAGCAAAAGCCGGATATCATTCTGGTGATGAACGGCTTGCACGTATTTCCGGAGGGGTTTCGCCATTCGATGAATCAGCTCCGGAACCTCGGCTTCCGGACGGCCATTTGGTTTGTGGATGATCCTTATTTTACGGAGGAGACGCCGGGATTGGCACAGCACTTTGATGTTGTGTTCACGCACGAGCTGAGCTGTGTTTCATTGTATCAAAGCGTCGGGGTGAAGGAAGTGTATTATCTTCCGCTAGGCGTCCATCCGGAACTATTCACCCCTACGATGGCAGGGCCGGCATATCGTTCTGACATTTGTTTCATCGGTAACGCGTTCCGCAACCGTGCGGCACTGTTTGATGAATTAGCACCGTTCTTGAAAGGGAAGCAGGTTCGTATTATCGGAGGCTACTGGGAACGACTTACCCGTTATAAAGAACTCTCTCCGTTTGTGTACAGCGGCTTCATTCCGCCTGCTGAAACCGTGAAATTCTACAACGGCGCCAAAATTGTGATCAACCTGCACCGGCCCACACAAAGCGGTGACGATAACCGCAACAGCCTGAATTATCCGGGACGTTCGATCAACCCGCGCACCTTTGAGATCAATGCTTGCGGTACGCTGCAGATCACGGATATCCGTGAGGATCTGAGCCAGTATTATACGCCAGGAATCGACATCGAAACCTTTGGCTCCGTTCCGGAATTGAAACATAAGATTTCCTATTATCTCTCTCAAGAGGATCAGCGCAGAAGTATAGCGCAGCGGGCGCTTCAGACAACGATGACAAGACATACGTATGTTCACCGACTGCCGGAACTTCTGACTTTGATCGAAGCCAATCGATAAGACGGACTTTGTTTTTCGTTCAAGCAAATATCAGGGAGGAGCGAAGCGGATGGCTAGAAGTTTAGTTACAGGACCACGTCGGTCCGCCGTATCCGATGCATACGGGCAAGGCAGGAATGCCGGTCTTCAAGCGGGATACGATGAAGGGTACTTCCGGGGGAAATCACAAGGCATCGTCAACCGGATTGTATACACCCCGCCTGTGCGGGATATCCATGTCTTGTTTGTCAGCTCGGGAAAAGGATTTCCCTATTCGCCGATTGACGAGGCGATTATTGGCACGCTGCATGGCATGGTACGTCAGCTTTCGCTGACGGATGCGAAGCAGGATGTAGCAGCGGAAGCAAGCCGCACCAGGCCGGATCTGGTGCTGGTGCTGGACGGCATGTATCTTCCTGTGGAACAGATGGATGCCGTTCGGGCCATGGGGATTCGGACAGCCGTATGGATGACCGACGATCCGTATTATACCGATATGACCATAGGCTGGGTTCATCACTATGATTATGTGTTTACGCTGGAGTTTAACTGTGTGGCTCATTATCAGAACTTGGGCTGCGCTCAGGTTCATTATTTGCCATTCGCTGCATTTCCCGGCCATTATCGTCCGATCGTCAAACCTGGAGCGGCAACCCGCGATATCAGTTTTGTCGGTACAGCCTACCCGAAGCGGATTCAGTTCTTTGAGCCCATTATGGATCAACTGATGGCGCACCGTACATTTATTAACGGAAATTGGTGGGAACGGTTCCCTGGGTATGGGCGATATAACAACCGAATCGAGGTCAACAAGTGGATGGGCCCCGCGGAAACGGCAGACGTATACAACAGTGCCAAGATTATCATCAATCTGCACCGTGCGGTAGATGACGACGACATTAATCAAAATAGAGGTCATATTCCTGCGGCTTCCCCAAACCCTCGTACGTTTGAGATCAGTGCCTGCGGTACGCTTCAACTCTGTGATGAGCGCGCGGATCTGGCACGCTTTTACACGCCGGGTGTGGAGATTGAGACATACCGATCGCCTGGTGAACTGCTGGAGAAGATTGAGTATTACCTTACGAATGACCAACTGCGTAAAGATATCGCCCATCGTGCGCTGGAGAGAACGTTTCAGGAGCATACCTATGCACATCGGCTGAACACGATGTTCTCGGTCATCTTCCCTTGATCGATATTCAGAAATAGATGAATGTTGGGGGAACAAGCGTCGTTGCGGTATCTTTGTCTCCCTAATATATTGTACCAACTGGGTGAAAAGGAGGTGGATCGCATCCGGTACTGCGAGAATCACGGTTACTGAAGATGCGGACGATACCGATGGCCCTTAAACCGAAAATGTTGATTTTTTCACACGTATCCAATCCTTCAAGCATTACGGGAGCGGAAAAGCTGCTTCTGTTCTTCTGCGGGCAGTTAGCTCCATACTTCGATTGTGTTCTGGTTGCACCGAATGAAGGCCGGTTGACCATGCTGGCCAGACAATCCGGGATTATGGTCAAAATCTACAAAATCCCATTGCTCCACAGTATCTATACACCTGGTGCCCATCTTATAAACGAAGCGGAAAAGTTAATGACAACACCTGTATTCCGTGCCTTGACAAAATGGATAGCAAATGAAGGACCTCAGGTGATCCTTACCAATACCTGCGTGCATTTTATGCCGGCGGCTGCCGGAAAACGACTCGGGATTCCCGTGCTGTGGCAGCTGACAGAAAAAATTACGGATAACGGGTATGCCCATTTCTCCACTTCGTTAATCCATCAGTACAGCAGTTGGGTCATCAGTATTTCCGAATCGGTAGCCGAGAGCTTCCCGCCGGAAGTGAGGCAGTCGAAGATGACGGTTCTTCCTCCATCCTGGAGCGAGTCTGACATTCAGCCGGAAGCATGGCCGGGATGGAGGGCCTCCTACCGGGAGAAGCTTGGGATCACATCGAACAGACCCGTAATTGGAATGATCTCGTCGTTTCTGATCGAGAGCAAAGGGGTCCATCATTTTATCGACATGGCGCTTTCGCTCAAGGATGCCTATCCGGACGCGGTCTTCCTCATTGTTGGCAGCGTGCTGGACCTGGACTATGAGAGGCTGTGCCGCGATCGAATTGCTTGGTCCGGAGCTCAGCACCGATTCATATTCGCCGGTACCCAGGATGATATCACACAGGTGTACTGTGCACTCGATGTTGTTGTTGTACCGAGTGTAGTACCGGAGGGATTCGGGTTGACGGCACTGGAGGGCCTGATGTACGGAAAACCGGTTGTTGCCTATGCCTCAGGAGGACTCCAGGAAGTGTTGACAGCTGCCGGCTGTCCGCATCTGCTAGCCGACCCAGGAAGTACGGCCTCTCTGGTGGAGAAAGTAAGGTCCATACTGGATCAGCCGGATCAGGGAGTTTCCTTGGGAATGCAGAACCGGATGCAAGCACAGGCTGTTTATGGTCCTGCGATGTACCAGGTACGAGTGAACGAAATGGTTTCCCGGTGGATGAATGAGCATCCTGAGTGGTTCCAGGCGACGGCAAGAACGGCGAAGCACCGGGCTGCTCCGACGAGACGGCATAAACAACGTAAGCGGATCCGGAAGAAACGCGGAAAAGCCGGACTGCGCCGAATAATCCCTCGCACGAGAACCAGAAGAACAGAAGGAAAACCGACCAGGCGACGGGCATCAAAGCCTAGACAACGCAGAACGTCCGCAAGGCGACGGAAGGCATAAGACGAGAGGAAAGGCAGAGCGGTCCTCAGGCTGAGACATTGAAAAGCAGGTATGCATCCACTCTGCCTCCTCATGAATACGGGAAGAATGGTCGTGCTGCGGAAAGATCGCCTTCGGATCTGTGATTAACTTGGCAAGGGAGAATCCGATATGAAAGTCATGACAATCTTGGGTACGAGGCCCGAAATTATCCGATTAAGCTTGATCATTCCTCTATTAGACCAGTATGCAACGAGGCATGTGCTCGTGCATACAGGGCAAAATTTCACGAATACCTTAAGCGGGGTGTTCTTCTCGGAGATGGGGCTCCGCAGTCCGGATTACGTCCTTCAGGACCGTCAGGCAACGCTCGGAGGCCAGCTGTCGGTCATGTTCAGCCGTATGGAAGAAATCTTGGAGCAGGAGAAGCCCGATACCGTTCTGCTGCTAGGCGATACAAACAGCGCGCTTTGCGCTGTGCTGGCTGAGCGTCTGGGGTATCCCGTGGTGCATATGGAAGCGGGGAACCGCTGCTTTGATCTTGATGTGCCTGAAGAGAAGAACCGCAAAGTCATTGATGCGGTATCCTCCATCAATATGCCTTATACGAACTACAGCAAGAATCATCTGCTTCGCGAGGGTGTGCCGAGTCAGCGTATCGTTCTGACAGGGAACCCGATCTATGAAGTCATGAAGCATTATGAAACTCGGGTCAATCAAAGCCGGATCATGGAGCAGCTGTCCTTGTCGCCTCAGCAATATTTTCTGGTCACGATACACCGCTCCGAGAATGTGGATCGACCTGAGAATTTAAAGGAAATTTTAAATGGGTTAAACGCGGTTGCGGAAACGTTCGGACACCGGCTCATATGCAGCCTTCATCCCCGGACGGCTTCGCGCCTTGAAGGGGCGAAGGAGGTTAGTCTCCATCCGCTCATTGAATTCCACGAGCCGTTTGGCTTTTTTGATTTTGTGAGGCTCGAGAAGGATGCGCTGTGTGCCATCACCGACAGCGGCACGGTACAAGAGGAATGCTGCATCATGCACGTACCCACAGTAACGGTTCGGCGGACGACGGAGCGACCGGAGACTGTGGATTGCGGAAGTAACATCGTATCCGGCTTGAGCGCCGACCGGATCCATGGAGCGGTCAAATTGATGACTCAATTGAGTCGCGACTGGAAGTGCCCGGACGGATACTTGGCGGACAATGTGTCGCGTACCGTCGTAAAATATGTGCTTGGAGGGAAAGTGAATGTTCACTAATCAACGGATTTTGGTGACTGGCGGCACAGGCTCTTGGGGACATGAACTGATCAGCCAGCTACTGCCGCTAAATCCTAAGCAGGTCATCGTCTATTCCAGAAGCGAGGCTACGCAAGTGGCCATGGACCGTGAGTTTGAAGATCCGAGACTCACTTTCCGAATTGGGGACATCCGCGACAAGGAAGCTCTTACGGCAGCCTGCCAGGATGTCGATTACGTCTTTCATCTTGCGGCGCTGAAACATGTACCTGTATGTGAGGAGCATCCCTATGAAGCTCTGAAAACCAATGTTGTAGGCACGCAGCATGTCATTGAAGCAGCCATTGAAAACCAAGTAAAAAAAGTGATATATATTTCAACGGATAAAGCTGCAAATCCATCCAACTTTTACGGCATGACCAAGGTGATTGGCGAAAAGCTGATTGTGTATGCTAATCTGTTGAGTAATCACACCAAATTTGTTTGCGTGCGGGGCGGCAATGTTCTCGGAACGAACGGGAGCGTCGTTCATGTATTCAAGAATCAGATTCGGCAAAAGGGACAGATCAGCATCACCGATCACAACATGACCCGTTTCTTCCTGACCTTGAAGGACGCGATCTCTTTGCTGTTCAAGGCGTCGATTGAAAGCATAGGCGGCGAAATCTTCGTTATGACGATGCCGACCTGCCGCATCGTGGATTTGGCGGAAGTGCTTATAGAGGCTTCCGGGCGAAACGACGTCACAGTGGTTGAAACCGGAATTCGACCGGGAGAGAAGATCCATGAAATACTCATGAGTGATTTTGAAAGCCAGACAACCGTTGTTTACGATGACGAGTATTTGGTCATATTACCGACTTTAGATATTCCTGATCTGAAGGAACGGTATCAGCACCTGCCCAAAGTGTCTTTCAACAGCTTCAGCTCGGAGCATCAATTGATGACGAAGGTCGAAATACGGGATATTCTGCGCCGCGGAGGATTCTTGCCATGAAGATGCTCATTCTCGGGGGAAATGGCATGGCGGGACATATGCTTGTACAGTACTTTCAGTTATCCGGCAAGCATCATGTCTTTTATACGACCCGGGACAGAAGCGATTCACAAGGCCTGGTGCTCGATGTAACCGATATGAGTGCTGTAGAGCATATCGTGAAGGCGGTTGGGCCCGATATCATCATCAACGCCGTAGGCGTCTTGAATCAACGAGCTGAGCAAGACAAGATAAACGCGTATCATATCAATGGATTTTTACCTCATCGGTTGCGGTATTTAGCGAATAGCATTTCGGCCAGACTTATTCATATCAGCACGGATTGCGTGTTTCTGGGGACCAAGGGAGGCTATCGGGAAGATGATCTTCCCGATGGTGTGACTTCCTATGCGTTAACCAAAGCGCTGGGCGAGGTCCAAGACCCGGATCACTTGACGATTCGAACCTCGATCATCGGACCTGAAATTCGGCAGAGCGGAATCGGCCTGTTTAACTGGTTTATGAAGCAGCGAGGCGAGGTCTCCGGCTACCGGGCTGTGCTATGGAACGGTGTTACAACGCTGGAGCTTGCCAAAGCGATCGAATTCTTCATGAACAAGGACGTGGGAGGTCTCATCCATCTCGGACACCCGAATCCGGTAAGCAAATATGAGTTGCTGCTGTTGTTCAAGGACATATGGGGGAAACACGATGTGGTTGTGGTTCCGACGGATGAGTTTGTTCAGGATCGGACGCTGCGCAGCACGCGACTCGATGCAACCTATCCATTCCCGGATTATGCTCAAATGTTAAAGGAGATGTATGAATGGCAGCAGAAAATTAACAAACAAAAAACTGCTGATCACAGGAGCCACAGGTTTTACCGGCTTACATGCTTGTGCTTATTTCGTCCGGCAGGGCTGTACGGTCGTTGCTGCCGGTCGAAATAAGAAAACGCTGGATTCGATACAAGGCGTCATTTCCGCCGAGTGTCACCTGGAGGACCGTGAACAGGTGAATGACCTTATTCAAACTAACCGTCCCGATTATATTTTACATTTAGCCGGAAAAAATTCAGCTTCGGAGTCGTGGAAGCATCCTGCTTCATATATGGAGAGTAATGTTATGGGCACCATTTATCTGCTTGAGGCTGTTCGGCAGCATTGTCCGGACAGTCGCATGGTGATGGTTGGATCCAGACTAAGCGTAGATCCCGCAAAAGGCGCGGCCGCGGTTCCTCATCCATACAGCCTTAGCAAAACCTTTGCCAGTTGGTCCGCAGCGGCCTGGCACAGCATGTTTAACCAGCATATCGTCCTTGCTGAGCCGTCCAATCTGATTGGCCCTGGAGAATCGACAGGATTCTGCACGCTGCTTGCCCGGTATATTGCAGGCTGTGAAGCGGGTAGGGGCCTGCCGCTATTCCGTATCAGTTCCCGATTCGAATCCAGGGACTTTCTGGACGTTCGGGATGCGGTAGCTGCATACGGCGTACTTCTGAAGAGCGGTTCTTCCGGCATGACGTATCCCATCGATTCAGGGAAAGAGCATACGCTTGGAGAGCTGGCTGAGCGCTTACTGAAGGAGACCGGGACGGCGGTGCCCATCGATTGGGGACCTGAATCCGCCTCGCTTTCATTGGATTCGTTAAATAAGGGGACCGGGGGGCAGCAAGGGGCCGGGCTCCTCAAAGCGCTGGGATGGAGCCCGCAATACGTCCTGGAGCAATCGCTTGCCGATATTATGGATGACGCCAGAATACAGGTGCAGTCCTCCACTTCATAAGTAAATTGAAATAAAACGCCGATGGATGTTCGTGATCTAATCGGTGTTTTTTTGTCCATAAAATTAGGCTTGATCATCAGTAATCTTCCATGTTAAAACCTTTCAGAATACCACTTCTGCCGCAAGGTCATCCTATACGATGTTAATACACTCATTATAGAGATGGAGGATGAATCATGATTAAATCCAAGGCCCTCAACCTGACCGTCTCCACGGCATTGCTGCTGAGTATGGCTGCAGTAGCAGGATGCGGTAACGCCAACGACGGCAACACGACACGCACGAACAATGTGGACAATGGCCGTATCGGTGTGAATTCCGTACGGAACAACCAGAACGTCCGCAGCACGCAGCAGCATGACCTGACCAACCTGAAATACAGCAAAACGCTGTCGAGAAAAGTTTCGGATATCAGTGGTTTAGGTACAGCCCATGTATTCGTGACAAACCGCAATGCGTATGTATCGCTGTCCCGGGATGGCATGAACACGAACAACATCAACGGTCGTGTGACGGGTATGAGCACTGGAGCTAATCGTGCCACTGACCGTACGCTGACGGGCACGAACACCACGAATGTCAGAAACCGTACCTTCGGTACCTCAGGTACAGGCAGCGTTGGACTCCTGCAAGGAATGGCAAACGACACAAGACGTGCTGTGGACAATACGACAGGTCTTGGAACAGGTTTAGGCCGTAATGCCGATAACCGCGGCTTCGGTGTAAACGGAACGACAACCAATGGCGGATTTGGCGGCAGCAATTATAATACGTTAAACGGAACACGCACGAATGGACTGATGGGTACTAACGGAACGAACGGTACGACAAATGACACTCATATGGGAACAGGCATCAATGGCGTTCCTTATGGCACTTACAACAACAATAATATGGGTATCATGAGCAACAATCGTGAAGAGGTTCCTCAACATGTACGTCAGGAGATTACGAGCAAAATTCGCAAGACCGCTCCGCATATCAGTCAAGTATATGTTTCCACAGATGAGGATTTTTATCAGCATGCCAATCGTTTTGGAACTGACGGTAATGCAGCGAACACGGTTGGAACGCTTACGCGCGATTTCGGCACCTGGATTAACCGTGTGTTCCCACTGAACCTTGGCGGTCGTGACGGCATGAACGATACCCGCGGCAACCTGATGAAGAATGATACGGATGACGGTTGGTTTGGCGGTAATCGGAACAGCCGGTAAAACCTCTATACCAAAAGGAGCTGCTCTTTAGGAATGAAATCATCCCTAAAAAGGCAGCTCCTTTGCTATGTCTGCTATAAGTAATAATCAATCAGGATTAATGTTTGCGTTGTCCTTGAATCCAGACGCCTTGAAGCTCCAGATCACTTGAAAGCATCAGCACATCGGCAAGCTTGCCGGCTTCAAGAGAGCCTGTAAGATCTGCGATGCCGATCTTTGCGGCGGGATTAAGACTTCCAACGCGGGAAGCCTGCTCAATGCTTAACCCAACCTCTCGGACCAACAGCTGAAAGCCTTTGATCATCGTCAGCGTACTGCCAGCCAGGCTGTCTCGGTTGCTCTTGAGCGTGGCGATGCCGTTCTCGACAACAACCGGCAGGTCACCAATCGTATATTCGCCGTCAGCCATACCGGTAGCGGACATCGCGTCGGTAATCAGAATCAGATTTCCTTCTTGCTTCATGCGTGACAGAATCCGAATGGCTGCGGGGTGGACATGGATACCGTCAGCGATAATCTCGCAGCTTAAGCGATCATCACTGAGCATCGCGCCCACCACGCCAGGCTTGCGGTGGTGCAATCCTGTCATCGCATTGAACGTATGCACGCCATGGCTAAGACCTGCTTCAACGGCGGCTTCGACTTCCTCATAGGTGGCATCTGTATGCCCCAAGGCGGCTACGATCCCGTGGGTGTTCAGCCAAGAGATAGCCTCTAGTGCTCCCTCGCGCTCGGGTGCGAGCGTCACCTGGCGGACCAGGCCAGGGTAAGTGGATACCCACTCTTCCAGCCAATCGATATTAGCGTGAACGATATGCTCCGGATTTTGTGCGCCGGGCCATTTCGGGCTGATAAAAGGGCCTTCCAGATGTACGCCCACCAGTCTCGTGTAAGGCATGCCTTGGCTCTGGTAGTCGTTAACTTCTTGCAGCACATGGTCGATGGCTGCCTTAGGGGCCGTCATCGTGGTAGCAAGCATGGCCGTTGTTCCCTGGGAGCTGTGGAACGACGTGATTTTATCCAGGACATCCTTGGAGGCATCCATGAAATCTTCACCGTTACCCCCATGTACGTGGATATCAATAAAACCGGGAATAATGTACCCATCCGGTTGATGGATCACTTCCGCTGCGGCCTGCTTCAGATCGGCAGGGAGCCCGGAAGCATCACCGGCGTAGGAGATGCTCTCACCTTGAATCGCCAGCACGCCATCTTCGCAGATGCCGTTTGGCGTCAGGACTTGACCATACAGCAATTGGACAGATTCTTTTCGTTCGCCGCTCATACCAGCAGTCTCCCTGCACCTTGATCCAAAAGGACAACCACATTCGGATGACATTGAAGCAGCGATGCCGGACATTCTGTGGTAATCGGTCCTTTCAATGCACGGTGAACAATTTCCGCTTTATCCTCACCACGGACGAGGAGAAGAATTTGCCGGGCTTTCAAGATCGTGGCAACGCCCATCGTAATCGCATGGGTTGGAACATCATCCAGGGTAGGGAAGAATCTTGCATTGGCGTTGCGTGTTTTCTCTTGCAGCTCAACCACATGCGTACCCCCACTCAAGGCTTCGCCAGGTTCGTTAAAACCGATGTGTCCGTTATGTCCAAGGCCGAGAAGCTGGAGATCAACCGGGCCGAATTCTTCCAACATTTTATCGTAATTCAGGCATTCTGCTTCCGGATCGGCAGCATTTCCGTTCGGCACATGGGTCCGTTCGATCTGGATGTCCACATGATTGAAGAACTTCTCATTCATGAAAGTGCGGTAGCTCTCGGGATGGTTCTCGGGAAGGCCTACATATTCGTCCAGATTATATGTTGTGGTCTGGGCGAAGCTGACCAGGCCCTGACGATTCATTTCAATCAGTTTGGCATAGAGCCCGACCGGTGTGCTTCCTGTAGCCAGTCCCAGCTTAGCGCGCGGATTGGTGTGAATCAGGCTGGAGATCAGGTTAGCGCCTGTTTGCACAAATTGTTCTTCATCGCGGAATGTGTAAATATTCATTGGTTATTGTCCTCCTCGGCTTTTGCGATAGTTTTGAACATTAAGATATGATTGCTCCAGACGGGGAACATACGTAGAGAAGTCCCGACTGGCCATACCCATGAACAGGATGTCAATAATGTGAAGCTGAGCGATACGCGAAGCCATGTCTCCCCGGCGCATTCCTTCCTCTAATGAAGATGAATACAGTGTGATGTCTGCCAGAGCGGAGATGGCGCTGCTTCGGTACGACGTGATGCTGATCGTGAAGGCGCCGGCGTCTTTGGCACAAGTCAACGCATCGATGGTCTCCGGTGTTTCGCCGGAGTATGAAACAGCAACGGCAACATCGCTTGAAGTCAGGGTAGAGGCTGATGTGATCTGCATATGCGAATCTGCGAAAGCCGTGCAGTTTTTGCCGATCCGGATCAGCTTCTGGTAGAAGTCCTGTGCCACAATGGAAGAGGTAGCCACTCCGTACAGATCAATGCGCTTCGCGTGGCATAGGGCATCCACGGCTCGCTCCAGCTGACCCAGATCGAGCAGTTCTGTCGTATCCCGTATCGAAGTCAGATGATTGGATTCAATCGCCTCGACGATGCCGGCAAGCGCGTTGCCGGCAACGATATCCTGATAGCGCGTATTTCCCGTGCGTGAGGCCATTTCGGCATGAGCGATCTCGGCGGCGAGCTTGAGCTTAAAATCAGGATACCCTTTACACTGAAAGTTCTTACAAAAACGGGTTACGGTGGCAGCGCTGACCTCACACTGCTCTGCAAGATCTTTAATGCCCATATGCACAATCTCGGATGGAGCTGTCAAAATAAACTCTGCGAGCCGTCGTTCCTGACGGGGCAGACTTTCCTTTTCGACAGAAATAATATGCAAGATTGGTGTCATCACAAGCCTCCTTCAAGGTTCCCGGTGAGCTTATTGCCTGGGCATAACGAATGGGATTCCAATTCTGAAAATAATTTTTATAAATATGAAAAAATAAAGAAAATTATTTTTACACCATCATCATAGACCAACCCTCGAGAGGAAGCAAGGACAAAAATCGCCAATACGGGCCAATCGCCCAAATTGTTCGCCTCTTTCGCACCTTCCCCCCTCATCTTACATAAGATGAGTTGACTGTATCCCTTACCCTTGTTAGACCACACATACCCGGGCAAGGAGGGGTGACACCATTGAAGGGGACCGACCATAACAGCAAGTTCTTGTTAACCCACCGTGAACGCGAAGTGTTTGAATTGCTAGTGCAGGACAAAACGACTCGCGATATCGCCGGGCAGTTGTTTATTAGCGAAAAGACGGTGCGTAACCACATCTCCAATGTCTTGCAGAAATTAAACGTCAAGGGCCGTTCGCAAGCTGTCGTTGAGTTGATAAAACTCGGTGAGTTGAAGATCTGACACCATGCCGGTTGCATGAACGAAAGCACAGCGAAAGCCTTCCTTCCCGTAGCAACGGGAGTGAGAAGGCTTTTTTGTGTTTTCATTGCGGAAATTCGGTTATATTCTGTGATTGGAAATGGGCAGGAACCGCCATGACAAATACAAGATATGTTAAAATGTTCGCAAATGTATTAATGTAGTAACGTCGTTTATACGTGATCATGGAGTGTAAATCTGCTAATCGTTTTTTAGCTATTTTGTACAAATAGCCTGCACATGTCGGAGGTGAAATAAACATGGGATGGATGATCGGGATGATGACCGGAGCCGTTCTAGTCCTTATTGCAGTTGTATGGTTCAGACGTAAGAAAAGAAGCGGCATGGAGCGTAATGTCATCCATCTGAACACAACAACGCGAACCCGGAGCGGTCAGCACGGACAAGCATGCAGTAAATGCCGGCGCAAGCGACAATTAATCTTTTATGCTGATGACGCCGGCGCCGTAAGAGGGCTGTGCACCGATTGCAAAAGAGAGCTTGAGCGGCATCAGGAATTATATCCGGTATAGTATGCTTGGCTGTATATGAGAGGAAGTGCAAGGGGAAACTACCTTTCGCATTTCCTCTTTTTTTGAGTAATAAAGTACATATGCCTTAAACCTTTGCGGAACGGCGAGGACTCCCTAACTTCAACAAGATTGTGTATAGTGAATTACAGTTCCAAATCGAAAGGGAGTGCAGAACTTGAACAGGTTTGGCAGGCTGAATACACTGCGGAATCAAATCTTCCTTGGATTTATGCTGGTGATGGTGATCGTATTGGCATTGGTCGGGGTGTTTGTATATGATCAGGTTTCGGCTTTGCTTCGCAACAGTGCGGAGAAGCATATTCAGCAGACGGCCGTTCAGGCCACGGGGAAGCTGGATGCGCTGCTCAAGCAGGTGGATACGCTGACGGCCCAAGTCTCGACGAACGCAACGGTTCAGCGCTTTCTGGCGCAGGAGACCGCAGGTAAGCCGATAACATTCGGTGAACGGCAGTCCCTTCAACAGGAGGTTCGTAAATATGAAGCCTATGCTACGGGCATCCGGTCGCTGGAATTATATACGAAGGATTATCGGCGGCTGTTTCCGCTGGATGAAGGAAGTCTGACCAGCCGGGTCAGGGGCGATTGGATTGCTGCAGCAGACCAGGGCATGGGAAAGCTGGTATGGTTCGGTCAGGATCCCCGGGATCCGGATGTGGTGGTAGCGGTACGGAGAATTCGGCTGATTGACCATTCCTTTGCCCACGGCGGGTACTTGCTCGTGAAGCTGGAGAAGGACTATTTTGCGCTGGCGGACTCTGCAGGCGGCATGGGCAGCGATTCGCGTGAAACGATGGGATTGTTTGATCAGGCGGGGAATGAAATCTCGTCGGATTTTGCCACCGTGGTGGATGCGAAGGAGGTTTTGCACCGCGAAGGGGAGACGGTTACGATCGGCCATGAGGACTACATTGCCGTACAGAAACAGTCTGAGGCCACGGGCTGGAACCTGGTCATCCTGACGCCTGTCGACTATACGACGGAGGGGATATCGGTGCTGCGGACCGCGATTATCGTATCCGGGGGCGTGGGTGCGCTGCTGTTTCTGTTCTTAAGCTTTATACTGACCACGATGATCATCCGGCCGATTTTGAATCTGATCAAAGCCATGCGCGGCGTGAGACTGGGAACGCTGAGGCCCATTGCCGTCACCTCGAAGACGATGGAGATCAACGAGCTTAACAATTCGTACAACCAGATGGTGGATTCGCTGAACGAATTAATCGAGGTTGTGTATCAGAAGGAGATCATTCAGAGCCGGACAGAACTTAAAGCGCTGCAGGCGCAGATCAATCCGCACTTTCTTTTTAACACATTGGAAGCGTTTTACTGGGCGCTGGATGATCAAGGGGAAGAAGAGCTGGCCCAAATCGTGGTCGCGATGTCCGGCTTATTCCGTTACGTCATTAACCGCAAAGACGAGGATGAGTGGGTATCGGTCCGGGACGAGCTGGATCATGCCGAGCGTTATTTGATGATTATGAAAATGCGGATGCTGGACCGGTTATCCTGGAAAATCGAGGCGGATGAAGCCAGCAAAAACGTGCCGATTCCGAAGCTGCTGATTCAGCCGATCGTGGAAAATGCGATCCTCCACGGAGTTGAGCAGCGATTAGGTCCGGGCACCGTTATTGTACGGGCGAAGGCCTCGGATCACCCGGGATATACGGTCATTTCGGTTAGCGATGACGGCCCGGGAATGGACGAGGAGACGGTGGCCTCTCTGTATTCCTCCATGGAAAAGGGATACGCGGAATCTTCTAAAAAAAGCGGTGTTGGCATTGCCAATGTAGAGCAACGAATCCGGTTGTATTACGCTTCCGGGCAAGCCGGCCTGCGTATTCACAGCGTGGTGGGTCAGGGAACGACGATTTCATTTCAAATTCCGAATGATTTTCAGGCTAATGGTGGGGAGGGGGAACAGCATGAAAACGATACTGATCGTGGATGATGAGCCAAGAACGAGGGAAGGGGTAAGGAAGACCCTGGAGGCATGGTCGTCGGGGCGCTGCAGAATCGTGACGGCTTCAAGCGGCGTAGAGGCGCTGGAGTGGCTGCAGGAGCAGGTGGCTCATCTGGTGGTGACGGACATCCGCATGCCGGAAATCGGGGGACTTGAGCTCATTGAGAGATTGCATGAACTAGAGCATCCGCCGGTCATTATCGTCATATCCGGTTATTCGGAATTTGATTATGCCCGTAAAGCGCTGCAATACGGCGTCGTGGATTATCTCCTAAAGCCGCTGGATAAGCGGAAGCTGGTAACTGCGGTCGAGTCGGCCCTGGAACGCCAGGAAAAAATTGATCGGATTGAGCGGATGGAGAAACTGGTGGATCCCAAGCTCCTCGAGGCGGCGCAGCTGGATAAGGGCTACAGCATTCAGGTGCAGGAAGCGCTGAAGTACGTGGATCAGCACCTTCAGGAATCGGTATCGCTTAAGGAAGTGGCAGAAGTGCTTCACCTGAATTCCAGTTATTTCAGCGTGTTATTCAAAGAGCAGACCGGACTCACCTTCAGCGAATATTTAACGCGTCGCAGGGTACAGCGGGCCAAGGAGCTGTTGGCGGGCACATCGCTGCCTATCGCGGAAATTGCGGAGAAGGTGGGATACCAAACGGCGAAATATTTCGTGAAAGTGTTCCGTGACCTTGAGGAGGTAAGCCCGAGTCAATATCGCCATAGCGTATCCGATAGCGGAAAGGAAATCCAATAAAAGTGGAATTAGTCCCAATCATTATGACCTTATACATTCATCCCCTCACTGATAAAATTTGATTAAAGCGGTTTCAATACGCGAACAGCATACTAGAAAAGGGGTTGTAAACGTGTTCAACAAAAAATGGACGGTTCTGCTTCTAACATTGTGTCTCGCTCTGGTTGCGGCTGGTTGTGGATCGAGCAACAGCAGCACGGGGGATTCAGGCATCAGCGGCAGCGAGGGCGATAAAGTCACGGTGAACTTCATGCACTTATGGCCGGCAGGCGTTTCTGCGGGACAGAACAAAATCGTGAATCAGATCATCGAAGAATATCAAAAAGAGAATCCGAACGTGACGATCAAACAGGAAGTTCTGGATAATGAGCAATATAAAAATAAATTGAAAGTGCTTTCCGCCTCGAACGAGCTTCCGGACGTAGGGGTAACCTGGGCAGCGGGATTCCTGAAGCCTTATGTCGAAGGCAAACTGTTTGCACCAGTAGATGATTTGCTGGACGGTCAGCTTAATGGCAAGTTCGTAGCCGGCACGACCGAGGCTTATGCCATTGACGGCAAAACGTATGCGCTTCCACTCGAGTTCAATATCGCTCCGGTATACTACAACAAAGCGATATTCGAGCAGCATAATCTGGCGATTCCGCAAACCTACGAAGAATTCAAAAATGTCGTGAAAACGCTGTCCGATAACGGGATTGCTCCGATCGCACTGGGCAACAAGGATCGCTGGACCGGTTCGCTCTGGTACATGTACCTGGCAGACCGAATCGGCGGACAAGAAACGCTTGCCAGCGCAATCAGCGGTTCAGGTTCTTTCAAGGACGAATCGCTTGTAAAGGCAGCCGCCGAGGTTCAATCGCTGGTGGATGGCAACGCGTTTGTCAAAGGGTTCAACGGCTTATCCAACGAGGAAGCGAAATCCGAATTCCTGAACGGCAAAGCGGCCATGTACATGATGGGGACCTGGGAACTGCCTAACTTTACGACCAATGAAGAGATTCCGCAAGAATTCCGCGACAGCGTCGGTTTCTTCAAATTCCCGACGGTTGAAGGCGGCAAAGGCGATATTAACAGCTGGGTAGGCGGACCGGGTGTCGGCCTGTTCATCGGCGAGAACTCCAAAGTGAAAGAGGAGTCCAAGAAGTTTGTTGAGTATTTCGTCACCAAGTGGGGCGAGCAGTCCGTTACAGGTGCCGGCGTCATCCCGGCAACGAAGGTGGATACCTCGACGCTTGAGCTTCCGCAGCTGTACATCGATCTCTTTGATGAAATGAACCAAGCAAGCAGCATCACCCTGTTCGCGGATGTTCAGATGGAGGCGAATGCCGCCGAGACACATCTGAACATGATTCAGGCGCTCTTCGGCAAAGCCGTAACACCGGAGAAATTTTCCGAGGAGCATGATGCAGCGATTTCCAAAGGTAAGTAAGACTCTTTAGGACAACAAAGAAACGGGACCCTGATTTATCCGGCAGCGATGCCGGATAAATCTTTCCTTAAGACCATAGGAAGAAAGGAGTCGGACACTTTGGATAAAGTGATGTCCAACAAAAAAATCATCGCGCTGTATGTTTTGCCCGCACTGCTTGTGATTATGGCCGTCGTTTATATTCCGATCATACTTACCGCCTATTACGGACTGAACGAATGGAACGGCATCGGTGCGATGACCTTTATCGGACTTGATAACTACCAGGCCCTGCTCTCAGACGGCAAGTTCTGGGACAGTGCATGGCACTCCCTGCTGTTAGCCGTATTCTCGGCAGCAAGCCTGATCATTTACCTGGCCGTGGCAATGGTGCTGGCCTCCAAGATCAAGGGCGCCAACCTGTTCCGTAAAATCTATCTCATCCCCATGCTGCTGTCCTCCGTTGCGATCGCGCAGCTGTGGCTGCGCATTTACCACCCGACGAACGGGATTGTGAACAGCTTCCTGGAATCCATAGGGATCACGAACCCGCCGGCATGGCTCGCTGAGCCGTCGCTTGTCTTGTTCGCTTTGTTTATTCCGATTCTGTGGCAGTATGCCGGTTTCTATATCTTGATCTATTATGCAGCTTTGAAGAATATCCCGGCATCGCTGGTGGAAGCGGCCAAGATCGACGGGGCGACTTCCCTGCAAATTGCGTTCCGGATCAAGCTTCCACTCATTATGGAAGTGATTAAGGTGACGATTGTGCTGGCGGTGGTAGGTTCCTTGAAATATTTCGACCTCATCTTTGTTATGACGGACGGGGGGCCTAACGGCGCAAGTGAAGTAATGGCGTCCTACATGTATCACACGGCTTTCCGCGCTTATGATTTCGGTTACGGCAGCGCGATCGGATTCTTCCTGCTGGTAATCTGTCTGATCGTAACGTGGGTCATACGGAAATTAACGGCATCGAAAGAAACGATCCAATATTCATAAGGAGGAATGCTTCATGATATCCGGAGCCACAGGACAGCTCCAAGACGGGCGCGCCCGGTCCGGAAACGGAGTGGGAGGCAAGCTGGGTTACGCGCTGCTGTATATCGTGCTGATCGGCGTTGCCGTATTCCAGCTGTTCCCGCTCGTATGGCTGCTGCTGTTCTCATTAAAAAACAATCAGGAAGTCTTCGATCTTCCTCCGCTGTCCCTTCCGATGAATCCGCGCTGGGAGAATTACGAGAAGGTATGGAGTGCCGGCAACATCAGCGTTTATTTTCTGAACAGCGTTTGGATTACCGTTGTCGCCACTGCGCTCACGGTCATTTTGGGAAGTCTCGTTACCTTCGCGATTACGAGAATGAAGTGGAAGGGCAGCTCCTTCGTCCTCGGATTATTTATGGTTGCCATGATGATTCCGGTTCACTCCACCTTGATTCCGCTGTTCAGCATTTTCAACAAGGTTGGCCTGACCGATCATCCGGTTTCTTTGATATTGTCGTACGTGGCTTTCAATATGCCGATTACCATTATGATTCTGCTCGGGTTCTATTACACGCTGCCGAAGGAAGTGGAAGAGGCGGCGGTTATGGACGGCTGCTCGGTTCACCGGGTCTTCTTCCGGATCGTGCTTCCGATGACGGGATCGGTGCTGGCGACGACTGCCATCATTAACATGATCTACAACTGGAACGAATTTATTTTCGTGAATACGTTCATCAGCTCGGACATGTTCAAGACGCTCACCGTCGGCGTGCAGAACTTTATCGGACAATACACAACCGATTGGGGTGCGATTGGCGCAACCTTGATGATCAGTATTTTGCCAATTCTGCTGATGTTCCTGTTCCTCAGCGATCGTATCGTGGAAGGCATCGCTGCTGGTTCGGTGAAAGGTTAAGTTTCATAGAACTCATCCATTTCCGGTATAAAAACAAACGAGCCGCTTCAAGGAGACTTCTTGGAGCGGCTCGTTTTGCTTTAAATGATGTTGATTCAATCCTCGGTCGTTAAACCCATCCCAGTGCCCGGGCCACCTGAGTGACCAGGAAGGTGGCGCCGATGGCGATGGCCGTCGGGATGGCAAAGGACAGGAACGTCCACTTCACGCTTTTCGTTTCCTTCCAGATGTTGACGAGCGTGGTACCGCATGGATAATGAAGCAGCGAGAACAGCATCATGTTCAGTGCGGTCAGCCAGGTCCAGCCTTGGTCCAGGAAGATTTGCTTGAGGGCAAACATATCGGTAACCTCGGTCAGGGACCCCGTAGCCAAATATCCCATCAGCAGGATCGGCAGCACGATTTCATTGGCGGGAAGGCCGATGATAAAGGCCATCAGAATGAAGCCATCGAGTCCGAGCGCGCGCGCAAACGGATCGAGAAATTCAACGAAATGAATCAGAATGCTGGCATCGCCAATATAGATGTTGGCAAGCACCCAGGTGAGGACGCCTGCAGGCGCCGCTACGATAATGGCCCTGCGCAGTACATAGAGGGTTTTATCCAGAGTCGACCGGAGAATGGTATTCAGTATCTTCGGTTTACGGTATGGAGGCAGCTCCAGCGTGTAGTGGGAAGGAATGCCTTTCAAGGCGGTTTTGGATAGACCCCATGATACCGTGAGCGTGACAACGACACCGATCAGCACCATGCCCATAACAACGGAAGCCGTTACGAGCGTCTGGGCTCCTCCCGAGAAACCTGCAGCCATGAACAAGGAGGCCAGCAGGATCAGGGTCGGCCAGCGACCGTTGCAGGGCACGAAGTTATTGGTCAGAATGGCGAGCATTCGCTCCCGAGGCGACTCGATGATCCGGGTCGACATAATGGCCGCCGCATTGCAGCCGAATCCCATCGCCATGGTGAGGGACTGCTTGCCGTGCGCACCCGTTTTTTTGAACAGGCGGTCCAGGTTAAAGGCTACCCGAGGCAAATAGCCATAGTTCTCCAGCAGCGCAAAGGCTGGAAAGAAGATGGCCATGGGAGGCAGCATGACACTGACAACCCAGGAGGTACCCCGGAACAATCCGAGAATCAGCACGCCATAGAGCCAATCGGGAGCATGAAGGGCCTGAAAGGCTATCGTCAGATATCCTTCGATCCAGCCAAAGAAACTTGCCAGCATGGAAGAAGGCACGTTAGCCCCCGCTATCGTTAAGTAAAAAATAACGCCGAGCATGGCCAGCATGATCGGAAATCCCCACAGCTTGGAGGTGAAGATGCGGTCCAGACGCTCGGAACGGTACAGAAGCTCCCGGTTGGTCACGGTGACGGCTTCGCTGCACAGCTCGCGGGATTTTTTGAATAACTCACCCACGATGTCTTCCCGAACATCCTCTACCTGCTCAGCAGGAATGGCGGCTGTTAGAGCTTCCAAGCGCTTTAGCTGTTCCAAGCGAAATCCCCCCTTTATCCGAAGTCTTTAATCGTTCTTTTAGCGTGGCGATCAGCTTCCGGTCTCCATCAAGAAAACGGATCGCCAGCCATCTGGCTGGATATACGTCACCGAAAATGTCTCGTAATTCGGACTCCAGGCCGGAAATTTGCGATTCCAGCTGTTCGTTATATTTCATCCGATACGGCGTAGTCGGAGTCTGCCTTGTACACATGAGAAGCAGCTGCTCGGACAGGGTATCCAGCCCTTCGTTGTTTCTGGCCGAAATCGGAATAACGGGAACGCCGAGCTGATCCGCCAGCTTGCGTGTATTAATCTTGATTCCTTTTTTCTTCGCTTCGTCCATCAGATTCAGGCAGACGATGACCCGGTCGGTCATTTCCAGCACTTGCAGTGCGAGATTAAGGCTTCTTTCCAGCGCCGTAGAATCCAGAACCAGCAGGGTAACGTCCGGTTTCTCAAAAATAATATAATCGCGCGCCACTTCTTCATCGGCCGAGTTGGAGAACAAGGAGTATGTCCCGGGCAGATCGATAAATTGGAAGCGGGTGTCTTTGTAATCGTAATGGCCGCTTGCGAGACTGACTGTTTTGCCGGACCAGTTGCCGGTGTGCTGCTTCAGGCCGGTGAGTGCATTAAAAAGCGTGCTTTTTCCCGTGTTCGGGTTGCCAGCCAGCGCGACGGTAAAAGTTCTCATGATGACATCACCTTACCCCAGATTAACTGACTCTCTTCTTTTCTTAATGCAATGACGGTACCTGCTACTCTATAAGAGGTGGGGTCACCGAGCGGGCTGGCTTTCAGCACTTCGATAACGGAGCCCGGAACGAATCCGAGGTCCAGAAGCCGTCGTTTATGCTCTCCGCGGATATCCACCTGTTCAATCAGAAAACGCTCGCCGAGCGCCGCCTGATGCAAATGCTGCCGATATTTTGTCTCATCCATAAAGTTTAACCTCTCCCTACTAAATTGGGCCGAGCATATATTGTTTCCTCGAAGCAACTTTATGCCTATTGTATGACTGAATGTGTATGTTGTCAACTGGATTCATCAGATATTTATTCCAGTTTCATGCGGCGTTTGACGATGCAGTCACCATTTTATGCTTGAAGGGGAAACAAGATCCATGTTATATGTATATATGAGCAATTATTCATATAATTGGAGTGATACCTAGATGATATGGGACGTAATCGTTATCGGCGCGGGGCAGGCAGGATTGGCAGCTGGCTATTGGCTGCAGCAGGCAGGGATGAAGTTTCTGTTGTTGGATCGGGGGATGGAGGCAGGTGAAACATGGAAGACGAGATATGATTCCTTGAAGTTGTTTACGCCGAGGACTCATAGTGCCTTGTATGGAATGAGGTTAGAGGGGGATCCCGACGGGTTCCCGGATAAAGATGAGATGGCGTCCTATCTGAAATCGTATGCAGCGCGGTTTAGGCTGCCCATTCAGTTTGAGACGGATGTGAAGTGTGTCCGGAAGGAAGAAGACCGTTTTATAATCGACACCCATCAGGGAGAATATCATGCAAAGGCGCTGATCATCGCTACCGGGCCGTTCCGGCAGCCTCGAATTCCGACGTTTGCAGCATCGTTTCCAGAGGACATTCTCCAGCTGCACTCATCCGATTACAGGCGACCTTCCCAGCTTCAGGAGGGCGGCGTTCTTGTCGTTGGCGGCGGGAACAGCGGGGCACAGATTGCGGTCGAACTGTCACGTGGTCGGGAAACGTATTTGGCCCTCGGACAGCAGCCGCGTTATTTACCCATGACCATTGGGGGAAAGGGCATGTTCTGGTGGTTGGACAAACTCGGCATTTTATCAGCCGGCGGTTCCTCCTGGGTGGGGCGTAAGCTGAAGCGCCGCGGAGACCCGATTTTTGGATATGAATTGAAACAAGCGGTCAAGTGCGGTAAAGTGGTGTTGAAAAAGAGAGCCGTTGATGCCGGCGCTTCCGGAATGCGATTCGAGGATGGAACGGAGCTTAAGGTTCAGAATATTATCTGGGCGACCGGCTTTGTTCCCAGCTATGATTGGCTTCAAGTGGATCGAGCGCTGGATCATGAGAAGGCTGTTATTCATACACGCGGTATCAGTCCGGTAAAGGGGCTCTATTATGCAGGTTTGCCTTGGCAGACGCACAGGGGCTCCGCACTCTTGGCAGGAGTTTCACGGGATGCCCGCGAAATCGTTCAAGCCATTATGGAGAAGAGGGGATTAGTTTATGGAAAAAGAGCACCATGAGCTGCTGCACGAAGACGAGGCCATGGAAGCGTCACGACTGCTGAAGGCCATTTCTGATCCGACGCGGATCCGGATTCTTCATTTGCTCTCGCAAGAAGAATGCCCGGTCGGCCATATTGCCGAGGTGCTTGGCATGAGTCAGTCGGCGGTATCCCACCAGCTTGGCTATCTGCGAAGTTTAAGATTAGTCAAATACCGGAGGGAAGGAAATACATATTTTTATACGTATGAAGATGAGCATGTCATCGGGATCTTACGGCAGGTGCTGGACCATATCGCTCATTAGAATCGCCTACCCGTTCATGCTTGACATTCTGACCGTCCGGCTGTAATGTATTGGAAAATGAATTTCCCGTGAATAACGATCATCAAGGACATGAGGATGCAAGATTCGGCGAGACAGAAAAGAAGCCCTTGGCTGAAAGGCTTCCCCCGCTAGGCTGTGTCCTTCCTACCTTGTAGTTGCCCGCTGTGAACAAGCGGCGCCGGTTTGGCCCGTTACCGCCGTATGAAGCATCTTCAATGGAGCGTCTTTTGCATCCGGTAAGATGGAATCAGGGTGGTACCACGAGCACATTCGTCCCTAGGAGCGAATGTGCTCTTTTTGCGCTCAGGCAGGTTCATTCATGGACATAAGAAGGAGTATGAGGAAGATGCGGCAAAGCCAATTATTGATGACAACGATGCGTGATGTGCCTTCCGAGGCGGAGGCACTGAGCCATCAATGGATGCTCCGCGGCGGCTATATCCGTCAAACGGCAGCAGGAATCTATTCGTATCTGCCGCTGGGATGGCGGGTCTTGCGAAAGATCGAAGCTATTATTCGGCAGGAAATGGATGCCTCCGGCGGACAGGAGATGCTCATGCCCGCTGTTCAGCCCGCCGAGCTGTGGAAGGAATCGGGCAGGTACGATGTTTACGGTTCGGAACTCATCAGGCTGCATGACCGCCATAATCGGGAGTTCGTGCTTGGACCAACCCATGAAGAAGTGATTACGTCCATCGTTCGCCAAGAGATTTCTTCGTACCGGAAGCTGCCAGTCAACCTGTACCAAATTCAGAACAAATACCGGGATGAGCGGCGTCCGCGTTTTGGTCTGCTGCGGGGGCGTGAATTCATGATGAAGGATGCGTATTCCTTTGACCGGAACTGGGAAGGCCTGGATCTGTCCTACCGGAACATGTATGAAACGTATGAACGAATCTTCAGACGCTGTGGCCTGACGTTCCGGGCGGTGGAAGCCGATGCGGGTGCGATTGGCGGGCAAGGGGAAACCCATGAGTTTATGGCACTGGCGGATATAGGCGAGGATACCGTTGTTTCCTGCAGTGATTGCAGTTACGCTGCAAATCTGGAGCGAGCGGAGTCTGCGGCTTCTGCTGAGCCTGCAGGAAGAGAATCCGTAAAGACCGACGGAAGCTCAGTTATAGAACGGGTAATAACTCCCAATGTGAAGAGCATTCAGGAACTGACTGACTTCCTGCAAGTCGGCCCGGAGCAATTGATCAAGACGCTGATTTACCACGTGGACGGAGAACGGGTTGCGGTGCTTGTCCGGGGAGACCGCGAAGCAAACGAGGCAAAGGTGAAGTCTTACCTAGAAGCAGAACTCGCGGAATTAGCGAGCGCCGAAGAGGTGATGCAGGCGACGGGAGCCCCAGTCGGGTTTGCGGGACCGGTAGGTCTAACCCTGAAGGTATTGGTCGATTCCGAAGTAGCAGCTATGGCAGAGGGGATCACCGGTGCTAACCAGGGGGATACCCATCTGAAGGGAGTCCGCCCAGGACATGATTTTTCGCTGGAACACACCGGCGATTTCCGGAATGTAACGGAAGGTGAACCTTGCCCGCGCTGTGGAGCTCCGCTTCAGTTTCATCGCGGGATTGAGCTTGGACATGTGTTCAAGCTGGGTACGAAGTACAGTGAGGCTATGAACGCCATGTACCTGGATTCCGACGGACGGGAGAAACCGCTGATCATGGGCTGCTACGGTATTGGCGTCTCCCGCGTCATGTCCGCCATCGCCGAGCAGTGCATCTCGGATGAGCGGTTGGTCTGGCCGATGTCCGTGGCTCCGTTCAAGGTGCACATTATCCCGGTTGCGGTTAAGGATGAGATTCAGATGAAACTGGCTGAACATATCTACAGCGAGCTGAATAAGGCTGGTCTGGAGCCGCTGTTGGATGACCGGGACGAACGGGCCGGCGTCAAGTTCAAGGATGCCGACCTTGCCGGCGCTCCGCTGCGTCTGATCGTTGGACGCGGAGCCGCTAACGGAGAGGTCGAATGGATGGGCCAGGACGGAATCAAGATCACCCTGCCTGCCGAGGAAGCGGTCCAGCGCACACGCGAGGAGGCAGTCCGTCAGCTGGATGGAGCCTTCCAATAAGAGTCGAGATTCATTAAGTAGGAGATGAGAGGGAAAGAACTTTACGCGTAACGGATGGAACCTATATCGGATATTAGAATAGCTTTAAAAATATAGTGGAAAACGTGCATGTCAGTAGGAGGGAAGGCAACCCAATCTTTTTTTGAGGTTGCCTTATTGTTTTGTTAGAAGGGGGACGTTGCATAGGCTTACATGATTACGATAATGATGCAGCCGATCAAGGCTTTATAATGAACGAGCTCGAAGCAGCGGAGCAGACGAATTGATTCCGGAAAAGCGGCAGCGTTCGCCTTTGCCCTCGGATTTTTACAATGGATAAATACAGTAAGGAAAATCCGAGGGCAACAGCGATTGGAGGAACGATACGTATGCGCAGCGTCCTCTAGTGAAACATAGTAACTTGCTCGCTTCAATCCTCTAACCAACATGCAGGGCAGCCTTGTATACATATCCCGAATACAGGCTTATGATGAAGGAGTCGGAATTGAAGTCATAATGCGGATGGAGGTTGCATCTACGATGAATCAGGAAGAGAAGGGACCAAGCCCGGACATTCATCCTATAGAAGAACATCAGCTCAGTCAGGTGAAGATTACATTGTCCAACCCCTTAAGATGGGTGAACAGCTATGTGCTGCGGGGGGATGACGGTATGACCATCATCGATCCGGGGCCGCGAACGAGTTCCTCGGAGCAGGAATGGCTGGCGGCGATGGAGCAGCTCGGGTTCGAGTTCAGCGACATTGCTTCGATCGTGCTGACCCATCATCACCCGGATCACTATGGGCTTGCCGGGTGGTTTCAGGAGCGTTCGGGCGCCAAGGTGTGGATGTCAGAGCGGGCGCATCGGGAAGCGATGCTCATGTGGGGAACGGATTCCGCGATGGATCACGAACTCCCGGCGTTCTTCCGGCAGCATGGCATGCCGGAAACCAAGCTTGCCCTGCTGCCGGAGCATCTGAACGGCTTCTTCCCCCAAGTTACGCCGCAGCCGGAGATCTCGTTTATCAGCGAGGATCTGCCGTTCCGGATGGGCAGCCGGATATGGGTCCCGGTGCAAACGGCCGGCCATGCTCCGGGGCATCTGTCGTTCTTCCATGCAGACAGCGGCGTTCTGCTATGCGGCGATGCCGTGCTGCCGCAAATCTCGCCCAACGTGAGCCTGCTGCCCGGCAGCGATGCCGAGCCGCTGGCACTATTCCTCGCAGGGCTGCGCCGCCTGCGGGAACTGCATGTCCGGACGGCGTACCCCGGACACCGCCACCCGTTCACGCATTTCCGTGAACGGATCGACACGCTCCTCCTCCATCACGAGGAGCGCCTGGCGACCATCGCCGGCATGCTGAGCGCTGCCGGTCGCCTAACCGCCTTCGAGGTCTGCACCGCCCTCTTCGGCGAGAAGCTCGGCATCCACCAGCTCCGCTTCGCCATGTGCGAAGCGCTGGCCCATCTCGCCGAGCTGACCCGCCGCGGAGAAGCCGAGGAGATCGAAAACGAGGATGGAATGCGCTATTTTTCTGTACGGAAACAGCCGCATTCCTGATATAATCAAGACATAAATAAAACCGTCTGCTTGTACGTTGACTTCCATCATGCGTAGAATAGGCGGTTTTTTGTTTAATAGATTCAGAGGGCTACATTGTGGAGCATCTCTTGATCAGATGCAGTCGGATAGTCTGCCCGAACAGCCGCTGCGATCAGGATGCTTGGCAAGTGGCGCTACGGCTTTTTTATAGAAGAGAAGGCCGGTAATACCTAAGATGGGGGGCCTTCCCTCATTAGAGTCAGAGTTTCTCACTACCCCGCATATAGTTGATGTACCTTGCTGTTTAAGTAAGGCATTCCCTCAAGGCATTTTTCTTAATCACTCG
This sequence comes from Paenibacillus sp. QJM3NY_38, assembly GCF_056173265.1. NCBI lineage: Bacteria > Bacillati > Bacillota > Bacilli > Caryophanales > Paenibacillaceae > Paenibacillus > Paenibacillus sp. QJM3NY_38. The sequence continues at coordinate 1,750,729 of NZ_CM149665.1, forward strand.
TCATCATGATCCACTCCACCATATTCGTATCGAAGCGTTCCCTTGGTTCCGCCATTTTCATGTTATAGGATTCGTATCTCATAAAGCCCCTTAAAGGAGAATCTGTCATGAAGAAAAAAGATGTGGTCGCTATGCTGCTCGCAGGAGGTCAAGGTAAACGGCTGAAGGGCCTCACGAAGACGCTCGCCAAGCCGGCTGTTTATTTTGGGGGTACATACCGGATCATTGATTTTCCGCTGAGCAACTGCTCCCATTCGGGAATCGACACGGTTGGGGTACTAACCCAGTATGAACCTCTGGTTCTGCATTCTTACATTGGCGTAGGAAGCGATTGGGACATGGACCGGTTGAATGGAGGCGTATTCGTGCTTCCGCCCCATGAACGGGAGGACGGGACGACCTGGTACCGCGGGACGGCAGATGCGATTTATCGGAATCTTAAGTTTATTGATCAGTACGATCCCGAGCACGTTTTGATTTTGTCGGGAGATCACATCTATAAGATGGATTATGACCGTATGCTGACTTACCACAAGGAGAAGGATGCCGATTGCACCATCTCCGTCATCGAGGTGAGCCTGGACGAAGCGAAGCGGTTCGGCATGGTGAATACGGATGAGAACTGCCGGATTTTCGAGTTCGAGGAGAAGCCTGCGCATCCGAAGAGTACGACGGCATCCATGGGCGTTTATCTGTTTCGCTGGAAGCTGCTGCGATCCTATTTACTGCGGAATGCGGAGCATCCGGATACGAGCCATGATTTTGGCAAAGACATTCTGCCGAGCATGCTGACGGACGGCAAAACGCTGTACGCTTATCCGTTCGAAGGGTACTGGAAGGACGTCGGCACCATCGAGAGCCTCTGGGAAGCCAATATGGATATGCTCTGCGAGCAGCCCAAGCTGGACTTGAACGATCCGCTGTGGCGCATTTACACCCGGAACCCGAATCAGCCGGCAGAGTATATTTCTCCAACCGGCGTCGTCCGGAACAGCATGATTAACGAGGGCTGCACCGTGTGCGGCGAGGTAGAACATTCGGTCCTCTTTTATGGCGTGGAGGTAGGGGAAGGCAGTGTCATTACCGATTCCGTCATTATGCCCAAGGTGCGCATCGGTAGCCATGTACGAATACACCGGGCGATTATCACTGAGGACATGATCATTCAAGATCATGCCGTCATTGGTCCCCCTCCTGAAGATCCATCCCGGATTGTGCTTGCAAGCGGTCAAGATGAAGACGTCCTGAAGCTGCTTCAATCGTCGTCTTCGTCCCATAATAATCAAGGTTAGGATGGGATTCGCAGATGAGAGAACTCATGGGTATTATTAATTTGGAGCATGAACGGGATGTATTGAGTGAATTGACATATTACCGGTGCGGGGCCGCTGTGCCTTTTGCGGGGAGGTACCGCCTGATCGACTTCGTGATGTCCAATATGATGCATGCGGGCATCGAGGATATTGCGCTGTTTGTTCGCAGGAAATACCGGTCCCTGATGGATCATCTGGGCGAAGGCAGGCCTTGGGATATGCATCGCAAGCGGGGCGGCCTGTTCATACTTCCGCCGGATTGGAACGATGAAGCCGATGTGTCCGCCGGCGAGCTGCGGCATATTTATAACAATCTCGATTTTTTTGAGCGGGGATCCGCGAAGCATATCGTGCATTCCGGCAGCCAGCATATAAGCACCGTCGATTTGAATGAGGTATACGAATACCATTTGGAGCAGGGCGCCGACGTGACGCTTGTTTATACAAAAGTGACTGCACCACGGGAAGAGCACCGTTCCTGTGTTCGCCTCGATGTCGATGAGGACGGCATGGTCAAGGATATTCATTACGATCACAAGCATGATGCGGTATACATGGAGATGTTTGTGATGGAGAAAGCGCGGTTTCTGGAGATGGCCGACCACTGCATCGCCCATGGGGGCAGCCATTTCTTCCGGGACGCGATCATGCGTAACCGGCACAAGCTGAACATTGCGGGATATGAATACCTCGGCTATCATGCGGTGATCAATTCGCTTGAGAGCTATTACCGTACCAGCATGAACCTGCTGAATCCTAAAACGTACAACAGCTTGTTTCGCAAGCAGGCTGTCCACACCAAGATCAAGTATGAGGTTCCCGCTAAATATTTGAATTCGGCCGATGTGAGCAATGCACTGGTGGCCAACGGCTGCCAGATCGACGGGGAAGTAAAGAATAGCATTCTGTTTCGCGGAGTACAGGTAAAACGAGGCGCAAGCATCCATAACTCCATCATCATGCAAAAATGCGTCATTGGCGAGAATGTGAGGCTGGAGAACGTCATACTCGATAAAGATGTGATGATCTCGCGGGATCATAAGCTTCAAGGGGATTTTCGCAAACCTTTTGTCATCGCCAAGGACATCTCGATTTGATCACAAAATAATTCGAATCCGTCAGGAGGAACTTTCTTTTGTTTAACAACAAGGAAACATTCAAGCAGGTCTTTACGGAGCAGTTGGTGAGTCGGTTGGGGAAGGGACTTGAGGAAGCGACAGCTGAGGATGTATACAAAACACTCGGCGGCATGATCCGGGAGTATGTCGGACGGGAATGGGCGGCCGCCAATCGGATATACCGGGATACCGGGCAGAAGCAGGTATATTATTTCTCGCTTGAATTTTTGATCGGGCGGTTAATGGGAAACAATCTGCTGAATTTGGGCGTGCTGGGTATGGTCCGCAGCGGCCTTTTGGACCTCGGGTGGAATTTGGATGAGATTGAGGAGCAGGAACCGGATGCAGGCCTTGGAAATGGGGGGCTCGGACGTCTAGCGGCATGTTTTCTCGATTCGTTGGCATCACTAAGCTATGCAGGCCACGGGTGCGGAATCCGGTATAAGTACGGATTGTTTGAACAGAAGATTATTGATGGCCACCAAGTCGAGCTGCCGGACAACTGGCTTCAGCGGGGCAACGTCTGGGAAGAACGGCGGGCTGACAAGGCGGTGGAAGTGCGCTTTTGGGGCCGCGTGGAGGTGGATGTGCAGGAGGGGCGAACCGTGTTTCACACGATGGATTATGAGCGGGTTCTGGCGGTACCTTACGACGTTCCGGTGATCGGGTACGGTGAGGGGCAGGTGAACACGCTGCGATTGTGGAGCGCCGAATCCGCTTCGGATATATCCAGAATCCGTTCGGCTCATCATCACAACAGCTATTATAAATTTTTGGAATATAACCGTTCGGTCGAATCGATATCGGAGTTTTTGTACCCGGATGATTCGGCTTACGAAGGCAAGCTCCTCCGGCTGAAGCAGCAGTACTTTCTCTGTTCCGCGGGCGTTCAGAGCATTCTCAGGACGTTCGACAAGCTGGGACGGTCCTATCATGAGCTGCCCGAGCATGTGGCCATTCATATCAATGATACGCATCCGACCTTGGTGATTCCGGAGCTGATGCGGATTCTTATCGACGATAAGGGTTTCGGTTGGGAGGAAGCCTGGGACATCACGAGCCGGACCGTTTCCTACACAAACCACACGCTGCTTAGCGAAGCTTTGGAGAAATGGCCGGCCGGCATGGTTCGTGAGCTACTGCCGCGCATTTACATGATGATCGAAGAGATCAATAAGCGGTTCTGCGGCATGCTGCTGGAACGCTATCCTGGCGACCATGAGCGCATATCGCAGCTTGCCATCATTGAAAGCGACCAGATCCGCATGGCCAATCTGGCAATTGTGGGCAGCTATCATGTAAACGGTGTGGCGGCGCTGCACACGGAACTGCTTAAGACACAGGTCATGAAACCGCATTATGAGCTGTATCCGGAGCGATTCAGCAACAAAACCAACGGGATTACCCACCGGCGCTGGTTGATGCACAGCAACCCCGGCCTGAGTCAATTGATATGCGATGGTATCGGCGATTCATGGATCACGGATCCGCATCAATTAATTCAGCTCAAGGGACTGAAGACCGATTCCGCCTTTCAGCTGGGGATTCAGCGGATCAAACGGAACAATAAAGAACGGCTTGCCGATTACATCGCGAATAAGCAAGGGATTGTCATTAATCCCGATTCCATATTCGATGTCCACGTGAAGCGGCTGCACGGCTATAAACGGCAATTGCTGAATATATTACGGGTGATGCACGCGTATAACGAGATTAAGGATCAGCCAAGCGCGGATCGCGTTCCCCGTACCGTCATTTTTGGGGCGAAGGCAGCACCGGGTTATTATCTGGCCAAAAGCATCATCAAACTCATTAATGTCGTTGCCGAAGTCGTGAATAAGGATCCGCAGGTCAATGACAAACTCCAGGTGCTGTTCCTGGAGAACTATTCGGTGTCTCTGGCGGAGAAGATTATCCCCGCAGCCGATGTGAGCGAGCAAATTTCCACGGCTGGCAAGGAGGCATCCGGCACGGGAAACATGAAGTTCATGTTGAACGGCGCTTTGACCATCGGCACGCTGGATGGGGCTAATGTGGAGATGTTCGAGCTGCTTGGCCATGAGAATATGTTCCTGTTCGGATTGAAGCTGGAGGAAGTGCTTGAGTATTACAGGACGGGAGCTTATGTATCCAGGGAGCGGTATGAGCAGGATCCCAGAATCGCCCGTGTGCTGAATCAGTTAATATCTTCAGGACCTTTCTGCTGTCACGAGTTGGAGTTTGGTCAGATTCTCCAGTCCCTGCTTGATCATAACGATGAGTTTTTTGTATTAGCGGACTTTGCCAGTTATGTGGCAACCCAGTCGGAGATCGATCGTGCTTATTTGAATACCGGAGCCTGGACCGAGAAATCGATAATAAATATGGCCCACTCCGGACATTTCTCCAGCGATAACACGATTCACCGTTATGCATCCGACATCTGGAATGTTTCTCCTGTTATGGTTGGTGCGAACCGGTAATCTATCTCTATCATATTCTTTAAAAAAAGAACCCCGCCATAGGCTTGGCGGGGTTTCCATAGGCGCTCTATTGGAATGTTCTTCATCATATCATATGATGGATCTTTTCAAAAATGACTAGATAGATTTACCGATTTACTTGATTGGACAGCCCGTTTTTTCATAGGTGAGAGGAGGCTTCTTATTATAGAAGAAACTCATGGTTCCGGCCCGTAAAGAGGTATGCTTTCTAACTGCATTCGTCTATAATTCTTTGAAATTACCTACTCTCGGCTTGGATAGCTCCCGTCCGGTGAGCTGTTTCCTTCTGGTAGGCAGAAAAAAAGAAGATTCGCATGTTGAGCGAATCTTCTTTTTATGAGCGTTTTATTCTTTTGGAAGCTCTTCGGTCGTGCCGTACAACTCGATCTCACGCTCCGCTTGCTTGCGGTGGGCGATCCGGCTGCTGGCGGCTGCGGCAACCGCGCCGACGATATCGTCGAGAAAGGTATGTACACGGCCGCTTGATTTATCATTCAATTGCTCAAGGATGCCGGGTTTGAGTTTGTCGATATACCCGTAGTTGGTGAAGCCGATGCTTCCATATACGTTAACGATGGAAAATGCCAGGACTTCATCCACGCCGTATAACCCTTCGTCATTGGCCAGCATTTCTTGAAGCGGGGATATGAGGTTGCCTTCCTCCGCCAAAATATCTAGTTGAATTCCGGTTAATACGGCGTTTTGGACTTCGCGTTTGCTGAGTACGGCATCCACGTTCTCCATGCACTCGTCCATGGTCAAATTCGGGTAGTATTTATTCTGAAGGATCATCACCAGTTCCGCGATTTCCTCCAACTTGATTCCACGCTTATGCAGCAGGCTCCGTGTCGCATCCGCTACCTTCTTGCTGTTCAGACTGTATGGAATGTTTGAATCGTTTTCTGCCATGATGGAACTCACCTCATTTTCGTGGTTGATGAAGATGCATACGACGATTGTACTTTTTCCACCCCCCTTTGTCCAGAAAGGGCAAAACTGAGAGTTATTTTTTTGGAAAGGGCTCGTATACATAGGAGTACAACCTGTACAAAAAAATGTTAGGGAGGAACAATACATGAAACGTAGTAAACGTAACCTTCGCAGGCTTTCCGCTGCCGGGCTGCTTGCTGTTCCGATCGTGTTGTCCGGCTGCGGCGTATTTTCCGGGAAGCAATCGGAGGCGATTGACCCGCCGCCTGCACAAGTGGAGAAGCAGATGCTGAACACGGCCGGATCCACAGCGGCACAAGGTGACATTGGCACGCAGACAACGGTTTATCTTTCGGATGCGCGGGGAATGCTGGCACCTCTAACCTTGGGTATTCCGAAGGTAGAAGGTGCAAGCGCCGTGAAAGAATCTCTTGAAGTGCTTGTGAACGGAGGCCGCTATGCTGGCTATGTTCCACAGGGTTTCCAGGCGGTATTGCCTGCAGGTACGCAGATCCATAATGTGACGGTCGATCCGGAGAGCAAATTGGCCGTTGTTGAATTCAATAAATCGTTTACGGAATATCAAGCGGCAGATGAACGAAGAATCTTGGAGGCGTTGACGTGGACGCTGACGGGACATGAAGGCATCGAATCGATGCAGGTATGGGTGGATGGAGTCAAACTAACGGAAATGCCGGTCAATCACACGCCGCTGGACCGTCCGCTTTCACGAGCAATGGGGATCAACCTTCAAAAGGCGGATGACGCATTGTACACTTCCTCTTCGCCGGTTACCGTCTATTTCTCTTCAGTGACGCCAGACGGCATTCAGTATTATGTACCTGTTACCAGACTTGTTCCGACTGGACAGGATGCGGTTAAGGCTGCTTTGAACGAACTGATCCGGGGACCGCATTACGGTGATGGGCTTGTCGAGGTCATCCCGGACGATACCACCGTTGCATCGGTCGAAAAAGGAGAGGACGGCGCTGTTACCGTATCGCTTCAGGACAGCATGTTTGAGCAGGGAGAGCAGGTTCCAACCGAGCTGCTGCAGGCCGTCGTGCTAACCGTAGCCGAGAATTCGGATGATGCGAAGGTCAAAATTCGAATGAACGATCTCTCCGAGGTCGTTGGAACGGATAGCCGTAATTACAGCGAGCCTGTCAGCCGTCCGGAGTTCATTAACGAAATTTCGATCTGACCCTTCACGGCCATCTTTGAAATATGCGCCGGAAAAGGTGCTTTTGTGCCTGCACTTTGGTAGAATAGGGAATGCTAATCAGGATTGCGATAAGAAGTAGGAGGCAGAAAACATGAGATCTAACGGACGTAAGAGCGATGAGCTTCGACCGATGAATTTATCGACCCATGTGAATAAATATGCGGAAGGCTCCGTGTACATCGAGATGGGAGACACCAAGGTGCTGATTACGGCAACCGTGGATGAGAAGGTTCCCCCGTTTCTGAAAGGACAAGGAAAGGGCTGGGTGACGGCTGAGTACTCCATGCTGCCGCGCGCAACACAATCCCGTAACCAACGGGAAGCCAATCGCGGTAAACTCAGTGGCCGGACGATGGAAATTCAGCGATTGATCGGCAGAGCGCTTAGGTCTGTTGTGAATCTGCATGCTCTTGGCGAGCGGACAATTACGCTGGACTGCGATGTAATCCAGGCGGATGGCGGAACGCGGACCACCTCCATTACAGGGGCATTTGTAGCTTTAGCCATAGCGGTAAATAAAATTGCAGAACAACATAAACTAGCGGTATTTCCGATTACGGACTACTTGGCCTCCATTAGCGTGGGCATTGCAGGCGGACAGGCGCTGCTGGATCTGAATTATGAAGAGGATTCCAAAGCGAAGGTGGACATGAATCTGGTCATGACCGGAAGCGGCAAATTCGTTGAGGTTCAGGGAACCGGCGAAGAAAGCCCGTTCTCTCGTGAGGAACTGGATCAGATCCTGGAGCTTGGGGAACAGGGAATCCGCGAGCTGATCGGACGTCAGCAAGAGGCGCTTGGCCCGATTGCAGCAAAAATCGGTTCCGTGAATGCGAGTACTGGAGTATAATCCCATGACATTGACACTTGGAGACACGTTAATCGTAGCTACCCGCAATCAGGGGAAAGTCAAGGAATTTGCGCATGCTTTTGCTGCCTTTGGTACGGAGGTCAAGAGCATGTACGATTACCCTGATCTGCCGGATGTCGTTGAGGATGGAGCCACATTCGCAGCCAATGCATTTAAAAAAGCCAAGGCGGTTGGCGACGCACTGGGATTGCCTGTTCTGGCCGATGATTCGGGATTGTGCGTGGATGCGCTGAATGGCGCGCCTGGCGTTTATTCCGCCAGATATGCCGGCGAGCACGGCGCGGATAAGGACAATAACGAGAAGCTGCTCGGTGAGCTGGAACAATTAAGGCTCGGTGAGGATACGGAGCAGCCCTTGCTAAGTCCGGCCCGATTTGTCTGTGTGCTGGTGCTGTACGATCCGGTCTCGGGAGAAAAGCTTGAGGCTGAAGGGAGCGTTGAAGGCTGGATCACGTCGGATCCGTCCGGAAAAGGCGGGTTTGGATATGATCCGCTGTTCTACCTGCCAAGCCATGAGAAGACGATGGCCGAGCTTTCCCTGGAGGAGAAGCAGGAGATCAGCCATCGGGGCAAAGCGCTGCGCAAGCTTGTAGCGGACCTGCAGGCACGATAATTGAATAGTAACACTATAAAAAGAAACCATACCGGCTATTGCGGGTATGGTTTCTTTGATTTTTCGTAAACAATAAGAACTTAACGTATGGATACGTTATACTCTTTGAGCCAGAAATGCACCTGGGCCAGGTAGGCAAATAGCTGCGGACCGGACATCAATTGACCGAACCAAGGGAGATTGGAGGAAGCATCCGGCGAAGAAGCCAATTCCCGGATCCGTGCCGTATCGATGAGCGGAAGCAGCGGCGAAGAAGAATCGTCCAGAATGGACAGCACCTGCGCTTTGACGGCTGCCAGATAGTTCGGATTGTGAGTTTTGGGATACGGGCTTTTTTTGCGGTACAGGACATCGTCGGGAAGCACACCTTCAAGAGCTTTGCGCAGAATGCCTTTTTCACGGTCGCCTGTCGTTTTGATGCTCCAAGGAATATTCCACACATAATCGATCAGGCGATGATCGGTATAGGGAACGCGGACCTCCAGCCCAACGCCCATGCTCATCCGGTCTTTGCGATCGAGGAGCGTTGGCATGAAGCGGGTGATATTGAGATAGGACATGACCCGCATTTTGGCCTGCTGCCCGGACTCCCCGTCCAGCTTCGGCACTTCGGCTACCGCATCGGCATAACGGTCTCCGAGGTATTCCAGCGGTTTGATCCAGTCCCGAATTTCGGCAGACAGCAGCCCGGCTCTCATATCCGGGGCGACAGACCATGGGAAAGTACCGGAATTCAGCATTTCTTCCCGGTGGAACCAAGGGTAACCGCCGAATATTTCATCAGCGGCTTCACCGGATATGGCGACGGTCGCGCCTTTTTTAATCTCACGGCAGAAGAGGAGAAGGGAGGCGTCCACGTCAGCCATGCCCGGGAGGTCCCGCTTCTGCGTGGAGACATCTAACGCTTCGATCAGTTCGGGCGTGTCGAATTCAATCCAATGGTGGTCCGTGCCCAGCTCCTCGTGCATCCGTTTGATCCATGGCGCATCCGCGCCCGGCTGGAAGGAATGGGATTTAAAATGTTTGTTGTTGTCCACATAATCGACGGAGTAGGTGTGCACTTGTCCTTGGCCCGTCCGTTTGTAGTAATCGACGGCGAGCGAGGAGAGCGCACTGGAATCAAGACCGCCGGATAACAGGGAGCAGACAGGTACATCGGATACCAGCTGACGTTCAACGGTGTCCCGCAGAAGATCGCGTAAGTAGCTTGCCGTCTGATCCGCATCATCCTCATGGGGCTTGCTTTCCAGCTTCCAATAGGTATACTTGCGCAATCCTTCCCGGTTAAAGATCATCGCCATTCCAGGGCGAAGCTCTGCGATATCCTTGTAGACACCATGTCCCGGGGTTCGCGCCGGACCGATAATAAACACTTCCGCAAGCCCCTCGGCCCCGACCACAGGCTCCACCTTCGGATGCTGTAGCAATGCTTTCGGTTCCGATCCGAATACGAGCGTTCCGTCAATGTAACTATAGAACAGGGGTTTTACCCCTACCCGGTCTCGAGCCAAAAATACTTGTTCCCGCACGCTGTCCCAAATCGCGAATGCAAATATGCCATTGAGGCGTTCCAGGCAATCGGGACCCCATTCGATATAAGAGACTAACAAAACTTCCGTGTCGCATTTGGTATTGAAACGATGACCGCGTCGTACCAATTCGTCTTTAAGCTCCGCAGCATTATATAATTCCCCGTTATATACAATGGCATAGACTTCCTCTTCCCGATGAATGATCATCGGCTGGGCGCCATTTTCGGGGTCGATCACGCTGAGTCTTCGGTGACCGAATGCGCACGGGTTGGAAATCCAGGTGCCGGATCCGTCAGGTCCGCGGTGAGCCAAACTTTCTGTCATTTTTACCAGCAGCTGCGAATCCTGCGTCAAATCGCCGCTCCATTGTATAAAACCGGTTATTCCGCACATGACGGTTCATCCTCTCTTTGTCTTTGTCATACGCTGTCCCATCTTTTTAATCCTACGTCGCCAAAGTGATACAGATATATGCCGAAGGAAGGCATAAAATGTCTGTCCTTTTACGAAAACTAAGAAAGAGGACGAATATCAAAGAGAAGGAGAGATGCGTCCATGAATAAGTCGACCTACTACGTTTCCGTCCAGAGCCGCTCCGTGTTGACCGAACAGGGAGCGAGCGCTTATGAATGGGAGATCGAAGCAACGCCGGAAGAGGCGGACCAAGTTCGGATTGAGCTGGACATGATGCAGGAGAAGGAGGAGGAGGGGTTTCCAGGCTATGTATTCCCATGGCCGGATACGCCGGAGCAATCCTCCAATTCGTTGTTTCAATATTCCTTGGACAAGGTGTATCGAACCATTTATCAATTGGGCACACCGGCCACGCGCCAGCAAATGGAAGAGCTGCGATTGCTCTCCGACTGACTGAAAACTATACGGATCGTGCAGTCCCTGCACATCGCGATGAAGGAGAATGTATGATGTATGCAATTAAAGATGCAAAAATCCGCCGGATTACGGAAGTGAATGGCGCTCCTTGCGCTGAGGTTGAGGTCTATCCCGCAGCGGAAGGAGAAAGTGCATTGCTGGCTTATCTGACGCCGTCCTCCCCGCTGGGAGGTTATGAGCTGGTGAAAATCGTCCGCAGCGACGCCAGCATGGAGGTGGATTGGTACGACAACAGTATGCATGATGCATTTGTCGATGCCACGGATGAAGCGTTCGAGAGCACCGTTCAATCCACCGCGGAGGAAGATCGGGATGCATTCAAGCAGCAGCTGCTATCTACAGGCCAGCTATATGAGCAGCTGAACCAGCGGCTCAGCGAAGGGTCTCAATATTTTTAGAGATATAAAAAAGAAAGAAGAGATCTGTCCGATGCTCATCGGCAGATCTCTTTTTGTATGTGTAAGGGCAATGCCGCCATACCAGCATTCCCCATTCTAAAAAACTCAGTTCTGCCCATGCTTTCGAATGATATCCTCGTCCAGTTCCATAAAAGGCCATCCCGGATATTCAGCAGGCAGACGGCTTACTTCATCCAGTCGAGAAAGTTCGGTTTCATTCAGAATCAACCCGCTCGCTCCCAAATTATCTTGCAGTTGGTCAGTACGTTTAGCTCCTACGATAACTGTGGTGACCGCTTGTTGATGAAGGAGCCACGCAAGCGCAATTTGGGCGACAGTTGCCTCATGAGCTTGCGCGATATCTTGAAGCACATCAAGAATCGGGTACACCCGCTCCGTATCAATCGGCGGAAAAGCCAATTTGGCATGGCGGTCCTCGGAGCCTCCCCGATGTTCACGCGTATATTTTCCGGTCAAGAACCCGCCTGCTAACGGGCTCCAGACGATCAAACCCATATGCTGATCCTTTAGGGCAGGGATAATCTCTCTTTCGATATCCCTTGCGGCGAGTGAATAATACGATTGGCTGCTTTTGAATGCATGAAGACCGTGCATAGTGGAGATGCCGCGCGTTTTCATGATTTCCCAACCGGTCATATTGGAGTTGCCAATGTACCGGACTTTTCCGCTTCGGACAAGGTCATCCAGTGCACGGAGTGTTTCCTCCCAATCGGTTAATTGATCCGGGTTATGAATTTGATATAGATCGATATAATCGGTGTTAAGGCGTTTAAGGCTTTCTTCCACCTGACGAATGATGTGCAGCCGCGACAGTCCAATATCGTTGGGGCCCGGACCCGTGCGCGCACGAACCTTCGTAGCAATCAGCGCTTGATGTCGCTTGGATTTCAGTGTTTTACCAAGAATCTCTTCAGAGCGGCCTTCGGCGTAGGCATTGGCTGTATCGAAGAAATTGACACCCGCATCCAAGGCCTGATCTACAAGATATCCTGCTTCCTTATCATCCAGCGTGCCGAACATTCCCCACTTCGCTCCTCCGCCAAACGTCATCGTGCCGAGCCCGATCTCTGATACCAGCACACCTGTATTACCGAGTAAATTGTATTTCATCTCTTTCCAGCCTCCTATGATTTGGTTTACACTAAGGGAGACGCTGGTCTGTTGGAATGGACGCAAAAATCAATCGAATTATTTTTGGAAAATGCCGGGGGTGAGCTTTCAGATGGATGCAGTCGCCATTTGGACGGAGTACCATGAGCCTGTTAAAAGGTTTGTCATGACTAGGATTCGTGAGCGCGCTGATGTGGATGATATTGTGCAGAATGTATTTATGAAGGTCCACACCCATATCTCAGATTTAAAGGATGAGGAGAAACGGGGCTCCTGGATATTTCAAATAGCTCGCAACAGCATCGTGGATCATTACAGGAAGACTCGGTCAGGTGAAGAGCTGCCGGAGCAGCTGTCTGCAGACGATGAATATACAGAGATTGATTATGATCAGGAAGTGATTGCCTGTTTTCAGTCCGTGCTGCCATGCTTGCCGGATAAATATCGGGAAGCTCTTGAATTGACCGAATATAGAGGGATGTCGCAAAAGGAATTAAGCGAGCATTTGGGGATATCTTACTCCGGCGCTAAATCAAGAGTACAGCGCGGGAGAGAGATGATGAAAGAGCTGCTGACGGGCTGTTGTCATATCGAATCGGATGCATACGGGAACATCGTGGATTTTCGGATCGTGTACGATGAGCCGCAGCCGGTAAGAAAAAAGACCAAAAAATAAAGCTTGGTGCGTTCACCAAGCTTTTTATTATTATGTATCACAATGGGAATCACCCCGAAGCGTATATGTTCTTTCCAGTGGCTATAACAATGATGATATTCCTATATAGGACAATGGATTTTTACGTAGTTCTGCAAAAGATGTCGATAAAAGATAGGATTCTTGTCGATTCCGATTCCGCTTCAGTAGGGAGTATGGACCACGCGGGACTCTTGATTATGAAAGAGATGCAAATAGGGCTTTTCCTCTATATGATTACTGAAGAATCCTCCCTATAATGTTGGATTAGCGTCACTTCTAACATATTAGACAAGGGGAGATTGAAATTGGGTAGATGGAATAAACATATGGTTAAGCTGTGGGGAGCGGGAATCCTGGCATTGTCGCTTACATTGGGCTCCGTCCAAGTGCCGGTATACGCGGATACCGTACAGAGCGTCACGGTTCTTGAGTCCACGCATGAGCTGGTGAACGGCAAGATGCGCGTGACGGCGGATATTCGCAACGGAGGAACCGGTGCGGAAGCGGGATTCTATGTCGTGGGTTATGATGAAAACGGCAAAGCGCTTGAGGTTGTCGGTGATTCCGAATATATGATGAGTGATGAAATCGGTACATATGAGGTGGATCTGGATAGCGGCAGCAGCGTTAAGCGGGTGGAAGTCATTCCTGCAGGACCCGCCGGCGATCAAGCACAGCTGCTGGCTTCAGGTTACTATACGAATAACGGCGTGATTAACGTGTCGGGTGTCGTGCAGAATTCAACGGTCGGGCACAACGTGGGCATGCTCGCGGTAGGTTATGATGCTTCCGGTAAAGCGGTTGAAGTGACATCGGCGGACAGCTACTTTGGCGGCAGTGATGTCGGTACGTTCATCGTACAGCTGAAGGCAGCCAAACTGATCAAAAGCGTAAAGGTATCCGTTATCGATCCGGTTGAAGATGCCGTGAAGCTGCTTCAAACGGGCAGCCGCCTGGAGAACGGAAAGCTTGTCGTGACCGGCTCGATTCAGAACCGGAATAAAGGCGGGCAAGCGGGAGTCATTGTTGTCGGCAGCAACGGCAGCGGCAAGGTTTTGGAAGTCAATACAACCTCGGGATACCTTTCATCTAACGAAATCGCGACTTTCCAGGCTGAGCTGGAAGCTGGCAAAGCGGTCAGCGATCTCAAGGTGTTCCTGACGGGAAACAGTCAGACTCCGAAAATCATAGCCGAGGGCAGAACAACGATCAACAATAAGCTCGTCGTTACGATCGGTGTGGAGAACGGGGATGTGTCCCAACGAATTACCGTGAAATCAACGGCGTATGATGCAAAAGGACGCTCTTTGGGGACGGATACGGATTCCATGTTCATGACGGCCAATGAAACGACGACCCTGCGCATTTATTACGATACACGCGTAAAAAGCGTAAAGCTTAAATATTATGATCAGTCCGGCAAACAAATCGGAGAAGCGCCGATTCGCATCAAAATCAACGGTCAGCTCCAATCCTATGCACAGTCACCGGTCATGGTAGGGGGAAGCGTTCTTGTCCCAATGCGCCCGATCTTCGAATCCCTCGATGCCTCGGTCAAATGGGATCAAAAGACGCAAAGCGTATCTTCCAGCAAAGGATCTGCCCAGATCAAGCTGAAGATGGGCTCCAAGCAAGCGGTCGTTAACGGAAAAAATGTAGCACTGGATTCGGCGCCGCGGATGGTAAAAGGCACCACGATGGTGCCGCTGCGTTTCGTGGCATCCGCGCTGGGCTGTGAAGTGAAGTGGGACGGCAATGAAAAAATGGTGCTGATTACAACGAAATAACACAAGAAGGACCATGCGGTTAAACGTATAACACAACGAATTAACACAAGAAGGACCATGCAATTAAGCGCATGGTCCTTTTTAAATATGATCAGTAAGCGTACTCCCTCAGGACTTGAATGCCCATGATCACATTATAAACAAAAGCCCCGAAGTAGATGATGCCGAACAGGATCAGGTATCCAATGACGGAACCGAAGGACCCTGCGGTTACGGCCATGTAGATTAAAGGGATCGCAGCGATAATGGGGAACAGGTGCGAGAACAGGGCGCGACGGGCGTGCTTGGCTACATAGGCGTCCGGGGAGAAAATCCAGACGATGACAGGAAGGATGAAGGGGGCAAAGAAGATGCTGAAATACGATAAAGAGGATAAAAGCTGTCTCATGATATCACGCTCCTGGAGTCATTTTCATGATATTCATATTACCCAGTAAGCCCGCTCCTGATTCTGTTCCGGACCATTTTGAAAAAAGTTCTTTGAAAAATACAAAAGATGCGATATAATATACTTCGTTACTGTTTAAAAGATTTTCATACATATTTGTCCCAGTAGCTCAGCTGGATAGAGCAACGGCCTTCTAAGCCGTCGGTCAGGGGTTCGAATCCCTTCTGGGACGTAAAAAGAAGACACCGTCAAATGACGGTGTCTTTTTATGTCCCGTGAGGATGAGAACCCCAAAAAGGGGTTACGCCTGCGCATAAGCTTCGTTAGGATTACATCGCAGTCGGCCTGAAGGGCCGTACCCCGACTGGGACGAGAACGTCCCGTGAGGATGAGAACCCCCAATGGGGTTCGTCGGAGGATAAGCTTCGTTAGGGTTACTACGCAGTCGGCCTGAAGGGCCGTATCCCGACTGGGACAAGAACGTCCCGTGAGGGTGAGAACCCCAAGGGGTTACGCCTGCGCATAAGATTCGTTAGGATTACATCGCAGTCGGCCTGGAAGGCCGTGTCCCGACTGGGACGAGAACCCCAAATAGGGTTCGTCGGAGCTTATGCTTCGTAAGGATTACATCGCAGTCGGCCTGAAGGGCCGTATCCCGACTGGGATAAGAACGTCCCGTGAGGGTGAGAACCCCAATCCATAATACGACTAGAAAAGTGGAGGTATAGAAAGATGAATGAAATCACTATGACTTTGGTAAGAGAGACCGACAATGATCTTCAGGAGCTCATCGCGAAGCTGGACGATTATTTATCGACGTTATACCCGGCGGAAGGAATATTCGGGCTGGATCTGACTGACCCCAAGGTAAAAGAAACCCTCTTCGTGGTCGCCTACCATGAGGGCCGACCTGTCGGCTGTGGAGCTGTACGGCCGCTGGATGAAGAGATGGTTGAGATCAAGCGGTTTTTTGTGGACATTCCATACCGGAACAGAGGAATAGCCTCTCGGATTCTGCTCTATCTGGAAGAGCAAGCGAAGAATCGGGGTTATCGTTTTTCGCGCCTGGAAACAGGCGAGCCGCAGGAGGAATCCGTTCATTTTTATAAGAAGCTGGGGTATGCCCAGATTGAACCGTTCGGTGAATACATCGGGAGCGAATATAGCTTATGTTTTGAGAAGTGTCTGACATCCTAGCGGTTTCGTCTTATAATAGAAGAAAAAAGTATTTTACGATACATATTGAGGAGGCGTCGAGCATGCAGCTTACGAAAATCTCACAGAATACCGCCATTTTATTGGAGCATGCCAAAAAATCGGGGCTAACTACCTCCGAGCTGCTGGAGGCTGTGCGCTCGGGTGAGGTCGAGAGATTCCAAGTCGCGAACAATGGTCATTTTCACTATGAGGAATTGTTCTCTTATGCAAAAGAACATGGGGAAGATTTAGAGAAGGCCGTTACCGAGGGGTACAAAATGACGTTTAATACCCGCAACGGGTTGAAGATCTGGCTGGAGGAAGCCTTCCACATCAGCTCAGAATCTGATTTTAGTGTAGGTGAAGGCATTATTGAGGGGCTGAAGCTCCAGGAGGAGCAGGTCGCTCGCTTGAAGGAAGCGCTGGCCGTCAACTGGACCCTGCAAGAAGAGCCTGCAACAGATGCCGTCCAGGTCAGACTGACCGTCAGAGGATTGCAGTAATATATGATAGCCACCGTACGTATTCAACATGAATCGTACGGTGGCTTTTTTAGTGCAGCGTCATTCGTTAATCTCGTTAGAGGGAGATTTACATCCGGCTTGGCGTGGGCAGTCCCAGTACATCCAGTGCTTCTCCAAGAGTGTTTTTAAATAAGGAAGTGAGCCATACGCGGAACCGGAGCACTTCATACGCCGATTTCAGAATTGGGCATGCCGAATAAAAATTGTTGAACAAGGAGCACAGCTCATAAGTAAAGTTGCAGATGGCGCTTGGAGATAGATCCCGGCCGGCGGCGTACAGGGTATCATGCCAGGTGCTGATATGGCGAAGGAGCGCATGCTCCGCTTTTTCCATGGCTGGGAACCGGGCAGGCACCGACGGCGAAACACCCGCTTCTTGCGCTTTATTGAGCACGCTGAGTGCACGCGCGTAGGAGTAGAGCAGGTATACCCCCGTATTTCCTGATATTTCAGTGGCCTGCTTCAGATCGAAGACCACTTCGGTTTGCAGTGCAAAACGAAGCAGATAGTAACGGATGGAGGCGGCTGCGATCGTATGACTGGACAAACCGTTTTTATCGGAACGGGTGTCTTCGATGACCTTGGCAACTTGATGGATAAGCTCGGTGATTTTAATTCCGATCCCCTGACGTCCGGACATCGCGTAGGATGCTTTCCCGTCGGAAGTATCGATGCCGAGATCCGAAGCGGCGGAAGGGCTTAACGAAACGACGCCGTAGCTGACATGACGGAGCTTGTCGGCCTCTTTATGGAATCCCAAGCTTTCCAGCGCCTGCTTCACCATCGCCTGCGGGTACTGCTGCCTGTAATCAATGACGTTGATGACCATGTCTGCTTTGCCGAAAGAGAGCTGCTCGCCATGAGTGCTCGTCGTCCAAACCTCGTGTGTGAATTTTTTATATACAAAATCGTTGGAGAGCACACCGTATTTCCACAAGTGATAGGCGATGTCTTTGGCGGTGTATGTCAGGATGCCATTGGAGCGCACGAGCACTTTATCCATGCTGTGGTCTGACTCCGGACCGTCCACGGTTTCCGTTCCTGTTTGCTTGAGCACCCAGCAGCCTGCAAGTTTGCCCTCGGTTTCTTGATGGAAGAGCGGCGTGTTCTTCAACAGCTCGAAAGCGGACGCCCAGAACCCCTCTCTGACAATGCTGCTCTCCCACACAAGCAGATCATAGTCAATGCCGAACTGCTTCATTTCTTCAAGATGCTCTTTGACAATTCTCTCGGCAACGAGCAGTCCGATCCAGGACAGATTCTGGTTACCCTCTTCCAGTGCGTGCAGAACCTCGGTCCGATGCTGGACCAGCCCGGGCTCCCTTTCGTAGGCCTTATTGGTACTTGAATACACGTCCCAGCAGTAATCGCCGAACCGGGCATGTTCCTTTGACAGCGGCGTGTGGAGCATCCCGACGACCGTATCTGCTAGTTGATTGCCAAGGTCGTCGATATAATTATGAACCTCCACCTCGTAACCAAGCTTCCTCATCAGCCTGACCAGCGTATCACCGATACAGGAGTTTCTTAGATGGCCGATATGGGCGGACTTGTTCGGATTGATGGAAGTATGCTCAATGACAATCTTCTCGTTCGTTGCCGGAGGTAATTCAAAGTGATGACCAGCCCAATATTCCCAATCGATACGCAGATTCATAAAACCTGGGGCAACAATCTCCGTGGCATAGACAAGCTGTTTATAGGTCGTATCCTGCTCAAGCTCGGCTTGAATCAGCTCGGCAATATGCAGCGGAGCTTTACGAAGCAGCTTCGCAAGCTGCATCGCAATGTTGGTGGCATAGTCCCCATGCTCCATGCTGGCAGGCTGCTCAATCTGGATTGGAGTAGAATCGGGCAGTTGGACGCCCATATCTTCACACACCTGGTTTACAGCTTGCTGAAGGCTCGAAGTAATCAAATGACTTAACACGTTAAATCCCCCTTTGAAAAATAAACAAAACACGTCAGAAAAATCAAAAAAAGCCCTCATCTCCTAAAGAGACGAGGACTTGTGCTCGCGGTACCACTCTTGTTGTTAAACCACAGAGGGTTTAACCACCTTGATACGATAACGGTGTAAGCCGGGGCTTCCTACGATATTTCATTTCGGAAGACCATCTCCTGGGTCCGTTTCACCGCCGACTTTGTACCGGTTTCCACCCTCCCGGCTCGCTTGGACTAAAGTCAAGTGCAGTTACTCTCCCAATCAACGAAAATCACATGTTCAAGTTTTTCATATTATTAACCATTCTATTTAGAAAATCAACCCTAAAATTCTGAAACCTTCTCTGCAAAGACTCGCAGGCGTTTGTAATCTGCATAAAATGCATCCTCACGCCAGAGCGTCGCCTGTGCAGCTTGGCTGATACGGGCAATGGCTTCGTCCTTCTCTTGAGCCGAGAATCCAGCAAAGAAACGATCGCCAAAATGTAGCAGCCAATACTTCACGCCATCCTTGCCCTCAGGCAGCTTCGTGGGACGGTCGAAGTGATGGGCGATATGCACCCGGAACCCATGGGATTCAAGTAAGGTCGTATATTGGCCCAAGCTGGGAAAATACCACGGATTTCGGGTGTCGGCATCCATTCCATAATGGTCGGCGAATACCGTTTTCAAAGCTTGGTAAATTCCGTCGATATTCCCCTTGCCTCCAAACTCCGCTACGAATCGGCCACCGGGCTTGAGTGCGCCATAGACGGAGCGTACCACACCACAAGCATCCCTCATCCAATGCAGGGCGGCATTGGAGAAGACGGCATCATACGGTGATTCGGTGTCGAAGTTCTCGCCGTCTCCGGTCAGAAACGTAAGCCCGGGGTATTTGCTTTTGGCGCGCTCAATCATCTCGGCCGAATCATCCATGCCGGTTACATGTGCACCCGAAGCAGATATTTCATTTGCCAAATCACCGGTTCCACAGCCGAGATCAAGAATCCGTTCTCCGGGTTGGGGCGCAAGAAGCTCTACTACGTCTTTTCCATAAGCCGAGACAAACGATAACTGCCGATCATAATCGTGCGCTTTCCATACTTGCTCTGACATAACAACAACTCCCTCACCCATGAATTATCCTCATTGTGACATGTTTATCTTATAATTAGAAATATATAAATGTGATAATATTGATAGGTTTTAACAATAAATGAACGAACAAAAAGCCGCTGAGCAGCGGTTTTAAGTAGAACCTTACTTAACGGCAACCAGAAGAGCGCCAACGGCAATGAGTGCAACGCCGGCTGCGTTAATCCAGGATATCTTTTCTCCAAGAAACACAAAAGCCAGAATGACCGCGATGACAACGCTCAATTTATCGATAGGTCCTACCTGCGATACTTTGCCGTATTTTAGCGCAAGAAAATAAAACAGCCAGGACAATGCCCCAGCAATGCCGCTGAGCACAATGAAGCTTAAGGCTTTCTTCTGAACCAGAATGTCACCGAGTTCTGAGAATTTGCCCTGAACCCCCACGACTCCCAGCAAAAACAGGGCCATAATGACAGAGCGGATCGCCGTTGCCGAATTGGCATCGATGTTTTGCAGACCTATTTTTCCGAAAATGGCAACAAGAGCCGCCGTGACCGCCGACAGCAATGCATATATAAGCCATAACGGCATGTTGTTCTCTCCTTCCTGACAAAGATAAAGTCTCTGATTAATGTACCGAATTCCACTATAATAGTATAGAGCAATTTACACGTTATCATGAATATCGATGAGATCGAATGATTTGGAAGGGACTGGATGAAGTGGTGTTACATATAGCGCCTTATACAGAAGAGTATCATGATCGGCTGGTGGAAATATGGCTTCGTGCCGTATCCCAAACGCATGATTTCCTGACGGAGGAAGATATCCGGTTTTATTATGAGATGATGCAAAATGGAGCGCTGAGAGCCGTAGAGATCTGGGTCTGCTTGAATACCGAACAGGAACCGATTGGATTTATGGGGCTGGAAGGGGCCAAAATCGAAATGCTGTTTGTGGATCCCCTCCATCACGGCCAAGGCTCAGGAACGGAACTGATCCGGCATGCCGAACAGCTCAAGGGGCGGAGGCTGCAAGTCGATGTGAATGAACAGAACCCCATGGCCCATGCTTTTTATAAAAGATACGGCTTCGTGCAAATCGGTCGCTCCGAGCTGGACGGCTCCGGAAAGCCGTTTCCGCTTATTCATATGGAATTACAGTAGGTCATGGATCACTTTTTTAGACTATCGAATATATAAGTTTTCAGCGCAGCTGAACCCAATCGATAATGCAAGAAAAACATCCTTTACACGCGATCTGTCTTCTGTGAACGTACGTCGATAGACGTTTTTCTTATACACACCGAAGAAGAAAGAGGTGCATCTAAACTGGAGGAATTCATGAAGTTTTTTCCGAGTAATCTGTCGTTTCGTTATCCGTGGCGCTCCTATCAGAAAAGGGTCCTTCACGGGCTGGAGCATCATCTGAAGAATCGGCATCTGCATTTGGTGGCGCCGCCGGGTTCGGGGAAGACCGTTCTTGGACTGGAAATCATGCTGCGCATTAACCGGCCGACAATCATCCTGGCCCCCACACTCACCATCAAGCAGCAATGGGCGAGCCGATTCGTGGAATTATTCCTAGACGATCAAGAACAGCCCGAATGGATCTCCACCTCGCTCAAGCGACCGGCATTGGTAACGATTACGACCTATCAAGCCCTTCATAGCCTGCTTAGTACTGCTGGGGAGCAAACCTCTGTGAGGAAGAAAGGTACGGCGGAGATAGAGCATGCGCAACAGGTTGAAGATGAGAACTACAGGGATCCCGAAATGGCCATGGAAGCTTCTGAGGCGGAGGTGATGGATAGCGCTAGCGAGGATGATATCACGAACGGTACCGAGGCTCAAGAAACTTTGGAATTGTTGAAGCGACAGGGCTATCATACAGTCATTTTTGACGAGGCGCATCATCTCCGGATGTCTTGGTGGCAAAGTGCTATGCAGCTGTGCGAAATGCTGGGCCAGCCGACGAAGATTGCCCTTACTGCCACACCGCCATATGATGTTAATCCAAGGGAATGGCAGCGGTATATCGAGCTTTGCGGTCCCATCGACGAAGAGATTAGCGTCCCGGAGTTGGTCCGTCATGGTGAGCTGTGCCCGCATCAGGATTACATAAGTTTAACCACGCCTACACAAGAGGAGGCAGCTAAACTCCGGGAGTTTCGGCTGCAGGCAGCCCAGGTTAAGGACGAGCTGATCCGGGATAAGTTCCTGACGGATTTGATTGTCAATCATCCTTGGATTACGCAATCCGAAACGTATACCGAAGAAATATTATCCTCGCCCGAGTATTACTCCAGCATGGTGCTTTATCTGCGTGCCGCCAATCAGCCCATCTGGAAGGAAGCGGTGAAGCTGCTCGGAATGAAGGAGAAGGAAACGCCCGATTTTTCGGAAGAGTGGTTGGAGGAACTCCTTAGCGGCATGCTGTATAAAGATCCGCATATGGATCGTGAGCTGCCGGAGTTAAAGGGTTTACAAAAGAGGCTCAGCCGAATGGGCATGATTGAACGCCGGAGGGTTTATATGCGTTCTACCCCGGCATTTGACAAAATGCTGGTCCAGAGCGTTTCGAAATTGCACGGCATCGGGCGTATTCTTGATTTCGAGCGTTCCATGCTGGGGGAGAACTTGCGGATGGTGATTTTGACCGATTATATCCGTAAGGAGGACCTGCCGAAGGATGCAGCTGACGAGAAGCCGCTTCATCGGCTCGGCGTTGTCCCCATTTTCGAGTTAATCAGAAGGCAGCTGGATGAGAAAAACAGCTCGCAGAGCGAGCATGAGCTGCCTATCGGAATTCTGACCGGCTCCTTTGTAGTGCTGCCGGCAAAGGCTCTGCCTTTAGCCAGGGTTTGTGCCGATCGGCGAGATATTCACTTATCGGAGCGCCCGCTTGCTCACGACAGCCGCTATGTAACGATTGATGTTCGTGATGCGAATCGCTCGGCTATCGTCGCAATCATAACGGAAGTGTTTTCGGAGGGAGAAATCCGGGTGCTGGTTGGTACGGCGGCTCTTCTGGGTGAGGGGTGGGATGCCCCCGGAATCAATTCCTTGGTCATGGCATCATATGTCGGTTCGTTCATGCTGTCCAATCAGATGAGAGGGCGGGCGATTCGGGCGCAGCGCGGGAATCCCGATAAGACCGGAGCGATCTGGCATCTGGCCTGCATAGATACAGCCAAGAGCGACGGCGGCGAAGATTTGGGCTCGCTGGCCCGAAGATTTCGATCTCTCGTAGGTTTATCGATCTCGCACCAGACCATAGAGTCGGGCTTGGAGCGCATGGGTCTTGATCTTCGGAAAAGGCAAACCGCAGACAGCATTAACGCTTATAACCGCGACACATTGGAGCGTGCGAAGCAGCGGCATCTTCTGAAGGGGCGTTGGGATTCGGCGATTGCCCTTCACAGCTCCATGACGGAAGAACTGACGGCGGATCGAGAGAGCATCCCTAGGCCTGTCGTGTTTTCTCATACGGTGAAAGCCGTACTCCTATTCGCCGTTGGTCTGGGATTGGGCGCCTTCAGCGAGACGTTAACGTCTCCGCGTTTGTTCCAATCGGACGCGCCGGCCTGGTTCAATATACTAATCCCGGTTGCCTTTGCCTTACTCGTATCAAGCCCATGGGTATATAAAGCCATCAAAATGCTGGCGCGGCATCAGTCGCTGGAGCGTAGTATCCGTGAAGTTGGTCTCGTCGTTTATACGGCCCTGTTCGATATGAAGCTGGTCGAATCTGGGCCAAGCATTCACCGATTGAAAGCTGAGGAAGTGGGAGGAACCGTCACGTGTTGGCTTAGGGACGGAACCACTCAGGAAAAAACACTCTTTTTGGATTCGCTGCAGCAGGTGCTGGACCCGATCAATAACCCGCGTTATCTTCTATACCGTGAATCGCGAAGCTGGTTTATGAAGAAACGGGATTACCATGCCGTGCCGGAGGAAATCGGTCGCCGCAAAGAACACGCGGAACGGTTTGCCCAGCTGTGGCGCAAGCATATCGGCCCTGCCGAACTGGTCTATACTCGCACGCCCGAAGGAAGGAAAATACTTCTGACCGCGCGAGCGAGAGCGTTGTCTTCCATTGTCGTGAAGAAATCGGAGCGGGTCAGTGCTTGGCGATAGGCAGGACTGTTTGCAGAAGCTTATTGAGCAAGTGGCGGGTATGCGTTGCTTTAACGGACTCAGGGGCCGTTATTTGCGGGGAAAACGCTCTTACAGGTTCTGTAACGGACCTGAAGTCCGTTATTTAGGAAAAATGAGGGTAATTTTGCTATAAAATAGCTAAATAGCGGCTGTGGTGTCCGTTAATTTCTAATTTGGGCCGTTTTATAGGAAATAACGAACCTACGGTCCGTTAGAGTTTGTGTTCTGTGCGCGATGTTTTAGGATCGACTTTGGGGTTCATATCCCCTTAGACGCAAAAGCACTACCCCATGGGGCGGTGCCTGTTTACGTCCCGGAAGGGATACAGCCCTTCAGGCCGACTGCGAAGCCACCCTAAGAGCAAGTGGCGGGTATGCATTGCTTTAACGGACTCAGGGTCCGTTATTTTCGGAGAAAACGCTCTTACAGGTTTGGTAACGGACCTGAAGTCCGTTATTTAGGAAAAATGAGGGTAATTTGCCTATGAAATAGCGAAATAACGGCTGTGGTGTCCGTTAAATTCTAAATTGGGCCGTTTTACCAGAAATAACGAACCTACGGTCCGTTAGAGTCTGTGTTCTGTGTGGGATGTTTTAGTAACTGCTATCGAGTTCATATGCTCATTGTGACCCAGAAGGGATGCGGCCTTTTAGGCCGACTGCGAAGCTACCCTCCCGAAGCGTAGGCTCCGACGAACCCCTATCAGGGGTTCTCATCCTCGTGAACGCAAAAACACCGCCCTTAAGAGGCGGTGCCTTTTTACGTCCCAGAAGGGATTCGAACCCCTGACCGACGGCTTAGAAGGCCGTTGCTCTATCCAGCTGAGCTACTGGGACATAGAAATTTTTCAAGCAAAAAATATATTATCACATACGTCGGAAAAATTCAATCATTATTTTAAGTTGCAAAGATTATTGGTTCTGTAAGATTATGAGTGCAGCATATCGGGTTATATTGATAAAATATAGGCTGGAATATATAAAAACAGTCGTCAACTTGTTGCCGGATGCGGCAACGCATGAGGAACGATCGCCTTTTTTTTAACTTGGCATTACATATGCTATAATCAACAAATACGAAAAACAGGACTAGAAAGGAGGTGTCCTTATCAAGGACTCTTTCTCCCAAGAACAAGAGGACAAGAACATCATCCTGTTTCCGAAGACGCTGGATTATTACCAGATTCAGCTTACGGTTATGCTCGAGAATGAACGTTACGGTGAAGCGATGGAGGTTCTGCGCTTTCTGCTGAAATGCGGCGGACAGAATGAACGGCATTATGAAGAGTGGAATTCGCTCCTCGACTGGCTTGAAGCTGCATTTCCGGAACAGGCTGTACCCCGTTCAGTTAACGAGGCAGAGCCCGAGGAGGATGATCCGGACGAAGCGGACATGGCGAGGCAGATGGTTAGGGACAAAGTTGCCCAGGATGCCGGATATGCCGACAAGCTGCTGGCTTCGGTCATGAACGGACCGCTGACGGAGCAAACCATTTTGGCGCTGGAACAGCTTGCTTATTTGGACCGTCCGGAGATCGACGCTATTTTGGTTGAGTGGCTGCATGATACGCCGCTTCATCCGCTGCTGCAATTTCGGGTGCTGCAAACGCTGCGGAGAAGAGGGATGGAAGGGCATGTGAGCCTTCATCGCGGGCAGGAGGCCGTCGAGATTGAGATCGATACGGTTCCCCTGGACCCGGGAGGTTTCCCGGATGCCATTACGAGAATTTTGGAGCGCGTTGCCGATCAGACTGAGGTTCATGAACCGACACTGTTTTATTTTGCACAGGAATTATGGTCTCAGTTCATCATGGCGATTTACGGCACCGAAGATTACCATTCCATGCTGGATGAAGAAGAATCCACGCTTGACATATGGGCGGCTGCTCTGCATGACATCGTGTCGGAGAGTCTAAAAGGGTTTCGTAATGAGGAGGAAATCCGCCCGCTCTACGGCATAACGGACACCATGAGGTTCCGCTATGAGGGAGCCTATCGATCTCTCAAGCAATTTGTCGCAGCTGGCGTGGAAGATTAGCCAGAGTTGGAAAACGTTTACGGTATCGTAGCATAAGGGTTCGCCCTTGAAAAAGAATTTAATGTTGTTTATACTATAGTGGTTATTCGGTACGTGATACATTATTGCGTCGACCACGTGAATTATTTTGGAGGGGAAAGCATAAATGAAAGCAACTTGGGAAAAAATAGAGAAGAACCTTGGCGTTCTTGACGTTGAGGTTGATGCGGAGCGCGTTGCATCCGCCCTCGACAAAGCTTTTAATAAAGTAGCTAAAAAAGCAAATGTACCTGGATTCCGTAAAGGTAAAGTACCTCGCTCGATCTTCGAAGCTCGCTTTGGCGTTGAGAGCTTGTACCAGGATGCAATCGACATCCTTCTTCCGGAAGTATACAGCGAAGCTGTAGAACAAGCGGATATCTTCCCTGTGGATCGTCCGGAAGTAGACATCGAGCAATTCGCTAAAGGCGAAACTTTCAAGTTTAAAGCAAGAGTAACTGTGAAACCAGAAGTTAAACTTGGCGAATACAAAGGTATCGAAGTTGCTGCAGTAGCTGCTGAAGTTTCCGACGAGGAACTGAGCGAAGAGCTTGAGCGTCTGCAACAACGTCATGCTGAGCTTACCGTTATTGACGAAGGTGCTTCCCAGTCTGGCGATATCGTTGTAATCGACTTTGACGGTTCCGTTGACGGCGTTCCTTTCGAAGGCGGACAAGCTGAGCGTTATTCCCTTGAGCTTGGAAGCAACACGTTCATTCCAGGCTTTGAAGACCAAGTGATCGGAATGGCTACTGGTGACTTCAAAGACGTGGAAGTGACATTCCCTGAAACTTACCATGCTGAAGAATTGGCTAACAAACAAGCCGTCTTCAAAGTGAAAGTTCACGAAATCAAACGCAAGCAGCTTCCTGAGCTGGATGATGAATTCGCTAAAGACGTAAGTGAATTCGATACGCTTGACGAGTACAAGGAAGATCTGAAGAAACAATTGCTGACTCGCAAAGAGCAAGAAGCACAAGGCGTTCGTGAGAACGAAGCCGTTGAAAAAGCAGCAGCTAACGCTGAAGTTGAAATTCCTGACGCTATGATTCAATCCGAAGTTCAAAACATGATGCGCGATTTCGACAACCGTCTTCGCCAGCAAGGCATGAACCTGGAAATGTTCCTTAGCTTCTCCGGCCAAACGAATGCCGATCTGGAAGGTCAAATGAAAGACGATGCTGAAAAACGCGTTCGCAACAACCTCGTGCTCGAGCAAATCGCAAAAGAAGAAAAACTCGAAGTATCTGAAGAGGAAATCAACAAAGAGCTGGAGAACATGGCTGACACGTACAAACGTCCTGCTGATGAAATCCGCAGCATCCTGGGTGCTAACGGTTCCCTTGTCAGCCTTCGTGAAGAACTGCTTCTTCGCAAAACAATCGACTTCTTGTTGGAAAACAGCGTAGAAGGCGCTCCTGTTGAGAAAAAAGAAGCAACTGAAGAATAATAAATAGGCAGCTGCGATAAGCTGCCCTCACATTAGATAAGGCACGTACATTTCATGCGTGCCTTATTTTTAACTAAGAATAGCCAATTTACTACTAATTGTGACATGAATTGGTTATTAATTTCGACATACATAATGAGACAAGTTGGCAGGATATAATTCTTGGCAAGTTCATAGAATGTAAGCAGGGTTAAAAAATGACATCGTGCTTTGAACATGTTAGAATAACTTTTGTAACGCTGTAGTATATTTTTCAAGGAAAAGAGGTTGGTCGCATGAGTCTTGTACCTATGGTTGTGGAACAAACCAGTCGAGGCGAAAGATCTTACGATATCTACTCAAGATTACTGAAGGATCGCATAATATTCCTCAGCAGTGCGATCGATGACGATGTTGCCAATCTTGTCATTGCCCAGCTTCTGTTTCTAGCTGCGGAAGATCCGGAAAAAGACATCTCTTTGTACATCAATTCCCCTGGCGGTTCGGTTACAGCCGGGATGGGTATATATGATACGATGCAGTTGATCAAGCCTGATGTGTCCACGATTTGCGTTGGCATGGCTGCCAGCATGGGATCACTGTTGCTTACTGCGGGAGCGCCAGGCAAACGCTATGCTCTCGAGAACAGTGAAGTGATGATTCATCAGCCGCTCGGCGGTATTCAAGGTCAGGCATCCGATATCCAAATCCATGCAGATTGGATCATCAAGACCAGACATAAGCTGAATCAAATCTATGTGGAGCGCACGGGTCAGCCCCTTGAAAAAATCGAACGCGATACAGACCGCGACTTTTTCATGAGCGCGGAGGAAGCGAAGGCGTACGGTATTATTGATGATGTTCTGTCTTCACCGACCAAATCTTAAGGGGTGGTAATAGCATGTTTAAATTTAACGATGACAAAGGGCAGCTGAAATGCTCCTTCTGCGGTAAATCGCAGGAGCAGGTCCGCAAGCTGGTTGCGGGGCCCGGTGTTTATATATGTGACGAGTGCATTGACTTGTGTTCAGAGATCGTTGAGGAAGAACTCGGCCATGAGGAAGAAGTGGATCTGAAGGATATTCCGAAACCGCGCGACATTCGTGACATTCTGGATCAATATGTAATCGGTCAGGATCAAGCGAAGAAATCCCTTTCCGTTGCTGTTTATAACCACTATAAACGGATCAACACCCAGAGCAAGATTGAGGACGTAGAATTGCAAAAGAGTAATATTTTGCTGCTCGGACCTACAGGTTCCGGTAAAACATTGCTCGCGCAAACCATGGCCAAAATTCTCAACGTGCCGTTTGCTATTGCAGATGCAACTTCACTGACCGAAGCTGGTTATGTGGGTGAGGATGTTGAGAACATTCTGCTGAAGCTGATTCAAGCAGCGGATTATGATGTGGAAAAAGCGGAACGCGGCATTATCTATATTGATGAGATCGATAAAGTGGCTCGTAAATCGGAGAACCCGTCCATTACCCGTGACGTTTCCGGTGAAGGGGTCCAGCAGGCGCTGCTGAAAATTCTTGAGGGCACCGTTGCTTCCGTGCCTCCGCAAGGTGGACGCAAGCATCCGCATCAGGAATTCATTCAGATCGATACGACGAACATCCTGTTCATTTGCGGCGGAGCATTTGACGGATTGGAACAGTACATTAAACGCCGGATCGGTAAAAAGGTTATCGGCTTTAATGCATCCGGAGAAAACCAGAAGGATCTTAAGCCAGGTGAATACCTGACGATGGTTCTGCCGGAAGATTTGCTGAAATTCGGCTTGATTCCGGAGTTCGTTGGTCGTCTGCCAGTTGTGTCTACACTCGAACCGCTGGATGAGGCAACATTGGTACGGATTCTGTCTGAGCCGAAAAACGCGCTGACGAAGCAGTACCAAAAGCTGCTTGAATTTGACAACGTAAACCTCAAATTTGAGCCAGGCGCGCTAGAAGCGATTGCCCGCGAAGCCATTAAGCGCAATACTGGTGCACGCGGACTGCGTTCGATCATTGAAGGCATCATGCTGGACGTGATGTATGAAGTGCCGTCCAGAGATGACATTAAGGATTGCGTCATTACGGAGCAGGTCGTTCGGGATAAAGTGATTCCTGAACTGCAAGCCAAAAGTAACGATGACGACAAGAAACAAGAAGAAAGCGCCTAATGTGCTTTAGCGCATTAGACGTGGAATAAATCTACGCTGATTCTCCACTTCCAGTTATACCCAGTTGGGTTTTGCTGGAGTGGAGCTTTGGCGTTATATGGGAGAGATCGTACCATGTTTTTGAGACAAGACACACGGCCCGTCAAGGTGGGGAATCTCACCATTGGGGGAAAGAACGAAGTCATTATTCAAAGCATGTGCACCACCAAAACAGCAGATGTGGAGGCGACCGTTGCTGAGATACTCCGTCTGGAAGAAGCGGGATGTCAGATCGTTCGGGTAACGGTGAACAATGAGGAAGCAGCTGCGGCCATTAAGGAAATCAAGAAACGCATTCATATTCCGCTTGTGGCGGATATTCATTTTAACTACAAGCTTGCCCTGATGGCGATCGAGAACGGTATCGATAAAGTCCGGATCAATCCGGGAAACATCGGTAAGCGTGAAAAGGTCGAAGCTGTCGTGAAAGCATGCAAAGAGAAGGGAATTCCGATTCGGATCGGGGTTAACGCCGGTTCCTTGGAGAATCATCTCCTTGAAAAATACGGGTACCCGACACCAGAAGCCATGGTGGAAAGCGCCCTGTATCATATCGGGATCCTCGAAGAACTGGATTTCCATGATATCATCGTTTCGCTTAAAGCTTCTGATGTACCGATGGCGATTGCAGCTTACACGAAGGCCGCGGAAGTAATACCATACCCGCTTCACCTGGGCATTACCGAAGCAGGCACCCTGTTCTCGGGTACCGTCAAGAGTGCCGCCGGGCTTGGCGCGCTGTTGTCTCTTGGAATCGGCAGCACGATGCGTATATCCTTGAGCGCCGATCCGGTGGAAGAGATCAAGGTGGGCCGAGAACTGCTAAAATCCTTCGGACTGATCTCGGATGCGGCAACCTTGGTATCATGCCCGACCTGCGGACGGCTGGATATCGATTTGTTCTCCATTGCCAATGAAGTGGAGGAGTACATCTCGAAGATCAAAGTGCCAATCAAGGTTTCCGTTCTGGGCTGTGCCGTAAACGGTCCCGGTGAGGCTAGGGAAGCCGACATCGGGATTGCGGGAGCACGTGGTGAAGGTCTACTCTTCCGTTACGGAGAGATGATCCGTAAGGTACCTGAAGCGACCATGGTTGAAGAGCTTAAGAAAGAAATCGATCATATCGTGAAGGTGTACGAGGAAACGGGCGAAATCCCGGGCCGCAAGCACAAATCCACGGTTTAAGCTGGATAACTAAGTTTCCGTATAGGTAGTTTCAATCTCTAATATAAAAACGGCAATCTCTGGACCACAAGAGATTGCCGTTTTGTTGTTTTCTAAGGAAGCACAGGGTCTTAGGTGATGTGTGGTTCAAATTTATATGAATGTATTTTTAAGCGATCTAATATTTTTCTAAAGGCAATTATGCTTTCTGTTGTTGTTCCAAGTATAATCGCTCCTAACCGAGCTTCTGATAAATGAAGCTCAGCTCTACCCTCTCCCCACCCCCACGATGAAGAAGGATGCCATGGGTCGCACCAGCGGAGCAGACGAATCGATTCCGGAGAAGTGAAGCGGTCGGCTGAAAGTTTTCCGCAGGAAAACTCGCATCGGAAGGATAAGCTGTTGCCGAATTTCTACATTACTATTCTCATTCATGAAATTCGGAAACAACAGCGATCGAAAGGAACGATACGTACGCGGAGCGTCTCATTGGAACGTCTCACTTAAGTGTATCCATCTACTTTTTGATACTTTTCCGCCTCCAGCGTTTTACCATCCAAGGAATCGGCAATACTACCATGTATTAACGTTTGGATGAAGACATAATGGAGTACAGGAGGAATGACTTGTGAATTTAAGTATCGTGATTATGCTGGTGCAGCTGTTTTTTGCGGTCATCATCGGCATTTATTTTTGGAATTTATTGCGCGGGCAGAAGACAAGCAAAACAGCGGTGGATCGGGAATCGCGCAAGGAGCTCGATAAACTCCGCAAACTCCGGTCGATATCGCTAACGAAACCGCTCGCTGAGAAAACAAGGCCGCAAACGATGGATGACATCGTGGGTCAAAAGGACGGCTTGCGCGCCTTAAAGGCAGCCTTATGCAGCGCAAATCCCCAGCATGTAATTGTATATGGACCGCCGGGAGTCGGGAAGACGGCAGCCGCCCGCGTGGTGATGGAGGAAGCCAAGAAGAACCCGCAATCTCCGTTTAAATATGACGCGAAATTCACAGAGATTGATGCCACGACGGCTCGCTTCGATGAGCGCGGGATTGCCGACCCGCTCATCGGGTCTGTTCATGATCCGATTTATCAAGGTGCCGGAGCCATGGGGGTTGCAGGTATTCCTCAGCCCAAGCCGGGAGCGGTGACCAAGGCCCATGGCGGGATCCTGTTTATTGATGAAATTGGGGAATTGCATCCGATTCAGATGAATAAGCTTTTAAAAGTGCTGGAG
This sequence comes from Paenibacillus sp. QJM3NY_38, assembly GCF_056173265.1. Taxonomy (NCBI): domain Bacteria; kingdom Bacillati; phylum Bacillota; class Bacilli; order Caryophanales; family Paenibacillaceae; genus Paenibacillus; species Paenibacillus sp. QJM3NY_38. The sequence continues at coordinate 1,783,105 of NZ_CM149665.1, forward strand.
GACCGCAAGGTGCTGCTTGAAAGTGCATATTATAATTCTGAGGATGCCAATACACCTGCCTATATACACGATATCTTTCAAAATGGCCTTCCGGCGGACTTCCGTCTGGTGGGTGCTACGACACGTTCGCCCGAAGAGATTGCTCCTGCGCTTCGTTCACGCTGCATGGAGATTTTTTTCCGTCCGCTTTTGCCTGAAGAGATTGGGAGGATTGCAGAGGATGCCATTCAGAAAATTGGTTTGAATGCTGCGCCGGAAGCGGTTGAAGTTGTGAAGCAGTACTGCTCTAACGGGCGGGAAGCGGTCAATATGATTCAATTGGCTGCCGGTCTTGCGTTGACCGAGAAACGAGATTCGCTGCGGGCCGCGGATGTGGAATGGGTAGCCAGCAGCAGCCAGCTTCAGCCTAGGCCCGACCGGAAAATACCGGAGAAGCCTCAGATCGGCGTAGTCAACGGATTGGCTGTATATGGCCCGAATATGGGGGCACTGCTTGAAATTGAAGTATCTGCGGTACCTGTCGAGAAGGGCCGGGGTACCTACAATATCACCGGGGTTGTGGATGAAGAGGAATTTGGCGGGGGTGCTCGCAAGCTGCGCCGCAAGAGCATGGCCAAAGGCTCAATCGAGAATGTCTTGACCGTGCTGGGTTCGATGGGTTTTACGCCGAAAAACTATGACCTGCATATCAATTTCCCTGGAGGAACGCCGATTGACGGCCCTTCCGCGGGTATTGCGATGGCTACTGCGATCGTATCAGCCATGAAAGGGATTGAAGTCGATAATAAAGTCGCCATGACCGGCGAGATGAGCATTCATGGAAAAGTAAAACCGATAGGCGGGGTCATCGCTAAAGTGGAGGCGGCATTCCAAGCAGGCGCGACCCGCGTGATCATCCCTAAAGACAACTGGCAGACGCTGTTCCAGGATTTGAGCGGCGGTTTACGGGTAATTCCGGTCGAATCGGTGGATGAAGTGTTCGGCCATATTTTTGGCGGAACGTTCGCTCCGGAGGTTGTTCAGCTCCCTGCAAACGAGGTATTTCCATCCTCTTCCGCTTCATTGCTGCAGGCGACGCCTCCGCGTAACGGTAAAATAACGGACGCAGGAGGATGTTAAGCTTCGTATGGTTGGTTTTTTATACGCAGATTTGATAAAATAGGAATAGTGTCAACATTGAGAGCCATTGGAGGTGCGAAAGCGATGGGACCCAGTAGATCCAAAGGTCGTCGTTTTCCTTTACTGCCTTTGAGAGGTCTTTTGGTCTATCCAAGCATGGTGCTTCACTTGGATGTAGGCCGGGAGAAGTCGGTAAAGGCTTTAGAAAAGGCGATGGTTGAAGACAATTTGATTCTCCTATGTTCTCAATCGGAAGTGAACATTGAAGAACCGACGCAGGATGATATTTTTCGGATTGGCACAGTTGCGAATGTACGCCAGATGCTTAAGCTTCCCAACGGTACCATACGTGTGCTAGTGGAGGGTATGGAACGGGCGGAAGTTATTGAATATACGGATCAAGAGGAATACTATGAGGTCATCGCTCGGGAACTTCCCGAAGAAGAGAACCATGACCCCGAAGTTTCCGCATTAATGCGAACCGTACTGTCTCAGTTTGAGAATTATATCAATCTGTCAAAGAAGGTGACACCAGAGACACTGGCGGCCGTTTCCGATATTGATGAGCCGGGTCGACTGGCAGACGTCATCACGAGTCATTTGTCACTGAAGATTAAGGATAAGCAAGAAATTCTCGAAACAATTGATGTTCGCAAACGGCTCGAGAAACTTCTAGATATACTGAATAACGAGCGCGAAGTGCTGGAGCTGGAGCGCAAGATCAACCAGCGGGTCAAGAAGCAAATGGAGAAGACCCAGAAGGAATACTACTTGCGCGAACAGATGAAGGCCATTCAGAAAGAGCTTGGCGACAAGGAAGGTCGTGCCGGGGAAGTAGAGGAACTCCGAAGTCAGCTTCAGGAGCTTGAATTGCCCGAGCGCGTACACGAGAAGGTAGAGAAGGAAATCGACCGACTCGAGAAAATGCCGGCGAGCTCTGCTGAGGGCGGCGTGATTCGGAACTATGTCGATTGGCTTTTGGCGTTACCGTGGACCAACATGACCGAGGACGATTTGGACATCGTCAAAGCGGAGCAAGTGCTGGACGAAGACCATTACGGACTCGAGAAGCCGAAGGAGCGCGTGCTGGAATATCTGGCGGTGCAAAAGCTGGTGAAGAAGATGAAAGGGCCTATTCTATGTCTGGTTGGCCCTCCGGGGGTCGGCAAAACATCACTGGCCCGGTCCATCGCCCGCTCTCTGGAGCGCAAGTTCGTTCGCATTTCGTTAGGCGGGGTAAGAGACGAGGCGGAAATCCGCGGCCACCGGCGCACTTATGTAGGGGCCATGCCGGGACGTATCATTCAAGGCATGAAAACGGCGGGGTCAATGAATCCTGTATTCCTGCTGGATGAAATCGATAAGATGGCATCCGACTTCCGGGGCGACCCGTCTTCAGCCCTGCTTGAGGTACTTGATCCTGAGCAAAATAATACGTTCAGCGATCATTTCGTGGAGATTCCTTTTGATCTGTCCAACGTCATGTTTGTCACGACGGCAAACGTGCTGCACAACATTCCAAGACCGCTCCTGGACAGGATGGAAGTGCTGTACATTCCAGGATATACGGAGCTGGAGAAACTGCAGATCGCCAATCGTTATTTGCTGCCCAAGCAGAAGAGTGAGCATGGGCTGACGCCGGAGCAATTGATTCTGGACGAGGAAGCGCTCATGAAGGTGATCCGGGAGTATACCCGTGAATCCGGGGTGCGGAATCTGGAACAGCAAGTGGCTGCGCTGTGCCGCAAAGCCGCCAAACAGATCGTCACCAATAAATCGGAATCCATTGAGATTAAGGCTGACGATATTAAGGAATATCTCGGTATTCCGAAGTTTCGCTATGGCATGGCCGAGCTTGAAGATCAAGTCGGCACGGTAACAGGGCTCGCATGGACGGAAGTGGGCGGCGAGACACTGACCATTGAGGTAACCGTGGTGCCTGGGACCGGCAAGCTGACCTTGACGGGTAAGCTTGGCGACGTGATGAAGGAATCGGCTCAAGCCGCTTTCAGTTTTACCCGCTCCAAAGCGGTAGAACTGGGCATTGATCCGGATTTTCACGAGAAGCTGGATGTCCATATCCATATCCCGGAGGGAGCCATTCCGAAGGATGGCCCTTCAGCCGGCATTACGATTGCGACGGCTCTTATCTCATCTTTAACCAAACGGCATGTAGCCCGTGATGTGGCCATGACGGGGGAAATTACACTTCGGGGACGCGTTCTTCCGATTGGTGGCTTGAAAGAGAAATCCCTGGCAGCCCACCGTGCCGGCTACAAAAAAATATTACTCCCTAAGGATAACGAACGTGACTTGCGTGATATCCCTGACAGCGTGAAGAACGACGTTGAGTTCGTTCCGGTATCCCATATGGATCAGGTTCTGGAGCATGCGCTCGTTGAACAAGCGGGAGTGCACTAGAGAGGAAAGTCTAAATTATGAAAGTTACGAAAGCCGAGTTTGTCATCAGTGCTGTCGTACCTGCTCAATATCCTGAAGACGCCTTGCCGGAAATTGCTCTGGCAGGGCGTTCCAATGTGGGCAAGTCATCACTGATTAACCGTATGATATCCCGTAAGAACCTGGCCCGTACCAGTGCAACACCGGGGAAAACCCAGCAGCTCAACTATTATCGGGTGAACGACGACCTGTATCTGGTCGATTTTCCCGGCTATGGTTATGCGAAGGTATCCAAGACCCAGCGTGCGGCATTTGGCGAAATGATTGAGAGATATTTGCTCAGCCGGGAAGAACTGAAGCTTGTATTATTGATTGTGGACATGCGTCACCCGCCCTCAAAGGACGATATCAGCATGTATGAATGGCTGCAGCATTATAACCGGCCAGTATGCGTGGTCGCGACCAAGGCAGACAAAATTCCGAAAACACGCCGCCAGAAGCATGTTAAGATTGTGAAGGAGACGCTTGGCTTCAAACCCTATCACTCTTTTGTCATGTTTTCATCCGAGCTCGGTTTGGGTAAAGATGAGTTATGGGCCATCATGGAGTCCCACATGGGGACAAAGGATGATGAGGAAGAGACATATTCGGATTCGGAAACGGAAGGCAATGAGCAATCCTGATCCGGTTCATTTCGTGATATTTTTTTCGAGGGTAATATAGGGAATCGGTGTATTCTTTATAGGAAAGTGAGCATCTTGCGGGAAATATCGCTCTGATTCCGGCTAATTCCGTTTTTTTATGAAATATGATGGATATTCTCGTTCGAACGGCAGGAAAGACCGCTTGGATCTGCTGTATAATGGTAGTAAGTTAAAAGAATTGAGGGAGATTTTTATGGCTCAGCGGTTAGCCACAGAATATGTTAATGCCACAATGCAAATGACGGATATTCAAATGGATCAATTTCTGCAATATACCCAAGCTTTCCGGGTTACTAACCGGGTAAAAGTCATGGATAGCGGAGAGCAGGAGTTTGTGCTCGAAGATGAAAGCGGGGAAGAAGTTCATTTGCCCTTTGAACGCAAGAATGGCTTGTACGTCTGTGAGCTGTCGTGCCGATTGGTTACTCCCCATCTGACAAATGCCGTACGCAAACTGTTTGCGGCTTTTAAGGGATCAGGTAAAGTGAATCGGATTTATCGCGGCTTTACGATGAGCTACGACTACCATGCGGGAACGGTGCACAGAATTACGCAAGTCGCCGGGAACGACAGCATTGTCATTTATGAGTACAAGAATACGGCAGGAGAACTGCAGCGACTCTTCAACAGCAATGAAGCAGAGAAAGAGATCGAATCCATCCAGCATCATATTAATGTGCTTCTGGACCAGCGGATTGCAGCAGGGAATGATAAACTTATTACGAAGACGATAGATGAGCGGCTGCGACAGTTTAATCAACGCCTATTCGTGCTAGAAGCCTAAGGAGGCTGCCCTGTAACAGGGCGGCTTTTTTTATTATTGGATCCATGACACCAAGTAGTTCAGACGCACATATATTGAGCTGTAAAATATTTATGGGTTATTTTCGAAAAAGGTGTTGCATTTAAGCGTCATAGATGTTATTTTTAATCTCGTTGAAAAGAATATAGGAACCAGGATTCACTCAGGACATGTAATGTTGCGAGAGATTATTCCCTCGGGAAGTGAATGACGTAGGTCCTAGCGGATGAAATTTTCAAACATTTTATTCCTAGGAAGGGGGAACCCGGAAGATGGAATACTCAACTTTCGGAAGACACGTTGCTGTTGATACTTGGGGAGTCGATTTTGAACTATTGAACAGTGCAGAATTTTTACAAGCTCAGATGGTGGAAGCCGCTGAAGCATGTGGAGCAACGGTATTGTCCGTCCAATCCAAGCAGTTTGAACCACAAGGTGCGACTGTGCTGGTGTTGCTGTCGGAAAGCCATCTCTCGATTCACACATACCCTGAGAGAGGTTTTGCTGCGATTGACTGTTATACCTGCGGGGAGACAGTAGATCCGCAGTTGGCTATTGACTATCTGGTATCCGCTTTGAAACCTGAAAAATGCTATGCCAAGAAACTCGTGCGCGGACTCGGTGAAATGACCGTGGAAACGCCTGAGATGAAACAGGCTGAACTCGTTTAATCCAGCCTTCTAAAAAATGCGTATACTGATAACCATGGATTTTTCCATGGTTATTTATTTTGAGAACATGAGAAGATCGGCGGAATTCCAGGGAGTCGTTCTCTGAAATGAGATTTCGTAGTAAATAACACGTATATCTAAGCTGTTCTATATCCACAATAGTAAGGTGCGATCAAACAGGTAGAAAGCTTCATGAATGGAACGAAGAAGTATGGGGATTTCATAAACATTTCATAAAATAGACAAGGCTGTTCAGCATACTGTGATATAATGAACAAGGTCAAGGAAGTCCGTTGTGAACGGCAAAACTACTCGGAGAAATAGGCAGGTGAACATGCAATGCACATCGTCGTTGTTGGGTTGAACTATCGCACGGCGCCTGTGGAAGTCAGAGAACGCTTTACATTCTCGGAAGAAGACATGCCCAAGGCGTTAGAGCAGCTTAATTCGACCAAGAGCGTATTGGAGGGCGTCATTGTCGCTACCTGCAACCGAACTGAGATTTATGTTGTGGTAGACCGCCTTCATATGTGCGGCTACTTTATCCGCAGTTTTATGGAACAGTGGTTCGGCATTAATCGTGAAGAATTTACACAGCACCTCTATATATATGAAGACGAACAAGCGATTTCCCATCTGTTTAAGGTTACCTGCGGTTTGGATTCCATGGTCATTGGAGAGACGCAGATCCTGGGACAGGTGCGCAATGCTTTTTTGACGTCGCAGCAGCAGAATGCCACGGGTACTTGGTTCAATATGTTGTTTAAGCAAGCCGTTACGCTCGGCAAGCGGGCTCATTCGGAGACATCGATCGGAGAGAGTGCCGTCTCTGTCAGCTATGCAGCGGTGGAACTGGGTAAACGAATTTTCGGGGCATTTAACGATAAAAAAGTGATGATACTTGGTGCAGGCAAGATGAGCGAACTTACCGTGAAGCATCTTTATGCCAGCGGTGCCGCTGAAGTAATTGTGGCTAACCGTACGCTTAGCCGTGCTCAGGAACTTGCAAGCAAATTCAAGGGGACGCCATGCACCATTGCCGAAGCCAAGCATTTGCTGAATGACGTGGATATCATTATTAGCTCCACGGGCTCGAATGAATATGTTCTGAATGCGGAGCGGGTAAAAGAGAGCATGAAGAAACGCCAGTCCCGTCCGTTGTTCATGATTGATATTGCTGTGCCACGGGACATTGATCCGGCGGTTGGGGAAGTTTCCAACGTGTTCCTGTACGATATTGATGATCTGGAAGGCATTGTAGAGACCAATATGGAAATGCGCCGGGCGGAAGCAGCGAAGATTGAAGTGATGATTCAAGAGGAGATGGATGCATTCCACACATGGCTGAAGACGCTCGGTGTCAGACCGGCGATTCGGGCTTTGCAGGAGAAGTCGAATGCCATTCATGAAGAAACGATGGAAAGCTTGTTTAACAAGCTTCCGGAACTGGATGAACGCCAGCGAAAAGTCATCCGTCGTTTGACCAAGAGCATCGTTAATCAGATGATGCATGATCCCATTAACCGGATTAAGGAAATGACGGGCGGCAAGCAGGGCGGTGAAGCACTGGATTATTTTTCACAAATCTTTGCGCTGGAAAGCTTGATCCATGAGAATGAGCAGGAAGCCCGCAGCCGCAACAAGAAAGCAACTGCACCCGTTAAAGCTGAACGGTCGAAGAATGCTGTAGATCAGCAGGCAGAAGAGAAACCGCTCAAGGTGTCTCTGGCCCCAGCCACCCTTTGAGGAGGGTGAGTACAACCCATGCTGTTAAACTTAATTTATATCACCGGCATTTGTATCTATGCCCTGAGCCTTCTGTTTTATATCTCGGATTGCGTTTCACGCAATTCGGTGGCGAAGCGGATAGGCACAGGGCTTCTTGTTATTACTGCGCTGTTACAATTCACCGGAATCGGCATCAGAGCGATGGAAGGCGGACATTTTCACTTTCCGGTATTTACGCTGTTTGATTTCCTGTTCCTGCTGGCGTTCTGCATATCGATCACTTCGATTGCTCTGGCGTATATGAAGCGGTCGGAATTTGCCGTCCTGCTTATGAACCTTGTCGGGTTTAGCGTCATGCTGGTCAATCGTTTATGGTTCACGACAGGAGACAATGCATTGCACAGCTGGGAGACGGAACATCGTCTCTTGCTTATTCATATTGCCCTGGCGAGTATCAGCTTCGCCGCTTTGACCGTCGGAGCCGTGTTTGCGGCGATTTATATGTTCCTGCACCGGAAACTGAAGCACAAGCAATGGAATGATACGATGCGCAGGCTGCCAAGTCTGGAGAAGCTGGATGTTTACTCCTATAAAGCGCTGATGGCCGGCACGATTATTCTGGTCATGTCGCTCATCTTGGCCGTAATGTCGGTGGCCATGGCTGGACGGTGGACTCTGTTTTTGGACATCAAAGTCATGTCTACCATGACGGCGCTTGCGATGTATTTGGTTTACTTCATCAAACGTCGCTTGTGGAGAAGGTCCGGCAGGGAAGCGGCTATATGGGCTTTAATCGGGTATGGGTTCATTATTCTGAATTTCTTTCTCAATACGTGGTCCGCTTTCCATAGTTGGTCAGGAGTGTGATGGCAAGAATGGCCTGTGATGATCATTATGTACCCGTTATGCTGAATTGCAGGGGACGTTTATGCTTGATTGTCGGCGGTGGCAAGGTGGCGGAACGTAAAGCCGTCACCCTACTGAATGCCGGGGCAGTCGTACATATTGTAAGTCCCTTATTACGAAGCGAGAAACTTCAACGTTTAGAGAGTGAGAAGACTCTTCGATGGACGAAGCGGAAGTATCAATCAGACGATCTGATAGGCGCGTTTATGGTCCATGCGGCAACGGATGACAGCAAGCTGAATCTGCAAATAGCGGAGGATGCCAATCGTCTTGGCGTACTGGTTAACGTGGCCAGCAACGGCGAGGCCGGAACGTTTATCAACCCGACGGTGCTGCGACGGGGAAGGCTTACGCTGGCTGTATCCACATCAGGAGCAGGGCCGATGGCCGCACGCGAGATACGCGACGAGCTCGAAGACCAGTTCGGGCCTGAGTATGAGGACTATTTGGATTTTTTATATAAGATGCGTTCGATGATCAGGGAAGAGGTGGAGTCGGCTGACGCACGCAGGCGGCTTTTGCACAAGGCATACCGCATGGATATGCTCGGAGAGATTCGCCGCGGAGGTTATGTGCCCTGGAGTGAGGACAAGATCAAGCAGTGGATTGCGAATAATCAGGAGGAATGAAAGATGCGTACAATCGTAGTTGGCAGTAGACAAAGTGCTCTGGCACTGACACAGACAGGACAGGTTATTGATGACTTAAAGCGTTTAGCCAAGGAGCACGGTCTGGACTATGACTTTACCGTCAAAAAAATCGTCACGAAGGGCGACCGCATACTGGATGTTACCCTCTCCAAGGTAGGCGGCAAAGGATTGTTTGTCAAAGAAATCGAGCAGGCGATGATGGACGGCGAGATTGATATGGCGGTTCACAGCATGAAGGACATGCCTTCCGTTCTGCCCGAAGGTTTGGTATCCGGCGCGGTGCCGGCAAGAAAGGATCCTCGTGATTGCCTGATCTCCAAAGAAGGAACAACGCTGGATGACCTTCCTACAGGTGCCAAGGTGGGGACAAGCAGTCTGCGCCGGTCCAGTCAGCTTAAGGCGTACCGGCCGGATCTGCAGATCGAATGGATTAGGGGGAATATCGATTCTCGCATTCGCAAAATGGAGGACGGTGAATTTCAGGCCATCATTCTGGCGACCGCCGGTCTTCAGCGTATGGGCTGGGAGGACCGGATCACGTCGTACTTGCCGATTGAAATTAGCCTGCCAGCCGTCGGTCAGGGCGCACTTGGAATTGAATGCCGCGAAAACGATGCTGATCTGCTGCATTTGCTCTCTCTTTATAATGATGAGGTTACTGCACGAACCGTTGCGGCGGAGCGCAAGTTTCTAAGCGAGCTGAATGGAGGATGCCAGGTGCCTATCGGGGCTTACGCCGTCCTGAAGAATGTGGATGCCGGAGATTCCCGCGGAGAACAAAACGTTATACAATTAACAGGAATGGTAGGCTCTCCTGACGGCGAAATCATACTGAAGGAAAGCGCCGAAGGAACCGACCCTGAATCGCTCGGAGTGGAAGTGGCTGAAAAGCTGAAAGCTAAAGGAGCGGAGAAGATACTGGCACAAGTTAGGGGCTGAGGGTATGGCAGGCAAGGTTTATCTGGTGGGAGCAGGACCGGGCGATGCACGCCTGATCACGATTAAAGGCAAGGAATGCATTGAAAAAGCGGATGTCGTGGTGTATGACCGATTGGCTAGTCCTCGGCTGCTAAGATGGATGAAACCCGGAGCGGAGAAGGTCTATGTAGGCAAGCTTCCGGATCGGCATACGATGAAACAGGAGCAGATCAATCAGCTGCTGGTTGATTATGCTCTGGAAGGTAAGATGGTTGTCCGTTTAAAGGGCGGCGATCCGACGATCTTCGGAAGAGTGGGTGAAGAAGCGGAGCTGTTATACCGTCATGGCATCATGTACGAGATTGTGCCGGGGATCACCTCGGCGATCAGTGTTCCGGCTTATGCAGGGATTCCGGTGACGCATCGAGACCATGCTTCGTCTTTATCGATAATTACCGGCCACGAAAGTCCCGAAAAGCTGGACCGAATGATTCAATGGGACAAGGTTACCAATGCAACGGGAACTTTGATTTTTATGATGGGTGTGGCGAAGATCGGTTATATCAGTCGTCAGCTGATCAAGCACGGCCGACCGTCGGAAACCCCGGTGGCACTTATTAGATGGGGAACCCGGGCAGAGCAGGATACGCTGACGGGGACACTGGCGGACATCGAGGACAGAGTCAAAGCAGCGGATTTTCAGCCGCCTGCGGTCATCGTTGTTGGACAGGTGGTGCTTCAGCGGGAGCACCTGAAGTGGGCGGAACGGCTGCCCCTCTTCGGCAAAAGAATACTGGTCACAAGGACGCGAAGCCAGGCCAGTGCATTGGCATCCCAAATCGAAGAGCTGGGCGGAGAGCCTTATGAGTTTCCCGTCATCGAAACCGTCATGCCTTCGAAGAGCGAGAGGCTTGCAGGAATTCAACAAGCACTGGACAAGCTGAGTACGTATGACTGGGCATTTTTCACCAGCGTGAACGGAGTCGAATTCTTTTTCCGCCACCTGAAGGAGAATGGTCGCGATATTCGCGCCTTAGCCTCGGCCCGCATCGTCGCGGTTGGCCCCGCGACAGCCCATGCTCTTGGAAAATACGGTGTCGTGGCTGAAGTTATCAAGGAGCGTTACCAGGCGGAAGGCCTTATCGATGCTTACGGTTCAGAGCTCCAGCCCGGTCAGCGCGTGCTGCTGCCTCGCGGCGATCTCGCACGCAAGTGGCTGCCGGAGAAGCTGACGGAAATGGGACTGCACGTGACGGAAGCCGTGATCTATGAGAACGTGCTGTGCGGCGAGGACGATGATGAGCTGCTGAAGCTGCTTGAAGATGGAGGCATTCACGCCGTTACGTTCACCAGTTCTTCTACGGTTACCAATCTACTGAAGGTGCTGAAGGGGATGGGCGTGGCAGATCCAGTCGAACTGTTGAAAGGTTCAACGATTGCTTGCATCGGACCATTAACCGCGCAGACGGCTGAAGAAGCCGGACTGCACGTATCCCTCCTCGCCGAGGAAGCGACGGTCGACAGTCTGGTTAAGGCCTTGTGCATTTGGAACGAGAACGATCCACGCCGTGTTGCGCCATAATATCGATAATCTCTTATATACGTGAACGAAATTACATCATTTGGAGGTATACGTCATGAGTTTTCCAATCGTACGCCATCGTCGGCTGCGTCAAAATGCCGGCATTCGCAGCATGGTCCGCGAGACCGTGCTTCATACGGAGGATCTGGTTCAGCCGATCTTCGTGACCTATGGCAGTGGTGTGAAATCGGAGATTTCCTCCATGCCAGGCGTCTATCATTTTTCGCTTGACACCTTACAAGAGGAAGTAGACGAAATCGTAAGTCTAGGCATTCCTGCTGTGCTCCTGTTCGGAATTCCCGAGACGAAAGACAGCGTGGGCACATCCGGTTTTGCGGATGACGGGATAGTCCAAGAGGCTACCCGTCTCATCAAGTCGTGGCATCCCGATCTGCTGGTGATTGCTGATACGTGTCTGTGCGAATTTACCGACCACGGCCACTGCGGTATGGTGCATACCTTTGAGCGTGACGGCCACACCTGCGGCGATGTATTAAACGACGAGTCGCTGGAACTGCTCGTTCGTACAGCGGTTTCCCAGGCCAAAGCTGGAGCCGACATAATTGCACCTTCGAATATGATGGACGGTTTTGTCCAAGCCATTCGCTCTGGTCTTGATGAAGCCGGATTTTATAACGTGCCGATCATGTCTTACTCCGTTAAGTACGCTTCAGCCTTTTACGGACCCTTCCGTGAGGCTGCCGATTCCGCTCCGCAATTCGGCGACCGCAAAACATATCAGATGGATCCGGCTAATGTAAGAGAGGCGCTTCGCGAGGCGGAGACGGACGTGCTGGAAGGCGCCGATATGCTGATGGTGAAACCGGCTATGGCCTACCTTGATGTTGTCCGATTGCTGAGAGACCAGTTTGATCTGCCGATTGTTGCATACAACGTGAGTGGTGAGTATTCCATGATTAAAGCAGCTGCTCAGCAGGGATGGATCAGTGAGCAGGCGATTGTGATGGAGCTGCTGACCGGGATGAAGCGTGCCGGTGCGGACATTATCATTACGTATTTCTCGAAGGACGCAGCACGCTGGATGCGCAGCTAGTAACCATTAACGATGAAAGAGTTAGGAGTGCATACGATGAGCCAAGATTTGCGAAAAGAAGATTTGTCGCGTTCTGCTTTTGAAGAAGCGAAGTTATATATTCCCGGCGGTGTCAACAGTCCGGTACGTGCGTTTAAGTCTGTTGAACTAACTCCGATTTATATCGATCGCGGAGAAGGCAGCCGGGTATATGATATCGATGGCAACAGCTTTATTGATTATGTCGGTTCCTGGGGGCCGCTGATTATGGGTCACGCGCATCCTGAGGTTGTTGAAGCGCTTCAGGAGACAGCTGCCAAGGGGACCAGCTTCGGTGCTCCAACCCTATTGGAAACGAAGATGGCGAAGCTCGTCTGTGAACGCGTGCCGTCGATCGAGGTCGTGCGGATGGTGAATTCCGGTACGGAAGCAACCATGAGTGCTATCCGTCTAGCGCGCGGTTATACAGGACGCAGCAAAATCATTAAATTCGAGGGCTCCTATCATGGCCACGCCGACAGTCTTCTGATTAAAGCGGGATCGGGCATCGCAACGCTTGGACTTCCTGATAGCCCGGGTGTGCCTGAAAGCGTTGCTTCCAACACCATTGCGGTTCCTTATAACGATCTGGAATCGGTACAGCTTGCCTTTGAGCGGTTCGGCGAAGAGATTGCAGCCGTTATTGTTGAGCCCGTGGCAGGCAATATGGGCGTGGTCCCTCCGCAGCCGGGATTCCTGGAAGGTCTTCGCAAGGTCACTTCTGATTATGGCAGCGTGCTTATTTTTGACGAGGTGATGACGGGATTCCGCGTTGATCTGAACTGTGCGCAAGGACGTTATGGCGTTACACCGGATTTGACATGCTTGGGCAAGGTGATTGGCGGCGGTCTGCCAGTCGGTGCCTATGGAGGCAAGCGTGAGCTGATGGATCAGATTGCCCCGGCAGGACCGATCTATCAAGCAGGAACGTTAAGCGGTAATCCGCTCGCCATGGCGGCTGGTTACACGACCCTGAACCTGCTGACGCCTGCCGTCTATGAACAGCTCGAGGAGCGGGGAGCCCGCCTTCAGGCAGGATTTGAGCGTAACGCTCAGGAATTCGGTATCCCGCTTACGATTAACCGGATCGGCTCCATGGTATGTCCTTTCTTCACGAATATGCCGGTCGTCAATTTCGATACGGCCAAGACTAGTGATCTGGATCGTTTCCGCCGTTATTTTGCAGCGATGGTCCAAGAGGGAGTCAGCGTACCTCCTTCCCAGTTCGAGGGCATGTTTATCTCGGGCGCTCATACGGTAGAAGATATCGATGCTACCATTGAAGCCAACTACAACGCCTTCAAAAGCCTATGAGTTACGGGGGGAATTGGAGCAAACGCGGCGAATGGCTGGAGATGACGCCGGGCAAGGCGCTATTGAGTCTGCCGGATCGGAACGAAGCGGCTGCCAAGTGGCTTATGGAAACGGTCGGTATGCCCGAGAAGCTGTATCGTAAGCTTCGTCATGAACAGGGGATACAATGGAGAGGGGATCGGCTTCGGCTGGTCCTTTTTCCTTACCGGGATTACGGCATCGAACCGAGATGGCAGGAGCTTGATGTATTGTATGAGGACGATTTCTGCCTGGTCGTGAACAAACCGGCCGGTATGGCGGTCCATCCGGACAACGAGAGCCGCGAGACGACCTTGAATCATGTGGTTGCCGCATATTACGAAGCCGAAGGCATCCATACGGCAGTCCGGCATATTCATCGGCTGGATAAGGATACAACAGGTCCCGTGCTGTACGCCAAGAATGAATATGCGCAGCTAAAGCTTGATGAGGACATGCGGGAGAAGAAGATCGTCCGGATATACGCGGCTATCGTTCAGGGGAGGGTCTCTCAGGATCTGAAGAGAATCGATCTGCCGATAGGCAAAGACCGCTATCATTCAAGCCGTCGGAGAGTTTCATTAACCGGGCAGGCTGCGATCACGCATATTCGATCATCCGAGGTGTATCCGAAAGCCAGCCTGCTGCAAATTCGACTGGAAACCGGCCGGACGCATCAGATCCGGGTGCATCTAAGTCATATGGGACACCCGCTTCTGGGAGATTCCTTATACGGAGGATCAGGGGCGTTTCCGCGCCAAGCGCTGCATGGCGAACTTCTGCTATTTACTCATCCTTTCTCGGGCGAGGATATTGAGGTGAATGCACCCTGGCCTCTGGATATGTTGGAGTTAAGAGAACGAATCATAGAGACATCGGACCGGTAAGAAAATTTGCAAGATCCTGAATGAACCTGTAAGTTTCAAGCACAATTCGCAAAAAAGTCATGCTCTCCTATTTTCGGCATATAGATAAATTGAGTGGCAAAACTTAGGCTCATGCCGTGATAACAGATCACGGATAGTATATGCCAAAAAGGAGGACATTCCCGTGTTTGACCAGTCCTACGGATTGCGGTTCGATATTTACGAGCGTATTAATTTAACGGAAGATTTGCCGGGAATCGAAGAATTGGAAGAGGCGGAGTTGATCCCGCATATTCAGGTAATCAGTCAGCAGGACCAGGCTACGCTTCGGGGTCATCTGCTTCTTGCAGGCCTGTATAAAGGTGACACCGAAGCAGGAGAGACGGAGCCGCTCGAACACTGGATCCCGGTTGAAATCACGGTACCGATGAACCGGGTATCATCATTGGATGACATCGCGGTCGAGATCGAGAATTTTGACGTGGATTTGTTATCCAAACGCAGCTTGAACATTACAGGGGTTCTGTCGCTCAAAGGAATTCAGGCGGCGGCTCCGGGAGCCCGCGACCAAGTATGGGCCAATGAGGAATTCACAGTGGTACATGCTCCTGAAGCGACTGATTTGTATTCGAACGGGGAGCAGCAGTTCGCAGCCAACCCGTACGACCAGCTTCATGGCAGCGGAACTCATCCAGACGCTAACTCGACTTCGCCTTCTTACTTCAACGAGGCTCAGACCAGAGCTCAAGAGTCCGGGACGGATGCGCGCACACAGCAGTATCTGGCATCCTGGGCGCAGTATGAGAACCAAACACGGGATTCACAGGACTCAGCAGACAGCACCATTAGCATTTCTAAAACGTCTGAAGCCCGGGATACGGTCGAATATGCCTTACATAATGAGACGGAAGCTCAGGCAGCTGAGTTGTCGATTCCAAGTGTATGGCAATTCGAACGGGCTGCGGTCCAGCCCGAGCCGGAGCAAGAAGATTCAGCAGCCAGTTTCCCTGGTGTCATTGAGCGTAAGGGTGAAGAAGTGGATGCCGTTCCGGTACTGGAATCACCGGAAACGGAGGAAGTGCAGCCTGTTTTCGCTGAGGAAGAATTCCCTTCGGAGGATATGGATGATATAACGGAAGAGGTTTCCATTAAAGCCGAAGAGGTTCCGACCAAGCCGGAGTTAAAGGTGGCCTTCAACACGAAGAACAGCAGCACAACCAGCGCATCGGGCGTAGGCTTCTCTTCGTTGCTTCAATCGAGCAGAACGGTTCAGGATCAGGATCAAGCCGCTCGGGACGAGGAAGAAGAGACGGAGGAATTGGTTGACTCCGCAACGGCCGAGGACGTGGAGTGGAAGAGTCTGTTCCTGGGTAACCGCCATGAGGAAACGCCTTTCCGCAAGGTCCGGATGTGCATTGTGCAGCGTGAGGAGACACTCGACGTGATTGCCGAGCGTTATCAACTGACGCCGCGAGAGCTTTTGTTATATAACCGCATGTCCGAGCAGAATGTGGAAGAAGGCCAGGTATTATACATTCCCCAGTAATCAGCGGAGGAAGCGATCGCGTAAGAACAAGCAGGTCAAGGTAGGATATCCTTGGCCTGTTTTTGTGTATGGCCGGGAATAGATTAGAAGAAGAGGGGAATCGGACGAGCCGGGGCTTCTTTATTACAATGTATTAGAATTATTTTGGATCGACAGGTATGATGTCTAAATCGTTCGGAAACACTCAAAATATTGACTATATGCAACAACCACGGTATATTTGAATAGTATATGTACAGGTATTCCTAAAGCTAGAACAACGTTGAACGGGAAGAGTAGGAAGGTATGGCCTTCAGAGAGCGGAATTGCTATCAAGCGCTGTGAGATTCCGCAGGAACCAGCTTGCCGAAGTCGCCCCGGAGTTGCGGACTTGAGATAGAGTAGGGATCGATCGCTACCCTGGTTAGAGTTCGCCGGCCGCAGCCGTTATCTGCGTAAAGTGTCGTGCTTGATCGTTTGCCTTTCACGTTCTTCATGGGAGGATACGATTCATGATTGATTATAAGCACGAAACAAAGGTGGTACCGCGAGAGAACAGTCTTTCGTCCTTTGAGGACGAAGGGCTTTTTTTGTTTCACGCAAACATGGATATCCATGTCCACGCCCGGAGGCTAAAACATTACGGGTTGGCAAAACTGATTAACAGTATCGGAGGTACGAAAATATGGATCAAAAACTAAACCAATCCCAGTTAGACATGCCGACGACGTATGATCCGAAGGCAGCCGAACAAAAATGGTATCCGTACTGGAAGGAAGGCGGCTTCTTTGAAGCTGGCAAACGACCGGACGCGGAGCCGTATACGATTGTTATTCCTCCACCAAACGTTACGGGAATGCTTCACATCGGCCATGCCCTTGATTTTACGCTGCAGGATATCCTGATTCGCGTAAAGCGGATGCAGGGTTATGATGCGTTGTGGTTGCCGGGCTCTGACCATGCGGGCATCGCCACGCAAACCAAGGTTGAGCAGAAGCTTCGCGAAGAAGGCGTTACCCGCTACGATCTGGGACGTGAAAAATTCCTGGAGAAAGTGTGGGAATGGAAGGATCTATATGCGAATACGATCCGTGACCAATGGTCCAAGATCGGCCTGTCCCTCGATTACTCCAGAGAGCGTTTCACGCTCGATGAGGGGTTGTCAGAAGCGGTTCGGGAAGTATTCGTCAAGCTCTATGATAAGGGGCTTATATATCGCGGCAAACGCATTATCAACTGGGACCCGGCTGCTCGCACGGCTTTGTCCGATATCGAAGTGGAGTACAAAGAGGTCAACGGCCATTTGTACCACTTGCAATACCCGCTGAAAGACGGCAGCGGCTCCATTACCGTAGCAACCACCCGCCCGGAGACTATGCTGGGTGATACGGCGGTAGCCGTTCATCCGGAAGATGAGCGCTATAAAGACATGATCGGCAAGACATTGGTCCTGCCTATTGTCGGCCGAGAAATTCCGGTTATTGCCGATGAGTACGTGGAGAAGGATTTCGGCAGCGGAGCGGTTAAAATTACGCCGGCACATGATCCGAATGACTTCGAAATGGGTCTGAGACATGATCTGCCACAAATCACCGTGATGGATGAATCCGGGACGATGAATGAATTTGCCGGCAAGTACCAGGGGCTTGACCGAGCAGAATGCCGCAAGCAGATCGTAAGCGACATGAAGGAATCGGGCGTGCTGCTTCGCATCGAAGATCATGTTCATCAGGTTGGCCATAGCGAAAGATCCGGCGCCGTTGTCGAGCCGTATCTGTCGACGCAGTGGTTTGTTAAGATGCAGCCGCTTGCGGAAGCAGCCGTTACTGCGCAGAAATCCGGCAAGGGCGTAAATTTCGTGCCTGACCGGTTCGAGAGAACCTACCTGCATTGGATGGAGAATGTGCGCGATTGGTGCATCTCTCGTCAATTGTGGTGGGGCCACCGGATTCCGGCCTGGTATTCCGAATCCACGGGCGAAGTGGTTGTTGCCATGAATGAAGAGGAAGCGCGCGCGAAGCTTGGCAAGGACGATCTGAGACAGGATGAGGACGTGCTGGATACCTGGTTCAGCTCGGCATTGTGGCCGTTCTCGACCATGGGCTGGCCGAATCTGGACAGTGAGGATTTCAAACGTTATTATCCGACAAGCGTTCTCGTAACGGGTTATGATATTATTCCGTTCTGGGTTTCGCGGATGATTTTCCAAGGGCTTGAATTTACGGATCAAATGCCGTTCAAAGATACGCTTATCCATGGTCTGGTTCGGGATAGCGAAGGCCGCAAGATGTCCAAGTCGCTCGGCAATGGTATCGATCCGCTCGAGGTTATTGAACAGTATGGCGCAGATGCCATGCGTTATATGATATCGACCGGCAGTACGCCGGGTCAGGATCTTCGATTCCGCTGGGAACGTGTGGAACAAGCGCGTAACTTCGCGAACAAGATCTGGAATGCGTCACGTTTTGCGCTCATGAATCTGGAGGGCTTCATGGCGGCGGATATCGACATTTCCGGAGAGCTGGGAACGGCCGACCGTTGGATTTTGCATCGTCTGAACGAAACTTCCCGCGACATTACGCGTCTAATTGATGCCTACGAATTTGGCGAAACCGGTCGACTGCTCTACAATTTCATCTGGGATGATCTGTGTGACTGGTATATTGAATTTGCTAAGCTGTCCCTGTACGGCGAGGATCAAGCGGCCAAGAAAAAGACGCAGTCGGTGCTTGCCTATGTGCTGGACCGCACGATGCGCTTGATCCACCCGTTCATGCCGTTCATTTCCGAAGAGATCTGGCAGCATTTGCCGCATGAAGGCGAGACGGTGATGTTGGCTTCATGGCCGACCTATGATGAGGCATTTGAGAATGCGGAAGCCGTTACTGAAATGAACCTGCTGATGGATGTCATCCGTGCTGTACGTAACATCCGGGCGGAAGTAAACGTACCGATGAGCAAAAAAGTAGAACTCCAGTTGAAGCCGGTAAGCGAGCAAATTGCTGGCATCATCGATCGCAATGCGGATTATATTCGCCGCTTCTGCAACACGTCGGAGTATCAATCCTCCCTTGCGCTTGAGGCGCCGGATAAGGCGATGACCGCCGTGGTAACAGGTGTTGAAATGTATCTGCCGCTTGCCGGGTTGATCGATATCGCTCAGGAGATCACGCGTCTGGAAAAGGAAATTCAGCACTTGAACAGCGAAGTCGAGCGTGTGGAGAAGAAGCTGAACAATCCTGGTTTCGTATCGAAAGCACCTGAAAAGGTGATTGAAGAAGAACGGGCGAAGCTTGCGGATTACTCGGACAAACGCAGTAAAGTGATTGCGCGCATCGAAGAACTGAGAGGCTAAAGGGCAAAATGAATCTGGACCAGAAGGTGAGAACGATGGTTGATCATTCGGCAGCTGCAGTGGCAGCTCCGTTCCATACCTATGAGGAAGCGGTAGCTTGGATCAACGGGCTGATTCCGTTTGGAATCCGCCCGGGCATGGATAGAATTCAGCGATTGATGGAGCTGCTCGGCCATCCGGAGCGGCGGTTAAAATTTATTCACGTGGCCGGAACGAATGGGAAGGGCTCCACATGCGCTTTTTTAACAAAGGTTTTGCTTCAAGGGGGATTCACGGTTGGCACCTACACGTCTCCCTATATTACGAAATTTACCAATCGGTTTCAGTATAACGGCGAGGACATACCGGAAGAGACGCTGCTTGAACTCGCTAATCGCTTAGAACCGCTTGTAGCCGAAATTGCGGGCTCCGGGCTCGGATCGCCCACCATGTTTGAGGTGTCCACCGCCCTTGCGATACTGTATTACGCCGAGGTATCTTATCCGGACGTGGTGGTATGGGAGACGGGACTTGGCGGTCGCATGGACGTGACCAATATCGTTCATCCCATCATTTCGGTGATCACGAATATCGGAATGGACCATACCGACGTCCTGGGTGATACCATTCAGGAGATCGCCACGGAAAAGGCTGGCATTATCAAGCCTGGAGTTCCTGTGGTGAGCACGGTAACTCAGCCGGAGGCAGTCGATATTCTGAAACAAACGGTAGTCAAAAACCGTACAAGTCTGTATCTCGTAGATGAACAGTTCTCCTATGAGCGGCTGCGTGGGGACGAAGAAAGCCAGACTTTCCGTTTTAAGGGTCCGTTCCGGGACATGGATCTGGACATCTCGATGCAGGGTGAGCATCAATGCGCCAATGCCGCGCTTGCGATGATGACGCTGGAAGTGCTTCGCCAGTATATGGCTTTCATCGTGGATGATGAAGAATTGCGTACAGGGTTTAAGGATACTTTCTGGGCGGGAAGACTGGAACAAGTGCAGTCCTCCCCGCGGATTGTTCTCGATGGTGCGCACAACCCCGAAGGGGCTGAAACCTTGGCCAAAAGCTTGCCGCAGATCTATAAGTATCGGAAACTGAACTTAATGATGGGAATGCTGGCAAATAAGCATCATGAATCGTATTTGCAGCATATACTGCCAATAGTGGATACGCTTATCCTGACTGAACCGGATTTCCGGAAGAAACTGGACGCCAAGGCGCTTGGTGACATCGTAGAGCAGGTAAGGGAGAAATACGCCAAACATACACTGCAAATCATCATAGAACCAAATTGGAAAAACGCACTTGAAGAGTTGAAGTCACGGACGGAAGCGGAGGATCTTGGGGTGGTGTCGGGCACGTTGTACCTGATTGCCGACGTGCGTTCCAACCTCCTGGGCCTTTCCGATTCTGAAAAAGGTTGGTGATATCTGTTGAATACATCGGAACATGTTCATTTTATAGGAATTGGCGGCTACGGGATGAGCGCCATTGCAAGAGTTATGCTGGAGATGGGTTATAAAGTCACGGGTTCTGACGTGGCATCGCAAGAATTGACAGAAAAGCTGGCGGCCAAGGGCGCCAAAATATACATTGGACATACCGCCGAGCAAGTCCAGGGCGCGGACCTTGTAGTTTACTCGACGGCATTGTCCCAAGACAACGTGGAGCGGGTCGAAGCAGAGAAGCTGAACATTCCTGTCCTTCACCGTGCGCAGATGCTGGCGCGTCTTCTGAACGAACGCAAAGGGGTCGCCGTAGCGGGTGCGCATGGTAAGACAACCACTTCATCGATGATTGCGCTCGTAATGGAGGAATGCGGCGTCGATCCGACGTTTATCATCGGCGGGGAAATCATGAACGTTGGCACGAATGCCAAGGCCGGTGAAGGCGAGCACGTGGTGGCCGAAGCGGACGAGAGTGACGGTTCATTCCTTCAGTACCACCCTTGGCTCGGCGTTGTTCTGAATATTGAGGCCGATCACCTGGAGAATTACGAAGGGGATTTCAATCGTCTCAAGGCAGCATATGTACAATTCCTCAGCCAGATCAAGGCAGACGGTACGGCCGTGGTTTGCGCGGACGATAACAACATTCAGGCGATTTTGCCTGACCTAAAATGCAATGTGACGACATACGGCATTCACGCGGATGCAGAGTATACGGCAACGAATCTGGTGCTCGGCGACCGTCACGTCAGCTTCACCATGCTTCATAACGGCATGGAGCTGGGAACCGTGGAATTGTCCGTACCGGGTAAACACAATGTCTACAACGCCATGGCTACGGTGATTTGCTGCTTGAAAGGCGGAATCTCGTTCGAAGCGATTGTAGAGGCCATCGTCAAGTTCAACGGAGCTAAGCGCCGCTTCCAGGTGCTGGGCGAAGCTGAAGGCATTCTGGTGATTGACGACTATGCGCATCATCCGACGGAGATCGAGGCTACGATCAGTGCCGCCAAAGCTACGGGCAAACGGATTATTGCCGTATTTCAGCCGCAGCGGTATTCGAGGACCTTTTTCCTTCTGGATGCGTTTAGCCGCGCATTCGGGGAAGCGGACGAGGTGATCATTACCGATATTTATTCTCCTGCCGGCGAGAAGCAGATCGAGGGTATCAGTTCCGGTAAGCTGGTGGAGCTGATTGTCCAGAACAGCAATGCCGGTGCCCGTTATTTGCCTACGAAGGAAGATGTCCTGAACGATCTCAAAGGTCGCGTAAAAGAAGGCGACCTCGTTCTCACGATGGGAGCGGGCGACATCTGGAAGGTCGGCGCGGCTTTGGCGGAGTTCATTAAGGGCAAGAAATAAGGAATGCCTGCCTGCGTTCTTTGCTGCTTCGATGCAGCAGGGGATTGCATGGGCTTTTGTCTTCGAACGGAGGCAAGCAGCGGATCGATAAGTAGAATACAGGCTGATCAAGATACTTTCTTGATCAGCCTGTTTGTTTTGTTTTTCGCACACTCATAAGTTGCCAAGCTTGATCATATAGCTAGGTGTAGAAGGACAAGTGAGGTGTGTGGATATGAATAAAGCACGAATGACGATTCGCTTCGATCACGATCCGCCAAAAGATAGTCATAAGGATCATATGCGTGAGGAACGGGATTCGCATCAAAAACTTCCCGCAAGGCGCAATGATCGAGTTGATGACCGTCATCTTGTATTCGACGAGTTTGACTCAACGACTGATCGGTTTACCGATGCGGGCAATTCGTTTGAACATAGGAGCAGCATGCAGCATGATCATCTGCGCGTTGTTCCGCCGCTCCGGGAGGAGGACACTCGGGATGTGAACGGACAAGATTGGAGAACATCGCGTCATACCCAATCCAGGGGGCGATTAGCTGAGGAAAGAAGACGTCTGGATCATGTTGAGGGCGGGTCGTTCGGTGACGGGCCTGATCCTGCCGATACATATGACGATATGCGTGAGGTTGAGGATCTTTACGATCTTCATGATGACGCGTATTCCGGAAGTGTGGGCTCCGGCGCAAACGATTCGAATTGGAATCTCGGGCCCGAGAAGGATCTATATGAGTCACCTGCCGATGATTACGGTTATTATCGCTCGCGCAAGCCTACCTCCTTCTGGAAAATGGCTGTATCCGTGACCGCGGCTGTTGTGACGGGTTTGCTGTTTGGGTATATGGTGCTGTCCATGTTTAACGGCGGTAATGAAGGTGAAGACCCTGCATCGGGGCAGCTTGGAAGCAATGACGCAGTTAATCAAGCACCGGCTGACTCTTCCGGGGGAACGGGGGCATCACTCGCACCCGGTTCAACTGAATCGGCAGTACACGTTCCGGGTCAAATTTTTTATATGCTTCAGTACGGTGTATTCAGCACGCCGGAACGGGCAGAGCAGGCGAAAGGGGAGCTGCTGCAGTCCGGTATTGCGGCTGGGGGAGATTTGGATGAGGAAAACCGGGTGTACGCCGGCGTATCACCAGACCGCGAGCAGGCCAAGCTGCTCAGCAATCAGCTTAAAGCCGAAGGCGTCGAATTATACGTGAGAGAAATCGCGCTGCCTAATATAGAGTCAGCTGCCTTTGCGGGCGAGGAGCAGACGCTGACGGACTATTTCACGATAAGCGGGGAGCTTGTGTCGGAGTTGAGTACGCTATCGGCATCGCTGCTGGGGCAGCAGGAGGCGGGCGCGGTGGCGTCAGAGACTATGACTGCAATCACAAATCTGCACCAGCAGTGGATCCAATCGATGAAGCTGCTATCCGCCGGCTTGGGTCCGGAGACCGGGGAAGTGCTGCCGGCGATGGAGCAATCCATGAACAGTTCGATCACAGCGCTCTCTGAATATAACAAAAATCAATCCAAGGGGCATTTGTGGGAGATTCAAACGGGCATGATGAACTATGTCATGGGCCAAAAGAAACTCCTGGATGGCCTATAAATTCAAATTTACGTCAAATCCGGCTCGGAACTGGAAATAGTTCCCCCTGCCGGATTTCTGTTTGTATTGCTTATCGATTCACCGTATAATAATTAGGGTGTCAAAATATGGCGAGGGAAGAGGATGCATGAAGAAAAACAAAGGAATGCTCATCTTGTTTTTGCTGCTGGGGTGGCTGACGGGAACATGGCTGGCCAAGGCGCTTCAACCTGTTAAGGCTTTGTCGTTTTTAACGTCAACTACACCGATTAAGTGGTCGCCTAGCGCTGATTTTGACATTATTCGTTATGACATTAACCTTGAACTTAACTTTTGCCTGCTCAGTCTGCTTGGCATTATAGCAGCGCTATGGTTATACCGCAGGCTCTAAGACATGACAAAGGAGATTATCCCCCTTGAATGAGAAGAGAAACCGCCGTATCATATTGGCCTCCACCTCTCCTCGGCGTCAGGAATTGATTGCCTCCCTTCGTATCCCATTTGAGATTATGCCTAGTGAAGCTGACGAGGACACCCCGCATGGGTGGTCGCCAGAGCGAATTGTGGAGTCACTGGCACTACGTAAAGCGGAAGCGGTTCTCCGAAAGCTGACGGATGATCCGGGAGATGGTATCATTGTGGGAAGCGACACGATTGTAGTTGTCGATGATCTTGTCCTCGGGAAACCGGAGGATCATGCTGACGCGGCAAGGATGTTGTCCATGCTTCAAGGACGGGCTCACCTCGTGTACACGGGCGTGGCTTGTGTCGACCGGGAATCTGGTCGTACCAAGGTCGCTCATCGTGTGACAACCGTAAAGATGAAATCGTTAAGTGATGACGCGATCGCGGCTTATGTAAAGAGCGGGGAACCTGCTGACAAAGCGGGCTCGTATGCGATTCAAGGCTTGGGTGCAACCATCGTGGAAGGAATCGAAGGCGACTATTTTAACGTTGTCGGCCTGCCGCTTTCTCTGCTGTCGGACATGCTGTCTGAAATGGGGATGGATGTACTCACCGATTCATAGATATAGAACAACGGCATACGAAATGTAGGGGGTATCCTGAAGTTTCGGTGACCTGCTGATTTAAATCTTAGAAAAGAGGGGAATATATGGAGTCGCCAACGCTATTGCTGCGCGACATCCCCCATGATGAACGACCAAGAGAGCGCATGATGCAATATGGGGCGAGCGCATTAAGCCATGCAGAATTGCTGGCGATATTGCTTCGGACCGGAACCCGCCAGGAATCTGCCGTACATATAGCCCAGCGGCTGCTGGGGGAAGCAGGCGGCATCCGGCAGCTCGTTGATCTTAGCATTGAGGAAATTACGCAAATCAAAGGAATTGGAACCGCTAAGGCTGTTCAGCTGAAGGCTGGCATCGAGCTTGGACGGCGCTTGGCCGCATCGAGACATGTAGAGCCGGTTATTATTCGCAGTCCACATGACGCGGCAGAACTGCTCAGTGAACAGATGCGCTATTTACAGAAAGAGCATTTTGTCTGTGTATTTTTAAATACGAAAAATCATGTCATTGCCCAGGAAACGTTATCGATGGGAAGCCTTAATGCTTCCATCGTTCATCCCCGCGAGGTGTTCAGAGCGGCCATCAAATGCAGCAGTGCATCCCTGGTGTGCGCGCATAACCATCCTAGCGGAGATCCGACGCCCAGCCCGGAAGACATATCGCTGACTGCACGTTTAGTGGAGGCAGGACAGATTGTCGGGATCGACGTACTGGATCATCTGATCATTGGGGACGGATCGTTTGTAAGTTTGAAGGAACGGGGCTTGATGTAATATAATAGTTCAGATTGACGAAGAAAGGGAGATACATCATGTTAGGTGGTTTTACGAAAGATTTGGGAATCGATTTGGGGACGGCAAATACGCTGGTTTATGTTCGTGGGAAAGGAATTGTCGTAAGAGAGC
Organism: Paenibacillus sp. QJM3NY_38; assembly: GCF_056173265.1. Lineage (NCBI taxonomy): Bacteria > Bacillati > Bacillota > Bacilli > Caryophanales > Paenibacillaceae > Paenibacillus > Paenibacillus sp. QJM3NY_38. The sequence continues at coordinate 1,809,045 of NZ_CM149665.1, forward strand.
CTTCCGTGGTTGCTCTGCGTACAGATACGAAGAGCATTGAAGCCGTTGGTGAATCGGCTAAGAAAATGATTGGACGCACACCAGGCAACATTCGTGCCATTCGTCCGATGAAGGACGGCGTTATCGCTGATTTTGATACAACGGCTACGATGATTAAATACTTTATTCGTCAAGCACAGAAGCAGCGTTCCATATTCCCCCGTCATCCGAACGTGATGGTATGCGTACCTTCCGGCATTACGGCGGTAGAGCAGCGTGCGGTTGAAGATGCCACCAAGCAAGCGGGAGCACGCGAAGCTTACACGATCGAAGAGCCTTTTGCAGCTGCAATCGGTGCCGATTTGCCTGTGTGGGAACCAACAGGCAGCATGGTAGTGGATATCGGTGGAGGTACCACTGAAGTAGCGGTCATTTCGCTGGGCGGCATTGTAACCAGCCGCTCTGTACGTGTTGCAGGCGATGAGATGGATGAGTCTATTATCTCCTATATCAAACGTCAATATAACTTGATGATCGGTGAGCGCACATCCGAGCTGCTTAAGATGGAAGTCGGTTCCGCCATGCCGCTGGAGACCGTGGAAACGATGGAAATTCGCGGCCGTGACTTGGTGACGGGGCTGCCGAAGACGATCACCATTACTTCGGATGAGATTAGCGAAGCGTTGGCAGATACCATTAATGCGATTGTTGAAGCGGTAAAGGTTACGCTTGAGAAATGTCCTCCGGAGCTTGCTGCGGATATTATGGACCGGGGCATCGTGCTTACGGGAGGCGGCGCATTGCTTCGCAACCTGGACAAGCTGCTCGCCGAAGAGACCGGCATGCCGGTGATCGTTGCAGAGAATCCGCTGGATTGCGTAGCCATTGGTACAGGTAAAGCGCTCGAGAACATTCACCTGTTTAAATCCCGGAGCAGCTCTGCCGTCCGTTCTAAACGGTAGAAACCGAATAGAAGTGTAAACCCCTAATGTTGGGAGAGAAAACAGTAAGTTAGAGGGTGTTGCAACTGTTTAAGCTGCTAGGCAATAAGCGTTTGTTTATTATGCTCATCGGGCTGGTAGCGTTTATCGCTATTATGGGGTTTACGCTCGGCCCGAGAGCTTCTTTATCTTGGCCTGAAAAATTCGTCAAGGATACGGTCGGTTTTGTGCAAAGTGTGTTTTATAAGCCCGCTGCCTATATAGCGGGTTTCTTTGAAGATGTACGGAACATGAAGGCAATCTATGAAGAGAATGAGGAGCTGCGGAGAGCCGTGGCCCAATATTCCCGAGAGAGTGCTAATTACAATAGCATGAAAGCTAATTTCGAAGCGCTGACGGAACAACTTCATTTTACAGAGAACCAGAAAAATCGTGACAAATATGAGTATCGTACTGCTCAGGTGCTTAGCGTCAACTCGGATCCGAATAACAGGACACTGGTCGTCGATCTGGGCAAGCGCGATGGGGTTCGCCCCAACATGTCGGTCACGACAGTGGACGGCATGGTCGGCATCATTAGCAGCGTCAGCAATTTCACCTCCACGGTGAAGCTGTTGACCACGATGGACGCCCAGGATCCGAATCCGCAGCCAATTTCGGTAACGGCCATCGGCAAAGAGGATAAAACGTTTGGCGTGGTCGAGAGCTACGATGAGAAGACCAACACGCTGCTCATGACGCGGATTACGGAAGATGATCCGATCAAGAAAGGCGATAAGATCATTTCATCCGGTGCCGGAGGCGTTATACCACAGGGCTTGATCATTGGTGAGGTGAAAAGTGTTCAGGTAAGCCAATACGGTCAGAGCAGAACGGCTACGATCGAACCTGCGGCCAAGTTTGATGATTGGAAGTATCTGATCATCGTCTTTACGCCTGAGGAGCCAGAATAAGATGGCACGTAAACAAATTCTGGTCCTGCTGCTGTTCGTGCTGTTTATTCTGCAGGGCACGGTGGTTTTCTGGTTAACGCCAAGCTCGCTGCAGCTTCAGATTTACCCTAATTTTGTATTGGTTTGCTTGTTTTTTGTATCGATTTATTATCATCGCCACACGGGGCTGGTGCTCGGACTCATATTCGGCATGCTTCACGATATCGTGTATTACGGCGAGATGATTGGCACTTATTCGTTTGCTATGGGCGTATCCGCATATCTGGTGGGACTTGTATTCAAGTCCCCGCGGGCGCCGCTGCCCATGATGATGACCATTGTCATTCTGGGGAGTCTGTTGTTTGACAGTACGCTTTTTGGCATATATAAGGTGTTTCGACTCAATCCGACTTCTTATAATTGGTCACTGCTTCATCATATGCTACCCAATCTCCTTGTTCATTTTGCCTTTGCTCTGGCGATTTACGTTCCTCTTCGCAAGCAGATTGAGTTGGTTACGAAGAATCAGAGAAGGAAGGCATCCTGAACCCTCCATTATGACATTTTACTAGACTAGCAGGAACTTGAAGGTTTGAGCGCGAAATGTATAGGGATGGGAGGGACAGGCTTATGGCTGTAAAATCCAATCATGTGACGATTAAGGGCATCAAAGATGGCCTGGTATTCCTGCTTGATGACCAATGTGAGCTGGAGGAGCTGCTCGGCGAGCTGCGCTATAAGCTGGAGCACAGTCATCAGAATATTTTGACCGGACCTATCATTCATGTGGATGTGAAGCTGGGTTCCCGGAAAATTTCCGAAGAAGAGAAGCAGACGATTCTTGACATATTGAAGCAAAAGGGCAACCTGTTGATACGTAATGTGGAATCGCCACCGATTGAGTCGGAGCTCATACCAGAGGAGAACCTTACGCTTAAGACAGGGATGGTGCGTTCCGGACAGGTGCTGCATCATGACGGCGATCTCTTGTTCCTCGGCGATGTGAATCCCGGCGGAACCATAACGTGCACCGGTGATATCTACATATTGGGAGCTCTGCGCGGAACCGCGCATGCCGGTGTAGAGGGAAACGAGGAAGCGATTATAGCGGCTTCGTATTTTGCCCCTACCCAGCTCCGTATCTCCCAGATGATCAGCAGACCGCCGGATGAATGGGAGACGCGGGAAACGGTCATGGAATTTGCGTATTTGAAGGACGGTAGCATGGAGATCGATAAGATCAGCAACATCTCACGTTTGGGTCGGGATTTTAATGTGTTTAAAGGGGTGTAGAACATGGGAGAGGCAATCGTCGTAACTTCAGGTAAAGGCGGAGTCGGTAAAACGACGACATCGGCGAACATCGGCACAGCTTTGGCACTGCTCGGAAAAAAAGTGTGTCTGGTTGATACGGACATCGGTCTTCGTAATTTGGATGTCGTGATGGGCCTGGAAAACCGGATTATATACGATTTGTGCGACGTTGCAGAAGGGCGGTGCCGACTTAACCAGGCGCTGATCAAGGACAAGCGCTTCGATGAGCTGTATATGCTTCCTGCAGCCCAGACCAAAGACAAGAATGCCGTTTCTCCGGAGCAGGTGAAAGATATCGTACTTGAATTGAAAAAGGAATTCGAATACGTCATTATCGATTGTCCGGCTGGAATCGAGCAAGGATTTAAGAATGCCATTGCCGGTGCAGATAAAGCGATTGTGGTTACAACGCCCGAGAATGCGGCCGTGCGGGATGCGGATCGGATTATCGGCTTGCTGGAGAGCTCTCATGTAGAGTCTCCGAAACTTGTTGTAAACCGGATTCGCCCGAACATGGTGAAATCCGGCGACATGCTGGAGATTGAAGATGTGCTGCAGGTGCTGAATATTGATCTGATCGGCATCGTCCCCGATGATGAAATGGTCATTAAAGCGGCCAATATCGGGGAGCCTACGGTGATGAATCCGGATTCTCAGGCAGCCATCGCCTATAGAAACATCGCCCGGCGTATTCTGGGTGATACCGTTCCTTTGATGCAAATCCATCAGAAAAAAGGAATGTTCACCAAATTCAAAAAGTTTTTTGGAATGGGTTAAAGGCTTTAACACGAACCGGTGCCGGGAGGCATCGGTTTTTTTGTTCTGTTCGCCTCTTTAATAGGGCTTGTTCTAAATATCTTTCATCTCCTCATAGGATAGAGTAAGAAAACAAGCCCCAAGGGGGAGAGAACAATGGACATCAAAACTTCAGTTAAGACCCGAAGAGAAGCCCGCATTCGCGAGCTGCTGGAAGGGGAAGCGTCACCGGCGCCGCATGATAAGTCGTCATGGGGGCCCGTTCCCGAGAAACAGCCTGCCCATCCCAATCTTCACAAGACAGGCTTTATACAGGAGCACAGGGCGAACCCATCCCCGCTTCTTGCAGAGAGTGAACCGGATCCCGAGCGGCTTTGGAAGCAAGGGCACCGCGGTTGGTATGGTGCGCTGGATCCCGGTGATCCAGGGGAACCGCCAAGAAAAGCTTCGTTTCTGTCGGGCTTGGTGCGCCGTGTCATCGTCAGTGCGCTGGTGTTTGGATTGGCATGGGGGGTATTTTCGTTTCAGCACCCATGGGCTCTTCGCACGCAAGCTTTTATCGTTGAGGGGCTGAGCCACGAGATGGATTTCCAAGCAGCCCAGGTATGGTATGAGGAGCACTTTGGAAGCGCCCCTTCCTTCATTCCGATTTTTGGACAAACCGACGAACACTCGACGAAGGTGAATGCCGGGACTTCTTTAGTTCCTCCGCTTTCCGGAAAGGTGGTCCAATCCTTTGCCGTGGATCTGAAAGGCATCGTTTTGGAAGCCGGAGGGGGTTCTTTAGCAGACCGGGCGGTTAAGAGTATAGAGACCGGACGCGTGCTTGAGGTTAAAGAACATCCTGAGAATGGGATCACCATTCTCATACAGCATACAGGAGAGAGAACGGCGATATACAGCAGGCTGGCAGAAACGGGACTTAAGGTAAACGATTGGGTTCAAGGCGGAGATATTGTCGGCACATTGGCGTCTTCAGGCGCAGGCAGCCCGCCCTCCCTTTATTTCGAACTGAAAGAGGGGGATCGAGGTATCGATCCGGCGGAAGTGATTCCGTTTGATTAAGTTTAAGGGAACGGTATTGTCGCTGCATCCTCTCTTTGTTATTGTCATGCTGGCCTCCGTATTCACCGGTCGCTTCTTGGAATTGCTGACCCTGTTTATTATCGTGTTTATTCATGAATTGGGACACGCCGCCGCAGCGGCAGCGATGGGGTTCAAGGTACGAGCCATTCAGATGCTGCCGTTCGGCGGCGTTGCTGTCATTGAAGATGATGGCAGGATGACTGCAATGAAGGAAATCATCATTGCGCTTGCGGGTCCGCTGCAAAATGTCATCATGATTGGAATTACTCTGATGTGCAGATGGGCGGGGTGGGGAGATGAGCAGCTGTTGTCTTATATCATTCAGGGGAATCTCATCATCGCGCTGTTTAACCTTCTCCCGATTCTTCCGCTGGACGGCGGCAAAGTGCTGCAAGCGATCATCAGTTTGCTCGCCCCATATCATGCGACCTTGCTGTGGGCTTCCCGCGCTGGCATTTTGTGCAGCCTGATCATGATCGGATATGGCTTGCAGCCGTTATTTTCCGGCGGCGGTATTCGTTTAAATGTGCTGATGATCGGCCTTTTTTTAGCGTATTCCAATTTTGAAGACTATCGGAATGTGCATTACCGGTTTTTAAGATTTTTGGTCAATCGGAGCGAGATTTATGAACGAAATTTGGATGGACTCGGTCCTGCGCAACCAATCGTTGCAGATTCTTCGAAACCTTTGGATGATATTATGCGTCTATTTAAACGAGAGAAGTATCATCTGATTTATGTCATGAGCGGACGAGGCAGCCTGCTTGCCGTTGTTCCGGAGCAGCATGTGATTTCTTCTTATTTTGCATCAAATGGTCCGCCCTGGTATGCGTAAATCGTAAACACCAAGAGGAAGACGCAGGGTGGGCCATGATTCTTTATCCATTCATATCATCTGAGATTGTGTTAGGATAAAAAAATAGAATATCGTCTTCCATTTGAGGGGTGAAGCCATGAGGCAAATGATAGTTCATTGTGAACATGAGACCATTCAGATGGCCCTCATCGAAGATGGGAGGTTAGCAGAATTCGCCGTTGAGCGGAGTCGTGAGCAAAGTGTAGTCGGCAGTTTTTATAAGGGCAGGGTCGTAAATGTGCTGCCGGGGATGCAGGCGGCTTTTGTAGATATCGGGCTGAAAAAGAATGCATTTTTATATATTGATGATGTGCTCCATCCTCATTTAGAGAAGCAGCCCAAACAGAAGCCTTCCATCTCGGAGCTGCTAACGGTAGGCCAGGAATTGATCGTGCAGGTGATGAAGGAACCGAGAGGCGGCAAGGGGGCGCGGGTCACTACCCATTTTTCGCTGCCTGGCAGATGCATGGTGTACATGCCTACTGCGGATTATGTTGCCGTCTCCAAGAAAATTGGACGTGATGCGGAGAGAGCAAGGCTGAAGAGTATCGGCGAGCAGCTTCGTACGGATGAAGAGGGGATCATTATCCGAACGGTATCGGAGGACGAGCCTCTGGAATTCCTTAAGGGAGATCTTGAGTATCTGCGAAAAGAGTGGGCGCGAATTCTCGACAAGGCCGAGCTATCTTCTGCTCCGGCGCTGCTTCATCGCGATTTAGGTCTGCTGCAGCGTTTTCTCCGCGATGCCTTTGACCCGCTTCATGATGAACTTGTGATCGACAGCAAGATTAAAGGCGAGGAGACCAAAAGCTATCTGAAGGAAACCGTCCCTGGTATGGAGCCTAAGGTTACATATTATTCGGAAGGAAGTCCGATTTTTCAAGCTTACGGGTTGGACGAGCAGATGAGAGCCGGCTTTGCAAGGAAAATCATGCTTCCGGAAGGTGTGACCATCGTTGTTGATCAGACGGAAGCCATGACCATCATGGATGTCAACACAGCCAAATATATCGGTGGCGATAATTTCGAGGAAACGGTGCTGAAGACGAATCTTCTGGCGGCGCAGCAGATTGCAAGAATTTTGCGGCTCTGGGATATCGGAGGCATTATCATCGTTGATTTCATCGATATGGATCGTGAGGAGCACCGGGAGCAGGTTGTTTCTGCCATGGAGGCTGTAATGCGCAAGGACCGCACCAAAAGCTTTGTGGTGGGCTGGACCAAGCTGGGACTGCTGGAAATGACCCGCAAAAAAGCCAGGGAAAGCTCTTCGCTCCCATTTGCCAAGCCTTGCGGCGCTTGCGGGGGCAGAGGTGTTGTTATCGAACAATGATGTTGACGGTGAACATGGATTATGATATTATCATTAGGTATGTGTCTAGTGATGGTTTGCTGCACATGCTGTAACCGCTCCGGTTGGGTTAGCAAGGACGTTCCGGTTGGAACGGACACCTTATACTAGGCGAGTCTGAGACATAGGGAGGTGCAAGCAAATGTACGCTATTATCGAAACAGGTGGTAAACAATACAAAGTTCAAGAGGGCGACGTATTGTTCATCGAGAAGCTGACTGCAGGTGACGGCGAGAGCGTGACTTTCGACCGTGTACTGGCCGTATCCAAAGAGGACGGGTTGGTAGCAGGTACGCCGGTTGTTTCCGGTGCGACTGTAACTGCAAAGGTAGAGAAGCACGGTAAAGGCCGTAAGGTCGTTGTATACAAATACAAGCCGAAGAAGAACTACCACAAGAAGCAAGGTCATCGTCAACCTTACACTAAAGTAACCATCGAGAAAATCCAAGCGTAAGTAGGTGCGGTAATTGATTACTGTACAAGTACTGCGCGGGGGAGATGGACGGATCCATAGCTTTAAGGTGACGGGGCACGCGGGATATGCCAATCCTGGAGAAGATATTGTATGTGCTGGAGTTTCCAGCATTACAGTGGGCACGGTCAATTCCATTGAAGCGTTAACCGGAACTGTTATGGAGACCCAGATGAAGGGCGGCTTTCTTAGTGCGAATCTTCCGCCGACGGCAAACGACTCCGTCTCGGGACAAGTTCAACTGCTTCTCGAATCCATGGTTGTTATGTTACAGGGAATTGCCGATTCATACGGCAAGTATATAAGAATACAGGAATTGACTACTTGAAGAAGGAGGTAGACAACATGTTGAAATTGGATCTTCAGTTATTCGCATCGAAAAAAGGTGTAGGTTCCACAAAGAACGGTCGCGATAGCGAATCGAAACGTCTTGGTGTGAAACGTGCAGACGGTCAAGCAGTGACTGGCGGCAGCATCTTGGTTCGCCAACGCGGAACGAAAATTCATCCAGGCACGAACGTGGGTATCGGTAAAGACGATACTTTGTTTGCGAAAGTTGACGGCGTTGTGAAATTTGAACGTTGGGGTCGTGATCGCAAGAAAGTGAGCGTCTACCCGGTTGATGTCGCTCCAGTAGCGGCTGCAGTAGAAGCTTAATCGTTTCTTATGCTGCATACAGAAGAAGCCTTTCGGCATCGTTGCCGGGGCTTCTTTTTTTGTGAATAACGCAAAGATTATCATCCAGGGGATGAACCGTCCTGAAGGTCTATGATATACTGGGATTTGGTGAATGTAACCAATTGCTGTTGAAAGACGAGGAGAAGCGATGAAATCCTGGAAATGGATAGCAGCTGGGGCGGGGTTAACCTCCGTAATACCCGTAGCATGGATGGTATGGAAACCGACTTTGGCTGCAGGAGCAGTGTTAACGGTTTGGGCTGTCGCTGCGTCTGCCTATGGAGCTTGGCTTGTCCGGAAATCGGAGGAGCGCAGGCAGCAAGCCATCATTCGGAATGTGGAGCAGACGGCGATTCAGATGCTGAATCACCATCGTCATGATTGGATGAATGAGCTTCAAATTTTGTACGGCTACATTCAACTTGGAAAGCTTGATAAAACAGTGGGTTCTGTGGAAAGAATAAAGGACAGGATGGCGACGGAAAGCAGAATCTCTAAGCTGGGCATTCCTTCGCTGGTTTTTTATTTACATTCATACCGTACGTACAGCAACAATCTGCAGCTCAACGTTGAAGTTGTGGACCAGGTACAACTGGAAGACAAAGTATCGCCACAAACGGCGGAGTCTTTTACCGAAGCTATCATTCAAACGGTGAGAGCTTTTCAATTGAGCGGAAAAGCGTCTTGGGGGGATACCCGGCAATTAACATTAACATTTATGCAGCAAGAACAAGAGCTGATGGTATGGGCACAAGGAGAAGGATCCTTTGGAGACCCGGACAGCTTGAAGCTTCAGATTGAACAATCCGTAAAAGGCGAAGGCATTCGGGTAGAACAAACGGAGCCGAGGGAGACCTCGTATCGTTTGTATTTGCCGTTTGTGACTTGAGGAAGGTGATTTCATGTTTGTAGATAAGGCAAAAGTATATGTAAAAGGCGGAGACGGCGGCGATGGTCTCATTGCGTTCCGTCGAGAGAAATACGTTCCTGAAGGCGGACCTGCCGGCGGAGACGGCGGTAAGGGCGGCGACGTGATTTTCCGGGTGGACGAAGGACTGCGCACGTTGATGGATTTCCGTTACCAGAAGCATTTTAAGGCTAAGCGCGGGGAAAAAGGCCGCAATAAAAGTCAGCATGGCGCCAATGCGGATAGCATGATTGTCCGTATCCCGCCGGGTACGATCTTAACGGATGACGATACCGGTGAGGTGATTGGCGATTTGACCCGACACGGTCAACAGGTTGTTGTTGCCAGAGGAGGCCGTGGAGGGCGAGGCAATATCCGCTTTGCTACCCCGAACAATCCGGCGCCTGAGCTTGCCGAGAACGGCGAGGAAGGCGAAGAGCGTTACGTAACCATGGAACTTAAAGTGATGGCTGATGTAGGTCTCGTCGGGTTCCCAAGTGTAGGCAAATCGACCTTGTTGTCCGTTGTATCTGCGGCTCAGCCAAAGATCGGCGCATACCACTTTACGACCATAACGCCGAATTTGGGAGTTGTTGAGGTTGGAGACGGTCGCAATTTTGTTATGGCTGACCTGCCTGGTCTGATTGAGGGTGCTCATGAAGGCGTGGGACTTGGTCACGAATTCCTCCGGCACGTGGAAAGAACACGTGTCATTGTCCATGTCGTGGATATGGCAGGCACGGAAGGAAGGGATCCGTTTGAGGACTGGGAAAAAATCAATGATGAAATCAGGCTCTACAACCCAGTTCTGGTCGAACGGCCGCAAATCGTAGCCGCTAATAAAATGGACATGCCGGAGGCCGAAGAGTATCTAGCGGCCTTCAAAGAGAAGCTGAAAGAGATTCGTCCGGACATCGAGGTCATGCCCATCTCCTCGCTGACCCGTCAGGGTATTCAGGAACTCCTTTACCGCACGATCGATGTGCTGGAGAGCATTCCGGACGAGCCGGCCATTGAAGAAGTATCCGAGGTTTCCGAGCGCAAGGTTTATAAATTCAAAGCGCAGAACGACAACTCCTTCACCGTTACTAGGGATAATGAGATGTATGTGGTGCATAGCGAGCGAATTGAGCGGATGCTGAAACGGATGCAGATGAATTCGCATGATGCCATTCTGAAGCTTGCAAGAACGATGCGTCATATGGGCGTCGATGAAGAACTTCGGAAACGGGGCGCGACAGAAGGCACCATTGTACGAATTGGTGATTTCGAATTTGAATTTGTTGAAGGCAGCAGCTACTATTAATTAGCAAAAAATACGTTTGTGAGAAAATACCGCAAGGTCTGTTTAACAGCAGGCTTGGCGGTATTTTTTTTATGGAGGAAGTTGTGTCTCAGATATCACGTAAACATGCTCTGTGTTTTACGGCAACGGTTAGGAAGTTGTTCAGCGATATCATTTTCCACTTAGGTTTCCAAATTTTGCATCCACATATCGGGTAAATCGTATACAATGGTAGTACAATAGTCCTTATCCATAGACTATCAGGATGGAAGGAACGGTGTATAAAGGAGAATAGAACTATGGCTATTATTGAAGTTGTAAAATACGATGGACCGCCGGATGTGTTTGCCTGGCGTTATCCGAATCAGGAGTTAGGCACTTGGACCCAACTCATTGTTCATGAGACACAGGAGGCAATCCTGTATAAGGGTGGTCAAGCTCTGGATTCCTTCGCGGCTGGACGGCATACACTGAGTACGGCGAATATACCAATATTATCCAATCTAATCAATCTTCCATTCGGCGGGAAGTCTCCCTTTACGGCAGAAGTCTGGTTTGTGAACAAACTTCGTTCACTGGACGTGAAATGGGGGACCAGCTCGCCGATCCAGCTGCAAGATCCAAAATACAATATTATCGTATCGGTCCGGGCTTTTGGCCAATTCGGCGTACGGATCAGCGATCCGCGAAAGTTTCTGGGGACCATGGTTGGCACACTGCCGACTTTTGACCAAAGCACACTGATTAAATATTATCGCGGCGTACTGATGTCCAATATTACAGAAATCATATCCTCCTATATCGTTCGCAAAAAAATCAGCGTTGTGGAGATCAATGCTTACATAGCGGAAATATCGAAGCACATCATGGAAGCGATTGCGCCTTCATTTGAAGAAATGGGGATCACCCTGCTGAATTTCTATGTGGACTCCATCAACATACCGGAGAATGACCCGGCAGCTGTTCGAATCAAGGAAGCGTTGGCAAAGAAAGCGGAGATGGACATCATCGGATATACCTATCATCAAGAAAGAACCTTTAATACGCTGGAGGGGGCGGCAAAGAATCCCGGCAGCCCGGCAGCGGTCATGGGAACCGGACTGGGTATGGGACTTGGGATGGTTGGTCCGATGTACGAGACCGTGGGGAAAATGTTTGAGGGTTCGAAGGATCCAGGAAAGAATGAGCCCCATATCAAACAGAAGGCATGTACCCAGTGCGGAACACTGAGTGCGGAAGAAGCACGATTCTGTTCGGGATGCGGACAATCGCTTCAGGTGCAGGCTGAGGAGGAACTGGCGAGAACCGTTCATTGCAACGATTGCGGGCAGCCACTGCCTCCGAATGCCAAGTTTTGCCTTCACTGCGGTGACCCGTACCATGCATGCCCTAAATGTGGCCATGACCACCCGGCCGGTGCCGTCGAATGTCCGGATTGCGGTGCAGCGCTTCCTATGCCTTGCAGGGCATGCGGTGAACTGGTGGATGCGGAAGCCAAGTTTTGCCCGCACTGCGGGTCAACCCATGCGCTAACATGTCCTGGATGTCATCATGAGATCAAACCGGGCCAGAAGTTTTGCATGGAGTGCGGACATAAATTGATGTGAAGTGAAAGTGAGGGAATAGAGTGAGTACAAGAACCACAAGTCGAAACGGATTATGGCTGGCTGCGGCAGTGCTTCCGGTCTTAACCATCCTTCTGTTCGGATTGATCGGAGGGATCGTTCAGCTGAATGCTTGGATATCGGGCATCGCTCTCGGATGCGCCGAGGCGGCCATTCTCGTCTTTATCGGTTTTGTTGTCCACCGGCGCAAAGCGGCCTCGCCAGGAGCTCCTTTTTATATTGCTTCAGGCGTCATTATAGGAGTCTATGCCATTTCCGTTTTGCTGGAGGTCATTCTGCTGGGGTATTTATTTAAGCTGCCTGAATCTTCTTATTTTATGATTCATCTTATAACCTTCCTGGGGTTCTCGGTGGTTTTGGGACTGATAGGTCTGGCGGGAAAATATGCAGGAGCTCATGAACAAAAGGAAAGTGATCATCTGGCGGTTAAGAAAGAGACGGTGGCCTGGATCGGGGGAATCCGAAGAAAACTAGGTGAGATGCCAGGAGAGAACATTCATTCGTTAGACCGGCAGATGGCCGAGCTGGAGGAAACGCTTCGTTATAGCGATCCTATCACGCACACCTCTTTATATGAAGTGGAGCATATGATCCAGCAAAAAATCGCATTGTTGGAGGACCAAGTGGCGCTGATCGGGGAGACGCAAGCAGAACAACGTGATGAGCTGGCAGAGCAAACCATTCACATCATCCGCGATATCCTGAGAACGGTACAGGATCGCAACACCGAACTTCTGAAGGCAAAAGCGGGATCAACCTAATGCAGATGATAGAGGAGATAGAATATGGGAGCGTCTGATCTGAAGCGCTTTAAACAGAAGTTCACGACCATGGATTATTGCATTATCGCGCTGGCGGTTCTATTTTTTCCTCTGGCCATTGTGCTGGCGGCTGTTCGGGTGCTTGTCACCCATCGTCATAATCACTGTAAGGGAAGAAACAACCGACTCTTCGGGTGGGCTCTGGTCATAACCTATGGAATCATTGAATTGCTTATGATCCTCGCGACGATTGATGATAAAGATGTCGACGGCCTCTATTCGGCTTCCATCGTATGGGGCGTTATTATACTGGTTCCAGCTATCATCATGCTGTTGATTGGCAAGAAAGAAGATAAGAAATTCAATAGTTTGCTGCAATTTTATTCGAATGCCATTATGCAAAGAGGGCTCGTCCAAATTGAACATATCGCTCGAGAGGCAAGGCAAAAGCCGGCCCATGCCGTCCGAGATATCACGTTCATGTTTGAACGGCATATGCTGCCTAATGGAAAGCTGGACAACGGAGTTGTCATCATCCCCTCCTTGCAGAGGAGATCCCAGTCTTCATTCCAAGGAGAATTTGTTTCGCGCAGCGGGCAGCGAGTGCAGTATTCACTAGGTCAAGTTGCGGCTGAACCAGCGCCAATAACCCGAAACGAAGCGGAGCCCGATCCAGGGCCGAAGTCTGTGGAATGCCCGGGCTGCGGGGCAAGGTCGGTCGTAACGCATTTGGAGAAAAAAGAATGTGAGTATTGCGGTTCGGTGATTGTGGCTTAACATTAGTTATGCGTCCGATTAACAAAATTGAGGAGATCGTGGTATGAGCATTCCAATAAAGCCCTTTAAATCGCAATTTTCAAAATTCGATTATTTTATTATTGGCTTGACGTATGTGTTTTTTCCATTAGCTTTAATCATTGCTGGATTTCGTATTTTGCCTACACAACAACATCACTGTTACAGGGGAAGAAATGCAAGGACTGATGGGATGGGTATTGTTCGGTTCGTACATTATGACTTCTGTGATCTTTTTACTGGCGAGCGAAACGAGTGAGGAGTTCTTAAACGACAATTTAGCAATGGCATTATGCCTATTAGTCCCTGCCATGCTGCTGCTTGTTGCTGCTGACCTGGCAGACAAGAAATTCCGAAAGCTGTTGAGAATTTATGCAGAGGCCGTTTTGCAGCGGCGTCTTATTTACATCAATCATATTGCGATTGCAGCGAATCAAACTCCATCCCATGTGGTCCGTGATTTGAACTTTATGATCAAGGAGCGGATGCTCCCTTACGGGAAGATTGAGAATGGTGTGCTGATGATCACTTCATTGCATAGAGAGTCTGTAAAGCCAGCCGAGATTCAGCAGGATATTGGATCGAAGTCTGTGGAATGTTCAGGCTGTGGTGCAAGAACCGTGATTTCACACCAAGAGGAAAAAGAGTGCGAGTACTGCGGAACGATCATTGTTGCTTAGATTTCACGCGGACCGTTTGAACTCAAATCGAGAGCATGAATGTTATATCGGCAGTCTCCACATACTGGAGACTGCCTTTTCTTACGCATCATTTACAATTTTGACGTGAATATCGATGTGTTCCGGTTTGAATTGCGATATAGTATAGGCTATAGAGTTGACATATAAATATCGGGTTAACCAAAAAAACTGGACACTTATGTATTGCCCTTACATGGTATATCCAGTATAATGTCCACTATACGAATACAGTAGTCTTTGAGGAGAGGACGTTTGTGAAGGAACGCTACTATTTGGTCCGGGAAGACATCCTTCCCGAGGCTGTGGTTAAGACGATGCAAGTAAAAAAATTGCTGGCATCGGGAGACGTTAGAACGGTCCATGAAGCCGTTGAACAGGTTGGGCTTAGTCGAAGCGCTTTTTATAAGTACAAGGATGGAATCCATCCCATCAATCAACTGGAACGTGATGAAATCGTAACGATTTCTATCGATATGGAACATCGCTCTGGGATGCTATCCGAAGTGCTGGGGCTGGTAGCGGGTGAAGGCGGGAATGTGTTAACCATTCATCAGAGTATTCCGCTGCAGGGAATCGCCAATGTCGTGATTTCCGTCGAAGTTTCCCGACTGAATGAGGAGCTGGATGACCTGCTTGACGGATTGAGGCGAATAGCTGGAGTAAGAAGAGTGCAGATGATAGGCCAAGGTTAAGTTATGACGAATTAAATAGATATCTATGTGATGGGATACAGGAGGTTGTGTATTAATGAAACCGGTCAAGGTAGGGCTTTTGGGATTAGGAACCGTAGGAACAGGGGTTGTCCGCATCGTAGAGGGACACCAGGAGGATTTGAGCAGCCAGGTCGGTTCGCCGATTACGATAGAACGTATCGCTGTCAAACATTTGGAGAAGTACCGCAGTGTCAATGTGGATCAGAATAAACTGACGGAAGATCCATGGGCGGTCATCCGCGATCCCGAGATTGATGTCATCGTTGAAGTGATGGGCGGGATCGAGCAGACGAAAACCTATATTCTCGAAGCGCTTGAGCGCGGCAAGCATATCGTTACCGCGAATAAGGATCTGATGGCTCTCCACGGTGCCGAAATATTAGCCAAGGCGCAAGAGAAGCAGTGCGACGTGTTCTACGAGGCGAGTGTTGCTGGCGGTATTCCCATTATCCGCACGCTGATTGAAGGCTTCTCCTCGGATCGTATCATGAAAATTATGGGGATCGTGAACGGTACAACCAACTTTATTCTGACCAAGATGAGTCAAGAAGGCGCATCGTATGAGGATGTTCTGGCCGAAGCCCAGGAACTGGGTTATGCAGAAGCTGACCCGACCTCCGATGTAGAAGGATTGGACGCGGCACGCAAAATGGCGATTCTCGGCACACTAGGCTTCCGCACGAACGTCGAACTCCAGGATGTAACCGTTAAGGGAATCTCGCAAGTGACCAAAGAAGATATCGCTTATGCGAAGCGTTTGGGTTATGAGATGAAGCTTCTGGGTATAGCGGAGCGTCAGGACGATGAGTTCAGCATCACGGTTCAGCCTACGATGGTTCGGAAAGGACATCCTATCGCAGCCGTGAATGGGGTATTTAACGCGGTTTATGTATACGGGGAAGCTGTAGGCGAAACGATGTTTTACGGAGCCGGAGCAGGTGAGATGCCAACCGCTACATCCGTTGTGGCTGACCTGGTTGCCGTTATCAAGAATCTGAAGCTCGGCGTCAACGGTCTAAAAGCCATCGTTCCTTACAAACCGAAGAAACTGAAAACCGATGAGCAGATCATGTATAAGAATTTCATTTTGCTTCATGTCGACGATAAAGCAGGTGTACTTGCCCAAATTACGCAGGTGTTTGCTGAATATAACGTCAGCCTGGAATCCGTTGTCCAGCAGCCGAACGAGCATAATCCGGACGCAGAGATTATCATCGTCACGCACAATGCGAGCAAAGCCAATATGGATGAAGTGTTGAATCATTTTGAAGGCCTGGAAGTCATTCGCCGGATTAAAAGTGTTTATCGTGTTGAAGGATAAGGAATTAGAACTCATTAAATACCCTATATATTTTTTCATAAGAAAAGGAGAACAAGAGAGATGCCGTATGAAGGATTGCTGCAAACCTACAGAGAATATTTGCCGGTAAACGAGCGTACTCCGCTGCTAACGCTTAAGGAAGGGAATACCCCGCTCATCAAAGCCGTGAATCTATCCGAAGAGCTTGGAATCGATTTGCATTTCAAATTCGAAGGCCTGAACCCGACAGGTTCCTTCAAAGACCGCGGCATGGTCATGGCCGTTGCGAAAGCGATGGAAGAGGGAAGCCGCACCATCATGTGCGCTTCAACGGGCAATACGTCTGCAGCAGCTGCTGCTTATGCCGCTCGTGGCGGATTGAATTGTATCGTAATCATTCCGAACAACAATATTGCGCTGGGCAAGCTCGCCCAAGCGATGATTTACGGAGCGAAGGTCATTGCGATTGAAGGCAATTTTGACCGCGCGCTGGAAATTGTGCGCGAGATTACGGCGAAGCATCCGATTGCGCTTGTAAACTCCGTGAATCCTTATCGAATCGAAGGCCAGAAGACGGCTGCATTCGAAGTCGTTGACCAGTTAGGGAAAGCGCCGGACGTGCTGGCCATTCCGGTCGGCAATGCGGGGAACATCTCCGCTTACTGGAAAGGATTTAAAGAATACCAGGCTGCGGGCAAATCGTCCTCTCTGCCGAAAATGCTTGGATTTGAAGCGGAAGGAGCAATGGCCATCGTGAAGGGAGAGCCTATTGCGAATCCGGAAACGGTAGCGACTGCGATCCGTATCGGGAACCCGGCCAGCTGGAAAACCGCGGTTGCTGCCGCTGAGGAATCCGGCGGACAGATTAACTATGTTACGGACGAAGAGATTTTGGAAGCATACCGCAAAATCGCATCGCGTGAGGGCATTTTTGCCGAGCCAGGATCGGCTGCCTCCATCGCAGGCGTTTATAAAATGAAGCGCCAAGGATATTTTAAAGGCGGAGAGTCCGTAGTCTGTGTGCTGACAGGGCATGGGCTCAAGGACCCGAATATCGCCATTTCTACCGTAAACGCCGAACCGCTCGTCGTATCAGATACGGAATCAGCCGTAATGGATGCTATTGCTAAGCTTGAAGGAGCTGCACGGGTATGAGTTTGTCCCAAGGTGTCCGGGTGAAGGTACCGGCCAGTACGGCTAATTTGGGACCCGGATTCGATACACTCGGCATGGCATTGTCTATGTATTCCTGGATCGAGATGAAGGCGTCGGAGCGGACCGTATTTCACCTTCATGGTGATGAGATGGGCGGTCTGCCGACCGATAAGAGCAACCTGATCTATAAGGTGGCTCAGATGGTTTTTGAAGAAGCGGGACAGGCTGTTCCCGATCTCGAGATTTCCATGTATTCCGAAATTCCGCTTACCCGCGGTCTTGGCAGCAGTGCTTCGGCGATTGTAGGGGCGCTGGCGGCTGCCAATGCGCTGATCGGTTCACCGCTGCCGGATTCCAAGCTTTTTGATATGGCAACGAATCTTGAGAAGCACCCGGATAATGTAGGAGCTTCTTTATTTGGAGGGATTATTACGGCTGTATGGGACGGAACTCATGCGGATTATATACGTATTAAACCTCCAGCAGACCTCGGCACGCTCGTTGTTATTCCTGATTTCGAATTGGCAACATCCAAAGCAAGAGAAGCGCTGCCCGCCCAGGTCAGTTTAGCGGATGCTGTGTATAATATTAGTCGGTCCTCCTTGATGACCGCGGCTCTTTCTGCAGGCAGACTGGACTTGATATCTGCCGCAATGCAAGACCGGATTCATCAGCCTTATCGGGTACCGCTTGTGCCAGGGATGAGCAAAATTTTGGCCGAAGCGACAAGCCACGGAGCGCTGGGGATTGCGCTAAGCGGAGCGGGCCCGACGATGATTGCGTTGGTGGATCGGAACGATTCGCGGGTAGAAGAATTGAGCGCGTATTTAGTGCAGACCATGAAGGCGGAAGGAATCTCGGCTTCGTGCTACCCGTTGAATCCAGTTGCCGAAGGCGTCCAGCTCTTGGAAGGTATAAACAATAGATCCTTTTTGGATATGATTAGAGGGGAAGTTACCGCATGAAAAAAATAGCCTTGTTGCCCTCAGGATCGGTATCTCATGAAGCGATACTTTATCTCCTTAACGGTGAGCCGGTGGAGTTTGTCCACCATAAACTGATCTCTGATGTATTTATGTCTACAGTAGAAGGAAAAAGCGATTACAGCGTAATCCCGATTGAGAATACCATCGAAGGTTCTGTGAGCCTTCATATGGATTGGTTGGTCAATGAGGTGGATCTGCCGATGCAGGTGGAGTGGGTCTATCCTTCCATTCAGAACCTGATCGGAAATGCTGCCGAGTTCCAGTCCAATGACGGTACGATGGATTACAGTAAAATCACAAAAATTTGGTCTCACCAAGTAGCAACGGCCCAGTGCCGTCAGTTCCTCGCGAAGGCCGCGCCACAGGCTGAGTTGGAGCAAGTAGGCAGCACCTCGGAAGGGGTTAAAATCGTAAAGGAAAATCCCGGCCAGGGATGGGCGGCGATCGGCACTACACTAGGCGCTGCCACTCACGGATTAAACGTGCTTGCCGAGCGTATTACCGACCATGATAATAATTACACCCGGTTTGTATTAATCGGACGCGAGCCGATTTTAGTCAACCGTTCGCCGGAGCACATCAAGACCAGCATTCTCGTGACCCTCCCAGAGGATGTGCCGGGAGCGCTGCATCAGGTGCTTTCGGCGTTTGCTTGGCGGCGCCTGAATCTGTCGCGGATTGAATCCCGTCCGACGAAGAAGAAGCTTGGTAATTACTATTTTTACATCGATGTCATGGCCGCAGCAGATTCCGTTCTGTTGGTCGCCGCCATGGGAGAGATTGAAGCTCTGGGATGTGTGGTTCGTGTGCTGGGTACTTATCCGGGCTATGCGTACGAGAGTGAGAAAATGGAGGTTAAGTAAATGTCAGAGCAATGGATCTATCTGGATGGAGAATTCGTCACAAAAGAGAATGCAAAAGTATCCGTTTTTGATCATGGATTCCTGTACGGAGACGGCATATTCGAAGGGATTCGGATATATAACGGCAACATCTTTAAGTGCAAGGAACACTTGGATCGGCTGTACGATTCCGCCAAGTCCATCGATTTAGTCATCCCATTGGCATATGATGAGCTGCTGGAGGCTATGGCCGAGACGATTCGGCGCAACGATATGCGAAACGGGTACATCCGTATCGTAGTA
Organism: Paenibacillus sp. QJM3NY_38; assembly: GCF_056173265.1. Lineage (NCBI taxonomy): Bacteria > Bacillati > Bacillota > Bacilli > Caryophanales > Paenibacillaceae > Paenibacillus > Paenibacillus sp. QJM3NY_38. The sequence continues at coordinate 1,828,783 of NZ_CM149665.1, forward strand.
TCCCGAGGTGCAGGCAATCTGGGTCTGGACCCGCGTCGCTGCCCTAAACCAACGGTGTTGATCATTGTGGAACAGCTGGCGATCTACTCTGAAGAAGCTTATCTTAACGGTTTGAAGGCCGTATCCGTAGCCCAGCGGCGCAACATTCCGGATGCGCTCAATCCGAAAATCAAGTCTCTGAACTATTTGAACAACATTCTTGTGAAGATCCAATCCAACTTTGCGGGAGCGGATGAAGCGATCATGATGAACGCACAAGGATATGTGACGGAAGGCTCAGGGGACAATATTTTCATCGTGAAAAACGGCGTGGTCACCACGCCTCCGTGCTACCTTGGTGCGCTTGAAGGCATTACGCGCCAAGCGATTATCGATTTATGCGATAAACTCGGCATCAAATTGAAAGAAGAGCCTTTCAGCATGCATGACGTTTATATAGCAGACGAAGTGTTTTTTACTGGAACCGCAGCTGAGGTCATCGCCGCTCGTGAAATTGACGGACGGATGATCGGAAAAGGGCAGGCTGGTCCAATTACGCTTCAACTGCTCGAGGAATTCCGCAAAATTGTGGATCAAGACGGTTATAAAGTATGGGAATCCTAATGTTTTAGGACAGCTAAATAAACGACTTAAACCATCCTTTCATGTCGATGAAAGGATTTTTTTTGCCCAGAGGGATGTCAATCGCCCATTCCGTGCATAGGATGTAGTAACGAAAGCGGGCGAATAACATGACGCCTAGAAGAGTGTAGGAGGTTTTAGCGGCGTGAAGATACACATCGTCAAGGAAGGCGACACCCTATATGAGCTGTCCAAAAAATACGACGTTCCATTAGCGAAAATCATCGATGCTAATCCACAGCTGGTGGATCCGAATAAGCTCGATGTCGGTGCCAAAATCAAAGTACCGACAGAGCCTGTTCCGGTACCAGGCGGCAGCCAACCCATTATCCATAAGCATACGGTAAAGCAGGGGGACTCCCTCTGGAAACTGTCGAAGGCATGGGGCGTAACCCTGAAGGAAATTATTGATGCCAACCCGCAGCTTAAAAATCCGAATGCCCTGCTGGTTGGAGAGGTCGTGAACATCCCTTCATCAGGCGTATATTCGGAGTCGGGCACAGATGACGGGGTTTCGATGAGCAGTGGCAGTGGTTCGAACCCGGGCAAGAAGAAGCCGGGCAGTAAGGATTACACCGGAGTGAAGGAAGAAATCAC